>NZ_CP109583.1:0-1276250 GCF_036250755.1 Streptomyces uncialis | reverse complement strand
CACGATGCAGAACCCAGGTGATCAGTGCCAGGTGCCAGGAGTGCTCCGCGACGCTCTCCTTTCGTTCGGGCGTTGCATTATTGTTGCGTTCAACTTCTCTGAGGCGGGCAGAGAAGGAGATGAAGTCGAAAACTGTCCGAAATTCGTCATGCATGGCGTTCACTCCTCAGCGCCCCAACGCTCGCCTGATCGTTCACTCGTCGTAGTGCGGTTCCCGGTCTCGATCTATTCAGCTGTCCTCTCCAACCACCACCGAACGGCGGTGGCACCATACGTGCTCGGTCCCGGTGCCGCTCCACGGCCGGTGGGCGGTCCGGGACCGAGTCCGGGCACCCTAACGGTCAACTCCTTCTAAGGGCCGGGGAATTGGCGATGTCGGCAGCTTCGAGGCCCGGGCTCCGGCGCTGGGGCAGTCGACATGTGACGGCCTGGTAATGTCGGCGCGTGACCGAGGACAACAGCACCCTGCGTTACCCGCATTCGGCGATCACTCCTGGGGAGTTCGAGGAATTCGTCGCGGGGGAGCTGCTGGGCGCGGCGGAGTCGGAGGTGGACGACCTCGTGGTCACCGTGCACGAGAAGATCGTTGGCGCCGATGGTGCGTACGAATTCGACGCGACCGTCCGGTACCGGTTCGCGGGGATGGCCTTCCTGGTGGTGGTCGAGGCCAAGCGGCACCGGAATCCGATTAAGCGTGAACTCGTTCAGGTGCTGCACCAGAAGATCCACAGCGTCGGCGCGCATAAGGGTGTAATGGTCGCCACTTCGCCTTACCAGAGTGGTGCGGTCGAGTTCGCGGCGGCGCATGGTATTGCGTTGGTGACGGTCACGGAGAGCCGCTTCGTGTTCACGACCAGGGACACCGCGACCGCGCGCCCCACGTTCGTGGCGCATTACCGCGGTGGGGCGGGTTCGCGGGGGCTGGTGCTGTCCGCCGACGACGATGATCACGCGAGTTGTGTCGCGACGTTCCTGTTGGGACGGCCTGCCTGACATCCTCCTGCTACGGGCCGACGTGGATGTGCGACGCCCACGCCGATGGGTCATCCGGCCATCGGTCACGCATTCGGCGGGTCGCGCTGTGGACCGCCTCGGCAACGTCCGCGCCGTCGGCCAGCGCCGAGTAGATCAGGTCGGCGATGTCCACCGCCTGCCAGTCGCCAATTCGCCACAGGGTGCCGATCACGTGCCGGTAGCCCGCGAGTTGGAAGGCAGAGGCCAGGTGGATCGCTTCGTCGGCCAGCCGACCGCTGGGACGCGCGGTGGAGCACGCGGACAGAAACGCCAGTTCGGCGTTGTCCATCCGGAGCCTGGCCAGGTCCATCACGGTGAGCGGCCGGTTGTGGTGGTCGGCCAGCACCAGCCGCCCGGCCGACGGATCGGCCAGATCGCTTCGCCCGTGGCAGGCGAAGTGTGCCCACCGGGCCCTGGCCAGCGCGTCGAGCACGGCGTCGTGGGTGGCGGCCGTGCCGGTGCGCACGACGACCTCGCCGGGGAAGTGCTGGCGCAGCACCGCCGTTTCGGCTTCGGCACCCGACAGATCTGCGTATCCACCCGGCGTCTTCGGCATCGCCACCACGACCGCCCGACCGGCACGAGGCGGGGGTGAATCCGCTGCGCGCCGGAAATGGGCGAACGCCCGGAGCGTCGGGGTGACGGAGCACACCACCCGGTCCAGCACCGTGCGCGGCACAGCGCCGGACGCCGTGTCGTGGTGGCCCGCTGCGTGCAGTGGGAGGAACGACAGCAGGCCCGACGGGCACCACCACAGTCGGGGCCAGGACTCGCCGCCGCGCGGCGTCCTGGTGATACCCACGGCGTCGAGGACTGGACCGGCGACCGTGTCCCACAGCCAGCCGAGCGTGCGCGTCATCCGATCCTGGGCGGCGGCTCGGGTCCGCGCCGAGTTGGCGGTGGTGTCCCTGATCGCCTGGAGGAAGTCGCCGACCTCGGCCAGCACGGCGTCGGGCGTGAGCGTGGGCAGCGGCACGGCCGTGACCTTGCCGTCGGCGGGCAGGACCAGTGCGTAGGAGCCGTACCGGGACACACTGACGATCACCACCTGGCCTTCGTCCGGCGCGAGGTCGGCTACGGCCGGTGGGCGCAGGAAGCGGTCGAACCCGGGCAGCTTCTGGATGTCCGCGACGAGCCGGTCGAACGCGGTGGCCGTCGCACGTCGCGCCACGACATCGTCCGCAGGACCGGGGGAGTCGAGCTCCGCGCACAGCGCGGTGAACCGGTCGGCCAGGTCCGGGTGGCGCTCGGCCAGCGCGGTGAGGTCGGTGCGACTGTCCAGCGCCTGGCTCAGCAGCAGGCCGCGGCCCTGCTCGAACAGCTCAACGGCCTGGGTGACCGATCCGGCCCGCACGCAGCACGCGGCGGCCTCCGCTCCGATCCCGTGTGCGCCTTCGAGCAGGAACTCCTGGTCGCGGCGCGTGAGTTGGCGCGGAACGGTGCGGGCCAGGAGATCTGTCGTCGCCTGGTATCCGGCCACGGCTTCCGCCCACCGGCCAGCCTCCGCGGCCAGGCTTCCCCACAGCGCCGCCGCCGCCGCGCGGACCCGGGGGGGGGACCCACGTCGGCCGACGCCGCTTCCCGCACCGCCGCGAGCGCACCGTCGAGGTCCGCATCGGCACCGGTCTGGGCGTGCCGGTCGCGCAGCGCTCCACTGAGGTTGGCCAGGTACGCGGGGCGGTCCGGGTGGTCGGCGGGTGTCTCGGCCACCGCGGCGCGCGCGGCTGCCACCGCCGCGTCGAGGTCCGCCGGTCGGCCGCTGTGCTTGTACCGCCCGCGCAGCACGAGGGCGTGGTTCGACCACGCCGGTGCCCGGGCCGGGTGACCGGGTGGATGCGTCTCGACCGCAGACAGGCTGGCCTCCACTGCCTCGTCCAGATCCGTCGCCTCGCCGCTGATCCCGAACCGCGCCTGCGACGCCCCGGCGAGGTTGGACAGGCGTGCCGCCCGGCCGGGGTTCTCGAGCGGGGTGGCGCGCACGGCCTCCCGGCAGACGTCGATCGCCTCGTCCAGGTCCTCGGGGCCGCCCACCGAATCGAAGCGGATCTGCAGGGCGGCGCCTAGGTTCGCCAGCAGCAACGCCCGGTCCGGGCTGGCGGCCTGTGCGGCGAGCGCCGCCCGCCGCAGCAGATCGACCGACTCGTCCAGGTCGGTCTGGCTGCCGGTACGCCGGAACCGGGCCAGCAGCGCGGCCCCGAGGTTGCCGAGGAACGCAGGGAGGTGCGGGGAATGCTGCGGTGCGGCTTCGGCCGCGGCCCGTCCGGCCTCGACCGCTTCGTCGAGATCCCTGAGCCGGTCGCTGCGCTCGGACAGGGTGCGGAGGGTGTCGCAAAGGCTCGTGAGGTAACTGAGGCGGTTGAAGTCGCCGACGGGCGTGGCGGCCACCGCGCTTCGGCCGAGCGTGGCCGCCTCCTCCAGGTCGCCGAGATCGCCGGTGTTCTTGTAGCGCCGGCTGAGCGCGTTGGCGAGGTTGGCCTGCCGGCCGCCGAACTCGGGGTCCCCGGCCGGGGTCGCCGCCGCCGCGGCGCGACCGTGCGCTATCGCGTCAGAGAGGTCCGATTTATGTCCGAAATGGACGAACCGGACTCGCAGCAGGTTGCACAGGCTGGATAGATGCGAGACCCGTCCGGAATCGTCGGCCGCCGTGGCGACCGTATTCCGGAGCACCTGGATCGCCTCATCCAGATCCGCCGGATCCCCGGCGCGTTCGAACCGGGCCAGCAGCAGCTCGCTCAGTTCGGCCGCGTCCGGTCCATCGGATGCGCTCAAGCCGGTGCGCGCCTCCTCGATCCTCCGATCCAGTCCGGCCGCCTGGTCGCGAAACGCGGCCCTGGTCCGCAGCGCGAGGTCGAGATTGGACACCATCGCGGCGTGGTCGGGGTGATCGGGCCAGCCGGTGACCGCGGCCTGGCCGGCCTCGATGGCGGCTTCCAGGTCGGCCTCGCTCACCAGGTGCTCGAACCGCGTCAGCAGGGCGTTGCCCAGGTTGGACAGGTGGGTGGCGCGGGCGGACTCGTCGGGTCGGCTAGCCCCGACCGCCGCCCGGCAGAACTCGATCGACTCGGATAGGTCGGCCGGATCCCCGGCGCGTTCGAACCGGGCCAGCAGCGCGCTGCCCAGGTTGGTCAGGCATCGGGCGTAGTCGGGGTGGTCGGATCCGGCCACGGCGACGGCCCGCCGCAGCAGGTCGACGGACCGGTTCAGCGCGACCGCGCCGTCGTCGTTCTCCTGCGCCTCCCGGAACTGCGCCCGACCGAGCTTGGCCAGCACCGCAGCCCCGTCCGGCTCGGCCGGCGGTTTGTCGTCCCACAGTTCGCCGATCAGCTCGGGAACGGCGCCGGCGCCCGACGGGTACAGCGGGGCGAGCAGATCCAGCGCGATCATCAGCTCCGGTTCGCCGTCCACCGTGCCGAGGGCGGCGAACCGCAACCAGAACAGCCAGCCCGCAGTCTGCGCGACCTCGATGTCCTCGACCGGATCGGGCACCGAGCAGAGCAGGTCCACCACCTCGCCGATCGCGTCGGAGCCGAGCACGGCTTCCGGCGCACGAGTGGTGGTGAACCGGTCGACCCGACCGCGGACCTGCCGGATCCGACAATCCCGCGTCGAACCCTGTCCAGGCCGCTCGTCGAGTTCCACCTCCGGATCCGGATTCTGTTTCGAGCCGGTCTCCTCGGCAGGATCCTGCGCGGCCGGCTCGGGATCGGACCGGATCATCGAACGGACCGGATCGTCTTCCGGTAAACTATCTCGTGCGCCAACGCCGGTGGCCGCGATGTCCGCCAAAGCATCCCTCGCCTCCGAAAGTGCTTGCTGGTCTTCGGATTTGGTGAACGCGGTGCGCAGGGTGGCACTCAGATCGGTCACGTAGCCGACCAGTTCCGGGTGGCCGTCAGGCACCTCGGTGACTGCGGCCCGGCCGGCCGCAATGGCCTCGCGCAAACTGTCGAGATCACCGGTCCGACTGAACAGCATGTGCAGGCTGATCCCGAGGTTGGACTGGAATCGGGCATGCCACGGATGATCGACCGGAATCGCCGCGAGAGCCTTTCGGCTGGCCGCAACGGCCTCGCCCAGCGTTCCCAGATCATCGGTCTCGTCGAACCGGGCCAGCAGCGAACTCCCGAGGTTGGACAGGCTCGCGGCCCGCATGGGATGGCCTTCGGGGATCGCCGCGACGGCACGACGACCGGCCGTAACGGCATCGTCCAATGCCTGCCGATCTCCGGAATGGTCGTACAGCGCGCGCAGCGTGTTCCCGAGGTTGGTCAGGCGGCCGGCCTGGCTGGGATGCCCGTCGGGGGTGGCGGCGTCGACCTGGCGGTGGGCGACGACCGCTTCGTGGAGCAGGTTCACGTCCCCAGCGGCTTCGAACAACTCCCGCAGGCTCACGCCGAGGTTGGCCAGGACAGCCTGCCGGGCAGTGTGGTCAGCGGGCAGGGAGGCCGACGCGGCGCGCCCGACAGCGACCGCCTCCGCCAGCGCAGCGCAGTCCCCGGTGTGCTCGTACAGCAACTGCAACGAGCCGCCAAGGCTCGACATGCTCCCCGCCCGACCTGGGTCGTCCTCCGGCGTGCTCTCCAACGCGGCCCGGCCAACCGCGACCGCCTCCCGCAACATGGCGGTGTCGCCGCTCGCTTCGAACGCGACGCGCAGGCCGTTTCCCAGGTTGGACAGGCAGGTGGCCCGGTCGGGATCGCCGACCGGCATCGTGGCGACCGCATCCCGCCCGGCGGTGATCGCCCCGTCGATGGCCCGCGCATCCCCGGCGTGCTCGTGCAGCATCTGGAGCACGACGCCTAGATCGGACAGGCGACCGGCTCGGATGGCCCCGTCCTCTGTGGTCGCGGCCACCGCGGACCGGGCCAGCCCCACCGACTTTCGCAGCACGCTGACGACCCCAGTGCGCTCGAACAGGGACCGTAGCGAAAGCCCGACCTCGCTGGCGTGTTCGGGGTACTCGGGATCGTGTTCGTCCATGACCTGGAGCAGGGCCAGACCCGCGCTCACCGCCTCCTGCAGCACGTCCGCGTCGCCGGTCTCGTCGGCCAGCGCGGACGCCGCGGCATGCATGTTCGACAGGCACGGCCCGTGCATCGGATGGTCCTCCGGAACGGCGGACAACGCCGTCCGGAACAGGTGAACAGCCTTCTCCAACGCCTCCAGGTCACCGTTGCGTAGGAACCAGCCGAACAATTCCGCGCCCTGGTCGGTACAGGCGGCCGGATCCACCCGCCCACCCGTGTGCTTGCGCTCCTTGGGACGACGGGCCTGTTCGGCGTACAGGCTGCGTAATTGTTCCGGCACCGCATCCGGGTCGGCCTGGTACACCGGCTGGTAGAGGATCGCAGCCATGCGGAGATCCTCGTCCCCTTCATCGACCGGCAGCGCATGAACCCGCAACCAGTACAGCTCGCCGACGGCCCGCAGCACCTCCAAGTCGGGATCCTCGTCGGACCCGAGCACCCGGGCCAGCAGGGCACCCGCCTCCTCCAACGCTTCCGGCGCCAGCACCCACCGCGAATGACCGGTCTCGATGGCGTGCGCGGTCCGCACCCGCACGGCCGCGAGCAACTTCTCCCGCACGAACGCCTCCCCCCGTCCCGACCGGCGGCAGTCTACGAGCCTGGTTCAAGTTCGTCATCACACCGGACCACGAGACCGACCTGACGGAAGGGGACCAGATCGTGGCGGATGTGTCCTTGCCGGTGCAGCGCGTCATGGTGATACCGGAATGCTCGTGTGCCAGCCCGACCCCGCCTACCTTCGCCACCTCGTCGCTCCGGCTGACGCCGTGCTGGGGCCAGGTGGCCGCCCGTACCGGCTTCGCCGGTGCGGGGATGGTGGCTGGGGCGTCGGTGCCCCGCAGCTTCCCCAGGATGCTCAAGGGGGTTGCTCCATCCACGGTGCTTTCGGTCCTCTGACCATGCGTTGCCGTACGGTCACCCGCCTTGAACCGAAAGTAGCCGAACCTGGGAGTCCGCGGAGACGATTCCCCGGGCTCGCCGGGCGGCCCCGGGCGTCGTCCGCAGAGGTGAATCCGGTCCGGGGCCCGTTCCGCCGTGGGGTCGGGCGGCGTACGGTCGGCGGCCGGAGAGGGAGGGGTGCAGCACGGTGGACGAGAAGACGACCTGGACCACGCTCATCGACGGCCAGGAGGTGCGGATCCCCGCGACGATCGACGGCGTCCGCCAGGCGCTCGCCGACGACCCCGCGCGCCTGGCGGAGTTCGAGGCGGAGATCGGACGCACCCCCGCCGCCCGGCTCGCCCAGACCCTCGCCATGTGGGCGCTCGCCGCCGGGGCTTGGACCGAGATCGACGCAACGATGGAACGGCTCGCCGCCGGCGACTTCTCCGGCTGCACCCCGCTGGAGGACCTGCCCGGGTACGACCCGGCCGGAGAAGACGCCGCGTGAGCCCGGCCGGATTCCGGATCCAGCTCTCGGACCGCGCCCACGCGCAGCGAGCGGCGATGAAGCCCGGCTCTCGGGACGCCTTGGACGCGGGAATGCGCCGCCTCGCCGCTTCCCCGTACGGGCTCGGCTCGGAGCAGGCCCCGGGACGCCCCCAGACCAAGGACCGACGAGTGGTCTCGTTCCCCGACGCCATCGTCCTGCACCGGGTCCACGCCGACGTCCTGGTCATCACGGCCGTCGACATCATCCACTGAACACCGCAGTGAGGGAGCGGGCCCCGGTTGTTCGAGCGGGTCCGGGCCATCCCGTACGTGACCGACGGCGCTCACACCGGCGCTGAGTTGATGGCGGTCGGCCGCGGCGACAGTGTCGCGAAGGCCGGTTTCCTCGGTGCGGGGTTCCGGGCGCTGGGGTACCCGGTGAGGAAGGTCCGATGGCTCTTGCCTGCCCTGCCTGCCGGCCGGTGGAAGTCGCCCTGCTGTGCTCCCGCGAGAATGCTGGTAGCCGGCAATACTCTCCCCGACCAAATAGGTCTGCCCGTCGTCACAGGCTGTTCTCCCAGGTAGCAGGAGACAAGCGGGTCAGCTTGCTCGGACGGTCCGCAGCGCTCGATGATGGCAGGCAGCAACATCTCCAGCGACGCAGCCAGCGTAGAGGAGAGGCTCTACAAGGGTCAGCGACGTTTCCCGAGTCCAGGTGACCCCATCGTGGGTGCGGGACCCCAGCCTGCATCGTGATGATTGGGCTTGAGGACGTACATGACGTCTCGGCCCTGAACAAGGCGGCTCGCGATCGCGGTGCGGCGCCGACTGGCTTCCCTCTTTGCCCAGAACCGGATTGCGTCCACGTTGACGCCAGCAGGCGGTGGGTCCTCGTGGCCGTCTGCTCGGCGTGCCCTGCGGCGGCTCCCCAGACGCCTCAGCTGAGTACGTCCAACACCGGCGGCCGCCAACAGCTCGTTGACCTCAGCGCTTCGCTGCTGCAGAGGACCGAGATCGACTCCGTCGCGTTGCGACAACTCCGCGATACGCCTGCCTAAGACGCAGCGCTCCAAGTACAGGGCATAGATGTTCTCGTGTCGGTCCTCTGAGGTTGTCACGAGGTGTCTCCATTGAGTGCGGCGGGAAGCACCCCCACATCGTTTCTACCGGCCGCAACGACGTCAATGACAGGGGCACTTGTCTTGCTCTCGGATGATGTCCGGCAGGGCCTCGTGCAGCCAGCTGTGGGCGAGCAGCCAGCTGTGGGCGAGCGCGGCGGGGGTGTCGCGGCAGTCCTTGAGGACGACCTCGCCGTGGGGCACTCCGTGTCCTACTTCGCCTCGTCGTAGCGGCACCACGGCTGGGAGCCGTGCACCGGCTTCACCTCGGTCCGCACGGTGTACGTCGTCCTCGGGAACACCGTCACGCTCATACCGCGCCCGCCATGGTGCCGCAGTCGCGGAACGGAACGTCGGCGGCCGGGCGGGAGCCGGCGGCCGTGTCCCCTTCCTCCAGCAGCGTGCGCAGCCGCGCCGCTTTCGCGGGTGAGGTTCCCCGGCGAGCGGCCACGTCCCGCAGGTAGGGCTCGCCTCCCTGGAGAAGTCCCGAGCAGGGGTTGGTCAGCACCAGTCACCGGTGGGTGCCCGAGCGCAGGATGTGGCTCGCGTCGGTGTCCGGGCCCTCGTTGGGCGAGGGGATGTGACCGTCGACGAACCTGCCGTGCCGGGTGCAGGTCCAGTGTGTCCCGGTGGCGCACGGGCCGCAGGCGATCGTCCCGATCATCGCCGGGTACCGGCGCTGCCATGCGGCGTCCAGCAGATGGGCGTCCCCGGCGAGCGGGATGTTCCTGGCGCACAGGCAGCACCGGATGCGGAACGGGACAGACACGGGCGGGCTCCTCGCCGACGCGATGTAACCGGCTCATGTTCCACTTGCGGACGCCTCAAGGGGGAGCTCAACAAGCGATGGCAGCCGCAGGTGCGGGCGAAGGCGACGAAGAACGCCGCCACCGGCGGCATCATCATCGAGACCCGGGCCCGCATCGGCTACACCGCAGCCCCCGGCACCACCGAGGAATCCCGCATCCGGCACATCACCCAGGCCCTGCCGCCCGAGTACGCGGGCCGGCTCTTCGCCGCCCAGGAGCAGGGCGCGAGCGAGGGCACGCTCCCAGCAGATCGCCGCCGAGGCGCTCCAGGAGCGCTATTTCAAGGACGGCGGGCGCCGCGCGGCCGGACTCCTGGTGGAGCTCAAGGACATGGACCACATGAAATTCGACCTCTGACCTGGTCAGGTACAGCGAGGACCGAACCGGCCGGATGAGTCGAGGCACGGCAGTTGCCACCACGTCAGGCTTGTTGTCCCTTTGAGTGGCCGTTGAGCGCGTAACGAAGCCGGGTTCCTCCGGCTTGTGCGACGAGGCGGGTGGTCAGGCTACTGGGCGGATTCGGCCACCGGTTGCCCGTCGCAATGCGGTTTCCAGCCGGTCGCGGGCCTCGGTCTGGGCGGCGATCCGTTGGTTGAGGATCGCCAGCCGTTCCAGCGCGACCCGCAGGCCCCTGTCCGAGGGCGGTGCCGCAACCACATCGCCATCCAGACACGGCAGGAAAACCCGCACGTCGTCCAGGGTGAGCCCGGCGGCCAGCAGATGGCGGATGTTGCGTACTCGCACTACGGCCCGCTCGTCGTAGACACGGTAGCCGTTGGAGGCCCGTTCGGAAGAGATCATCCCGGCCTGCTCGTAGTGCCGCAGCGCACGAGCGGTCGTCCCGGTTGTCCTGGCCAGCTCACCGATCCGCACCCGCCCCACCTCCCGGGACACTCCTATCACGCCACGACCGCTCCGCCGTCGACCGGGAGTACCACTCCGGTGACGAACGACGCATTCGGGGCGGCAAGCTGGGTGATCGCCCAGGCCACCTCCTCGGGGCGGCCGATCCGGGCCAGCGGGGTGTGCGCCAGCTGCCACTCCCGCACCGCGGCCATCCGCTCCGGCGTCAGGCCCTGGTGCTCGCCGATGGGGGTGTCGATCGCGCCGGGAGCGACGGCCACCACTCGGATCCCGCGGGGTGCCAGCTCGACCGCCCAACTGCGGGTCAGCAGCTCCAGAGCGGTCTTGGTCGCCGCATAGACCGAGCTGCCCGGCCAGGCTCGCTGCCCCACCGATGTACTGACATTGACGATCACCCCGCGTGACGCCTCCAGGAGCGGTAGCGCGGCCTGAGCCAGCAGTGTGGGGGCGACGAGATTGGTGGCGAGCTGAGTTTCGATCATCTCTGGCGTCAGCGTGCCGAGGGCGCCGCTGCGCACGATGCCGGCGTTGTTGACCAGCACGTCCAGCCGGCCGTGTGTCTCCAGTACGTCCTGAAGAATCCGGCAGGGCTCGCCCTCGGCGGTGATATCGGCGGTCAGCGGTGTGATCTTGTCGTTCTCGGCAGCGGTCTCCTTGAGCGGCTCGACTCGCCGCCCGATCGCGACCACGTGGGCGCCCTCGGCGGCGAAGGCGCGGGCGGTGGCCCGGCCGATCCCGGTGCCGGCTCCGGTGACGACGACGATCCTGCTTGTCTGCGGTTCGGTGCTGTTCATGCCGGTCATCGTTCAACCCTGCCGCCAGCGGCAAGGTCAAGCAGCGCCTGACGGGCGATTGCTGTACTCCTGCCTCAGCTCGTTCTGGTGTCCGGTCGGTGTCCGGCATCACCGTGCAGTTGGAGGTTGTGCGCCTGGGCGCGCAACCGATCCCCTCACCCGGGGTGTGACACCGGTAACCAGGAGAGAGGGCAATGGCCTTGACCACGCCGCCCACCACCTCGGACCCGCCGACCGTCCCCGTTCCACCGGCCCCCGTGCCGCGCCCCGGATACCGTGACCGGCTGCTGGCCCACTATGCGAGGGCGGCGGAGGAGCGCATCGGCAGGGCGCGGGCCGCCGCTCTTGAGCTCGGCCACACCGATCCGGTGCCGTGGGACGACATCCGCGCCGCCTGCACCCGGCCGTCCCGCACCACAGGGAAGGCATTCCAGAAGCTCGCGGGCCAAGCCCGCATGGCAGCGGTCGAGGGTTCGCTCGTGGTGGGCTTCCTCATCCTGGCCTTGCTGACCATTGAGGTCGGACTGGAGACGACGGGGAAGGAGACGCAGACCGCGGCCGTGTCAGCGGCCCGGAGGCAGGGGACGTGAACGGGCTGCGCCGGGTGTTCACGATCGCCGGTGTCGCCGCGCTGGCGTCCCTCGTCCTCGCTCCCGCGGTCGGCGCGCAAGGGGCGGGGCTGCTGTTCATCCCCCTCGCGGTGTTCGCACTGGCGGCCTTCCTCACTGCGGCGTTCACGCACAACCTTCACTAGCTGAATCGGGTGTTCGCCATGTTCGGCCGCAGCAGCGGCGACGCCGGAGGCGGGGTGCTGTAGTCAGGCATCGTCGGCGACGCTGGCGTCCGTCCCGCTCTCCTGTTCGGTGGTGGGGGGCGGGGTGTGGTGGAGGTCGAAGGGTCCTCCGCGTTCGGAGAGCACGGTCGGGCGGTCCGTCGCCTTGAGGACCTGGGCGCGGCAGCGGGGGCCGGTCCCGTACCTGCGGACGTCGACGCCGCGGGGGTTGGTATGCCATTCGTCCAGGTGCTGGGCGACAGCGTGCAGGAGTTCGCGTTCCGCCGCGGAACCTCCGGGCGCGGCCGTGAGGGCGGCGATGACCGTGTGGGCGGTGGGGAACGCGATCCAGGTGGCCCCCTTGCCTTCCGTGACAGCGGTCTCCAGCCGGACCAGGGTGGTGTCGAGCGGGTCGTCCCGCCAGGCGGTGGAGGCGGAGGGTGCCTCGGTTTCGGTGAGCCAGGCGTGCAGGATGCCGCACTCATAAGCGTTGAGGCCGACGGCACTGCTGGCGAAGAGGTGGTGGAAGATCCGCAGGACGACGTCGCGGCGGCGCGGGTTCTCGCGCCGTTCGTACAGGCAGCGGGCGCACAGCCAGCCCATCGGGGTGAACAGCTTGTGCTTGGGGTCACGCATCCGGCCGGTGAGGTCGCCGGTCTTGACCGGGTCGGCGCACAGCCCGCAGACCGTGTCCGTGTGGGCCTGCTTGATGACGCGGGGAACGGGGAGCTGCCCGATACCCTCGGGCCGCTCGACCTTCGGCTTCCGGGCCGGTGGGATGTAGGAGGCGGGGTTGTTGGCCCAGGCCCGCAGAACACGCAGGCATTCGCGGAGATCCTCTTCGTCGGCGGCCGTGAGGTCCTTGGCGCCGGTGGTCTCGGTGAGCCGGGACCGGACCCGCTCGGCGGGTTTGCCCACGCTCGCGGCGACCGTGTCGATCCCTGTGTCCACCCAGGAGCGCAGGGGCGCGCCGCTCAGGGTGCCGATGTCGGCGGCCGTGGGGAAGTCGAGGGTGGCCATGTCGAGCGTGACCGCTTCGAACGTCATTCTGCTGGAGTCCCGCCGTCCGGAACCTGTCTCCTCCCGTCACCATGGCGCTGACCTGCGCTCCGGTTGTGCCAATGTCACCGGTTCGGCGCACGACAACCGCCTCCAGGAGGGCATGCTGCGCGCCGCCGGTTGACGGCCGTTCCGGCCGTACGGCGAGCCGGACGCCGCTCGGGGAGCGCTCTCTACGGGAGTGCGGCGCGGTTGGCCTCTGTGATGACAACAAGGTCCGCCCGCTCACCGTTGGCCGGGTGCACGATCTTCACCAGGCCCAGCTCGTGCAGTCGGATATGGGCGCGATCGAGCCCGTCGGCAGCTCCACTCCCGCCGCGCGGCGGGAGTCGTCCTCCTTCGCCGACCTTGGGCCGGTGCACCGTCACCCGGGCACCACCCTGCGCCTGGTGTGCGCCCCTACTACAGGCCCCGCCCGCTGCGAGCCGGGCGCGGGCACTCGGCATCACGCAGATCACCCGGCCCCATGCCCGGAACGACGAGCAGCCCCGAGGGGGAGTAGTGGCGTCTACGCTCGGGGTATGGAGCGTTACGAGAGGGCGGCGCATCTGGAGTGGTGGGCCAGCCCGTTCACCTGCCTGGCTCGGATCCCGGTCAGAGCGACGGCCACCGCAAACATGGGCGAGTGGGACGCAGTGTTCTCGCCCCCTCTCGACCACGGCCTTCGCGAGCACGTGGAGCAGCTCATCGACGCGGACCCCTGCTTCACCCTTCGTTTCGACACCTCAGCCGTCGAGGTCCAGGCAGAGGACTTCGACGGCGTCGATCACCTTCGGCTGACCGTCATCCCTGAGCCGTAGAGCCGAGCGGCCCGGTCCCGTAGATCTTGAAGCGCGCCATGTTTGTCATCCGACCGGGTGACGACCCCGAGCGCGGGCCCGCGCAGGAGCGAGACTGAGGGGTTGCCGCCGCCAAGCTGGGAAGAACCCTTCGATGACTGAGCCACGTCCGCATACCGGCGAAGAGCCGACACCGACCCGCTCGCCGCACCAACTCGGTGAGGACGAGGGCCGCAGAGTATCGCCGCGCTCAAGGCCGCTCTCGTCCCGTGGCCGCAGCATCTGACGGCGTTCACAGCGGAGCTGGAGGCCGCGCCGTTCGCCGAGGTGCTGAACGTGGTCACCGAGTACCGGGTGGTGTGGATGGCCCTCGTCCACCCGGAGATCCAGGCCGCGACCGCCGAGTCCGAGGGCGGCACCGCCCACCCCATCCCGCCCGGGACCGTCTGGGCCGACTACGACCCCATCACCTTCGAACCTCTCACCGGCCCGGTGTCGCCGGGGGCGGGAGGCATGACCTACCGCGTCGTCTACAGCGTTAAGGCCTAGCGCGACATGGCCGGCCTCACCGCCCAATGCCGGCAGGCCGTCCTCCAGGCCGAGCGGGCCCCCTCGCCCAACGGCCGCTCCAGGTCGGCAAGGAGTTCGAGGGCAGCGACCCCGGAGCGCTCCGCTGGCTCGCCTTGGCGCAGGCCGCCGCCTCCCTCGCGTACCGGGTGTACACCGACTGCGTCGAAGTCGAACTCGTGAGGTTGTTTCCGCGCTGCGGGGCCGGTCGTGCGCGCGCGTATGAGGCGGCCGGCCCTGCTGCGAGGGTGGCTGGAGGAAGCAGGGACACCGCGATCGGCGCCGCAGCGGATGCCGTCGGTACGGCATGGGAAGGCATCCGGCCCTGCCTGGGACGCGGAGCCCGGGGGCAGATTTCTTCGGCGAATGGTGGAACTGGTCTGAGTGTGCGGACACTTCTGGGCGTGGACTCGCAATTGAGGGATCGGATCCGGTCCGGTGATCAGGCAGCGTTCGCTGCGGTCTTCGACGAGCACTCCCGGGTGATCTATGCGCACGCGGCCCGCACCACGGGCGACCGGGCTCTGGCCGAGGACGTCATGTCGCTCACGTTTCTCGAAGCGTGGCGGCAGCGCGACAAGCTGCGCAAGGACGTGCGGAACATACGGGCCTGGCTACTGGGTATCGCCACGAACGTCCTTCGGAACACCGCGCGGTCCGCTCGGCGGCACCGGGCTGCGATGGCCCGTCTGCCGCCTGCGGAGCCGATGCCCGACTTCTCGGAAGCGGTGGTCGGCCAGATGGTCGACAGTCAGCGGCTGGCCGCGGCAACCCGGGCGCTGAACCGGTTGAAGCGCGGTGAGCGCGAGGTCTTCGCGCTGGTCGTGTGGTCCGGTCTGGGTTATGCCGACGCCGCGGAGGCACTGGGCATTCCCACGGGAACGGTACGGTCCCGGCTCTCCCGGACACGGGAGAAACTGCGTCGGCTGACCACGGAGGAACTGGACAACCCACAGCGACCAGAATCACGGGCCGGCCAGGAACGCACATCAGCCGACCGGACACCGCAAGGACGTCCGTTCCGGGGAAGGAACGCATCATGAATCGGGAGCGGCAGGAGCGGGTGGAGATCGAAGAGGCCTCGGAGGTACTGCCCGCGGTGTCCTTTCCTGAGCTGGATCCGGAGCGGGTACGTGTGCGTCGGCATCACCTTCTGAACGAGATCGGCCGTCCCTCCGGGCGGAGGGGTATCACCGCGGTACTGCGGCCGGGCCGGCCCATGGCCGTCGCGTGGGCGACGTTCACGGCCGCTGGTGCGACGGCGGCCGCTCTGACGTTCGGGCTCAGTGGTGCGCAGTCCCGACCGGATGTGCCGCCGGCGTCCGCGGCATCGGTGCGGCTCTTGGAGAAGGCCGCACTCGCGGCCGACGCACGGCCACTTCCGAAGGCGCCGCCCCAGGGGTACACGTACGTCAGGACCATCGGCCACAGCACGGCCCTGTCGGAGAACCAGGACGGGGGGATGGACCGTGAGCGCACGAGCCAGGACCTGGAGCAGTGGACATCGGTGGACGGCAGTGGGCGCACCCTGGAACGCAAGGGGGGCGGCGAGGAAACGCTGATCCCCGAATCGCCCGGCGAGGGCAGTCTCAACGCTCCGACCTTCGAATTCCTGGCCGGTCTGCCCACCGACTCACGGGCTCTGCTCGACATGATCCATGAGGACGCCGAGCGCAACCACGGATCGGGCTCGGGTTCCACCACCGGCCCCGACCAGCAGGCGTTCGTCACGATCGGCGATCTGCTCCGTGGCTCGACGGCACCCCCGGACACCGTCGCCGCGCTCTACCGCGCCGCCGCCCTCATCCCCGGTGTCTTCACCGTCCCCGAGGCAGTCGACGCGGCGGGCCGGACCGGGGTCGCCGTCGCCAGGAACCACGACGGCGAACGCACCGAGTGGATCTTCGACCGGAGCACGCTGCGCCTGCTCGGTGAACGCACTGTCCTGTTGGAGGACAATGCCTGGGGCGAAGCGGGCGACACGGTGACCTCCATCGCCGTGATGAAGACCGGCGTCGTGGACAAGGCCGGCCACACCCTCCAGTAGACGGCTCGTCCGCGACGCCGGTTGTCACCTGGTCCTGGTGCCCGTGCCCGCGCTGGACAGATCGGCGCGCAGGGGTACCGGCACCGCGCAACCGTACCCGGTGCGACATTCTGCGGCTCATTGACCAATAGCCCATAGTGAGAGGCTGGTTGATCCTGTGTGATTCACGAGTCCCCCTTAATCGAGCACAGGGATCACATGGCAATGGGCATACGCTTCTCACGATCAACGGTGACCGCCGCGGCTGTGGCCACAGCGCTCTTCGCGCTGGCCGGTTCGGCAACCGCCAGCACTCCGACCGAGGGCCCGGCCCCGGGACCGGGGTTCTCACGCCGGAGGATGAGGTTCGGCTCCAAGAAATCCTCGATCAGAGCCAGCCTGTTATCGCTACCTACGAGGGCAGAGAGATCAACCTCGCCGACGGGTGGCAGGGAGCCCAGGCATGTATCGAGGACCCAAACGCGAAGGTCTACTGCTACACGACGGCCGCAGAGGCGAACCAGCACGTCGTCAGGATCTCCCCGGCCTCGAAAGCTGCGTCCAAGCCGCCGGTGCCGAACGAGGCTGGACCCAACGCGATCGCCGACTGCGTCTACGGACAGGTCTGCCTGTTCGCACCTTCGAACTACTCGGGCCGGATGCTCAAGTGGTCCGCCGGAGGAACGAAGAAACTCGGTGACTGGAACTTCCGGGATGAAGCCAGCTCCGGATGCGTGAATCGCAGGATCGGCGGCGCCCTCGTCTACGACAGCCGCACCGCACTGCCCGACCTGCACATGGCTCTCGGCAACGGCTACTGCTGCAAGTTCTCCAGCGCCGGTTATCCCACCGGCGGCAACTGGAACGACAAGGCCGACTACGTTCAGACGAGCCTGAACGGACAGGGTGCGGATTCCTTCGGACTCGATGAAGTCCAGCTCGGCGGGATCGAGGGCACGAGCGCCCGCGAGCACTGTCCGCCGGGTGGAAAGGCGCTCCTCAGGTCTGGGCAACAGTGGTGACGGCCCCTGGCCGAGCAGGGTGCGCAGCACCGTTCCGTGGAAGCCCCCCGAGGGAGAGGTGTCGGGGGTGTTGAGGTCCGCGTGGGCGTCGAACCAGACGACTGCCAGGCTGTCGCCGTGGCGAGCGACGGCGCGGGCGACAGGCGCGAGCTCGATGCCGCAGTCGCCGCCCACAGCGAGCAGTGTGTCGTCGTCGCTCCGGCCCAGTGCGGCCCTGGTTGCTTCCAGCGAGCGGGTCAGCACATCGGGTCAGCACATCGAGGTGGCGTACGCCGTCCTGGTCCTGTCCGGGGCGGGGGTCGATGTCGACGACGGTGCGTCGCGCTGAGGAGAGCAGCGCGCTCAGCCGTTGCGCACCCTCAGCCAGCAGTTGAGGATTGCGTACAGCCGACCCTTGCCACTGAGGAATCAAGACAACGGTATGGGATCCGTTGCTGCGGTCGAGCCCGGTCATGTCGTGTAGTCCGCGTTGATGCGGATGTAGCCGGCGGACAGGTCGCAGCCGTAGACCGTGGCTTCGGCCTCCCCGACGCCGAGTGTGATGACGATGTCGACCTCGTCCTGGCGCATGATGCCGACGAGTTTGTCGAGGGTGTCGGCCTCGGGCTCTCCGGGGTACACCTCGGCGTCGCCGAATCTCACGGTGACGCTGCCCGGCGCGATGTCGGTGTCGACGGTGACGATTGAGATGTCGTCGCCGTGCTCGCGCAGTCCGCCGTGCCCTGTGCAGGCCCGGAAGCCTGTCGGCCACGCCAAGAGGTCAGAGTCTTGAGCTAATGCATGATCATGCGTTATGAGGCATGTAGTTGCACTTGAGTGTGGGCTGTCCGTCGAGTGCCACCCCAAAGGCACTCCACCTCGCCGTGCGGTCAGGAAACGAGTCGGCCCCGCTACGCGGGAGTAGCTCTGTTGGGTAGATCGGCCCATGTGACTCGTCGTCCACTGCTGCCGGGCGACAGCCACTGGACTGTCCCGCGCTCGGTGACGACCGCGCGGCCGACGAGCCGGCCCGTTCCGACAGGAAGAGCTGGAGGTCGTCCCTGGTCTCCAGCCTTCGCGCCGCACCTGTCACAGGTCGATCACGATGAACACACCTCCTGCACGCCCGCCCTACCGTGGCGGGATCGTCACATCTGGGGGAATCCCGTGCGTACTCGCATCATCGTCTCAACTGCCGCACTCCTGTTCGCCGCGCCACTCACCGCCTGCGGCGGGGACAGCGGGGACGGTAACGCTGGGGAGAAGCCGCAGAGCAGCTCGCCGCCCGCCGCCGACAAGAAGGGCACCGAAGTCGACTGCACGGCCGAGAACATCGACCAGCTGACATGGAACACACACTGCTCGGACGAGGTCGCCACTGACGGCTCAGCCAGCGCAGGCGCAGCACTTGGAGAGCCGCTCGCGCTCGGCAGATCGGCGGAGACCATAGGCGGCGAGGGTGGTGTCCTGGAGATCACTCCCACCAGCGTCGTCTACATGAAGGAGGGAGGTGGTGGTACCTCCGAGCACGGCACTTTCGTATTCATCACCGTCAAGGCCAGGCCGACCACGGGTGCCGCCGCTGCGGTCCCCGCTCCCATCACTGGCAAGGGCTGGGAATGGGTCGCCCCCGACGGAGAGGCCATCGGCTGGAACAGCGGAGACTCGATCACCGTTCAAACAGAGAGGTTCGATGGCGGGGGCGACATCCAGCCCGGCTCATTCCAGTGGCAGAGCACCGTGTTCGACCTGACCGCGGCACAGGCGAAGGGCGGCACGCTCCAGTACGTGGACGGTGACGGCGCGGCCTACCGGTGGAAGATCCCGGCTACGGACGCTGGCCCTCAGATCGCCGAAGTCAAGCAGCAACTGTTGGCGGACTGAGGTCGCCCCGCCCACGCGGGGGTAGCTCCCCCCAGCTCAGAGGCATCTGACGGCGTCCTGGGTCTGGGGAGAAGCCGTCCCCGCCCGCGTGAGGGTGGTTCTCTGCCCGTCACCGTGCTGGTTTTCGGTGGCGGATGGTCCCCGCTCGCCCTTGGAGCCCAGGATCGTCTCTGCAGGTGGTTCTGCGGGCCGCGAGACCGCTTCCGTGAAGCAGGTCTCTCGACTCCTGTCAAGCTGTGGAATTGTCCGGCTGCCGAACAGGCACGTGATCTCTGTGGAGGGGTGGTGGGTGGGCATGGCTGCCGACTGGGAATGGGACGACACATTGTTCTCGGGTACGGCCACCTACTACCGGCGCGGGAGGCTCCCTTACGCCCCCGGGCTGACGGACGTGCTCGCCGAGGTTCTGGGACTCGACGGGCGGGGACGCCTCATCGATGTGGGGTGTGGACCGGGCACCCTCGCCCTGAGCCTGGCGCACCTGTTCAGCGAGATCGTCGGCGTGGACCCGGACAGCGGGATGATCGCCGAAGCCACCCGCGCAGCAGCCGAGTGCGGCGTGACCGGGAAGGCGCGGTGGGTCCGGGCCCGGGCCGAGGATCTCCCGGCAGGACTGGGAACCTTCACCGTCGCGGCCTTCGCCCAGTCCTTCCACTGGATGGACCGCGACCTGGTGGTGGCAGCCACCAGGGACATGCTCCGGCCCGGTGGGGCGCTGGTGCACATCTCCGACGTGAAGACGGAGTCCCGAACCATCGACGGGTTTCCCCATCCGGCGGTGCCCTACGCGGCGATCGAGGAGCTGGTCAGGCACTACCTCGGACCGGTCCGACGAGCCGGCCGGGGCCTGCTGCCGCAGGGAACACCCGGCGGCGAGGCTGCGGTGCTCGCCCGGGCCGGATTCACCGGCCCGCAGCGCCGCGTCGTTCCCGGCGGACAGGCGCTGGAACGCACGGGTGACGATGTCGTCGCGGAGGTGTTCTCGATGTCGTTCTCGGCTCCGCACCTGTTCGGCCCGTGCTGTGACGACTTCGAGGCAGACCTGCGCCGGCTGCTGGAGGAGGCATCCCCGGCGGACCGGTTCTCCGAACGCCAGCCGGGCACCGAGGTCTTCGTCTGGTGGCACGACCCCGCCGGACCGGCACCCGCGCCGGCCACCTGACCCTTCCGTGCTCGTCCCCGCCCGCGCGGGGGCCTCCGCCCAGCGGGCGCTGTGCCGTCGGCGCGGTCGGTGTCGAGGAAGGCCAGGCACTCGGTGCGCCAGGGCAAGCCGGCCCGTGCCCGACGTTGTCGAGGGCGCGGGGCTGGAAGACTCGCATGGTGAAGGCCGGTTCTCCCTCCAGGACTGTCCGAGTGCACAGGCTGAATGAGCGCTCCGTGACGCTCAACGAGCTCGCGCAGGGCATTCGGACCCTGCCGGAGGGGCTTCGAGTGGTTCGGAAGCCTCGCTGATGAGGACCAGGCGGTGGTACTACGGGATCTCAGGCAGTTCTGCGTGCAGGCCCGCGCCGCGGGCGATGACGCGCTGGAGGGCATCCGACGCGCTGGTCTCCGACCGACTCACACTCCGTCGCTCCTGGTCACGCACGAACCGGTGGACCAGCAGTGGCAAAACGCCCTGGTGTCCCGCTGCCGACGCAACCGCGAAATCCCACCCGCCCCGACAGCTTCGGCCCAGTGGGAGCATCGTTCGTCCCGACGGACAGCAGTAGTCGTGACCGTCCGAAACACATGCGCGGTCGGCCGCACCGGGCCAACGGCCTCTCATGCACCGTTCAGTGATCGGGCGGTCGCCCGTCTCGGCGGAGCTGATTCGCACCGGTGCAAATCCCTTGGGCAGCTCACCAGTTGACGCCGTAGTCTCGCCGGATGTCCACCGTTTACGTCGAAGATCTCGCCCGTGCATGCGCATCTGTCGGTGACCTGCTCGCCGGGGTCCGCCCCGAGCAGTGGAAGGAGCCGACGCCGTGCACGGAATGGAACGTGCGCGAGGTGGTGGCCCACCTGGTCCGCATGGACCTGGTGTTCGCGGCCATGGTCGGGGGCGGCCCGGTGCCCGACCGGGGAGCAGACTGCCTCGGTGACGACCCGGTCGGCGCCTACCGGTCCTCCAGTGCTTCGCTGCTGGCAGCCTTCTCCGTCCCTGGGGTGCTGGAGCGGAGTTACCGTGGGCCCTTGGGGAGCGCCACGGGCACCGAGCGCTTGCAGATCCGTCTGTACGATCTGCTCGCTCACGGATGGGACCTCGCCCAGGCCACCCGAATCCCTGTCCGGCTGCCCGAGGACGTTGCCGAGCGAGCCCTGGCTTTCGCTCGGTCCCAGCTTTCCACCCAGTCCCGATCGGGACGATTCGCCGAGCCGCAACCCGTCGAGGAGACCGCTCCGGCCATCGACCGCCTTGCCGCGTTCCTCGGCCGGCCCGTCCCACCGCAGCTGTGAGCGCCGCGTCGAGCTCACCGCAGCGCTGAAGGCAAGGACGGCGCGGATGCCGACGGCCGTGCCGGGCAGGGGCAGCCACCCGCCCCGCGCGAGCGTCGTCCATGAACCGACCGGTGTGCTGTCACTCCTCGCTACACCCTTCTTCCAGCACCGCCGTGCCGCCCGCACCTCGGTATGCCTCCCCCGGCCGGCACCGGCAGGGCGCGCGCAGACCAGGCATGCGCCTCCTGACAGGGCGCGCGCTCCGCCATTCCGGCCAGGGCAGACGTTTTGCGGCCCCTCCCAACCTGGCCGCTCTGTCCTCCCGCGGTGGATACACAAGGGGAGCGGGGAGCGCCTGTGCTCTCCGGTGCCCACTGTCGTCTGCCTTGGGAGGGACCGGTCGCGTGCTGTCGGTCGATGTCGCGCTGCTGCTGGGCGTCATCGTGGTGCTGCGGCCGCGCCGCCGCACGGAGTCGAGAAGCCGCAACGACGAGAAGATGACTGTCCTCATCGTCCTGGTCCTCGGGGTCCTGATCGCTCCCACACCGTTCGGGCAGTGGATGCTCGACGTCCTCGGCCGCCTCGTCCACGGCGTCGCCGGAATCTCCTTCTAGAATCCGCCCGCCCGCGCCGGCCCGGGCTGCTGGGGCGGCGCTCGGCCGCGTCTGCCGCAGTCCACGAGTCCCTTGAGGAAGGCGCGGGTGTTCTGGCGGGCGGTGGCGACGGCGGTCGTGGAGCGGATGGTAGTGACGGCGGCGCACATGGGTTCCATCAGGTTCACCCTGGCTTCGGCTCGTGGGTGCCCGGTCCTGCCTACCGGTCTCCCTGTTCCCCGGCCCGCATCGCTCAACCCGACGGGGTCCGGTTGCCTCACTTTCGAACTCACGAAAATCTATGTTGGCCGGGGTAGACATTGGGTGGTGGTGTGGTTATGGTTTCTCTTGTAGCCGAGATCGACAGGGCCTGGCAGAGACGAACTGCCGGTCAGCAGTGCAGGTAGTACCCGCAGTTGCAGTACGGCAGGGCGGTGCGGCGGTGGAGTTCCGGAGCCAGAGCAGACGCAGGACGGTGACGGGACTGACGGCCGGACCGGGTGGCCCGCGGTGATCAGGGGCCGCCAATGAGCAGAACCGCAGTTCAGTGGCATGAAGTACGCGGTATCCAGCAGTGAAGTCAGTGAGCGGTACCTCGGTGAAGGCGTCGGCTGCGGGCGCGCGCACTGGGAGGTCCGGCAGTGGGGTTCCAAGCCAGAGCAGACGCAGGACGGGCGAGCGGGGCTGGCTGCCGGAGCGTGACGCTTGATCAGGTCACACGCAGTACGCATCACCAGCAGTACAGAGCAGTACGCAGTATCAGGCAGTTGTTCATTGAGGGAAAGAACGGAGGGGCCGAGCGCCATCAGGATCGCCCGGGCGGAACACGAGCCCGGGTACCGCAGGACATCGATAGTGAGGTGGTCTCCGGTCGAGCAACCGCGATCCCCGCATTGCCCGCCCTCTCCCGGGTGGTTGTGCGGATACAGAAGGCCGGCGCAGTACCAGGGCCGGCAGATGGTGTAGCAGTTCCTTCGGGGCCCGGGTGCCACATGGCACCCGGGCCCCTCCACGCGTGTTCCACAGAGAGGCACCATGACAGCAGGCGACTCGTTCGACCGGCTCAACGACGACGACTACCCCGCCTACACCATGGGCCGGGCCGCCGAAATGCTCGGCACGACACAGGGCTTCCTCCGCGCCGTCGGCGAGGCCCGCCTCATCACCCCCCTCCGCTCCACCGGCGGACACCGTCGCTACTCGCGCTACCAGCTCCGCATCGCCGCCCGCGCCCGCGAACTCGTCGACCACGGCACCCCCGTCGAAGCCGCCTGCCGGATCGTCATCCTCGAAGACCAGCTCGAAGAAGCCCAGCGCATCAACGCCGAACACCAGCGCCGCGCCGCCGGAACGCCCACGGCCGTGAGCTGAGACGCATGGGAACCACTGGCTTCACCAGGGAGTTCTGCGGCGCGGGACCGATAGCCTGCCTTTTCGGCCGTGCGCCGACGCGGGCATGACGGGTGGAGCGGCATCCAGCGGCTACGGCTCCCGCAGCCGGACGGGTATTCACTCCGTCCTCGACGTCGAGACCGCCCCCGCCGACACCGCCGCGAAGCTCCGAGACCAGGTCGCGGCCGGGGAGAAGGTCTCAGGCCCGGCGGCCCTCCGGGCCCTGACCGCTGCCGTCATGTCCCCGCGGTTCGAGAACTGGATCGTTGCCCGCACGTTCGCGAAGAAGGCCGCCGCGTTAGCCTCTGCCGCGCGGCCTCCCGGTCAACGCCCGGCAAACTTCGCGAAGACCGAATCCCCGAAGAGGCCGCCGTCACCGGCGCTGACCCGCAGCACCTGTACACGGTGTTCAACATCACTCCGGAGACCGGACTCCCGCTACGTCCGCTCCTTCCACCCTGACCCCACGGACAGCGACGACGTATCCGGCTGCAACATGGAGACATCGTGACCGACCACCACGCTCACCTGCTCGCCGCCATCGTCGAGCTCGGCGGTGAGCCAGAGGTCCCAGCTACCCGTAACGGGCGCTTCAAGGGCGCGGTCATCCCAGGAGGCCGCGCGGTCAGCGCCGGCCGCCGCCCATGCGGCGGTCGTCGGCCAGTGCGGTAAGCGGGCCGAACTCGCGGGCAAGTTCGTTCCACGTCAGAACCTCGCCACAGCGGGCCGGGAACTCCTTCGGGTCGAACTCGGGCATGGTCCAGGTGCCAGTGCCCCGGTCCCGCAGCCACAGGTCCCCGTCACCGTCGACCACAGTCGGCGGGACCGGTACGGGCTCGGCCTGATCGGTGGGCTCCCAGGTGATCCGGCCCGGGTGGGAAACGCGGCGCAGCTCGGTGGTGGCCAGCCGCGCGGCCAAGTCACGGGTGGACTCTTCGGCCTCCTTGACCGACGCGAGTCGGAACGCGTCGGCAAGTACGGGCAGGGCTGGATTCTTGCTGCGCTTTGAACTCATACGCTGACTACCTCCGGTGGGGGGCGTCACATCCGTTATGGCACCCCGTAGGGGAACACGATATCCGAGGCGGGAGCCGGGCCGGCTACGACGACTGGCCAGGTGGGGGCGCCGGCACACCGGGCGGTGGGGCTGGGCGGTGAGCTGGTCCTGGACGTGGCGCAACCCGTGCCGGCTACCTGCCCGGCTGGGGGGTGGACAGCGTCCGCTACGGCCCTGCCACCAGTCAGGCCGTCGCCCTCTTCAGCGAGGAGCACCGCCTCTCACCCGGGCAACCCGACGTGGTCAGCCACCGCGGCTGGGACCTGCTCCACCGCGTCGCCCACAGCAGACTCCTGTCCGCACGGGGGAGGCCGACGGCCTCGATACGCCATATCGGGAGATGTGGTCAGATGCTTGTTCCGGCCGTGGCAGCGGGCTACTGGGGTGGGCGGAAGCGGCTTGGGTCGGCTGATCCATGGCGGTGCGTGGCTCGACTCCCGGTCGACTGCCTTCGTGCCTGACTGTCACCTGACCTCGGTCAGCAAGTAGTCAGCATGAGTCCTGTAAGACCTGGGGAAAGCTGCTCGGGCATACGACTCGCTGTAGGCTGTGAAAATAGCCCTTGACCTGCAAAAACGCAGGCAGGGAGCCTAGTCCAGGAGTGCCCCGTGCTGCGTACCATGTTCAAGTCGAAGATCCATCGCGCCACCGTCACCCAGGCCGATCTGCACTACGTCGGGTCCGTCACCATCGACGCGGACCTGCTCGACGCCGCCGATCTGCTGCCCGGTGAACTCGTGCACATCGTCGACATCACCAATGGCGCACGGCTGGAGACCTATGTCATCGAGGGGGAGCGCGGCTCCGGTGTGATCGGGGTCAACGGCGCCGCGGCTCATCTCGTGCACCCAGGGGATCTGGTGATCATCATCAGCTACGCCCAGGTCGACGACGCCGAGGCCCGGACCCTGAAGCCGCGGGTCGTCCATGTCGACGGGGCCAACCGCGCGGTCGCCCTCGGTTCCGACCCCGCCGAGCCCGTGCCCGGGAGCGACACCCGGCGCAGCCCGCTGAGCGTGGCGCGCGCCCAGGGCTGAGCCGTCCGCGCGTTGCCGCTGCGCCGTCCGGGGAAGCCGGGACGGCGGTGCGGTGTTGCAGCGGACGTGACCGCTCCGGTCCGGACCACAGTGGCCGGAGCACCGAACCGATCATGGAGGACCGATGGCCGACACGGAGATCCGGGACGACCGAGCGGCGGGGCGGCTCGAAGCGCGTGTGGGCGACGAGGTCGCCGGACACATCGCGTACTTCGTGCTGACGGAGCCGGGCCGGGCACTCGTCCCCGTGCACACCGTGGTGCGGCCCGAGTTCGCGGGTCAGGGCATCGCGGGCACGCTCGCCGCCGAGTTCTACGCCGTCGCCGCCCGTGAGGACACCCCGGTCGCACCGCTGTGCCCGTACGTCGTGAAGTGGGCCGCCCGGCACCCGGAACAGGCCCCGGTGGCCGACCCTGAGCTGCTCCAGGCCGCCAAGCGATATGTGGCGGAGCACCCCGACCAGTGGTGACCGGATGACGCGTCACCCGTGACGGACGCGCCGTACGGCCCCCGCTCCCCTGGATTCCGTGACAGGGGAACGGGGGTCGTACCGCTTTTCCAAGGCTCACCCCGGCCACCGTTCCGGATATTTCCATGACGAGATCCGGGAGCAAACGGAATGTTGCGTACCGCTGGAAGTCATGGGTGAACGGCGGTAAGCGGAACGAACGGGCCGTGCAACTCGGCGGAGTTCACGTGTGAAGGGGGAGTTCCTTTCGGGTGATCGGGGGTACCCGGATTCTCACGAGCGTCCCGGTAAGGGAGTCGGAGTACCGGGAACGGCCGGAGAGCAATCGGAAAGCGGACCTGTTCGGGCCCGCAGGGAGGGAATTCCATGAAGCTGAGGAAGAACGCGGTTCTCGTCGCGATGGTCTGTGTCGGAGCCACGGCTCTCGCCGGTTGTGGCGGGAACGGAGGCGGGGGCGGGGGGTCGGACGACCCGTTCGCGGGGGACAGCGCCGACCAGATCGCCGACCAGGCGGTCAAGGCGACCCAGGGCGCCTCATCGGTGCGGATGGCCGGTACCGCCAAGCAGAACGGCGCCACCATCACGGTGGACTTCCAGGTGGACGAGCGGGACAGGTGCAAGGGCAAGATGTCCGGCAAGGGGGCCAACGCCGAGGTCGTGCGGACCGGTCAGCAGTTGTTCGTGCAGGGCGACCGGGCCTTCTGGAGCAATACGCTGAAGGGTCAGCCGGGCGCCGAGCAGGCACTCGACAAGCTCAAGGGCCGCTGGGTGAAGACGGCGCCGAACGAACAGGGCACCGAGGGAATGTGCGACAAGCAGGCTTTCCTCGCTGCCATGGACAGCGATAAATCCGAGCGGTCCGGAATGAAGAAGACGGGTACCACGACCGTCGAAGGCAAAAAGGCCGTGACGCTGGAGAAGAAGAAGGAGAACGGGGAGAAGTTCACCTTGCATGTCGCCGCGGAGGGCGATCCCTATCTGCTGAAGACGGTCACGGAAGGCGGAAAGGCGCCGAGCGAGATGACCTTCTCCGCCTTCAACGAGAAGGTCGACGCACAAGAGCCGCCGGCCGACCAGGTGGTCGACCCCAAGGCCCTGGGGAAGCCCAGCGGCCGGTGATCCGTCCGGACCGGGACGGGTGCGGGAGATCCGTGCCCGGGAGCGGGCCGGAGCGGGTGCGGGCCGGGGGCCGGGGGAGGATCCCCGGCCCCCGGCCCGCACCCCTCGGCGGGACCCGGTGTCCGGGGACCCGCCCCGGACACCGGCCCGCACCCGTGTCCCTCAGAACTTCCGCCAGCGGGCCATCGCGAAGGAGAACACGCCGAACAGCACCAGGCCCACGGCGACGGCCACCAGCAGGGACGGCCCCAGCGGGGTGTCCTTGAAGGCGCGCAGGGTGTCGTCCATGCCCTTGGCCCGGTCCGGTTCGTAGGCGACCGCCGCACGTACCGCGAAGACTCCCGCCGTCGCGAACACCAGACCGCGCGCGACACCGCCGCCGACCCCCGTGACATCGACTCCCTGCCGCACTCGGCGGGACATCGCACCGAGCCGCAGATGCTCGTGGTACTTGCGCAGCGCGGCCCGGCCGCCTATCCACAGGCCGGCGCCCACCACCCCCGCGCCCGCCAGCCCCACCAGCCACTGACCGGCGGGCAGCTCCAGCGCGCGGGCGGTGAGGTCCCGCGACTGCCGGTCGCTGGAACCGCTGCCCGAGCCGCCCGCACCCGCCGCGAAGGCGAGCACCGACCAGGCGACGACGCTGTAGAAAAGGCATCTGCCCGCGGAGAGGAGCCGCTTCTTCGGCTTGCCCCCGTCCTTGCCCGCGGCACCGAACACGGCCTCCGACAGCCGCCACAGGGCCATCCCCACGAGCCCCACGCCGAGGGCCCACAGCACCACCGCGCCGAAGGGCTCCCCGGCCACCTCGGCCAGCGCACCGCCCCGGTCCGCCTGTGGGCCTCCGTCGCCGAGCCCGATCCGCACCGCCAGCGCCCCGACCAGCACATAGATCACGCCCCGGGCGGTGAGCCCGGCCCGTGCGGCGCCCTCCATGGCGGGTCCCCGTGCCATCCGGCGTCCCTTGGTACGACTCTTGTGCGTGAGCGCGCCTGCGTTCATGTCGACCTCCCACGACCGGGTGCCCCGGTTCCGGGGGGTGACACCTGCGGGCTCCGGGGGGACATCTGCCGACTCGTGGCCGCGCGACGCGCGCGTGCGCCCTCGGCCGCCGCCGTGTACCGGCCGGACACCGCCCGCGCAGGGCGCTGCCCTGCTATCCGCCATGTCCTGCCGCGCCCGGCCGCGCCACGACCTCGAAGACCTCGTGGCGCGGGACGAGCGCCCGGCGGACCGTCCCTCAGGCCAGCGGGACCAGTGCGGTGATCGTCTTCCCGCCACCGGCCCGCCGACTGATGGTGATGTCGCGGGCCAGCCGGATTATCAGGGGCCAGCCGTAGCCGCCGCCCAGATGCGACGAGGGGAGGGCGCCGCCGTACCCGTCGGCGGGGACACTGTCGTCGCGGTCGTGGACGGTCAGCAGCATCCCGGCCCGGGTACGGGTCGCCTCGAAGCCCGCGATGCCGCCACCGTGCTGAATGGCGTTGGTGACCAGTTCCGAGGTCACCAGCAGCAGATCGATGACCATCCGTTCCCCGTCCGCCCCGGACGGAGGGCCACCCTGGTCATGGACCAGTGCCAGCACATGGTCGCGGGCGGCGCCCGCGGTGGTGATCCCCGGGACGAGGCCGGAAGCGGGAGCGGTCGGGGTCCCGTCCGTCAGCGTGTCCCTGAAGTCCGTCCCCCGGGCGCTCGCGCCGTCGGTGCCGCCGGTACCGGGGTGGCGCTCGTCGGCCGCCCTCATCGGTCCGTCCCGCCGCCGCGTCGCGCGGTCGCCGGGGACTGCCGCAGTCTGGGCGCGCTCCTGTGACCGGGATCACCCTTGCCCCGGACCGCGAACGGGTCGTGAGCCGTGTTGTGGGTCACGGTTGCCTCCCCCAGATCGGACATCGTCGCGCCTCCCTGCCGTGCGGGCCGGTGACATATGGAGTGCGCCGCGGACCGGCTTGCCGGGGCGCGAGACGGACGCCACACCGCCGGCGGCGTCCAGCTCGGTTCAGTCGGGACGCCGTGTCGGCAGAGCGTGATAGTAACCCCCGACCTCGGTGAGGTACGCGGGGTCCAGGGTCTCGCTGTCCGTCCGGAACAGCGGAGCCGACTTCACCTCGTCCCTGGTGCAGCTCAGCGTCACCCGCTGCTCCGCCGCGTCGACCCCGGTCACGATGCCCGCGGGCACCAGGACGCTCTTGCCGAACTTCCAGACGCCGGTGTCCACGACCAGATGCGGGGTGCCCCGGCCGTCGGCCTGCCGGTCGACATGACCGATCGTCCCGTCGGTGGCCTCGACGGTGAAACCTGTCAGGTCGAGTGCGTCGGTGTGGCCGCTGAGCGGCGTGTACGACCAGATGTTCTGGATGCTCACGCTGACTTCCCTTCGTTCTTGACGTACGGCCTTGACATACCGCGTGGGGTGGACCGGAACACGTGCTCAGGCCGCGCCGCGCGCGGCGGTGACCGCCGCGCCGCAGCAGTTCTCGGCGAGCTCCGCGTCCGCCGCGGCGAGCGCCGCCCGCGCGTCGTCCGTCCGGGTCGCGTCGCACAGGGTGCGGGTGACCTCTGCCAGGGCCCGCCGCAGCTCCGGGCGTTCCCGTTCGGCGACGGCGAACCGCAGGGCGGCGTAGCGGGCCAGCAGGTCGCGCAGTACTTCAGGCGTGGTCTTCATCACGGTATGGGCTCCTCGTGGTCATCCTCCTTCTGTCCCGTCGCACCGCGCTCACACCTCTTGATCCCCCATCTGCCGCACCTCGTCCCGCCACCTGCCCGGGGCCGCCCCGACCGGGACGGGGGCCACCGGACAAATCCGCCGCCGCGACCCCGGAAAAAATTGGTTGGTGATCGGCAGGTGTGAGACGTCAGACCCGGGGAAGGCGCCGAACATCATCGAACCCGATGTGAAGCGACGACGATTGGGGTGGACGGCATGGCAGCCGTGACGGAAGCGCGGACCACGGGCACGTCACAGCGGACCGGAGCGGCACAGCTCGTGGACGCCCCGCCCCGGATCGACCAGCCGCACAAGGTACGGCCGAGTGAGGCACGGGCACTGTCCCGGGGCCTGTTCGAACGGCTCGCCGTCCTGGAGGAAGGCACCCCCGAGCACCAGTACGTACGCTCCACCCTGATCGAGATGAACCTCTCCCTGGTGCGTTACGCGGCATCCCGCTTCCGTGGCCGGGGCGACTCGATGGAGGACATCGTCCAGGTCGGCACGATCGGTCTGATCAAGGCCATCGACCGGTTCGAGCTGACCCGGCAGACGGAGTTCACCACCTTCGCCGTCCCGTACATCGTGGGCGAGATCAAGCGGTTCTTCCGTGACACCAGCTGGGCCGTGCACGTCCCCCGGCGGCTCCAGGAGGCGCGGGTCGAGCTGGCCAAGGCCACCGAGGAGCTGCGCAGCCGTCTGGAGCGCACCCCGACGACCGCCGAACTGGCGGAGCTGATGTCGCTGTCCGAGGAAGAGGTCATCGAGGCCCGCAAGGCGTCGAACTGCTACAACTCCTCCTCGCTGGACGCCGCGCTCACGGCCGACGGCGGCAGCGACGGCGAGTCCGTGCTGGCCGACTTCATCGGCGAGGAGGACCCGGGCATGGAACTCGTCGAGGACTTCCATTCCCTGGCACCTCTCGTCGCCGAACTCGGCGACCGCGACCGGCTGATCCTGCACATGCGCTTCGTCGAGGAGCGCACCCAGGCCGAGATCGGCGCGCACCTGGGGATCTCCCAGATGCATGTCTCCCGGCTGATCAGCCGACTGCTCAAGCGGTTCCGGGCCGGTCTGCTCGATCCGTCCGTGGCCTGACCCGCCCGAGGCGTACCCGAATCGCCGAACCCCACGTGCACATCCGGCACGTGGGGTTCGGTGTGTTCGGTCGCGGACCGGCGGGAGCCGGACGTCCCGCGCCCCTTCGCGGAACAGCGGCAGCGGGGGGTCGTGCTCAGTCGCGCGGCAGCGGCAGCGGCCGGTCGTGCTCGTTACGCGGGGCAGCGGAAGCCGTATGCCCCGTAACTCGGCCGCGCGCCATCGGGAGTCGCTCAGTCGCGCGGCAGCGGGAGTCGTGCCCACACCGACTTGCCCCGCGAACCGCAGTCCACGCTCCAGCCCCAGTCCTCGCTGAGCGCCTCCACGATGGGCAGGCCCCGGTGCCGCTCGGCCAGCGGGGACGGCGGGAAGAGGCGCGGGCGGCGCGGGCCCGGGTCGCTCACCACGCACAGCAGGGTCCGGGGGCGGGGGGCGAGCGCCAGCCACACGGCCGGTTTCGTACCGTCGGGGTCGCTGCGGCGGCGCTGCCCGTGGCGCGCGGCGTTGGCGACCAGCTCGGACACCACCTGCACCGCGTCGTCCCGGACCTGCTGCATCCCCCAGCGGGCGAGTGTCCGGTCGGTGAACCGGCGTGCCTCGTAACAGCAGCGTGTGGTGGGCGGGATGAGGTGGGCGGCGAACGGTGTGCTGCCCAGCCCGTACCGCACGGCCAGATTGGCCGGTGCGCCCGGGGGGCGCCCGCGGAACCGGCCCCCGGCGGTGAACTCGCCCCCCGGGGTCCGTCCTGCGTCCGTGCCATGGCCGACCGCCATGTCCATCTCCCCACAACCTGCGCCGCGCCGTTCGGGCGCACCGCGTTCCACCGACGAGAACGGGCCGTGGAACCGGTGCTTCGGCGCCATTGTGCCCATTGGGCCGTCACTATCGCGTGCGGTTTTCGTTCCTGCAAGTGCGTGGCCGTGCAATTGCAGAGCGGCGGAATTCGTACAGCTTGTCGAATGGAAATCGACGGGGTGAACGGCCGTGGCGCTGGACGCGGTGGACACGCGTGGAAGAGTCGGACGAGCCGAAAGCGGTGACATAGATGCGGATCGAGAACGGAGTCGGTGCGGGGGAGCTCGGCGGTGTGGAGTGGCGCAAGAGCCGTCGCAGCGGGGGCAGCGGGAACTGTGTGGAGGTGGCGCGCCTCGCGGACGGTGGCGCCGCGGTCCGCAACTCCCGTGACCCGAGGGGGCCGGCGCTGATCTACACCGCCGAGGAGATGACGGCGTTCATCCAGGGGGTCAAGGACGGGGACTTCGATTTCGTGCGGTAACGGGACGTAGGGGGATGGCCATTCCCTGACACGCCGGTACGGGCGCTGTCATACTGGGTTCTCGTTCTTCTTATCTCCGTCCAGGGAGCCCGGTATGGGATTCGAGCCGCGCCGGACACCGTCGATCCTCGGCTTTCCGCACCGTCCGGAATGGGGCCCGGTGGCCCACCGGCGGGCGGTCGCGGGATATCTGCGCAACTGCCGTGAGCACGCCCGCATCTCCCCGCGACATGTCGCGGACTGCATAGGCGTCTCGGAATCCACCGTGAGCCGTATGGAAACGGGTCAGTCCGTCCTGCGGCCGCTGGACGTCGAGCGGTTGATGCGGGCGTGCGGGGTCACCGACCAGGCCGAGTACGAGCGCGCGGCCCGCCTCACCGACGAGGCGGGGCGGGCCGAACCCTGGCAGCAGCACGGCCAGGTCGTCCCCCGATGGGTACGGCCGCTGCTCGGGATGGAACTCGCGGCCCAGCGCATCCTGTCGTACGAGCCGCAGCTCGTCCCGGGATGGCTCCAGACGCCGGAGTACGCCGAGATCGTGATCCGCTCGGTCCATCCCACCGCCTCCCGGCAGGAGATCGACACCCGCGTACAGGTCCGTGTCGAACGGCTGGAGATGTTCCGCCGCCGACTGGACCCGCCGGTGCTCCTCGCGGTGATGGACGAGGGGGTCTTCACCCGTCAGGTCGGCTCACCCGGGACCATGCGCAGACAGGTCCGGCATCTGCTGAATCTGCTGGAGGAACTCCCGTACCAGCTCAGACTCCAGATCGCCTCCCAGTCCGTCGGGGCGGCCGGGGTCGTCGTGGGACATCCGGTCGTGCACTTGCGCTTCCATGCCGCCGACCATCTGCCGGACATGGTCTACCTCGAACAGTTCGAAGGCGCGACCTACTACGAGAAGCCCGCGGACACCGAGCGGTACCAGGCCGTCATGAACAACCTCTGCGGCCTCGCCAGCCCCTACGAGCACACCCGCGCGCTGCTCGACGAGGCCGCGACCCACGTGTGGTGAGACCCGCGTGTGGTGAGACCCGCGTGCGGTGGGACCCGGCCCCGGGGCCGGGCCTCACCCGTGCCGGATCAGCGGCGGACCTGCCCCACGCCGCCGTACTCCTCCCACTCGAACGTCAGCTGGGGGGGTACGTCGTCCGCGCCGGGGCGCCACCGCGACACCTCGACCAGTCCGGGCTCGACCAGGTCCAGGGGCGCGCAGTACGCGGCGACGTCGCTCTTCTCCCGGACCCGGCCCCAGTTGCCCTGGGTCTGTTCGTCCATGAAGCCGGTGACGAAGTCACGGATCGCCGGTGAGTCGCTGACCAGCTGGCACACCACCATGAAGCTCCCGTCCGGGAGCCGGGACGCCACATCCGCGATGAGCGCGCCGGGGTCGGCGCTGTCGGGCAGACAGTGCAGCACCGAGACGAAGAGCGCCGCCACCGGCTCCTTCATGTCGATCAGAGCCGTCACCGAGGGATGCGTGAAGATGTTCTCCGTGTGCCGCATATCGGCCTGGATGACGGCGGTGCGGTCGTTGCGCTCCAGTATGGCGCCGCCGATGTTCCGCACGATCGGGTCGTTGTCGATGTAGACGACCCTGCTGCGGTCGTCGACGCGCTGGGCGATCTCATGCACGTTGTCCTGGGTGGGCAGCCCGGAACCATGGTCGATGAACTGCCGGACACCGAAGTCCTTCGCGAGCGTGTGCACCACCCGGCGCAGGAACTGGCGGTTGTTCAGCGCCAGTTCACGCATGCTGGGCACCTTCTCCAGCAGCGCCGAACAAGCGGCCCGGTCGGCCGGGTAGTTGTCCCGTCCGCCGAGGAGACTGTCGTACATACGCGCGACACTCGGTGTGTTGACATCGATACCGTACGGAAGCCGGTCCGGTTCCACGAGGCGCCCCCAGGAGACGACCGGGCGCGCGCCCGACCGGCGCGCACCAGGACCACTCATCGTAGTGCTGGAGGTCACAGCGGGTGGCCGCCTTCACCAACTGGTCTCACCCCGGAGCCGACGCCGTGACGGGACCCGCCCTCCTCTCCCGGGACACCAGCACCTGGAAGTCCGCCGTCGACAACCCCATGACCTCGGCGGCGCGTTCGGAGCTGAGCCGCATCCGGTTGCGCAGCAGCAGCGCGTCCTCACGCGCCGCCGCGATACCCCGGACCCGCCCCCGCACCGGCCGCCGGGGGCGACCGAGCTGGTCGTCCACATGACGGCCGAGGATCTGCCAGGCGACCGCCGCCGGTTCCGCGCTCGCCAGCGCCGCGCGCCAGGAGATCGCCAGATCGGTGAAGACCTCCGCCACCACCGACTCCGCCATCCCGTCCGCACCCAGCCGGATCGACGCGTACACCACGTACGGCCGGTGGTTCCGCGCCCGGAACGCCTGGTACGCGGCCACCGACGTGGCGTGCGCGCGCTGTTCACGGTTCACCCCGCCGGACGCGGGACGCGCCGGTCCCGACCGGGGGGCGTCAGACGCTTCGGCCATACGACGGTCCATCCGTCGCGCCGCGCTGGGCGGGCAGCCGGGCGGTCGGCGCGTCCGGCGTGCCCTCGCGGGGGTCGTCGCACATCAGGAACACGTAATGCACCGACTCCCACAGCGGTTTGATGTCCGCCGGACGACCGCCGAGGGCCCGTACGAGCGCCGCCAGCACCTCCCATTCGGGGATGTCCAGCCCGTCGAGGGTGTGCTGCGCCATCGAGGCGCTGACGGTGTTGCCGCTTCTGCGGGCGATCTCCCGGGGACCGGGGGAGCGGGCCGCCAGATGCAGCCCCCTGAGTGCCGCGTGCAGCCGGGCGATCCCCTGCCGGGCCGACTGCCGCGGCGGAGCGGTCAGACCGTGCGCCGCCTCGAAAAGCACCCGCAGCTCGGCGGGGTCCCCATGGAAGAGCAGGGCGAGCGCGCACACCAGGTCCCAGGTCGGATAGCGGTCCCCGGACAGGATGCGCGAGATGTACGACGGGGACAGCCGCGTCGAGTCCGCGACCTCCCGGATGCTCAGCCCGCTCGCCGTGTGCAGCGCGGACAGGGCCGACGCGAGCCGCCCCAGGGAGGCGGTGGACCGCGACTGGCGCGCCTGGGCGGCCGTGTCGCCGCCGTCGCCGCCGTCCTCGGTGCCCGCCGGGTCCCCCTCGGGCTCACCGGCGAGCCCCGCGGGCCGCAGCCGCACGGGAGCGGCACCCTTGTCGTTGGCGTGCAGCTCCAGCATCCGGCAGACCCGGTCCTCCCGCCAGCGGGTCCGGGCGGTGTCCGGCGCGATGTGCGCGGCCTTCGCGATCTCCTCCCATTTCTCACCGCGATGCCGGGCGTCCTGCACTGCCGCCGCGACATACAGGTCCACCTCCTTGCGCACGGCCGACGCCCGGTCCAGCAGCGTCGCCAGGTCCTCCCCGGCCAGCTCACCGTCCAGCAGCTGCTGCCCGAGCCGCTGCACCTCACCGGCGAGCTGACGTCCGAGCGGACCCTGGGCGACCGGCTCCTGGGCCCGGCCGCCCGCCTGCCGCAGCCGCTGCGCCTTGCTCCGGCACGCGGTCCCGCAATACCTCCTGCGGCGCCCCGCGCCGGTGCCGCGCAGCAAGGGCGCCCCGCACACCGGGCACGCTTCGGTGTCCAAGGATCGGCTCAGCACAGCGTCATCACCCTTGCTGTCGGGAAATCCGGCGGAGGACGGGCGGGACCCCGCCGACGGCCCCGGCACCCGGCGCACCTCCCGACCCACGGGTCTGGTCCCGGCGGGCAGCGTCCGGGAGGTGTCCCGGGGCCGCCGCTGGACCGGCTGACCCGTCACAGCCGCCGGCCGGACGGTACGGGAGAGCCCCGGCCTATGGTGCTCGTCGGGTCCCCGTCCCGCGTGACAAGCCAGGCACGTGACGGTGCGCGGTGCCGGAGCCCGTTGCTACGGTCCCGACCGGGCCGGGGCGCCGAGGCGTTCCGGAGGTACGACGGGGGAGCCATCGCGGTCCTTTCGGATAGCGCGGATTTTCGCCGGAGTAGCAGGACCCCCGGTCCGTACAGGTGGCAGCCTGGACCGGGGGCCGATTCATCATCCGATTCTTCGGCGTGACCCTAGCGTGGCCTCAGAAGCCTCCGCTATCGGAGTGAGCCGGAACCAGGAAAGCGGGCACACAGTGGAACGTAATTCCTGTGTTCGCTTCCGGGCTGCCCGAATCCGACGGTTCCCCGACTGTTTCGCGCCGTGAACCGGCGACTTCGTGATCATGTGTGACCGAAGCGGCCCGGAACGGGCCCAGTTCCTCCGATGAAATTCCGGGTCCGCCACCCCGCGCACCGCACGGGGACGACGCCCGACGTGCCGCCCGGCCGGTCAGCGCCGGGGCGCGGGTGTCACCCGTGGGGGTGAGTGAGGGCGAGAGCACCGGGTACGCGGGGGACAAGTCCACAAGAGAAGCAGTCCCTCACACCGATCGGAGACCGCCATGACCCACCCGTACCCCGACCCCGTACCTCCCGGCCCGACCCCCGGCCCGCTCCCGCTCCCCGACCACCCCAAGCCCCCGCCCCTGGACCCGGTACACCCCCCGCCCCCCGACCCGGTCCCCCCTGCGCCCCCCACCCCGAACCCTCCGCCCCCGGACCCCATCCCCCAACCGAACCCCGTCCCCTGACCCCCAAGCACCCCCGCCCCACCGAAGCGCCCCGACAGCGCCACGGGAAACTGAGCAATAGCCCGGCAACGGTGAGCCAACCATCCACCGCACCCCACGGGGGTGCCCCGACAGGGGCGCGGGGAACTGTGCAAAGAACCGGCAACGGTGACCCGAAATGGCACCGCAACCCCACGGGGGTGCCCCAAAGGGGCGCGGGGAACTGCGCGAAAGACCGGCAACGGTGACCCGGGAACCCACCGCAACCTCACGGGGGTGCCCCAAAGGGGCGCGGGGAACTGCGCGAAAGCCCAACAACGGTGACCCGAGAACGCACCCCGACCACAATCGGGTGCCCCGACAGGGGCGCGGGGAACTGCGCAAAAAACCGGCAACGGTGACCCGAAATGGCACCGCAACCCCACAGGGGTGCCCCAAAGGGGCGCGGGGAACTGCGCGAAAGACCGGCAACGGTGACCCGGGAACCCACCGCAACCACAACCGGGCCGCCCCGAAAGAGGCGCGAATCCGACCGACGGTGACCCGATTACTCATCGCAACCCGGCGGGCCCGCCCCGAAAGGGGCGCGAAGCCCTGGCGACGGTGAGCCGGAAACCCACCGCAACCACACCCACGTCGCCCCGAAACCAGGGGTGGTGGTGGGCCAGCACCCCACCGCCACCCCGGAGGGTGCCCGCCCCCCGCCCGGCAAGGGCTACGCCTCGACCTCCGACCGATCCCCGCCCCACAGCGTGTGGAACGACCCCTCACGGTCGACCCGCCGATACGTGTGCGCCCCGAAGAAGTCCCGCTGCCCCTGCGTCAACGCCGCCGGAAGCCGCGCGGAGCGCAACGCGTCGTAGTACGCGAGAGCCGCCGAGAACCCCGGCGCCGGAACACCCTGCCGCGTCGCCTGGACCAGCACCGCCCGCCAGTCGTCCTGAGCCTCACCGATCTCCCGGGCGAAGTCCCCGTCGGACAGCAGCCCCGGCAGATCGGGCCGGGTGTCGTACGCCGCCCGGATACGGTCCAGGAACGCGGCCCGGATGATGCACCCGCCGCGCCAGATCGAGGCGACCGCGCCCAGATCGATGTCCCACCCGTACTCCTCGCTCCCGGCGGCGATCTGCTGGAAGCCCTGGGTGTACGACACGATCTTCGACGCGTACAGCGCCTGCTCGACCTGGTCGGCGAAGGCCGCGGCCGCGGCATCGTCGAGCGGCCGGGCCGACGGCCCGGCCAGTTCACGGGACGCCTCCCGCAGCTCGGCGTGGCCCGAGACGGCGCGGGCGAACACCGCCTCCGCGATGCCGGAGACCGGCACACCGAGGTCGAGGGCGATCTGCACGGTCCAGCGTCCCGTGCCCTTCTGCTCGGCGCGGTCCTGGACGACGTCCACGAACGGCTTCCCGGTCGCGGCGTCGACGTGCGACAGCACCTCGGCGGTGATCTCGATGAGATACGAGTCGAGCCGCCCGGTGTTCCAGGTGCGGAAGATGTCGGCGATCTGCGCGGGGGAGTACCCGGCGACGTCCCGCAGCAGGTGGTACGCCTCCGCGATGAGCTGCATGTCGGCGTACTCGATGCCGTTGTGCACCATCTTCACGAAGTGTCCGGCGCCGTCCGGACCGACATGGGTGACACAGGGCGCCCCGTCCTCGGCCTTCGCGGAGATCTTCTCCAGCATCGGGCCGAGCGCCGCGTAGGACTCCTCGGAGCCGCCGGGCATGATGCTCGGCCCGCGCAGCGCGCCCTCCTCGCCGCCCGACACCCCGGCGCCGACGAAGTGGATGCCCTGCTCGCGCAGTTCCCGCTCACGGCGCCGGGTGTCGGCGAAATGCGCGTTGCCGCCGTCGATGATCATGTCCCCGGGTTCGAGCAGCGGTGCGAACTCCTGGATCACCGCGTCCGTCGGATCCCCGGCCTTCACCATGACGACCAGCCGGCGGGGCCGTTCCAGCGCGGCGACGAACTCCTTGGCGGTCTCGGTGGGGACGAACACGCCCTCCTCGCCGAACTCGGCGACCAGGTCGTGGGTACGCGCGGCGGTGCGGTTGTGCAGGGCGACGGCGTAGCCGTTGCGGGCGAAGTTGCGGGCCAGATTGCGCCCCATCACGGCGAGGCCCGTGACACCGATCTGAGCTGTGGTGGTCATGCCTGTGGCTCCTGGAATCGGACGTGCAGGTAGTGATCGTCAGTATCACGCTCCCACGTAGTGTGGAGTGCCGACACTTGTACGAAAAGGGAATCATCTGTGCCTCATTTCGATCTGCCTCTCGACGAACTGCGCACCTACCGTCCCGATCTGCCGGAGCCGGACGACTTCGACGAGTTCTGGGCGAAGACCCTCACGGAGGCCCGCCGGCACGACATAGCCGCCCGATTCGTCCCGGTGGACGTACCGCTCGCCGGTGTGGACGTCTTCGATGTGACGTTCGCGGGCTTCGGCGGGCACCCCGTCAAGGGCTGGCTCGTCCTCCCGGCGGGAACGACCGAGCCGATTCCGGCCGTTGTCGAATACATCGGCTACGGACACGGCCGCGGGCTGCCGCACATGCATCTGCTGTGGGCGACCGCGGGCTACGCGCACTTCGTGATGGACACCCGCGGCCAGGGCAGCAACGCGGACGCCCAGGGCGACACCGCCGATCCGGTCGGTTCCGGACCCTCGGCCCCCGGCTTCATGACCCGGGGCGTCGAGGACCCGCACGACTACTACTACCGGCGGGTCTTCACCGACGCGGTGCGGGCCGTCGAGGCCGCCCGCTCCCATCCGCTGATCGACGCGGGCCGGGTCGCCGCGATCGGGGAGAGCCAGGGCGGCGGCATCACCCTCGCCGTGGGCGGACTGGTGCCGGACCTGGTCGCCATCGTCTCCGACGTGCCGTTCCTGTGCGACTTCCCGCGCGGGGCCACCCTCACCGACAAGCTTCCGTACCGTGAGATCGCCTTCTATCTGAAGGCGCGGCGCGGCCATGAGGACCGGACCTTCCGGACGCTGTCCTACTTCGACGGGGTCCACTTCGCGGCCCGGGGACGCGCGCCCGCGCTGTTCTCGACGGCCCTGGAGGACCAGACGTGTCCGCCGTCCACGGTGTTCGCGGCGTTCAACGCCTACTCCGGCCGTGAGCGTGCCATGGAGGTCTACCGCTTCAACGGTCATGAGGGCGGGGGCTTTTATCAGAAGGGCGTCCAACTCCGCTGGCTTCCTCAGTACTTGAACGGCTGACCGGCGCGGCGTGCCGGACGTCCTGGTACAAATCGACGTCCGGCGCGCTGAGTAAGCGACCGGTTACCCTCTTGTCTGGCCGGTTCGCAGCACATAGTTTTGCCAATCCTGATGCCTTGGGGGCCCTCCCCAAAGGACAACAAGGGGGCGACACATGGCCGTGCGTGGCCGACACCGCAGGGTCCAGCCGAAGCGGATCAACCGGACATCACTGACCCTGACAGCCGGCGGCGCCGGAATCGCCATGCCGCTCATCGGCGCGAACCTCGCGCAAGCCGCGGACGCGGGCACCTGGAACAAGGTCGCCGACTGCGAGTCCAGCAACAACTGGACCATCAACACCGGCAACGGCTACTTCGGCGGGCTCCAGTTCACCCAGTCCACCTGGGAGGCCTACGGCGGCCGGGCGTTCGCCCCGCGCGCCGATCTGGCCAGCAGGGACCAGCAGATCGCCGTCGCCGAGAAGGTGCTCAAGGGACAGGGCCCCGGCGCATGGCCCTCCTGCTCGGTGGAAGCGGGCCTCACCCGGGGCGGCGACGCCCCCGAGATCAACCCCACGGCCGCCCGGGCCCCGTCCGCGCCGGACCGTTCCGCGCGCACCGACGTCCGGGACGTCAAGCCGGAGGCCACCCCGCAGTCCCGCGCGGGCAAGTCCGAGATGTACACCGTCGTACGGGGCGACACGCTCTCCGGCATCGCCGACCAACGCCGGGTCGACGGCGGCTGGCAGCGCCTCTATCAGAGCAACCGCTCCGCCATAGGGGACGACCCCGACCTCATCATCCCCGGCCAGAGCCTCTCCCTGGACGCCTCCGCCCGTACGGCCGTCCCCCGGGAACGGGACCGGGCGGCCGACCGGGAACGCAAGCAGGCCGAGAAGCCCGAGCGCAGATCCACCGAGCGCGCGGCCCCGGACCGGGGGCCGGCCGTCAGCAAACCGGTCACCAGGAAGCCTTCCGCCGCCCCCGATACCCGTCGGGAATCGGCCCCCGCGAAGACAGCCCCGAAGGCGGCTCCCAAGGCTGCCCCGAAGGCCGTCGCCCCGAAGGCCAAGCCCAAGGCGGCACCCGAACGCCGTCAGGCGAAGGCGGCACCCGAACGGCGTCAGGAAGCCGCGTCGCGCGGAGAGGCCCGTACCTCGGCGGAGTTCTCCGCGCCGGTCACCGGGGCCACCGGCACCTCGTACCGGGTGTCCGGCCCCCACTGGTCGAAGGGCTACCACACCGGCGTCGACTTCCCCGTGCCCACCGGGACCTCGGTGAAGTCCGTCTCCCGGGGCGAGATCGTCTCCGCGGGCTGGGCCGGTTCCTACGGCTACCAGGTGATCATCCGGCACAGCGACGGCCGTTACAGCCAGTACGCCCATCTCTCGGCGATCTCCGTGCGGTCCGGCCAGAGCGTGGTGAGCGGTCAGCGCATCGGCCGCTCAGGCTCCACCGGCAACAGCACGGGACCGCACCTCCACTTCGAGATCCGCACCGGCCCCGGCTTCGGCTCCGACATCGACCCGCTGGCCTACCTCCGCGGCGGCGGCGTCCGCATCTGACCCACCGGCACACGGGTGAGGGCCGTTGCCCGCCGTCGACACGGCGGGCAACGGCCCTCACCCGTACCCCGCCCTACGACTTGACCCGGGTGCGCGGCCGGAACGCACACGGGTGCGCCAGATCCTGCACGGACGGCAGCCCCGGGTGCGCGCCCCGGCGTCCGGGCTCCCGGCGCAGCTCCAGGATGCCGCGCTGATGCGGCATCGTGGCCCGCTCGTCCACCGGGAACGCCAGGGACGGCCCACCGGCCCCGTCGGCGATCTCGGCGGCCACCGGACGGTCCGTCCCCGTAGCGGAGTCCTCACCGGCCGCCGCCGTGCCGCCCGTCAGCTCCACGGCCTCGCCGAGGAGCGCCGCGCTCTCCTGCTGCTCACGCCCGATCCGCTCGGTCGTCAGCAGGATCAGCCCGCCCGCCGCGACCACGCCGCAGCCCAGCGCGAGCACCGTGCCCGCCGAGCCGTACCGGAAGCTCTCCCCGAGCAGCGTGAGCCCGACGGCCGCGGCGACCACCGGATTCACCACGGTCACCGTCGACAGCGGGGCCGCCAGACCGGCGCCCCGGTACGCCGACTGGGACAGGAACATGCCCGCCGTGGCCAGCGCGGCGATCACCGCGAGGCTCGGGATGTCGAGCGTCGCCGACTGCTCGGTCCAGTCCAGGGCCACGGCCTTCGTGAACACCGACCCGATGCCGAACGCGACACCCGCCGCGCTCGCCAGCAGCACACTGCGCACCGCCGGATGCCGGTGCGCCGCCTGCGCGGCCACCGTCAGCGTCACCAGCGCGCCCGCGGTCACCAGCGCCAGCACCAGCCGCTCCGCGCCGTTCATCGACTGCTCGCCCGCGCTGCTCGTCAGCGACAGCAGACCGGCCAGACCGATCGTCGCCATCAACGCACCGCGCCACGCCGTGGCACCCGCCCGCCGGCGCACCAGGAACGCGGCCATCGGCAGCGCGAACACTATGGTCAGCGCGCCGAGCGGCTGCACCAGACTCAGCGGTCCGTACGCCAGCGCCAGCACATGCAGGACCGCGCCCAGGCCGTTCAGCCCGACCGCTCCCCACCACAGGGGACGGCGAACCGGCACAGCGGTACGTCCCGGGGTGGACACCGCGACCCGCTCCTGGACGATCGCCCCGCCCGCGTACGCCACCGCGGAGACGAGGCAGAGCGCCACCGCGAACACGAAGCCGCTCATGCGGATCTCCCGGGGGTGCGGCCGGCCGTGCGCGGGGTGCGGCGCGTCAGGCGCCGCGGGGGGTCGGATGTCATGTTCCTACGATCCCTCTCCTGAGCCGCCACGTCGTCGTACCTGAGCACGCATTCCGTCCTACTACCGATGGAGTAGACCCCCTAGGGATCACCTACGGGAGTCGTCCCCTGGGTGGACGCGCGTGCTACCCCGGAAGTCGGCCCTGCGGCGGTCCGCCGACCGGTGGGCCGGTCACCGCCGGACGCGTCCCGGCGCCGCCCGGCGCCCGTCCCGCCGTCCACGTACCGGGAGCGGCACCCGTACCGGGTACCTGGATGTTGCCTCGTACGGCGGTCGCCCAACCCCTCCGCCGGACAAGGGAGTCCGTTCCATCACCGGACACCGGTGATGACGGCCGTACGGGGGAGTGGCGCGGGCGCCCCGCCCGGCTCCTTGACGCTCCCGCCGGGGGCTCCAAGAATGAGCCTCCCCGACATCGCGGCCGACTCGGGCACCACGGGCGGCACGCCGCACCGACCATGCCGTCCCCGCCCGGTCCCCTTCCGCCCCCCGCCTCCGCCCCCGCCGGGCACCTCTTCCGACGCCCCCTCGGCCCGGCGCGCGCCCACCCCCGCCGCGCCCGGTCACACCCGCGTCCGGCGCGGCCCGGCGACGATGTCACCCCCCTCCCGGAGGACTTCCCCATGCGATGGACCCGGCGATGGACCCGGCGCCCGCACCCGCGCTCGGCCGGCGCGGTCACGGCACTGGCCCTGCTCGGCGGCGCGCTCGCCGCCCCCGCCGCCGACGCGGTCGCGCCGTACGACGCCACCGCCCGGACCGAGCGGCTCACCGATCTGGTGAACCCGTTCATCGGCACCGCCAACGAAGGCAACACCTACCCCGGCGCCGCCGTGCCGTTCGGCATGGTCCAGCTCTCGCCGGACACCGGGCACAACACCGGCTACGACCACGCCGACACCCGTATCCGCGGCTTCTCCGCCGTCCATCTCTCCGGTGTCGGCTGCCGGATCGGCGGTGACCTGCCCGTGCTGCCGACCACCGGTGACATCACGGCCACCGACAACGCCCGCTACGCCGTCCCCTTCCGGCACACCGACGAGGCCGCCGGGCCCGGCTACTACCGGGTGGGCCTCGGCAACGGCGTACGCGCCGAACTCACCGCGTCCCGCCGCACCGGCGTCCAGCGCTACACCTTCCCCGCCACCGACCGTGCCAACGTCCTGCTCAACGCGGGCCAGGCGCTGCACCGCAACCGTGCCAGCGCCGTCGAGATCCTCGACGACCGCACCATCCGCACCAGCATCACCGGCAGCGGCTTCTGCCAGGCCACCGAGCCCTACACCGTCCACACCCTCACCCGCTTCGACCGGCCCTTCACCGCGTACGGCACCTGGCAGGGCGCGACCGTCACCGACGGGAGCACCCGCGCCGCCGCGACCACCGGCCGGAGCGGCGCCTGGGTCCGCTTCGACACCCGGGGCGACCGGACCGTCGAGGCCACTACCGCCCTGTCCTACGTCGACGCCCGGGGCGCCGCCCGCAATCTGCGCGCCGAGGGCGGCCGTTCCTTCAGCCGGGTGCGGCAGGCCGCGCGCGCCGCGTGGGAGGACCGGCTCCACGACGTCCGCGCCCACGGCGGCGACCGGACCCTGCGCCGGACCTTCTACTCCTCGCTGTACCGGTCCTTCCTCGCCCCCAACACCGGCAGCGACACCGACGGCCGCTACCGGGGCTGGGACGGACGGGTGCACCGCGCCCGGGGCTTCACCTACTACCAGAACTGGTCCCTGTGGGACACCTACCGCACCCAGGCGCAGCTCCTCGCCCTGCTGGCCCCCCGCGAGTCACGGGACATGGCGCTGTCGGTGCTGCGCGTGGGCGAGGAGGGCGGCTGGCTGCCCAAATGGGGCTACGGCACGGTCGAGACGAACATCATGACCGGCGACCCGGTCACCCCCTTCCTCACCAACGCCTATCAGCAGGGCCTGCTGCGCGGCCATGAACAGCGGGCGTACCGCGCGCTGCGCCGCAACGCCGACGGGGTACCGCCGCCCGGCTCACCGGCCGTCGGCCGCGAGGCCAACGCCGCCTATCTGGAACGCGGGTACGTACCCCATCTGGAAGGCCGCCCGCACACCAAGCCCGGCGACTCCGACCACGACCACGGGGGCTCCGCCACCCTGGAGTACGCGCTCGCCGACGCGGCCCTGGGCGAGATGGCCCGCGACCTCGGCCACCACGCCGACGCCCGCCGCTACGCGGCCCGCGCCCGCAACTACCGCTCGGTGTTCGACCCGGACACCGGCTTCTTCCGACCCCGGGACGGCGACGGGGCGTTCACAGGCCCCGCCGACCCGGCCCGCGGTTCGGGCTTCCACGAGGGCACCGCCTGGCAGTACCAGTGGCTCGTCCCCCAGGACCTGCCGGGCCTGATCGGGCTGCTCGGCGGGCCGGACGCCACCAACGCGCGTCTCGACACCTTCTTCGCCTACGACCGGCTGCTCGCCGACCCCGCCCGCACGGCCCGGGAGGTCTGGGTCGACGGACCGTACGAGTACTACAACGCGGACAAGTACAACCCGCAGAACGAACCCGACCTCATCGCCCCCTACACCTATCTGTCGACCGGCAAGCCCTGGGCCACCACCGACGTGGTGCACGCCGCCCTCACCCTCTACACCGACACGCCCACGGGGATGACCGGCAACGACGACCTCGGCACCATGTCGGCCTGGCATGTGCTGTCCGCGCTGGGGCTGTATCCGATCCGGCCGGGCAGCGCCGTATGGGGCCTGTCCACACCGGTGTTCGACCGGGTCGACCTCACCCTCGACCGCCGCCACCACCCACGCGGCGGCCTCACCCTCCGGGCACCCGGCACCACGTCCGACCGGCGCTACATCCAGCGGGTGCGCACCGACGGCACCGACCATCCCCGTACGTATCTGACCTCCGGCGAGCTGCGAGGACTGCGGGAACTGGCGTTCACCGTCGGTGAGGCACCCTCTGCCTGGGGCACCCGGCCGGCCGCGGCGATGCCCGCCCTGCACACCGCCGCCGACCGCCCCTGAGCGGGCCGGCAGGGCATCCGTACCCGGCGCGACGGTGTGCCCGGCCGGGTACGGATGCCTTGCCGGGCGGGACGGGGCGGCCGGGACGGGGACTTCACGCGTTGTTAACTGTGCGTAGCACCGGGGTGCTTGACCATGGCCGCCCCCGGGGATTGACTGCGTACCCATCGCACCCCCGCACCGTCCCGTCGCACCCGCCCCTTCCGCGGCACCGACCCGTGCCGCCGATTCCGCCGCCCACCCCGTCCCGCAGCATCCGAAGCACCCGACGCGAGAGCAGAGCATGGGCACCCAGCCGCTGGCCCCCCTCGACCTGGCCTTCTGGAACATGGAGTCGGCCGGGCACCCCATGCACCTCGCGGCACTCGGCGTCTTCACCGCCGACGCGCCCGGAGCCGCCCGGCACGCCGCCGAACTGCTCGCCACCCGGGCCGCCGCCGTACCCGGACTGCGGATGCGGATCAGGGACGTCACGGTGCCCGTCGGCGGCGCCGCCCGGGTACCGGCAGCCGACTTCGACCCCCTGGAACACGTCCGGCTCGCCGAACCCGTGGCCGACTTCCACGCGGCGGCCGCCACCGCCATGGGGCACCCCCTGGACCGCGCGAAACCCCCGTGGGAGGCAGTCGTCCTGCCCGCCGAGGGCGACGGCACCTCGTTCGCCGTGCTGTTCAAGTTCCATCACGCCCTCGCGGACGGTCTGCGCGCCCTGACCCTCGGCGCCGCGATCATGGACCCCGGCGGACTCCCGGGCCGTCCCCCGTCCGTCCCGGCCTCCGCCTCGCCGCCCGGGCGGCGTGCCCCCGACCGGGCCGCTCCCCGGCCGCTGTCCGGACGGCTGCTCGGGACCGTCGCCGACCTCACCCGGGCCCTCGACATCGGCGCAGCCGTGGCCCGCGCCACCTGGGACGTGCGCTCCACCCCCGCCCTCACCTCCCGCCCCACCGGCACCCGCCGCACCGCGGGCGTCGTCCTCGATCTGGACGATGTGCACCGGGTCCGCAAGTCCGCGGGCGGCACCGTCAACGACGTCCTGATCGCCCTGGTCGCCGGAGCGCTGCGGCGCTGGCTGGAGGGCCGCGGCGAGTCCAGCGAAGGGGTCGCGCCGAGGGCCCTGATCCCCGTCTCCCGGCGCCGCCCCCGCACCGCCCACCCCCAGGGCAACCGGCTCTCCGGCTATCTCGTCCGGCTCCCGGTCGGCGAACCCGACCCGCTGGCCAGGCTGCGCTCCGTCCGCGCCGCCATGGACCGCAACAAGGACGCGGGCCCGCACCGGGGCGCCGGAGCGATCGCCCTGCTCGCGGACCATGTGCCCGCGCTCGGCCACCGGGTCAGCGGACCCGTGGTCGCGCAGGCGGCACGGCTCCTCTTCGACATCCTCGTCACCAGCGTCCCGCTGCCCAGCCTGGGCCTGCGCCTCGGCGGCTGCCCGCTCACCGAGGTCTACCCGCTCGCCCCCCTCGCCCACGGCCAGTCCCTCGCGGTCGCCGTCTCCACCTACCGGGGGCGGGTGCACTTCGGGCTGGTCGCCGACGCCGTCGCCGTCCCCGACCTCGACGCGCTGGCCCGGGCCCTGACCACCGAACTGGCGGCCCTCGCCGCGGCCACCGACGGCTGACCCGCGACCCGGGCAACCCTGTCCGGCAGGGGCCTCCCGCACCCCGCGGCGGGGGTGTGTCCGACCGGACAGCGCGCTGTTTGGCGCCGGGACTCGTACCTCCCGTAAAGTTCCGCTTTCAGAGGACCCACGGCACCCGGCCCACCGGCCGTGCCCGGGGACAGCGGCGGTACGAGCGGCACGAGGAACGGCATGACGGCGATCGAGGACATCCCCACGTACGGTCCGGGCATCGACCCGGAACGTCTCGCCGTCTGTCTGGGCGTGCTCGAAGAGCTCGACAAGCTGGAGGTGGACCACCCCGACGCGATCGCCGTGCGGCGCGCCACCGCCGGGATCTACCGGACGGTGAAGCAGCGCCGCCGCCAGGAGCGCCGGGCCTCGAAGACCGCCCACGACAAGGCCGTCACCGAGGCGACCGCCACCGGCTCCGCCGAGCGCATCGACGACGAGACCCAGGGCCTCCTGCCCTCCGGCACCGCAGCCGGGGAACTCGCCGGGATACTCCAGCGGCCCCGGTCCTGCTACACCTGCAAGGCGCGCTACGTCGAGGTCGACGCGTTCTACCACCAGCTCTGCCGGGACTGCGCCGCCACCAACCGGACCAGGCGCGACGCCGGGGCCGACCTCACCGGCAAGCGGGCCCTGCTCACCGGCGGACGCGCCAAGATCGGCATGTACATCGCGCTGCGGCTGCTCCGCGACGGCGCGCACACCACGATCACCACCCGGTTCCCCAACGACGCCGTCCGCCGCTTCAAGGCGATGCCCGACAGCCCCGACTGGATGCACCGGCTGAAGGTCGTCGGCATCGATCTGCGTGACCCGGCGCAGGTCGTCGCCCTCGCGGACTCCGTGAGCGCGGCCGGACCCCTCGACATCCTCATCAACAACGCCGCCCAGACCGTACGCCGCTCCCCGCAGGCGTACAGCGAACTGCTCGCCGCCGAGTCCGCGCCGGTACCCGCCGGTGAACTGCCCGCCGCCGAGGTCATCGGCACCTTCGGCTCCGGCGCGGTCGCCGCGCTGCCCGCCGCCCGCACCGGAGGACTCTCCGCCCAGGACATCACCGAGCTGGCCCTGGTCTCCGGCTCGGCCTCCCTGGAGCGCATCGCCGCCGGTACCGCGATCGACGCGGGCGGCCTCGTACCCGATCTGCACGCCAGCAACAGCTGGGTGCAGACCGTCGACGAGGTCGACCCCGTCGAGCTCCTTGAGGTGCAGCTCTGCAACTCGACCGCCCCGTTCATCCTCATCAGCCGACTGCGCCCGGCCATGACCGCCGCCGTCGCCGCCGGGGCCCGCCGCGCCTACATCGTCAACGTGTCCGCGATGGAGGGCGTCTTCAACCGCGGCTACAAGGGCGCCGGCCACCCGCACACCAACATGGCCAAGGCCGCGCTCAACATGCTCACCCGCACCAGCGCGCAGGAGATGTACGACCAGGACCGCATCCTGATGACCGCCGTCGACACGGGCTGGATCACCGACGAGCGCCCGCACCCCGACAAGATGCGGCTCGCCGACGCCGGATTCCACGCCCCGCTGGACCTCATCGACGGCGCGGCCCGGGTGTACGACCCGATCGTGCGCGGTGAGGCGGGCGAGGACCTGTACGGCGTCTTCATGAAGGACTACGCGCCCGGCAAGTGGTGAACGGCTCCGGCGAGGGGTGAAGGGGACCTGGCGAGCAGGTCCCGGGCCAACGGTGAACGGACCCCGGCGAGCGGTGAACGACCCCGGCCAATGGTGAACGGGTCCCGGCGAGCGGCGAACGGGCGGGAGCCTCGCTGCCCTGAGCCGCGCCGCCCTTCCCGCCTTTCCCGAGCTCACTCCTCGGGCGCCCTCCTCTGCCCCCGTCCCTTGCCCTTGCCCTTGCCCTGGCCGTCCGCCCCGCCCGCCCGGCCGCCGCCATGGCCGCCGTGACCGCCGTGACCGTCCTCACCCGGACGGAGCAGCCGTGCGGGGGGCCCGCGTCCGGGCCGTCCCTCCACCTGTCCCCCCGCCCTTCCGGGGCCCCGCACGGAGCGGGCTGACGTGCGGCGTTGCCCGTCCGGGCCGTCCGGCCGGTCCGAGCGGGTGCGCCGTCCGGCGGATCATGGCCGAATGAACACCATGCGACCGTGAAGGGTCGCACTTCTTGTCAGCCCTATAGAGCGCTGGCCCGCTCAGATGGTTAGTCTGTACCGGACGGACAGCACCAAGGGGGCCTACCCGTCCCCATGGTCCGTCCCGGGGCGAACCGCTCACACGGTCCGCTCCCAGCGAGTTGCCGGCGCCACCGCGTCCGAACTGCCTCTATCCACGCCCGATCGGGCGTCAGGCGCCCGCTGACACGGTGGGCCAGGACGCCCGGAGGGTGACCCGACACAGAAGGAGTGCGCGGTGACACCAGAGAAGACCACCAGCGAACAACCCGTCGACACCGGCGACCGGACCACCCGTCGCAAGGCCGAAGCCCTCGGCAGCCTGGAGGTGTGGTCGCGGTCCGCCCCCATCCGGCTCGCTGGTTACGAGGACGACCTCGCCGAGCCGCACATCCTGCCCAGCGTGGACTGACACCGGTCCGCCGCCGCCCCGTGCGGCGGGGTCCGCTCCATGTTCCTGGCCGGAGCGGAGGCCGTGGGTCCGGGGGGGCACCCCCCTCCGGACCCGGCTTCCGGGGTCCCGCTCCGGGGGCGGGAAGAACCTGGACATCGGAGGACTCCGCGGGAAAGATCGTCCAGGAGTTCGTTCCCCTGGAGATCCGAGCACCGGGACCCCTATGCCCTCCGCAGTCCGTTTCGGCGTCAACTACACCCCCAGCCAGGGATGGTTCCACCACTGGCTGGACTTCGAGATCGACGCCGTCCGCGCCGATCTCGACTCCATCGCCGCCCTCGGTCTCGACCACATCAGGGTCTTCCCGATCTGGCCCTATTTCCAGCCGAATCGTTCCCTGATCCGTCCGCGCGCCGTGGAGCAGCTCGTCCAGCTCGCGGACGCGGCGGCCGAGCGCGGTCTGGACGTCAATGTCGACGGTCTCCAAGGGCATCTGTCGAGCTTCGACTTCGTGCCCTCCTGGACCCGGACCTGGCACCGCCGCAACCTCTTCACCGACCCGGACGTCGTGTCCGGCCAGGCCGACTATCTGCGGACCCTCGCCGCCGCGCTCGCCGACCGGCCCAACTTCATCGGTATGACCATCGGCAACGAGATCAACCAGTTCGCCGCCGGGCCCCACCCCGACCCCGACCCGGCCACCACCGACGAGGCCGGACGCTGGCTGCGGCGGCTGCTCGCCGCCTGCGAGGAGGGCGCGCCCGGCAGGACCCATCTGCACGCCGAGTACGACGCCACCTGGTACCAGGACGACCAGCCCTTCACCCCGGCCCAGGCCGCCCGGCTCGGCGCGGTCACCGCCGTGCACTCCTGGGTGTTCAACGGGACCGCGCAGCGCCACGGACGCACCGGGACGGCCACCGAACAGCACGCGGCGTACCTGGTGGAGCTGTCCAAGGCCTGGGCCGACGACCCGCACCGCCCGGTCTGGCTCCAGGAGGTCGGCGCGCCCGCGCCGCTGATCCCGGCCGAGCACGCCGCCGCGTTCACCCGCGCCACGGTCGACGCCGCGCTGGACTGCGAGGACCTCTGGGGGATCACCTGGTGGTGCTCGCACGACGTGTCCCGTTCGCTCGCCGACTTCCCCGAGCTGGAGTACAGCCTGGGACTGCTGACGGAGGACCGCCGGGTCAAGCCCGCGGGCGAGGAGGTCGCCCGGATCGCCCGCGAACAGCGGGAGGCGCCGCACCGGCCCGCCCCGCGCGGGATCGCTCTCGCCGTCGACGCGGGCGACGAGGAGGACGCGCCCCGGCGTTCCGTCTGCGCGCCGGGCGGCCCGGTGTCCGAGGCGTTCGCCCGGCTCAGCGCCGAAGGGGTGCGGCCCGCCCTGGTGCTGGCCGGTCGCGCCGGGGACACCGCGCATCTCGCGGCACGCGGCATCCGCGAGGTCGTCACCCCGGCGGACGTGGGGACCTGAGCGGACACCGGGACGCCGGGATCGGAGCGGGCGCGGGCGCGGGCACTGGTCCGTGCGCCGGGCCGTATGCCGCATGCCGTGCGCCCGGCCGGTCGTGGGTCACCGGTCGTCGTCCGGGTCCAGCCGGGTCGGCGGCAGGAAGTCCCGTACATAGGTCCGCTCCCAGTACGCCCCGGTCTCGCGCCGGTGCGCCCGGGACGTGAACCGGTAGCGGAACAGCCGTGCCCGTACGTACCGGGGTGGCGCGTCCGGTGGGAAGGGGGAGTGGCGCAGCAGCCGCAGGGTGTCGCGGTCACCCGACAGCAGACGTTCCACGAACGCGCCGAACCAGGGGCGGGCGTACGCGGGGGAGAGGGCCGCGAACCACATCATCCAGTCGAGCCGCAGATGGTACGGCGCGAACTGCCCCGGCCGCCGCCGGACGTCCGTCGGCTTGCCCGGGAACTCGTACACCCGCCATCCCGTGTCCGTCCGGGGGGTGCGCTCGGCGGTGCCCTCGACGACGATCTCGTACCGGACCCGGCTGACGCTGCCGAAGGCGCCGTAGGTGTTGACCAGGTGCAGCGGGTCGAAGGAACGGTTCATGACCTGCCGCCGGGACAGCAGATTGCGGGCCGGGCGGTAGCTGAGGACGGCGACCAGTACCGTCACGGCGATCACCACCGCCTCGTACCAGACCGGGGCCGGGGGGAACTCCCGGGGACCCGCCGGCCCGGAGAGGTCCAGGGCGGAGGCGGCGAGCGCGATCGTCAGCCAGTTCAGCCAGGCGAAGTTGCCCGAGAGGACCAGCCACAGCTGGGTGACGATCATCAGCGCCGCCGCCCAGCCCGCGACCGGCTGCGGGGTGAACAGCAGCGGCGGCAGCGCGAGCTGCGTGACGTGGTTCGCCGCCACCTCCACCCGGTGCACCGGCTTCGGGAGGTGATGGAAGAACCGGCTCAGCGGGCCCGGCATCGGCTGGGTCTCATGGTGATGGTCGAGACAGGTCAGCTTCCGCCAGCACTCGTCACCCCGGATCTTGATCAGTCCGGCGCCGAACTCCACCCGGAACAGCACCCAGCGCAGCAGCAACAGGACCAGCACCGGCGGCGCCACCTCGTCGTTGCCGAGGAACACCGCGAGGAACCCGGTCTCCAGCAGCAGGGACTCCCAGCCGAAGCCGTACCAGGTCTGCCCGACGTTCACGACCGACAGGTACATCACCCAGGGCACCGCCCACAGCAGCATCCCGGCCCACAGCGGGAGCAGCGCGTCGGCCCCGGCCAGCAGCGCGGCCGACACCGCGCAGCCCGTCCAGGCCCAGCAGGCGAGGAACCGGTCGTCGGAGCGGAGGTGGAAGACGCTCGGCGCCCGACGGAACGGGGTCCGCGCCACGTACCGGCGCACCGGGAGCATGCCGTGTTCGCCCAGCAGCGCTCGGAACTGGAGCGCGGCCCCGAGGAACGCGGTCAGATAGACGGCGGCCAGGGTGCGCTGGAAGATCAGCCGGGCGAGCCAGTAGTCGGGCTCCGTGAACCACCGCACCCGCCCATTGTGACGTTCGGTGACCCGGGGCGGGCTCCCCGTGGCAGGACACGCCGGTCCGCTCCCCGTTCCCGTCCCGGCGGCAGCGCTGGTGGCAGCGGCGGACGGAAATCCGCCGCCGACGAGTCGAACAATCGGACAAGTAGTGGCAAGGTGGCCCCATGGTTGAACGGGGCGCGGGGGACCTGTCACTCCCGGACGACTGGCCCGCCGACCCGGAAGCGATCCTGTCGTTCAACCGCATGGGCAGTTTCGACTGGGACCTCGACACCGGACGCCTGCATCTGGACCGGACGGCCCACGAGCTGTTCGACCTCACACCCGGCGAGTTCGACGGGCTGCCCGCGAGCCTCGCCTCACGCGTCCCCCGGATCGACGCCCAGCGGCTGGACGCGCGGGTCGCCGAGGCCATGAAGAGCGGCAGCACCGACTACGGCAGCTACTTCCGGGTACGCCGCCGGGACGGCACCCCGCGCTGGACGCACACCCAGGCCCATGTCCGGCGGGACGCGTCCGGGCGGCCCCGGCGCATCGTCGGCATCGTGCGGGACGCCACCTTCGAGCTGAACGACCGCGCCGTACGGGCCCGGCCCACCGGACCGGAGGCGGTCGGCCGCCGGACCAGCGTCGTGCAGGTCGCCACCGAGTCGCTCGCCCACGCCCGGACCGTCCAGGACATCATCGACGTGCTCAAGGACTCCCGGGGCCTGACCCATCTCGGGGCGAAGAGCCTCGTCCTCGGGCTGGTCGAGGCCGGGCGTATCCGGCTGGTCGCCGAGGGCCCGGCCGGGAGCTTCGTACCGGGCACCCGGGTCACCCGGATCGACGAGCCCTACCCGATGAGCGAGGTCGTACGGACGCTGGCACCCCGCTTCATCGAGTCGCCGGAGGAGTTCGCCGAGTCGTACCCGGTGCTGTGGCCGCACCTCACCGATCTGCGGATCACCTCGGCCGCCTACCTCCCGCTGATCGCGCAGGCCCGGCCGATCGGCGCCCTCGGACTGCTCTACCACGACCGGTACGGCTTCTCCGAGGAGGAACGCGACGTCCTCGTCGCCCTCGGCAGCAGCATCGCCCAGGGGCTGCGCCGCGCGATGTTCTACGAACAGGAGAAGGACCTCGCCACCGGCCTCCAGAAAGCCATGCTGCCCCGCACCATCCCGGCCGTCCCCGGCGCCGACCTCGCCGTCCGCTACCGCTCGGCGTCCCTCGGCCGGGACGTCGGCGGCGACTGGTACGACGTGATTCCGCTGCCCGGCGGCCGGGTCGGCGCCATGATCGGCGACGTCCAGGGCCATGACACCCACGCCGCCGCCGTCATGGGTCAGCTCCGGATCGTGCTGCGCGCCTACGCGGCCGAGGGCCACACCCCCGCCACCGTGATGGCGCGTGCCTCCGTCTTCCTCCATGAACTCGACACGGCGCGCTTCGCGACCTGCCTCTACGCCGAGGCCGACCTGTCCACCGGTGTCGTCCAGCTCGTCCGCGCCGGACACCTCGACCCGCTGGTCCGGCACACCGACGGCACCTGCCGCCGCCAGCCCGTCGAAGGAGGGATGCCGCTCGGGCTCTCCGCCGAGTTCGGCCGGCTCGACTACCCCGTCACGACCATCGAGCTCGACCCCGGCCAGACCCTGCTGCTGTGCACCGACGGCCTGGTCGAGCAGCCCGGCGCCGACCTCGACGACGGGCTGCTGGCGCTGACCGCCCTGGTCGAGGACGGCCCCCGCGACCTCCAGCGCCTCGCGGACCGGCTCTGCGCGGCGGCCGACGAACGCGGCGGCGACGACGACGTCGCCCTGCTGCTGCTGCGCCGCCTCGGGGTGGGCGCCCCGCAGTCCGGCGGCCGTCTCCAGCACCGGGTGACCGCCGGGGACCCCCGGGCGCTGCGCGACGCGCGCCGGATGATCCGCTCCGCCGTCGCGGCCTGGGGCGCCCGGGACCGCGCGGACGACATCGAACTCGTCGCCGACGAGATGATCACCAACGCGCTCGTCCACACCGACGGCCCCGCCGTCGTCACCCTGCGCGTCCTCGCCGGTACGGAACGCCGTCTGCGGGTCGATGTCGAGGACCCCTCCAGCGCGCTGCCCCGCCGCCGCGACGCGGGGGACTCCGGGGTCTCGGGGCGCGGACTGCTGCTGGTCGACCAGCTGGCGGACGTGTGGGGCGTGGAGGCGCGCGGCAGCGGCAAATGCGTATGGAGCGAGTTCGTCGTCCCACCCCGTACCTGACGCACCTCGCACGACCTGCCCCGCACCCGGCCCACCCCGCATCCGACCCGCCCGCACCGGGCCCACCCCGTCCGACTCCTGGCCCGTCCCGCGCGCCCCGGCCGTCCCACGCGGTGTCCCCGGGCCTCCGCGAGGCGTCGGCTCCGGCCTCGTGTGACGCTGGAGCCATGCCCGAACTGCCCGAGGTGGAGGCGCTGAGGGACTTCCTCGGCGAGCATCTGGTGGGGCACGAGATCGTCCGGGTGCTGCCGGTGGCGATCAGTGTCCTGAAGACGTACGACCCGCCCCTGACCGCGCTCGAAGGCCGCGAGGTCGTCTCCGTCGGCCGGTACGGCAAGTTCCTCGCCCTGGCCACCCGCGACGGCCCCTGGCTGGTGACGCATCTGGCGCGTGCCGGCTGGCTCCGCTGGCGGGATCCGCTCCCGGACGGACTCCCGCGTCCCGGCAAGGGCCCGCTCGCGCTGCGGGTCGCGCTGGCGAACGGCCAGGGCTTCGACCTCACCGAGGCGGGCACCCAGAAACGGCTCGCCGTCCATGTCGTCGGCGACCCCTTGACGGTCCCCGGTATCGCCCGGCTCGGCCCCGACCCGCTCGCGGACTCCTTCGACGAGGCGGCCCTGACCCGGCTGCTCGACGGGGAACGCCGCCGGATCAAGGGCGCGCTGCGCGACCAGGGTCTGATCGCCGGGATCGGCAACGCCTACAGCGACGAGATCCTGCACGCCGCGAAGATGTCCCCGTACAAGCTGGCCGCCGATCTGACCGCCGAGGACATCCACATCCTCCACGAGGCGACCCGCTCGACGCTCACCGAAGCCGTCGAGCGCTCCCGGGGGCTCGCCGCCGGGCGGCTGAAGGCGGAGAAGAAGAGCGGGCTGCGGGTGCACGGCCGTACCGGCGAGGCGTGCCCCGTCTGCGGTGACACCATCCGCGAGGTGTCCTTCAGCGACTCCTCGCTCCAGTACTGCCCCACCTGCCAGACCGGCGGCCGTCCCCTCGCCGACCGCCGGATGTCCCGCTTCCTCAAGTGACCCGGGCCCCTGCCTCACACGTCCCGGCGGTCGGTCACCACCACGGCGACGACGACCGCCGCGACCGACCAGGTCCCGTACACCAGCCAGGCCTCGGCGACCCCGACCGGGTACTTCGCGACGCCGTGGTCGCGCTCCGGGTTCTGGACCAGCGCTTCCCACGCGCTGAACGGCATGCTGTTGCCGATCTCCGCCACCCAGCGGTAGGTGTCGCCCCGGAACAGCGCGGGCACCAGCAGGAGCAGCCCGGCGGTCCCCACCGCGCTGCCCGCCGCGTGCCGCACCACGGCGGCCGTCGCCATCCCGACCAGCCCGCACAGCGGGGCGAGCAGCGCCGAACCCACCACCGCCCGCAGCGCCCCGGGACCGGTGAGGGACAGCCCTCCGTGGTCCCGCAGCAGCGCTTGCGTCAGCCCGAAGGAGGCCCCCGACACGACGGCCCCGAAACCCAGCAGGGCGACCGTCACCACCAGGGTCTTCGCGGCCAGCAGGGACCGCCGGTCGGGCACCGCCGCGAAGGTCGTCCGGACAAGTCCCGTCGCGTACTCACCGGAGAGCACCGCGGCCCCGACCGCCCCCGCGACCGCCATCAGGATCTGCCAGGCCGGTTCCGTGAACGCGGTCGCCAGCGGATCGAACAGGAACGGCCGGTCGACGCCGCCGGGCGGCGGATACGGCGGCGACACGGCCTGACCGGCCAGCCGGTCCGCGTTGGACCGCGCGGAGTTCGCGTTGATACCGGTCACCACGACCGCGCACACCCCGAGCACCCAGCACGTCGAACGCAGCGACCACAGCTTCAGCCACTCGGCGGCCGTCAGATCCGTGAACCGGACCCGGGGCGCCGACCGGCTCCGGTACGCCGGGGAGGCCGATCCGCTCGGGGACGTCATCGCGCGTTCCCCGATCCGTACTCGACACTGTCGGAGGTCAGTCCCATGAACGTCTCCTCCAACGAGGCCCGCCGGGGTGTCAGCCCGTGCAGGGGTATCCGGTGGAGCAGCGCCAGATCACCGATCCGCCGGGCCGTCAGCCCGGTCACCGCGCACGAGCCGTCGTCCTCCACCCGGACCTCCACCCCCGGGCCGCCCAGCGCCGTGGCGAGCGCCGCCGGGTCCGGGGTCCGTACCGACACATCCGTCGTGGTGTCCGCCGCCGCGAACTCCGCGAGGGTCCCGGTGGCGATGAGCTCGCCCCGGCCGATGACGATCAGCCGCTGCGCGGTGTGCTCCATCTCCCGCATCAGATGACTGGACACCAGGACGGTACGGCCCTCGTCCGCCAGCCGCCGGAAGAGCCCCCGCACCCAGCGGATGCCCTCCGGGTCGAGGCCGTTCAGGGGCTCGTCGAACAGCAGCACCGGCGGATCACCGAGCAGCGCCCCGGCGATCCCCAGCCGCTGCCGCATCCCCAGCGAGAACCCGCCGACCCGGCGCCCGGCCACCGACGTGAGACCCGTCCGCGCGAGGACCTCGTCCACCCGGCGCCGGGGCAGTCCGTTGCCGCGCGCCAGCGCCGCCAGATGGGCGCGGGCCGTCCGTCCGCCGTGCGCGTCGCCCGCGTCGAGCAGCGCCCCCACCTCGCGCAGCCCGCGTGGCAGCCCGCGAAAGCGCCGCCCGCCGACGGTGACGGTACCGCTGGTGGGCGAGGTCAGCCCGAGGACCATCCGCAACGTGGTGGACTTCCCGGCGCCGTTGGGCCCGAGGAATCCGGTGACCTGGCCGGGGGCCACGGTGAAGGACAGGCCGTGCACGGCGGTCGTGCGGCCGTACCGCTTGGTGACATCGTCGACTTCGATCATGCCGCCACGGTCCCGCGCACCGGCCCGCCCGGTCATCGGGCGACCGGCCGCACTCCGGGACCCGGGGGTGGCCCCCGGGCGTACGCCCACGGGCCGATGCCCCGGTGGGACGCCGTCCCTATCATCGGCCCATGAACATCGCGCCGCGTGAGCGCGGTCCGAGGCGACTGCCCCCGGCCGCGACGGAGTTCCTGGCCTGGACCGGGGCCCTCGCCTATCCCGTGCTGCTGTGCGTCACGGCGATGGACGAACGCGAGCCGACCGGGGTACGGCTCCTGCCGTTCGCCGCGCTCGCCGTCCTGACGCTGCCCCTGGTGCGCCGACGGCCGCTGCCCGCCCTGCTGCTGATCCTCGCGGGCTCGTTCCCCGCCGTCGTCACCTTCGCCTCGGCCGCCGCGCGCCAGCCGTTCATGCCCGGGTTCGAGGGCCCTGGCTGGCAGCTCGCCACCCTCCAGGCCCTGCTGTCCTACGCGGTCGTCGGCCGGATCGCCGCCGGGCAGGGGGGCACGGCGCGCACCGCGACGGCCGCCGTGCTCGCGCTCGGCACCCATGTCGCCCTCGTCGGCCACTACCGCACCGGTGCGGACAACCACCTCTCCTCCGTGATGTTCCTGGTCCTCGGGCTCGCCGCCACCTGGACCACCGCCCATCTGATCCATGAGCGCCGCGAGCACGCCGAGACGGTACGGGCCGAGGCGGCGGCCCACGCCGTCACCGCCGAACGGCTGCGTATCGCCCGCGAACTGCACGACATGGTCGCCCACAGCATCGGCGCCATCGCCATCCAGGCCGGGGTGGGCCGCCGGGTCATCGCCGGCCATCCGGACGAGGCGAAGGCCGCGCTCGCCGCCATCGAGACCACCAGCAGGGACACCCTCGCCGGACTGCGGCACATGCTCGGGGCGCTTCGGCACACCGACCCCCAGGCGCCGCCGCTGGACCCCGCGCCCACCCTCGCGGACCTCGGCCGGCTGGTCGCCACCGCGCGGGACGCGGGCGTCCACGTCGACATCGAGTTCCGCGGTCAACGGCGCCCGCTCCCCGCCGATCTGGAGGCGGCCGGGTTCCGTATCGTCCAGGAGTCGATCACCAACGTGATACGCCATGCCGCGACGCCCCGCTGCCGGGTGGTCGTCGACTACGGGGACGGCGCGCTGTCCCTCACCGTCACCGACGACGGCCGGGGCCGCCGGACCCCGGGCCATGGCTACGGCATCACCGGGATGCGCGAACGCGCGGCGCTGCTGCGTGGCCGCTGCACCGCGGGGCCCCGCCCCGGCGGCGGCTTCGAGGTGGCCGCCCGGCTGCCGGTCCCGGTGGCCGCGCGATGACCGGCCCCACCGCTCCCGGGGACCGCGATCCCACGGTCGGGGTACTGCTCGTCGACGACCAGCCGCTGGTCCGCGCCGGGCTGCGGGTCCTGATGTCCGGCAGCCCCGGGCTGCGGGTCGTCGGGGAGGCGGGCGACGGCGCGGAAGCGGTCCGGCTGACCCGGGAACTCGCCCCGGACGTGGTCGTGATGGACATCCGGATGCCCGGTATGGACGGGATCGAGGCCACCCGGCTGATCACCACGGGCCCCGGCCGGGCGCGCGTCCTCGTCCTCACCACGTTCGACGACGACGCGTATGTGTACGGGGCGCTGCGCGCGGGCGCCGGCGGCTTCCTGGTCAAGGACATGGACCTGGACGAGATCCTGGCCGCCGTGCGGGTGGTGGCCCGGGGCGACGCCCTGCTCGCGCCCCGGGTGACGGGCCGTCTGATCGCGGAGTTCGCGGCACGGCCCGAGCCCGTGCCGCCCCGGCCGGTGATCGGAGGTATCACCCACCGGGAGCGGGAGGTGCTCACCCTGGTCGGCGGCGGGCTGTCCAACGCGGAGATCGCCGAACGGCTCGTCATCAGCCCGGCCACCGCCAAGGCGCATGTGGGGCGGCTGTTCACCAAGCTCGCGGCCCGCGACCGGGTCCAGCTCGTCATCACGGCGTACGAGCTGGGGCTGGTGTCACCGCCCCGCTGAGGCCCGGACGGCGGGCGGCCGGTGAGCAGCTGACCGTACCGGGCTCAGGGATTCACCGTCATCAGCAGCCGTCCGTCCCTGGTCCGGATCTCGAACCGGGCGATGTCCGCGCGGGGGAGCGCGGTGCCGCCCGAGATCACCGGGGCTTCGCGCCGGTCCACGGCCCCCAGGACATCACGTCCGCCGGGTGCCGGTACCGCCCAGGTGGCCACGGTCTGCCGGGTGCCGTCGCGGCCCACCGCGATCAGCGCGCAGACCAGCGGGCCCTGGACCCGGGCCAGGCTGAGCGCCACCTCGGTGCCCCAGCGGCGGTCCGTCAGCCGTACGGAGGCCCTGGCCCCGCTGAGCGGATCGGTCCCGCGCAGACTCTGGACGGCCGGGGCGCCGGCCACCGGCGGGTGCGGTGCGTCCGGCCCGTGGCCGCCGAGCGTGTACGCGGCGAGGGGCGCGCCGAGGACCAGCGCGGCGGCGGCTCCGATCAGCCGCATCCGCAGGGTCCGGCGTCGGGTCTGCCGGGCGCCCACCTCGGTCAGCAGCCGGTCGAGGAGTTCCCCGGAAGGCCGTTCCAGGGGCGGCCGTTCCTCGGCCCGGGGCCCTTCGAACGGCGCCAGGAGCGTGACCACCCGGGACAGGTCACCGAGCCGGACCATGCACGCCACGCACTCGTCGAGGTGTTCCTCGAAGCGGATGGCGTCGGCCGGTTCCAGGACGCCGAGAGCGTAGGCGGCGACGTCCTGGTGCCGCGCTTGCGGGCTCATGGGCGGTCCTCGGGTACGGGGTCGGTGTGCCGCCCTGAAGTACGGAACTTCTTCCGCTTTTGCTCAAACCCATGGGAAAAACGACAAGAAGGGGGACCGGCGGCGCCCCGGCCGTCCGCCGGTGGCCCGCCGGACGCGGATCAGAACAGATGGATGGCGAGATGTCCGAGCGGCACCCCGAGCTGCCACGCGGGCGTCCACACCTGTTCGTTCTCGTCGACCGGGAATCCGCCGCGGGGCCAGTTCAGGCCCGTGTCCAGGTCAGGGGCGAGGAGTTCGGTCCGCTCCAGCCATCGCCAGGCGGCCTCGGCCAGCCGCAGATCGGGGTTGGCGCGGCCCCGGGCGCGCTCCTGGGCGCCGAGGCACGCGAGTCGGTCACGCACCCACTCCTGCCAGGGGTTGCCGTACGCGGTGAGGGAGAGCCACTCGTCGAACTGCGAGACGACCCGGATACCGGACAGTTCGTCGTTGAGGTCGGACAGATAGGCGGTGAGGGCGAGCGTCTGCCGCCCGGCCCGGAATTCGAGCGTGCTGGACGGGACGAGGTCACCTGTGCGGAGCACCTCGTCCGCGATGTACTCCGCGTACAGCCAGGCCATGGGGATCACGAGTTCGTCGCCACTCGTGCCGTTCGTCTTGTCGGGCAGCACCGTTCCACCTTCTCTCGGACCTACGCGCCCCCGCGCAACCCCGCGCCGGTCGTGGCGAAGGGCCTTCATGGTGAGACACGTTGCCGGGCCCGACTCCACTCAAGTCGACTCCGTGCTTTCGCATATGACCTGCCAGGGATGCGCATCCCTGGGACGGCAGGGCACAGGGGTGACGCGCGGGGCGGGGGAGTCCCGGCGTCCGATCGGCCGAGCCCTCACATTACGGCCGCCGGTGGCGGAATGTGACGGTGAATCGGGAAGAGCTCCGCCGCGCACCGGGTGTGCGCGGGGGTGGGGTACCGCGGATGCGGGGGAGTGCACGCGCTTTCTTGCTCCCAGGGCCGTCCCGGGGGCCGCAGTTGGGCTCTCCTGTCGCATCAGGCGCAACGGAATGGTCAATTCCGCTACTCTGCGTCGCGCCTTGGGCACATGCGGGGGTCGTGGGTGCGGTGATCGTCACGCACCGAAAGAGTGATGCGTGAAACGTGAGATGTGTCACAAGTGGCTCGGAATCGACCCGGGAAGGCCGGGAGAGCACCTGGAGAGGGGCCGCGCGCGCCGGTTGCGGGGTGGCTGGAGTGGCCCTGGGCGGGGGTGGGGGAGAGGTGGCACCCGTAACGCTCGGTGACGGATGGGGGTGCTGGGACGCGCCTAACGGGTGACCGCCACGGCGTGGCCGCTTGTGGCCCTCACCGTTCCGCTATGGAGTCGTCCCGTCCGACCATATGACGAACGCCGAGTGTGCGGAGGCGCGCACCGCACCCGCGTACCGCGCCTCCCCCGACCTCTCGGCGACATGCGCAGCGACGGGGAGCCGGTTCCATGACCTCGCACCAACCTCCATGCCCGTGTCCCGGGCGTCCACGTCCCGTCCCCTCCGGACGGACGCTCACTGTCCTCGCCGTGCTGCTGCTCGGCGCCACCGCCACGGCCTGCGCGGGCGGGGACACCGCGCCCGGCCAGGGCCCGGACCGGGACCGGCGACCGGACACCACCGCCGACGGGTCCGCCCGCCCCGGGAAGTCGGGTGCCGCCGGGAAGTCGGGCGCCCCCGGCAGCGCGGGTACGTCGGCCGGTGCGGGCGCCTCGGGCAGCGCGGGCGCCTCGGGCACGCCGGGCGGCGGCGCCCGCGGCTTCACCCTCGCCGCCACCGGGGACGTCCTCCCGCACGACTCGATCATCCGCCGCGCGCAGTCCGACTCCGGCGGCGACGGCTACGACTTCCGCCCGATGCTCGCCGGGGTCCGCCCGGTGATCTCCGGCGCGGACCTGGCGATCTGCCACGCGGAGACGGTGTACGGCGCCGACGGCGACTACACCGGCTACCCGGACTTCCGGTCACCGCCCGAGATCGCCGCCGCGCTCGCCGCCACGGGCTACGACTCCTGCTCGACCGCCACCAACCACTCCCTGGACGACGGGCCCGAGGGCATCGACCGCACCCTCGACGCCCTGGACAAGGCGGGCGTACGGCACTCCGGCACCGCCCGCACCGCGACCGAGGCCCGTACCCCGGCCTGGCTGCGCGCCGGTGGTGCCAAGGTCGCCCACCTCTCCTACACCTACGGCACCAACAAGCCGCTGCCCGAGGACAGACCGTGGGCCGTCAGCCCGATGGAACCGGAACTGATCCTGGAGGACGCCCGCGCCGCCCGGGAGGCGGGCGCCGACGTGGTCGTCACCTCCCTGCACTGGGGCACCGAATGGCAGGACGAGCCGGACGAGGACCAACTGGCCGTCGGCGAGCAGCTGACCGCGGCCCGCAGCGGCGACCTGCCCGCCATCGATCTGATCATCGGTACGCACGCCCATGTCCCGCAGGCCTACGAGAAGGTCAACGGCACCTGGATCGTCTACGGCATGGGCGACCAGATCGCCGGTCGGATGGTCAACCACGAGGGCGACTGGGACGCCCGCGGCAACGAGAGCAGCATCGGACGCTTCACCTTCGCGCCCCCGGCCCGCCCCGGTGAGCGCTGGCGGGTGAGCAAGGCCGAGTTCCTGCCGCAGTGGATCGACACCGGGAGCGGCCGGGTCGTGAACCTGAACGCCGACGCGGTCGCCGACGGTACGGGGCCCGCCGATGTCCGCGACCGCATCAAGGAGATCGTCCTCAGCCGCGGCGCCGCCGCCGACGGCCTGACCCTGGGCCGCTGACCCCGGTTTCCGGGCGACCGGAGATCCCCGGCGGGGGTAGCGGGGACTCCTCGGCCCGGGTCGCCGGGAGCTCCCCATTCCCGGGGGCGGGCAGTTCACGGTCGGGCGCGGCCGGAAGCCCACGGTCCGGGGTGGTCGGAGGGCGCGCGATCGGTGCGTCGGCGCGCACCGGCGCACCGGCGGGCGACGCGTGGGCACCGGCGCGTCCCCTCCGCCGCCCGGCGGACGCGTGAAAGACTGCGCACCCCCGCACGGACGGTCGCGGCGGCGCGCGGGCGACGGCCACGCGCCCTGTCGGCACACCCTCCACGCGGGCCCCTTGCTCCCATCGGGTGCATTCGCGCGCCGCTCCGGTGTTGGTGAACCGGTGAACGGTTCCGCCGTGCGACGGATTAGTCATGAAAGACGATCGGACGACCCCCGCCCGCAGGGCGCTGTTGCGCGGCGCCGCGGTCCTCGGAATCGCCGCCACCGCGGGCTGCTTCGGAACCGACCGGGCCCGGCCGCCCGCCGGGGCCGCGAGCGGTACGGCCGCGACGGGTACGGCGGCCGGAGCGACCGGTGGTCCCGCGCCGGGACCACAGGCCATCGCGCCCATGAAGCCCTCCACGTACCGGCTCCAGCCGCTCACCGGGCACGGCACCCCGGCCCGCCCCCGTACCCGTGCCCTCGTCCGGCCCGCCGTGCGCCGCGCCCCCATCCTGCGGGTGGACAGCTGCGGCCGCCGCACCATGGTCCTCACCTTCGACGACGGACCCGACCCCGCGTACACGCCCGACATCCTGCGGGTGCTGCGCGCGCACGACACGCCCGCGGTGTTCTTCGTCTGCGGGGAGCAGATCCCCTGGAACAAGCACCTGCTGCGCAGGATGGCCGACGAGGGACATGTGATCGGCAACCACACCTGGAGCCATCCCCTGCTGCCCTCGCTGTCGCGGGCCGCGATCCGCTCCGAGATGAAGCGCACGAGCGACATGATCGAACGCACCGTCGGCGAGCCGCCGCTGTGGTTCCGCGCGCCGTACGGGGCGTGGAACCGGGCGGTCTTCGAGATCGGCGCGGAGTTGGGGATGGAGCCGCTCGCGTGGACGGTGGACACCGTCGACTGGGAGACGCCCGGTACGACCGCGATCAACCGGGCCGTGCGGGAGGGGGCGGGGCCCGGGGTGGTGGTGCTCTCCCATGACGCGGGGGGCGATCGTTCGCAGACGGTCCGGGCGCTGCGGACGTGGCTCCCGGGTCTCCTCGCGGAGGGCTACACGATGACACTCCCGGAACGCGAAAGGGTGTGACCCAGCGGTTCTCGCGTTCCGGTGCCCGTGCCCTGGCGGTACTCCGTCGGGTGCGGGTCGTTCGCGGGTGCGCAGTTCCCCGCGCCCCTTGGGTCCGCCCGGCTGGGCGTACCTGCGTCCCTGCGGGTATCCCGTGGGTGCGCAGTTCCTCGCGCCCCTTGGGTCTGCCCGGGTGGGCGTACTTACGTCCGTGCGGGTGTCCCGTGGGTGCGCGGTTCCTCGCGCCCCTGGGTCCGTACCGCTGTCCGTACTTCGTCGGGTGCGGGTCGTTCGTGGGATGCGCAGTTCCCCGCGCCCCTTCGGGCGCCCTTGCTGTGTTCGTGTGTGTGCGGGTGGCTCGTGGTTGCTCGCGCAGTTCCCCGCGCCCCTATCGGGGCGCCCCCGCCCGCAGTGAAGCACCCGTAGCAGCCAAGGACCCCAAAGGGGCGCGGGGAACTGCGCAAAAGACGAGGGCCGACCCGCACTGGACGGACGGCCTGAAGGGGCAGCATCCAGGGGCGCGGGGAACTGCGCGAGCAGCCGAGGGCCGTCCGCAGTCGAACGGGTGGCGCAAGGGGCGCGATCTCAGGGGCGCGGGGAACTGCGCGAGCAGCCGAGGGCCGTCCGCAGTCGAACGGGTGGCGCAAGGGGCGCGACTTCAGGGGCGCGGGGAACTGCGCAAAAGGCGAGGGCCGGCCCGCACCGGACGGACGGCTCGAAGGGGCAGCATCCAGGGGCGCGGGGAACTGCGCGAGCAACCGAGGGCCGTCCGCAGCCGGACGGGGAACCGCGCACCCACCGAGTGCGTGCCGGGACGGGGTGACGTTCACCCGGGCTGACCCAGGGGCGCGGGGTGACCTGTGCGGGGACAAGTACGCCCGGCACAGGACACCCAGGGGCGCAAGCGAAGGCGACCCGCACCCCGTGAGGCCTCAGCGGATGTCGGTCATCCGCGCGAACACCACCACGTTCCCGTCGTACCCGCTCTGCTTGGAGAAGCCCCCACCGCAGGTGATCACCCGGACCTCCGGATACCCCGTACCGCCGTACACCTGCTCCCCGGGGAAGTCCTGCTTCCGGTAGACCTCGATCCCGTAGATCTCGAACACCGCGGTCTTCCCGTCGGCCCGCTGGATCTCGACCTTGTTCCCCTTCTCCAGCGCCCCCAGACCGTAGAAGACCGCCGGCCCCTGCTGGTTGTCCACATGACCGACCACGACCGCGGTGCCCTTCTCACCGGGCGAGACCGCGCCGGAGAACCAGCCCGCCAGGTTCGGGTCCTCCGCCGGTGGCGCGTCCACCCACCCCTCCGCGTCCAGCTGCACCGGCATCATCGGCGCGTCCACCCGGATCGCCGGGATGGCGACCCGCTCGGCGCGCGCGAACGGCAGCGCCGCCAGTTCCTTGTCCGGCACCGGGGCGGTCCGTGGCGTCCGGCCGTCCGCCGCCGCGGCCGACGCGGGCTGCGGCGGACCCGTGTCGAACTCACCCGATCCATTCCGTATCAGCGCGAGACCGGTCAGCAGGACCAGCGCTATCACGCCCCACGGCGCGCGCTTCCTGGGCCGTTCCGCCTCGAACGGCTGGGACGAAGACATCAGCCCATCCCCTCTCGACACGACCCGGCGGATCACGTCCTCGGTGCCTACGAGCAAACTAAGCCGCGCGCGCCCGGCCTGCGACAGAGCGGGCGCGAACGGGTGGCGGGGCCGCACCGCCGTGCGCCATCCGAGTCGCCCCGGGCAGGAAATTTCTGACGGTCCGTGACCTGCGGCGATTGCGGCGCGCCGGGCGTTCCCCCGGCGTGTCGCTCACCAGGACGGACGAGCCCCGACATGCGCCCCCGGGCCCGCCAACTGAGGGTCGGTTGCGACAGGCGCTCTCGCCGACCGACCGGGGACCGTACCCCGGGGCGCCTGCCAGCGGAGGATTCCCATGCGCAGAATTCGTGCCCTGGCGGTCTCGGCCGTCGTGGTGGCCGCGGTAGGGGTCGTCGCCCCCACCGCGACGGCCGGGAACGACAACAACCACAACAACAACGGCAACAACAGTGGTGGCAACAACAACGGCAACAACAACGGAAACAACAACTTCGGCGGTGGCAACGGCGACCAGCCGGGCAACATCGTCGCGATGCCGAGCGTGATCGCCTCGGGCGGCAGGCTCACCATCACCGTCGACGGCCGCTCCTGCGAGAACGGCTTCGTGGAGTCACCCGCCTTCGAACGCACCCGGCTCAGCGGCCTCGGCCGCGACGACCGGGGCGGTGGGCGGGGCTCCGCGACGGCGACCGTCACCGTCCACCGCTTCGCCTCCGCCGGATCGCACGAGATCACCGCCGAGTGCGACGGCCGACGGATCACCCGTCCGCACGCCTTCACCATCATCGGCGGGGTGCGCGGCGGACTCGGCGGCAGCAGCGAGACCGGCGCGACCACCACCGACATGGCGATCGGCGGCGGACTCGTCGCGGCCGCGGCCATCGGCGGCGGACTCTTCTGGATGCGCCGCCGCGCCGAGAACCGCGCCTGAACCGCCCCCTCCTCCGCGTCCCGTCCCCCGGACCGCACGGAACAGCCCTCCGACCCCGGACCCATCGGTCCGGGGCGGAGGGCTGTGCGCGGGTCCGGCATCGCCGATCACCGGTCCTCAGGCCCCGTCGTCCCCCGTCCGCCGCCGGGTCCGGTAGTACGCCGTACCGATCGCGCCCGCGACCAGCGCGGCGCCCAGCCCGACCTTCTCCATGTCGAAGCCGGCCAGTGTTCCGCCGAGCCCCGCCCGCACCCCGCGCCGCGCCTGCTCGTCGCCGGGCTCGCGGTCGTGCCCCGGCTCACGCTCGTGGTCTCCCCCGGAGCCGCCGCCCGCGATGGTCAGCTCCACGGTCCGGCTGGACTCCCGCTCACAGGTGAACGTCACCGTGTACACCGCGCCGTGCCGGGCGTCCCAGTCGACGGTGGCCGACCGCGACCGGTCGCCCTTGCGGATGTGCACGGTGTCGAAGACGCCCGAGGAGACCCTGGTCTCGCCGTCGCAGCCGTCCGCGTGGAGCGTGATCCGTCCGCCCGCCGCGATCGTCGACGGGGTGGCGTCGACCTCGAACCTGCCGTGCCCCGACCCCCGCTCCTCCTCGGAGCCGCGGTCCTCGGCGGACGCCACGAGGGCCGTCGCGGCGAGGGCGGTCAGCGTCAGCACGGTCGCCGAAGCGAGGCGTATCGCGCGCATGGGCAGTTCCTCCGGTCCCGAGGAGCAGCCGCGGACCTCTTCCGCACACATCGGTCATGCGCCTCGATGAGCGCCACGCTAGGTACGCCCGCGACGGCCCGCGATCGGTGCCGGGCGAATGGGGCACGTGTGTGGGCCGCACGGGGGACCCCGCCGCGGCGGCCGGCGGAACCCGGGTACCGCGTCCGGGGGACCCGACCGGCGCGCCGCCGCACGGACGCGGTCAGTCCCCTGCGCCCGGGAACAGCTTGAGGAACGGATCGGCGCCCGCCGCGATACCCCGGCTGTACGGCATGTCGAAGTCCCACACCAGGAACAGCAGGAAGGCGATCAGCGCCGAGAACAGTCCCGCGAGCAGCAGTTCGCGGGGGGTCCTTCTGATCTGGAGCGCGAACACCATGCCGATCGTGACCAGCGCCCCGATGATCAGCCCGAACCACACCACGCCGGGCATCGTCGGCTCCGCGGAGCTCCCGCGCTCGGTGCGGGCCAGGTCCGCCGCGGTCACATGGTCCTGGAGCGGCTGGTACGCCTGCGCCTCGAAGTCCGACTTCGGACGGTGGTCGGCCACGTCGTGCCGCAGGCGCGCCAGCAGTTCGGTGCCCCGGTCGGTCAGCTCGCCGGACTCCGCCATCCGCTTCCACTCGACGTCGACCACGTGGCCGACATACGCGTTGACGTCCGCCCGGATGCGGTCGCGTACTTCGGGCGGGTAGACGCGTACCCGCTCACTGATCTCGTGCAGCGCCTGCGCTTCGGCCTGTACGTGGTCCTGAGCCGCGTTGCGGGCCTCCCAGACGCCCGCGATGGCCAGTCCCAGGACGATCGCGTAGACCACGCCGATCATCATGGTGATGTACTCGATCACGTCCGGGGTCTCGCTCGGATCGTCGTCGACACCGATCCTGCGGTGCTGAAGAAGCGTTACGGCGAGTACGACGGCGCACGCGGCACCCATCGCGAGGGTGAGAACAAGCCATTCCGGCATCGGGTGTTCCTCCGGGTGATCAGCGCGGGCGCAGCGCGGCGGCGGCGAGCACCGCGGGCGCCGTGATGAGCAGGGTCAGGGAGACCAGCGACGGACCCTGCCGGGGCTGGGCGCGCCGGACCGTGGGCCGGTACCGGGGGTACGTGACCTTCTTCGGCGACGGCCGCACCGACGGGCTCGGCTTCGGCGGGGGCTTCGGCTTCGGTGCCTGGGAAACCGGTGCCGGTGCCGGTGGTGGCGGTGGCTCGGGCGCCGGGGGAGGAATCACCGGTGCCGCGGCCACGGGGGGCCGTGGGGCCGGAGGTGTCGGCTCCGGGGCCGGTGGCGGCGGGGGAGCCGGGGTCACGGTCGGGGTCGGGGTCGGCGTGGCACTGGGTGTCGGCGTGGGTGTGGGGCTAGGAGTGGGGCTCGGTGTCGGTGTCGGTGTCGGTGTCGGCGTGGGTGTGGGACTGGGTGTGGGGGTCGGCGTCGGTTTCGGGGTGGGGGTCGGCGTGGGAGTCGGCTTGGGCGTGGGGGTGGGCGTCGGCTTGGGTGTGGGGGTCGGCTTGGGCGGTTTCGGCGTGGGCTTCGGGGTGCAGAAGGAGTCGCCGCCCGCGACGGCCACCGCGCCACCGCCGTCACCGGTCGACGCGTACGCGCAACTGCTCGTCGGCGCGCCCGACGGGGCGAGGGCCACGGCGGGCGCGGCGGTCAGGCCCGCCAGGGTGACCGGGGCCAGCACCCGTATCAGCAGGGCGGACCAGGTCCGCCGGTATCCGTACACGCCCCTGATCATGGGCGGGCGGTGGCGCCGTCAAGCGCACTCGGGGCCTGAATGCTCCGAACGGGCGGTTTTCGGGGCCGACAGGTTTACGAAAATTCGAACAGTACCGATGTGGACGGATGTTCGGAACGGGAAGTGCGAGGTGGGGGTGCGAGGTGGGGGTGCGCGGTGGAGGGGCGCGGGCGTGCGCTCGGCGCGGGTGGCGCCGGTCCGGCCGCCGGTCCGGCGCGCGGAGATTTCCCGTGCCGTTGAACGCATCGCCGGTCCGCGCCCGTAACTAGAGCCATGAGCGGCATCGCCTGGTGCCGATCAACTGCCAAGCACATCACGGGAGTTGACAATGAAGACCTGGCGGAGCGCCTCATTCGTAGCGTGCGCTGCGGTCCTGCTGGCGCTGACGACGGCGTGCGGTCAGGACAGCCCGGAGCAGGCGGCGACCGGTCAGAACGTCGGCGCGGTGGCCCCCGCGGGCGGCGGGGCGGGAGCGAGCCCCGGCGCGGGAACGGCGGCGGGCGGTGACGGGTACGGCTCCGGTGACGCGGCCGCCGCGAGCGGCCGGGCCAGGGCCGCGGGCAGGCTCGCGGTCTGGGACAGCAAGGAACTCGGCAGGGTCGTCACGGACAGCGCCGGGCTCACCCTGTACCGCTTCGACAAGGACACCGCGAAGCCGCCCAGGTCCGACTGCGCCGGTGAGTGCGCCGTCGCCTGGCCGCCCGTCCCCGCCGACGGTGCGACGGCCCCGACCGGTGTCGACGCGGGCCTGCTCGGCGAGGTCGTCCGCGCCGACGGCGTCAGGCAGCTGACGCTCGACGGCTGGCCCATGTACCGCTACGTGAAGGACGGGCGGGCCGGGGACGCCAAGGGCCAGGGGGTCGGCGGCGTATGGTTCGCCGCGGCGCCCGACGGGAAGAAGGCGGCGCCCGCCGGGGGCGGTTCGGATGCCGCCGGGCGCCCCGGTCTGTCGACCCGGGTCGACCCGAAGCTCGGGGAGATCGTCGTCGACAAGGACGGGATGACGGTCTACCGCTTCACCAAGGACTCGGCCTGGCCGATGCGGACGGCCTGTATCGGTGAATGCCTGGAGAAGTGGCCGGTCGTCGCCCCGGTGGACAAGGCGCAGACCAAGGGGATCAAGCTCAAGGGGTACGTCACCTTCGGCCGCCCCGACGGCATCGACCAGCAGACCATCGACTGCTGGCCGCTCTACACCTTCGCGGCCGACCAGGTCCCCGGTGACACCAAGGGCCAGGGCGTCGGCGGCACCTGGTTCGCGGTCAAGCCCGACGGAAAGCCCGTCAAGCTGTAACGGCCCGGGGCCCGGCGGCGCAGAAGCGGAGGACGGGCGGAGCCCGTTCCGGGCGCCGCCGGCAGGTCCGGCCGGCCGGGGCGTACCGGCCGGTACGGGAGGGGCGAACCACATCGACACAGGGCGCACGGACCGAGCCGGTCCGCTTCCTCCCGCACCGCCGCGGGGGAAGCGGACCGGTTCGTTTCGCATCCCTTCACTTCCGTGCGCTTGCCTTCGGGTGGTGTCCGGTTGTATTCGTACAACGATCAATCGGCACGTGCCTCTGGCAGTGACCGAGAACGGACCGCCAATTTCCGTTTTGACTCGCTCCTTTGGCGGCTGATCAGTAGCCTCAGCTCGAACACCGGCCCGCCGACTACGCGTAGGAGACTGCGATGGAACGACCCTCCTGGGCACCCCAGGGAATCGACATCTCGGTGCCGAGCGTGTCCCGCATCTACGACTACTACCTCGGAGGATCACACAACTTCGAGGTCGACCGGGAAGCGGCCCGGCAGGCCATGCAGTTCATTCCCGCCATCCCCAAAGTGGCCCAGGCGAATCGTGCCTTCATGCGCCGGGCGATCGAACTGGCCGTCGCCGAGGGCGTCACCCAGTTCCTCGACATCGGCTCCGGCATCCCCACCTTCGGCAATGTCCACGAGATCGCCCAGAGGGCCGATCCCGCGGCCCGGGTCGTCTACGTGGATCACGACCCGGTGGCCGTCGCGCACAGTCAGGCGGTACTGGCCGATAACGCGCAGGCGGATGTCGTCGGTGCGGATCTTCGCCGCCCCCGTGAGATCCTCGCCTCCGAAGCCGTGGGGAGATTGCTCGATCTCGACCGGCCGGTGGCGCTGCTCCTCGTCTCCGTGCTCCACTTCGTGCAGGACGCCGACGCCCCGCACACCGCCGTCGCGGAGCTGCGGGACGCACTCGCTCCCGGCAGCCTGCTGACCCTCACTCATGGATCGTACGAAGGGATGCAGATCCCCGCGGAACGCGCGGAAGGCACCGTCGGTGTCTACAAGAACACACGCAACCCACTGATCATGCGCTCTCGCGACGAGATCGCGCGGTTCTTCGAGGGATACGACATGGTGGAACCGGGGCTCGTGCCATTGCCGTCGTGGCGGCCCGAAACCGATCCGAAGGAGGCGGACCCGTCATTGTTCGGTGGGTTCGTCGGGGTGGGACGCAAGGCGTGAGCGCGGAGCCGGACGGGCCGGAGGACAGAGCGCGCAGGTTCGCCACCATCTGGAGCCGCACCATCTACCCGGTGACGGCCACCTCGCGCACCCGCGTCGAGTTCGAGGGGGAACTGCTGCCCCTCGCCCGGCGTTTGCGGGACGGGCTGCTGGCCCGCACCTTCGACGCGGGCGAGGGCAAGGCGGTCGGCGCGGCCCTGGTCGACGCCCACTGCACCGACCCCGAGGTGCTCAGCCGCACCCTGGACGTGGTCGAGGCGTACCTGGTGCTGTACTGCGGCGGCGACGGCCCGCAGGAGGAGCTCCAGGCGCGGTCCGCGCGGCTCCAGCACGCGGCGGCGGCCGGTTTCGCCCTGGCGCTGCGCGAGCGCACCCTGAGTGAGCAGGAAGCCATCTCGCGGGCCGCGCTCGCCGCCCGCGCCGCGGTCGCCGAGGCCCTGCACGACAGCGAGGCCCGGTTCCGGGCGGTGTTCGAAGGTGCCGCGATAGGTATCTGCATCGCGGACCTGGACGGCATGGTCCTGGAGGTCAACGACGCGCTGGTGCGGATGTTCGGCAGCGGTGAACGGCAGCTGCGCGGACGCCCCCTGACGGAGTGGACGCACCCCGACGACCCGCCGCAGGTCTGGCAGCTCTACACCGAGCTGATCCGCGGCGACCGTGAGCACTACCGGGTGGAGAAGGCGTTCCACCGCCCCGACGGCACGGCCCTGTGGACCAATCTCACCGTCTCCCTGCTGCGGGACGCCGACGGCCAGCCGCAGTACCAGCTCGCGCTGATGGAGGACACCACCGAGCGCCGGCTGCTCAACCTCCGGTTGCGCTACGAGGCCACGCACGACGCCCTCACCGGACTGCCCAACCGCACCCTCTTCTTCGAACGGCTGGAGAAGGCCCTGTCGGCGGGCGAGGGCCAGCGCTTCGGGCTCTGCTATCTCGACCTCGACGGCTTCAAGATCATCAACGACAGCCTCGGGCACGCGGCCGGTGACCGGCTGCTGGTGGAGGTCGCCGACCGGCTCCAGGCATGCGCCACCGCGCCCGGCGAGATGGTGGCCCGGCTCGGCGGCGACGAGTTCGTGGCCCTCACCACCGGCCCCGACACCCAGGCCGAGGTCGACGAACTCGCGGGCCGTATCCTCGGCGCCCTGTCCACGCCGATCCTCGTCGACGGCCGGGAGCTGTCCGTACGCGGCAGCATCGGCATCGTGGAGGGGCCCGCCGGGGAACGCGGCCCCGCCGAGGTGCTGCGCAGCGCCGACATCACCATGTACCGGGCCAAGTCGGCGGGCGGCAACCGTTACGAGATGGCCGACGAGGAGGCCGACGCCCGTGCCATCACCCGCCACGGGCTGACCACCGCACTGCCCGCCGCCCTGGAGCGCGGCGAGTTCTTCATCGAGTACCAGCCGCTGGTGCACCTCGGCGACGGCAGCGTCAGCGGCGCGGAGGCGCTGGTCCGCTGGTCCCACCCGCAGCACGGCGTACTGGGACCCGACCGCTTCATCCAGCTCGCCGAACGCACCGGGCTCATCGTGCCGCTCGGCCGCTGGGTGCTGGAGGAGTCCGTGCGCCAGGCGTGCCGGTGGCAGGAGCGCAACGCCGGTGACACGACGGTCCCGCTGCGGATCAACGTCAATCTCTCCCCGTGCCAGCTGACCCACCCCGGTCTGGTGTCCGACACCGTGGAGATCCTGGAGCGCGCCGGGCTCGCGCCGGCCGCCCTCTGCCTGGAGGTCACGGAGTCCGCGCTGATCGGCGCCGACGACGATCTGCTCAAGCCGCTGCGGCGGCTCGCCGAGATGGGCGTCGACATCGCCCTGGACGACTTCGGCACCGGCTACTCCAACCTCGCCAACCTCCGGCGGCTGCCCGTCAGCGTCCTCAAGCTCGACCGTTCCTTCACCCAGGGCATGCAGCAGTTCCCGGCGGACCCCGTCGACCTGAAGATCGTCGAGGGCATCGTCTCCCTGGCCCACAGCCTCGATCTGGCGGTCACCGTCGAAGGCGTCGAGACGGGCGTCCAGGCCGAGCAGCTGCGGGAACTCGGCTGCGACACGGCCCAGGGCTGGTACTATGCCCGGCCGGGACCGCCGGACCGGCTCCACGATCTGGCGCTCGCGGACGCCACGAGCTGACGGCCGAGGACGCCACGAGCTGACGGCCGCGCCCGGCACCCCGCCGGGCCGCTTCACGCTCGCGCTCGCCGCACGCTCCGGGCCGTGTCCGACGCTTCGCGCCATGTCCGATGCCGCGCGCCGACCGGCGGGAATCGCCGGACCGGTGGGAGCATTCGGCCTCACGGGAGCAGTGGGCTTCAGGGGAGCCGTCGGACGGGCGGGATTCGTCAGACGCGGCCCAGCAGCATCCGCTGGAGCTCACGGGCCGCCCGGGGCGGGGCGACATCGCTGCGGTGGGCGAGCGCGATCACCCGGTGCAGCCCCGGCCGGGCCAGCGGGGTGACCCGCAGGTCCAGGCCCGCGCGGGTCGCGACCATCCGGGGCACCACGGCGATACCGAGCCCCGCGCGGACGAAACCGAGCACGGCGTCCAGCTCACCGCCCTCGACCGCGAAGTCCGGCTCGAACCCCTCCGCACGGCACGCGGCGACCGTGAGTTCCCGCAGGTCGTAGCCGTGCCGGAACATCACCAGGGGCTCGCCCGCCAGCTCGGCGACACTGACCGTGCCGTCCCGCCCGGGGGCCGGGCCGTCCGGCGACGAGACCACGACCAGATCCTCCCGCAGCACCTCGACCGTGGTCAGCGCCGGGGACGGCGACGGCAGCGGGAGCACCACGAGGGCGAGGTCGAGCGCGCCGCGCGCCAGCTCGCGCACCAGGTCATGGGACCCGCTCTCCTCGATATGGAGCCGGATGCCCGGATAGTGGTCGTGGAAGGCGCGCAGCACATCGGGCAGCAGTCCGGTGCACAGGCTCGGGGTGGCGCCCAGCCGGACCCGGCCCCGCCGCAGCTGCGCCAGCTCCTGCACCTCCTGACGTGCGGTGTCGGCGTCGGCGAGGATGCGGCGGGCCAGCGGGAGCAGCGCCTCACCGGCGTCGGTGAGGGTGATGTTGCCCCGGGCCCGCTGGAACAGATCGGCGCCCAGCTCCCGCTCCAGGGCGCGGATCTGCTGGGACAGCGAGGGCTGGGCGACATGCGCCAGCTCGGCGGCCCGGGTGAAGTGCCGGGTCTCGGCGACGGTGACGAAGTAGTGGAGCTGCTGCAACTGCATGGGCCCAGTGTAGAGCGACGATAGGTGATGACTATCGAAATGAGCTGCTCCATGTCTTGGACCGATCAGGGGTCCCGGGTTTAACGTTCCGTGACATGGCTCTGGCAACACGGACGGGCCGACGGCCGTCCATGACGCGCACGATCTGGGACTCGACCGTCGGCAAGAAGACCGTGATGGCCGTGAGCGGTCTGATCATGCTGGGCTATCTGGTGGCCCATATGGTCGGCAATCTGAAGATCTTCTTCGGTACGACTTCCTTCAACGAGTACGCGCACTGGCTGCGGACCCTCGGCGAGCCGATCCTGCACTACGAGTGGGCGCTGTGGATCGTACGGATCGTGCTGCTCGCCGCCGTCGTCGCGCACGCGGTCTGCGCCTACCAGCTCAGCCGCCTCGACCTCAGGGCCCGGCCCAGCAAGTACGTCCACAAGAAGCCGCGCGCCAGCTACGCCACCCGGACCATGCGCTGGGGCGGGGTCATCCTGCTCCTCTTCATCGTCTGGCACATCCTCGACCTGACCACCGGCCACGCCCACCCCGGCGGATTCGAGCAGGGCCGCCCGTACCAGAACGTCGTGGACACCTTCTCCACCTGGTACGGCAACGTCATCTATCTCGCGGCCGTGCTCGCCCTCGGGATGCATGTCCGGCACGGGTTCTGGAGCGCCGCGCAGACCCTCGGCGCGGGCAGCAGGGCCCGGGACCGCTTCCTGAAGACCACCGCGAACGCCCTCGCGCTGCTGCTGACCGCGGGCTTCGCCGCCGTACCCGTCGGTGTCATGACCGGATTGGTGAGCTGAACCATGGCCACGCACGACCACACCCACCCCACCGCGCCCACCGACTACACCGCCTACACGACCGGCGAACCCGTCACCGACGGCAAGGCGCCCGGGGGCCCCATAGCCGAACGCTGGGACACCCGCAGGTTCGAGGCGAAACTGGTCAACCCCGCCAACCGGCGCAAACACACCGTGATCGTCGTCGGCACCGGACTCGCGGGCGGCTCGGCGGGCGCCACCCTCGCCGAACAGGGCTACCACGTCGTCCAGTTCTGCTACCAGGACTCCCCGCGCCGCGCCCACTCCATCGCCGCGCAGGGCGGCATCAACGCCGCCAAGAACTACCGCAACGACGGTGACTCGATCCACCGCCTCTTCTACGACACCGTCAAGGGCGGCGACTTCCGCGCCCGCGAGTCGAACGTGCACCGGCTCGCCCAGGTCTCCGTCGAGATCATCGACCAGTGCGTCGCCCAGGGCGTGCCCTTCGCCCGTGAGTACGGCGGCCTCCTCGACACCCGCTCCTTCGGCGGCGTCCAGGTCTCCCGCACCTTCTACGCCCGCGGCCAGACAGGACAGCAGCTCCTCATCGGCGCCTACCAGGCGATGTCCCGGCAGATCGCCGCCGGGAACATCGAACTGCACGCCCGCACCGAGATGCTCGACCTGATCGTCGTCGACGGCCGCGCCCGCGGCATCGTCGCCCGCGATCTGGTCACCGGGCGGATCGACACCTACTTCGCCGACGCCGTCGTCCTCGCCTCCGGCGGCTACGGCAATGTCTTCTATCTCTCCACCAACGCGATGAACTCCAACGCCACGGCCGTCTGGCGGGCCCACCGCCGGGGCGCGTACTTCGCGAACCCGTGCTTCACCCAGATCCACCCCACCTGCATCCCCCGCACCGGCGACCACCAGTCCAAGCTCACCCTGATGAGCGAGTCGCTGCGCAACGACGGCCGTATCTGGGTCCCCAAGGCCAAGGGCGACACCCGCCCCGCCGCCGAGATCCCCGAGGACGAGCGCGACTACTACCTGGAGCGCGTCTACCCGTCCTTCGGCAACCTCGTCCCCCGCGACATCGCCTCCCGCGCCGCCAAGAACGTCTGCGACGAGGGCCGCGGGGTCGGCCCCGGCGGCCAGGGCGTCTACCTCGACTTCGCCGACGCCATCCAGCGGATGGGCCGCGACAAGGTCGAGGAGAAGTACGGCAACCTCTTCGACATGTACGCGCGGATCACCGCGGAGAACCCGTACGAGACACCCATGCGGATCTACCCGGCCGTCCACTACACGATGGGCGGACTCTGGGTCGACTACGACCTCCAGACCACCGTCCCCGGACTCTTCGCGATCGGCGAGGCCAACTTCTCCGACCACGGCGCCAACCGGCTCGGCGCCTCCGCGCTGATGCAGGGACTCGCCGACGGCTACTTCGTCCTGCCGTCCACCATCAACGACTACCTCGCCCGCCACCCCCACAGCGCGGCCGACAGCCTCACCCCCGACCACCCGGCCGTCCAGGAGGCGCTCGCGGAGACCGAGGACCGGCTGAACCTGCTCCTCGCCGTCGACGGCGACCGCACCCCCGACTCCTTCCACCGCGAACTCGGCGAACTCATGTGGGAGTTCTGCGGCATGGCCCGCGACGCCACCGGACTGCGCAAGGCCCTCGAACGCATCCCGCAGATCCGCGAGGAGTTCTGGCGCCGGATCAAGGTCCCCGGCACCGGCGAGGAGTTCAACCAGTCGCTGGAGAAGGCCAACCGCGTCGTCGACTACCTCGAACTCGCCGAGCTGATGTGCCTCGACGCCCTGCACCGCGAGGAGTCCTGCGGCGGCCACTTCCGGGAGGAGTCCCAGACCCCCGACGGCGAGGCCGAACGCGACGACGAACGCTTCTCGTACGCCGCGGCCTGGGAGTTCACCACCACCGGCGCCGCGCCCACCCTGCACAAGGAAGACCTCGTCTTCGCCTACGTCCACCCCACCCAGCGGAGCTACGCATGAGGCTCACCCTGCGCGTCTGGCGCCAGAAGAACACCGGGGCCGAAGGCGCCATGTCCACCTACGAGGTGGACGGGATCTCCGCCGACATGTCGTTCCTGGAGATGCTCGACACCCTCAACGAGGAACTCATCCTCGCGGGCGACGACCCCGTCGCCTTCGACCACGACTGCCGCGAGGGCATCTGCGGCGCGTGCAGCCTCGTCATCAACGGCGACGCCCACGGACCCGAGCGGACCACCACCTGCCAGCTCCATATGCGGTCCTTCCAGGACGGCGACACCATCGACATCGAACCCTGGCGGGCAGCCGCGTTCCCCGTGGTCAAGGACCTGGTCGTGGACCGCTCCGCGTTCGACCGGATCATCCAGGCCGGCGGCTACATCAGCGTCCCCACCGGCGCCGCGCCCGAGGCCCACGCGACCCCCGTCCCGAAGCCCGACGCCGACTTCGCCTTCGAGCACGCCGAGTGCATCGGCTGCGGCGCGTGCGTCGCCGCCTGCCCCAACGGCGCGGCGATGCTGTTCACCTCGGCCAAGGTCAACCATCTCGGTGTGCTCCCGCAGGGCGCGCCCGAACGGGAGACCCGGGTCCTCGACATGGTCGCCCAGATGGACTCGGAGGGCTTCGGCGGCTGCACCCTGGCCGGTGAGTGCGCGACCGCGTGCCCCAAGGGCATCCCCCTGGTGTCGATCACCAGCATGAACCGCGAGTGGCTGCGCGCCACCCGCAAGTCCGGCAAGCGCTGAGCGTTCGCCCCCCGAGGACCGTTCGCCCCCTACGCGAACGGACGGGGCCGGGAGTGGTGCTCATCCCCGGCCCCGTCAGCCTCGACCCCGAACACCCGCCGAGCCGCAGGATGTCGACCCGCCGCCGCGCCGAGCCCGCCGCGCGTCAGCGCTCCCCGAGGGCCCGCGCGAGATACGGGCCGGTACGGCTGCCCGCCGCCCGCGCCACCTCGCCCGGCGCTCCCGCCGCGACGATCCGCCCGCCCTCGGCTCCGCCGCCCGGACCCAGATCGATCACCCAGTCGGCGTCCGCCACCACCGTCATGTCGTGCTCGACGACCACCACCGAATGCCCCGCGCCGACGAGCGACCGCAACTGCCGCATCAGCACCTCCACATCTGCGGGGTGCAACCCGGTCGTCGGCTCGTCCAGCAGATACAGGGTGTGCCCGCGCCGCACCCGCTGGAGCTCCGAGGCGAGCTTGATGCGCTGCGCCTCGCCCCCCGACAGCTCCGTCGCGGGCTGCCCGAGCCGCAGATAGCCGAGGCCCACGTCGAGCAGCGTCGTGAGACTGCGCAGCACGGGCGGGGTGTCCGCGAAGAACGCGGCGGCCGACTCCACCGTGAGGTCCAGCACCTCGGCGATGTTCCGCCCCCGGTACCGCACCCCGAGGGTGCCCGGGTTGTAGCGGGCGCCGCCGCAGTCGGGGCAGGGCGCGTACGTACTCGGCAGGAACAGCAGCTCCACCGAGACGAACCCCTCGCCCTGGCAGGTCTCGCACCTCCCGCCCGGCACGTTGAAGGAGAACCGCCCGACCCCGTAACCGAGCCTGCCCGCCTCCTCCGTCCCCGCGAACACCTTGCGTACCGTGTCGAACAGGCCGGTGTACGTCGCCAGGTTGGAGCGCGGAGTACGGCCGATCGGTTTCTGATCGACACTCACGAGCCGTCCCACACCGCCGAGTTCGTCGGTGATCGCGCCGATGAACGTCGACTTCCCCGACCCCGACACCCCGGTGACCGCCGTGAACGCCCCCACCGGCACCCGCGCCACCGCCCCGCGCAGATTGTGCCGGGTGACCGGACCGACCTCGACCCACCCCCGTGCCCCGGGCACCAGGACGGACCCCCGCTCCCGCGTCCCGGAACCGCCCGCACCGAACAGGAAACGGCCGGTCGCCGAGTCCGGGACCGACGCCAGCTCCGCGACCGGCCCGCTGTGCAGCACCCGGCCCCCGTGCTCGCCCGCGCCCGGACCCACCTCCACCAGCCAGTCCGCGTGCCGGACCACATCCAGATGGTGCTCCACCACGAACACCGAGTTCCCCGCCGCCTTCAGCCGGTCGAGCACCCCGAGCAGCGCCTCCGTGTCCGCGGGATGCAGCCCGGCCGACGGCTCGTCCAGCACGTACACCACCCCGAACAGACCCGACCGCAACTGCGTCGCCAGCCGCAGCCGCTGGAGCTCCCCCGGGGACAGGGACGGCGCGGCCCGGTCGGTGCTCAGATAGCCCAGACCCAGCTCCACGACGGGCGCGATGCGAGCCAGCAGATCATCGGTCAGGACCCGCGCGGTCGGTGAGTCGTCGCGGTGCGCGGCCAGGACCGGCGCCAGCTCGGTGAGGGCGAGCGCCGCCAGCTCCGCGACGGTACGCCCCGCGAACGTCACCGCCAGCGACTCGGCCCGCAGCCGCCCGCCCCGGCACACCGGACAGGGCGCGCTCTCCAGGAAGCGTTCCGCCTTCGCCCGCAGGGTGGCGCTCCTGGAGTCCGCGAACGTCTTCAGCACATAGCGCCGGGCACTCATGTACGTCCCCTGGTACGGACGTTGGATACGGTCCGCGTCCCGTACCGGATGCACCGTCACCACGGGCTGCTCGTCCGTGAACAGGATCCAGTCCCGCTCCCGCGCGGGCAGCTCCCGCCACGGACGGTCGACGTCATGGCCGAGCGCGTCCAGGACGTCCCGCAGGTTCTTGCCCTGCCAGGCGCCCGGCCAGCCGGCGATCGCGCCCTCCCGGATCGACAGCGAGCCGTCCGGGACGAGCAGTTCCTCGGTGGTGCGGTGGACCCGGCCCAGCCCATGGCACTCGGGGCAGGCCCCGGCGGCCGTGTTCGGGGAGAAGGCGTCCGAGTCGAGCCGGGCGGCACCCGGCGGATAGGTCCCCGCGCGGGACAGCAGCATCCGCAGCGAGTTCGACAGGGTCGTCACCGTGCCCACCGACGACCGGGCGGTCGGGGTGGAACGCCGCTGCTGGAGCGAGACGGCCGGCGGCAGCCCCGTGATCTCCGTGACCCGCGGCGCCCCGACCTGATGGATCAGCCGCCGCGCGTACGGCGCGACCGATTCGAAGTACCGGCGCTGGGCCTCCGCGTAGACCGTCCCGAACGCCAGCGACGACTTGCCCGACCCCGACACCCCGGTGAACACCACCAGCACCTCGCGCGGGATGTCCACGTCCACCCCGCGCAGATTGTGCTCACCGGCGCCCCGGACACGGACATACGGATCGTGGGGGTGGGACATCGCGGTATCTCCGTACGAGGTGGGACAAGGCAGGACAGGGGTCGGCCCCACGATGCTAGGCGGTGCCCAGTCCCGCCAGCCGGGCCAGCTCCCGGTAGGAGTCCAGCATCGCCACACGGTCGTAGCCGCTCGTCGTCACCAGCACCTCCTGCGCGCCACTGCGCACGACCAGCGACTCCAGCTCCGCCGCGACCCGCTCCGGGGTCCCGTGGAGCCGGCCCGCGAGAGCCGCGTCATGGAATCCGCGCTCCCGCGCGGTCATCGTCCGGGCTTCGATCCGCTCCACGGGCGCCAGCGGCGGAAAGCTCCCATGGGTGCGCGAGTACGCCATCGCCCACGCCTCCGGGACCAGCAGCCGCCGCGCCTCGCGCTCCGTGGCGGCGACGGCCACCGCACCCGAGATGACGACGTACGGCTCGGGCGACCACACCGACGGACGGAACGCGGCCCGGTACCGCTCCACGCCCCGGAGCATCCGCTCGGCGTCCCGCAGATCACCGATCACCAGGGGCAGTCCCGCGGCGGCGGCGATATCGGCGCCCTCACCCATGGCGAGGACGAACGGCGGCACCCGCAGCCCCTCGGCCGGCCGGGCCCGTACCCCGGTGGGGGAGGTGCCCGCGAACCAGCCGAGGAGCTCGGCGAGCTGTCCGGCGAAATCGTCCGACCCGGCCGCGTCCTTGTCCCGGCCGAGTGCCTTGCGCACCCCGTCGGTGAAGCCGACCGAACGGCCGAGGCCCATGTCGATCCGGCCGGGGAAGAGGGACTCCAGCACCCCGAACTGCTCCGCGACGACCAGCGGCTGATGGTTGGGGAGCATCACCCCACCGGTCCCCACCCGGATGGTCGCCGTCGCGGCGGCGACGGCCGCGGCGAGCACGGTCGGCGCGGACCCCGCGACCCCGGGCACCCCGTGGTGCTCGGACACCCAGAAGCGGTGGTAGCCGAGCCGCTCGGCCTCCCGCGCGAACGCGACCGTGTCGCGCAACGCCTGCGGAGCGTCCTCCCCCTCGCGGATGCGCGAGCGGTCGAGGACGGAGAATCGGGTGGACGCCAGTACGGAACTCACACCCTGTTCAACGCACCGGCGGCCTCATGATTCCCACCGGGCCCGGCCGGTCCCCGCGCGTCCCGCGGCCCCCGCCCCGCGCTCGCCGCGCCACCGGACGCCGGGCCCTACGGTGGGGGGATGCGGGAACACAGCAGGCCTCTGGCCGTCTTCGACCTCGATGGAACCCTCGCGGACACCGCCCACCGGGCACACTTCCTGGAGAGCCGTCCCCGGGACTGGTCCGCCTTCTTCGCCGCGGCCCCCGACGATCCGCCGCTCGCGGAGGGCGTGGCACTGGCCCGTGAGAGCGCCGACGAGTGCGAGGTGCTGTATCTCACGGGCCGTCCCGAGCGGTGCAGACGGGACACCGTGGACTGGCTCGCCGCGCAGGGACTCCCCGACGGCCGGTTGCTGATGCGCCGCAACGACGACCGCCGCCCGGCGCGGCGCACCAAGCTGGAGGCACTGGAGCGGCTGAGGCGCACCCGGGACATCCGGGTGTTCGTGGACGACGACGAACTCGTGTGCGACGCCGCGCGGCGCGCGGGCATCCGGGTGGTGCGGGCGGGCTGGGCGGTGACCCCGGCGGCACTGCGTGACGCGCAGGGGCGGACGGGACGCACCTGACCGGGTCCGGCCACCGGCCACCGGCCACCGGGAGCATGCCGCGCTTCCCGCCCGCCGGGGGCCGCCGCCGCACGGGGGTTGCGTTCCGTGAGACTTCCCTCATCGAGTTCCGGCCTGGGGAGTGCCCGGTGGCCGCGCACACCGAAGAGGAGCCGGTCATTCCTCGATACGGAAGCCCACCTTCAGTCCCACCTGGTAATGCGCCACCTGACCGTCCTCGATCTGGCCACGTACCTGTGTGACCTCGAACCAGTCCAGGTTGCGCAAGGTCTGTGAGGCCCGCCCTACGCCGTTGCGGATCGCTTGGTCGATGCCCTCGTGCGAGGTGCCGACGATCTCGGTGACGCGGTAGGTGTGGTCCGACATGGGAGTTCTCCTCTTCGCCTCATTTTGATGTCCTTCCTCACGGTAAACTCAGAGACCTGGCTCAGCCTCTTGACCTGCGTCTTGACGCATACCAAACTTCGGTCGCACCCGTATGAGCTTTAAGCTCTTCCCCCACATCGGGTTCACGTTCCCCCTGATGTTGGAAGAAAGCGACACACGCGATGCCCCGCCGACGTACCGTCCTGTCCTTGGCCCTGGCCTCATCCACCGCGGCCCTCGCCGCGGGTTGCAGCGTGCTGCCGGGCCGGACCGCGGATCGCCGCAAGGTCACCGTGTGGCTGATGAAGGACAGCGCGTCCGACGCGTTCATCAAGAAGTTCTCCGACGCCTTCGGCAAGGAGCACGACGACATCGAGCTCGACATCCAGATCCAGGAATGGGTCGGGATCGGCGAGAAGGTCATGAACGTCCTCGGCGCGAACGACGGCAACAGCCCCGATGTCATCGAGGTCGGCAACACCCAGGTCGCCCAGTACGTCGACCAGGGCGGGCTGATGGAGCTCACCCTGGAGTCGGCCCGCGACCTCGGGATGGACGACTGGGTTCCCGGTCTCGCCGAGCCGGGGCGGTTCAACAACCGTCAGTACGGCATCCCCTGGTACGCCGCCAACCGTGTCGTGATCTACAACAAGGAGATCTGGGCCGACGCCGGTCTCAAGAAGACACCGCGGACCCGCGCGGAGTGGCTGTCGATGACCCAGACGCTCAACAGCGACAACAAGCAGGGCATCTACCTCGCCGGTCAGGACTGGTACACCTTCTCCGGATTCGTCTGGGACGAGGGCGGCGAGCTCGCGAGCGACCGCTCCGGTGGCTGGGAAGGCACCCTGCACTCCGCCGAGGCCATGCGCGCGATGGAGTTCTACGCGGAGCTCCAGGCCCTCGGCAAGGGTCCGAAGAACGCCGACGAGGAGCACCCGCCGCAGGCGGACGAGTTCGCCAAGGGGAACATCGCGCAGATCGTCGCGGTCCCCGGCGCCGCCCGCGCCATCGAGAAGGCCAACCCCGCGATCGTGGACAAGCTCGGCTACTTCGCCATACCGGGCAAGCTGGCGAGCCGCCGCGCCGCCGTCTTCACCGGCGGCTCCGTCCTCGTCGTCCCCGACAGCACCCCGGACCGCCGCTCCGCCCTCGCCGTCATCAAGGCCCTCGCGGGCGAGGAATGGCAGACCGAGCTCGCCCGGACCATGGACTACGTGCCCAACAAGACCACCCTCGCCCGGGTCGTCGCGGGGGAGCCGGGTGTCGCCGCGATGGCCGAGGGCGCCGCGCGCGGCCGGGCCACCCCGAACTCGCCCGACTGGGCGAACGTCGAGGCCGACAACCCGATCAAGGAGTACATGTCGGCGGTGCTCAACGGCCGCGACATGGAGACCGAGGCACGCAAGGCGTCCGAGCGGATCACCCGCGCGCTCACCTGATCCCGCCTGATCCCTCGCGGTACCCCGGAGGGCGCCCGGCCATCGGCTCCGGGGGCCGCCGAGGTACGCCCGGGGGTCCCGGGGCGGGGGCGCGGTCCGCGGGCGGCGCCCACCCACCCGGGCGGACGCCGCCGAGAGCTCAGCGCGCGTCAGGCTCAGCGCGCGTCACGTATCTGCGCGCCGGGCTCAGCGCGCCACGCTCAACGACAGCGCGAACCGGTCACCCCCGTCCGTCCACCAGTGGGTGCGTTCCAGTCCCGCCGCCGCCAGTTCCTCGCGCACACCCGCCGCACGGAACTTCGCCGACACCTCGGTCCGCAGCTCCTCACCGGCCGCGAAGTGGACGGCGAGGTCCAGCGCGGGGACCTTCACCGTCATCGCGGTCCGCGCCCGCAGCCGCATCTCGATCCACTCCCGCTCGCGGTCCCAGTGCGCCACATGGTCGAAGCGGTCCAGGTCGAAGTCGGCGCCCAGCTCACGGTTGACGACGGACAGCACGTTCTTGTCGAACGCCGCCGTCACCCCCGCCGCGTCGTCGTAGGCCGCCACCAGCGTCCGCTCGTCCTTCACCAGATCGGTGCCGAGCAGCAGCGCGTCCCCCGGGGACATCAGGGACCGTACCGACGCCAGGAAGGCGGCCCGCTCCCCGGGGAGCAGATTGCCGATGGTGCCGCCGAGGAACGCGACCAGCCGGGGACCCGGGGTCCGCGGCAGGGCCACCGGGCGGGTGAAGTCCGCGATCAGGGCGTGCACGTCCAGTCCGGGACGCTCCGCGAGCAGCGCCGCCCCCGCCTGTTCCAGGGCGCTCGCGCTGACGTCCACCGGGACGTACACCGCGAGGTCCGTGAGCTCGTCCAGCAGATGACGGGTCTTGTCCGACGAGCCGGAACCCAGTTCGACCAGGGTCCGGGCGCCGGTCGCCGCGGCGATCTCCGCCGATCGCTCCAGCAGGATCTCCCGCTCGGCGCGCGTCGGGTAGTACTCCGGCAGGGTGGTGATCTCGTCGAACAGCTCACTGCCCCGCGCGTCGTAGAACCACTTCGGCGGCAGCGTCTTCGGGGTGCCGGTCAGACCGGCCAGCACATCGGCGCGCAGCGCGGCGCCTGCGGCGTCCTCGGGCAGCGTACGGGTGACGCGGAACGGGCTCACGCGACGGGCTCCTTGAGCGGGGTCGACCGGACTTCGGTGCGGGTGACGGTCAGCAGGGTGCGATCGGGCACCTGGTGCCAGCGGGGGTCGTCGTCGTACGGCTCGGAGGCGACGACCGTACCGCCCCCGGCGACCGCCCGGACGTACAGGGTGTCGCCCCAGGCGGTCGCGGCGATCGTGTCGCCGCTGGTGAGGAGCAGGTTCAGCCGGGACCCGGGGGCCGCCGCGGCGACCTCCGCGACCGTGTCGGCGAGGGCCTGGCCGGGCGGGTCGCCGAAGGTGAGGCGCCGCAGCAGCAGCGCCCACACCAGGGCCGAGTCGCAGCGCGATTCCAGCGACAGCAGCTCGGCGGGCGGCAGCCCGGCGGCGAGCCCCGCCAGGGAGTGCGGCCACCCCTTCACCGCGCCGTTGTGGCTGAACAGCCATGGCCCCGACGCGAACGGCGCCGCCGCGGCCTCCCCGTCGGCGCCCGGCTCCGTCGCGTCACGCACCGCCCCGAGCAGCGCGGCGGAACGCACCACCCGCGCGAGGTCCGCGAACGACAGATCGCCCCACAGCGGCCCGGCCCGCCGGTACCGCGCGGGCACCGGATCGCCGTCCGCGTACCAGCCGACGCCGAAACCGTCCGCGTTGACCGTGCCGTGCCGCTGCTCGCGCGGTGCCCACGACTGGCGGTACAGCGCGTACGGCGGGGTCAGCAGGATCTCGCCCATCGCCACCGGTTCACCCAGATAAGCCACATGACGGCACATCAGCCGACCCCCATGGGCACACCGTCGGCGGGCGTCACATCGCGGGCGGTGCGGAATCCGGAGAAGATCTGCCGCCGTATCGGATGGTCCCAGTTGCGGAAGGTGCCCCGGCACGCCACCGGACCCACCGCGAACGAGCCGCCGCGCAGCACCTTGTGGTCACCGCCGAAGAACACCTCCGAGTACTCCCGGTACGGGAACGCGGTGAACCCCGGGTACGGCAGGAACCCGCTCGACGTCCACTCCCATACGTCCCCGATCAACTGCCGTACACCCAGCGGGGACTGTCCGGCCGGATAGGAACCGGCGGGGGCGGGCCGCAGATGGCGCTGCCCGAGGTTGGCGTGCCCGGGCGCCGGATCGTCGTCGCCCCACGGATAGCGGCGGGAGCGGCCGGTCGCCGGGTCGAGCCGGGCGGCCTTCTCCCACTCCGTCTCCGTCGGCAGCCGCCGTCCCGCCCAGCGCGCGTACGCGTCGGCCTCGAACCAGCTGACGTGCAGCACCGGCTCGTCCGGCGGGACGGGCTCGGTCACCGCGAACCGGCGGCGCAGCCAGCCACCGCTCTCCCGGCGCCAGAACAGCGGAGCCGCGATCGCCCGCGAGCGGATGTGCTCCCAGCCGCGCGGGTCCCACCAGCGCGGGTCGTCGTAACCACCGTCCGCGAGGAACACCTGGTACGCCGCGTTGGTGACCGGGGTCGTGTCCAGGAAGAACGACGGCACCAGCCGGTGATGCGCGGGCCGTTCGTTGTCCAGAGCCCATGGCTCGGTCGACGTCCCCATGGTGAACGGCCCGCCCGGCACCAGCACCTCGGCCGGACCGGTGAAGCCGGACACCGGCTCCGGGCCGGGCGCGCTCAGCACCGGTCGGCCGGTGCGCAGCTGATGGGTGATCAGCATCGTCTCGTCATGCTGCTGTTCGTGCTGCGCGATCATCCCGAACGCGAACCCCGCGTCCGTCAGCGGCGAACCGGCCAGCGGCGCGCTGTCCAGCACGTCCATCGCCCGGCCGCGTACTTCGGCCGCGTACGAACGGGCCTCGGCCGGGGGCAGCAGCGGCAGCGCCGGCCGGGACGCGCGGGGATGCTCGAACGCGTCGTACAGCGGGTCGATCTCCGGGCGCATCGCCTCCCGACCGGCCACCGCCCGCAGCAGCCACTGCTCCTCCTGGTTGCCGATGTGCGCGAGATCCCACACCAGGGGCGACATCAGCGGTGACACCTGCGTGGTCAGCTCCCCGTCCTCGACGCAGTCCGTGAGCCGCGCGGTGCGGTCCCGGGCGGCCAGCAGGGCGTCCCGCGCGCGTTCCCTCAGCGCCCCGGTGTCCTCGACGGGGCCGGCGGACTCGGTCATACGAGCAGGTCCTTCCCGTGCTGGGTGAAACCGTCGATCAGGTCGTCGGCCGGACTGCGCCGCCGGGCCGTGTGCCGGTCGCGGTACTCCGCCGCGGCCCGCATCACCTCCGGGGACGCGCCGAGCCGGGGCAGCGCCTCGCACGCGGCGGCGAAACACACCAGGGCGGCGTCGTGCAGCTCCGGATCACCCAGACCCCGCCGGGCTGCCGTCAGCCACAGCTCGTTGCCCGGGGCGGGCAGCCCCCGCGTCCGCTCGGCGAGGGACTTCACACAGCGGTACGCCGTCTCCGCGGCCTGCGGGTCGTCGAACAGGGCGGCCGTCACCGCGAGCGGCACGATCCACCCGTCGTCACCCGGCTGGGCGTCGATCATCCGCAGCTCCAGATGACCGCGCGGCCGGACCGGCGGGAACAGTGTGCTCACGTGGTAGTCGAGATCGGCGCGGGTCGGCGGGCGCGGCAGTCCGCCGCGTATCCACTCCCGGAACGACAGCGCGTCGGGGACCAGCCAGGGGCCGTCGTCGGTGCGCACACACATCACCGGCGCGTCCAGCACCCGCCGCGCCCAGCCGGAACGGGGCTCCGCGTCCAGCGGGGGAGCGGCGGAACGTCCCGGTTCGATGCCCGCCCACATCGCCTGCCGGGTGGAACGCCAGCCCGTCGGGTGCCCCTCGGCCAGCGGCGAGTTCGCGAAGACGGCCACCAGCACCGGACCCAGCAGATGGGCCAGCCGCCAGCGCCGGCCGAGCCCCAGCGGACCCGGCTCCTCGTACCCGGCGTCCAGACACACCTGCACCGAGGCGGACGAGCACATCATCGCCCGGCCGGCGGGCCCGGTCCGGTCGAGATACGTCTCCATCGCGTCGTAGCGGGGATGGCGCAGCCAGCGGGTCGGCTTGCGCCAGGGGTCCGTGCCGATACCGGCGAGAGCCAGGCCCAGGGGGCCCAGTGCCGCGCGGACGGCGGCCAGGTCGGCCGAGACGGCCGTCACGCATTCCATGAGCGAACGGGCGGGCGCGGAACTCAGCTCCAGCTGTCCGCCCGGTTCGACGGTCAGCGCCGAACTCAGGGACAGGTCGCGCAGTGCCGCGTAGGCGGCGTCCAGACGGTCGGGTGCTACCGGTTCGTGCGGTCGTCCGGCCGGTTGGACCAGCCATTCCAGTTCGACCCCGATCGCGCGGGGTGGGCCGGTCTTGAAGCAGATGCCGCGCACCAGCGCCTCGACATCCGCGTCCGCGACCAGCACGGCGGACGGCGTACAGTCTCCCTCGGTCATGCTGGGGACCCTCCAGATCCTCGGGTGGAGAACCATGGGCCGACCGGGCCGGGGATGGCCCGGTTCGGCGGTACTCGTCCCACCCAAGACGCTCAAGGCCGCCCGCACAAGAGCGCACCTCGGCCGCGGCAATGGTGCCCGGGACATATGTGCACGGACCGTCCACCATGAACCTGCGGCCGGGGCGCGACCCCGGTGCGGGAACCGAGCACCAGCATGGGTGAGCGCGCGGGAGCGCGCGACCGCGGGCGCCGCCGCGGGGAGGAACTCCCGCGCCGACGCCATCGGGCCCCGGTCAGGGCACCGGCGGGCGCCGCGGGCCGCTCAGGACCAGCCGTAGCGCTCCCGCAGCCGTGCGGCCACCTGGCCGAAAAGTGTCGGGTCCAGCGCGCACGCCTCACGGCGCATCCCGTCCTCGTGGACCCTCAGCACCCGGTCGAGACCCGCCCAGGAGTCCCGGCCCTCCCGGTCCCACGGCCCGCTGCCGATCGGCACCCACTCCCGGTCCCGGTCATGACGTCTGCTCGACAGCGGTACGGCCAGCAGGGTGCCGCCCGCCTCCCGGGCGACGACCAGCACCGGACGGTCCTTGCCCCGTCCGTCGTTCTCCTCGTACGGCACCCAGGTCCACACAATCTCCCCGGGGTCCGGGTCGCCGTCGTGGTCGGGCGCGTACTCGGTACGGACCCGGCGCACGGAGTCGGGCGCGGCGTCGGCGGTGGCGTGCGGGCCGGAGCGGCCCGGGGCCGCGGGGTCCTCGTGATGAGCGGTCATGAGGGCCACGGTAGGGCTTGGCGGCGCCCGGGGTCCGCCGGGCGCCGGGCTCATGGGCGGGCGTGCCGCTTCGGGGGCACCGGCCGGGTGGCGGTGCGGTGGTGTGCGGCGTACGGCGCTCCTCGCGCGGGCCGGGTCCTCGCACACGGGAACGGTGCCCTCGTGCGCACGACGGGCGTCCTCGCGCATGTGAGCTGGGGTCCTCGTGCGCGGGACGGTGTCCCTCGCCCGGCGAGCGGACCGGAGCGTGTGTCATGCACCGAATGCCTTGGGGGCAGGGGCAGTTGGCTGGTTCCGGGTAGGCCGAAATCATCGCTCGGACCCATGGAAGGATGCGGAGCGTCATGGTGCAGATACCCGAGCAGCCCTTAGTGCGTGTACCCGAACAGTCCGCCGCACGGGAGCCCGTTCCACGGCGTGCGCTTGCCTCCCGCCAGGACTCCCCTCCGACGAGGTCCGTCAATGTCACCAGGTCCTCATCCGACCAGGTCGTCCCGCAGTCCCGTTCGTCTCCACGGCCCCTGACCCGCGCAGTGCCCACCAGCGCCGATGTGGCACGCCTCGCGGGCGTCTCCCGGGCCACCGTCTCCTATGTCCTCAACAACACCAACGCCGTGCGGATCAGCGAACCCACCCGGCGGCGCGTCCATGAAGCCGCCAAGGAACTCGGCTACGTCCCGCACGCCGCGGCCCGCAGTCTGCGCGCCGGGCACAGCCGGATGGTCCTCATGCCCACCCCGGCGGTCTCCGTCGGACCGCTCTACAACCGCTTCCTCAGTGAACTCCAGTGGTCCCTCAGCCGGTTGGACTACACGGTCGTCCAGTACGGCCGGGTCGGACTGACCGGTGAGGAGGCGGCCCGCGCCTGGGCCGAACTGCGGCCCGTCGCCGTCCTCGCCCCCGGCGCCCACGATCTGGGCCCGCAGGGCGTCGCCCTGCTCAAACGCTCCGGCGCGCGAGCCGTCATCACCTTCGGCCCCTACCAGGTCGACGGCGCGCACGCGCTGCTGATGGACCAGCGCTCGGTGGGCCGCGCCGCGGGCGCCCATCTGCTGGCCCGGGGCCGCCGCCGGATCGGTGTGATCATCCCCCAGGAGCCCGGCCTCGAAGCCTTCTCACGGCCACGTGCCGACGGTGTCCGTGAGAGTGCGGAGGGAACCGCTGCCCAGGTGGTGGAGGTGGCGCTCCCCTACGACGAGGGCGCGGCGGCGCGGCTCGCCGCACGCTGGCGCTCCCTCGGACTGGACGGCGTCTTCGCGTACAACGACGAGTACGCGATGCTGCTGATGCGGGCCCTCCAGGACGAGGGCATCGCCGTCCCCGACGGCACCGGGATGGTGGGTGCCGACGATCTGATGCTGGGACGGCTGCTGCGGCCCCGGCTCAGCACGGTGCGCGTCGAACTGCCCTCGGGCCAGGAACTGGCCGAGCTGGTCGACCGGATGGTCAGCGACCCCAGCGCCGAACCGCCCGCGCGGCAGTTGCTCGGCGCGGAACTGGTGGAGCGCGAGAGCGGATGACCCCGCCCCCGTTCCACCCGGTGGCCACCCCGTCCTGACGCGGTGACCGGAGGCGGCCGGACGGCCGAACGCCGTCCGGCCGCCCCCGCGCCCCGCCCCGCCACCCGGGACGGGGCGTCCACCCCGAACCGAAGAGACGGAAGCGACACACACATGACCCCGCTCGACCCGCTCGCCTCCCGGTCCCCGCGCCTGACCGGTCCGGACCACCAGGTCGTCGAACCGGCCACCGGCGCCCCACTGGCCACACTCCGGCTCGCCGCACCCGGGGACGTGCCCGGCGCCACGGCACGGGCCCTCGCCGCACAGCCCGGCTGGGCCGCGGCGCCCCACACCCGGCGGGCCGCCGTCCTGCGCCGCGCGGGCGATCTGTTCGCCGCCCACACCGACGAGCTGCGGGACTGGCTCGTCCGGGAGGCCGGCGCCGTACCGGGCATGGCCGACTTCGAGCTGCGCGTCGCCGCGCAGGAGTGCTACGAGGCCGCCGCCCTGGCCTCCCGACCCACCGGCCAGGTCCTCGCCACCGGGAGCGACCGGCTCTCGTACAGCCGCCGGGTGCCCGTCGGCGTGGTCGGGGTCGTCGCGCCGTTCAACGCGCCGCTGATCCTGTCCATCCGCTCCGTCGCGCCCGCCCTCGCCCTGGGCAACGCCGTCGTCCTCAAGCCCGACGCGCGCACTGCCGTCTGCGGCGGACTCGCGCTCGCCGCAGTCCTCGCCGCCGCCGGACTCCCCGACGACCTGCTGCACGTCCTGCCCGGCGGCCCGGACACCGGCCGCGCGCTGGTCGCCGATCCCCGCACCCCCGTCATCTCGTTCACCGGGTCCACCGCCGCCGGCCGCGAGGTCGGGGAGAGCGCCGGACGGCTGCTCAAGCGGGCCCACCTCGAACTGGGCGGGAACTCCGCGCTGGTGGTCCTGGAGGACGCCGACCTGGACGCCGTGATCTCCGCGGCGGCCTGGGGCTCGTTCTTCCACCAGGGCCAGATATGCATGACGACCGGCCGTCACCTCGTGCACACCTCCCTGTACGGGGAGTATGTGGAACGGCTCGCGGCCAAGGCCGAGTCGCTGACGGTGGGGGACCCCTTCCGCGCGCCGGTCCATCTCGGCCCGCTCATCGACCGGCGTCAGCGCGACAAGGTCCACGAACTCGTCACGGCCAGTACCGCGGCCGGGGCGAAACTCGTGGCGGGCGGCACGTACGAGGACCTGTTCTACCGCCCCACGGTGCTCGCGGGCGTGGACGACGGCACCCCCGCGTACGCCGCCGAGGTCTTCGGTCCGGTGGCGCCGGTCCGGGCCTTCGGCAGCTGGGAGGAGGCCGCGGCGCTCGCGTCCGCGAGCGAGTACGGGCTGTCCCTCGGCGTGGTCACCCGGGACACCGCACGGGGTCTCGCGTTCGCCGAACGGGTCCCGAGCGGGGTCGCCCACATCAACGACCAGACGATCGGCGACGAGGCGGTGGCGCCCTTCGGCGGGACCGGCGCGTCGGGGAACGGGGCCAGGTTCGGCGGCGACGCCAACGCGGACGCCTTCACCGAGCTGCGCTGGACGACGGTCCGCGGTGCGGTACCGGGGTACCCGTTCTGACCGGGGGGTGAGCATGTGTGATCTGACCGGTTGGTGATCATGTGCGATCGAGGGCGCGCCCCGGACGGGCGCCGCCCGCTCCGGAGCGGGGCACGGCCAGGTGTCACCCGTCCGGGCGGAACCGGGTGCCGCCCCTGATCCGCCGCCCGGGCACCGCTCCGCCTCCCCGGTCCCGGACAGGGCATGCGTACGGCCGGTGTCCGTCGGACACCGGCCGTGGACGCGCGTGGATCAGACCGACTGCTCCCCGCCCTGCTTCTCGCCCTGCTTCTCCTCCGCGATGGACTTGCGGACCTCGTCCATGTCCAGCTCCCGCGCCTGACGGAGCACGTCCGTGAACACCGCCTCCGGCAGCGCGCCGGGCTGTGCGAACACCGCGACCTGGTCACGCACGATCATCAGCGTGGGGATCGACTGGATCTCGAAGGCCTGCGCCAGCTCCGGCTGCGCCTCCGTGTCGACCTTGGCGAACACCAGGTCCGGGTTGGCCTCGGCGGTCTTCTCGTAGACCGGTGCGAACTGACGGCAGGGCCCGCACCACTCCGCCCAGAAATCGATCACCACGAACGAGTTCTCGGAGACGGTCTGGTCGAAGTTCTCCTTGGTCAATTCCATGGTGCTGGTCATGTCCACTGCCTTCTTCCTGGTACGGGGGCCGGGGTGACGGTACGGGGCCGTAGGCACCGCTCGGCACAACGGTGACGGCCCCCGGCGTATTCCGATGTCATGGTCGCTCCGGGCGGTCACCCGGTCCCTCGCGGTGACCGGGCGGCCGGTGTCCCCGGGGCGGCCCATCGGCCGCGTACCCGTGTGGCTTCGGACCACACCTGAGGCCAGACTGGCCCCATGACGGAAACGACCGAGTACGACGTGGTGGTGCTGGGCGCGGGCCCGGTGGGGGAGAACGTCGCCGACCGGACCCGTGCGGCGGGGCTGAGCACGGCGGTGGTGGAGAGCGAACTGGTCGGCGGCGAGTGCTCGTACTGGGCGTGCATGCCCAGCAAGGCACTGCTGCGGCCGGTGATCGCCCGTGCGGACGCCCGCCGCACCCCGGGCCTGAACGGCGCCGTGGGCGGGCCGCTGGACACCGCCGCGGTCCTGGCGCACCGCGACGACATGACGTCCCACTGGAAGGACGACGGCCAGGTCGCCTGGGTGGATTCGACGGGCGCCGACCTCTACCGCGGCCAGGGCCGCCTCGACGGACCCCGCCGGGTCACGGTGACGGACCCCGACGGGGTCACCCGTACGCTCACCGCGCGGCACGCGGTCGCGGTGTGCACCGGCAGCCGCGCGATCGTCCCTCCGCTGCCCGGGCTCGCCGACGCCCGGCCCTGGACGAGCCGCGAGGCGACCAGCGCCGATCACGCCCCCGGACGGCTCGTGGTCGTCGGCGGGGGTGTCGTCGGCGTCGAGATGGCGACCGCCTGGCAGGGCCTCGGCTCCCAGGTCACCCTGCTGGTCCGCGGCGACGGGCTGCTGCCCCGGATGGAGCCCTTCGTCGGCGAACTGGTCGCGGACTCGCTGCGTGCGGCGGGCGCCGATGTCCGTACGGGCACCTCGGTCGCCTCGGTGCGCCGCGACGGTCCGACCGTGACGGTCGAACTCGACAACGGCGAACGGATCGAGGCGGACGAGATCCTCGTCGCCACCGGACGGGCACCGCGCACCGAGGACATCGGGCTCGGCACGGTCGGGCTGGAACCCGGTGGCTGGCTGTCCGTGGACGACAGTCTGCGGGTCGAGGGCCACCCCTGGCTGTACGCCGTCGGGGACGTCAACCACCGCGCGCTCCTCACCCACCAGGGCAAGTACCAGGCCCGGATCGCGGCGGCGGCGATCACCGCCCGCGCCCAGGGCGTACCGCTCCTGGAGACGGACCGCTGGGGCGCCCACGCGGCGACCGCCGACCACGCGGCGGTGCCCCAGGTCGTCTTCACCGACCCGGAGGCCGCGGCCGTCGGCCTGAGCCTCGCCGAAGCGGAGGCCGCCGGCCACCGCGTACGCGCCGTCGACCACGACATCGCGGCGGTGGCGGGAGCGTCCCTCTACGTCGACGGCTACCGCGGCCGCGCCCGCATGGTGGTCGACCTCGACCGCGAGATCGTCCTGGGCGTCACCTTCGTCGGCCCCGGCGTCGGCGAACTGATCCACTCGGCCACGATCGCCGTCGCGGCGGAGGTCCCGGTCGACCGCCTCTGGCACGCGGTCCCGTCGTATCCGACGATCAGCGAGGTGTGGCTGCGGCTGCTGGAGGCGTATCGGGGTTAGGAACCGCCGTCGAAGCCACACCTGATGGTGAGAGTGGTGCGGCAGGGGTGCGACCGATCGACCGAGGCGTCCGTGACGGTCGCACCGCGTCGCTGCGTGAAATGCGTCATCGCCGGCAGTCGGCGGCGGAGTACCGGAATGTCACCGGACCCTGCTTGTGTGCTCCGAGGCGGTTCTGGTGTGACGAGAACCGCCTCACCATGGAGGCATGGGGCGCGCAGATGGAGCTGCGCGCCGTCCAGCGCCGCGACCGTGGGGAGTCTGTGTATTCGGCCGCCGCGTCCGGTGGCGGCCGGGTCGCCCCGCCCGCCACCGGGTCGCGACCGCGGGTCAGTGCCGCAGACCGCGGTCCAGCGCGGTGATCAGCGAACCCTGGGCGTCATCCCCGTCCAGGGACCAGACCATCACGCCGCCGAGACCGTTCCGCTGGGTGTAGCGGGCCTTCTGGGCGGCGGTGGCCGGGGTGTCGTACGTCCAGAACTCGGTGCCGTCGTACTTCCAGGCCGCGCCGTGCTCGCGGTCGGTGTGCACGGTGCCCGGCAGGTCCTTGACGGCTTTGTAGGGCAGCTGGCCGCCGCCGCGCGGGGACATGCCGGTGGCGGGCTGGTAGAGGCCGTTCTTCGCCCCGGCGGGTACTCCCGTCCAGCCGTAGCCCCAGGACGGCACCCCGAGCACCGCCTTGCGGGCCGGCAGGCCGCCGGCCAGGTAGTGCCGCACCACCCGGTCCGCGCTGTAGCTGTGGTCGACGCCGGAGGGGTCGGCCGGGTCGGTGTAGAGGTTCGCCTGGTGGTTGGTCGGGCCCTGCGGCTCCCAGGAGCCGTGCATCGTGTAGGTCATCAGGTTCAGGTAGTCCACCTGGCGGGCGACCTTCCGCAGCTCCAGCCGGTCCGCCACGTCGGTGTTGGCGGCGACGGCCGCCGTCAGCAGGTGGCGCCCCCGCCCGCCGCCGCCCAGCGCGTCCAGCTGCCGCCGGAACTCGGCCAGCAGCAGAGTGAAGTTGCGGCCGTCCTCGGGACGCACCGAGTTGTCCGGCAGACCGTCGCCGCCCGGGTGCTCCCAGTCGAGGTCGATGCCGTCGAAGACGCCCGCGCCGCTGCCCGGGCCGCCCTCCAGCGAGCCCAGCTGCGGCAGGTTGCCCTTGATGTAGAGGTCGACGCAGGAGGCCACGAACTTCTTGCGCGCGGCGTCGGTTGCGGCCACGTCCGAGAAGTACTTGGACCAGCCCCAGCCGCCGATCGAGATGACGGCCTTCAGGTGGGGATTCTTCGCCTTCAGCTTCCGCAGCTGGTTGAAGCTGCCTTTCAGCGGCTGGTCCCAGGTGTCGGCGACGCCGTCCACCGAGTCGGCCGCGCCGATCGGGCGCTGGTAGTCGGCCCAGGCGTCGGCCTGGTCGGCCAGGTTGTCCGCGAAGCAGGTGCCCTCGGGGGAGATGTTGCCGAAGGCGTAGTTGATCACGGTCAGCTTCGCCGCCTGGCCCGAGTCCTGGACCTTCTTGGCGGAGAAGCCGCTGTAGACGCTCCACCCGGTGAAGTAGGCCACGCGGTGGCCGGGCAGCCGGCGGCTGTCGTCGTCATCGGCGTGAGCGGTCGAGGGGACCGCGACGAGCGAGGCGAGCAGAGCCGTCGCCAGGAACGCGGAGATGCGTCTGAACATACTGGTGGCCTTGTCTGAGTGGGGTCAGATGGTCTGTACCAATCGCGAGAAGAGATCTAGCCCATGCCAGGGGGTGCACACAAGAGGCCGGACCACGCGAAGTGGCCCGGCTCTCTTGGGAATTGATGAAGCGTCAGCGACTCAGGCCGCACAGCGCGTACTGCGGAATGCCGCCGGCCTCACCACACGGAGGTGCCTGTCCCACCAGGTCCGGCTGACCATTCACGGCTGCTGCTGGAGGCGTACCGGCAGGGCTGACCGCCGCTCAAGCCGCCCGCACGGTGGGCCGTGTCAGTCGCTCTTCATGGCTGTGGCGTGGTCCGCCAGTATCCCCTCGGTACGCAGACGCAGTCGGCGGGCCTGCTCGACCGAGAATGCGGGGCCTTGGGGGAGGAGGGGGGTGTCCCGGACGAAGGCGCTGAGTGCGGTGTCGGGTGGGCTGTCGAGCACGCGGATGATCGGGAGCACGGCTTCCTCCACCGGTTGGGCGGTTCGGCGGATGTCGGCGATCCGGGCCTGGGTGTCCGGGGTGTACTCCCCGGAGAATCCGGTGCTGACCGTTCCCGGGTGGAACAGGACGTACCGCACTTTCGTCCCTGGCCGGCGGTCCGCGTAGGAGACGCCGAGCAGGTCGTTGAGCCGCCCGCCCTGTGTGAGGGCTGTGTGCCCGTCGTAGTCCCGGGTGAGCTGGAGGTCGTTCCAGTGGATCTTCCCTTCGCCGCCGGGTCCCGCGACATTGACGATGACCGGGGCGTCGGCGGAGTCGAGGAGGCCGGTCAGCCCGTGGCTCAGGACGAATCGGCTCAGATAGAAGTGGGCGAAGGTGTTCTCGAATCCCTCGGCGGTGACCAGGCGGGTGGTACGGAAGTGCCGGGCGCACAGCACCAGGGCATCGACCTTCGTGAAGGACGCACGGAGCGTGTCGAGCAGGGCTCCGGTCTCGGACAGCAGGCTCAGGTCGGCGCGGAGGAAGTGCGCCCGGGAGGCCGCGTCGCGTCGTCGCGCGGTCTCCAGCCATGCCTCGCCCTTCGCCGTGTCGCGTCCGACCACCACCACCTCCTGTCCCCTGTCCAGGTAGGTGCGGGCGATGGCCCCGCCGATGCCGTCCGTGCCGCCGGTGATGACGTAGGTCTTCACCGCGGTACTCCTCGCTCGTGCCCCCGGCTCACAGGAACCGTGCCGCGATCTTCTCGGGAGTGATGAGGACGGTCACCAGTTCCGGGAGGGCCGCGTGGGATTCCGCGTTGTGCTCGGCCCAGGTCACGCCCGTGTACTTGACGGCCAGTCGGTCCATGCGCTCGCCGCTGCCCGGGCCTTCGAGCCGGGCTGTGCCGCTGATCGACGCGTATCCGTACGGCTCGTCCGGCGGGTTCACCATGACGCCCAGCCGTGGATCGTGCCGCAGATGGCGGACTTTGAGCTTGTCGACACCGGTCACGAAGAAGAGCTCGTCGTCCTCCCTCCCGATCCAGACCACCGACTGGTGCGGACTCCCGTCGGGCCGCAGGGTCGCCACAGTGACGAAGATCCGGGCATCGAGGGCCTCCTTGAGTTTCACGGACAGGCGGACCGGGCTCACGCGTGACTCCTGACTGAGTGCGGACGCTGCGAACGACACGTCGAATGAATCAAGTGCCACAACTATGGGACATTTGATCGAGGATGCGCAACAGTTTTGGGATCGTTGATGGCTCATCTGCTGTTCCGCGTAGACTCCGGGTCACGATGAGAGCTGACGCGGAACGCAACCTGGACGCGGTCCTCCGGACCGGCGCGCGCCTGCTGGCGGCCGACCCCGGCGCGAGCATCGCGGCGATCGCGGTGGCGGCGGGGGTCGACCGGCGTACCGTCTACCGCCGCTTCACCACGCGCGAGGAGCTCCTGGCCGCGGTCCATACCGCCAAGCTCGATGCCTGCGAGCAGGTCGTCACCGAGGCGCGGCTGACCGAGGCGCCCGTGCTGGTCGCCCTGCACCGCTATGCGGAAGGCATCATCGCCGTCAGCAGACGGTTGCCGGTGGACGTGCGGCAGGTGCGGGACGAGGCGGGGGCCGATCGTCTCCGCCGGCTGATGGAGCGGCTCGACGGCTTCATCGACCGCGCGGTGCGCGAAGGTGTCATCCGCCCCGGACTTCCCGACCGCTGGGCCCGCTCGCTGCTCGTCCAGCTCACCGCCATGGCCGCGCACGAGATGCCGGAGCTGACGAACGCCCAGGGAGCCGACATGGTGGTCGAGTCACTGACCAAGGGCCTCCGCCCCGCCTGAGCGGACGGGCGCCGTACCGTCGCCCCTTGACCGGGCAGTCGGCAGTCCCGCTGCCTGCCCGGGCGGGGGATGGCGGCCGGCCATGCTCCCCGGATGGTGCCCCAGCGGGTTTCGGCTGCCCGCCGGGGCCGGGACGGTCAGGCGCAGGTGGCCAGGAGGATGGAGACGACGGTGCAGGTCGCGGTGGCGCGGTCGTTGGCCGGGTTGGGGTCGGTGGGTGAGGAGGCGGTCCGGGTGCCGGTGACCTTCACGGTGCCGAGGGACAGCAGGTGCAGGGGGACGCGGAACGTCTTGCTCGCCGCGGCTCCCGTCGCGATGGTGCCGTACGAGCAGGTGACGGTGCCGGTCGCGGTGGTGCAGCCGGGGGACAGGCTGGTGGCGGTGGCACCGGGCGGCAGGGTGGCGGTGACGGTACCCGTGGTGACCGCGTCCGGGCCCAGCGCGCGGGCGGTCACGGTGTAGGTGAGATAGGGGACCAGGATGCCCAGGTTCGGCCGCGCGGTGACATCGACGTCGATGTCCGAGGAGGACGTGGGTGCCGGGGCGAACGCCACGGCGTACGGACCGCTGCCGACGGGCACGGTGGCGGTGACGGTGTTGGTGGCCGTGTCGATCACCGAGGCGGTGCCGCTGTTGCTGTCGGCGACGTAGACCTCGCCGCCGTCAGGGGTCACCGCGACGCCGATCGGGGTGGAGCCGACACCGACGGTGTCCACGACCGTGCCGGTGACGGTGTCGATGACCGACGTGCTGTTGCCACCGATGTTGGTCACATAGACGCGGGACCCGTCCGGGGACCCCGCGGCGCCGAAGGGGCTGTTCCCGACGGGGACGGTTCCGGTGACGGTGCGGGTGGCGGTGTCGATCACGGTGACCACGCCCGCGTTCTGCGAGCTGACGTGGAGCCGGGCGCCGTCGGGGGTCACCGTCAGGCCGTTGGGCCTGGAGACGGGGACCGTGCCGATGAGGGTCTGGGTGGCGGTGTCGATCACCGAGACCGCGGAGGCGCTGCTGACGTAGAAGCGGTCTCCGCCCGGAGCGACCGCGACGCTGTTCGGCTGCGCTCCGACGGGCACGGTCGCGGTGACGGTGTTCGTCGCGGTGCCGATCACCGAGACCGAGTCGGACTGGAAGTTGGTGACGTAGACACTGTCGCCGTCGGGAGCGGCGGCCACGCCGAACGGTCCGTCGCCGACGGCGACGGTCGCGGTGACCGCGCCGGTGGCGGTGTCGATCACCGACACCGAACCGGAGCCGCGGTTGGCGACGTAGGCCCTGCCGCCGTCGGGGGTCACCGCCACTCCGGACGGTCTGTCACCGACGGCTACGGTCGAGGTCACCGTATCGGTGGCCGTGTCCACGACCGACACGTTGTCCGACTCGCTGTTGGCGATGTACGCCGCCGGTGCGCCCGCGACCGCCGGGGCGGCGGTCGCGGCCGGAACTGCCACCGCGACGAACCCGGAGCAGAGCAGCGCACCGGTGGCCAACAACGCGGTCGACCGGCGGCGCGACCCGACACGTGGCACCGGGCGTAACGCGGAGCGTGAAGACATGAGGATGGTGTTCCCCTTCCCTGGTCCGCGCCGCGACGGCGGGGACCGGCCGGCCCCTCGGGAAACCGTGGCGGGGCGGCCGACAGCCACGGACCGGACCGTGGGGCCGACGGCCAGGACGCGGGCCACACGGCCGCGACCTGATCAGCGCCCTGGGACGGGTCCGCGACGGTCTGATGATGCCCGACAGCCGATGCGGCGCAAGGCCCCGCGTCAGCGCGCTCAGCATGGCACCGCCATGCCGCGCGCCGGGGCCAAATCGTCAACATCCGTACCGACCTTGGTGCCGTGCGCCATCAGCCGTCTGATGTGTGTGGGCGAGCCGCGGTGGTCGGGTCCGCCCGGCCCGTGCGGCGGGGTGGACGGTGCTCTTGGCGAGGCCGGGAGGACGATCGGCGTCGACCGGTGTTCAGAGGCCGCCGACCGGTTGTGGTCGGATACTGCCGACCGATTGTGGTCAGAGGCTGCCCGACCGCTGGTCAGAGGCTGGTGAGCAGGCGGTCGAGCGGGGCGGGGGTGCGGTCGGGGCCGAGGCCCTCGACGAGGACGTGGCCGTAGCGGATCTTGCGTCCCTTCTTCGTGCCGAGGAAGCGCCGCAACTGCTGCTGCGGGGCGCGACCCCGTTGTGCCGGCTGCCGCAGGAAGGTCCGCCAAGCGCGCAGGTCGCCCTCCTCACGGACCAGTTCCTCCACCCGTGGCACACCCAGCGCGCGGATCAGTTCGTCCTCCAGATCCGCCGCACAGACGAAGAACTCCCGCTGTGCCGCTCCGGCCCGCTCCAGACCGCGGTCGTAGTACGGGCGTTCCGCCTCGTCGCACAGCCCCGTGAGGTCAAGGCCGAGGCCGGACGGCCCGAGGAGACCGGCGAAGCGCCCGACGTTCGTCGCACCGCCCATCGACAGGACGCAGACTCCTTCGGCCGCCAGATCCCGCCCGCGGCGCGCGGCCAGCGCGTTGACGGCCGCCGCGTCGCTCAAGCCCTCCAGCAGGACGACCGTCCGCACGGGCAGCCGCGCGCCGAGCTCGCTCGCACGGTCGCCGCCCCCGCCGTCGGCCGCCCACGCGGTGACCGCGTCCCGGAACGCCCCCATGTCTGTCATGGTGCGATCCTCTGCCCTTTCCGGCCACCGCGACAGCGAATTTCCTCGGGCACGCCGAGCGGTGGTTAACTCCGGCCTCCGACGATTCATCGGGCGACAGGCGAAGCCCATGAACACCCCGGAGCCGGGCCAGGCCGGTGTGTCCGTCGTCCCGGCCGGTTCACCTTCACGTTGCGTAGTCCTCGACGTAGGTGGCGATCAGGCCGAGCAGGGCGTCGGCGCGGTGCCGGTCCTCGCGCTGGTCGCGCAGGGCGCGGTCGAGTGCCCGGAGCCGGGTCAGGGCGGCCGGTTCGCGGTCCCGCACGTGGTCGAGCAGCGGTGAGGTGACGAGGTCCATGCACGTGGTGAACAGGACTCGGGTCACCGGGAGCGGCGGAGCCGGGTCCGGGGCGGCGAAGCCGGTGGTCAGGTACCGCACGGGGTCGGTGAGGCTCCATCCGACCACGGTGTTGTGCTGGACCAGGAGCGCCAAGCCGGGTGCGATGCCGATCCGGGCCTCCAGCGGCTCGTCGAGAACATCGAGGTCGCGCAGGCCGGTGAGCACGGCATCCCCGGGGGAACGGCAGAGTTCTGTGGTCACGTCCAGGCGGAAGTCCCGGGCCTCGTCCGCGCGGAGCCCGCCCGGGCGGACGAGGGGCGTGAGGGGGACGCGGGCGGAGTCCTCGGCATCGGCGGCCTCACCGGCGATCTGGAACTCGGCGCCGATCAGTTCCCGGCCCGCCTGATCGAACCGGAGCTCGTCCGGCGTGTCCCACAACCACGGCTGACTGCCGAAGGTGTCCAGAAGGAACTGTCCGCGTTCCTCGACGTTCGCGTACGGCGCGACGCGCACACGGAAGTCCCGGAAGTCGAAACGTGGGCTGATCCGCAGAGGATCGCCCGTCACCGTCACCGTCACCGTCCAGTCGTTGTCGAGGGTGAGTCTCATGGTGAACGCCACCTCTGCTCCTTCGTGTACTTGGGCATGAGGCGAGTCGGTTCCGGCGAGGATCCGCTCGGACGGATCGGCGCAAGACCGGTACGGACACTGCCCGCAGGCGTCTCACACGGGCACCGTTGCGGACATCCGTGCCGGGCTTCGGACCTCCTGGTCCCACGGCACCGCTTCCCGTACCCCGGGCGCCAGCCGGGATCCGCGGCAGGTCTGCCGCAGGGCCAAGGCCCCCCGCCCCGACCCCTTTTGGCACCGCAGGACCCCTCGGTCTAGCCTCACCGCATGCCTCTCACCGTTGACCGGCTGGCCGGATACGTGGATCGGGATCTGGACAGCGAGCTGGCGCGCTGGTTCCCCGGCGACGCGCGGGTCGGTATCCCGGCGTCGACCCGCCCCGTCGAACCGTTCCTCGCGAAGCTTCCGCCCGACGCCGCGACCGCGTTGTCCGGCTTCGACCGCAGGGTCCGCGCGGGGACCCTGCCGCAGCGCCTCGACATACACGGCTGGTCGTACGCCTTCGACTTCGAGGCCAACGACTGCCGGATACTCGGCTCCGACTACCGGACGGAGCTTTCCGACGGCGACGTGTGGTCCATCGGCGCCGACGGGGGAGGCAACTACTACGTCGTGCTCACCAGCGGCCGGGTCGCGGTGTGGTTCCACGAGGAGGAAGTCATCGAGGCCGGCACGCAGTTCGACAACCTCGACGTCTTCCTCTGGTCGGTCGTCCGGTACCACGCCGTGCGCGCCGGAGTCCTCGACCTGGCGGCCGTCGAGGCGGACTTCCGCGCTCTCGGGCAGCCCGGTGTGCTGGCTCCGGGGCTCGGGCTCCTCGCCTCGCTGTCCTGATCGGCGGTGTCCCCACGCCGCCGGTCGGCGGGGACCGGCGGGCGGGCTTCGTCGCCGCGGGTGTCACTCCCCGAGGTGTGCCACCGCGCTCCGCGCCCGCGCCCCGGCCAGCAGCGCGTCCGCCGCCACGAAGCGCAGATCCCGCTCCAGCAGCCCCTCGATCACGGCCGGCAGGGCCGCCACGCTCTGGCGGCGGTCACCGCCGCCGTCGTGCATCAGGATCAGGGAGCCCGGACCGGCGTGGTCCAGCACCGTACTGGCGATCTTCTCCGGGCCGGGACGGGCCCAGTCCCAGGAGTCGACGTCCCACAGGGCCAGGGCGGGCCCACCGGGCAGGAGTTCGCCCAGGGTCTCCGGGGTGCGCGAGCCGTACGGGGGGCGGAAGACCGTCGGCACCCGGCCCACCGCGCGGTCGAACGCGTCGTCGGTCCGCTCCAGTTGGAGCCGGAACTGGCGGGGACTCAGGTCCGGCATGAACGGGTGCGACCAGGTGTGGTTGCCGAGGCTGTGCCCCGCGGCCACGATCCGCCGCACCTCGTCGGGGAGCGCGTTCACATGGAGGCCCACGCAGAAGAAGGTGGCGTGCACGCCGTAGCGGGCGAGGATGTCGAGCACCTGACCGGTGTGGACCGGGTCGGGGCCGTCGTCGAAGGTCAGGGCGATCTCGTGGCGGTCGCGTGCTCCGTGGCGGAACCAGCGGCCCGCCCTGGTGAGTTCTTCCTCGATCGCCGCGCTGCGCCGGATGCCGCCGTGGTAGTCGTCGTCCCGGCCGGTCTGGCCGCCGCCCTCCGCCGTCAGCGGGGAGAGGGACGCGAGGTCGGTCCTGGCCCGTTCGGCGAGGGCCAGGGCCGGGACGGAGCCGAAGTCGGGCCGATCGGGAAGTACCCAGGGGTCGGCGCGGTAGACCGTCAGACCGGCCGCCGTGAAGAGCCCGTCCACGAGGCCGTTGGTGCTCTCGACGACCACGGCGCGGGGAGGTTCGGACGACGAGCCGGGCGCTCCGAGCCAGGCGGTCAGCTCCGCTGTGCGCTCGGCGCCCCAGTGGGTGGGGGCAGTTGCCCGGTTCCCGTCGGAATCGATGACCTCCACGTCGTAACCGTCGGCTGACCAGGCGATTCCCGCGTACAGCATGCGTTCTTCCTCCTTGGGATGGGGGCGTGGGGTGAGGACGGGGCTGGGGACCGAGGGACGCGTCCGCCTCGGCTCCCGTCCGTTCCGACGGGTGGTGCGGGTTGGCGGGGGACGTTCCGATGGACGGGCGCGGGTACGGCGGCGGGCGGGGTCGGAGCTGCCGGTACGTGCGGACGGACGCGGAACGTCGTTGCGGGTGAACCCGGTTGGGGAGCCCGTTTTCCGGTGGGACGGGGACCTGTGACGCGGGTGGACGTGGGACGGAGCGATCCAGGATCCCTGGCTCCGGCTTGCTGCGGAGTTGGCTGATACACCCCCTCTGACGAGGGGATTTGTTGCTGTGCTCAGGTGCTGGCGAGGTTCGGCCAACGCACCCGATGCCCACCGATGTCCATGAACTCTCCATCATTGCGACACAACTACGACACAGGCACGCTATTGTTCGCATGCCCTGCCGAAGGTCCAGACCATATCCAAGGGCAACAACCGCGCGCCATGCCCGTGAACATCTCCTGTGCCCTCGCATCCCCGGAACAAATTCTCCCGGGGAGTTCGCTCTTGGAGGACGTCATCAACGCCAAGCCCGCACCGTTGACCGTTCCCGACCTTCTCGACGCCCGGGCCGCGAAACAGCCCGACCGGGTCGCGATCGAGGTACGCGGCGGCGGCTCGCTGACCTACGGGAACTGGCGTGAACGGGCCGTCCGGGCCGCCCGGGGGCTGGCGGACGCGGGTGTCCGGCCCGGCGAACTCGTCGCCCTGCGCTTCACCGACCGGGAATGGGACGGCTACGCGGTCGCGAACCTCGCCGTCCACCACGCCGGGGCGGCGGCGCTGCCGCTCCGCGCCGACCTCACCGAACCGGAGGCCGTACGGCTCGCCGGGATCTGCGGTGCCACGACGGTCCTGCGCGGGGCCGAACTGCCGCCGCTGGGAGCCGCCCTGGGCGGCGCCGACCTGTCGCTGTCCGAGATCGAGGCGGCCGGAGCCACCCTGGCCGGAGCCGACTCACCGCTCCGCCGGGAGGACACGGGCCCCGCCCCCGACGCCCTCACCGGCTCCGGCTCACCGCACGGCCGCAGGCGTACGGGTCCCGACCCCGGCGACCTCGCGCAGGTCGTCGGCACCTCGGGAACCACCGGCGACTCCAAAGGCGTACGCGCCTCCCACGCCAACCTCACGGCGGGCCTGCGGCTCCACCCCCGCCCCCGGCCCTACGCCCACTCGCGCCATGCCCTGCACTCCTTCCCCATCGGCACCAACGCCGGTCAGGTGATGCTCATCAGCGCCCTCACCGGCGCACCCACCACCGTGGTCCTCCCGCGCTTCGACGCCGAGGAGTTCGGCCGGACCATCGAGGAACGCCGCGTCGGCACCGTCTTCCTCGTGCCGTCGATGGCGATCGAACTGCTCAATTCCGGTGCGGCCGACCGGCACGACCTCTCCAGCGTCCTGCTGCTCAGCTCCTCCGCCGCCGCTCTCCCCGCTCCCGTCGCCCGGGCCCTCGCCGAGGCCCTGCCGAAAGCCACCGTCGTCAACGTCTACACCTCGTCCGAAGCGGCTCCCGCGCAGCTCTCCGCCGTCGTCGGCCAGGCCCCGCCCGGTGCGGTGGGCCGCCCCACCGACCCCGGGGACCTGCGCGTCCTCGCTCCGGACGGCACCCCCGTACCGCCCGGCCGGACGGGCGAGATCTGGCTGCGCCAGCCCGGCCCTCCGCGCTCGTACGCCGGTGACCCGGCCGCCGGTGCCACGGTCTTCCGCGACGGCTGGGTACGGATGGGCGACCTCGGGCGGCTGGACGAGGACGGCTATCTGTACCTGGTGGACCGCGAGAGCGACGTCATCAAGTCCGGGGCGCTCAAGGTCTCCACCCTCCGGATCGAGGACGCGCTGCACGAGCACCCGGACGTCGCGGACGCGGCGGCACTGGGCGTACCGCACCCGGTCATGGGGTCCGTACCGGTCGCCGTCGTGGTACCCGCCGCCAGTGGTCTGGACCTCGACGCACTCCGGCTCTTCCTCAGCACCCGGCTCGCCCGTGCCGAACTGCCCGTACGCGTTCTGCTCGCCGACGACCTGCCGCGCAACGCCTCCGGCAAGGTGGTCAAGCGGCGACTGCGCCCGCTCTTCGCGACGGACGGGGAACACTCGGCGGACGGGGACCGTGTGACGAGCGCGGCAGGCGCCACGGACACCGGCGCGGCGGCCCCTGCGGGCGTGGGCGCCGTCGCCGCCATCGCCCCGGCCGCCGCCCGACCACCCGGCACCACCACCGAACTGCGCCTCGCCGCGATCTGGCAGGAGGTGCTGGGTCGCCCGGTACGGGACGCGGCCGACGAGTTCTTCGCCCTCGGCGGCGACTCCTTCCGCGCCGTGCACCTCGCCACCGCCGTCGCCGACCGGTTCGGCGTCGACACCGGCGCCGACCTCGTCTTCGGCCGGCCGTCCCTGCGGGCCCAGGCCGCCTGGCTGGACGGGGAGGCGGCCCGGGAACCCACCCCGGACGCCCACGCTTCCGGGGACATCCCCGTGGACCGCGCACCCGACCCGCAGCTCCCGCCCTATCTGCGCGCCCTGCGGGCCCAGCACCACGAGATCCCGCTCACCAGCCAGCAGGAGAACTTCCTCGACTGGATGGCCGAGGAGGACGGCCGCGATGTCGGCGCCGTCACCGCCCTCTTCCGTGTCACCGGCCCGCTCGACCGCCCCGCGCTCGGCCGCGCCCTGTCCGCGCTCGTGGAACGCCACCCCGCCCTGCGGACACGGTTCGTCCCCGTGCCCGGCGGCGTGCACGGGCTGGTCCGGACCGTGCTGGACGAGAAGGCCCACCCCCGCGTCACGCTGAAGGACGCCCCCGGCGCCACCGACGACGAGGTGAACGCCCTGCTCATCGCCGAACGGGACCGCCTCACCGACCTGGCGGCCGACCCGACGGCCCGGCTGCTCGTCGTCTCCCGGGGCCCCGAGGACCACATCGTCCTGCTCGCCGTGCACCATATGGTCGCCGACGGCTGGTCGATCGGCGTCCTGCTGCGCGAACTCGGCCTCGCCTACGACGCCCTGCGCAGGGGCCGCACCCCCCGGCTGCCCGACCCCGGACTGTCCTATCCGGAGCTGGTGCGCTGGGCCAACGACCGCTGGGGGAGCGGCCGGAGGCACTTCGCGACGGCGCTCGCGGGCGCCCCGTCCGCGCTCGATCCCTTCCCCGGGCGGCGTGCCGTCGACCGTGTGCACACCGTCGCGCACCCCTTCACCGTCGGGTCCGGCCCCGCCGGACGGCTGCGGGAACGGGCGGGCGCACTCGGTGTGACCCCGTTCATGGCCGTCGCCGCCCTGTGGAGCGGACTGCTCACGGCCCGCGCCGACAGCCCCGACCTGGTGCTCATGACCCCGGTCCCCGGCCGGACCAGGGCCGAGGCGCAGCAGGCCGTCGGCTGTCTGGTGCAGTCCCTGCTGGTGCGGGTGGACTGCTCCGGCGGCCCCGGCTTCGCCGAACTCGCCGAGCGGGTCCGACGGGCCGCCACCGGCGCGCTCGACCACCAGATGTACCCCTACGCCGAGTTCAAACCGCATGTGGTGGCGTTCCCTGCCTGGCTGCGGTACGAGAGCTGGGCCGCCGACGCCCATCTGCCCGGCCTGCGCTGCGAACCGTGGGAGCTGCCGCGGGGCACCACCGTGCCCTGGCCGCTGCCCGGCGGGGACCTCGGGGTCCCCGAACTGACCGTGGTGGAAAAGCCGGACGGGTCGCTGAACTGCTGGATCCAGTACAACGCGCTCGCCTTCGACGAGCCGGTCATCACCGCGCTCGCCGACGACTTCCACGCGGCCCTGACCACGGCCGCCGGCTCCTGACAACCGCCGTGACCACCGGCCCGTCCTGACCGCCACCCTGTCCTGACCATCGGCCTGTTCAGACCCTTGTCCCCCGCTTCGACCGGCGTCCTGTCCCGGGCATCGCCTGTCCTGACCCCTGTCCCGCTTCGACCGGCGTCCCCCTCCGGGCGTCGCCCGCCCTGATCGTCGACACGTCCTCGCGGGCACCCGTCCCGACCGTCGCTCCTCCGACGGCCGACCTGCTCCGGCACCACCACCTGCCTCCGACGGCACCCGCCCCCACCGCCACGACCCCGGCTCCGACGTCCCCCGCCCCGACCGCGTCACCCGCCCCGGCGCCGGCCCACCGAGCACCGTCGCTCGCCGACGGCCGCCGCCCGCCCCTGTCGCACCCCGCCCCGCCGTCAGCGCCGACGCCGGGCACACGTCCCCGCGCCTCCGCTCCGCCCCGTCCCCGCACCGCTCTGCCCGGTCGCGCCTCCGCGTCGACCCGTGCCGGGCAGCAGCGGGAGTTCGACCACGCTTCCGCGCGCACCCACCTCCACCCCGAACCACCCCACCGCACCCGCATTCCCCCTGTCCCCTCGCTACGCCCGCCCCGTCCGTTTGCCCCCCGCCCCACTCCTGCCACGCGTCCCGACGCCGAACAGACCGAGGAAGACCTGTGACCAGCACCCCGGCCAGCGCTGCCCAGCAGGGCATCTGGATCAACGAGCGGATCGCGCCGCTCGGCTCCGTCCACCACATGCCCTTCGCCGTCCGCTTCGACGGCCCCTTGGACTCCGCCGCACTCGCCGCCGCCTGCGCCGATGTGGCCGACCGTCACCCCGCCCTGGCCCTGACCGTCCGTGAGCGGGACGGGGTCCCCCTGCTCACCTCCGGTCCGCCGCCCGCGCTGACCGTTCGTGACACCACACCGGAACGGCTGCCCGGCGAGCTGGCCGCCGCGAGCGCGGAGCCGTTCGACCTCGCGGCCGGACCCCCCGTACGGTTCACCCTGCTGCGCACCGGCCCGACCCACGCCACCCTGCTGGTCGTCGCGCACCACATCGCCTTCGACGGCACCTCCACCGATGTGTTCCTGACCGACCTGGCGGCCTGCTACGCCCACCGCACGGGCGGCGCACCGGCCCCGGCCGCCACCGACGGCTCGCTCGCCCACGCCGCCGACCTCCCCGAGCCCGACGCCCGGACGATCGCCGAGGCGTCCGCCTATTGGGCCGACCGCCCCTTGCCCGGTCCCACGGTGCTGCTGCCGGGCCTCGACACCGGCGCGGGCGACGCCGTCGGCGTCGGTCCGGGCGCGGCCGTCGACTTCGACATCGACCCGGCGCTCCGTACCGGCCTCGCCGACACCGCCGAGAAGCTCGGCGTCACCTTCTTCGAACTGCTCCTCGCCGCCGTGCACACCCTCCTGCTGCGGTACGGGAACGAGCGCCCCGCCGTCACCGTCGGCCTCGGCACCCGCACCCCCGACGCCGCCGACCGGATCGGCATGCACGCCAACGAGCTGCCCGTGGTCACCACCCCCGAACCAGGCACCCCCTTCAGCGAGTTCGCCCACACGGTCCGCGCCGAGCTGCGCGGCTGCTACCCGCACCGCCGCGTCCCCCTGCCCCGCGCCGTCCGGGGAGTACAGCCCGGTTCCGCCCTCGCGCCCGTCATCCTCACCTACCGCCGCCGGATCGCCCCCGTCACCTTCGCCGGGGTACGCGCCACCATCGACTGGACGCTCTTCCCCGGCACCGCGCGCGGCGCCCTGCGGTTCCACCTCCTCGACGGCCCGGACCGGCTCCGCGTCCTGCTCATGCACCGTACGGACCTGCCGTCCCCCGTCCGGGCCGACCGGGTCGGCGCACATCTGCGCCGACTGCTCGCCTCGATCGCCGCCGCCCCCGGCACCCCGCTGGCCGACCTGCCGATCCTGGACGAGACGGAACGCGCCCCCTTGCGCGGACCCGAACCCGCCCCCGACGCACCCGGCGCAACGTTGCCCGCGCTGCTCACCCGCTCCTTCGCCGCGCACGCCGCACGCCCCGCCGTGTCGGTCGGCGAACAGACCCTGACCTACGCGGAACTGGCCACCGCCGCTACCGGCCTCGCCCGGCGGCTCACCGCCGCCGGGGTCACCCCCGGCACCGTGGTCGCCGTCTGCGCGGAGCGTTCCGCCGAGATGGTGGCCGCCGTGCTCGCCGTCACCCTCGCCGGGGGCGCGTACCTGCCCGTCGACCCGTCCTACCCGGCGGAGCGCGTCGCCCTCGTACTCGCCGACGCCGGTACTCCCCTCGCACTCGCCCAGCGGAGCACCGCCCACCTGGTCGAAGGACACGGCAGCACCCTCCTGCTCGACGACCTCTTCACCGGGGACGTGACCGGCGGGGCCGACGGCCCACCGCTGCCGTCCCCCACCCCCGACGACCTCGCCTACCTCATCTACACCTCCGGCTCCACCGGACGCCCCAAGGGCGTCGAGGTTCCCCATGGCGCCCTCGCCCATCTCCTGCTGGCCTTCCGCGACACCCTGGCAGCCGGTCCCGACGACGTCTGGCTCGCCGTCACCTCGCTCTCCTTCGACATCTCCGCCCTCGAACTGCTGCTGCCGCTGATCACCGGCGGCCGGGTGGTGATCGCGCGCGAGACGGACACCCGCGACGGCCGCGCCCTCGCCGCCCTGGTCGGGCGGCACGGCGTCACCCACGCGCAGGCCACCCCGTCGGGCTGGCGGCTCCTGCTGGACGGCGGGCTCGACGCCCCCGCCCTCATCGCCCTCAGCGGCGGCGAGGCCCTGCCCCTCGCGCTCGCCCGCCGGCTGCGGACACGTGTCGCACGGCTGTGGAACGTGTACGGGCCGACCGAGACCACCATCTGGTCCACCGCCGCCGAGGTGCCGCCCGTACCCGACGGGATCACCATCGGCCGCCCCATCGCCGGTACCACCGCCCTCGTCGTCGGCCCGGCCGGGCACCCCGTACCGCACGGGGTCACCGGCGAACTGGCCCTGGGCGGCGCCGGACTGGCCCGGGGCTACCGGGGCCGGCCCGAGCAGACCGCCGAACGCTTCGTCACCGACCCGGTCACCGGCGCCCGCCACTACCGCACCGGCGACCTCGCGAGGGTCCGGCCCGACGGCGCGCTCGACTGCCTCGGCCGCCGCGACGACCAGATCAAGCTGCGCGGCCACCGGATCGAACTCGGCGAGATCGAGGCCCGTCTCCAGGACCATCCCGCCGTCGCGGCGGCGGCCGTCGCGGTCCGGGGCGACGACGGCGACCCGGTCGGCCGGATACTCGTCGCGTACCCGGTCTGGCGCCCGGAGGCCCCTGTACCGACCAGCGCCGAACTGCGCTCCTTCCTCACCCTGGTACTGCCGGACGCGATGGTCCCCGGTGTCGTCCACCCGCTCCCGGCCCTCCCGCTCACCCCCAACGGCAAGACGGACCGCGCGGCCCTGCCCGAACCGGCCCGGGGCACAACGGAGTCCGCGCCGGACACCGTGTCCCCGGACGGCGACCCGGGCCCGGACGACGGATGGGACGAGCTGGCCGCCGGGATAGCCGCCATCTGGTGCGAGGTGCTGGACCTGCCCGTCATCGGCCACCACGACGATGTCGTCGACCTCGGCGCGCACTCCCTGACCATCACCCAGGTCGCGGCCCGTATCCGGGACCGCCTGGGGGTCGACGTACCCCTGCATGTCTTCTACGAGGAGTCCACCACGGTGGCCACGGTGACCGACGCTGTCGTGCTCGAACTGCTGGCGGAGGAGGCGTGATGGACCCCTTGAACCCGCCCCACTCCCCGGGCTCGCCCCACTCCCTGGGCTCCCCGGAAGCCCTCACGCCCACGGCCGCCGCGCTCACGGTCTCCGTACCGGCGGCGCCTGCACCGTCCGTCTCCGTACCGGCGGCGCCTGCACCGTCCGTCTCCGCGCAGGCCGCCCCGGCGCCGGCCGTGCCCGCGCCGACGGGTGTCACGGTGACACGTTCCGCATCGGTGGACGCCATGCCCAGCGCCGCCGCGTCGGTGGCCACCGCTCCGGCGCGTACCGTCCCCACGGACCCCGCCCCCACCGCCGCCGCGCCGCCCGACCCCGTCGTGGCGCCACCCACGCCCACCGACCGTCCGCCCCGGCGGGCGCTCAGCGGTGATCAGCGTGCCCTGCTCGCCCGGCGACTGCGCGAACGCGCCGCCGCCGCGGCCGCCCGGCCCACCGGCATTCCGGCCCGCCCGGACGACGAACCCCAGCCGCTGTCGCTCGCGCAGGAACGTCTCTGGTTCGTCGAGCAACTGACCCCCGGCACCGCCGCCTACGTCCTGCCCACCGCCGGACGGCTGCGCGGCCCGCTCCGGGACGAAGCCCTCGCCGAGGCGCTGCGTCTGATCGCAGTCCGCCACGACACGCTGCGCAGCACCTTCCCCGCCGACGAGGACGGCATGCCCCGGGTACGTGTCACGCCCGCCGACGGCTTCACCGTGCCCTGGGGTACCCGCGACCTCACCGGACTCCCGGCCGGGGAACGCGAGACCGCCGCCCGCGCCGCCGTCGAGGACGAGGTCGCACTGCCCTTCGACCTCGTGGACGGGCCCCTGCTGCGGGCCCTGCTGCTGCGCCTCGCCGACGACGACCACGTGCTCGTGATCTGCCAGCACCATCTCGTCGGTGACGGCTGGTCCGCCGGTGTGCTCCTGGACGAACTCCTCACCGGCTACGAGGAACTGGTCCGGGGCGCCACCCCCTCCCCGCCGCCGCTGCCCATCCGCTACGGCGACTTCGCCCACTGGCAGCGCGAGCGCCAGAGCCTGCCGGGGGCCGCCGCCGACCTGCGGTACTGGTGCGAGGCCATGACCGGGGTCCCGCCGCTGGACCTGCCCACCGACCGGCCGCGCCCCGCCGTACCCGGCCCCGGCGGAGCGACCCACGCCTTCCGGCTCGACGCCGACACGTACCAGGCCGTCCGCGCGCTCTCCCGGGCCCGGGGCGCCACCCTCTACATGACTCTGCTCGCCGCCTTCCAGGTGGTGCTCGGCCGCTGGTCGGGGCAGCGGGACTTCGCCGTCGGCACACCGTTCGCGGGCCGTCCCGACGAGGCCACCGAGGGCCTGATCGGTCTGTTCAGTACGATGCTGCCGATCCGCGCCGACCTCGGCACGTCCGAGCCGGGGCCGGGGGACGACGCGGTCGACGGTGACGACGCCGGGCCCGGTTTCGCGGTCGTCCTCGACCGCGTCCGCACCGCCGCCCTCGGCGCCCAGCAGCACCGCGAGGCGCCGTTCGAGCGGCTGGTCGAGGCGCTGAACCTGCCGCGCGACCTCGGCCGGCCGCCCCTCTTCCAGGTCTCCTTCGCCCTCCAGAACCACCGTGCCCAGACCGTCCAGCCGCGCGACCTCCAGTGGCGGACCTTCCCCTTCGAGGGCACCGGCGTCCATCTCGACCTCGGGCTGTACTGCACCGAGACCGAGGACGGCCTCGACGCCTTCGTCACCTACCGCACCGACCTCTGGGACGCCGCCACCGTCGCCCGCCTCGCCGGGCACTGGCAACGCGTCCTCGCCGGGGCCGCCGCCGACCCGCACACCCCCGTCGGCGCCCTCGACCTCCTCACCCCCGGCGAACGCGACCGGGTGCTGTACGAGTGGAACGACTCCGGCGCCGCCCGCCCGGCCGCCGCGACCCTCGCCGCCGCCGTCACCGCGCAGGCCGCCCGCACCCCCGACGCGATCGCCCTCGTCCATGAGGGCCGCACCCTCACCTACGCCGAACTCGACCGCCGGGCCAACCGGCTGGCCCGGCTGCTGCGCGGCACCGGCGCCGGACCCGACCGGCTCGTCGGCGTCTGTCTCGACCAGGGCCTCGACCAGGCCGTCTGCCTGCTCGCCGTGCTGAAGTCCGGCGCCGCGTACGTACCGCTCGACCCCGAGCAGCCCCGCGAACGTCTCGCCCATATGCTGACCGACTCCGCGCCGGTCGCCCTCGTCACCACCTCCCTCCGGCGGTCCCTGCTGACCGCGTCCGACGCCCCGGTCCTGCTGCTCGACGGACTCGCGGACCGGCTCGCCGCCGTCCCCGACACCCCGCCCGGCGACGGCGACGGCGCGGGACCCGACCACCTCGCGTACGTCATCTACACCTCGGGCTCCACCGGCACCCCCAAGGGCGTCGCCGTGCAGCACCGCCAGGTGCTCACCTACCTCGCCGGAGTGAGACAGCGCTTCGGCGAGGCCGGGCTCGCGGACGGCGCCCGTTACGTCCTGCTCCAGTCGCTCGCCTTCGACTTCGGCCTCACCACCCTGTATCTCGCGCTCACCACCGGCGGCACCCTGCATCTGCTGCCCCCGCGCACCCCCGGCCCGGAGCTGGCCGCCCATCTCGCCGAGTGGCGCATCGACTGCGTCAAGCTCACTCCCTCCCATCTGGCCGCGCTGTGCGCCGAGGTGGACGACCCGGCGGAGCTGCTGCCCCGACGGCTGCTCGTCCTCGGCGGCGAGGCGTCCGGCTGGGAGTGGGCGCGCCGGCTCGCGGTGGCGGGAGCCCGTACCGGCTGCCGGGTGATCAACCACTACGGACCGACCGAGGCCACCGTGGGCGCCACCACCCACCTGGTGGACCCGGACCTGCCCGCGGCGGGACCCACCACCCCCATCGGGCACCCGCTGCCGGGCGCACGGGTCTATCTGCTCGACGCCCGTCGGCAGCCGGTGCCCGCCGGGGTACCGGGGGAGCTGTGGATCGGCGGCGACCGGCTGGCGCGCGGCTATCTCGGCCTGCCGGACCTGACCGCCGAACGCTTCCGCGCCGACCCCTTCGCCGAAGCCCCACGCACGGCCACCTCCCCGGTCACGGCTTCGGACACGGCTTCGGTCACCGCCCCGGTCACCGAGGAAGCCAGGAGACCTGACAGATCCGCGAGAGCGGAGAGACCGGAGAGACCTGGGAGACCGGACAGACCCGAAGGCTCCGGGGATGCCGATGACGCCGAGATCGTGCAGGCTGCCGCCGCACCGCGCATGTACCGCACCGGGGACCTCGCCCGCCACCGTTCCGACGGCACGATCGAATTCCTCGGCCGCGACGACCACCAGGTCAAGATCCGTGGCTACCGGGTCGAACTCGGTGAGGTGGAGGCTCATCTCGCCCGGCTCCCCGGGGTCGCCCAGGCCGTCGCCGCCGCCCGGGGCCCCGCCGGTGAACTCGTCCTCGTCGGCTACCTCGTCCCCACCGCCGACGAGGCCCCGCCGCCGGTCGCCGAACTGCGCCGACTGCTGGCCGAGAAGCTGCCCGACTACCTCGTCCCCTCCCGCTTCGTCGTCCTGCCCGACCTGCCCCGGCAGGCCCACGGCAAGGTCGACCGCCGGGCGCTGCCCGAGCCCGGCACGCCCGGCCCCGGCGAGGCCGCCGTCTGGACGGCCCCCGCCACCCCCACCGAGGAGGCGGTCGCCGGTTGCTGGGCCGCTCTGCTCGGACTGGAACGCGTCGGCGCGCACGACGACTTCTTCGACCTCGGCGGACACTCCCTGCTGGCCATGCGGATGGTGGCCGCCCTGCGCGGGCTGCTGGGCCCCGAGGCCCGGATCACCCTCATGGACGTCTTCCGGGAGCGGACCGTCGCCGCGCTCGCGGCCCTCGCCGACCGCTCCGACTCCGAGCGCGGACCGAGCCGCTTCCTGCACGAACTGACGCCCCGTCAATCAGTCGACCGGGTCACGCTCTCCCTGGTCTGTCTGCCGTACGGCGGTGGCAGTGCCGTCGTCTACCAGCCGCTCGCGGACGCCCTGCCGCCCGGTGTCGCCCTGCACGCTGTCGCCGTCCCCGGCCACGACCTCGGCATGTCCGAGGAGTCGCTGCCGCTGGAGGAGGTGGCCCGCCGCTGCGCCGAGGAGGTGCTGAGCGGGGTGACCGGACCGGTCGCCGTGTACGGGCACTGCGGGGTGGGCGCCGCACTCGCCGTCGAACTGGCCCACCAGCTGTCCGCCGCCGGACGGGAGCCCGCCGCCGTCTATCTGGGCGGGATCTTCCCCTTCGCCCGGCCCACCGAGGGCCTGCTCGGGCTGCTCGCCCGCTTCTCCGTGCTGGACCGGCGACGCAGCGGACGGCTCCACCTGAACTGGCTCCGCTCCATGGGCGCCGACCTGGAGGGCCTGGAACCGGAGCAGTTGGCCACGATCGTACGGAACGTACGGGAGGACTCCCGCGCGGCCGAGGCGTACTTCACCGAGCAACTCGCCCGGCCCGCGCCCGCGCTGGCGTCCCCGGTGGTCTCGGTGATCGGCTCCGCCGACCCGGGGACCGACTTCCACCGCGAGCGGTTCCGGGAGTGGGGCTTCGTCGGCCCCACCACCGCCGTCGCCGTGCTCGACGAGGGCGGCCACTACTTCCTCAAGCACCGCGCCACGGAACTCGCCGAGATCGTCACCACGGTCCACCCGGCGGTCGCGGCGTCGCGCACGGGGCCCGGCCCGGGGAGCGCGCCCGGCACCGAACCGGAGCACTCCGCGTTCACCAAAGCCCCAGTAGCCACCAAGGCCACCGGGGTCGCCGGAGCCACGGACACCACACGGACCACGGAACCCGACAACGCAGAGCGCGACCGCACGGAACCCGTCAGTCCGGAGAACGACAGCACGGGACCGGGCGACACGGAGTCCGACGGCCTGGAACACGCCGATGTCGTCGCCCTCACCCGTGCCCACCGCCCCGGGCGTGCCACCTGGTGGCTGGACGGTGTTCACCACGCGTCGGCCGCCGGTGAGCGGTCCGCCACCCCGGCGACCCGCCGGGACACCCGTCGGTTCGTGGCCGTCGCCGCCTCCCAGATGATCTCGCAGACCGGCTCGGCGCTGACCGAGTTCGCCCTGCCGCTGTGGATCTACCTCTCGACGGACTCGGTCGCCTGGTTCGGCCTCTTCGCCGTCCTCGGTATCGTGCCGGGGCTGCTGGCCGCCCCGCTCCTCGGCGGCCTGGTCGACCGTGTCGACCGCCGCCGGGTGATGCTGGTGTCGACCCTGGTCTGCGGTACGTCCGAGGCGGTCCTCGCGCTGCTCCATGTGCTCGGGACCCTGCGGCCCTGGCATGTCGGGGTGCTGATGGCGATCCTCTCGGTCTCCCTCACCGGCCAGCGGCTCGCCTTCCAGTCGGCGATCCCGCAGCTCGTGCCGAAGCGCTATCTCGGCCACGCCAACGGCGTCGTACAGATATCCGGCGGTATGGCCCAGGTGGTCGCCCCGCTCGCGGCGGTCGGTCTGCTCGCCGGTATCGGTCTGGGCGGTGTGCTGCTGATCGACGTGGTCAGCTATGTGGTGGCGGCGCTGATCCTGCTGGCGGTCCGGTTCCCGCGCACGCTGGCCGCGCGGCGGCGCGAGACCCTGAAGCAGGAGATCACGGCCGGGTTCCGGCTGGTCTGGCGCAGGCCCGGGTTCCGGGCGATGCTGCTCTTCTTCGCCGTCCTCAACCTCTTCCTGCCGGTCCTCTTCCAGCTCGTCCCGCCGCTGGTGCTCGGCTTCTCCGGGCTCGGCACGGTGGCCACGGTCTCCCTCGCGGGCGGGATCGGCGCGATCGTCGGCGGCCTGGCGATGGGTGTCTGGGGCGGGCCGCGCCACCGCCGGATGCGCGGGATGCTGCTCGTGCTGCCGGTGCTGGCGTTCTTCTCCGTCCTGACCGGGCTGCGGCCCGAGCTGCTGATGGTCTGCGCCGGGGTGTTCGGGATGTCGGCGTCGCTGTCGATACTCAACGGCATCTATCTGACGATCATTCAGGTAAAGGTGCCGCAGCGGTTCCACGGCCGGGTGATGGCGCTCAACCAGCTTGTCGCGTGGTCCACCCTGCCGGTGGGCTTCCTGCTGATCGCGCCGTTCGGCAGCCGGTACCTGGAGCCGCTGATGGCCTCGGACGGCGCGCTCGCCGATACCGTGGGCGCTGTTCTGGGTGCGGGCGACGGGCGGGGGATCGGGCTGCTGTACATCCTCCTCGGGGTCGCGATCCTGCTGCTGGGAGCGGTCTCGCTGCGGGTGCGGGTGCTGGCCCGGTTCGACAGAGAGGTCCCGGACGCGCAGGCGGACGACCTGGTGGGCCTCGCCGCCCTCACCTCGGACCGCCCCGCCCCCGGTACTCCCACCACCGCCGGGACCCGCCCCATGCGGACCGGCTGACCGGACGGAGCGGAAACGGGTACGGGGTCGTCCGCCGCGCGGTGGGCGACCCCGTACCCGTACCCGTACCCCGGCCGCCACCCGTCGGCGGACGGGCGGATGGACCGCGACCGCGTGCCGTTGTGTACCGCGCCGTGCCATGGGCAGGATCGGCGTACCCGGGCAGGGCCGCCCCGGCGGGGCGGCGGTGGGGGCGGGAAGCGGTGCGGGGATCGCCTGCCCCGGCGACTGAGGAGCGGTATGGAGATCGGGGTCTTTCTCCCCATCGGCAACAACGGCTGGCTCATCTCGAAAAGCTCTCCGCAGTACATGCCGACGTTCGAACTGAACAAGGCCGTCGTGCGGAGTGCCGAGGAGTACGGACTGGACTTCGCGCTGTCGATGATCAAGCTCAGGGGTTTCGGTGGCGAGACGGAGTTCTGGGACCACTGTCTTGAGTCGTTCACCCTGACGGCGGCCCTGGCCGCCGTCACGGAACGGATCAGGCTGTACGCGTCCGCGCCGGTCCTCGCCCTGCCCCCGGCGATCGCCGCCCGGATGGCGGTGACCATCGACGCGATCGCCCCCGGCCGGGCCGGGGTCAACATCGTCACCGGCTGGTCGCCCGCCGAGTACGCGCAGATGGATCTCTGGCCCGGGGACGGGCACTTCGCCGATCGATACCGGCGCGCCGCCGAATACGTCACCGTGCTACGGCAGTTGTGGGGCGAGGGTACGAGTGACTTCCAGGGCGAGTTCTACCGGATGGACGACTGTGTGCTGTCGCCGCGCCCGGTGAACGGACACATCGACATCCTCGCCGCCGGACAGAGCGGTACGGGTATGAGGTTCGCCGCCGAGCACGCCGACGGGAACTTCATCCTGGGCAGTGGGGTCAACACTCCGCTCGCACTCTCCGACGCCACCGCCGCACTCACCGAACAAGTACGTACGACCGGCCGTGACGTCGGCGCACTCGCGCTGTTCATGGTCATCGCGGACGAGACGGACCACGCCGCGCGGGCGAAATGGAAGGACTACCACGACAACGCCGACCTCGCCGCGCTCGGTTATCTGACGGAACAGACCGCGACGGACAAGGACGCCGACGCGTCCTCGACCGCGAAGACCGTGGCGCTCCCCGAGGGCGCGGTGAACCTCAACATGGGAACGCTCGTCGGGTCCTTCGCGACCGTCGCGGGGATGCTCGACCGGATCAGCGGGATCGACGGCGTCACAGGCGTCATCCTGGTCTTCGACGACTTCCTCGAAGGCATGGAGAACTTCGGCACCCGTATCCAGCCGCTCATGAGATCCCGTACCTCCTGAGCACCGGGCCGTGCTCCCGGGACCGTGCTCCCTGGACCGGATTCCGGCAGACCTCTACCACCTTTTCCCATTGGTGCATCTTTGACCTGGTTCGCGGGAGAGTGGTTCGGCTTCCGGCCGTGGGGGAATAGCTAGGGGTGCGGTGAGGCCGGTGGGGCGGATGCGGCGGTAGCTCGCCGTGGCCGGCCGGACGCGGTGGGCCCGCACCGGCTCCGCACCGTACGGGAGCGAGGACGCCCCGCGGAGGCCGCCAGGAGGTCGTCAAGGATCTCGCCACCCGCCCGTTCAGCGGGAAGGACGGCAACCGCGAACAGGGGTGTGCGTCACACAGGCAGGGAGAGTGACAGCGCTATGACCGGTACGCAGTTCGGCATCTTCACCGTGGGTGACGTGACCCCCGACCCGACCACGGGCCGTACGCCGACCGAGGCGGAGCGCATCCGGGACACCGTGGCCATCGCGAGGAAGGTGGAGGAGGTCGGGCTGGACGTCTTCGCCACCGGCGAGCACCACAACCCGCCCTTCGTACCGTCCTCACCGACCACCCTGCTCGGCTATATCGCGGCGGTGACCGAGCGGATCATCCTGTCGACGTCCACCACGCTGATCACCACGAACGACCCGGTGAAGATAGCCGAGGACTTCAGCGTGCTCCAGCACCTGGCCGAGGGACGGACCGATGTGATGCTGGGGAGGGGGAACACCGGGCCGGTGTACCCCTGGTTCGGCCAGGACATCCGCCAGGCGCTCCCGCTGACCGTCGAGCACTACGGGCTGCTGCGCCGTCTGTGGCGTGAGGAGGTGGTCGACTGGGACGGCAAGCTGCGCACCCCGTTGCAGAGCTTCACCCTGGCCCCCCGTCCGCTGGACGGCATTCCGCCCTTCGTGTGGCACGGCTCCATCCGCAGCCCCGAGATCGCCGAACTGGCCGCCTACTACGGGGACGGGTACTTCGCCAACCACATCTTCTGGCCCGCCTCCCACACCCGCACGATGATCGAGCTCTACCGGCAGCGCTTCGAGCACCACGGGCACGGCACCCCGGAGGCGGCCATCGTCGGACTGGGCGGACATGTCTTCATCCGGCCCAACAGCCAGGACGCGGTACGGGAGTTCCGTCCCTACTTCGACAACGCGCCGGTGTACGGGCACGGGCCGTCGCTGGAGGAGTTCAGCTCGCTCACACCTCTGACGGTCGGCTCTCCCCAGCAGGTGATCGAGAAGACCCTCGGCTTCCGTGAGTACGCGGGGGACTACCAGCGCCAGCTCTTTCTCGTCGACCACGCCGGACTGCCGCTGAAGACGGTGCTGGAACAGCTCGATCTCCTGGGCGGCGAGGTCGTGCCGGTACTGCGCAAGGAGTTCGCCGTCGGCAGGTCCCCCGACGCCCCGGACGCCCCCACGCATCAGTCGCTGCTGCGGGCGCGGGACGCGGAAGCAGCGTCGCAGTCACCGCAGTCATCGCAGACCACGGGGAGTTGAGAGGAGCGTGAGGGGATGACCACCAAGATCGCGATCATCACCGCCGGGCTGCGGGATCCTTCCTCGACGCGTCTGCTGGCCGACCGGCTGGAGGCGTCCGTGCGCGCGGAACTCACCCGCGCGGGCGACACGGTGGAGTCCTCGTTCGTCGAACTGCGCCCACTGGGCCGCGCGATCATCGACGCGATGCTGAGCGGCTTCCCCACCGCGCCCTTGGAGGAGGCGTTCGGCACGGTCGCGGACGCCGACGGCGTCATCGCGGTCACCCCCGCGTTCAACGCGTCCTTCAGCGGGCTGTTCAAGTCGTTCTTCGACGTGCTGCCGGAGGACACGTTCGCGGACATGCCCGTGCTCATCGGGGCGTCCGGCGGCACGGAGCGGCACTCCCTGGTCCTGGAACACGCGCTGCGGCCGATGTTCTCCTATCTGCACGCCATCGTCTCGCCCCGGGGCGTCTACGCCGCCACCGACGACTTCGGCTCCCACGAGAGCGGCGCCGCCCTGGGCGAACGGGTCGACCGGGCGGCGGCCGACTACGCCCGCCTCGTCCAGGGCTGCGGGCCCCGCCGGAGGCAAGACCCCCTCACCGAGGACCTGGCCACCATGGAGCGCCTTCTCCAGCACGATCCACCATGACGCCGAACCGGCCGGGTGGGTGCCTCCTGACCGGGGCGATCCTCAAGGACGCCCCGCACCCCGACGCCGCGAAGCTCTATATGAGCTACCGCCTCTCGCGGCAGGCCCAGGAGGCGTCGGCGCAGTGGCCCGCGCGCCGCGATGTGCGGGTACCGGGCTGGAAGCCCATCGACCAGTACCCCAACACCGACCCGAGGGGCTTTCGGGACTTCATGCTCGACCGCGCCCGGGTGGAACGTCTGCGCGGGATCATGGAGGACTTCATCGGCCCCGTCCAGGGCGACAACCCGACGGGAGTCGACCGCGGCTGGCACTGAAGCTGCTGCCCCCGTGCCTGTGCCCGTGCCCGCGCCTTGCCTTGCCGTGCCTTGCAGGACGGCCGAAGCCGTGGCGGGCGCGCCCTCGCCCTGCCCGACGGCTCAGCGACGGCGTCCGGGGGCGAAGCCGTAGCGGGCGAGAGGGCCGAGGAGCTCACGTTCCTCGTAGGCGAAGTGGGACAGGACGGTATCGGTGAGCAGGTCGATCGCCTTGGTGACGGGGCCGTGGTCGCCGGGGTTGCGGGCGAGGTGGACCAGGGCCCGGTCCACGTCCGTGAGCAGGGAGTGGATGGTGCGGTGCTCCTCGTCCAGCCGGTCGAGGACCGGCTGGAGGTCGCGCCGGCTGCGCCGCAGATGGGGGAAGACGCCGCGGTCCTCCAGCCGGTGGTGCTCGGTCAGGGAACGGCAGGCGGCGCGGCATATCTCGCTGAAGCCGCCGTCGGCGGTGGCGAGGGCCAGGGCGTTGACCCGGCCGCGGGCCCGGTCGATGGTGGCGCCGCCCTTCCTGACCTGGCGCAGCAGGTCCCGTACCTGTGCGAGCTCCCGCCGGTAGTGATTGTGTACGTCGATCAGACGGCGGGCCTCGTCGTGGCCCTGGCGGGTGGTCCCGGTGTCCCGGGCGGGCTTCGGGGCGGTGGGGCGGGTGGACTCCTGGAGTGCGCGTTTCGTGCTGTGGCGCTGCTTCGGCGCGGGGGTCGGCGCCGGTCCCTGCGGCCGGCCGCCGCGCGTCGGCGCCTGCCCCCGCGCCCGGCCGCTTCCGGCGTACGGGTCGCGCCCGCGGCCGCCGGTCTTCCTTCTGCTCATCTGATTCCTCCGCTGGGGATGGGACGGGGGCGCGTCCTCGTGGCCGCGGGGGTGTCCGGCGCCCCACGGTGACGGGCCCGTCCCGCACTGCTCAGAGAGCCTGGGGGCGTCCGAGGAGCTGCTGGTTGAAGGGCTGGATGTCGTGGTCGATCATGCTGATGTCCAGTTCGATGTCGACACCCGCGCCGACGAAGATCCGGGCTCCGGGGAGCGGGGGCAGTCCCGAGACGCCGAAGTCGCGGCGGTCGACGGTGGCGCGGCCGGTGAAGCCGAGGCGGCGGCCCCCGGTGAAAGGGTAGACGTCCTGGCCGAGGAACTGTCCGGTGAGGGTCAGGGGGCGGGTGACGCCCGCGACGGTGAGGTCGCCGTCCATGGCCCAGCCGTCGCCGGTGCGGTGGACCCGGTGGCCGCGGAACCCGATCAGGGGGTGCCGGTCGGCGTCGAGGAACTCCGGCGAGCGCAGATGGTTGTCCCGGACGGGCACGCCGGTGTCGATGGTGGCGGTGGCGACCCTTACCTCGGCGGTCGTCGCCTCGACGGGGTCGGTGATGGTGAGGGTGCCTTCGGCGTCGGTGAAGCGGCCGTGGACGCGGACGAAGCCGAGATGGCGGGCGACGAAGCCGATGCTGGAGTGCAGGGGGTCGAGGTGCCAGGTGCCCGGGGGCGGGGTGCTGAGGGTCCGCTCCGCCGGAGCGGTGGCGGCGGGGGTGGCGTTCATGACTGCTGAGGTCCTCGCGGAGTGGCCGTACGGATACGGGGGGCGACGTGCTCGGCGAAGAGCGCGGCCTGTGTCTCGCTGTCGCCGTCGACGGGCCAGAAGAGGAAGGAGTCGAAGCCCAGCTCCTCGCGGTAGCGGAGGAGGGTGTCCACCCAGAAGCCGGGCGGGCCGACGACGCCCTTGCTGTCGGACACGGGTGCGCCCTCGGCGGTGATGGTGCCCATGACGTTGTAGATCCGCTGGACGGCCCCGGGGTCACGCCCGGCGGCGACGGCGGCCTCGTCGATCATCCGCTGCATGCCGGGGACGCGCTCCGGTGGCGCGTAGCCGTTGCTGGGGAGCCAGCCGTCGCCGAGACGGCCGGTGATCCGCAGCATCCTCGGCCCGTACGCGCCGACCATCAGCGGCACGGGCCGCTCAGGGAACGGCCCGGGGCGGGCGCCCTGGACGCGGTGGTGCTCGCCGTCGAAGCGGACGGACCGCTGGGCGGGGTCGCTCATGGCCCGCATGACGGTCAGGGCCTCCTCGAAGGCGCTGACGGCCTGGCCGGGGGTGTGCTGGGGACCGCCGTAGGCGGCGATGGCGGGGGCGGAGGCTCCCGCGCCGACGCCGAGGACGACCCGGCCGCCGCTGAGGTGGCCGAGCGTGTTGGCGGCCTTCATCAGCGGTGCCGGGAGCCGGAGGACGGTGTTGGCGACGTTCGGCAGCAGGGTCAGCCGGCTGGTCGCCCCGGCGAGGGTGGTGACCAGCGTCCAGGCGTCCAGGAACTCCGGATGGTAGAGGTGGTCCTGCACACCGGCGAAGTCCAGCCCGGAGTCGTCCGCGAGCCGGGCCAGACGCAGCGCCGCCGCCGAGCCCGCGGCGGACGGATCGATGTTGATACCGACGGAACCGGCGGGGATGCCCATGATCGCTCTCCTCTGGGAAATGGCACCGGTCCCATGGACCCGGCGTCGTAAAGTGTCTTCCGCTGCAACTATTGTCGGTGCAGATATATTTCCTGGGACGAGGGACCGGTGGAGGCCCGATGGAGCAGAAGGCGCTGGATGCCTGGACCGATCTCGTTCTCGCCTATGGGCGGATCACTCAGGCCATGGAGCGGGAGATGAACCGGAGCACCGGCCTCACGCTCTCCCAGTACGACGTACTGCTGCGGCTGGCCGAGGCCCCCGGCGGCCGGATGAGGATGAGTGATCTCGCCACGTCCGTCGTCTACAGCACCGGGGGGCTGACCCGCCTGCTGGCGCGGATGGACCGGGCCGGACTCGTCGAACGGGTGCCTTCCCCCGACGACCGGCGGGTGGTGCACGCGGTCCTCACCGAGCGGGGCCGGGAACGCCTCGCGGAGGCGTCCCGCGTCCACCTGGCCGGGATCGAGCACCATTTCGCCCGGCACCTCCTCCCGGCGGAGTCCGGGCCCGTGGCGGACTTCCTGCAACGGCTCCATGAGGCGGCGGACGAGGACGGCGCCGGGCGCGAGACGGTAGGGCGCGCGCGGGGTCGCGGTCCGCTCGCGGGTGGAGGCGGTGGGTGGACCGCGGGTGGCCGGAGGCGGCGGGCGGAGGGTGCGTAGGGTCGGGTGCCCTGCCGCACCGGCGACGGGCCGCTCCCTGGTGAGCCGCCGGGTCCCTGGTCCGCCGGCGGGCGCGGGGCCCGCATCCAGGCGACGCGCGAGGTCCAGGCCCGGCCGGCCCGGCCGGTACCCCGAGCCCGGCGCGGGCCGCGCTCCCGTCCGAAGCCGCTCGGCACGCCATGCGCGGGGCAACCGGATGGCCCCGGCACGTAGTTGATCTATAGTCGTCGGACGTCCGAGGACCCGGGTGCACAAGAGGGGTACGCATGACGGAAGTTCGCGCGGAACTGGTACGCCCCTTGGCCGAGGCGCTGCGGGAGCACGCCGCGCGCACGGGTGGGAGGACCGCCTTCCGTGACGGACGACGTTCGCTGACCTGGGCGCAGTTGGAGCTCCGGACGGCACGCCTCGCGGGGCATCTGGCCCGGCTGGGCGTACACCGCGGGGACCGGGTGCTGCTCTGTCTGCCCAGCCGGGTGGAAATGGTGGAGAGCTCGCTGGCGGCCCTGCGGGCCGCCGCCGTCGGAGTACCGCTGGACCCGGGAGCGTCCGACGACGAACTGGCCCATGTCCTCGCCGACAGCGGCGCGGTGGCGGTCGTCGCCGAGGCCCCGCTGCTCGAACGGCTGACGCGGATGGCGGCCGGGCGGCACCCGCTGCGGACGCGCGTCGTCGTCGGCCCGGTGGCACCGCCGTCCGGGGCATCCGACAGTGGTGCCGCCGGGGGACCCGACAGCGCCGTGCCGTACGAGGAACTCGCCGGGAGCGACGGGACCGACGCGCAGGACCCGCCGCGCGACGACCTCGGTCTGGACGAACCGGCGTGGATCCTCTACACCTCCGGCACCACCGGCGCGCGCAAGGGCGCGGTGACGAGTCAGCGGGCGGCGCTGTGGTCGACCGCCGCGGGCTACGCGCCGCTCCTCGGCATGTCCGACCGGGACCGGCTGCTGTGGCCGCTGCCGACGCACCACGCCTACGCGCATTCGCTGTGCGTCGTCGCGGTGGTCGCCACCGGCGCGAGCGCCCGCCTGCTGGACCGGGGCGTTGACATCGCCGAGACCCTGCGGAGCTGTCCGTCCGGCGAGCCCTTCACGATGCTGGCCGGGGTCCCGGCCACCTACCACCTGCTCGTGAGCGCGATACGACGCACCGGGCCCGTACCCGGCGGCCTCCGGGTGTGCGTCACCGCCGGAGCGCCCTGCCCCACGGAACTGCGCGCCTCGGTGGCGGAGTTGCTGGGCGCGCCCCTGCTGGACGGCTACGGCGCCACCGAGACCAGCGGCAAGATCGCGCTCGCCCGGCCCGGTGCACCCGGCCCGGACCGCGTGCCCCGGCCGCTGCCCGGCATCGACGTCCGGATCGCCCACCCGGTCTCCACGGACATCCTCGCGGACGGCGGCGAGGGTGAGCTCTGGGTGCGTGGTCCCGGCCTGATGACCGGCTACCACAACCGCCCCGACGACACGGCCCGGGTCCTGCGGGACGGCTGGTACCGCACGGGTGACCTCGGCCACCGCACACCGGAGGGCGGCCTGCGGGTCACCGGCCGGGTGGGTGACCTGATCATTCGCGGCGGCCAGAACATCAACCCGGTGGAGGTGGAGCAGGTACTGCTGTCCTGCCCCGGAGTCGCGGACGCGGCGGTCGTCGGCCGCCCCCACGACGTACTGGGGGAGGTCCCGGTGGCGTTCGTCGTCCTCGCGGCACAGGACCCCGACCTCGGCGGGCACGACGCCGACCCCGCTGGGCGGGACCCCGGCTTCGCCGGGCAGGACGCCGACCTCGCCCAGCAGGGCGTCGACCGCCCCGGGCAGGACAGCAGCTTCGCCGGGCAGGAGACCAGCCTCGCCGGGCAGGACCCCGATCCCGTCGCGCGGGACACCGTCCTCGCCGGGCTGCTGGCCGCGTGCCGCGAACGGCTGTCCGCGTTCAAGGTGCCGGACGAGATCCGGCCGAGCGACACCCTGCCCCGCACCTCCTCCGGCAAGATCCGGCGGACCGTGCTCGCCGCCCGGCTGACCGGGACTCTCGCGCGGGACGGTGCGAGGACCCGGGCCGGACTGCGCGCCAGGCTGCTCGCGTCCCCCGCCCCGGAGCGGCGCCGCGCGTTGCTGCGACTCGTCCTCGACGCCACGGCCGGGTCGGCCGAGGGCACCGGCACCGCCCCCGACCCCGGCCAGACCTTCGCCGACCTGGGACTCGGCTCCCTCCAGGGCGTGTTGCTGCGCGACCGGCTGAGGTCGGCCACCGGCCTCGACCTGCCCGCGACCCTGGTCTTCGACCGTCCGACACCCGACGCGGTGGCGGGCTTCCTGTACGACGCGCTGTTCGGTGCCCCGCCCCGGGCGGCACGTCCGGCCCGGTCCGGCACCCGCGGTGACACCCAGGCGGCCGACGAGCCGGTGGCCGTCGTCGCGATGGCCTGCCGCTTCCCGGGCCCCGTGGACGACGTCCGCACCCCGGAGGAGCTGTGGCGGCTGCTCGCCGACGGAGCGGACGCCACCTCCGCGTTCCCCGCCGACCGGGGCTGGGACCTGGCCGCCCTCCACGACCCCGACCCCGACAAGCCGGGCACCTCCGTCACCCGGCGCGGCGGGTTCCTGCGCCGGGCCGCCGACTTCGACGCCGCCTTCTTCGGTATGTCCCCCAGGGAGGCGCTGGCCACCGACCCCCAGCAGCGGCTGCTGCTGGAGACCGCCTGGGAGGTCGTGGAGCGCGCGGGCCTCGCCCCCACCACCCTGCGCGGCAGCGACACCGGCGTCTTCGTCGGGGTGATGCACGGCGACTACGGCGGCCGTCTGCTGCACCGAGGGGGCCACCCGCAGGAGGCCCATCTCGCGCTCGGCTCCGCCGGCAGCGTGGCCTCCGGGCGCATCGCCTACACCCTCGGTCTGGAGGGGCCCGCGGTCACCGTCGACACGGCCTGCTCCTCGTCGCTGGTGGCCATGGACTGGGCGGCGCGGGCGCTGCGCTCGGGGGACTGCTCCCTCGCCGTGGCCGGCGGCGCCACCGTCATGGCCGGTCCGGTGCCGTTCACCGCGTTCAGCAGGCTGCGCGCGCTCTCCCCGGACGGCCGCTGCAAGCCGTTCTCCGCCGCGGCCGACGGAACCGCCTGGGGCGAGGGTGTCGGACTGGTCCTGCTGGAACGGCTCGCCGACGCACGGCGCAACAACCATCCGGTGCTCGCCGTGCTCCGCGGCTCCGCCGTCAACTCGGACGGCGCGTCCAACGGCCTGACCGCGCCCAGCGGACCCGCCCAGGAGCGGCTGATCGGCCAGGCCCTCGCCGCCGCCGGACTCACCCCGGCGGACATCGACGCCGTCGAGGCGCACGGCACCGGAACCCCGCTCGGCGATCCCGTGGAGGCCCGCGCGCTCCTCGCCGCCTACGGACGCGACCGCCCGGCCGACCGGCCCCTGTGGCTCGGATCGCTCAAGTCGAACCTCGGGCACACCCAGGCCGCGGCCGGTGTCGCCGGGGTCATCAAGACCGTGCTGGCGATGCGGCACGGAGTGCTGCCGCGCACGCTGCACCTCGACGAGCCCTCCCACGGCGTCGACTGGTCCTCGGGCGCGGTGAAGCCCCTCACCCGGGAACAGCCGTGGCGGCCCGTCCCCGGTCGGCCCCGCCGCGGCGCCGTGTCGGCCTTCGGCATCGGCGGCACCAACGCCCATGTGATCCTTGAGGAGTTCGCCGCCGAGCGGGACGCGGGAGAACCCGACGGCACCCCGGACTCGCCGCACCCGTCACCCCCGTGGCAGCCGCCGTACCCGTCGCTCCTGCTGTCCGGCGCCGACGCGGGCGCGCTGCGGGCCCAGGCGCGGCGTACGGCCGCGTTCCTCCGGGAGCGGCCCGAACAGCCCCTGCGGGACGTGGTGTTCTCCGCCGCGACCTCACGCGCCGCGCTCCGCTGTCGGGCCGCGGTGGCCGCGGACGACCGCGCCGGCCTGCTCGACGGACTGGACCGGCTCGCCGCCCGGACGACGGACCCGGTACCGGTCCGCTCCCGCCCACGGCTGGCCCTGCTCTTCACCGGGCAGGGCGCCGCACGGCCGGGCCTCGGCCGGGAACTCCACACCGCCTACCCGGTCTTCGCCGACTCCTTCGACGCGCTGTGCGACCGCTTCGACGCCGTCATGACGGGGGACCGGCCGCTGCGCGAGAGCCTGTGGCCCGGACCCGGCGACGCCACCGACGCCCTCGACCGGACCGATGTCGCCCAAGCCGGGCTGTTCACGTTCGAGGTCGCGCTGTTCAGGCTGCTCACCTCCTGGGGCGTGCGGCCCGACCTGCTGGCCGGACACTCCGTCGGTGAGCTGGCCGCGGCGCACGCCGCCGGAATCCTCACCGAGGACGACGCCGTCGAACTGGTCGCCGCGCGAGCCCGGTTGATGCGCAGCCTTCCGGCGGGTGGCGCCATGGTCGTCCTGGAGGCCACGGAGGAGGAGGCGACGGCGGAACTCGCGAGGACCCCGGCCGCCGCCGGGCCGGTGGCGATCGCCGCGGTGAACAGCCCCCGGTCGGTGGTCGTCTCCGGGCAGGAGCGGGCGGTGGCAGCGGTGGCGGCGCGCTTCGAGGCCCGCGGACGCCGTACCGACCGGCTGCGGACCAGTCACGCGTTCCACTCCCCGCTGGTCGAACCGGTGCTGGCGGAATTCGCCCGGGCCGTGTCGCGTGCCACCTTCCATGAGCCCCGGATCCCGGTCGTCCCGACCCTCACCGGACGCCCGGCCACCGGCGACGACCTGCGGTCACCGGACTACTGGGTCCGCCACGCCCGTGGCACCGTGCGCTTCGCCGAAGCCGTACGCCACCTCGCGGACGAGGCGGGGGTGACCGCCTTCGCCGAGGTCGGCCCCGGCACCCAGCTCACCTCGGCCGCGCTGAGCACCGTCGGGGAACCGGGGGACCGGGTGTTCACCGCCACGACCAGGACCGGCCCCCCGGAGCCCGGCACGCTTCTGGCGGCGCTCGCCCGGCTGCATGTGCACGGCCTCCCGGTCGACTGGGAGGCCGTCCGGCAGGCGTCCCCGGGCCCGCCCGCCCGGCGGATCGCCCTGCCCACCTACCCCTTCCAGCGCGAACGCCACTGGCTGGCCGAGCCCGCCCCCACCGCTACGGGAACCGTCGACACGGCCGCGCCCCCGCACACCACGGGCCACCCGGTGCTCTCCGCGACGACGAGCCTGCCGGACACGGATCGCCTGCTGAGCACCGGACACCTCTCGGAGGCCGGACAGCCCTGGCTGCGGGACCACGTCGTGCACGGCCGGGTACTGGTCCCCGCCACCGTTCTCGCCGACCTGGCGCTCCACACCGGCGCCGCCTGTGATCTGGCGGAACTTGAGGAGCTGACGCTGCTGCTCCCGCTGTACCTGCCCGCTTCCGGCGGGCGCGTCGAGACGCGGGTGACGCTCGGCGCACCGGACCCGTCCGGCCGCCGGACCGTCGACCTGCACGCGCGCCCCGCGGACGGCGACCCCCTCGGGGCATGGACCCACCACGCCACCGGCCGTCTCGGGCCGCGGGCCGACCCGCCCGCCCCGGCGCAAGCCGACGAGGCGTCCTGGCCACCCCCGGACGCGGTGCCCGTCGACCTCACCGGAGCCTACGAGCGTCTGGCGGCGGAGGGTCACGCGTACGGTCCCGCGTTCCGCTGCGTACGGGCGATGTGGCGCCAGGGCGACGACCTGCTGGCCGACGTACGGCTTCCGGACGAGGCCGTGGCCGAGGCGCAGAGGTACGGCCTTCATCCCGCGCTGTTCGACGCGGCCCTCCACGCGTCGCTGCTGCTCCCCGTGAGCCCGGGACGGCCCGCCGGGACCGGTCGGCTGCCGTTCGCCTGGCGGGGTGTCAGCGGTCACGCCACCGGGGCCACCGCCCTGCGGGTCCGGCTGCGCCCCACCGGTGACCACACCGTCGCGGCGGACCTCACCGACCCGGCGGGGCGGCCGGTGCTGCGGGTGACGGAACTGACCACCCGCCCGGTACCCCCCGACGGCGGCACCCCCCGCCCGGTACCCGCCCCCGACGGCGGCACCCCCCGCCCCGAACCGCTGTACCGGCCGCACTGGACGCCCGCCGAACCGGCCCGCTCGGCCCCGCCCGTCTGGGAGGTGGGCGCGCCGGACGACCTCGGGCTGGCCGCGACGCTGTCCGGCGCTGGGCGTCCCGCGTCGGTCGGGGGCAGGACCCCGTACGACGGTGTGTCCGTTCCGGGCGAGCCGGAGCCTTGGTCGCCCGCCGCCGGTTCTTGGACGGCACCGTCCGCCCCTGCCCTCGTCGTCGTCTCCCTGGCCCCGCTCGGCCCGGCAGTCTCGTCAGGCGTGCCCGGTCAGTCGGACCGGGCAGACGCGCCCGACCTGCCCCGTCGACTCGGCCAGTCCGGTCCGTCAACCCCGTCCAGCCCAGCGCTGAACGGCCCGTCAGGCCCGCCGGGACTGCCCGGTCCGTCAGCTCCGCCCGGTCCGTCTGCTCCGTCTGCTCCGTCCAGTCCGTCTGCTCCGTCCGGTCCGTCCGGTCCGGCAGATCCGGCAGACTCGCCCGGTCAGGCTGGTCCGGCCGATCCGTTAGGCCCGCCCCGGGGACCGGTCGCCGCCACGCACGGGCTGGTGGCGCGGGCCCTGGAGCTGCTGCGGGACCGGCTGTCCGCGTCGGCCCCGGGAACACGCCTGGTCCTGGTGACCCGGGGTGCCACCGGCGCGGACCCCGACCTGGCCGCCGCCGCGGTCTGGGGGCTGGCGCGCAGCGCCCAGTCCGAGTACCCCGGCCGTCTCACCCTCGTCGACCTCGACGGCCACCCGGATTCGGTGCACCGGCTGCCGGCCGCCCTGGCGACCGGCGAACCCCAGCTCGCCGTGCGCGCGGGCCGGGTGCATGTGCCGCGGCTGATCCGCCCGGCGGCCGTCGAGCCCGCTCGGGCGGCCGGTTTCGACGCGGACGGTACGGTGCTGGTCACCGGTGGGACGGGGGCGCTCGGCGCCCTGCTGGCCGGTCATCTGGCGGAGCGTCACGGGGTACGCCGACTGGTGCTCACCAGCCGCGGCGGCCCGGACGCGCCCGGCGCGCGGCTGCTGCGGGAGCGGATCGAGCGGACCGGCTGCCGGGTCGACATCGTCGCCTGCGACGCCGCCGACCGCTCCGCGCTGGCCGGGGTGATCGCCGGATGCTCCGCCGACCTGACCGCCGTGGTGCACGCGGCGGGGACACTCGACGACGGGGTGCTGGAGGGCCAGACACCCGAGCGGATCGCCGCCGTGCTGCGGCCGAAGGTGGACGCGGCCTGGCATCTGCACGAGCTGACGGAGGATCTGCCCCTGTCACGGTTCGTGCTCTTCTCCTCGGCGGCGGGCCTGCTCGGGAACCCCGGCCAGGCGGGGTACGCCGCCGCGAACGCCTTCCTCGACGCCCTCGCGCTGCACCGGACGGCCCGGGGGCTGCCCGCGCTCTCGCTGGTGTGGGGACCATGGGCGGGCGGCGAGGGGATGGCCGCCCGCACCGGCCGGACGGATGACGGCGTGCTCCGGGCCGTCACCGCGGCCGAGGGCCTGGCGCTGTTCGACGCCGCCCTGGCAGTTGGCGGGCCCGTTCTCGCGCCGCTCCCGCTGGTCCCCCGGGCCCGACGGCCCCTCCCGCTGCTGTTGCGGGACCTGCTGCCCGGTCCGTCCGGCCTTCCGCCGACCACCGCCGTGGAGCCTGGTGAAGGCCGAGCATCCGGTGAGGGCGGGGGAGGGCCGGTCCCGTCCGGCGCCGACCGGATGCCGGACGGGACACCGGGCGCATGGCATGAAACGCCGGGCACGTGGCAAGAACGGCTGACACGGTTGCCCGTCGCCGACCGCGCCCCCGCTCTGCTCGACCTGGTCCGTGAGACGGTCGCCGACGTGCTCGGGCACACCGGCGCGGCCGCCGTACCAGCCGACCGCGACCTCACCGAACTCGGCCTCGACTCGCTGGCCGCCGTCCAACTGCGCAACCGGATGGGCCTGTTCACCGGTCTGGAGCTACCGGTCACCCTCCTCTTCGAGGTCCCCACCTGCGAGCAGCTGACGGAGCATCTACTGACCCGGCTGTCCGAGGCAGCACCCGAGGCAGCACCCGAGGCAGCACCCGGGGCAGCGCCTACGGCAGCACCCGGGGCAGCGCGTACGGCAGGGCCCGAAGCAGCGCCTACGCGTGCGCCGCACCGGGAGAAGGCCGCCGCCGGGCCGGGGGGTACCGCCGGGCCGACGGGTACCGCGAAGTCCCGGTCCCGCCAGACCCTCGCCTCCCTCTACCGCCGGGTGTGCGCGACGGGTGACGTCGTCTCGGCGATGCATCTGCTCGTGACGGCGTCGCTGGCGGTCCCCGGCTTCGGCCTCGAGGAATCCGCCGCGCATGCCCTGGACCCGATCCAATTGGCCGAGGGGCAGGCCGACCGGCCGCCGCTGGTGTGCTTCCCCGGCTTCTCGCCGGCCCTCGGCAGGCCCTGGTACGCCACCCTGGCCCGCCACTTCGAGGACGAGCGGGACGTACTGGAGATGCGGCACCCGGCGGTCGCCTCGGGCGACGCGCCGGCGCGCGACTGGGCGACGCTGGTGGACCTGCACGCGGCCACCCTGCGCGAACGGCTGGGCGGGCGCCGCCCCGTCCTGGTGGGGTGGTCGATGGGCGGCTGCCCGGCCCACGCGGTAGCCGCGCGGCTCGCGGCCACCGGCACACCGCCCGCCGGACTGGTTCTCCTGGACACCTACCACGTGACCCCCGAACGCGAGGCCGAGCCCTGGCTGCTCGCCATGCCCGCCCGCGCGGCCCTGGCCATGGGACCGGAGTTCGAGACAGCGGTGGACGACATGGCACTGGTCGCGTTCGGCGCCTACACGCGGATGCTCCGGGGATGGCGTCCCGAACCGCCGGGCGTGCCCGTCCTACTGGTCCGCGCCGCCGACCGGCCACCCGAGGCGGACACCCCCGGCGGCACCTCCGCCGACCGTGCGGGCCAGGCGGCCTGGCCCGGCCCGTGCGACACCTCGGAGGTCCCGGGCGACCACTTCACGATCGTGGAGGAACACGCCGCCACCACGGCCCAGGCGGTCCGCACCTGGACCGACGGCCTGACAGCCCCCACCGCCCCCTCAGCCCCCACCGGCTGAACCACGACCCCTGGCAAACCCGACTCCCCGACAACCCGGCCCCGCGCCCCCGACCAACCGACCACCGGGTCACCCGCCCTCCCCGCCCACCCGGTTCACCCGGTCACCCCCACGGTGCGCGTTGTCCCGCTCACGCGGCGGGCTTGCCGGGCTGGTCGTGGGTCGCGCAGTGGATTCCGCCGCCGCCCGAGGCGACCGTGTCGATCCCGACCGGCACGATGTCCCGCTCGGGGAAGTGCTCCTGGAGGATGCCGCGGGCGCGGTCGTCGGCCTTGCGGTCACCGAACCTCGGCATGAGGACGGCGTCGTTGGCGAGGTAGAAGTTGGCGTACGTCGCGAGGAAGTCGTCGCCCTCGCCGGTGATCCTGTTCAGGTCGGGCTGGGGCAGGTCGATGACCTCGAAGCGCTGGCCACGGGCGTCGGCCGCCTTCGACAGGACGGACTTCGCCTGGTCGGCGGAGCGCGACCAGGAGTCCCGCGGAGTGCTCGGATGCGCCCGGTCCAGCAGGACCACACCGGGTGCGGTGAAGCGCACGAGGCTGTCCACATGCGCGTCGGTGATGTCCTGCCCGCGCACGCCCGCCAGCCAGACCACCTTCGTGACGCCCAGGACCTCCTTGAGCTCCGCCTCGATCGTCTCCCGGCTCTTGCCTCTGTTCCGGTTGTCGTTGACGATCGAGCTCTCGGTGATCAACAAGGTGCCCTCCCCGTCGGTCTCGAAGGAGCCGCCCTCCGAGACGAACGGCGCCTGGACCCGCGGAATCCGGTACTTCCGCAGCAGGGCGCGGCCGACCAGCGCGTCGTTCGGGTGTTCCTGCTTGTCGCCCCAGCCGTTGAAGTTGAGGTCGACGCCGACGATCTCGCCGTCCTCCTCGACGAAGACGGGCACGGTGTCGCGCGCCCAGAGGTCGTCGACGGCCAGCGGGACGACCTCGACCTGTGCGCCGCAGGCCCGCTGCGCGGCCTTCACCTGGGCGGGCCGGGCCATCATGACGACCGCCTCGTACTCGCCGACAGCCCGGGCGATCCGGGCGATGTCCTCGCGCACATAAGGCAGGTCCTCCTCCCAGACCGAGGAGAGGGCCGGCCACGACATGAACGTGCGGGTGTGGCTCTCCCACTCGGCGCCGAGGCGGCGTTCCCGGCCCGGCGAAGCCTGCCGCGGGGAGTCGGCGGGAGCGCTGGACCGGACGGGCGCCCCGGCAGGGCCGCAGGCCGCGGCGCCGAAGACGAAGGTGCCGAGCCCGGCGAGCGCGCGGAGGGTGGTCCGGCGGGTGGTGGAAGGGTTCGGCATGGGACTCCGATCGTGGGACCGGCCGGAACGCGCGCGTTCCGGCCCTGGCGAGCGCGGGAGGCGCGGCATCGGCCCTGGGACAAGGGTGCGCGCTCGACCCGGTGAACGGCCGGACCACGGATGAGTGGTACGGCCACGTGTCGCCACTGTGACACTGACTGAAAATTCAGTCAAACCCTGCCCGGGCGGCGGACCGCGCGAGCCCGGCGCCGGTTCAGCCCCTCCCGAGCCCGGCCGGTCGCCCGTCGCCGTGTCCGTACATCCGGCGGCGGACGGTGCGTATCCGCCCCGTCACCGGTCCGTACACCCGGCGGCGGATGGTGCACATCCGCCCCGCCATCGGTCCGCACACCCGGCGACAGGCCGCACGCATCCGCCCCGGAACGCCCCGGTAAACTGCGGATCATGGCGGCTCGCAGCACTCAGATCCTCGAAGCGGCCGCCCGGGTGATCGCCCGGCGCGGGGTCCGAGGGCTGCGTGTGGACGAACTCGCGGCCGAGGCCGGAGTCTCCACCGCCCTGATCTACTACCACTTCAAGGACCGTACGGGGGTCCTGCGCCAGACCCTCGAATTCATCAGCGACCGCGCCGCGCGCTACACCACCGACCGCGATCCGGACGATCCGCCGCTCACCCCCCACCAGGAGCTGGAGAACGCTCTCCTGCGCGAACTCCAGGACACCGCGGAGGTACGGGAGAACAGCTCGGCCTGGGGCGAGCTGCGGGCGAGCGCCGTCTTCGACGAGGTGCTGCGCGACGATCTCGCCAGGGCCACCCTGGTCTGGGTGCGGGAGGTCGCCGCGCTGCTGGGTGACGCCCGGCCCACGGCGTCGGCCTCGTCGCTCGCCGCCGCCGCCGAACGGCTCACCGCCCTGCTGGAAGGGCTCAGCATGCGATGGCTCAGCGGTGGCATCACGATCCCGCACGCGCGGGAACTGCTGCGCGGCGCCATCGGCGCCGAACTCGCCGGGCTCGGCCAGGGCTGACCGGCGCGGGCGCCCGGCAGAGCGGATCGTCAGGCCGCCCGGCCGCCGCAGTGGCTGTACCGCCCCCGGACGGGCGAGGAACACACCTGGCGAAAGGGTCTGCCCAGCCGACGGACACAGCCCGGTGAGAGACGCGTCCGGGCCACGGACACGCCGGTCACAACCACCCGCTGCGCTGCGCCTGCAAGGCCATCTGGAAGCGGTTCGCGGCGCCCAGCTGGGCCATCAGCACCTGGAGGCGCCGGTACAGCGTGCGGCGGCTGATCCCCATCTCGCGGGCGATGACGTCGTCGCCCGCGCCGCCCGCGAGAAGCCACAGCAGCCGTCGGTCCGCGGGTGGCAGGCCGCCCGGACGGGTGGTGCGGCCCTGGAAGGGCAGGGCGTTGTGCCAGGACTGCTCGAACAGTGCCATGAGCGCCGAGAGCAGGCCGCACGGCTGCACGACCAGCATGGTGTTGTGCACGTCGGCTTCCTTGATCGACAACGAGACGAGTGCGTACGCGTCGTCGATGATCACCAGTTTGACCGGCACCGACGACAGCACCCGGGCCTGCTCGCCGGCCCGCACACACGGCTCGATCACCTCCCTCAGATGACCCGGATGCTCCAGCGACTCCCGTGAGTACACGACACGCTGTGTCACCCCGCGGGCGAGCGTGGCCAGCGCGTCGTCCGTGGAACCGGACAGCGGGAAGTACGGCGGCGACTCGAACTGCCGGATCTGCTCGCGGGCGCTCGCCCAGGCCTGCCGGATCCTGGGGCCGATGGCGTCACCGGTGACGACCTCGACGAGATCCTCGTTGTACGCGGCGAGCCGCTGCCGCCGGAACGAGTCGAACGCGCCCCCGACGGCGATACGCGACTCCTCGACCTCGGCCGCCCGGTGCCGGGCGAGGATCTCCAGACCGGCGGTGGGCGGCACCGGGGCGACCACGTCCCCGCCCTTCCCGGCGGCACTGGCGAGCCCCGCGTCGACCAGCGTGCCGTACGCCGTGGCGAGCTCCGCACCGCCCACCCCGGCCGCCGCCGCGACCGCGTCCAGCGGGGCGGGGGCCAGTTCGAGGAGCGTCAGATAGACCCGGGCCGCCGTGCGGTCCAGCCCCAGCAGCCGAAGGGCCTCGCCGAGTTTCGCGTTCGTCATGGGCCCCATTATCGACAGCCCCCGGCCCGCCCCGTGGCCGATCTGTGCCAGTGGCGCGGTTCGGCACCGGGCGGGCGCGGCGCGGGATACCGTCCGAGGGCCGCCGACGACCGGCGGCAGCGAGGGCGCGCGAGCCGCGGCCGCGACGGGGAGGCAGCCGGTGCGGGCGGCTCCCCATGTCCCTCGCCGGTGACGGACCACCCAGGGGAAGGCGTACGACATGGCGAAAGGCCGCAAGAACGGTCTCTACTCGGAGATCTCCGAGGAACTGTCCGCACTGATGCGGACGGGATGGGCGGACACCGAGCGGCACGATCTGCGGCCCGGCGAACAGGCCCCCCACGCGGCCCGCCGCCGCGCCGCGCTCTCCGCGCGCTTCCCGGGCGAACGCCTCGTGATTCCCTCGGGGAGTCTCAAGGTCCGCTCCAACGACGACACCTACCCGTTCCGCCCGTACTCGGGCTATGTGCACATGACCGGGGACCAGGCCCGGGACGGCGCCCTCGTCCTCGAACCCCGTGCGGACGGCGGCCATGACGCCTACTGCTACCAGCTGCCCCGGGACAGCCGGGAGGACGACGAGTTCTGGACCGGCCCCGCGGCGGAGCTGTGGATGGGCCGCCGCCGCTCCCTCGCCGAGTCGCGGACCGTCCTCGGTCTGCCCTGCCGTGATGTCCGTACGGCGGCCGCCGACCTGGCCGCCGCCTCCGGGGCGCCGACCCGGATCGTCCGTGGCCTCGCCCCGGCCCTGGAAGCCGCCGTCACCTCCGACGAGGACCGCGACGAAGAGCTGGAAGGGGTGCTCAGCGATCTGCGTCTCGTCAAGGACGACTGGGAGATAGGCGAGCTCCGCAAGGCCGTGGACTCCACCGTGCGCGGATTCACCGATGTGATCGGTGAGCTCTCCCGGGCGGTCGCGTCGTCCGAGCGCTGGATCGAGGGCACCTTCTTCCGCCGCGCCCGTCTGGAGGGCAACTCCGTCGGCTACGGCTCGATCTGCGCCGCGGGCGACCATGCCACGATCATGCACTGGACGGACAACGACGGTCCGGTGCGCCAAGGGGACCTGCTCCTGCTGGACGCGGGCGTGGAGACGCACACCCTCTACACCGCCGACGTCACCCGCACCCTCCCCATCAGCGGGACCTTCACCCCCCTCCAGCGCGAGGTCTACGACGCGGTGTACGAGGCCCAGGAGGCCGGCATGGCCGCCGTCAAGCCGGGCGCCCCGTACCGCGACTTCCACGAGGCGTCCCAGCGCAGTCTCGCGGCCAGGCTGGTCGAGTGGGGCTTCATCGAGGGCCCGGCGGAGCGCGCGTTCGAACTGGGCCTCCAGCGCCGCTTCACCATGGCCGGCACCGGTCATATGCTCGGACTGGACGTCCACGACTGCGCGCAGGCCCGCAACGAGGAGTACGTCGACGGTGTCCTGGAGCCGGGCATGGTGCTCACCGTCGAGCCCGGCCTGTACTTCCAGCCGGACGATCTCACCGTGCCGCAGGAGTGGCGCGGCATCGGCGTCCGGATCGAGGACGACCTGGTCGTCACCGAGGACGGCCACGAGAACTTGTCGGCGGGCCTGCCGCGTTCGTCGGCCGATGTCGAGGCGTGGATGGCCCGCTTCGCGGGCTGACTGTTGCGCACTTCGGCCAGGTCCTCGCCGGTGAGGGCCTGACGGGGTGCACATGGCGGGGTGCACATGGCGGGGGCCGGACCTGTACGGGTCCGGCCCCCGCTGTCCGCCGGGACGGTGAGCCCGCGTTCGCGCCGCGTGTGCTCACCGAGGGCGGCGACGCTGAAGTCGGCGCTCTGGAAGCCGAGTCCGGGGCGACGCGGACGCGGGGCGGCCCGACGGCCGGTGTCAGACCCCCGTGTCATGGTGTTCGTGGGTGTCGAACAGCGCGCCCGTCCTCCGTGCCGATCCGCAGCCGTACGGCTGTCGAAGGAGTGCCGCAGCATGCCCGAAACCGACGCCGAGCGTACTTCCCTGGCAGCCGTCGCGGCGCTTCTGGCGCCCGCCCTTGCGGCCGTCGCCGAGCAGGTGCTGCACGCGTACGACGACCCCGAGGGGTATGTCCGCCGGCACGCGGCGCGGTTGGCGGACCGGGGCATCGACGCACCCTTCCCGGCCCTGCCCTGGATAGCGCTCGTCGACGCGCTCGAAGAGCACCGGCTGCTCGCGGAGTTCGACTGGAAGGAGGCGCCGGAGGAGATCCGGAGCGGGCTGCGAGGGCTCGCCTCCCGTCCGTCCATCGATCCCTGGGTGCTGTTCGATGCCGATGAGATGCTTCTGCCGACGGCCCGGTTCCTGCGTGCCTGCGGTCGGCACTACCGCGAGATCGGTGCCGCCCTCGTCGTCCTCGACATCGACTCGGACTGCTATCCGGTGGTGTGCCTGCGCGGGGCGCGGGCCAAGGAGCTGGTGTCGCTCGCGACCCGCGCGGGCTTCACCGCGAAGGTCCTCGGCGCCCGGTGAGACGAGCCGGAACCGCACCGCACCGGGTGTGCGGCGCCAGGGCCGCACCCCGCACACCCGGTGGCGTCACTCGTTCCGGTCGTCCGGGACTGACGGTCAGCCGCGCGGTGGTGGAGAGGAAGCGGTCGGTCTCCTCCGGCTCCAGCTCGTCCTGGGGCCGCGCCTCGGTCCGCCCGCCCTTCTTGACGACGGGCATGGCGGTCGCCCCCACCAGGGCGTAGCCGACCTTCACGATCTCGTTCGGGAACGGTAATTCCACCGGGTTCTCGGACCAGTACGCGGCGTCCAGCTCGCCGCGCTCGGCGTCGTACGCGGAGAGGTCCAGCACGGTGCAGACGAGGCGGCGCTTGTCGTCCATGGCGAAGGCCAGGGTGGTGCCCTGGTGGCGCACCATCGTCGTGTGTTCGTAGGCCCGGTCGCTGTAGATCTTCAGCACGCTTTGGTCGGTGGTCGTCATCGGTCATCCCGTCTCTGTTCGGACGCGCCCGCTCAGGGGCGCGGCTGGGCATGCGGACAGAACCAACCGGCCGCCGCAGCGCAGCAGCACGAAGCCGGTGGAAAGGGAAGCGGAGGATGTGCGGGGAACAGTCGAGCATGCCGGACGAGTCCCTGCATATCGAACAGAGGACCAATGGCTCATATAAAACGATTGGCTGGCGTACCCGGCATGGGCGGGCGCTCCGGTCTCCGGAATGCGCCGGTGCGTCAGCGCCGGACGGGGGTCACCGTCGGACGGGATGTCGGGCCCGGACGGGGTGCCCTACCGGGTGCCCCAGCCCCGGTCGGTCGTCTTGCCTCGCTCAGCGCGCGGTCGGGTCCGCCCGGCCGACATCGGGTTCCGCGGTGGCGGCGCGGGTGAGTTCATGGAACCCGGGGGTGTCCGCCAGCAGCAGGAAGCCGTCCCACAGCCGTCCCGCCGCCTCCCCGGTGGGCGCGGGGGAGACGACCGGGCCGAAGAAGCCGACCCGCTCCCCGTCCGCCCCGGTGACCGAGAGCACCGGGGTGCCGACATCAGGGCCCGACAGGGCGACGGCCCGCGCGTGCGACGCGCGGATCACCCCGTCGTACGCCGTGGAACCGGCGGCGTCGGCGAACTCCCTCGGCAACCCGGCGTCGTCGAGCGCCCCCACGAGATCCCCCCAGTCGCCCCGGAGGTGGAAGCGGGTGCCCATCGCGGTGAAGAGCTCACCGAGCGCCCGCGGACCCAGCCGCCGCTCCACCGCGGCGCACACCCGCACCGGCGCCCACATGTACTCCCCCCACTCGCCCTCGGGGTCGTCGTCCCGGTGCTCGTTGAGCACCGACAGACTCATCACCCGCCAGCGCACGGTCACTGGCCGTACCCGGGTCACCTCCACCAGCCACCGCGAGGCGATCCAGGTGTAGGGGCAGACGGGGTCGAACCAGAAGTCGGCGGTCCGCGGCGGCCCGGTCGTCCGCTCGGCTCCTCGTACGGTCGTGTCCACGGACCCACGGTACGCCGGGGTCCGGGACGCGTACCCGCAGCCGTATCGATGCCGGGTCCCCCACACCGAAGTGCGTCAGGCTGGTCGGTACGGCACCGCTATCGTCCGAGGTCGGACAGCAGCTCCTGGGCCGCTCGCGCCCCGGAGGCCATCGCGCCCTGGACCGAGCCCGTGGCCCGGTGGTCGCCGCACACATAGCGGCCCGCGCCCAGCCGGGTCGTACGGCTGAGGGGCTGCGGAGGAGGCATGGCGGGCAGCGCCTGCGGAACGGTCCGCACGGTCAGCAGGTCCCAGCCGCCGGTGTCCGTCGCGTACACCTCCGCGAGAGCCTTGCGTACCAGCGCCTCCCGGCCGGGGATGTCGGGGCCGAGCACCGACGTCTCGACCAGGCAGTGGCCCTCGGGCGCGTACCCGGGAACGACCTCGCTGAGCACGCAGGTGTTGAGGAACCGCCGCCGGGAGTCCGTCAGCAGGGTCGGCTCGGTGAGCGGCGAGGAACCGCACACATGGAAGTACGTGGTGACGACGCGGTACGGCGGCACCCCGAGACCGGGCAGCAGCGTGCCGGCCGCCGCCGGGCCCGTCGCGACGACCACGGCACGGGCGGCGATCTCACGGCCCGAGACGAGCAGGACACCGCTGTCGGTGAGCCGCTCCACGGGTGTCTCCAGCAGGACGGTGCCGGTCGGCAGCGCGTCGTCGAGCCGGGCGGGCACCGCGCCGATCCCACGCGCGGGCAGACAGAGGGTGCCGCGCAGCATGCTGCGCCAGACGAGATGGAAGAACCGGCTGGACGTCTCCAACTCGTCCTCCAGGAAGACACCCGAGAGGAAGGGGCGGAAGAACTCCTCGACGAATCGCTCCGAGAAGCCCGCCGCCGCGAGCGCGGTCCTGGTCGTACGGTCCTCGGCGTGCTTCAGCGCCCGGACGGGCCCGAACATGTCACGGGCCGACATCAGCCCGAGGGCCAGCACGTCACGGACCGGTGCGAGCCGCCCCGGCAGCATCCCGGCCAGTCGGCGGGGTTCCCTGGTCGGGTCGCCGAAGCGCAGCCGACCGCGTTCCGTGTGCACCAGCACACCGGGGGTGAAGGGCCGAAGGCGCAGGTCACGCAGGGCCAGCCGGGCGCGCATCTGGGGGTACGAGGTGTTCAGGACCTGGAAGCCCCGGTCGATGACGAAGCCCTCGTGACGGTCGGAACGCATCCGGCCCCCGACCCCGTCCGACCCCTCGACCACCCACACGTCGAGACCGGACCGGAGCAGGTCATGGGCGCAGACGAGCCCGGCGAGCCCCGCGCCCACGACCAGGACGTCGGGTGACCGATGCGTCGCACGCAAGGGTGCCGCCTTTCTCCCGGAGCGGCCCGGTACCCCCGTACCGGGTGCCGGGACGGTACCCACCACTCGTACAGCGCCGGACCGGGCCGCGCTACCCGGGGCGCGTCGCATCCGTGGCCACGCTGGGTGATCACCTGGGGTCAGGCAGAGGCACGCCTGCCGCACGCCGGCGCCGGTCCGCACCCACCCGGGCACGGACCGGCGCCGGCCGTGAGCCCACGGCCCTACAGCCGCAGAGCCGGTCGGATCATCCGGTCAACGGATCATCCGTTGTCCGTCGGGCCGAAGTCCCCGGCGAAGGCCGCGGCCATCCGCAGATGTCCGGCGGCCTCGGCGTCCCGCCCCTGGCGCTCCAGGGTGCGGCCGAGCATCAGCCGGGCGTAGCTCTCGACGGGGTCCCGCTCCAGCACGGCCTTCAGCTGCTCCTCGGCGCGGCCGAGCCGGGCCGAGTGGTAGTACGCACGGGCCAGCAGCAGCCGCGGGGCGACCTGCTCCGGCGCCTCGGCCACCAGACCGTCGAGGATGCGCGCCGCCGTCAGGTACTCCTTGGCGTCGAAGAACATCTGCGCGCGCTCCCAGCGCTCCGCGGCCGTCCCGAACTCGTAGTACGTGTTCACTCGAACCTCCTTCGATCGCGGCAACGGGGGGGTACACGTGAATATTCCGTGTGGGTGACGGGGCTCATGGGAGGAGGGCGCCGCGTTCGGGACGGCGGGTTCGCGCGACCTTGATCGCGCGGTGGTACGCGAGCGGCCGGATCGGCACAATGACGCGATCACCCCCCTCGGTCACACCGGGTACGTAGAGATCCGGTCCTCGGTCACACCGGGTGCGAAGTGATCCGGTCAAGGGCGGTGCCCCGGCCGCACGGGGGCCGCCACCCGGCCGCTTCACCGCACCCTCGGGCGCCAAGGCCCGATCGTCCTGCCCGCGTCTCACTCCAGACGCTCCCCGCCGCACGTCGCCCGCCCGTAGCTGCCCGTCGCGGTGGCCCGCTGGACATGCTCGCCGCGTACCGCGACCGTGCAGGCGGCCCGGCCGCCGCTCCCGCCGAGGACGACGGCGACGGTCGGTGACTTGCCGACGGGGAGCCGGATCGACTTCCTCCAGGGCAGGGCGGCCTCCCGGACAACCGTCGTCGCGTCCGTTCCGCCCTCCGGGCGGTAGGTGATCTCCGCCGTGCCCCGCCCGGTGACCACGTACGTCACTTCCGCCGTGGGCACGGCCCGCGCGGGACGCCGCTCCCCGGAACCGCCCCCGCCGGACGGCTCGTGGACCGCGAGTCCCGCGATGCCCGCACAGACCAGCGCCAGCGCCCCGGCGGTCACCCACATCCACCGTCGGCTCCTGGCACCCCGGCCCGCCGCCTTGTCCTGCCCCGGGTCCGCGCCCTGCCCGGCCTCCGCACCGGCCTCCGCCTCGGTCACCGTACTCGGCCCGGCACCTGCGGCCGAGCCCGCTCCGGGCTCCGTCGATTCCCCCTCTTTGCTGGCTGAAATGACCCGCACCGCCTTCCTCCGAGTGGACGGACAGCTGACCGGCAGGGTTATACACCATTCCGTGGCGGCTGTGAAAGCAGCCGGAAAAAGCGGACCAATTGGCGCCACCATGGGCTCTCTGCCGCCCTATATGTCCGCAGGGTTGACATGGTGTCAGTCGTACGGTCGATACTTTCGCTGCCGTGCCCAGGAGGGGAAACATCCCCGAACTCTCAAGCCCGGCAGGCACATGGTTCCGGCTGGACGGAAAACTCCGTTCCAGCACATTCGGCGTGCCCTTTCCGCCTTTCTGTGAAGGGTTCGGGGGCGCCGGAACGGAAGGACACCGAGGTGAGATCTCCGTACGCGAAGTACGTGTCATGCCTGGTCGCGGCAGCGATCGCGGGCACGATGCTGCCGCAGATCGCCTACGCCGAACCGAAGTCGCCGACGGGCAAGGGTGACGACAAGGGAGTCGTCGAGACCGTCAAGGGCTGGCTCTCGGGCGATGAGGACAAGAAAGGCCCCGGGCTCGCCAAACCTCCGGCAGGCGCAAAGCTGGAGATACCCAGCCGGGAGAAACTGGCCAAGGGGAAGAAGGCTCCCCCGGCCAAGCGGATCAGGGAACTGGCCGAAAGGCGTACGCCTCAGGCCCGGTTCTGGCAGCTCTCCGACGGACGGGTCGAGGCTGAATTATCGGCCAGCCCAGTCTCTTATCGGTCGGGCAAGGCATGGAAGCCAGTCGACACCACGGTAAAGGCCGTCAAGGGCCAGGACTTCGCCTTCGCCAACACCGCGAACACCAGCCGTAGCTGGTTCGGTACGGACTCCCGAAGGCTGCTGCGCTTCGAGACCCCGGAGGGCCAGGCCGTCAGCCTCGGTCTCCTGGGCGCGGCCAAGGGCGTCAAGCCCACCGCCAAGGGGGACACGGTCACCTACAAGGGCCTGGCCGACGGCGCCGATGTGTCGTACCAGGTCGGCGCGGGCCGGGTGAAGGAGAACATCACCCTCGCCCGGCGGCCCGTGAACCCGGTGACGTACGTCTTCACCCTCGACGCGGGCGCCCTGCGGCCCAAGGAGCGGCCGGACGGCTCGATCGCGCTGTTCGGCGAGAACCCGGCCACCCCCGTGCTGGTGATCCCGCCCGCGTTCATGACCGACAGCAGGAAGGACCGCACCTCCCCGTACGGGAAGTCCTTCAGCCCGAAGGTCACGCAGAAGCTCACCCGCCACGGCAAGGGCTGGCGGCTCACCCTCACCCCGGACGCGGACTGGCTCGCCGCGCCCGGGCGGAAGTACCCGGTGGTCGTCGACCCGACGATCACCATCGCGCCCTCCGCGTCGGTCTCCCAGGACGTGATGGTCCGCTCGGACCAGCCCACGACCAACTTCAACGGCACCTGGGAGATGGCGGCGGGCAAGACCAGCGCCACCGGTATCGCCCGGTCCCTCATCAAGTTCCCGCTGACCGCGATACCGGCCGGCGCCAAGATCGACGCGGCCCGGCTGGGCCTGTACTACGACCAGGTCCACACCACCGGCACCACCAATGTGGACGTCGAGATCCGCCGGGCCACCGGAGCCTGGGACGAGGCGACGGCCAACTGGAACAACACCAGCGCACTGGCCGGGGAGCAGTCCTCCACCACCGTGCAGCTGGACGACGGTGACCCCGGGACGGCCGCCGTCGGTGAGTGGCCGAGGGTCGCCGGTACCGGCTCCGGCGGCGACTACTCGTACAACAAGAACGCGGCCACGGGCGAGAGCTACACCTACCGGCCGCAGGTCCACGACCCGACGGACTACCGCGTCGAGGCGTACACCACTCCGCTCGCGGACGGCGCCACCGCCGCCCCCTACACGATCAACTCGGCCGTACCCGCGCAGAACGACACGGTCGACCAGTCGACCGGCACCGCGGGCTGGCGGATGCTCGGCACCGGTCAGATCAGCTTCGCCAAGGGCAGCACCGGCTCCATCGTACTCGGGGACACCGGCGACGCCTCCCGGCGGACCATGGCCGACGCCGTACGGCTCGTCAACCCGGGGCAGATCCGCAAGGACATCGGAGAGTACAACTCCTGGCACAACTTCGCCGTCGCCGACACCGTGCAGAAGTGGGTCAACGGCACTTCGCCGAACCACGGCTTCGTCGTCAAGGCCGTCAACGAGAGCGCCACCGCGCCGCTCGGCGGGCCCGCCTACGAGGCCGCGGACTACGACTACGGTGGTGAGACCTCCACCATCCCGCGGCTGACCGTCACCTTCGGCAAGGTCGGCACCTCGCTGCGCTCGCCGACGGTCATCCATTCCACCGGCCCCGAGCTGTCCTGGCCCGCCTACACGAACACCAGCGGTGACGCGTCCCTCGACATCGTCGAGTACCAGCTCCACCGCTCCACCCAGCAGGTGTTCACCCCGTCCTCCGCGACGCGGATCGCGCCGATCGCAAGGACGGTCACCAGGTACACCGACACCACCGCGGTACCCACCCCGGACAGCAGTCCGGAGGAGATCGGGAAGGTGTACTACTACCAGATCGCGGTCAGAACCAGGGACAACCAGGTCCTCGGCTCACCGACCCGGCTGGTCGCCATCCCCAAGGCGGGCCGCACCATGCGGCTCATCCAGGCGGGACAGACCGACACCACCCTGTCGTCCCTGAAGCCGACCACCAACCTCAACACCATCGAGCAGGGCACGGTCGGCCAGCAGTGGCTGAGCGTGGGCAACAACTCGGGGACGTACGGCAGGACCCGCGCCGTGGTCGACTTCCCCACCACCGCCATCCCGAGCACGGCGACCGTCCTCGAAAGCCGGATGTTCCTCTGGTCGACACTGACCGAACGCGGCGGCACCGCGAAAGCCCGGTACGACCTGCACGGTCTCACCCGGGAGTTCACCGACACCACCGCCACCTGGAACAACGCCAACGCCACCACCGCGTGGACCTCGCCCGGCGGTGACCACTCGGCCGCCGTCGCCGACCACGTGCCGTCCTTCGGAACCGATCTGGGCCGCCACTGGTGGGACGCCACCGGCCTCACCCAGAACTGGGTGAAGACCCCGGGCAGCAACAAGGGCGCCTTGGTCAAACTGAACAACGAGACGGCCGCCGGGGCACAGGAGCGCTCGATGTTCCTCTCCGCGGGCGCGCCCGACGCCCAACTGCGCCCGCTGCTGCGGGTGATCTATGTGGACGCCACCGCGGAGAACACCTACTACGCGCCCGGCACCCCGCACCGGATGACGACGAACACCGACTACACGGGCGCGGTCACCATCACCAACACCACGTCGACGGCGTGGGCCGCCGGTGAGCGGGAACTCTCGTACACCTGGAAGCTGCCCGACGGCAGCGACGTCACCACGCCCGCCAACCAGAAGAGAACCGCGATACCGGCGCTGCTGCCGGGCAAGTCGGCCACGGTCAACGCGGCCATCCGCTCGCCCGACATCACCACCACCGGCAACGAACGCGCCGAGCACTACATCAACTGGGACATCCGCAAGGTCTCGGACGGTACCTGGCTCTCGGCGGGCGCGGGTGGTATCCCGCCGCTCAAGCAGGACGTGGCGGTCGAGGACCTGAAGGCGCACCACCTGGGTATGGAGAAGTTCTACTCGTACACCGGGAAGAACACCGGCGCCGGCTCGACGGTCATGAACAATATCGGCGCGGGCAACAGCGTCTGGTCCTACAACGCCTTCACGAACCCGGGCCGGGGTCTGACCACCTTCGCCCGTTTCTCCTACAACTCCCAGGACACCTCGGACACCGTCCTGGGGCACGGCTGGTCCGCGCAGCTCGCCGGACCCGTCCGGCTGGGCACACCGCTCGACTTCCATCCGCGCGACAACCCCACCGAGATACGGCTGACGGACGGCGACGGCACCACGCTTCTCTTCACGAAGCAGTCCGACGGCACCTGGAAGGCACCGCCGGGCGTTCACTACCGGCTGGCCAGGAAGGCCGGTGTGACCTGCACACCCGACCAGGACACCGTCTCCGACGCGTGGACGTTCACCCGGCCCGACGGCACCCGCTTCCGGTTCGGCTGCGACGGCTATCTCACCGAGACCGTCGACAACAACGGCAACACCCAGGAGTTCACCTACGAGGAGCGGGTCTCCAACAACCGGACCATCAAGTTCCTCACCTATGTCACCGACCCGGCCAACCGGCAGTCACTCACCGTCGACTACTGGGAGAAGGGCGACGCGGCCTACGAGTACATCAACGACGCGGGTGCGAAGGTCCCGGGCACCGATCTCGACAATCCCCGGATCCACGACCATGTGAAGTCCATGACGGACATCGCCGACCGTAAGGTCTCCTTCCACTACACCACCAAGGGGCTGCTCGGCCGGATCACCGACGGTGACGGGTCCGGCCAGCCCAAGGTGTTCTCCTTCTCCTACGACACGGCCCAGAGCGACCGGAACGTCAAACTGGTCAGGGCCGAGGACCCGCGCGGCAACGGCACCGCACTCGCCTACCACGTGCCGGGCGCGGGCACCGCTGTCAAGGACAACTGGCGTACGAAGACGCTCACGGACCGGCTCCAGGGCACGACCGGCTTCACCTACGCGGTCGACACCACCGACGCCACCCGCACCGACACCACCGTCACCGACTCCGAGCAGCGCGTCTCCAGCTATCTGACGGACGGTCATGGTCGCGGCGTCCGGCACACCAACGCCAAGTCCCAGCTCACGAAGTCGACATGGGACGCCGACAACAACGTCGTCCTCCTGGAAGAGGCCAACGGAGCGAGGACGGCCTACTGCTACGACCAGAAGACCGGCTATCCGCGGTGGAAGCGGGATCCGGAGCAGAACCGGACCGGTGTCCCCTCCGCCGCCGAGTGCGCCCCGGGCGCCTATCCGGCGAACGCGTCGAAGTACGAGTACCAGACGCGGGTCGACGGCTTCTCGGCCGACCTCTTCCGTAAGACGTCACCGGAGGGCCGCGGCTGGCAGTTCGACTACGACTCCTTCGGCAATCTGACCACGGTCACCGACCCCAAGGGCGTCGCCACCCCGTCCATACCGGACGACTACACCACGAAGTACGAGTACAACGCCCACGGTCTGATGACCAAGGTGACCGACGCCAACGGCAACGTCTCCTCCAACAGCGGCTTCGGTCCGCACGGGCTCCCGGCCACCGTCACCGACGCGCTCGACAAGGCCAGGAACTTCGTCTACGACGAGCGGGGCCGCACCCGGGAGGTCACCGACGCGCTGGGCATCAGGACCACCCAGACCTATGACGTCTACGGCCGCCCGCTGGTGCACAGGGCGCCGAAGGACCAGCAGGGCGGAGTGGTGATCACCACCCCCGCACCGGTCTACGACGCGAACGACAACGTCACCACCTCGACCTCACCCACGGGCGCGGTCTCCACCGCGGTCTACGACGCCGCCGACCAGATCACCGAGGCCGCGGCTCCCCAGGACACCCCGACCGCCCCGATCCGCCGGTCCCTGTACACCTACGACAAGGTCGGCAATCTGCTCGTCACCACCGAGCCCAAGGGCGCCCTGACCACGACGGACCCGGGTGACTACCGGACCGTCAACACCTACGACGGCATCGACCAGTTGACGAGCGTCGCCAACCACGCCGGTGACACGGTCTCGTACGTCTACGACAACGTCGGCAACCTCGTCACGATGCGCGACCCGAAGAAGACCGCCACACCTGACCCCGACGACTTCACCACGAAGACGGCCTACGACCTCAACCACCGGGTCGTCGGGACGACGGACGCCGCGGGGCACACCACCTCGCAGACCTACGACAAGGACTCCCTGGTCACGTCCGCCACCGACAAGGAGAACAACACCACCCACACCGTCCATGACGAGCGCGGTGCCCGGACGGAGGTCCGCGTTCCCTACGAGGGCACCACCTACCGGACGACCAGGTTCGAGTACGACCGGGTGGGCAACAACACCAGGAAGATCAGCCCGCGCGGGGTGAACACCGCCGCGCCGGACGACTTCGCCTCGGAAACCGTCTACGACGCGCTGAACCGGCCGGTGCGCCAGTACCAGCCGTACGACCCGGCCGACCCCCGGCACAACCAGCGGATCTACACGGAGACCGTCTACGACGCCGTGGGCCGGGTGAAGCGGACCTCGCTGCCGCCGTCGGAGGGGCAGACGGTCCGCAACGACACCGACCACGAGTACTACGACAACGGCTGGGCGAAGAAGTCCACCGATCCCTGGTCCATCTCCACCTCGTACGACTACAACGAACTGGGACAGCAGACCGCCCGGACGATCACCTCGGCCAACGGCACCGCGACGCGGACCATGGGCTGGTCGTTCTTCCCGGACGGGAAGCTGAGGACCAAGACGGACGACGGAGTGCCGGTCGGCAGCGCGGTCGTCGTCGTGGACAACTCCGACACGCAGAGCACCTCCGCGACAGGCACCTGGCCGAAGGCCACCGCCACCGGCCAGCACGGCTACGACCACCAGACGCAGGCGGCGGGGACGGGCACCGAGGCGTTCACCTGGAACCTCGACGTCCCCAAGAGCGGCACGTACACCGCCTATGTGAAGTACCCGCCGGTCAGCGGGGCGGCCACGACCGCGAAGTACACCTTCACCAAGACCGACGGTACGACGGCCGACATCACCCGGAACCAGGCCACGGGTGCCGGGACCTGGGTCTCGCTCGGCTCGTTCCCGCTGACCCATGGCAACCAGGCCAAGCTCCAGCTGTTCCGCGACAGCGCGGGCACGGTCGTCGCCGACGGCGTGAAGCTGGTCCGCGACACCGCGGGTGAGACGGACGACGAGAGGCGCTCCTTCGCGTACGCCTACGACGTCAACGGCAACATGACGTCGATCGACGACACCTCGACCGGCACCAAGGTCGACGCCTACACCGTGGTCTACAACTCCCTGAACAGGGTGTCGAAGGTGACCGAGGCGCTCGCGGGCCAGGAGCGGAAGTCGACGGCGTACACGTACGACGCCAACGGCCGCCCCGTCACCGTCAGCCATCCCGACCAGCACTCCGCCTACACCTACGATCTGCGGGATCTGGTGTCGACCGTCTCGGTGGGCCGCTCCGCCGCGGACACCGCGCCGAAGCTGTCCTCGTACACCTACACGGCCCGAGGGCTCAAGCTCAAGGAGACCAAGGCCAACCAGAACACGGTCGACCGCACCTACCACCTCAACGGTTCCGTCAGCGGCCAGACCGAGAAGAAGGCCAACGGCACCCTCGTCGCCTCGCACACCTACGGCTACGACGCCAACGGCAACAAGGCGCGGGACGTGGCGAAGAAGATGAACGCCGAGGCCCACACGTCCTACCTGGAATCCACCACGGACTACACCTACGACCCGGCCGACCGGCTGACCCGTTCGACGCGGACCGGCCACGCGGCGAGCACCGACGTCTATGTGCACGACGACAACGCGAACGTCGTCAGCCAGACGGTCAAGGGCGCGTCCACGACCTTCGCCTACGACCGCAACCGGCTCGTCTCCGCCACCTCCGCGGGCAGCACCTCGGTCTACGCCTACGACCCCTTCGGCCGGCAGGGCACCGTCACCCGGGGCGGCCAGGTCGTCGAACGCAGCGTCTACGACGGCTTCGACCATGTCGTCCAGTCGCAGAAGCGGAACCAGGCCGGAACGATGGAGACCACCGCGTACTCCTTCGACCCGCTCGACCGCACGGCCTCGAAGACGGAAGGCTCCAGGACCACCGACTTCACCTACCTCGGTCTGGCCGACGAGGTGCTCAACGAGGAGGTCGCGGGAGCGCTCCGCAAGTCCTACCAGTACAGCCCCTGGGGTGAACGGCTGTCGCAGGTGAAGCACAACACCGACGGCACCACCGAGGACGGCTACTACGGCTACAACAGCCACACGGACGTGGAGATCCTCACCGACGGGAACGGCAACTCCAAGGCCACCTACGGATACACCGCCTACGGTTCCGACGACGTCCAGGACTTCACCGGAATAGACCGGCCGGACGCCGCCAACCCGGCACAGGAGGCGTACAACCCCTACCGGTACAACGCGAAGCGCTGGGACGCCTCGACGGGGACGTACGACATGGGCTTCCGTGACTACAACCCGGGTCTGAACAGGTTCACCAGCCGGGACATGTACAACGGGGCCCTGGCGGACATGAACCTGGGGTCCGACCCCTACACAGGCAGCCGCTACGCCTTCACCGGCGGCAATCCGACGACCTTCGTCGAACTCGACGGCCATGACTTCGGTTTCGACCAATTCCTGGACACCGCGAGGGACTGGGGCCGCAAGGCAGCCAAGTTCGGAACCAAGCGCACCCCCGTGGGTCTGGGGATCGAGGCCGGAAGCTGGGTCTTCGGCTACGAGAACCCGGTGGACACCGCGATCGACCGGCTCTTCGACGCGGTGACACCGAAACCCTTCTCGCCCCGTGGTCCCGGCGGCTGCGACGCCGGCTCGGGCGGCTGGCTCAATCTCGGCGAGACGGACAAGGCGAACGGCGGACGGGCCACCGGGATGGAAGCCTGCCTGACCCAGAAATATGTGGAGGACAACAAGTCCCGAGGGAGTGCACCCAAGGTCAAGGAGGTCAAGCCGCCCGGGTACGACTGGGCGAGGCGGACAGCCGCGTTCCACAATCTGAGCATGAGGACGAACATCAACGCCTGCCATCTGCTGGGGGACAAGCTCAGCGGTTCGGGCACCGACCTGAAGAACATCGCCACCTGCTCACGCGGCGCCAACACCTGGCAGGACGGCTCGACCCAGGGCTCCCAGAACATGCGCCAGTACGAGAGGGAGGTGCAGCAGGCCCTGGAGGCGGGCATGACGGTGTACTACAAGGTCACACCCCAGTACAAGGGGAGTCGGACCGTGGCGGAGTCGTTCCATATGCAGGCCATAGGAACGAACGCCAATGGAGTCACGGGGCTGATGTTCCAGGCCACCGTCACCAATGAACTCATCAACGGGAGAAACCTGGGCACATACAATGATCCCGAAACCGGTGATGCCGTGCCAGTCGGAGGGATGAAGTGACACATCTGGAGAGTCTCCGCTCGTTGCTCCCCGCACCCGAGGGGGAATCCCCCGAGGGAATCAATTGGGACCTGATCTCCGCTTCATGGGGCCTGAGTTCCTCCTTCCCTTCGGATTTCCGGCAGTTCATGGAGGTTTACGGCCCCGGTGCCGTCGAGGACTTCCTGGAGATCCTGGAACCGCAGCCCTGGGACGAGCAGCAGGTCGGCGACGGTTTCTCGGCGGAGACGAAGACCGCGCGCCTCACCTGGCGGATGGAGCCCGACAGGAACTTCGATGTTCCTCCCGAGCCCCTTCTGATCGCCTGGGGAGTCGACTCCGCCGCCGATATCCTGTGCTGGGACGCATCGGCCGACAATCCGGACGAGTGGCCCGTCGTGGTCTGGGACCGCGGTACCGGAAAGTGGTCCCGATATGACGTCGGAATGGTGGAGTTCCTCCACCGGACCCTTCGGGCGGACTTCGACGAATGCCCCCTGCGGGACACTTCGCTGTGGGGACTGAGCGAGGCCGAGTTCGTGAGTGCCGCGGACGAGGACTTCTGACGGTCCGCTGAAACGCCAAGGAGGGCGGGTGCCCCGGCGCTTGTGCGCCGGGGCACCCGCTTCCGTTCCTGTCGAAGTGCGCGGCGCACCGGGGAGCACCAGGTGATGCCACCGCTCGAACGCCACGCACCCCCGTATCTCGCGCGGGGGCCCGCTCAGGGTCTCCTGGCCCCGCCCGGAACGCCCGGGCCCGCGCCACCGGAGGCCGCGGGCCCCGCCGTACCGGACGTCCCTCGCGCGGCCCACGCCGTGGAGCCCCCTCCCCAGGGCCCGGCGCCCACGCGGCGCTCCCGGTCCGGGCCGCGGCGCCCGGCCGGCCCCTGGCCGCCCGGGTCGAGCCGGCGGCCCAGCCGGGTCAGACCCCGGTGCGCGGCCGATCGCACCGCGCCGGGGCGGCGACCCAGCATCCGGGCCGCCGTCACCCCGTCCAGGCCCATGACCGTACGGAGCAGTACGGCCTGCGCCTGACGGCCGGGCAACAGCGCTATCAAGGAGAGGACGCGCTGCGTGGAGATGCTCTCCAGAGCCTCCCGGGCGGTGTCCTGACCGTTCGGCCGTTCGTGCATGTCCTCGTTCAGCAGCGTGGCGCGGGGTCTGCTCCGCTGGCGGCGCAGATGGTCGACCGCCCTGTTCCGCGCGATGCTGGTGGCCCAGGCGCGGAAGCCCGCCCCGTGGCCGCTGAACCGGTCCAGATCGCGCGCGATCTCCAGCCAGGCGTCGGAGGCCACGTCCTCCGCGTCCGACCCGACCAGTCCGTACAGATAGCTCAGCAGGGACGGCTGTACGAGTGCGTACGCCGCGGCGAACGCCCGCTCGTCCCCCTGTTGCGCCCTGACGATCGCTCTTCCGAGTTCCTTCTCGCCCGCGGCGGCGCCCTGCCCGCGGCTCCGTGCGCTCATCCGGTTCCCCTCCTCCGAGCGGCGCCTCCGTCCCGCCGCCGCTCCGCGTACCGGTCGCACGCGGAGCGACGGGTGCCGTGGGCTGAAGGCCGGCCGGGTCGGTGGCCCGCATCACGGGCGGGACGTGGGGTGCCGCATGTGCCGGATGCTTCCTCCCCACCGGGGTCATCACGCAATCGCGGCGCAATCACGCCGTGACGCCAGGCAGCCTCCTTCCGCTTGGTTCTACGGGTCGGTTCCCCGGCCCGGTCCCGATGGAGAAGGTGAGTCGTGATGCGTCCGGCTGTCGATCCGGTACCCGCCGCGTCCCAGATGCGGCACTACGTGGCGGAGTTCGTCGAGCGCGTCAACGCACGGGCGCGATTACCCCTCGACTACTCGGTCGGCAGTCTGCGCGTCGTGGATCTCGTGGTGGACGGCCTCCGGAGAGGTGGTGCGGGAGGGGCGGGAGCCCGCCCGCTGGAGGCGCTCTTCGGGTTCGGCGCGTACGCGGGGGAAGTCCTGGTCCGGAAGGCAGGCGCGGTCTGGGTCGAACTGGACCGCGACCAGCGCGAGGTGTTCGGCCAGCCGCTGGGCGTCCGGATGCCCGACGGCCGGCTCTGGAACCCGCTCGGCAAGATCCTGAAGCGCTTCGACCACGGAGCGGAGGAATCCGTGGCCCTGCTGTACCTCCAGATCCACGGGCGCCGCCGCCGGAGCGACCCCGCGTACCTGGGCGGCGGCGAAGGGAGCCCGCGCCGGGCGTCGTAACGGCGCCGGAGCGGGGCCATGACCCCGGTTCAGCGCACGCGCCCACGCTTCTTCAGCGGCCCCGGCGGCAGCTCCGGAGCGGCCAGCGGCCCCCCGTCGTACCCCTTCACCTCACCGAAGCTGTCGCCGTTCATCCAGTCCGAGCGCGCCTGGACGATCTCCTCGTTGGTCCGTGCGACGAAGTTCCACCACATGACCAGCTCCTCGGCGAACGGCTCGCCGCCGAGGAGCATCAGGCCCGCGTCGGACCCGGCGCGCAGGGGGAGCTCCGTGCGGCCGCAGCCCAGGTACAGCATCGAGCCCGGCAGCACCGGAACCCCGTCCACGCTCGCCTCACCGGACATCGACAGGACGGCGTACTCGAAGTCCGGCTCCAGCGGGAGCCGGACATCGGCGCCCCGGGTCAGGGCGAGATCCGCGCCCACGATCGGGGTGTACACCGTGCCCGGGGAGCGGGAGCCGTCGAGGTCGCCCAGGATCACGGTCGCGGTCAGGCCCGGGGCCGTGACGGTCGGGAGGACCGCATGATGCTCGAAGTGCGGCTCGACATGGCGGTCGCCGTCCGGCAGCGCGACCCACAGCTGCGCGCCGTGCAGGAACCGGGCGTGCGACTTCGGGGACTCCTCCGAGTGGGCGATCGCCCGGCCGGAGGTCATCAGGCCCAGCTCACGCGGCCGGATCGTCTGGAGGCTGCCGGTGCTGTCCCGGTGCAGCACCTCGCCCTCGTGCAGCCAGCTCACGGTCTGGAGACCGATGTGGGGGTGCGGGGGAACCTGCATACCCGGCTCGTCCGCGATGTCGTCGGGGCCGTAATGATCGACGAATGCCCACGCGCCGACCATGCGCCTGCCCAGGTTCGGCAGCAGACGGCGGACCTCGGTGGACTCACCGAGCTTCACACGGCGGGGGCTCAGCAGCTCGCGGACGGGCTCGGCGACGACGAAGCCCCGCCCGCCGCAGAGCGCGGGCACCGGTGCGCGGTCAAGATTGCTCATGTCGGACAACCTAGCGGAGCCGGTCGAACCGCGACCGCTGCCCCGGCCCGGGCTTACCGTGACCCGTGACCCGTGACCCGTGACCCGTGACCCGTGACCCGTGACCCGTGACCCGTGACCCGTGACCCGCGACCCGCGACCCGCGACCCGCGACCCGCGATGCGAGCGGCGACCGGGGTGCCCGTCCGGACCGGGAGGCGGCGGGCGGGAAACGCCTGCCCGGCGGCCGTGCGGTCACGGGGTCGGCACGCCCCACCGGGGCGGCCGGGGACGACGGGCGGAGCACCTCGTACCAGCCCGCCTTCACAGGCCACCGGTGGACGGGGGAGGATCATCCCTATGAACACCGTGGAAACATCAGGCCACTCACCGATCTACGAGCGATTGATCCAGGAACGCGGCGACGTCGTGTCCGAGTCCCGCAAGGCGGCTGAGCTCACCCAGCGCGTAGCACGCGACGCCCTGGACTGGAGCGGACTGCAACGCTCGCAGTCCGCGCGGGAGGAGCGCGCGTTCTCCCCGTTCGGCTGACGGAACGCGGCCGGGCGGTGCCGCGGACGTAAGCGCCGTACCGATCCAGGGCCCGGGGCGGGGGCCCTGGTACGGGACGGGTGACCGGCCGACCCGGGGGCGGAGGCTCCCGGACCACCGGCGGACAGCGGCGGTCGTGGACCTGCCGGGCTCGGCGGGCCCGGCGGGCTCCGCCCACGGATGGCGATGGTCCCCGGCGGACGCGCGTCCGGGTGTCCCTCGACCTGTGTTCGGCAAGCCGAAACCGTGTTCCAGGAACCCGGTCCGTTTTCCGGAAGGGCGTGCCGAGGCCGCCCCTACCGATCAGACTGCCCTCATGCCCGAAGCGCTGTGGTCGGACTCCCGGATAGGCCCGTACGTCCTGCTGGGACAACTGGGCGGCGGGGGCATGGGGGATGTGTATCTGGGTCGCTCGCGGGGCGGGCGGCTGGTCGCCGTCAAGGTCGTACGGCCGCATCTCGCGAAGGACCCGGAGTTCCGGCGCCGGTTCGCCGTCGAGGTGGCGGCGGCGCGGCAGGTCGGCGGCTTCTACACGGCGATGGTGGTCGACGCCGACACGACGGCCGACGCGCCGTGGCTGGCGACGGCGTACGTACCCGGACCGTCGTTGCAGGAGGCGGTGGACGCCCATGGGCCGTTGCCGGTCGGGACGGTGGCCGCGCTCGGCGCCGGACTCGCCGAGGGGCTCACCGCGATCCACTCCCACGGCCTGGTCCACCGCGACCTCAAGCCCGGGAACGTCATCTTCGCCGAGGACGGCCCCCGCATCATCGACTTCGGGATCGCCCGGGCCCTCGACGCGGCCACCCGCCTCACCGCGCAAGGCGTGATCGGCACCCCCGCGTTCATGTCGCCGGAACAGGTCACGGACGGTGAAGCGGGCACGGAGTCCGATGTGTTCAGCCTGGCGAGCCTGCTGGTCCACGCCGTGACCGGACGCGCCCCGTTCGGCGGCGGTACGACGTTCGCCGTCCTGCACCGCCTCATCCACGAAGAACCCGACCTGACCGATGTCCCGCCCACGCTCGCAGACCTGCTGGTGCCGTGCCTGCTCAAGGACCCGGCGCAACGGCCCACGGCGGCCCAACTGCTGGAGCGGTTCGCGGCGGCGACGGAGTCGTACACCCCCGCCGCGCGCCGCAACCCCGATCGGATCGCCACGATGATCGTGGAACGGGGTGCGCTGGCCGCGACCTGGATCATGGACGAGCCGGTCGTGGGCCGGGCCAGGGCGGACGAGCCGGGTGCGGGCCGGGCCGAGGTCGACGGACCGGGTGCGGGCCGGGCTCCGGTGGACGACCCGGGACGCGACCCGGTCCCGGTGGGCGAACCCGTGGTGGACCCGGACCCGGTGGACGAGCGGTTGCGAGGGGCGCTGCTGGCCGAGGCCGCCGACGCGATGGGCGCGCTGTACGCGAGGAGGGCGAGCGCGGACCGGATCGTACCGGTGGCGCTGCCCGCGTTACCGGGGGAACTGGCGCGGGCGGACCGGGTGACGGTGGTCCGCTGGCACAGGCGGCCGGGGGACACGGTAGCGGCGGGCGAGACGCTTCTGTCCGTGACCGACGGGCGGCAGCGCGCGCGGGTCGTCTCCCCGGCGGCGGGTGAACTGCGGGAGACCGGCCCGGTGGCCGGGGGGACCGTACGGGTCGGCGACCCGGTGGCGGTGCTGAGACGGCCGAAGGCCGCCGCGTCCGCCGCCAAGGACCCCAAGAACTCCAAGGGCCCCAAGGACCTCAGGGCGAAGGCCAAGCCGAAGCCGCAGGCCAAGGCGGCGACCAAGGCACCGGCGAAGTCCGGAGCGGCGAAGGGCCCGAAGCCGACCCCGGGGCCGCACGCGAAGCCGACCCCGAAACCCGGCCCGACGGCGCCCCCGAAGCCGACGCCCCCGTCCGCGACCACGGCCCCGCAGAGCGGCGGCGACGGGGCGGGGTGTCTCGGCTGGATCGCCCTCGTCCTGATCGCCGGGTTCGTCCTCTACTCGACGGTCCACTCGCAGGACATTTTCACGGCCGAGGCGGGCGACTGCGTCCGTATCGAGGACGGCGGCAAGGGCACCGCCTACGTCGAGCCCTGCGACTTCCCCGTTCCGTGGGACAAGACGTACAAGGTGCTGTCGGTCGACGCGCCGGGCTGTGTCGGCGGTGTGGCGCTGGGCTGGACGAGCGACGACAAGCAGGAGGCGATCAATCTGTGCCTCCAGGAGATCGACCCCTGGGGCTGAGGACCCCACCGGTGAGGCCGCGCCGAACGCGGTCCTGGACGCTTCCGACCGCTCACGCCACTCCTGCGGCAAGCGCCTTCACCCTTCACGGGATCCGCATGGATTCGTCACACATAGCTCGGGAATGCCGGAAAAGGGTTCGCGGCCGGGGATCGCGGCTACCATGACTGGCTCCGAAGGCGTACAAACGCAACTCCCCTATGTGCGAGGAGAGTTGATGAAGCAATGGTGAGGTCGTCACGTGTATCTGAGTGTCCCTTTCGAAGACGGTGAGGTCTTCGTCGTCGAGTTGCCCGCCGAGCAGGGCGCCGGAGTGATCCGGGCGAGCCGCGGTGACGAACTCTTCGGGGCGTCCGCCGAGACGTTCGAGTCGGGCATGGCCCGGGTGCAGCGGGTGGCCGCGACGATGCTGACACGGCTGGCGGACCTGCCGCGCAGTCCTGATCACATCCGTGCGGAGTTCGGACTGCGGCTCACGGCGGAGGCTGGCCTGGTCGTGGCGAAGGGGTCCGGGGAGGCGCACATCAAGCTGGAGCTGGAGTGGGACCGCCCCGAGAGCGGCGCGTGACGCCCCCGGGCGAGCCGGAATCCGCGTGGGAGCGCGGGACGGCCCGGGTGCTGCACGACGGCCGCCCGGTCGGGGTGGCGTTCCTGATCCCCGACCGGCTGCTGCTCACCTGCGCCCATGTCGTGGCTTCCACCGCGGGCCTCCGGGACGACGCACCGCTGCCGGAATCCCTTCCGGTCACCCTCGACTTCCCGCTGCTGCCCGGTCGCCCCGAGGCCACGGCCTCCGTGCACTTCAGCGTTCCCGTGGCCGCCGACAGCAGTGGTGATGTCGCCGTCCTGCGGCTGGACGCCGAGCCCCCGCCGGGTGCGCTGCCCCTGCGGATCGTGGCGGCGGAGAACCTGGCCGGGCACCGCTGGCGGGCGTTCGGCTTCCCGAAGTTCCCGGGCCGGGGCGGCGGCAAGGACGCCGGGATCTGGACCCGCGGCACCGTGGAGGGCCGCGAGGGCACCGGCTGGTGGCAGCTGACCTGCGACGAGGACGCCCCGTTCCCGCTGGCGGGCGGCTTCAGCGGGGCGCCGGTGTGGGACGACGAGTACGGCGGAGTCATCGGCGTCGTCGTCGCCGTGGAGGGGGACCAGCGACGCCGGACCGGCTACGCGCTCACCGTCGAGTCCCTCACCCGTGAGTGGCCGCAACTGCGCGGAAGGCTGCTGGCGGACAGCCCCTACCGCGAACTGCTGCCGTTCACCGAGCAGGACCGCGCCGTCTTCCACGGCCGTACGCTGGAGACCCAACGGCTCACCGAACTCCTCGAACACCAGCGGGTACCCGTCCTGCCGGTGTTCGGCCCCTCCGGCGTCGGCAAGTCCTCGCTGGTCGGCGCCGGTCTGCTCGCACACCTCGACAGCGAGCGGTACGTGATCGCCCGACTGCCCCACGGGCTGCGCCTCACCGCCGAGGAACTGCTGGCCTGGGCCCTGGCCTCGGCGGGGGACACGGACACCATGCGGGCGGGCTGGCACGACCGCTGGTCGGCACTGGCCCGGCAGCTCACCGACGAGCAGGGCATCCGAACCGCCGTGGAGCGGACACTGGCCCGCCACGGCGGACGGTCCCGGCTGGTGCTGGTGGCCGACCAGTTCGAGACGCTGCTCGCGGACGCGCCCGGCACGGCCCGCCGGCTGGACGCCATGCTCGGAGTGCTGACGGCCCGCCGCACGGACGGCAGCCGTCCCGCCCAGGCCGTGGTCGTCACCCGGATCGACTTCCTGCGGCAGATCGAGCAGCTGCCCCACCTCCGTACCGCGTGGGACACCACCTCCGTGGTGGTGCAGCCGATGATGCGGACGCAGCTGCGCGAGGCGATCGTCCGTCCGCTGGACGGGCACGCGGGGGTCCGGTTCGCCGACGGCCTGGTCGAGCTGCTGCTGCGCGACACCCCGCCCGGTCCGGCCGCGCTGCCGATGCTGGAGTACGCCCTGAGCCTGCTCTGGGAGCGACAGGAACGCGGACTGCTGACCACCACCGCGTACCAGGAGCTCGGCGGTGTGGAGGGAGCGCTGACGAGAAACGCGGAACACCGGCTGTGGGACTGGGCGGACGGCGCCGAGCGGCAGGCGCTGGAACGGATCTTCATCCAGCTCGTACGTCCCGGCGAGGAGCTGGACGCCGGGGAGCGCGGCCCGGACACCCGCCGGGTCGCCGCCCGCACCCAGTTCTCCGCGGGCGACTGGGCGCTGATCCACCGGCTGGCCAGCACCCGGCTGGTCGTGGTGACGCGCCGCCCGACCGGGCGCGACACCGCCGAGCTCGCCCACCAGGCACTCGTGGAGAAGTGGCCGCGGCTGCGGGGCTGGGTCGAGGAGAACCGCGAGTTCCGCGGCTGGCAGGAGGGTCTGCGCCGGTCCCTGCGGGCCTGGCAGGAGCTGGGCCACCCGCCCGAACTGGCCCTGGGCGGGGAGCAGATCGCGCGGGCGCGGCGGTGGATCGGCGTACGCGGCGCCGAGATCCCCGCCGAGGAGACCGGGTTCGTCGAGGCCAGCGACCAGATCCAGCAGCGTCTGGTCCGCCGCCGCCGTACGGTCCTGGCGGGCTTCGCCGTGCTCACCGTCCTCGGTCTCGTCGCGGCCGGGCTCGCCATGTTCAACGCCCGCAGCGGCAGCGAGCAGCGGGCCCTGGCCGCCACCCGGAGCCTGACGGAGCAGAGCCGCCGGTACGCCGGCTCCGATCCTGCCCTGGCGGCCCGGCTGGCCCTGGCCGCCCAGCGCGTCTCCCCGACCCCGGAGACCCGCGCCCAGCTCCTGTCCACGGTCTCCTCACCTCTGCGGGCCACGCTCCCGGGCCACACGGGAGAGGTGCGGTCGGTCGCCTTCAGCCCGGACGGCAGGACCCTCGCGTCCAGCGGGAACGACGGCACGGCACGGCTGTGGGACGTCGCGGGACGGCGGCAGTCGGCCTCGCTCGACGGCCGCACCAGCCAGGTGCACACGGCGGCGTTCAGCCCGGACGGCAGGACACTCGTCACCAGCCATGACGGCTGGAAGGCGCAGCTGTGGGACACCCGCACACGCAAGCGGACCGCTGTCCTGACCGGCGCCGGGAGACCGGCGGTCTTCAGCCCGGACGGGGACACGATCGCCACCGGCGCCCGGCAGGGCAAGGTGCTGCTCTGGGACGCCCGTACCCACCGTAGGACCGGTGAACTCCAGGCCCACGGCGACGACGGCTCGTGGGCCGCCCCGCTCGCGTTCAGCCCCGACGGCAGGACGCTCGCCGTCATCGTCAACGGACTTGGCACCAGCGCCGACGACAAGGCCGCGGTGCAGCTCTGGGACGTGGGGCAGAAGCGTCGCACCACCACGCTGAAGGGCCATACGGGTCAGATCCGCTCGCTGGCGTTCAGCCCGGACGGTGAGACGCTGGCCACGAGGGCGAGCGACGGCGTGACGCTTCTGTGGGACCCGCGCGGGCAGCGTTCCCCGGTGAGGCTCAGCGACTACAACGGCACCGGGTCCGCCCTGGCCTTCAGCCCGGACGGCCGGACCCTGGCGAGCGGGGGCCAGGACCGCTCCGTACGGCTCTGGGACGTGCGGGCACGCACGGCCATGGTCATGCTGACCAGCCATACCGGCCCCGTGAACGCGCTCGCGTTCAGTCCGGACGGCACCGTGCTGGCCAGCGGGTCGGAGGACGCCACCGTCCGGCTCTGGGACATGCGGGCCGGCCGGCCGCGCGCCGCCTTCGCCGGGCCGGGCGGTTCGGGAAGCCCGGCGGCCTACAGCCCGGACGGGAAGGTGCTCGCGACCGGCGACGGCGACGGGACCGTGCACCTGCGCGACGCCCGGACACGCCGCACCCTGGGCCGTCTGACCGGGCACACCGGCGAGGTGAACTGGGTGCGGTTCAGCCCGGACGGCCGCTACGTCGCCGCGAGCGGCGACGACGGTACGGCGGTCCTGCTGTGGGACGTACGCACCCGCCGCCGTCTCGCCTCCCTCGACGGCCATCGCAGCCCCGTGCAGCGCGTCCTCTTCAGCCCGGACGGCCACACCCTCGCCACCAGCAGCTACATCGACAGGACAACCCGCCTGTGGAGCCTGCGGACCTATCAGCAACTGGCGTCCTTCCCCAGCGCGGTCACTTGGTCGGCCTTCAGCCCGGACAGCGGGACCTTCGTGACCGGCGGCCGTGAGTCCTCGTCCGTGCGGCTGTGGGACGCGCGGACCCACCAGCACCTCGGTGACCTCGACGGGCCGACCGGCATGGTCGGCTTCGTGGTGTTCAGCCCGGACGGCAGGACCCTGGCAGCGGCCGGCTGGGGCGGCAGGCTGTGGCTGTGGGACGTCCGGCACCGCCGTCTCACCGCGACGGTCAAGGGGCACGCCGACGCCGCGGAGTCGGTGGCCTTCACCCCGGACGGGAAGACCCTCGCCAGCATCGGCCGGGACGCCGCGGTGAGACTGTGGGACGTACGTACACTGCGCCGCCTCGCCACCCTCAACGGGCACGTCGGCGCCGTCCGGTCGGCCGTCGTCAGCCCGGACGGCAGGACCCTGGCCACCACCGGCGACGACCGGACGGTACGCCTGTGGGACCTCCGGACCCACAGACAACTGGCCCTGCTCACCGGCCACACCGGTGCCACGCGCTCGGCTGTCTTCGCCCCGGACGGGAAGACCCTCACCACCACCAGCGGCGCCGACAGGACCGCGCGGGAGTGGGACACCGCCGCCTTCGGCGACCTCGCCACCCTCACCGGCGAGGCCTGCGCGATCGCGGGCCGCTCCCTGACCGAACGGGAATGGCGCCGCTACCTCCCCGACGGAGTCGCGTACCGCCGGATCTGCCCCTGAACCGTGGCCGAGGCCGGGGTGAGGGCCGGTGATGTCGTCGCAGGTGCTGGCGAGAGGATTCCGCAATTCATGTCCGGACAGGTGATTCCCTCTCGTGTGTCCCCGGGGAGCCTCTGAATGCTCGCTGCCCACCCCGGCCAGGGAAAGTGGTGTCCTTGGCGGGAGCTCTTCCCTTCTGTGGCGGCGGGCTAGGATGGAGAGACAGGGGTATTTAACTGTTCGAGCAATATGTACAGAAAGGCGCACCGATCATGACGCGGTCGACATCTCCTGCCGAGGGTCCGGGGCCCGCGCCGACCACGGACGACGCCGGGATGGTGCCGGTGCCCGCGTTCGCGCACGCGGCGCCGATCAGTCACGGGATCTTCCGGGTGGCGCGGCTGCACCGCATGATCGCCGGGCAGCTCCTGCGCCGGGTCGGACTGCATCCGGGCCAGGAGCTGGTGATGATGCACCTCTGGGAGCGGGGGCCGCAGCGTCAGATCGACCTGATCCGTCTGCTGGATTCCGACGCCGCCACCATGACCCGCAGTGTCCGGCGTCTGGAACAGGCGGGTTTCGTCCGCCGCCGCCCCTCGGACACCGACAAGCGCGCGGTCATCGTGGAGCCGACCGCCGCCAGCCTCGCCCTGCGGCGGGAGGTCGAGCAGGTCTGGGTCGAGCTCGAAGGGATCACCGCCGGTGATGCCACCGCTGAGGAGCGGGCCGCGGCCCTGTGCGTGATGGAACGACTGGAGCAGCAGCTCACCCGGTGGGCGGCGGCCGAACGCTGACGGGCCCGGCGGGGAAGCGTGCCCCGCACAAATTGATCGGACAAGTATTTCGGTGGCCTGGCCGCTTTCGTGGTGACACCGGGCGGACATCGGGCATCTGCGCCGCCGCCCGATGTGCGGCGGCCACTCAAGGACCTCCGTGCCTGTCACGCGCCCCGAAAGGGTGCGGAACGGGGCGAACGGGCCCGGCTGCGCACCGCCGTCCCTCGGCCGAGATCCACGCTACCTGCGGTAACCGTGTGTGCGATGGCTGTGGAGGGAATTTTCCGGCCCGGACAGGAATTGTCGCGTGTACGGGAACGGGAACGGGAAGGAGGCGGGAGGCGGGATGGGGACTCAGCGGCGGAGCGGTCACGGCAGAGCGCCCATGGCCGCACAACAGCCCTCGGACGACCGCCCGCCTCGTCCGGATCCCCGTCAGGTCCGCAAGCGTCCGAAGCGGTCCGCCCGTCAGTGCTGAAACGTTTCTTCATCGATCTGTCACCGAGCACAGGAGCACAGAACCATGGACATCAACGACCGAGTGGTCATCGTGACCGGCGGCGGCAGCGGGATCGGCGCGGAGACCTCGCGGCTGCTGGCCGGGCGGGGCGCGAAGATCGTCGTCACGGACATCAGCGAGACGGGCGAGGAGATCGCCAAGGGCATCCGCCAGGCCGGTGGGGAAGCCACGTTCATCAGGGCGGACATCAGCGTCGAGGAAGAGGCCGAAGCACTGGTGGCCAAGACCCTGGAGCGCTACGGCAGACTCGACGGGGCCTTCAACAACGCCGGTGTCGAGCAGGCCGGTGTCCCGCTCCACCAGCTCACCGCCGCGCAGTGGGATCGGGCGATCCGCGTCGATCTGACCGGGGTCTTCTACTCCCTCAAGTACGAGATCGCGGCCATGCTGGAGTCAGGCACCCGCGGCTCGATCGTCAACACGGCCTCGTCCCTCGGCCAGATCGCCGTGACCGACGCCGCCGAGTACGTGGCCGCCAAGCACGGTGTCATCGGCCTCACCCGCGCCGCCGCCGCCGACTACGGTCAGCACGGCATCCGTGTCAACGCCGTACTGCCCGGCATCGTGGAGACCCCGCTGATAGCACGGCTCTCCGAGGACCCCACGTTCTCCGGCAAGTTCGACGCCATGCGCCAGCGGCATCCCCTGGGACGCTTCGCCAAGGCGAACGAGATCGGTGAAGCCGTCGCCTGGCTGCTGTCCGACAACTCCGAGTTCGTCACCGGCGCGGCCATCCCCGTCGACGGGGGTTACCTGGCCGTGTGACCCCACGGCCAGGGCCGCACACGCGTGGGGTCCGGCCCGTCAGGTGCCGCCGGTCACCCCGGCGGCACCTGGAGGGCCGGGCGGACCACGGCACGGCGACGGTGCACCAGATGTCGGCGGGCTTGCCCGCGTCGAAGGTGTGGACCGTGCTGGTCCTGGCGTCGTGGCCGCAGACCGCAAAGGTGCCCCGGCGCACATCGAAGGTGCTTCGCTTCCCGCTGTGGGCGGTCGCCATGATCACCGAGTTCCGCAGCGGAACGGCACTCGATGCCCGACCGGCTTGCGGAGCCCCGGTCAACTGGGAAGCCGACCGCCTGGCTGAAGTGCCGTCGGATCGGAAGGCGCGTCAGTCAGCGGCGCGGGGACCCCCGGATGGGCGTGGTGGACCCGATGGCCGCACCCGGGTGGCGTAGTTCGGCGGGGGAGCGGCGGCACCACGAGCTGAACAGCTGATGATCATGTAAAGATGTGGCCCGCTCGGCCGAGCCGAACCGTCCTGCTTCCCGAGGGCCCGCGGAGGATCCCGTGTACGACAGCCATCCCACCGCCACGGGCTCCGGGGCGCTCGTCATCGGCTCCGTGGTCCCGCCCGGGTGGCCGGTCGCGCTGCTCCGGGTGCGGCTGTACTCCCTCGCCACGCTCAGGGACAACGGCTGGGGCACCCGCAGAAACGTCGAGGTCTCCCTTGCGGCTCCGGTCTGACCGGGTTCGACGGACCCGGGCCAGGGTTCCCGGACCTCCAGGAGGCGTGGCATGGACCGCCTGACCGCTCGGTGGCCGTATGTGCGCTGGCTTCCCGTGGGCCTGATCGTCGCGGCCACCGCCGCGGACTCCGCGACACCCCCCGAGTACACGTCGGTCCCGCTGGTCGCCTCCGCGTGTGTGCTGGCCGGTGCGACGCTGACCTTCCGGGGTACGGCGTGGACCGGGGTGTTCGCCCTGGTCGTCACGTTGCTGGCGAACTGGCATCTGGGACTGCTGAGCTCCGCGACCGGTTGGGGGGAGGCGCTCAACGTCGTACTCGCCACGGCCATCGCCCTCGACGTCAACCGTATGCTCGACCGGCACGGCAGACGTCTGGCCACCGCCCGGTCCGTGGCCGGTGTCATGCAGGGCGCGGTACTGCCCTCCCCGCCCGCCCGGATCGGGTCGCTCCTCGTGGCGGCCCGTTACGAGGCGGCCGACGCCGAGGCCAGGATCGGCGGGGACGCCTATGCCATTCAGGACACCCCGCACGGCATCCGTGTCCTCATGGGCGATGTCCGCGGCAAAGGGGTCGGGGCCGTCTCCACCACAGCCACCCTGATCGGCGCGTTCCGCGAGGCCGCCCATCATGTGCCCGGTATCGGGGACCTCGCGGACCGGCTGGAGCAGTCCCTCGAACGCGACCGTGCCCAGAACCCGCACAGCGACCGCGACGAGGAGTTCACCACCGCCCTCATCGCCGAGATCGACCAGCGGGGACATACCCTCCGTATCCTCAACCGGGGTCACCCCGCCCCCTATCTCATCCGGGACGGCCGCACCACCGAACTCACCGCCACCGCGCCCGGCCTCCCGCTGGGCATGGGCGGCCTCACCGACCAGCCCACCACCCCGGACTCCTTCACCCTCGCGTCCGGCGACACCCTGCTCTTCGTCACCGACGGCGTGACCGAGGCCCGCGATCCCGGTGGGGCCTTCTACGACCCCGTCGGGCTCACCGTCCCCGCCAGCGGTACCGACACCCCCGCGGCCACGCTCGACGCCCTCGCCGACGACATCCACCACTGGACCGGCGGCCCCCGCGACGACGACATGGCCACCCTCGCCATCACCCTCACCTGACCCGGAACGCGGGGGAGCCGACCGGTGTCAGGAGGTCCGTCCGTCGGCCGTTCTCAGAGGTCAAGGACGAGCCGGTCGCTCCGGCAGCGCCCGACGCAGATCATCATCGTGCGCCCGGCGAGACGTTCCTCCTCGCTGAGCACGGAATCCCGGTGCTCCGGTGTCCCGGCGAGGACCCGGGTCTCGCAGGCGCCGCAGTATCCCTTCTCGCAGTCGTAGGACAGGCCGCTCACGGCATCGCGCAGGACCTCGATGAGCCGTCGGTCGGGCGGCACGGTGAGGGTGCCCCCGGTGCGGGCGAGCCGGACTTCGAAGGTCCGGTTCGCCGTGGCGTCGAACGCCGCTTCGAGGTCGTCCCCGGCGCTGAAGCGCTCCAGATGCAGCCGGTCGGTACGGTCCAGCCGGGCGCACTCGCGCTCGACGGCCGCCAGCATCGGCGTCGGCCCGCACGCGTGGACGGCGGTGTCCGCGTCCAGCGCGCCCAGCAGCCGGGGGAGGTCCGGCAACCCGGCCTCGTCCTGGGGGAGCAGGGTGAGCGCGTCGCCCGCGACGGCGGCGAGCTCGTCGGCGAACGCCATCGTCGCGCGGGTGCGTCCGCCGTACACGACGGTGAACGGCGTGCCGCGCCGGGCGGCCTCGCGGACCATGCTGAGGATCGGTGTGACGCCGATGCCGCCCGCGAGGAACAGATAGGACGGCGCGTCCGCGAGCGGGAAGTGATTGCGCGGCCCGCGCACCGCGAACACGGCTCCGGGGCGCGCGAGTTCGTGGAGCTCGGCCGAACCGCCCCGGCCCAGGGGTTCCCGCAGCACCCCGATACGCCATGTCGTGGCGTCGGCGGGGTCTCCGCACAGCGAGTACTGGCGCAGCCGTCCCGAGGGCAGCCGCAGCTCGATGTGCGCGCCGGGCCGCCACGCGGGGAGTTCACCGCCGTCCGGCAGACCGAGGCCGACGGCGACGACACCCTCGGCCGCGGTGCGCACCGCGGTCACCCGCAGCGGGGTGGCCGTGCTCAGCGCACGGACCGCGCCCGCCGCCGTGGTCGCCGGGGGGCCGGGTGTGAAGAGCGCCGGGACCGCGTCCCAGCCGGACTGGTTGCCGCGTGTCGGGTAGGGGACCAGCCCTTCCTCGATCACCCGGTAGTCGGGCAGCCGGGTCAGGACCTGCGTCATCATCGCGCGGAACATGGCCCGTGCGAGGTGGGCTCCGGCGCACCGGTGCGAGCCGATCCCGAAGCTGAGGTGCCGGCTGGCGTCGCGGTCGAGCCGTATCTGCTCCGGCTCGGGGAACACGGCGGGGTCATGGTTGGCGGCGACCCAGGGGATCAGCATCCGGTCGCCCGCGCGCATCGGGCAGCCGCCGACCTCGACATCCCCGGTGACCGTGCGCGCCATCGACTGCGACGGGGCGAACGCGCGCAGGAACTCCTCGGTCGCGCCGTCCAGCAGATCGGGGGAGTCGATCAGCCGCCTGCGCTGTTCGGGGTGGCGGGCGAGGTGGACGAGCGTCGAGCCGGTCAGGGAGGTGGTGGTGTCGACGCCGCCCGCGATGAGCAGGCCGATCACCGACACGAGTTCGTCGTCGTCGAACCCGGCGCCGTCGGCACGGCGGCCGGCCAGCAGGGCGCTGACCGCGTCGGCCCTTGGCGCGGCTCGCCGTTCGGTGATCAGCTCGCGGATGCGCCGGTCCATATAGGCCAGCCCCGCGGCCCCGCGCGCGGCGCGTTCGCTGCCCGCCGGTGCGGCGAAGATGTCGTGAACCGGTCCGGCGAGCCTCGCCCAGTCCTCCTCGGGGAAGCCGAGCCAGTCCAGGGTGACCGCGGCCGGCAGCGGATTGGTGAGGTCACGGACGAGGTCGCAGGAGCCGAGCTCGATGAAGTCGTCCACGACACGGGCGGCGTGGCGCTCGATCATGGGCACCAGTTGCCCGACCGCCTCCGGGGTCAGCAGCGGGTTGATCAGTTGCCGGTACTCGGTCGAACGCGGCGGGTCGAGCTCGATCGGGAACTGTTCGAGCCCCGGTCCCTTGGGGATGACGATGCCGACGCCCTGCCCGCCGTGGTCGCCGCGGGCCGACGAGAACGTCGCGTCGTCACGGGCGATCCGGGCCACATCGGCGTAGCGCGTCGTGTAGTGGAAGCCGCCGTGGGCGGCCGAGCGGCCCACCGGGCAGCTCTCGCGGAAGCCCGCGTAGTAGGCGACCGGATCGGCGTTGGCCTCGTCGGAGTGATGGTCGAAAGCGGTGTCGAAGTCGGCGGACATGGTGGCACGCTCCACGTGCTCGTGACTGTGCGCGGTGTTGTCCGGCCGCGCCACCGGATGTCAGCTGCCTCAGCGGTGTCGGTCACCCTAAGGCGCGGCCGCCGAGCTTGACAACGGTTCGTGGAAGACGGTTCAGAAGGTCAGTACGGCCTTGCCGACCGAGCCGGACCGGACCGCCGCGACGGCCTCGTTGATCTGCTCGAACGGGAAGTAGGTGATCATCTTCTCGACCGGGAAGCGGCCCTCGGCGTTGAGCTCCAGCAGCTCCGGCAGGAACAGCTGCGGCACACTGGACCCGGCGACGATGCCGGTGACCGTGCGCCCGTTGAGGATGCTGCGCCAGTCGAAGCTCATCGACTCGCTCGGGCCGACGCCGATGACACCGGCACGGCCGAGCGGCCCCAGCGCCTCCACCGCGGTGCGCAGGACGTCCTCGCGCCCGGTCGTGTCGATCACGAAGTCGAACCCCTCCGGGACCAGGGCGGCCAGTTGCTCGGCGGTCCCCCCGGCCGAGGAGTCGACGCCGTGCGTGGCGCCGAAGCCGCGGGCCGCCTCCAGCTTGGCCGGGTTCACATCGACGGCGGCGACGACCGTGCAGCCGCTCAGCGAGGCGGCGATGACGGCGGACACACCGACGGCCCCCGCCCCGAAGACCGCGATCGACGCACCGGGACGTGGCCGCAGCACGTTGAACACACCGCCGGCCCCGGTCTGGAAGCCGCAGCCGAAGGGCCCGGCGCGCAGCAGGTCGTACGACGGGTCGATCCTGACGACCGCCCGCTCCGGCGCGACGACGTGGTCGGCGAACGACGACTGCCCGAGGAAGTGGGCGTTGACCTCCCGTCCCCCGTGGGTCACCGCGGTGGAGCCGTCGGGCCGGCGGCCGGAGAAGTTCAGCGCGTCGAACCCGCGGCAGTAGGCGGGCGCACCCGTGCGGCACAGCGCGCAGCTGCCGCAGGACGCGAAGGACATCGCGACATGGTCGCCCGGCCGTACGGAGGTGACGTGCGCGCCGACCTTCTCGACGACGCCCGCCCCTTCGTGCCCGAGCAGCGCGGGCGTGGGGAAGAAGCCCGCGAACTCCAGGTCGGTACCGCAGACGCCGACGGCGGCGACCCGGACGAGCACCTCGTCCGGGCGGGGCTCGTCCAGGTCCACATCGGTCAGGACGAACGGCTCTCCGGGCTGCTCCAGTAGAGCGGCGGTGGCGCGCACAGTGCCTCCTCAGTACCTCACAAAGCGAGACTGCATATTGACATGCGTGACGGGGTCGGTCAATGTTCCCTCCATGGCGGCTGTTGACTTCCCTCCTTCCCAGCACTTCATCGACGGCGAGTGGGTCGCGGCCCGCGACGGCGGGACCCTGGACGTCCTCGATCCGGCCACCCGGCAGGTGATCACCGAGGTGGCCCGGGCGGGCGGCGACGATGTCGACGACGCGGTCGCCGCGGCGCGCCGCGCCTTCCCCGGCTGGGCGGCGACCAACCCGAGCGAACGCGGGGCGCTGATCCGGCGCTGGGCCGACCTGATCATCACCGAGGTCGAGGCCCTCGCGGCCGTCGAGGCACGGGACGTGGGCAAACCACTGTCCGGGGGCCGGACGAACATGTACATCGCCCACGGCATCGTCGACTACTTCGCGGGCGCGGCCGACAAGCTCACCGGCGTCACCCTGCCCACCCGCGGTCCCGACTACCTGGGTTACACGGTCCCCGAGCCGTACGGCGTGTGCGTGGTGATCATCCCCTGGAACGTCCCCGCAGTGCTCACCGCCGCGAACGTCGCGCCCGCGCTCGCCGCGGGCAACACGGTCGTCCTCAAGCCGTCCGAGATCGCGCCGCTGGCCCCGTTCGCGCTCGCCGCGCTCGCCCACCGCGCGGGCTTCCCGCCGGGGGTGGTCAACGTCGTGACGGGCCTCGGCCCCGAGGCGGGCGTCGCGCTCACCTCGCACCCGGGCGTCGACCACATCAGTTTCGTCGGCTCCACCACCACCGGGCGGGCGATCATGACGGCCGCGGCGCGGAACCTCGTCCCGGTGAAACTGGAACTCGGCGGCAAGTCACCGAACGTGCTCCTCGCCGACGCCGACCTCGACACGGCGATCCCCGCGATCGTCACCTCCATCACGGAGAACGCGGGCCAGAACTGCTACGCCGGTGCCCGGCTGCTCGTGGACGCCTCGGTGCACGACGAGGTCGTGGAGCGGGTCGCCGCCGCCATGGCCGCCATCGAATCCGGGCCCTGGGACGCCGATCCGGACATGGGGCCGCTGGTCAGCGCCGCGCAGTTCGCCCGCGTCAGCGGCTTCCTCGAAGAAGCGCCCCGCGAGGGCGCCCGCCTCGTCACCGGTGGCGCGCCCACCGGGGAGGGGTGGTTCGTCCGGCCGACCGTGTACGACCGTGTCGACGCGAACATGCGCGTCGCCCGCGAGGAGGTCTTCGGGCCGGTCCTCGCCGTGCAGTCGTTCCGCGACACCGCCGAGGCGACCGCGCTGATGAACGCGACGGACTTCGGTCTGCTGGCCTGCATCTGGACCAACGACATCTCCCGGGCGCTGCGGCTCGCGAAGGACGTCCGCTCCGGGCAGGTGACGGTCAACCAGTTCCACGACGCGGGAGTGATCGGCTTCCCCTTCAACATGCAGAAGGACAGCGGCTTCAGCAGGGGCGGCGGGTACGCGGCACTGCGCGAGTACACCCAGGAGAAGGGCGTGGCCATCCGACTGCTGGACCGTTGAGACCGGACACCGTCGGCATCGGCCGGAGTCGTTGCGCTGCGGCGCCGCGCGCCCGGCCGCGCTCCGCACACCTCACGGGCCGACGGGTAGGTGCCCCCTGTCCGCCGAGGCGCGCCCCTGGTGCGCCTCGGCGCCTCGGCGTTGCCCTTGCGCGGGGTGACCACGGCGGCCGGTGACGACAGCGCATGGCGATCACACCTCCCGGTGACGACAGCGCTCGGTGACGACAGCGCCCGGTGTGCCGCTGACCAGCGGCCCCGGTGATTCGCGCGTACGGTGATTCGCGCGTACGGCCGACGCCACCGTCGAATGCCTCCTGGGCGCGGTCGCTGGGCCTCCCGCCCACCCGACGGAACCGAATCCGGCGTTCCCGGCCCCGCGACCTGCTCGCGGGCCGTCGGCCGTCACCCGCTCGCCGCCGAACGGCCGCCCGCCGCGCGGCGATGACGAGCCGACGCCGACCGACCCGGCACCCGCTCGCCGCTGAACGACCGGCAGTCGGCACCCGCGCGGGGATGACGGACGGGCCCCGTACGGCGATGACGAGCCGACGCCGACCGACCACTGACCCGGTACCCGCTCCCCACCCCCCTCCCCGGCCGCGCGCTCAACCCCCGGCCACCCTCGCGCGGGCGGGCCGGACGACGAACCGGCATCCGCTCGCCGCTCCGCACCCGCCAACCGGACGCGGACCACCGTCCCGCCCGCCCGTCGTGGTGGCCGCCGCGCGGCCCGGCGGACACGGCCCGCCGCGACCGTCCCCGACCGCCGTCACCCGGCCCGTCCGCCTGCGGACGGACGAAGCGCCGGCGAATCGAAGATGTGGCGCAGGAGCGTTGACAGCACTGGGCGGCGACGGTCAGAGTACCTCGCAATACGTTCCATCGCCTCACAATGCGAGACACCCAAGGGTGGGAGGCTGCGCGGTGCGAGCCATGGCGCAGCCCGATTCCGGCGGCCCGAGGCCGTGTTCCCGCTGGATGTCCCGGAACCGATGAGCGGACCGCGCGACACCGTCGCCTTCGCCGGAAGCGCGTCCACCGCGCCGAGCCCGACGAAGCACCGAACCCGTCGACCGACCACCGTCCCGTCCCCGCCGCCACGACCGCCTCGACAGGGCGGTGCCACCCAGCGAAGGAACCACGCACATGACCCGACACAGCACGCTCCTGCGTCGCGGGGCCGCGGCCGGCCTCGCCCTGACGACGGCCCTCGCGCTGTCCGGCTGCGCCGACAACGCGGCGACCGCGCCCGGCGCGACCCCCGCGGCGAAGGGCGGCAGCGCCCCCGGCCTCAAGCAGCCCGATGTCAACGGCGACGGCAAGGTCGTCATCGGTGTCCTCAGCCCCGGCGACATCAACGACCGCGGCTACTACCAGAGTTTCGTCGACTCGGCGGACGCCTTCGCCAAGGAGCAGGGCTGGACGGTCGTCAAACGCGGCAGCGTACCGCCGAGCGACGCGCTCACCGCGGCACGCGCGCTGTGCCAGCAGAAGGTCGACCTGGTCGCCATCGGCGCGAGCGAGCTCAAGACCGCCATCCCCGCCTCGGAGGAGCCGGTTTGCGGGAAGAGCGCCTGGTACGTCCCGATGCAGGCCAACATCGATCAGACCCCGAAGATCCTGCTGTCCACCGACGACCCCGAGCAGTCCATGCTCGTCGCCGGTTACGCCGCGGGCCTGCGGATGAAGGCGGCCGGACACACCAAGGCGGGCTTCATCACCGGCATCAAGGCCGACTACAGCGTCGCCGCCGCCACCGCCTTCCTCGCCGGAGTCCGGGAGATCGTCCCGAAGGCCACCCTGACGACCACCTACACCGGCGACTTCAACGACTCCGCGAAGGCCAAGGAAGCCACCCAGGCGCAGCTCAACCAGGGCGTCAAGGTCATCTACCCCTACCTCGGCGGCGCGACCGACGCCTCGGCGAAGCTGGCGAACTCCGGCGGTGCGCTGACCCTCACCCCGGGCACCGACCGGTGCGCCTCGGCGAGCCCGAAGTTCGACATCTCGGTGCTGTTCAGCCCCGGCGACTACTTCCGCGCCGGGCTGGAGGAGTTCGCCGCGAACAACCTGAAGATGGGCACGACCCGCGTATGGCAGCTGGGCGTCGACCCCTATCCCACCGTCAAGATATGCGACGCCCAGGGCGACGAGGACCAGCGGCTGGCCCAGTTCATCAAGAAGATCGGCAGCAAGGAGATCGACGCGGCGGCCGAGGTCGAGCGACTCGGCTGACGTGCCGACACCCACGAGGAAGATCAGCGATGACACCGACGACCTCAGCGGTTCCGCTTCTCGAACTGCGTGGCATCACCAAGTCCTACGGGCCGGTCACGGCCTGCGACGCCGTGGACCTCAGGGTCGACGCCGGCGAGATCCATGGACTCCTGGGCGAGAACGGGGCCGGCAAGTCCAGCCTCATGAAGGTCCTGCTCGGGCTCGTCCGGCGCGACACCGGCACCGTCCTGGTGCGCGGTGAGGAGATCGCGCTGGACAGCCCGCAGGAAGCGGCCGAACGCGGCATCGGCATGGTCCACCAGCACTTCAGCCTCATCAACGGGCTGACCGTATGGGAGAACGTGGCGCTCGGCGACACCGGCAAGGTCAACAAACAGGCAGTCTGCGCCGGTATCGCCGAGGTCTCCGCGCGGTACGGACTGCCGATCGACCCGGAGGCACGCGTCGACGGACTCTCGGCCGGCGAGCGGCAGCGGGTCGAGCTGGTCAAGTGTCTGCGGCGCGACCCCCAGATCCTGATCCTGGACGAACCCACCTCGGTACTGACCCAGGCCGAGTCGCGGGAGCTGTTCGACGTGCTCGGCCGCGTGGTGCGGGAGGAGGGCCGCGCCGTCATCCTCATCAGCCACAAACTCGCCGAGATCGCCCAGGCGACGGACCGGGTGACCGTCCTGCGCAAGGGCGCTGTCGCCTTCCGGGCGGTCACCGCCGAGACCACTCCGCAGCTGCTCGCCCGGCGGATGGTGGGCCGTGAGGTGTCGCTGGGCGAGGAAGGCGCGGCCCTCGGCCTGCTGCCGGTGCCGCGGGCCGCCGAAACAGGCGGGGGAGGACCGCGGGAGGAACTTCGGCCCGTACTGCGCCTCGCCGGACTCACCGTCGTCCAGGGCGGGGTCAGGGTTCTCGACGAGGTCGAGCTGACCGTGGGCGCGGGCGAGATCGTCGCCCTCTACGGAGTCGAGGGCAACGGCCAGGCGGCGCTCGGCGAAGTCCTCGCCGGGCTGGTCGTACCGACCGGCGGCACCGTCGAGGTCGCCGGGAGCCGGGTCGACCTGTCCCGGCCCGGCGCGCTGTCGAAGGCCGGACTCGGCATCGTGCCGGAGGACCGGCACCACAGCGGCGTCGTCCTCGACATGAGCGTCGCCGAGAACCTGACGATGAAGTCGCTGGACAAGGTCAGCGGCCGGTTCCTGCTGCGGCGGCGCGCGATGCTCGCCCGCGCCCGGCGCCTCGCGGGCGAGTTCCATATCGTCACGCCCTCGCTGGACGCGCCGGTGCGCAGCCTCTCCGGCGGCAACCAGCAACGGGTCGTGCTCGCCCGGGAACTGTCCGGCGGCACCCGCGTCCTGGTCGCCGCGCAGCCCACCCACGGGCTCGACGTCGGTGCCATCGAGGACATGTACTCCCGACTGCGCGGGGCCGCCGAGGAAGGCGTCGGGGTGCTGCTGGTCTCCACCGAACTGGAGGAAGTCATGGCCCTTGCCGGCTGGATCGTGGTGATCTCCGCGGGGCGGATCACCGGAGCGCTCCCCGCCTCCGAGGCGACCCCCGAACGCCTCGGCATGCTCGTGGGCGGTGAGGCCGCGTGAAGGCCGCCTCACCGACGGCACCGGACGACCTCGCCCGGCGCCTCCTCGCCCGGCTCCGCCCGGGGCCCGACGACCGGCTGACGGCGGGCGTCACCCTCGCCCTTGTCGCCGTCGCCCTCGGGGTGTCCGCGCTGCTGCTCACGATGAACGGCGCCTCCCCGAGCGCCTCGCTGTCCGCCATCTGGACCGGGAGCCTGGCCAACACCGCCGGATGGACGACGACGCTGCTCAACGCCGCCCCGCTGCTGCTGGTGGCGGTCGGCGCGTGCATCTGCGCGTCCGCCGGAACGTTCAGCATCGGACAGGAGGGCCAGGTACTCATCGGCGGCCTGGTCGGCGCCTGGGTCGGGCTGCGGCTGGCCGTGCCCGGACCGGCGCTCGTCGTCGTGGTGATGGCCGCCGCAGCGGTCGGCGGTGGCGCCTGGGCCGCGCTCAGCGCCCTGATGTACCGCTTCCGCGGCGTCAACGTCGTGGTGAGCACCCTGCTGATGACGTTCCTCGCCATCCAGCTCGTCACGTTCGCCGTCAGCACCCCATGGCTCCAGGAGAGCGCGCAGGGCTCCTCGGGCATCGCCGACGCGCAGTCCAACCCCCTGCCCGCGGGCGCCCTGCTCTCCGGCTTCGGGCAGTACCCGTCGCTCCAGCTCAACGCGGGACTGTTCCTCGCACTCCTCGCCGCGGTCGGTGTCGCGCTGGTCCTGACCCGCAGCCGGTGGGGCTTCCGGGTCCGGATGGTCGGACTCAACCCGCTGACGGCCAAGCACACCGGTGTCCGGGTGGCCGCGCTCGGCGGCTTCACCCTGGCACTGTCGGGCGCCTTCGCGGGCCTGGCCGGAGGACTGCTGCTCGCCAGCCCGGTCAGCCCCAACCGGCTCCAGCCCGGACTCTCGGACAACGTCGGCTGGGACGGCCTGCTCGTCGCGCTCGTCGCGCGCAACCGGCCCCTGATCGCGATCCCGGTGGCGTTCGGGTTCGCCGTGCTGCGCGCGGGCGGCGACTTCCTCTCCGCCACCGGGGTGCCCTACTACCTCGTGGACATCGTCAAGGCGCTGCTCGTCCTCGCGTTCGTCGCGCCGCCCGTCCTCGTCGGTCTCTTCCGCGGGCGTCGCGGCGCCGCACCGCCGACGCCGTCCCCCCTGTCCGTTGTCCCGATCAAGACGAAGGCGGCCGCGTGAGTGTCCTGGACAGCACCAGCACCATTCTGGCGAGCGGGGTCCGGCTGACCGTGCCGCTGGCGTTCGCCGCCTGTGGCGAGTACCTGGCCCAGCGCGCCGGAGCGATGAACATCTCCGTCGAGGCGATGATGCTCGGCGCCGCGTTCACCTCGGTCGCCACCGCGAGCGCCACGGGCAGCGCCACGACCGGCCTCGCCGTCGGCGTCCTGACCGGCCTGGTCGTCGGCTTCGTGCACGGCAATCTCTCCCACCGGGCCCAGATCAACACCTTCGTCGTCGGCCTGGTGCTCAGCGCGCTGGCGCTCGGACTGACGAGCTACCTGATCACGACGAAGCAGTTCGCCTCGCACCAGGTCGGGACGCTGTCGATCCCGCTGCTGCGGGACATCCCGCTCATCGGCGCACCGCTGTTCTCCGTACGCTGGCCCGCCTATCTGCTGATCCTGCTGGTGCCGCTCACCTGGTGGCTGGTGCAGCGCAGCCGCTGGGGCCTGGAACTGCGGGCGGTGGGGGAGAACCCGCAGGCCGCCGATGTCGCGGGCATCAAGGTCAACGCACGGCGCCGGCAGGCCCTGCTCTGGTGCGGCGCGCTGGCCGGACTCGGCGGCGCCTATCTCGCGGTCGGCGAGGTCGGATCGTTCAACCAGAACATGACCGCCGGACGCGGGTACCTCGTCATCGCCGCGGTGATCTTCGGAGCGTGGCGGCTCGGCCGTACCCTGCTCGGCTGTCTGGTCTTCGGCCTCGCCGACGCGATGCGCCTGGCGCTCCCCGCGCTCGGCGTCACCCTCAATCCGCAACTGCTCGTCGCGGCCCCGTATCTGCTCGCGCTCCTCGCCATGCTGCTGTTCGCCGGTCAGCACCGGGAACCCGCCGCCCTCGGCCGCCCCTTCCTGCGCGGTTCGACCTGACGGCACGGGGGCACACGACGGAGGACGCCGGTCCCGCGATCACGCGGAACCGGCGTCCTTGTGCCCGAAGCTCAGCCCCACAGCTCCTGGATGGTCGAGAACACCTTCTGGTTGTGCGAGAACTCGATGGTGTTGCCGTCGGGGTCGTTCACGGCGCAGATGTACCCGATGTGGGCGGCCATCTCCACCGGCTCCCACCGCAGATTGCCCGTCTCACGCGCCTTGGCCGCGACCGCGTCGACGTCCTCACGGTTGGGCAGCTCGATACCGATGTGCGCGAACGGCGCCAGCGTCGTCACCTTCTTGCCCGGCTCGATACCGAAGCGCGCCCCGACCTCGGGAATGAACTCGGCCAGGACCAGGACCAGCGGTGAGTCGACCTGGCCCTTGTTCGACAGCCAGGCGCCGCGCCCGTTGTCGTCGTCGTTCTTGGTGACCAGCACCAACGGGGTGATGCGCTCGTAGAACTCGATCGATCGGTCCAGGTCGCTGACCGGCAGGGCGACATGGGTCCAGCGGGGTTCGGTCAGTTCTGCCATGGTTCGGCTCTCCTCGTTCATCTCATGCGTCGGATTCATGTGAGTGACGCGCGTGGTGCGCTTCTTCATGTGCGGAATGTGCGGAATGTGCGTGGTGCGCTTCGTGCGGCCCGACCGCGGCGCGTGGCTGTCGCGCCGACCGGCCGTCCGGCTGTGTGGTCGTGTGGTCGTGCGGTCAGACGGTGGGCCATTTGGCCCGGTCGGGCAGACCGGAGCGGGCCACGATTCCCTCACCGGCCTTCTGGGCGCGGCGCAGCAGGTCGTCCTCGTCGACCGTCGTGCAGCGGTAGTCGTCCACGACGCGCCGCCCGTCGACGAACACGGTGTGCACACCGCGTCCGTCGGCCGACCACACAAGCTGGTTGGCGACGTTGTGCAGTGGCCGCCACTCGGGCCGGTGGGTGTCGTGCAGGACCAGGTCGGCCTTCTTGCCCGTCTCGACCGAGCCGATCTCGTGGTCGGCCTGCAAGGCACGCGCGCCGGCCCGGGTCGCCATCGCGAACGCGTCCTCGGCCGGGAAGATCCTGGCGTCACGCCGCGCGTCCTTGAACAGCCCGGCGACCAGATACGTCGCGCGCATCAGGTCGTGGTAGTTCGAGGCGTTGTTGCCGTCGGTGCCGATCGCCACGTTCACTCCGGCGGCCACCATCTCGGGGAACTTGCCGATCTGTGTCACGCCGTAGGACACCTTGAGCGCCGTGGTCGGGCAGTGCGACACATTCGTCCGGGTCCTGGCGAGCACCGCCACCTCGTCGTCGTCCACATGGACGGCGTGGGTCAGGGTCACGTTCGGGCCCAGCACGCCGATCTCGTCCAGGTGCACCATCGGCCGTTGCCCGAACGCCGCGAGGAACCCTTCGGGGTCCATCGCCGCCGGGGACATATGGGCGCTGAACCCGGTGCCGCACTCGACCGACAGCCCCTTCGCGGCCCGCCACAGCTCGTCGCTGCAACAGGTGTGGCCGATGATGATCGGCCAGGCCTGGATACGGCCGTCGGCCACCGAGGCGTACCGGTCCATCGTGTCGTTCAGACGCGCGATCGCCTGCTTGGTCGACAGCCGCAGCACCTCTGGCTCGGGTACGAGATCCCACGCCCACGGTCCGACACGGGCGCGGATGCCGATCTCGGTGAGGGCCTCGACCACCGGGTCGATGAACCGGATCGTCCCGGCTTCCAGGAACGAGGTCGTCCCGCTCTTGAGCATCTCCAGCGACGCGAGCTGGGCCGATATGTGTTCGTCCTCCTCGGTGTAGTGGGTGTGGATCGGGGTGAGCCACTCGAAGACGTTCTCCAGGAACGGGGTGTCGTCCGGGACGAAGCCGCGGGTGAGCGGTTCGCCGGTGATGTGGACATGCGTATTGATCAGTCCCGGGGTGACGACGAACCGTTCGCCCGCGATGACGGTGTCGCTGTGCCACTGGGCGGTCACGTCGGCGGTCTTGCCGACGGCCACGATCAGGTCGTCCCGGATGGCGACCGCGCCGTCGCTGATCACACGGCGCGAGTCGTCCATCGTCACGACGAGGGTGTTGACGATCAGGGTGTCGGCGGGTGCCGTGACGTTCGGGGAATTCACGAGGTGGCCTCCGGAGTGCGGGAGCGGGAGCGGATGAGGCTGACGTGCTGGCGCGGCACCGGCTCGAACGAGTCGACCAGTTCGGCTCCGGCCGCTCCGGCCCACGCGCGCAGGTCCGCGTCCGTGACCCCGAGCCCCGCGGTCGAGGCCAGCATCGTCAGTGACAGCAGCAGTTCATGACGGGCGGCGGCGCAGACGGCACCGCGGTCCTCGCCGTCGCGCCGGGCGTCGGCCGGGTCGGGACGGGGGTAGTCGACAACCACGACGACCCCGTCCGCACCGGCCAGTCGGACCGCCCGGGCGAGCAACCGCCGTGCCCGGTCGGCCGGTTCGGCGCGCAGGACATGCGCCAGGACGACGACATCGGCCGCGGCGACCGGAAGCGGGACGTCGAGGTAGTCACCCGCGACGGGGATCACCCGCTCCCGCAGTCCGGCGTCGGTGGCCGCCCGCTCGGCGATCGGCAGCACGTCCGGCCGGTCGACCGCGACGACCGTGCCGTTCGGCCGGGTGCGCAGCAGCGCGGTCAGCCATGCTCCCGAGCCGCAGCCGAGGTCCACGACCGTCGGCCGCTCCGGCCACCATCCGCGGCGCTCCAGCTCGGCGGCGACGGCTGTCGCCACCCCGGCCTGGGTCGGGCCGGTCGCGCGGACGAGCGCCGGGTACAGCTCGGTGAGACCGGCTGTCACAGCCGGATCGGGTGCGCCGGTGCGCACGGTGCCGGCCAGGCCGGGCCAGGCCGCGGGCGGTCCGGGCGAGTACCGCACGAGTGCGGCCATCGAGGCCGGGGACGCCGACACCAGATAGCGCTCGGCCACGGGTGTGAGCCGGAAGCGGTCCGCGTCGGCGTCGAGCAGTCCGAGCGCGACCAGGGTCTCCGCCAGCACGGTCACCGGGCCGGGCCCGGCCGCCCCGATCGCGTCCGCCAGCCTTGCGGAGTCCAGTCCGGTACGGGTGTCCTCCTCCGCCAGGGCGTCGAACAGACCGAGGTCGAGCGCGGCCGACAACGCCCAGTAGGAGGTGAAGCCGTTGATCACGTCCCACACCGGCGCCGGGCCGACCGGGGCGGCGGGCGCCGTGTTCATGGGCGCAGCACGATCTTGCCGGTGGCGCGGCGCGACTCCATCCGCTCCTGCGCCGCCGCGGCGTCGACCAGCGGGAACTCGCTGTCGATCGGCGTGCGGAACGTCGAGGCCCAGTAGGCGTCGAGCATCGCGGCGAACTCACGGCGGTCGTACGGGTCCGAGCCGAGCAGCTGGAGCCCGAAGTGGTAGGCGTACACCAGGTCGAACTCGGCCCGGTTGCCGGTCGTGTTGCCGAAGAACACCAGCCGCCCGCGCGGCGCGAGGCTGTACACGCCGGTGTTCCAGGTGGCCGGGCCGACATGGTCGAGCACCAGGTCGGCGCCGCGCCCGCCGGTGACCTCGCGGACGGCCGCCACGACGTCCTCGGTCGTGGAGTTGACCACCACATCGGCGCCCAGCCCGCGTGCGTACTCGGTCTTCGCGTCCGAACCGACCGTGGTGACCACACGGGCACCGGCGGCCTTGGCCAGCTGGATCAGCGCGGTGCTGACACCGCTGCCGGCCGCGTGGATCAGCACCGTCTCACCGAGGCGGACCTTGCCGATCTCGACGAGCGCGTGCCAGGCCGTCATCCAGATCGTCGGCACGACGGCCGCGTCGACCAGGTCGACCTCGTCCGGCACCTGGTGCACATTGGCCGTCGGGACGAGTACGTACTCGGCGTAGCCACCGGCCAGGTTGGCGCCGATGACCCCCGCGGTCGCGCATCTGCCGTCGGCTCCGGCGACACAGTCCGCGCAGTTCCCGCACGGCACGGCCGGGTTCACGACGACGCGCGCGCCCTCGGCGAGCGGGCTCGCGCCGCCCGTCCGGCCCTTGCCCGCGTGGCCGTTGCTCGCGGGATCGGTGTCCGGCCGCCCGTCGCCCGCCGGGCCGACCGCCGCGATGGTGCCTGCGATGTCCATGCCACTGACGTGCGGTAGGGTGAATCCGGGGATCAATGAGGGCCCGCGTCTTTGCAGGACGTCGAGGTGGTTGAGCCCACAGGCTTCGACGCGGACGAGCACCTCGTCCGCCCCTGGATCGGGCATGGGTACGTCGGCCACCTGGAGCACATCCGGGCCGCCGTGCGTTCGATGGAGTACAACCTTCATGGGAGAGACCCTCCGCTGGCTGTGGGACTTCGGTCGCCGGCCAGCGCGTCGCACACCTGGTCGGCATGCAACGGTCTCCGCGAAGCGCCGCAGGCGCTCCCCCTGACCGGTTTGTTGCCCCCCGATCAGGTCGGCCGAACGTTATGGGCGCCCGCCGACGGTTGTCAATGGCCAATACAAATCCCCTCGAACTGGGCCGGGGCGGCGGGAAGAACGCGGCCGTCGACGCGCACACCGTGACACCTGGGACGACGGTGGCGGGGGTGCCGTACAGGCGCTGAAGGCGATCACGCCGTACCGGGTCCGGTGCACCGCCGGGCCACCACCGCCGACCGCCCCGCCCTGTCCCCTCCCGCGCCGACTGCGCCCGTGACGACGCGCGTTGACTCTCCGGAATCCCCGTCCGCCTGCTGCGCGGACGGGGTTCCGCGCGTCCCCGGCCTGGCTTTGCGTATCGCTTGACATGATGCCGTCTCGCATTAAAAGATGCTTGCCATGCATGTAGTGACGACACAATCCGGCCTGGGCCGGATCGAGGACGGGGCCGTCGCCCTGCTGGACACTGCATATCCGCACGTCGGCGCGGTCCTCGCAGAGGAGGGCTCGCTACGGAGCCTGGCGTCCCGCACGGTGCGCCGGCGTATCCCGCTCGACACCGCCACGCTCATGGCGCCGCTCGGCCGACCCCGCGCGGTATGGGGCGTCGGGCTCAACTACACGTCCAAGGCGGCCCGGACCGGCCGGGCGCTGCCCGGGGAGCCGATCCTGTACCTGGCCGCGTCCTCAGGCGTGCCGGCACCCGGCGCGCGGGTGGTGATCCCGGGGGCCGCGACCGAACCCGACTACGAGGGGGAGATCGCGGTCGTCGTCGGGCGCCGGCTCTACCAGGCGGCCGAGGCGGACATCTGGCCCGCGATCGCCGCCGTCACCGCCGCCAACGACATGACGGCCCGCGATGTCATGCGCACCACGGGAATCCCCGCCCTGGCCAAGAGCTACCCGGGATTCACCCCGATCGGCCCGTCGCTGCGCACCCCCGACGACCTGCCCGACCGCGACGCGATCCGCGTACGGACCCGGGTCAACGGCACGCTCCTCCAGGACGACACGAGCGCCGGGATGATCTTCCCGATCCCCGATCTGCTCAGCAGGCTGTCATGGTTCGCCGCGCTCGAACCCGGCGACGTCGTCCTTACCGGAACCCCGGCCGGCACCGGCCAGGACCGCGCGTGCTTCCTCGCCGACGGCGACGAGGTACGGGTCGAGGTGGACGGTGTGCTGCCCCTCGTCACCCGCGTCGTGCGTCCCTCGGACGCCCTGGCGCACGACCACCGGCTGACCGAACCGGTCAGCTGACCGCCCCACACCCTGGAGACCACACCGATGTCCATCTCCTCCGTGCCGTCCTACGACCTCGTCCTGGCCGGCGGCACCGTCATCGACCCGGCATCGGCCACGAACGCCCGGCTCGACGTGGCGGTCACCGGTGACCGCATCACCGCGATCGGCGAGGGTCTGGCGGCGAACGCGGCCCGCACGATCGACGTCACCGGCTCCACCGTGCTGCCGGGCCTCGTCGAGGGCCACACCCATATCTTCCAGTACGTCTCCGCCGTCGGCGCCCCCGCCGAGGAAGCCCATCTGCGCCGGGGCGTGGTCGCCGCGGCGGACGCCGGAACGGCCGGCGCCTCGACGTTCCCGGCCTTCCGCAAGCTCGTGGTCGAGGCGAACCCGCTGCGTATCGTCAACTTCCTCAATGTCTCGGTACTCGGTCTGATCGACTTCAGGTTCGGTGAACTGCTGAACCCCGACACCCTGGTCCCCGAGGACGCGCTCGCGACCGCCGAGGCCCACCCCGACATCGTGCGCGGCTTCAAGATCCGTCTCTCCGAGGACGTCGTCGGCGAGAACTGGGAACCGCTGCTGAAGAAGTCCGTGTCCCTGGCCGAACAGGCCGGTCTCCCGCTGATGCTGCACATCGGCGAGACCGCGGAGCCGCTGCCCGTCGTCCTGGACTATCTGCGCCCCGGCGACATCGTCGCGCACTGCTACACCGGCAAGCCGCACGGGATACTCGACGGCGACCGGGTGCAGCCCGCCGTGACCGCCGCCCGTGAACGCGGTGTGCTCTTCGACTCCGCCCACGGCCGGAGCAACCTCAGCTTCGAGGTGGCGCGCCGGGCGATCGCCGACGGCTTCCTGCCCGATGTCCTCAGCTCCGACACCAGCGCCCGCAACTGGCACGGCCCGGTGTTCGACCTGCTCACCAGCATCTCCAAACTGGTCGCGCTCGGCGCTCCGCTGGAGGAGTGCGTCCGGCGCGCCACCGTCGCCCCGGCGCGGCTGCTCGGGCTCGACACCGAGGGATACGGGCGGCTGGAGGTCGGCGGACGGGCGGATGTCACGGTCGTCACCGAGACCGAGGAGGTCACCCTGCCCGACGCCGCGGGCAACGCGATCCGCGCGCCGCGCCTGGAGCCGACCGTGGTGCTGCACGGCGGCGCCGAGATCGACATCGTGCCGTGGCGCGGCCTGCGATCGGCCTGACCCCCACGCACCCGGACGGGGACCTGACACCCACGCTGTGCGCTGCCGGGGGGCGGACCTGACACCCGTACTCCCGGCCGGGACCTGACACCCGTACTCCTGGCCGGGACCAGACACCCGCACTCCCGGAAGAGGATCGGATGACCACCGGTGACGTCCATCTGTCGCGCCGCCGACTGCGCGCGGCCCTCACCGCGGGGAAACCCGCCGTCGGTACGTTTCTCAAGCTGGCGTCACCCGACGTGGTGGAACTGGCCGCCGCGGCCGGGTTCGCGTTCGTGGTCGTCGACCTCGAACACTCCACCCTCACCGAGCGGGACGCCGTCGGCCTGGTACGCCACGCGGACCTCTGCGGCCTGCCCGCACTGGTCCGCGTGCCCGAGGTGGACGCCGCCGCCGTCAACCGGCTCCTGGAGGCCGGGGCGGCCGGCGTCCAGCTCTCCATGCTCACCCGTGTCGCCCAGACCGAGGCACTGGTGGCGGCCACCCGGTTCGCTCCGGCCGGCCGCCGGTCGGTGAGCCTGGCCAACAGGGCCGCCCGGTTCGGCGCGGCGCCACTCGCCGGGTTCCTGCGTAGCGAGCGGGACGACCCGCCGGTGCTCGTGGGCCAGATCGAGACGGCGCGGACCGACCCGCTGCCGGAGCTGGTCGCCGCGCTCGACGTGTGCTTCGTCGGCAGCACCGACCTCGCGGTCGACCTGGGGCTGCCGGCGGACCCGGCGGTGCTCCGGGCCGCGGTGGACCGGGTGGGAGAGGCCGCCCGTACCGCGTCGGTGGCGTTCGGCGGCTGGGCGCCGAGCCGGGGCGCCGCGGCGGGCCTGGGTCTCGGTGACGCCGGCTACCTCATGGTCGGTTCGGACCTTCAGTTGTTGGCGGCCGGTCTGCGGGCCGCCGCCGGAGAGGAATGTCAGTGAGCACACACAGCGCGGCACCGTTCAACACCGTGGTCAACTGGGACGAGTTGCCGGTGACCCAGGTGCGGCCGGGGGTCCGCCGTCGTATCTATACGACGGACGAGGTGATGATCTGCCACCACGAGCTGGAGGTCGGTATGACGCTCAACCCGCACCGGCACGAGGACTTCGACCAGCTGGTCCATATCGCCGAGGGGCGCGCGAACTACTACGTGGACGGTGTCGCGCACGATATGCGCGCGGGATCGTTCCTCCTCGTACCGCGCGGCAGCGAGCACTACGTGGAGCCGACCGAGGCGCCCTGTGTGAACATCGACTTCTTCGTCCCGCCGCGCGCCGACCTGCTTCCCTGACCGACGAACGGCCCACCAGGCCCACCACGGCGGCCCACCAGGCCCACCAGGCCCACCAGTGCACGCGATATCGCCGCGTCCCGGCACAGCCCCGAGGTGCCGGGACGCGGCGGTGGGCCCACCGCCGCCGCGATGGGCCCACCGCCGTTGCCGTCGCGAGCGGGTCAGCGACCGCCCGGTGAGCCGTCGGAGTTGCCCAGCCGCTGCGACAACGCGCGCGCGGTCTCCAACAGGGCTTGCGCCATGGGCGACTTGACGTCGTCGGGCACGGTCGCCGTCGTACCGACGATCGCGAGCGTCCCGCTGATCTCGTCGCCCTCGAAGATCGGCGCCGCGATGGTGCGGACCCCGTTGACCGTGGGGGAGTTGACCGACAGCCCGTGCTCCCGGATGGCGTCGAGCTCCTCGGTCAGCTCGGCCGACCTGCGGACCGCGCGCGGCAGCGACGGGACCTGCTCCGGGGGCAGCAGCGCGAGGAAGACGCGTCCCTGCGCCGAGGACGTGAGGTTCAGACGGGAGCCGACCCGGACGCTGATCCGCACCATGTGGTCGGTGTTGTCCACCGAGCGCACCACGGTCGCGGACTCGCCGTCCCAGACCGACAGCACGATCGTCTCGTCGATACGCCGGACCAGTTCCTCCATGTACGGCTCGGCGGCGGCGACGATCGGCAGACCGGCCCGCGCCGCCGCGGCGAGCGTGAGCACCTGGGGGCCGAGGGAGTACAGCGAGGTGCGCTCGTCGTAACGCAGCAGGTTCGCCGCCCGCAGTGCCTTCGTGTAGCGGTGCGCGGTCGCCTTGCTCGCCCCGAGCCGCGCGGTGATCTCGTTGAGGCTCATATGCGGTTTGCCGACCGTGAACGAGCCGAGGATCAGTGCCGCGCGCTGCACCGTCTGGATGGTCGGGGCGGTCCTGTCGGGACCGTCCTGCTCGCCGGTGCCGGGCTGCACCTTCGTGGCCATGGATATCCACGCTCCTGTCCGTGCTCAGTCACATCAGTAAGGACGTCAAATGAAACGCTATCTTATATAGCGCGACGGCAAGGGGGTGCGCGGAGAGGGTCGGGAGGCTCATCCACGGCGCACGACGGCGGTGAACGGGGGCCGGGCGCCCGGAAGTCGATCGTGCGCCCCCCCGTTCACCGCGTCGCCGGTGCGGGGATCACGCGTCGGTGGAGTGTCCCGGGGTGATCGAGCGTGCCGGGTCGAGCATGCTGGCGATGTGGTTGACGGCGAGGGCGGCTTCGCCGAAGCCGATCGAGATGAGGCCGACCCTGCCGTCGTAGTCGGCGATGTCGCCGGCCGCGAACACCCGCTCCCGGCTGGTGCGCATCGTGGGGTCGACGAGGATACGGCGGCGGCGCAGATCGAGCCCCCACCGTTCGACCGGGCCGAGGTCGGCGATGAAGCCGAGCGCGGCCACCACGGCCTGGGCGGGCAGGGTGATCAGCTCGTCGTCGGGGCCGGAGACCACGACCTCCGACAGCGGCCCGTCGCCGGACACCTTGCGGACCTCGTAGGGCGTGAGCACCCGTACCGAGGACGCGCGCACCTGCTCGACGGTGCGTTCATGGGCCCGGAACCGGGTGCGCCGGTGCACCAGGGTCACGGAGGAGGCGATCGGCTCCAGCGACAGCGCCCAGTCCAGCGCCGAGTCCCCGCCGCCGACCACCACGACGTCCTGCCCCGCGAGTTCGCCCAGCCGCGGCACGAAGTACCGCAGCCCCCGGCCCAGATACTCGGAGCCCACCGGGAGTTCGCGCGGGACGAAGTTGCCGATCCCGCCGCAGACGAGCACCGCGCCCGCGGTGATCCGGGTACCGGCGTCGGTGGTGGCGAGGATGCCCCCGCCGGTGTCGTCGAGCTCCGTGACCCCGTGGCCGAGCAGGAGGACGGGGTCCCACCGGCCCGCCTGCTCGGCGAGCCGGTCCACCAGCTCCTGGCCGCGGACGGCGGGGAATCCGGCCACGTCGAAGATCGGCTTCTCGGGGTACAGCGCGGCGATCTGGCCGCCCACCTCGGGCAGGGCGTCGGCGATCGCGACGCTCATCCCGCGAAAGCCCGCGTAGTACGCGCCGTACAGCCCCGTGGGCCCGGCGCCGATGATCAGCAGATCGACGGACACCTCGGCGTCGGCGCCCGTGGTCGCGGGGCCTGTCACGTCCCCACCTCGGGGTGGTCATGGCCGACCCGGCCGACCTTGCGGGCCCCGCCGGGCGATCCGAGCGGCGGGGTCCCGAGGGCGAAGAACTCCGCGTTCACGCGCTCGGCCCCTTGGCTCCCCTCCGGCAGGTCCTCGTGATGGAAGATCGATATCTGCGGGCAGACGGGTTCGCAGCGTCCGCATTCGACGCATTCGTCCGGCTGGATGTAGAGCATCCGGTCGCCCTCGTAGATGCAGTCGACCGGGCACTCCTCCATGCACGACTTGTCCATGACGTCAACGCAGGCCTGAGTGATGACATACGGCACGAGTTTGTTGCCCTTCACACGGTCGCACAGAATGCGAGACGGTGTATTTCAATGCGATACAGGATGATGGCTCCGCCCACCCCTGATGTCAACGGGTCGGGACGGATGTCCGACACCTGACGGATGCCGGTCGGGGGCGGATGCCCGACGCCTGGCGCCGGCCGGTCGGGGCGGATGTCCGACGGCTGACGCCAACCGCTCGGGACGGATGCTTGACACCGCCGATCGGCTGGGAGACGCTGATTCGACATACGAGATGGCGTCTCACGTAGCGTCACTCGGGTCGGGACTTGTGAGAGGCAAACTCGCCATGGGAAGCAATCCCCGGACCGCCCCAGCGCCGATGATCGTCGAGGACTGGGACCAGCTCACCTTCCGGGTCAACCGCGAGGCCTACCGCAGCGCGGAGGTCTTCGCCCGGGAACGCGGCTGGGTGTGGATGCACACCTGGCTCTATCTCGGGCACGAGACCGAGATCCCCAACCCCAACGACTTCAAGGTCCGCACCCTCGGCGGCCGGCCGCTCATCTTCTGCCGGGACAGCGCCGGCGAGGTGCACGCGTTCCTCAACTCGTGTCCGCACCGGGGCACCGTGCTGTGCCGCGAGACCGAGGGCTCCACCCGGCTCTTCCAGTGCTTCTACCACGCCTGGACCTTCCGCAACAACGGTGAGGTCGCCGCGATCCCCGACGCGGGCGCCTACGAGTCGAGCGACGAGTTCCGGGCCTCGATGGGGCTGCGCGGTGTGGCCCGGCTGGAGATCCACGAGGGCTTCGTCTTCGTCTCCTTCGACCCCGACGTCCCACCGCTCCTCGACCACCTCGGCGACGCCGCCGACTACATGACGATGATCGAGCAGCAGCACACCGGCGGCATGACCACACTGCCCGGAACCCAGCTCTACAGCGTGCGCGGCAACTGGAAACTCGCCGTCGAGAACGCGATGGACGGCTACCACTTCGCACCCACGCACAACACGTTCGTCGGCTATCTGCGGGAGAGCGGCTACGCCGTCACCGACGACGACCAGTACGCCTACAACCTCGGCAACGGCCACGGCCTGCTGGTCCTGACCGGGCACGGCGGACGGATCAGCATGATCTGGGAACCGCGCTTCGGCGAGGACGAACGCGTCCGCACCGACGCCCACCGGGCCGAGATGACACAGAGGCTGGGGGAAGAACGCGCACACCATGTGGCCGACGAGAGCCACATCCTGTTCGTCTTCCCGAACCTGCTGCTGTTCGACATAGAGGGCCTGTCCATCCGGCAACTGGAACCGGTGGCGGCCGACCAGACCGATGTACGCGCCTGGCAGCTGGTCCCGCGCACCGAGGACCCGGAGACCCGCGCCCTGCGGATGAAGACGGTCGTCAGCTTCGTCGGCCCGGGCGGACTCGCCACCCCGGACGACATCGAGGCATACGAAGCGGTCCAGCGCGGCATCCAGGCCACCGCGGGCAACGGCAGACCCGAACTGGACTTCAGCGATATGTCGCGCGGTATGGCCGACGAGGTCAAGGGCGTCCAGGGCCGGTCGATCGACGAAGGCGCGATGCGGGGCTTCTGGCGCCACTGGGTGGAAGCCGTGGGGCTCGACGGCGGCGCCGAGATCAACGGCGAACGTCCCGCGTCCTTCCTGGTGGGGAGGGATCTGCGATGACCGCGATCAGCAACAGCGGCACGGTGCGGTGCGCGGGCCGCACCATCACCCGGCCCGAGGTGGAGGACTTCCTCTACGCCGAGGCCGACATCCTCGACCACTGGGACTACGACGGCTGGCTGACGCTCTTCGAGCCCGGCGCCCGCTACGAGATCCCGACCACCGACCACCGGCCCGGCTGGTCGCCGCACGAGACCGGATCGTTCGTCGACGACGACTGGGACCTGCTCCGCGCCCGGGTCAAGCGACTCAAGTCCCGCAAGGCGCACGCCGAGAACCCGCACTCACGCACCCACCGGCTGGTGTCCAACGTGCGGCTGTCCGAGGACACGGCGGACTCCTTCCGGGTGGCGGCCGCCTTCGTGGTGCACCGCGCCCGCGACGGGCACTTCGACGCCTACGTCGGGTGGTACGACCATCTGCTGATGCCGACCGACGACGGACTCCGGTTCCGTCTGCGCCGCTCCGTCCTCGGCCATGAGTCGCTGGCGGCGGGCGCCCGGCTCAGCTTCATCCTCTAGCCGACGACGGATGGTGACCCGATGATCAGGCACACCCTGTCCTTCCGCTTCGCCGACGACGCCGACCGGGCGGCCCGCGAGTCCGTACTGGACGAACTGCGCACCTTCCCGGACCGCTACCCGGCCATGCGCGGCTTCGTCCTCGGCGAGAACATCAGCACCCGCGACCGGACCTTCACCCACACGATGGCCGTCGACTTCGACGGCCAGGACGACCTGCTCGCCTATCTCGGCAGCGAGTCCCATGAGCACTTCGTGCGGACACGCTGGCGCCCGGTCATCGCCCAGCAGGCCATCACCTCGTTCGAGTTCACCGAGCGTGCGCCGCTCCTGGAAGGAAGGAACCCGCCGGTGAGCACCCGCCCGCACGGCCCGTACGGCATGGAGTACGCCCGGATCGAGGTCCCGGACATGCAGGAGACCATCGACTTCCTCCAGTACCACGTCGGACTCCAACTGGAGCAGCGCACCGACGAGTACGCCTATCTGCGCGCCGACATCGAGCACCACGCGATCGAGCTGATCCACGCGCCCGCCCGCACCGACGGATGGACGACCGCCGTCGGCTACAGCGTGGCGAGCGAGGAGATCCTTGGGCAGCTGCACAAGAACGTCCTCGACGCCGGCCTCGAAGTCCTCGAACTCCAGGAACGGCAGCGGGCGCTCTGCGACAACGGCTTCGCGGTGAAGGACCCCAACGGCCTCGTCGTCGAGCTCTTCACCGAGTTCCAGGAGTACGCCGAGCCCCCGCACATCGAGATACGGCCGCTCGACCTGGTGCACCCCTTCATCGCCACCGCGAAGTTCGAGGAGACCCTGGACTTCTACCAGCACGTCCTGAGGTTCCTGCCCTCGGACCATGTCGTCGGCTCGACCACGTTCCTGCGCTGCGAGGACCGCTACCACCACAGCCTCGCCGTGCAGAAGAACACGGAGCACTACGTCGCGCACCTGTGCTTCGCGATGAAGAGCCTCGACCACGTCATGCGGATGCGCGCCCGCGCACTGTACAAGGGCGCACCGATCGCCTCCGACATCGTCAACCACTCGGCGTCGACGTCGATCGCGTTCTACATGCACGACACGCGCTTCGGCCCCCGCTACGAACTCTGCGACGACCACCGCGTGTTCACCCCCGAGGAGCACGAGACGCACCGCCCCCGCAGGATGCCGGCCGACCCGCGCAACATCGACGTATGGCGTCCGGCCTCCGACGACTGGGGACGCTTTTGAGACAACCGCTGCTCGACGTCCTGCGGCTGCTCGACACGACCCCCGCCCCCCGGGGCGAGGAGCGGACGGCCGCCCACCGGTTGCGCGGCTGGTGCGCGGACCGGTGGCCGCACATCGAATGGCGGGTACTGGAGCACGGCCCCGCGGGCGGCAGCCTGGCCGCCACTCACGGGGCCGGGCCCCTGCTCTACTCCCACCTCGACACCTCGCTGGACGAGGACGGCGCGGGCATCCGGCTCGTCACCGGCGACACCGCGCCGGTCGGCCCGCTCCGTGTCACCGGCGACCTGCTCACCGGCTTCGGTCTCGGGGTCGCCCGGGCACCGGCCGCCGCCGCGCTGGTCGCCTTCGCCGAGGCGGGTGCCGGGCGGCTGCTGCTCGCCGGCTCCGGGACACACCGCCGCGCCGGCGGGATCACCGGCCTGGAGTCCTACGCCGGAACCTACCCGCTGCCGCGCTCCGCGATCGTGGCCAAGTGCGGCCCGCCCACGCTGCTGTGGCACGAGCCGGGCGCGTTCTACCTGACCGTCCGGGTGACCGGCCGCTCCGGGGCGGCGATGGCGGCGGAGTCGGCCGCGCCGCCCGGCGGAGTGGTCGCCTCCGCCGGCGTCGTACTGGACGAGCTGTCCCGCTGGCGCACGGCGTACCTGGCCGCCGACCCGCGGGCCGGACAGACCGGTCGGGCCTGCGGCGTCGGCGCGATCAGCGGCGGCTGGCCGGACAAGCCGGACCTGCTGCCTGCGCAACTCCGCGTCGACCTGTACGTCGTCGCCGGTGATCCGGTGGAGTCGAAGGCGCTGGCGGCCGAACTGGCCGACCGGTTGCGGGCGCGCTGCGCGAGGTCGGCGCTGCGCAACTGCGCGGTCGACGTCGAGGCCGAGCCGCTGGCGACGGCCGCGGCCACACCGGTCGACGCCCCGGTGGTGACGGCCGCCCGCGCGGCCTGGCACGACGAGTTCGGCGCGCAGCCGCCACCGGTCACCGGCTGGACCGGATCGACCGACGGAGTGGTACTGCGCGCCCTCGGCGTCGAGACCGTGCGCCTCGGCCCGCGGGCGCAACCGGCCGCCGACGACCCGCGTCGCGATGAACTGTCCCTGACCCGGTTGACCGCCTACGCGCGCGTCTACCGAAGGCTGTTGAGGGACCTGCCGACGTAGCCGGGAGCACCCGGTGGTCACGAGGAAGACGTTCGGGCCGCCTGCCCCTCGCGGGCACCGTACGGACGCACGACCGGTCGGCCCTCACCGAATTTCCTATTGATTCCCGGCGTGCGCCGGAGCTTTCCCACCGAGCGGACTTCCCTTTCACCGCTGTCACGGACCCGTACGAATGAAAGGAGCCGTTCCCCTCTGTCGGGCGGATGTCCATCCCGGTGTCATGGAGAGCCAGCGGAAATCCCCCACAACAGGGAGCGGTGGAATCATGCGTGGAATTCGTAGCAGGGCAGGCGGGTTCGCGGTCCTCGCGGTGATCGTGGTCGGCGGTACGGGAGTCGCCGTGGCCATCCAGCCGGAGAGCCAGGTCAGCGGTACCGGTACACAGCAGGAAGCCGAGCCCCGGGTGGATTACACCGGCGTCATCAAGGGCCCGAACAACGCGAATGTCCGCAAGGTGAAGGACGAGAGCCAGAACAACCAGCTCTGGGGCCTGGTCTACAACACGGAGACGGTCCGCCTGGCGTGCAAGGGCGTCGGCGCTGGAACCACTTGGTACCAGCTCGCGGGTCAGCCGAACAGATGGATCGTCGACTACAAGCTCGAAAAGCTGACCCCCGGAATCCCCAACTGTCCCTGACCTTTCCCGGAGACACCGACGAAGCACCGGCGCTCCGCACGGTGACCCGTCCGGCGCGCACTCTCCCCGGACCCGGCCAGGTGGTCGGCCGTCACCCGGCCCGCACATGCCCCGGACTTGGCTCGCACCAGGCCAGATGCTCGGCCGCCGGGTCGTCCGGTCCGATTCTCTCGCCGGTACGGGGCGACGGCCCGGCTCCGGTGCCCAACTCGGACGATTCCCCGATGCGCGGTACGCGGATGGCGTGGCACGGTAACGTCCCCCCGGACCTGGGAACGGCCGCGGAGGGGACGTGTACCTGATGTCGCACAGCAACACCGTCGGCGGGCGCGAGCCCCGCGGCCTGATTCTCGACTTCGCCGGTGTGCTGACCGCCAGACCCCGCACCGTTCTGCGCGCGTGGTGCGTGTCCGAAGGGCTGGCGTCGGGCGCGTGGGGCGATGCACTCGGCGCCCACCCGATGGGACGGCGGCTCTACGCGGCCCTGGAGATCGGGGAGATCGGGCAGGCCGAGTGGAACGAGCGCACAGCGCCGCTGCTCGGTGGACACATCGATCCGGTGAACCTGATGGGCCGAGCATGGGCCGAAGTGCCACCGGCCCGCCGGATGATCGCACTCGCGCACGCCGCGCGGGCCGCGGGACACCGCCTCGCCCTCCTGTCCAACAGCTTCGGTCTCGACCCGTTCAATCCGTACGAGCATGTCGGCGTCTGGGATCTGTTCGACGTGCACGTCGTGTCCGAACTGGTGGGCATGGCCAAGCCTGATCCGGCGATCTACCAACTCACCCTGGAACGGCTCGGGTTGCCCGCCGAGCGATGCGTCTTCGTGGACGATCACGCGGTGAACCTCCCCCCAGCGGCCGAACTGGGAATCACCACCGTTCATATGACGCACGAGTCCGCCGCCGTGGCCGAACTGGAAACACTCCTCGGCGTCACGGCCCTCCCGACGGGGTGAGCCCTCATCCCGCGCCGCCCTCGGGGCTTGTCCGCGCATCGCGCTCTTCCGACCGCGACGGTGAGTCCGGGGCGGCTGCCCATGACCGTGCATCGACTGCCGCAGGCGCTGTTCCATGAGGTTCCAGGGGAACCCGTGGGCCCTTCACCTGTGCCCAGCGGGCGCTGATTCGTACCGGCGTGCACGGCGCACTCGGAGCGCCATCGCACTACCCGTTCGTGCTCCGCGCGCCCTACCGACGGCCACGGGCCCCGGTGATGATGAGCTGTCCGCAAGTGATCCAGCGACTCCGCACACCTGCCCTCGGCCAGGTGGACACGCGGTGGAAGGATTCCCCCTTGTTGCTTCTCATCTCGCCGGACAGCGTCGAAGAGGCCCTCGACTGCGCGAAGGCGGCGGAGCACCTCGACATCGTCGATGTCAAAAGGCCCGACGAGGGCTCGCTCGGCGCGAACTTCCCGTGGGTCATCCGAGCGATCCGTGACGCGGTCCCCGCGGACAAGCCGCTGTCCGCCACCGTGGGGGACGTGCCGTTCAAGCCCGGCACGGTGGCACAGGCGGCGCTCGGCGCGGCGGTCTCCGGAGCCACGTACATCAAGGTCGGCCTCTACGGATGCACGACACCCGACCAGGGCGTCGAGGTCATGCGAGGGGTCGTCCGGGCGGTGAAGGACTACCGGCCCGACGCGTTCGTCGTCGCCTCGGGCTACGCCGACGCCCACCGGATCGGCTGCGTCAATCCGCTCGCCCTGCCCGACATCGCGCTGCGCTCCGGCTCCGACGCGGCCATGCTCGACACGGCGGTCAAGGACGGCACCCGGCTGTTCGACCACCTTCCGCCGGACATCTGCGAGGAGTTCGTCCGGCGGGCCCATGAGGCCGATCTGCTCGCCGCCCTCGCGGGCAGCGTGCAGGCGCGGGACCTCGGCGAGCTGACCCGTATCGGCACGGACATCGTGGGGGTGCGCGGGGCGGTCTGCGAGGGCGGCGACCGCACCACCGGAAGGATTCAGCCGCACCTGGTGGCCGCCTTCCGGGCGGAGATGGACCGGCACGCCCAGGAGCACGCGGCCGCCGTCACCGCCGCGGGCTGACCGCCGGTATGGCGGCACACCGGCCCCGTCGCACTCCCCAGGCCTCCGGCCGGCGTTTCGCCGTCCTCGACCCGGCGACGGGCGAGCCCTTCGACGAGGCTCCCGACCAGCGCCCGGAGGAGCTGGACGCCGTCGTCGCCAGGGCGCAGGAGGCCTGGCGCGGCTGGCGGACCGACCCCGTAGCCCGCTCCACCGCGCTGCTCGCGGCAGCCGACGCGGTGGAGGCGGCCGGGCCCGACATCGCTCCGCTGCTCACCCGCGAACAGGGCAAACCCCTGGCCGAGTCGAACGCGGAGATCGACCGGACCGCGGCCCGGCTGCGCTACTTCGCCGGACTCCACCCCAGGCCCCAGCCCCTCACGGACGGACGGCCGGTACGCAGCGAGATCCGCTGGCGGTCGCTCGGCCCCGTCGCCGCGATCGTCCCGTGGAACTTCCCGCTCCAGCTCGCGTCGGCGAAGTTCGCGCCCGCGCTCGCCGCGGGCAACACGATGGTGCTCAAGCCCTCCCCCTTCACCCCCCTCGCCACCCGGCTGCTGGCCTCCGTCATCTCCGCCGCCCTCCCCGAGGACGTGCTGACGGTCGTCACCGGTCATGAACCCCTCGGCGCCCGGCTGGCCTCCCATCCGGGCATCCGCCATGTGACCTTCACCGGCTCCGCTCCCACCGGGCGGGCCGTCGCGGCGGGCGCGGCGGCCTCGCTCGCCCGGGTCACCCTGGAGCTGGGCGGCAATGACGCGGCCGTCCTGCTGGAGGACGTGGAGGTGGAGCGGATCGCGGACCGGCTGTTCTGGGCGGCGTTCCGCAACTGCGGGCAGGTCTGCATGGCGGTCAAGCGCGTCTACGCCCCGGCCCGGCTCTACTCCGATGTCGTCGAAGCACTCGCGCAGCGCGCGAAGGACACCGTCGTCGGACCCGGGCTCGACCCCGGCACCCAGCTGGGCCCGGTCAGCAACGCGCCCCAACTGGCCCGGGTCGAACGCCGTACCGCCCAGGCCCTGGCGGCCGGAGCCCGCGCCGTCGCCGGGGGCCACCGGCTGGACCGGCCCGGCTACTTCCACGCCCCGACCATCCTGGCCGATGTCCCGCCCGACAGCCCGGTGGTGACGGAGGAGCAGTTCGGCCCGGTCCTGCCGGTACTGCCGTACGGGAACCTCGACGAAGCCGTCGAAGCGGCCAACGGCACCGGCTTCGGGCTGGGCGGCTCGGTATGGGGGACCGACACCGATCTGGCCGAAGCGGTGGCCGGCCGGCTGGAGTGCGGGACGGCATGGATCAACCACCACGCCGAACTGTCCCTCGCCCAGCCCTTCGCGGGCGTCAAGGAGAGCGGTGTCGGTGTCGCGGGCGGGCCCTGGGGGCTCTACGGCAACCTCAGACCGTTCGTCGTGCACCGTCCGGAGGAAGCGTGACGACGAGGTTCGGCGCGGCGGTGCTGCGCTCGCCCGACAGCCCGTTCACCGTCGAGGAGGTGATTCTCGGCGCGGGCCCCGCCGACGACGAGATCCTGGTCAGGATCGCGGGCAGCGGGATGTGCCGGACCGACCTCGCGGTCCGGCGTTCGGCGGGCCGCTCACCGCTGCCGGCGGTGCTCGGCCATGAAGGGGCCGGGGTGGTGGTGGAGACGGGCGGTCCGCGCACCGGACTCGGCGTGGGCGACCACGTCGTGCTGAGCTTCGACTCCTGCGGACACTGCCGCAGTTGCCTGAACGCCGCCCCCGCCTACTGCGACTCCTTCGCCTCGCTCAACCTCTTCGGAGGGCGCGCGGAGAACGCCGCCCGGTTCACCGACGCGGCCGGAGGCGAACTGGCGCCCCGGTGGTTCGGCCAGTCGTCGTTCGCCGAGTACGCGGTGGTCCCGGCGCGCAACGCCGTCCGGGTCGACCCCGCGCTGCCCGTCGAACTGCTCGGACCGCTCGGCTGCGGCTTCCTCACCGGCGCCGGAGCGGTCCTCCATTCCTTCGGGGCCGGGCCCGGGGACACCGTCGCGGTCCTCGGCGCGGGAGCCGTGGGCCTGGCCGCGGTGATGGCTGCCGCCGCCTCCGGAGCGGTGACCGTGGCCGTCGACCGGCACCCCGAACGGCTCGCCCTCGCCGAGCGGTTCGGCGCGATCCCGCTGCACGCCTCGTCGGCCGACCTGCCCGGCAGTATCCGGAGACTCACCGACGGCGGCGCGCGGTACGCGCTGGACACCACGGCCAGTGCCCAGCTGATCAACGACGCCCTGCGGGCCCTGCGCCCGACCGGTCATCTCGGTCTGGTGGCACGGCTGCACACCGCGCTGCCGCTCGAACCGGGCACGCTGGACCGGGGCAGGCGGATCTCCCATATCTGCGAGGGGGACGCGGTACCGGGACTGCTGATCCCACGGCTGATCGGGCTGTGGCAGGCCGGGTGCTTCCCCTTCGACGAGCTGATCCGTACCTACCCGCTCGCCGACATCAACGAGGCCGAACGCGACTGCGAGTCGGGCCGCGTGGTCAAACCCGTCCTGCTGCCGTAGGGGAGAAGCCGATGGGAGACGCCCGCGACACAGGCACCACGCGTTCCCGGACGACCCCGCACCCGCGTTCCACCGATCCACCCCTGATGCGCGCCGTGCGCGCCCTACGCGCTCCTCGCTGTTCATGACCCAACTCGCCCAAGGGAGAACACGTGGTCGGCACAACGTCCCGGAACACCGAAGTGGAAGGCGTGGAAGGCGGCGTCGGACTGACCGCCCTCCTGGTCGCCGCGGCACGGGCGATCGAGACCCACCGCCATGACGCCCTGGCGCGCGACGTCTTCGCCGAGCACTTCGTGCGCGCCGCACCCGCCTGCGCCGAGTGGCCCGTCCACCCGGGGACGGTCGAGGGCGGTGACGCCAATCCGCTGTGGGGGCGCTTCGCACGCTATTTCGGGCTGCGGACCAGGGTCCTGGACGACTTCCTCCTCCGGTCGGCGCACACCGGAGGCGTCCGCCAAGTGGTCCTGCTCGGCGCCGGGTTGGACGCACGGGCGTTCCGGCTCGACTGGCCTCCCGGCTGTGTGGTCCACGAGATCGACAGGGAAGGGGTGCTGGCGTTCAAGCACAAGGTGCTCGACGGACTGTCGGCCACCCCGAAGGCGACGCGCGTACCCGTCGCCGTCGATCTGCGCGCCGACTGGGTCACGGCACTGGCCGCCGCGGGCTTCGACCCCGCCGCACCGAGCGTCTGGCTGGCGGAAGGACTGCTCTTCTATCTGCCTCCCGCCGCCGAGACGTATCTCATCGACACGGTGCACCGGTTGAGCGCGCAAGGCAGCGCCCTGGCGTTCGAGGTCAAGCTCGAAAAGGACCTGCTCGTGTACCGCGACAGCCCGCTCTACACCTCGACGGCCCAGCAGATCGGCATCGACCTGCTCAGCCTGTTCGCCCGGGAACCGCGCCCCGACTCCGCCGGTGACCTGGTGGCCAAGGGCTGGTCCACCTCGGTCCACACCCCCTTCGAGTTCACCCACCGCCACGGACGCGGCCCGCTGCCCGAGGAGAACGACGCGCTGGCGGGCAACCGCTGGGTGTTCGCGGACAAGCCCCGCCGCTGACGCCGCCGCCCCGCGCCCCGCACGACTCCTGTCGGCACCGGTGGCACGTCGCGGTGACCAGCGGAATCCGGCCGCCCCTACCCGTGCTGTACGCCCTGCTGTACGGTCGGGACATGGCGTCGAAACCAGTGACGATCCGGGTGCCCGAGGAACTCCACGCGCGGCTCCAGCAGCGCGCAGAGGCCGAGGGCACCACGGTGACCGCGCTCATCACCGAGGCAGCGGCCAACGCGGTGCGCGATCCCCGTCTCGAAGGTGCCGCCGAGGTGTTCCGCGCGTTCGTCGCGGACAACGCCGACGCGTTCGACGCGGCCTTCCCCGACGACGACCCGGACGATCCCGACGGGCTGGACGCCTCGCGTCCGGCCGCCTGACCGTGGAGTTCTCCGTCGACATCCGCTGGCTGCTGGAGCGCCAGGCGGAAGTGATGCCCAAGGCGCCGGTCATCCACGACTTCAGCTGTCTGGTGGCGGCGGTCGGCCGCCACCGCGTCAACACCCCGAAGGTCGGTGCCGTCGTCGACAACGCGTGGCGCGCCGCCGCCCTGATGCACTGCGTCATCCGGCTGCGTCCGCTCCCGGCCCGCAACGCCCTGTTCGGCGCGGGCGTCGTCGTCGCGTACATGAACGCCGCGGGTGAGGGCATCGACGCGCCGTACGGCGCGCTGATCGACCTCGCCCGCGACATCGACGCCGGGCGCAGCGACGCGTACGGCGCCGCCGACCGTATCCGTTCCTGGCGGATCTGACCGCCTGCCGCGAACCACTGGAGAGGGAGTCCGTCATGGCCGACGCAGAGGTGCCCGAGGACCCGGCAGCGCTCGTCCGGGCACGGTACGCGCTCTATGTGGAGACGCTCCGGGCCCGGATGCCCCCGGCGCAGTTCGGACTGCTGATGGAGGTCATCCGTGAGTACGTGAAGGCCGGTGGCGGCCGGTTCCAGCTCGATCTGGAACCGGAGGAGAAGGAGTTGTTCACCGAGGAGGTCCAGCACGAACTGCTGAACCTCCTCGGCCTGATCGGCGCGATGGAGCCCGGCCACGAGGACCGTGCCGACCGTGTCGTCGCGCGTCTCGGTGACGGCGAGCACGTCAAGGACGCGATGTCGCTGGTGCCCCCGGAGGTCGCCGACGACCCGGAGAAACTGCGCGCGATGCGGGACAAGCTCGACACCCAGCAGCATCAGCGGAAGCAGGACGAGGAGACGGTGGAGGGCATCGCCCGCGCGAGCGGCATGTCCGACGGCTGACCCTGTCCGGGGCCCAACCGGCCGCCCTGTCGTGGTGGCGGCCCCGGTCACCTCCGCCCCCGGCGTCGCGGAGCGGGCCGGTACGACCACCGTCCGACCCGGAAGTGTGGACCGTGCTCCGACGACGCCGTACGCGCGGCGGCGGCATCGTTCCCCCATGACCGCAACGACCGCGTCCACCGCCGTTTCGCAACCCGCCCTGCCGGGCCGCTGGGTGGGTGGTGCCTCCCTTGTCGTCGGCCCCCCGCTGCTGCTCGCCGGGGTACTGCTCCGGTTGCGCTTCGACTTCTTCTTCCCCGCGCAACTGAGCGCGTACGAACGCCATCCGGACCTCATGACGGCCTCGTACGGGCTTGCCGCCGCGGGGTGGGTGCTGCTCTGGCCGGGGGTGGTGCTCCTCGCCGCCAGGATCGGTGACACACATCGGGAACTGGCCGTATGGGGCGGCACCTTGACGGTTCTCGGCCTGTTCGCCCGGGTGTTCCACACCGGTGTGGAACACCTCGGCTTCCAACTGGTGGCCGTACGGGGCGCGGCGTCGGCCACGCTGGCGGTGAGCGAGACCTATGGCGCGTTCCATGTCTTCAGCGCGCTGAACGCCGCCATCATGGGCGGCTGGGTCCTGCTGGCCGTCGGCGCTTACCGCGCCCGGGTGTTCGGGCCATGGCGCGCGACGGCTCTGGGCCTGGCGTCGGTGATGCCGCTGGGAGTACTGAAGGGGACGACCTCTTGGTCGGTCGCCGCCGCGGCGGGACTGTGTGTCGCGCTGCTCCCGCTGGGTGCCGCCGTGTTGCGTGCCGGACCGGTCCCGCGAACGGCCACGGTCGTCGGACGGCTTCTCCTGGTGGGCGCCGCGGGTACCGCGATGTTCCTTTTCGGACGTGCCGGATGAGCGGCCACCGGTATCGTCATGCGATGGACAAGGCCCGCCGGCGCCTGACAACGGGCCCGCATCTGCTGGCACTCGACGTGTGCGCGGCGGCCGTCGTCACAGCTGTGTACACGGCACTGGCCGACCAGGACGGCTCCGACGGCCTGCCCGGGTTCTCCGGCCCCTGGTGGCTGGGCCTGCTGGTGGCCGTCTGGGTGGGAGCGCCGCTGGCCGTCCGGCGGCTGTGGCCCCTGCCCGTCCTGGCCGTGGTCCTGAGCGCGTCGTCGGCGGCGACACTCCTCGACATCACCCGCGACCCGTACGTCTCCACGGCGTTGGCCGTCTATGCCGTGGCGCTCGGTGAGCCGGTCCGCCGGGCGTCGGTGGCGCTGGCCGTGACCCTGGTGGTCGCGGCGGCCGTGGTGATCACGGGCGAGGCGGCCGTGACACCGTCCGGTCCCTGGCCGGAAGCCGTCGCGACCGCGCTGTTCGTCTGGCTGCTCGTCGGGGCGGCGTGGTCGGCGGGACGCGTCGTGCGGGAACGCAGAGCCCGGGCGGCCCGTACGGTCCGGCGGCTGGCGGACGAGGCGCTGGCCGGGGAACGCCTGCGTATCGCGAGAGAGTTGCACGACATCGTCTCGCACAGCCTCAGCGTGATCGTCGTGAAGGCGTCGGTCGCCGATCATGTGGCCGGGGAACGCCCCGAGGAGACGCGCGACGCCATTCGGGCGATCGAGCGGACCGGCCGGGAGGCGCTCACCGAGATGCGGCGTGCGCTGGGGATGCTGCGCGGTGAATCCGTCGGCCGGCGCTCCGGGGAGCCCGGCCCGGCGCAGACGGCTCCCCCTCCCGGGCTGGACGACCTGCCCGCCCTCGTCCGGCGTACGGAGCAGGCGGGAGTCCGTACCGACCTCCGCACCCGGACCGCCCTGGGCCTTCCCGCCGGGACGGCGCTGGCCGTGTACCGGATCGTGCAGGAGGCGCTGACCAATGTGGTCAAGCACGCGGGCGACGGAGCAAGCTGCCGGGTGACGGTCACGGTCGGCTCGCGAGGGGATGTGTGTGTCGAGGTGGTGGACGACGGAGCGGGGAAGGCGACGGTGTCCGGGAGAGCGGAGCCGGGCGGCGGTCACGGACTCGTGGGGATGCGTGAACGCGTGACGATGTACGGGGGCACGCTGGCCGCCGGACCGAGGCCCGGCGGCGGATTCGCGGTGTCGGCCCGTCTCCCGCCCGGACCCGCGCACGGGCTGGTCGCCGGCCGGAAGGAGAAGGCCGTATGAGCGAATCGGTCCGGGTCCTCGTCGCCGACGACGAGCCACTGCTCCGCGGCAGCTTCCGGGTACTCGTCGACACCGCCCCCGGACTGACCGCGGTGGGTGAGGCGAGCGACGGCGCCGAGGCCGTCGAGCACACACGGCTGCTGCGCCCGGACGTGGTGCTGATGGACATCCGGATGCCCGGTACGGACGGCATCGAGGCGACACGGGCGATAGTGGACTCGCCCGGGACGGCCGGGACACGCGTCCTCATCCTCACCACCTTCGACCTCGACGAGTACGTGTACGGCGCGTTGCGGGCGGGGGCGGCCGGGTTCCTCCTCAAGGACACCTCGCCCGGGGTCCTGCTGGCGGGCATCCGCACGGTCGCCGCCGGTGAATCCCTGCTCGCCCCCTCGGTGACCCGACGTCTGATCGCCGAGTTCGCCCGGCTCCCGCATACGCACCGGGCGCCGGACACCTCGCTGGACGGGCTGACGGGACGTGAGCGCGAGGTCCTGGTGCTCGTGGCACGCGGCCTCTCCAACGCCGACATCTGCGAGTACCTCCACCTGAGCAACGGCACCGTCAAGACGTACATCGGCCGACTGCTGAGCAAGCTGCGGGCCCGGGACCGCGCGCAGTTGGTGATCAGCGCTTATGAGTCAGGGCTCGTGAGCGCCGCTCATCGGACCGGTGCCTGAACAGGACCCGGACCGTCACGGTGACGGGTGGCCCGCGGGCCCGGCCCGATCCACCCGGGAGGCGCGGGGGGCACTTGCGGTATTCCGGCTGATCCGACAGCCTTCCGCCAGAGCGCTCGCTTGGCATGCACCTGATTGTTTGTGCACTCCCGTAGAGGAGGACCCCCATGTCACCGACCCACATCCCCCGCCGCGGAATCACCGTGTCGCTCTGCACGGCCGTGGTCGCGGCACTCGCGCTCGGCGCGTTACCCGCCACCGCCGATACGGCGACCGCTACCGGTACCGCCGTCAACGCCACCTCCGCGCAGGGCGTCATCCAGAACGCCGGTGCGCCGGGCGCCATCGAGGGCAGCTATGTCGTCACGCTCCATCCGTCCGCGGCGGACGCCGGTTCGAAGGCCGGCCGACGGCTGGCCGCCGCGTACGGCGCGACGATCGACAGGACGTACGGTGCCGCGCTGAACGGCTACGCTGTCCGACTCCCGGAATCGCGGGCGAAGAAGTTCGCCGCCGACCCGGCCGTCGCGTCCGTCGCGCAGAACCACCTGGTCACGGCGTCCGCCACCCAGTTCGACCCGCCGTCCTGGGGGCTGGACCGGATCGACCAGCGCACCCTGCCGCTCGACCAGCGCTACACCTACCCCGACAGCGCCGGCCAGGGGGTGACCGCGTACGTCATCGACACCGGTGTCCGGACCACCCACGGCGACTTCGGCGGCCGGGCCGCCCACGGCTACGACGCGATCGACAACGACAGCGTCGCCCAGGACGGCAACGGCCACGGTACCCATGTCGCGGGGATCGTCGCCGGTACGCGGTACGGCGTCGCCAAGAAGGCGCGGGTCGTCGGGGTACGGGTGCTGAACGACGCGGGATCGGGCACCATCGCTCAGGTCATCGCCGGTATCGACTGGGTGACGGCGAACGCCGTCAGGCCCGCCGTCGCCAACCTCAGCCTCGGTGGCGGGGCCAACAGCGCCCTCGACACGGCCGTGCGCAACTCCATCGCGTCCGGCATCACCTACACCGTCGCGGCGGGCGGCTCGGCGGCCGACGCGTCGGGATTCTCCCCCGCCCGGGTGGCCGAGGCCATCACCGTCGGCGCGGCGACCATCACCGACGCGCGCGCCGGTTCCTCCAACTACGGCCGCGCCGTGGACCTCTTCGCCCCGGGTGTGTCGATCACCTCGCTCTGGAACACCGGCGACCAGGCCACGGCGACCCTCTCCGGCACATCGATGGCGGCTCCCCACGCCGCGGGCGTCGCGGCGCTGCATCTCGCGGACAGCCCCGGCGCATCACCGGCACAGGTGGCCGCCACCCTGATCGCCACCGCCACCCCCGGCGGGGTGGGCAACCCGGGCCCCGGCTCCCCGAACCGGCTGCTGTACATCGGCCCCTGACCCGTACCGACCCGACCCGTACCGACCCGACCTGACCCGGCGGGGGTCACGGACGGTGGCCGCGAGGCGGTCGGCCGTCCGTCCGTGGCCCCCGCCGCCGGTGACGCCCCGGCCGGTTCTCCCGCGCCCCCAATCCGTACGTGCCCCCGAACAGGTACGCGTCCCCTGACCCGTACGTGCCTCCTAATCCGTACGTGCCTCCTAATCCGTACGTGCCCCCTGATCCGTACCGGTTCGCTGATCCGTACCGGCGGCCCGCTCCGTACCGGTCGCCCCCTGTCCCGGCACGGCGGCCCGCTCCGTCCCGTCCGTGGGCACGGTCCAGAGGTGTTCGATCGTGGTGAGCACCAGACGGCAGACGGTGTCCGGGTCGGCGGCGGCCAGGGGCTCTCGGGCGGCGACGGTCCGCATCAGGCCGATGCCGAGGAGCCAGGCCATGGCCAGATCCGCGCGCAGTACGCCGTCCTCGGCACCGGAGAGCGTGGCCAGGGCCTTCTGGTACTCCTCACCCAGCTCCCGAAGTGTCCCGGCCGCCTCGTCGCCCCGCCCGATGGAGCGGAGATAGACCTCCAGCGAACGGTCGGCCGTTCCGTCGGCGCTGCGGGTGAGCAGCGAGCGCAGCGAGGTCTCGAAGAGCTCCTCGGCCGGTGTCTCCCGCAGTTGTTCCAGGCCGCCCCGGGCGACGACCTCCGTGAGCAGGCCCTGTTTCGACCCGAAGTACCGGAACAGCAGGGCCTGGTTGGCCCCGGCCCGCTCGGCGATGTCGCGGACCGTCGCCCCCTCGTACCCCCGCTCGGCGAACAGGTCCCGGGCCGCTTCGAGCAGCCGGAGACGGGTGGCCGCGGCATCCCGTCGGCGCTCGCCGGACGGCGGGCCGGGGGCCTTCTCCACGCGGGGCTCCTCTCGGACGGCCCGTCAGGATAACGGCTGTAACGCGTCGTTGACCGCTCCGGAGGCCGGTCCTACCGTTGTAAGCGGCTGCTTACAACTGGGAGGCCCCTCGTGGCGACAGCTGACCTCACCCCCCTCGTCTACCCCTTCAACACCTCCGGCGGACTCCAGCTCGCCGAGGAGTACGAGCGCGTCCGCGACCAGCCGGGACTGTTACGCGTCCGGCTGCCGTACGGCGAACCCGCCTGGCTCGTCACCCGCTACGCCGACGCCCGGCTCGTCCTGGGCGACCAGCGCTTCAGCCGGGCCGCGGCCGCCGCGCGCGACGAGCCGCGGCAGTCGGAGGGCCGGGCGGACGGCGGCATCCTCAGCATGGACCCGCCCGACCACACCCGGCTGCGCTCCCTGGTGGCCGGGGCGTTCACCGCCCGCCGGGCCGAGAGGCTCCGGCCCCAGGTCCGGGAGCTCACCGCGAGCCTCCTCGACGATCTGGAGGCGGCCGGACCGCCCGCCGACCTGGTGGACCGCTTCGCGTTGCCGCTGCCGGTCGCGGTGATCTGCCGACTGCTCGGCGTGCCCACGCAGGACCGTCCGCGCTTCCGGGTCTGGAGCGACGCCGCGCTCTCCACCAGCTCCCTCACCGCCGCCGAGTTCAAGGCCAACCGCGAGGAACTGCGCGCGTACATGGCCGGGTTGATCGATCTGCACCGCCAGGAGCCGCGGGACGACCTGATGACCACGCTCATCGAGGCGCGGGACGGCGGCGACCGGCTCTCCGAGGTGGAACTGATCGATCTGTGCGTGGCCGTTCTGGTCGCGGGGCACGAGACCACCGCGTCCCAGATCCCCAACTTCGTCCTCACCCTGCTGGACCACCCGGACCAGCTCGCCCGGCTGCGGGCCCGTCCCGAACTCGTCCCGGACGCCGTGGAGGAACTGCTGCGCTTCGTACCCCTGGGCAGCGGCGCCGCCGCGCCCCGGTACGCCACCGAGGACATCGAGGTCGGCGGCACCCTGGTCAGGGCCGGCACCCCGGTCCTGGTCGCCGCGGGCGCCGCCAACCGCGACGCGCTCCGGTTCACGGCCCCCGGTGTCCTCGACATCGCCCGCGCGGGCAACCAGCACCTCGGATTCGGCCACGGGGTCCACCACTGCCTGGGCGCCTCCCTGGCACGGATGGAGCTCCAGGAGGCCGTGGGCGCGCTCCTCGCCCGCTTCCCCGGGCTGCGCCTGGCCGGTGACGTGACCTGGAAGTCCGAGATGCTGGTGCGCGGCCCGCGCGTCATGCCGGTCGGCTGGTGACCGGCCGGGAGTGGGACACCCGTGTCGATCCGCGGCTCTGTCTGGCGTCGGGCATGTGCGCCGGGATCGCCCCCGAGGTGTTCACCCTGGACGGCGAGCACGCCCGGGTGCGGGAGGACCGGATCGAGCCGGACGACCGGGTCCTGGCAGCCGCCGAAGTCTGCCCGGCCCGGGCCATCACGGTCCTCGACCGGAACACGGTGATCGGTCCGAGCCGCGACTGACGCCGACGGCGACCCCGACGCCGATACCGACTGCCGGGTGCCGCCGACCCCCGTGACGCCGCCGACCACGTGACCGTGCCGACCGCCACCCACCTGACGCCGGTCCCGGCGCTGCGCGGCCGACCATCGGGGTCAGGAGTCAGGGGGGCAGGGGCCGGGGGCGGCCCGGGGGGTCAATGGCGGTGCGGGGGCTCCGTGGGGGAGTCAGGGGTGTCCCAGGAGCCGGAGCGGGGCTGCGGGCCACGCGGCGGCTTCGGCTTGCGGGCGGTGCGCCGACTGCCGATCCAGAACGCCGCGAGCAGCGCGCCGACGATGATGACGCCGATGACGATCAGCAGCGGCGAACCGGAACCCCCGGCGGCCAGGACAAAGAAGGACGGGACATGTTCGCTCATGTGGAGCGTGTACCTCGGCAGGGGCGAACCATGTCCACGGCACTCCAACAAATCGGGACAGCTCCCGCCCCACCCGGCACGGGAGCGGCGGTCCCCACGAGAGCGGCGGTGCCGATCCGGCAACGGCAGCCCCGGGATTACGCGCCACCGGGGCGGTGTGTTCGGGCCAAAGGCGGAGGAAGCGGCTCCGTCAGGTGTGCATGACCGCGGCCCGGGAAGGCGCAGCATCACACCTCCGCATCTCCGCCCGAAGGGAGCTCGGCCGCGATGACGACCGTCAGAACCGCCCCGTACCGGGACAGCACCACGCACCAGCGCACGACCGGCCGTTCACCGGACAGCGGCCTTCCGCACGTCAGCTGCCCGGGCCAGGTGGCCCCCAAGGACGCGAAGGGCCTGTCGAAGGTCTTCTTCGACCGCCTCCGTACCCTGGAGGAGGGAACGCCGGAGTACCAGTACGCCCGCAACACGCTGATCGAGATGAACGTCTCCCTGGTGCGATTCGCCGCCGGCCGGTTCCGCAACCGCGGCGCCGGGGAGATGGAGGACATCGTCCAGGTCGGCACGGTCGGTCTGATCAAGGCGATCGACCGGTTCGACCTGAGCCGCGAGGTGGAGTTCGCGTCGTTCGCCGTCCCGTACATCGTGGGGGAGATCAAGCGGTACTTCCGCGACTCCTCCTGGGCGGTCCATGTCCCGCGCCGTCTCCAGGAGCTGCGCACCGAGCTGGCCAAGGCCCGTGACGAACTCTCCGCGGTACTGGACCGCGCTCCGACCGTGGGTGAGCTGGCCGGGCTGCTGGAGCTGAGCGAGGCAGAGGTCGTCGAGGGCATGGTGGCCTCCAACGGCTACACGGCGGGTTCCCTGGACCTCCCGGTCACCGACCAGGAGGACGGTCCGGCCCACGGCGCGGGTGGCCGTTCGTACGGTGATGTCCTCGGTGACGTCGACCCGGCGATGGAGCTGGTGGAGGACTTCCACGCCCTCGGTCCGCTGCTGGAGGAGCTGGGGGACCGCGACCGGCGCATCCTGGAGATGCGTTTCGGCCAGGAGATGACCCAGGCGGCCATCGGGGACGAGCTGGACCTGTCCCAGATGCATGTCTCCCGTCTCCTGTCCCGCACCCTCGGCCGGCTCCGCGAGGGGATGCTCACCGAGCGTTGAGGCGGGTCCCGCCCGTATCACGTTCGGGTGGAGCCCGTCGGTACCGGCTTCGGAGGAGCCCGCCGTGTTGTGCGGCCGGGTGAACGGAGCAACCCTGGAGTGAGGGGGGCTGCCCCACGACCGGAGAAATCATGATCATTCTAGGGCTCGTGCTCCTGATCGTCGGCCTGGTGGCCGGCATCGGCATTCTGTGGACCATCGGGATCGTCCTGGTCGGGATCGGCGTCGTGCTGTGGGCCCTGGGAGCCCTGGGGCACGCGGTGGGAGGCCGACGGCACTACTGGTGAGCGAACGGCACTGCCACCGGACAGCTCCGTCCGGGTGACGGACTCGGGGCGGACTCTGTGAGGTGTACGTGGTCGGTGCGATGACGCGGAACGACAGTGGAGACGGCCCGGTGCTGGCTCCGTGGACGGTGTACTCCCCGCAGGAGGACACCCAACTGCTGGCCCGGGCCCTGGACCGGGAGCACATCGCGGAGGACACCGCCGTCCTCGATGTCGGAACCGGTGGCGGAGCGCTCGCCCTGGCCGCCGCCCGGCGGGGCGCCCGCGTCACCGCCGTGGACACCACCTACCGGGCCGTCCTCACCGCCCGGCTCAACGCGCGGCTCGCCCGGTTGCCCCTCGAAGTCCTCCACGGCGACCTGTTCGCCCCGGTCGTCGGCCGCCGCTTCGACCTCATCGTGAGCAATCCGCCCTACGTCCCGGCGCCCGGGGCCGTCCGCCGCCACCGCGCCGCGGTGGCCTGGGACGCGGGCACCGACGGACGCGCGCTGCTCAACCGGATCTGCCACGGCGCGGGTACGTCACTGCGCCCCGGCGGTGTGCTGCTGCTCGTGCACTCCGCGCTGTGCGGCGTCGCGCCGACCCTGGCGGGGCTGGAGCGGTCGGGGCTCGAAGCGCGCGTCACCGACCGCTGGCATGTGCCGTTCGGCCCGGTGCTGCGCTCCCGGCTGGCGTGGCTGCGGCACCGGGGGCTCGTCGGCGCCGACGAGGAGAAGGAAGAGCTGGTGATCATCCGTGCCGAACGGACCCGCTGAACGGCCGGTGCCGGAGCGGCCTGTCGAACAGCCGGTTTCGAACGCAGCCGCGGAGCGGCCGGTTTCGAACGGAACCGCTGAACAGCCGCTGCCGGCCCGACCCGCCGAAGAACCCGTTCCGGACCGCTCCGCCGGACAACCGCTGCCGGACCGCCCCGTCCGGCAACCGCGCCGCGTCACGCTCACGAAGGACGGACCGATGCTCGTCGAAGGGCCGGTCGAGGTGGTCCTGGACGACGGGAGCAGCGTGGTGTCGGACCGCTTCACCGTCGCGCTCTGCGTCTGCCACCGCAGCAGGAGCTTCCCCTGGTGCGACACCAGCCACCGTGGCCGGACGAAACGGCGGTCCGTATGACCGCCCCCGCGTCCGACGGCCACGACCGCGCCGCGGGACCCGCGCTGCCGCGGAACCGGGGGGAACTCTCACGCGCCGTCCTGGAGGTGTTGACCCGGCCTGTCGGAACGGCCCTGCCGGGGCGGACAGCGGAGGCGGTCGCGGTCGCGGACCCGTACGGGGACGATCTGCAACTGGCCCTCTACCTCTGCTACGAACTGCACTACCGGGGCTTCGCCGGTGTCGATCCGGAGTGGGAGTGGGAGCCCGGACTGCTGGGGCTGAGGGCGGGAATGGAACGCCGCTTCCTGTCCGCGCTCCGGGCCGACTGCGGTCCCCCGAGAAAGGCCGAGGAAGCTCTCGCGGAGCTTGTCGCCGAACCGGCCGACGGCGAAGGGGCGTCCCATTTCCTCAAGGAGCGGGGGGAGTTGTGGCAGTTCCGCGAGTACGCGGCCCAGCGCTCCCTCTATCACCTCAAGGAGGCCGATCCGCATGCCTGGGTCATCCCGAGGCTGACGGGCCGGGCGAAGGCCGCGATGGTCGCCGTCGAGTACGACGAGTTCGGCGCCGGACGGGCCGAGCGTGTCCACGCCCGGCTGTTCGCCGATCTGATGACGGACCTCGGACTGGACACCGCGTACGGACGGTACGTCGACAGCGCCGCCGCCCCCATGCTGACCAACGTCAACCTGATGTCCCTGTTCGGACTCCACCGTGCGCTGCGCGGAGCGCTGGTGGGCCACTTCGCGGCCGTGGAGACCACCTCGTCGCCCGGTTCGCGACGCCTCGCCCACGGTCTTGAGCGCGTCGGCGCGGGCCCCGCGGCCGTCCACTTCTACGCCGAGCACGTGGAGGCCGACGCGGTCCATGAGCAGATCGTCCGGCGGGAGGTCGTCGGCGGACTCCTCGAAGCCGAACCCTTCCTCGACGAGGACATCGCCTTCGGCGCCGACGCCACCGAATGGACGGAGAACCGGCTGGGCGGCCATCTCCTCGCCGCCTGGCGCGACGGCCGCACCTCCCTGCGCACACCCCTGTGACCCGCCCGCCTCCCACCGGCGCCGGACGGCCACCCGCCCCCGCCGATCCGCCCGGCGCGGGCCGCCGGGGTGGCTTCCGCCCCGCTCCCGCTCGGGTACGGGTCGAGAATCCGACCGGTACCCGAGAAAGGTGGGGTGGAACGGCTGTTCGGGGGTACACGGTGCCCAAGTGGCCGCCCGGCGCGGCCCGCACCGGGAGCGGACCGTCCCCGGTGCTCCCCCGGAGGTGGAGGCTTTTCATGCTGAAGGCGCACCCGGCCGTACTGAGGAACCTGCTGGCCATTCACGCCTCCCTGCGGGAGAAGGCGTCCGGGGACGTCGTTCCGCTCCAGGTGCGGCGCCAGCTCCTGGACACCGAGTACACGCTGTGCATGTCGACCGGCTGCTACACCATCGAGGACGCGATGGCCGCTGCCCGCAGCCAGCTGGAGGAGGAACCGGCTCTCATCTGAGCCGATGAGCGCGCCCGCGAGGGGATCGGTCCCGACGGCGCCCCGCCGGACGTGACGCGCACACCCCGCCGGACATTCGCGTGCCCGTCTTCAGCAGGACAATCCCCGCCATCGGGCATCTAATGGATGGTGAGCGACGAAGCAGGCCGAGCGGTGGAAGGGTGAGTCATGGCGAAGGACGAGAAGGCCCGCGCCAAGGGCCAGCAGGTCAAGGGCAAGATCCAGAAGGAAGCCGGGCGTGCGGTGGGCAATGACCGCCTGGCGGCGAAGGGCGGGGCCAAGGAGACGGAAGGGCAGGCCCGCGAGGCCAAGGAGAAGGCCAAGGACGTCTTCAAGCCGTAGCCGCACGTAGCCGGAAGACCGGAAGCCGGACGAGGCCGTAACCGCATGTAGCCGTCAGCCGGACGCGGCCCCGGACACAGCCGGAGAGAGCCCGACAGCCCCCGTTCCGCGGGGGCTTCTCCATGTCCGGCGGCCCCCGCGACCCGGCTCCGCCGCCTGCCTCCCGGCATCGGACTAGGCTGGAGGAGGACTCGGGGCCGAATCCCGCCGGGAGGCGGTTGATCATGACTGGACTGGTGATCCGGAGTTTCGACTCCGCCGACGAGACGAGACCGTTCGGGGACGGCAAGGGCAGGCTGGACCTCCTCGAAACGGCCGGCGGACCGGTCGGCCGGGCGGTCTTCGAACCGGGCTGGCGCTGGTCGGAGCACATCAAGCCACTGGCGGGCACCGCCAGCTGCCAGGAAGCCCATACCGGGTACGTGGTGAGCGGGCGTATAAAGATCGTCATGGACGACGGCGAGAGCGCGGAGGCGGGGCCCGGTGACTTCATCCGGGTCGCGCCCGGACATGACGCCTGGGTGGTCGGGGACGAACCCTGCGTCGCGGTGGACTGGACCGGATACGGCGACTACGCGAAGCCGCCGTCCGCGTAGGGACCCACCCGGAAGCTCTGTCGCGCCCCCGGCCTGTGGCGAAGGGCCGGGGGCGTCGGCGTGTCCGGCTGCCGCGGCCGGGGAGCGTTCCCGCCGGCATAGGCGAAAAGGGAGCAAGGGGGCGGTGGCGCCCTTCCTGGCCCCAGTCGCCCGGCATGGGAGACTTCGGCTCCAATCTTTGCATGTACGTGACATATGTCACTGACATATATGTAGGCTGCACGCTCACCAAGATCGGAAAACTCGGCATTTGGTCTGTTTACCGTCCGGATATGTTCAACGACTGTCAGTATCCGCATCCTGAAAGACAGGAAGTGCTTTGACAGTCGTGGATCACATGCCCTCCCCCGAGGAGCGAGGGCATGTATGGAGAGTCGACAGCAGAGGGACACGTTGGACGGCCTGCGGCATCGCGCTGCTGATGTCCGTCGCGCTCACGGAAGGCGCGTTCGCGGCCGACGGGTCCGAAGGGCCCGTCAAGGAGCCGGTGCCCGTGGTCACGCAGGCCGCGGACATCCCGTCCGCGAAGGCGGCGGCCCGGTTGTCGGGCAAGCGGGTCGAGGCGCTGTCGGAGCGCAGCGGTACCTCCACGACCTGGGTCAACAAGGACGGCAGTCTGACGACCGACATGTCGTCCGGACCGGTGCGGTTCGTGCGGGACGGCCGATGGGTCGATGTCGACGTCGAACTGGAACGGCAGGCCGACGGATCGGTGCGGTCCGCGGCGCACCCGGCCGATCTGGCGCTCGCCGGGAAGACCGGCGCCGTCCCGAGGTCGCTGGCCGCGGCCAACGACACCCGGGCCCGCGACCTCGTCACCATCGGTGAGGGCGACGAGCGGATCGCGCTCCAGTGGAAGGGCGGACTGCCCGCCCCGGCGCTGGACGGCACCCGCGCGACGTACCCCGGCGCGCTGCCGGGGGCCGACCTGGTGGTGGAGGCGACCCGTACGGGCTTCGAGCAGTTCGTCGAACTGCGTGAACGCCCCACGGCCGACACGTACTCGTACACACTGCCGCTGCGGACCAAGGGGCTGAAGGTCCGTCAGCTCAAGGACGGCAGCCTGCTGTTCACCGACGCCGCGTCGGGCCGCAAGAAGCGGGCCGTGATGCCCGCGCCCCTGATGTGGGACGCGACCGTCGACAAGCGTTCCGGGGAGCACACCAACCGGGCCAAGGTCGACATGAAGGTCGTCAAGACCCGCGGGGGAGTCGACCTCGTGGTCACCCCGGACGCGGAGTTCCTCGCCGACCCGGACACGAAGTACCCGGTCACGGTGGACCCCTCGACGTCCTCCCTGTCGAACGTCTTCGACACCTACGTCCAGCAGGGCGAGACCGTCGACTGGTCCGCCGACACCGAACTGGATCTCGGCAACCCCGGCACCACCAACCCGGGCGGTACTCCCCGCACCGCGCGTTCGTTCCTCACCTGGAACACCACCCCGGTCCGGGACGCCCTGATCATCGACGCCGAACTGAGCCTGTGGAACTTCCACTCGGCGAACACGGACTGCAACGCGCATCCGTGGGAGGTGTGGTCCACCGGCGCGGCCTCGACATCGTCCCGCTGGACCGCCCAGCCGGCGTGGACGGCCAAGCGCGCCACCTCCACCGAGACCCGCGGCAACCCGGCCTGCACCACCCAGCCGGACGGCTGGGTCAAGGCCGACGTCAGCACCCTGGTCCAGGAGTGGTCCTCCGCCAAGGCCACCCGCGGTCACATGGGGCTGCGCGCCACCAGTGAGACCGCCACCGCCCAGTGGAAGCGGGTCAACTCCGCCAACGCCGCCGCGAACCCGCCGAAGCTGCGCGTCACCTACAACTACCGGCCGCGCACCGGCACCAAGCAGGAGGCCGGACCCCCGTACTTCTCCTACGGCGGCTCCTACGCGGTGAACACCACCACGCCGACCCTGCGGGACACCTTCGTCGACTCCGACGGTGACAAGGTCAACGGCACCTTCCAGATATTCGACAGTGCCACCGACACCCAGGTCGGCAACGTCATCGTCTCCCCGTACGTGCCCTCGGGCCAGGTCGCCTCGGTGACCGTGCCGGCCGGTGTCCTCACGAACGGCAAGACGTACAAGTTCCGCACCAACCCGTACGACAGCGCGCACTACAACACGGGCTGGTCCCCGTGGAAGACGTTCACCGTCGACACCGGCGCGCCGTCCGCCCCGGGCTCGATCGCCTCCACCGACTACCCGACCGGGCAGTGGGTCAAGGGCGGCGGTCAGCCGGGGACGTTCACCGTGACCCCGCCCGCCGGGACCGACCACAACTGGCTGGAGTGGTCGCTCGACGGTGTGGCGTGGACCAAGGTGCCGACCGGCGGCGCGAGCGCGCCGAAGGCCCTCCAGGTCACCCCGCCGAAGGACGGTACCCACACCCTGCGGGTGCGCGCCGCGGACAAGGCGGACAACAAGTCCGAGGCCGTCGAGCACACCTTCCACGCGGGACCCGGCGGCTTCCTCCGGCCCGCGCCGGGCGAGCGCACCGCGCGCCGGCTGCCGCTGGCGGCCGAGGCCGACGGCTCGAAGTACGACAAGGTGTCGTTCTCATGGCGCCGTTCGGAGGCGGACCCGTGGAGCACCCTGCCTCCGGGTGACGTGACCGCCGGGGGCACCGCGCTCACCGGCTGGCCGGCCGCTCTGACGAACGGCAGGAGCGCGAACCTCGTCTGGAACGCGACCGACACCGTCAACCCCGACGGCGCGGTCCAGCTGAAGGCCGACTTCACCGGTCCCGGCGGCGCCTCGGGCAGCAGCGAGCCGCTCTCCGTCGTCGTCGACCGGACGGCCTCCGGTGCCGCCGCCGAGGAGGTGGGCCCCGGTACGGTGAACCTGCTGACCGGTGACTTCACCCTGTCGGCCACCGACACCTCCGCGTTCGACCTGTCGATCTCCCGTTCCGCGTCCTCCCGCACGCCCGACCAGGGCGTGAAGCAGGAGGGCCAGGCGGCGATCTTCGGCAAGGAGTGGGTCGCGGGGACCGCGGCGGAGCTCACCGAGTCCGAGTACAGCCATGTCCGTGAGGTGTCCGCCAACGCGGTCGACGTGGTCATGGCCGAGGGCGAAGCCGTCCACTTCACCGCCAACGCGGCCCGTAACGGCTGGATCGCCGAACCCGGTTCGGAGGACCTGACCCTCACCGGCGGCGTCACCGGCTCGTTCACCCTGGCGGACACCGAGGGCACGGTCACCCAGTTCACCAAGCCCGGTACGGGCGCGACCACCTGGCAGGTCTCCAGCACCCTGCTGAACGGGCTCGCCCAGTCGGCGACGACCGTGGTGTCCGAGACGGTCACCGTCGGCGGCAAGCAACTGGCGCGCCCCGCGCGGGTGATCGCGCCGACCTCCGCCGTGACCGCCGCCACCTGCACCTCCGCTCCGGCGACCAAGGGCTGCCGGGCGCTGGAGTTCGGATACGCGAGCGCCACCACCGCGACGGCCACCGCTCTCGGCGACATCGACGGCCAGGTGAAGGAGATCCGGCTGTGGTCCACCGAGCCCGGCGCGGCGAACGCCACGTCGAAGGTGGTCCAGACCTACCGCTACGACTCCCAGGGCAGGCTCCGGGAGGCATGGAACCCGCTGATCACCCCGCTGCTGAAGACCCAGTACGGCTACGACACCGCGGGCCGGGTCACCTCGTACACCGAACCGGGTGAGCTCCCCTGGAGCTTCACCTACGGGCAGGCCGGGGGCAGTGCCACCGCCGCCGACGGCATGCTGCTGAAGGCGTCCCGCTCCGGGCTCCAGCCCGGCACGGCCGCCACGGAGCAGGGCACCGCCACCACCAGCGTGGTCTACGACGTGCCGCTCAGCGGCGCCGCCGCCCCGCACCAGATGAGCGCCGCGCAGGTGCGGGACTGGGGCCAGACCGACGCCCCGACCGACGCGACCGCGGTCTTCCCCGCGGACTCCGTCCCCGCCTCGCACTCCGGTTCCGCGCTCGGCGCCGCCGACTACCGGCGCGGCGAGGTGCACTACCTGGGTGTCTCCGGGCGCGAGGTCAACACCGCCTCGCCCGGCGGCCACATCACCACCACCGAGTACGACGCGTTCGGCAACACCGTGCGCGAACTGTCCGCCGCGAACCGGGCCGTCGCCATCGGCACCGGCGCCGCCGACCGGGCCGTGCAGACGGACCTCGGCATCGACCGGCTGGCCCCCGCCGAACGGGCCGACCTGCTCGCCACCCGCTCCGTCTACGACGACAGCGGCATCCGCGAACTCCAGGAGTTCGGCTCGCTGCGGCGGGTCGACCTGACCGCCGACCTCAAGTCCGGCGCCAGCACCCTGGTCCCGGCCGGTTCGTCGGTGATCGCCCGCACCTGGACGGTCAACGAGTACGACGCGGGCCGTCCGACCGACGGCACCGCCAAGGTCCGCGACCAGGTCACCAAGGCGACGGTGGGCGCCCAGGTCCGCGAGCACCCCACCGTGCAGGGTGAGACCCGCGCCACCCAGACCGTCATGGACTGGGCGCGCGGCCTGCCCGTCAAGTCCGTCCAGGACCCGGGCGGACTGGCACTCACCACCGAGACCGAGTACGACGCCCAGGGCCGGGTCACCAAGCAGATCCCGGCCGGAGCCACCGGTACGTCCGCGGCGGCCCGGGTCACCACCTACTGGTCAGGCACCGGTACCGGCGCCTGCGCCGGGCGCCCCGAATGGGCCGACGCGGTGTGCACCACCGGCCCCGCCGGTCCGGTCACCGGAGGCGGCTCGAACCCGGCCACCCTGCCCACCACCACCAACGAGTACAGCTGGTGGGGCGCGGAGTCCAAGGTCACCGAGGTGTCCGGCAGCACCACCCGGACCACCCAGATGACCTTCGACGCGGCAGGCCGGCAGACCGCGGTCACTGTCACCGGGGGCTCGGGCCAGGCCCTGCCCGCGGTGACCACCGCGTACGACCCGGCGGGCGGTGACATCGTCACCACGTCCTCCCCCGAGGGCGGCACGATCACCAAGTCCTTCGACAAGCTCGGCCGCCAGATGGCGTACACCGACGCCGACGGAGGCACCACGGCCACCGAGTACGACCTGCTCGACCGGCCGGTGAAGATCACCGACAGCGTGCCCTCCACGGTCACCTACACCTACGACCACACGGCGGAGCCGCGCGGACTGCCGACCCGGATCACCGACTCGGTGGCCGGCGCCTTCGAGGCCGCGTACGACGCGGACGGCTCCGTGACCAGCGAGAAGCTGCCCGGCGGATACACCGTGAAGACCCGGGAGGACACCTCCGGCGCGGCGCTCGAACGGACCTACACCCGCGACAGCGACAGCACACTCGTCTACTCCGACACCATCACCCGGTCCATCCACGCCCAGAACACCAGCCACAGCGGCTGGTCCGACCAGACGTACCGGTACGACGCGACCGGCCGTCTCACCACCGTCGAGGACACCGCCAGCACGGTGTGCACCCGGCGCGCCTACGGCTTCGACAGCCGCAGCAACCGCACCACGCTGACGGCGGCCACCGGCACCGAGGGCGCCGACTGCCCGACCACGGGAGGCACCACCACCACCCACACCTACGACAGCGCCGACCGCGTCGTCGACACCGGCTACGCGTACGACGCCTTCGGCCGGACCACCACGGCGCCGGGCAACGGCACGATCGGCTACTACGCCAACGACCTCGTCCACCGGCAGACCGCCGACGGCAAGCGCCAGACCTGGAGCCTCGACTCCGCGCTGCGGTTCCGTTCGTGGCAGGTGGAGAGCGGCAGCGGCAGCACCTGGACGCTCCAGGCCACCAAGGTCAACCACTACGACGGCGACGGCGACAACCCGCGCTGGATCACCGAGAACGGCTCCGGCGCGCTGACCCGCAACGTGGACGCGGCGGGCGGCGATCTGGCCGCCACCACCGGGAAGACCGGCGACGTCGTCCTCCAGGTCACCAACCTGCACGGCGACGTGTCCCTGCAACTCCCGCTGACCGCGGGCCAGGCACCCGTCGCGGTGGAGTCCGACGAGTACGGCAACCCGCGTGGCGGACAGTCCGAGATCCGCTACGGCTGGCTCGGCGGCAAGCAGCGCTCCAGCGAGACCCTCACCGGTCTCACCCTCATGGGCGCGCGGCTGTACAACCCGGCCACCGGCCGCTTCATGTCCCCCGACCCGGACTTCGGGGGCAACGCCAACGCCTACGACTACTGCTACGGGCAGCCCCTCAACTGCTACGACCTCGATGGCCGGTGGGCCTGGTTCGCGGTCGGCGCGGCGGCCTACGCCTGCTCCAGGTGGTGCCCGGGCAAGCGGACCCGCAGGATCGCGGGCGCGGTCTCGATGGTCTCCGGCGGCGGAATCCTGCGCAGCCTCGCGATCCGGGGCGGCTCGCGGTACCTGGCCAAGCGCTCGGTCAAGAACAGCATCCAGACCAAGCGGGGCTACCGGGTCGACGTCCGCGGCAAGAAGCCTCACTACAATAAGTGGGGCGCGCGACCCAAGGGCAAGGGTGCCGGCGCGAGCTGGCGCCGCATCCGGTACCGGAAGAAGTACATGGGCTTCCCCCATGTGCAGTACTACCGGGGCGGCAAGCGGTACGGGAAGTGGGCCTACCGGCCCGGCCTGCGCCACATCTACCGTGCGTGGCGCTCCCTGTGAGGTGAGCTGACGTGAGCCCGGGTGCGGGTGAGGAAGGCACACCCCTTCCTCACCCGCACCCTTCGCCATGGCCCCGAACCCCACCGCCCCGCAAGCCCGCACGCCCCGTTCCGCGTTCCACCGCTCCACCGTTTCCTCCGTTCCGACGAAAGGTCGACACCCCGATGTGGCAAGGCTGTACCCCGGTCCTCGACGACGAGCCCGGACACTCCGGGCGGGAGATCACCGGCTGGCGCGTCCCGGGCACCGGTGAGCTGGACATCGAGTCCGAGGGCTTCGGACTCACCGTGTCGCCCACCGGCGCCACCCTGCGGGCGGAACTGTCCTTCGCCCGCGCGTACACGGAGTCCGGGACCGAGCCGTACCGCGAACTCGGCCCCGTCACCCTGGTACTGGAGGACGTGACCTCCCTCGCGCTCGGCACACCCGGCGCTCCCGAGGGCCCGCTGTGGAAGCGGGTACTGGGCGGCGACCCACGGGACGAGACCCTGCGCATGGAGTGGGAGCAGCGGGACGACATCCTCCACGTACGCGAGAACGGCATCGCGCTCTCGGCCCGGGGCGGCAACTGGCACTGGAGGATCGACGGCTGAGCCCGTTCGTCCGGGACCGCCGTCCGAGAAGGCCGTCCGCGGGGGCCACGGAGGGGCCGTGGGACGACGGCCGGCGCGCGGTGATCCCGGCCGAACAGCCGGACCCGAACGGGCCGGCCCCTCGTACGGTGGCCACAACCGCCGTACCGGCCCTGCCCGGGAATCCCCGCGCCGGTCGGCGTGTACGCGCACTGGAGCTGAATCAACGACCCCGACACCGTCCCCACAGCGGCGGCGCCCCTCCTCGACCACGACAGGGTCTTCAGCCCGACGAACAACACCGGTGCCCTGGTCACAAGGCACCCGGCCCACGGCGGGCTTCGGGTGCAGCGGGACGGCGTTGTCAGTGGTCGCCGCTAGGTTCAGTCGTGTCCCGCCGGTCCGGCGTGGGCACCCCCCTGGCGCAGAGGAGATGGCGCGTTGTCCTATTGGGAGAGGTCCAGCACGGCCCGGGTGACGGCATCCGCGAGGCCGCGCAAACTCGCGAAGGTCCCGTTCGTGGAGCTGGCCGACGGGCGGTTGCAGGGTGTGGTGTCCAGCGGGTCCGACGCCGGACGGGTCTATGTCTCGTCGGTCGCGGCCGGTACCCACGCCTTCACATGCAGCACCAACAACAACCGGCCCTGCGGCGGCGCGCGGGGATCGTTCTGCAACCACATCCGGTCCCTGATCGCTGAGTCGGTGCTCCAGTACGGTGCCGGGCGGGTCGCCCGCTATCTGAAGGCCGATGTCGCGGACGGCGAGCCGGACGCCCAGGCCATCACCGCCGCCATGGGCGCGGTCCGTCCGCCGCAGGGGGACAGCACCGCCGCCGCGTCCGTCTTCAGCCGCTTCCTGCACCACCTGGCCTATCTGGAGCTCACCCCGGTCACGGCGCCCTTGCCGGAGATGCAGTGGTTCCCGCCGACCAGGGCGGCGTGATGCGCGCCGATCTGCTCACCGCGTCCGTCGACGGGCTCGACGAAGCGCTGACGGCCGTCGACGCCTTCGACCTCGCACTCGCCGGAGGACTGCTCCGTCCCGGGCCCGCCCAGGCCAAGGGCCTGACCGGACTCGCCCGCGCCGTCGCGGGGACCCCGCTCGCCGCCGGGGTCGGCGAGGCGGCACAGAAGGCCTCGGCCGGAGCCGCGGGCGAGGACCACCTCGTCGCGCTGGCCGCCGCCCGCACCGCCCTCCTCGGTTCCGTCCACGACGCGCTGATCACCCGGATCGCGGAGGCGACCGGACGGCCGCGCGACAAGGAGTTCACCCCGGCGGCGGGCGGACGGCAGGCGGCGAATCTCCAGACCGCCGCCCGCTCCTGGCTGTCCGATCTGGCGGGCCGCGGCTGGCAGGGCATCGACCACGAGCTGGTCTCCGGGTCGGCGCGGATCATCTCCGCGATGCTCCCCGACCCGGACCTGCGCCGTCTGGCGACCCTCCTCGACGGCTTCGCCGCCGAGCTCGCCGCGTCCTGTCCGGGCGCCGCCCTGGAACGCGTCCCGGCACGCCGCTGGGCCGACCTGTGGTCGCGCGCGATGCTGCTGACGCTCCCCGGAGCCGCCGACATGCCTGTGACGGGCACGGCCACCGGCCGTCTGCTCCCTCTCGGCGTCGACCTCCAGGAACACCCGACCGCCGCGCAGGCACAGATCCACGCCGTGTTCGAACCCGCGGACGGCGGCGCGCCCCGGCTGGTGCGTGCCAGTGTGTCGGTGCCGAAGCCCGACACCGTGGTGGGAGCCGGGCTCTGGCAACTGCTCCGCCCGCACATGCCGCTGCTCGCGGCCGTCCGGGACGGCCGTTCGATGGTCCTCGACGCCATGCCGGTCACCGCCGAGGGCGATCTGATCTGGAGCGACGAGCACGCGCGTACGGGGGAACCCGCCGACGCCTTGACCACGGCCCGCGTCGCCCTGCCCGCCGCCACCGACGCGGCGACCGCCCCGCTGGACCGCCATCCGGCACGCATCGCCGTGCCTGTGTTCCTGGAGGGATGTGCCGTCCAGGACGACGGGGACGCGATGACGTTCACCGTCGCCGGGCAGCCGCTCACGGTCGACATCGACCGGGTGCCGACCGCCGGACCCCTCACCCCCGAGGCCGTCGCGGCGTCCCGCGCGTGCGTCGGGCTGCTGCGCTGGGACGCCGGAGCGTTCCGCGTCCAGCCTCTGGCCGTGGAGACGATCGTACGGAAGAAGCCCGTCGTCATCCACGCCGGTGGCTGGGCCGCGGGCACGACCGACAAGGCCGGTGCCCGGGCCGAGAAGGCCGCCACCGACGCCGTGACCGTGCTGCGCGAGCGCGCGGGAAGGCTGCTGCGGAAATGACCGAGCGCACGACCGGCCGCACGACCGGCCATACGACCGAGGACACCTCCACCACGGATCAGGCGACCGAGCGGCCGACCGATGGCGCGGCGGGCGAACCACCGGCCGGGCGGGGCCACGGAACCGCCCCCGCCGACGCCCATGACAACCGCCGCCAGGTCCTGTACTGGCGGCTGCTCGCCCGCCTCTTCGACGCCGAGGAACAGCCCGCGCTGGAATCCGCCGGTCTCGCTGTCGTCGAGGACATCGGTCTGCCGTCGGCGCTGCTGGACCCGCAGGTCTCCGTGGACTCGATCGTGCAGCGCCACCCGGAGCTCGGCTCCGAGTTCGACGGCCTGATGGCACCCGCCCCCGACGACGACGGCACCCGCGACCGGGCAGCCGAGGTACGGCGCGCGGCACTCGTGTCGAAGGTCCTGCTCAATGTCTTCGCCTCCGGCTCCGGCGCGGTCACCGCCGGACAGCTGACCCGCTGGCAGTCCGACGCGGGCTGGCTGGAACGCGCGCTCGGCTGCCGCCCCGGCGAACTGCGCGGTGGCCGCGCCGCATCGGGTGCCGCGGCGGGTGGGTCAGGTACGGGTGCCGCGGGGGCGGGCGTGGCCGCGACCGGCACCGGTGGCCCGCGTGCGACGCCCGATCTCAGCCGCCTCATTCCCACGATCGGACCGGAACTCGACGCCATCGAGGGCGACCTGGTCAAGCGCATGCGACTGCGTGAGGTGCTCGCCGACCCGGAACTCGCCGCACGCCTCACCCCCAGCATGTCCCTGATCGAACAGCTGCTCCGGGACAAGAACAACCTCTCCGGTGTGGCGCTGGCCAACGCCAAGGCACTGATCCGCCGATTCGTCGACGAGGTCTCCGCCGTGCTGCGCACCCAGGTGGAGAAGGCGACCGTGGGCCCCCTGGACCGCTCCGTCCCGCCCAAACGCGTCTACCGCAACCTCGATCTCGACCGCACGATCTGGAAGAACCTCACCAACTGGAGCCCGGAGGAGGAGCGGCTGTACGTCGACCGCCTCTACTACCGGCACACCGCGCGCAAGACGACTCCCCAGCGGCTGATCGTCGTCGTGGACCAGTCGGGCTCGATGGTCGACTCCATGGTGAACTGCACCATCCTGGCGTCGATCTTCGCCGGGCTCCCGAAGGTGGACGTCCACCTCATCGCGTACGACACCCGGGCACTCGACCTCACCCCGTGGGCGCACGACCCCTTCGAGACCCTGCTGCGCACCAACCTCGGCGGCGGCACCGACGGCACGGTCGCCATGGCACTGGCCCAGCCGAAGATCGCCGAACCCCGCAACACCGCCGTCGTGTGGATATCCGACTTCTACGAATGGCAGGCCGAGCCGCTCTTCGAGAGCATGACCGCCGTTCACCGCTCGGGAGCCAGATTCATCCCCGTGGGCTCCGTGACCAGCTCCGGACGCGGCAGCGTCAACCCCTGGTTCCGGGAGCGGTTCAAGGACCTCGGCACACCGGTGATCTCCGGTCATATCGGCAAGCTCGTGCACGAACTCAAGACGTTCCTCACCTAGAAAGGCCCCACCGCCATGTCCGACCTGTTGCGCGCCCCCGCCGAACTCAAGTACGCCGAGGAACTGGACTGGCTGGAGTCCGTCGACGACGGGCCCAAGCCCTTCTCCTGGCGCCTGTCACCCAAGATGGTCCGGCTGTTCGTCCTGGGCTCCGAACGCGCGGACGGCCTCGACCGGAAGATCCCGCAGAAGTGGTTCGGCGACCGCAGCTTCGTCGAGCGCTCCATCGTCACCCTGGCCTCCGACCGCGGTCTGCTGCTCATCGGCGACCCCGGCACCGGCAAGAGCTGGCTGGCCGAGCTGCTGTCCGCCGCGATCAGCCGCAACTCCACCCTGGTCGTCCAGGGCACGGCCGGCACCACCGAGGACCACATCAAGTACTCCTGGAACGTGTCCATGGTCATCGCCAAGGGCCAGTCGCGCGAGTCGATGATCCCCTCACCGATCATGACCGCGATGGAGACCGGCGCGATAGGCCGGTTCGAGGAGCTCACCCGCTCCACGAGCGATGTGCAGGACGCGCTGATCTCGATCCTCTCCGAGAAGTACATCTCGGTCCCCGAACTGAACAGCGACGGGATCGTCTTCGCCAAGCCCGGCTTCTCGGTCATCGCCACCGCCAACAGCCGTGACCGCGGGGTCAACGACCTGTCCTCCGCGCTCAAGCGCCGCTTCAACTTCGTCCGTATCCCGGTCATGACGAACAAGAAGAGCGAGACGGAGATCGTCCGCTTCCGCACCGAGGAACTGCTGCGCCGCCACCAGATCGAGCTCGACGTACCGCCGACGCTGCTCGACGTACTGCTCCAGAGCTTCGCCGATCTGCGTGCCTCGGCCGCGGCGGCGGGCAGCGACGACGAGAAGCTGGAGTCCGCGCTGTCCACCGCCGAGCAGATCGGCGTCCTTGAGGACGCGATCCTGCACAGCAACTTCTTCGGTGAACGCGCCCTCACCGCCCACACCCTGGCCTCCTCGCTCGTCGGGTCGCTGGCCCGGCGCGAGCCCGAGGACCTCGCCATCCTCAACAAGTACCTGCACGGCGTCGTCGAACCACGCAGCAAGGAGGAAGGCGGATCATGGCCGGAGTTCCTGGCGGGCGGACGCGAAGCGATCGCCACCCTGTCATGAGCACCGCGCAGAGCAGCCCGGCCGTGACCGGTACGCACGACGAGACGTTCACCGCGCTGCGCGCCCAGCTCCAGGAAGCCGCCGCAGAGTTCGCCGGTGGGACCGACGCCCTGGAAGGCATCCTGCTGGGCATCGTCGACGACGTCGACCGCGCGGTGCGTGAACCACTGGAGATCTTCCCCGTCTGCCACCACTCGCCCGCGTCGGCCACCGCCATGGCACGCCGACTGCGCCAGAAACAGCCGAAGGTCGTGTACCTGGAGCTGTGCGAGGACATGGCGCCGCTGCTCACCGAACTCCGCAACTGCCGACTCCCGGTGGCGGTACAGGCGTTCGCGACCGAGACCGACGGCTTCCCGGCCGAGTGGTCCCCGCTGTCGGTGGTGGCGCCGATCACCGAGGCGTCCGCCGAATACCAGGCGATCGCCTACGCGCTGGACACACCGGGGGTCGAGCTGGTCCTGGTCGACCGTTCCTCCGACCATGTCTTCCAGTGGGACGCGCGAGCGACCCGGTCCACCGGGCCCGAGGAGAGCCCGGCAGGGCCGGACGCACCGCCCGCCGAGCCGGAGGCGGCCCTGCACGGGGACGCCGTCGGCGTGGAGATCGGCGATCTGCGGCCCCGCTTCGCGGAACTGGAGGAACATCTGCTGCGCCACGGCCGGGTGCGGCACTGGTCGGAGTGGTGGCACCAGTACGTCGAACTGCCCCTCGGGGACAGCGACCACGACACCTACCGCCAGGTGATGCTCCTGATCGGCAGCCTCTTCAGGCGCCTCGCACCCGGCGACCCGCACCGGGTCCGGCTGGACGAGTACCGCGAGCGCTATATGTGGACACGGATGCGCGAGCACCTGGCCGCCACCGGCACGGACCCCGCGGACTGCCTCTACATCTGCGGCGCCTTCCACGCGGCCAGCCGGGTGGCGGAGTTCGGTGTGGACGGCGCCGACACCTTCGAGATCACCCCCCGCACCGCCACCACCTGGCAGCACGGTCTGATCCCGTCCAGCCACACGGCGATCGAGGCACAGTTCGGACTCGCCGCGGGCTCCGTGTCGATCGCCGCGACGGTCTGGGCGCAGAACCTCCGGCGCACCCGGGTGGAGCCGTACCGGCTGGCCGGGCAGACGGGCACGCGGAAGCCGAAGGCCGGGAAAACCGCCGCCACCGGGACCCCCGGGCCCGCGGCGGAGTCCTCCGACCGGCTGACGGGTTTCCTCCAGCGCTCACCCGTCCTGGACCCGCTGGACGAGGCCGAACTGCTCGGCTGGTCGGTGGAGATCGTGCGGGCCGCCCGCCGTAACGGCTACCTCGCCTCGACCGCCGACGCCATCGCGGTGTTCGAGACGTCGATCCTGCTGGCCGGGATGCGCGACCGGGCCAGGCCCACGCCGTACGACTTCCAGGACGCGGCCGTCACCTGCATCGAGAAGGACACCGTCCCAGGCCGGCGCGATGTGCGCCGCCTCGTCGAGATCATGATGGGCGGCGACCGGACCGGCCAGGTCGGCTACGACGCGCTGCCGCCCCTGGCCCGTGATGTCCACGACCGGCTCGCACCGCTGGACCTGAAGCTCCAGCAGCGCGGGGTGCGCCGGGCACTGCTCGACATCGCCGGCCGCCCGGAACTCGCCCGCTGCTCCGACGTCCTGTGGATGCTGCGCGCGCTGATGCCCCATGGCGCCGCCCGGCCGATCATGGGTGAGCGCAAGCTGGGGGAGCGGTCGATCCAGGAGTCCTGGGACCTGGCACTGGGCACCCATCAGCGCGCGCTCATCGAACTCGGCTACGAGGGCGTCAGCATCGAGCAGGTCCTGGAACAGCGGCTGCGCCGACGCGCGTACGACCCGCAGGCCACCACCGCGACCGTCCTCGGCGCCGTCGAGGACGCCCTGCTGTATCTGCGCAGCCGCCGCCTCGCCGACGAGCTGGGCACCCGCGCGCTGGAGGTCCTGTCGGCCGAGCGCAGCGTCGACGGCGCACCCGAGGTGCTGCGCCGGGTGCGCGGACTGCTGGCGTACTACCGCACCACCGAGCCGGTGCTGCCGCCCTGGATCGAGTCCTTCGCCAAGACCGGTTACGCGCACTACTGCACCCTGCTGCCGACGGCGTTCACCGACGAGGACGCCACGGTCCGCCAGGTGGCGGCGATGCTGGGCTTCCTGTTCGGCATGGAGAGCCTGGCGCTGTCCCTGGGGTGCGACCGGACCCAGCTGGAGCTGGCGGTGGCCCAGTCGCACCCGGCCGAGCCGGCCAGGACGGCACTGCTGTGGGCGGCCCGGACGCACCTGGGGCAGCTCGACCGGGCGGATCTCCGGGCGAGGTGCGACGAGCTGCTGGCCAATCCGATGCTGGTGAGCGCCTATCCGCGCTACCTCAGCGGCTTCGTGCACGCCTTGGAGCCCGTCCCGGGCCTCGCCGACTTCGTCGTCGAAGCGGTGTCGAACGCGTTCGCCCGCCTGCCGGACCCGGTCCTGCTGCCCTGGCTCCCGACCCTGATCACCACCCTGCGGTCGGACGGCGCCGATCTGGCCCCGCTGCTGATCCGTGAGGCCGGACGGATCTTCCCCGGCCGCCTCACCGAGCTCGACGCCTGGGTGCCGCCGTGGCAGGCGCCACCGGAGCCGGACAGCATCGACCCGGGCCCCCGCGCCGAGGGCGCCCGCGGCTGCGTCCTGCTCACCGCCCACCCGGACACCTGCGACGCGCTCGCGGACCTGCTGGGCTGGGAGGGGACATGGGAGAAGGCTGACCCCGGTCCGCCGGGCGCGGCACTGGTCGGCCGGTACCCGGACACGGCCGTGGCGCTCGAAATGCTGCTGACGGGCGGGTGATCAGCGTGCCGCCGGCGGCCGGGTGATCAGCGGGGCGGGCGCTGACCAGGGCCCCTTCCGGCTGTGTGACGGCCCTGCCCCCGCGCGCCGTGCCGTGCGACTGTCCGTCCGCCCCGGGCACCGATAGACCTGGATTCCCTGGTCCACAGGGACAGCCCCGACCACCGGGCCGCCCGCGTCACGGGCGGCCCCCACCCGAGGAGCCTCGCTTGAGACTGGCCACCGGACCCCGTGCTGTCGCCGCCTTCGCCGTCACCGCTCTGGCCGTGCTGGGCATCGGCGCACCCGGCGCCGCCGCGCTGCCCCAGTCCGTCAAGTCGCTGGACGTGCGGTGGGCGAACGCCCAGCCCGCCACCAGCCCGTTCGGTTACGGCACGCTCACCATCGGCGGGACGTACACCTGTACCGCGCCGGCCGGTACCACCGTGCCGGTCCACTTCACCGGCTTCCAGATCATTCCCCTCGCCCTGCCGTCCGGCTCGGGCACCCTGCCCTGCGGCCCCGCCGTGGTCGACGCGCCCTGGGAGCTCACCAGTTTCCCCAACCCGGAGGTGCACCACGGATACACCTCCCTGCTCGTCACGTTCGACGGGGTGGACCTGCCCGCCGAGGAGTTCACGGCCTGAGCGCACGGGCGCGGCCCCGAACTGCCGCGCTCACCCAGGTATCCGTACGGACCTGCCGCGCTCACCGCGGTATCCGTACCGGTCGCGCGGTGTTCCGCCCAACACCCGCACCGGCTCCGGTGCGTTCAGCCCAGCACCCGTACCGGGCTGCCCGCCAGGAACGCCTCGATGTCCTCGACGGCCTGACCGAAGTACCCCTCGTAGTTCCTCCGGGTCACATAGCCCAGGTGCGGCAGCGCGAGGAGGCGGGGAGCGGTGCGCAGCGGGTCGTCGAGCGGCAGGGGTTCCGTCTCGAAGACATCGGTGCCCGCCCCCGCGATCCAGCCTTCCTCCAAGGCCCGCAGCAGCGCGGCCTGGTCGACGATCGCCGCACGTGAGGTGTTGACCAGATAGGCGCTGTCGCGCATCCGGCGCAGTTCCTTCTCACCGATCAGTCCCCGGGTGCGGTCCCCGAGCACCAGATGAACCGACACGAAGTCGCTGCTCTCCAGCAGCTCCTCCTTGGAGGCGGCGGCGACGGCCCCGCCCTCGGCGGCGCGTTCGGGGGTGAGGTGCGGGCTCCACGCCATCACGTCCATCCCGAACGCGGCGCCGACGCGTGCCACCTTGCGGCCGATCTTGCCCAGCCCCAGCAGTCCGAGGCGGCGCCCGTGGAGATCGGCTCCCAGGGAGTGCTGCCACGGCCCGCCCGAACGGAGCGCGGTGCTCTCGGGCACCACCTGGCGGGCCAGACCGAGGATCAGCGCCCAGGTCAGTTCGGCCGGCGGCTCGGAGTTGCTGACCGTGCCGCACACGGTGACCCCTTGGCGTCCGGCCGCCTCCAGATCGATGGCGGCATTGCGCATCCCCGAGGTGATCAGCAGCCGGAGCCGGGGCAGCCGTGCGAGGAGACCGGCGGGGAACGGGGTCCGCTCACGCATGACGACGACGATCTCGCGGTCCTCAAGGGCGTGCACCAGGTCGTCCTGGGAGACGAGATGGGTGTCCAGGAACTCCGTGTCCACCTGGGGAGCGATCCTCCGCCAGTCTCCCAGGGAGCGGGCGACGCCCTGGTAGTCGTCCAGCACCGCACAGCGCAGCTTCGTCATGGCAAGCCCTCCAGACAAGCCCGGCCCTTCGAGCGGGGCCGATGTGCGCAGACAGTACCCGCCGCCTCCGGCGTGCTTCCTCCCGGTGGCGGTGACCGCCCGTTCAGCCGGACTCCTCGGCCCCGGCGGCGCCGTCGATCAGTCGCAGGATCTCGGCGGCGATGACGTCCGGCCCGGTCACCGGCATCATGTGGTCCGCATGAGGGCCGATGACGTGCCGCCCTCGCGGGTACCGCGCGGCGCGGTGGGCATGGGAGGCGGTGGCGAGTTCACGGACCCGGGTGTTCATGCCCACCGATGTCCTGCCCGCGGAGATGACCGTCACGGGGACGTCCGCGAGGTGCGGAGGGCTCTCGCGCAGGGCGGTCAGGTCCGCGACGACGGAGACCAGTTCCGCCGCGCGCGTGCGCATCGCCCGCACGGTGAAGCCCTCCTCGCGCATATCGGCGGCGGCGTCGGACGGCAGCGCGGCGAGGACCTCGCGATAGGCGTGGGCGAGCAGTCCGACGTGGGCGAGGCCACTGCTGACCAGCTGGCCGATCCTCTCCTGGCGGCGCATGGAGGGTTCGAGGAGCAGATCGCAGGATTCGTCGGTCGGGTCCGCCAGGACGACGCCCGCGATCCGTTCGGGAGCGGCGGCGGCGGTGAGGCGCACCAGCGGCCCGCCCCAGCTGTGGCCGACGAGGAGGAACGGGCCCGGCCCGAGATGGCCGAGGAGGTCGCCCAGGTCCCCGGCCATCCTGCCCAGGGTCCGGGCGCCCGGGTCCCGGGGGCTGCGGCCGAGGCCGCTCCGGTCGTAGACCACCGTCGTCGCCCGCGCGGCCACGGCCGACTGGACCAGCGCCCAGTACGAACGGCTCGCGGCAAGGCCCCCCTCGAACACCACCGTGGGCGCCGTCGCCGCCGCGTCCGGGCCCGCGCGGCGCATATGGAACAGCTTCCTGCCGTCGCGGGTCGTCGCGACAGCCGCGTTCCCCTGGCTGTGCGGGCCGCCGCCCGCCGTCGCGGCCGGACCGCCCGGGCCCCGCCCGGCCGGTGCCGCTCCCCTCGCCGCGCGTTCCCCGCCCCGCCCCAGCCGCTTCCGCATCCCGACCGCCCTCACCGCCGACGCCACTCAAGGACTGGTGAGGGTAGCCTAACCTGATGTGCTCCGGGGGAGTTTCTGTCCCCGCTGGTCTCCGGGAGCGGGACTCCCGCGACCGGCATGAGGTCGCGGCGCCGTCCCGGAGGCCGGACGGACCGGGTCCTTCCGCCGGGCGGACACGGACGGTCGCCGTCCGGGGCGCGCTCGCCGCGGCCACCGGTCGCCCGGCCCCGCGCCCGAACCGTTGGAGTCACGGACCCGGGTCGCCGAACCGGGGTCGCCGCCCCCCGCCCCGCTCCGTCGTACCGGTGCGGCCCACGCCCCGTACCTGCGGTGTTGCCGCGCGTTCCCCCCACCGCCGTCGCGCGATCAAGGGAATAATTGGGTTGTGCATCGATCAAGTGTCGTACACACTCTGGGAACAGACGTTCACTCACACGGAGTGACGCAGTGAAAGGGTTACCGAGTGCGCATTGCCGTCAAAAGCATCCTTGCCGTGTCCGCAGCGGCGTTGTTCACCGCTGTCGCCGTCAGCCCGGCCAGCGCTGACGTGACGTCAGGGGTGGTCTGGTTCAGCAACGGCGCGGGCAAGGCCATCTTCAACGCCGACCCGAGCGGGAACAAGCCCGGGGACGCGATCAGGGCGTGCGACGACGCGGCCGACGGCTGGGGCATCAAGACCTACATGGACATCGGCAGCAACGGCAGCGTCAACCGTACTGTCAGCACCCAGGGTCACAACTCGCCGTACTGCACCGGCTGGGCCACCGGCAACCTCGAAGAGGGCACCTCCGTGACGTGGTGGGGATGCATGGTGAAGGGCACCGAGGTCGGTCACTGCACCACCAAGTACACCAAGAAGGCCTGACCCACCCGCCCCTCGGGGCGAGCGGGACGCGCGGACGGGCCCCTGAAGCCCGTCGGCGCGTAGCACGCGCGGGCCGCACGGCCCTGGCTGCGGGGATTCGCGTATCGCGGATCCCCGCCGCCGCGTTCGTGCCGGGCGGAGCGCGACCGGGCGGGTCCGGTCAGATGCCGACGTAGGCCGCGAGGTGCTCGCCGGTCACGGTGGAGCGGGCGGCGACGAGGTCGGCGGGGGTGCCCTCGAAGACGACGGTGCCGCCGTCGTGGCCGGCGCCGGGGCCCAGGTCGATGATCCAGTCGGCGTGCGCCATGACCGCCTGGTGGTGCTCGACGACGACGACCGACTTGCCGGAGTCGACCAGCCGGTCGAGCAGTCCCAGCAGTTGCTCGACATCGGCGAGATGCAGACCGGTGGTCGGCTCGTCGAGCACGTAGACACCGCCCTTCTCCGCCATCCGGGTGGCGAGCTTGAGCCGCTGCCGCTCGCCGCCGGACAGTGTGGTGAGCGGCTGGCCGAGACCGAGATAGCCGAGGCCGACGTCCGCCAGCCGCCCCAGGATCGCCTGTGTGGCCGGGATGCGCGCCTCACCCGTGCCGAAGAACTCCGCCGCCTGTGTCACCGGCATCGCCAGGACCTCGCTGATGTCCAGGCCACCGAGGTGGTACTCCAGTACGGCAGCCTGGAACCGCTTCCCCTCGCAGTCCTCGCAGGTGCTGGCCACCCCGGCCATCATCGCCAGATCCGTGTAGACGACACCGGCGCCGTTGCAGGTGGGGCAGGCACCCTCGGAGTTGGAGCTGAACAGCCCCGGCTTGACGCCGTTGGCCTTCGCGAACGCCTTGCGGACCGGCTCCAGCAGCCCCGTGTACGTGGCCGGGTTGCTCCGTCTGGAGCCGCGGATCGCGCCCTGGTCGATCGACACCACGCCCTCGCGCCCGGCCCCCGCGCTCCTGACGAGCGACCCGTCCACGAGCGAACTCTTCCCGGAACCGGCGACCCCGGTGACCACACAGAGCACACCGAGCGGGACATCGACATCGACATCGCGCAGGTTGTGCGTCGCCGCACCGCGGATCTCCAGTGCCCCGGTGGGCTTCCGGACCGTCTCCTTGAGGGCGGCCCGGTCGTCGAAATGGCGGCCGGTGAGGGTGCCCGCGGCACGCAGTCCTTCGACGGTGCCCTCGAAGCAGACGGTGCCGCCGCCCGCACCGGCGCCGGGGCCCAGGTCGATGACATGGTCGGCGATCGCGATCGTCTCCGGCTTGTGCTCCACGACGAGGACCGTGTTGCCCTTGTCCCGCAGCCGCAGCAGCAGTTCGTTCATCCGCCGGATGTCATGGGGATGCAGCCCGATGGTCGGCTCGTCGAACACATACGTGGTGTCGGTGAGGGAGGAGCCGAGGTGGCGGATCATCTTGACGCGCTGTGCCTCGCCGCCCGACAGCGTGCCCGACGACCGGTCCAGCGAGAGATAGCCCAGGCCGATCTCCACGAACGAGTCGAGGGTGTGTCCCAGGGCGTCGAGCAGCGGCGCCACCGACGGCTCGTCGAGGTCGCGTACCCATGCGGCGAGATCGCTGATCTGCATGGCGCAGGCGTCGGCGATGCTGATCCCCTTGACCATCGACGACCGGGCCGCCTCGCTGAGCCGGCTGCCGCCGCACTCGGGGCAGGTGGTGAAGGTGACCGCCCGGTCGACGAACTCCCGGATGTGCGGCTGCATCGCCTCCCGGTCCTTGGCGAGGAACGACTTCTGGATCTTGGGGATCAGCCCCTCGAAGGTGATGTTCACCCCCTCGACCTTGACCTTGGTCGGCTCCCGGTGGAGGAAGTCCCGCATCTCCTTGGCGGTGTAGTCGCGGATCGGCTTGTCCGGGTCGAGGAAGCCCGACTCGGCGTAGGTCCGCACCGTCCACCAGCTGTCCGACTTCCAGCCGGGGATGGTGAACGCGCCCTCGGCGATCGACTTGGAGTCGTCGTAGAGCTGGGTGAGGTCGATGTCGGACACCGTGCCGCGGCCCTCGCAGCGCGGACACATACCGCCGGTGCGGGTGAACGTCTGCTTCACGGTTCTGCGGGCACCGCGTTCGATCGTGATCGCACCGCTCGCCCGCACCGAGGGGACGTTGAAGGCGAACGCGCCGGGCGGGCCGATGTGCGGCCGGCCGAGCCGGCTGAAGAGGATGCGCAGCATCGCGTTGGCGTCGGTCGCGGTGCCGACGGTGGAGCGGGGGTCGGCCCCCAGCCGCTGCTGGTCGACGATGATCGCGGTCGTCAGTCCTTCGAGCACATCGACCTCGGGCCGGGCCAGGGTCGGCATGAAACCCTGTACGAAAGCGCTGTAGGTCTCGTTGATCAGCCGCTGCGACTCCGCCGCGATCGTGTCGAACACCAGTGAGCTCTTGCCCGAGCCGGAGACCCCGGTGAACACCGTCAGCCTGCGCTTGGGGATCTCGACGCTGACGTCCTTGAGATTGTTCTCGCGCGCGCCGTGCACCCGGATCAGCTCATGACTGTCGGCGGTGTGCGGCGCGGTCGGCCCCGTACCCGTTCTGCCGGCCTTGCTCATCGTGTCTCCCTCTGTGGGGCGGGACCGTCCGCGCGGTCCCCGGCGTCGTCGCCCGGCTCGGTCCGACCGGCTCGAACAGTACGTCCGGCTCCATTGTCGGGCCCGGCCGCGGCGGCTGCCGTCGTCCGTCCGGCGGCACCGGGGGAGAGCGACACAACCAGGTATGGTTTCGCGCCATGACGGTAAAGCGACAAAGGGCGTCCGCGGTGCGGCTGTGGGGCGCGCCCACCCTGGAGCCCGACGAGTGGACCGCGTACGTCCCGAGCGGTGAACGCCAGGTCGAGGACCCCTGGCTGCTCACCACGGGCACCTTCCGCGCGCCCGAGCCGATGGAGTGGGAGACGGTGTCCCACCCCGAGCCCGAGCTCCTGTGGTCCGGTACGGGCAATGTGACGGTCGAGGCCGCCGGACACGTCTGGCTCGTGCCGCCCGCGCTGGGGATCTGGCTGCCCGCCGGGATGCCGCACCGGGTCAAGGCCAGCGCGGGCACGGTCACGTACGCGACCTTCCTCAATCCCGGGCTGACCACGTCGGTCTCACCCACCGTGACGGGTATCCCGATGAGCCGGCTCCTGCGGGAGATCCTGCTCCACAACCAGCGGGAGGAGATGCCCGACGAGGCGCGGCTGCGGCTCCAGCAGGTCGGGGTGGACCTCGTCCGGCCGGTCCAGGCGGCCTCCCTGGACATCCCGCTGCCGAAGACCCCGGAGCTGCGCTCGGTCGCCGACCGCATCATCGCCGATCCGGCGGACGACCGGACCACGGAGGAATGGGCGAGGGAGCTGGGGCTGAGCGGCCGCACCCTGATGCGCTGGTTCCAGCGGGACACCGGTGTCAGCCTCACCCAGTGGCGCATCCTCGTCCGGGTCCGCCGCGCCCTCATCGACATCGCGGCGGGCACCCCGGTCGTGGCCGTCTCCCGCAGGCTGGGATACGCCAATCCGAGCACCTTCATCGACCTCTTCCGCCAGGTCACCGGGCATACGCCCGCCGCGTACTTCCGGTCGGTGAGCGGGCTGGACGACGCCGCGCCGTTATCCGCGGTGCCCCGCCCCACCGTGTCGTGAAACCGGAACAGAGTGTCCCCATACCCTCATGGGAACTGGGTTACCTTACTTAGGTAAGCCTGCCCTAAGCCCGACGGCGCGGTTCTCCACCGCCGTACGGGGCCCCTGAAGGAGTCCGATGACACGCCGCACCACCCCTGCGTCCCGACCGCGGGGACCCAGGCTTCTCGCCACGGCCGCGGCGAGCGCCGCCGCCGTGCTGATCATGAGCGCCTGCTCGGCGGGCGGAACGGAATCCGGGAAGTCGTCGGGCGCCCAGACCCGCACGGTCACCGACATCGCGGGCGAGGTCGAGGTCCCGGCGAAGCCCGAGCGCATCGTCTCCGTCGACTTCTACTCGCCCGCCGCCCTGGTGGACCTCGGCGTCAAGCCGATCGGGGTCGTCGAGGGGTTCGCGGACGACGACCCGAACCTGCGGCCCCTGCGCTACCACGAAGCACTCAAGAAGACCGCGACCGTCGGCACCTACTACGAGCTCAACGTCGAGGCCGTCGCCAAGCAGGACCCCGACATGATCTTCGCCGAGACCCGCTTCCTCCGGAAGGGCGAACTGGAACGGCTCCAGAGCATCGCCCCCGTCGTCCAGCTCGACGCCTCGGGCATCGGCGCCTGGGAGGACCGGACACTGATGATCGCCGCGGCCGTCGGCAAGGCCGAGGAGGGCAAGCGGCAGCAGGCGGTGTTCAAGAAGCGCGCCGACGAGCTCAAGACCAAGTACGCGGACGTCCTGAAGAAGAACACCATCGCCGTCTTCGCCCACGGCCAGGACCAGTCCACCTGGGGCACCTACCCCGCCGGACACTTCTACGTCCCCGTCTGGGACGCCGTCGGCGCCAAGTTCCGCCCCTTCACCGAGGGCGAGCACAAGGGCGAGCCCGGCACCGTGAGCCAGTGGCTGTCGCTCGAACAGATCGGGAAGCTGTCCAACGCGGACATCCTCGTCCACGGCTACGGCCTCGACGGCTTCGTCACCAAGCTCTCCGGGAACAAGGTGTGGAACAACCTCCCGGCCGTCAAGAACGGTCTCGTCGTCGAGAACACCCCGGCCGCCGTGGTCTCCTCCTTCGCATGGGGCACCGAGAGCCTCGGCCACCTCGACGGCATCCTCGCGAAGCTCGACGCGAAGGCCGGGTCATGAGCGGCGCACCCGGACACGGACCCCGCGAAGCGCAGCGGGAGCGTCCCGGAACATGAGCACCACAGTGGCCGCCGCGGCCGGGCGGCCCGGACCGGACAAGGCCCCGCCGTCCGGACCGACCGGCCGCGGCGGCGGGGACAGGGGGCGGCACCGCCCCGGACTGGTGAGCACCCACGCGGGCCGCGCCCTCGGACTGCTCGTCTGCCTTCTCGTACTCGGCGGCTGCCTGGTACTGAGCCTCGCCTTCGGCGCCAAGTCCATCCCCGTCACGGACGTCTGGCACGCGCTGACCACCTACGACGGGTCCGAGGACGCCTTCATCGTGCGTGACCTGCGGGTCCCGCGCGCCTTCCTCGCGCTGGCCGTCGGCGCGGCACTCGGGGTGTCCGGCGCCCTCATCCAGGCCCTCACCCGCAACCCGCTGGCCGACCCCGGCATCCTCGGCGTCAACGCGGGCGCCGGATTCGCCGTCATCATCGGCGTCGCCTTCCTCGGGCTCTCCTCGACCGGCCAGTACCTCGCCATGTCCTTCGCGGGCGCCGTCGTCACCACGACCCTGGTGTACGTCCTCGGGTCCGCCGGACGGGCCGGTGCGACACCGGTGCAACTGACCCTCGTCGGCGTGGCGCTCAGCGCGGTACTGGCCGGGATCTCCGCGGCCGTCACCCTGCTGAACCCGGAGGTGTACGACGCCATGCGCGGCTGGGCGGCCGGATCGCTCGCCGCCCGCGGCTGGGACGTCTTCCACACCGTGCTGCCCTTCATCGCGGCGGGTCTGGTGCTGGCACTCCTCGCCGCGCGCCCCCTGAACGCCATCGCCCTCGGCGACGACCTCGCCCGGTCGCTGGGCGCGGGCATCGTCCGCACCCGCGTCACCGTCGTCGTCGCCGTGACCCTGCTGGCCGGGGCCGCCACCGCCGCGGCCGGACCCATCGGCTTCGTCGGCCTGATGGTCCCCCATGTCGCCCGCTGGTTCGTCGGACCCGACCAGCGCTGGATCATCCCGTACACCATCGTCTGCGCGCCGATCCTGCTGATCGTCTCCGACACCGTCGGCAGGATCGTCCTCACCCCCCAGGAACTCCAGGTCGGCATCGTGACCGCGTTCATCGGAGCCCCCGTGCTCATCCTCCTCGTACGCCGCAGGAAGGTGAGCGGACTGTGAGCGGCGCACCCGCGGGTCCGCGCACCCGCGTCGACTTCGGCAGAACGATCCTGGTCTCCCGGGGCCCCCGCTGGTCACTGCGCCTCGACGTCCGTACCGCCGTCAGCTGTACGGTCTTCGGGCTGCTCACCGCGGTGGCCGTACTGGTCTCCCTCGCGTACGGCACCTATGACATCCCGCTGGGCGAGGTGCTCCGGACCCTCACGGGCGGCGGTGAGGGCGGCACCAGGAAGATCGTCGTCGAGTGGCGGCTCCCCAGGGTGCTGCTCGCCGTGCTCTTCGGCGCGGCCCTCGCCGTCGCCGGGGCGATCTTCCAGTCGGTCAGCAGGAACCCCCTCGGCTCACCGGACATCATCGGCTTCTCCTCCGGCTCCTACACCGGCGCGCTCGTCGTCATGCTGATCAGCGGCGGCGGCTACTACCAGGTCGCCGCGGGTTCGCTGATCGGCGGGATCGCGACCGCGTTCCTGGTCTTCGTCCTGGCCTACCGCCAGGGGACACGGGCGTTCCAGCTGATCATCGTCGGTATCGCGATCTCCGCCATGCTCGGCGCGTTCAACACCTGGCTGGTGCTGCGGGCGGACATCGAGGAGGCGATGCTGGCCGCGGTCTGGGGCGGTGGCTCCCTCAACAGCCTCGGCTACGACCAGCTCTGGCCCGTCCTCGGCATCCTCGCCGTGCTCGTCCCCCTGACCCTCGCGACCGGTCCGGCCCTGCGGCAGCTCGAACTCGGCGACGACGCGGCGTCGGCGCTCGGTATTCGCGTCAACGCCGTACGGCTCACCGCGGTCGTCCTCGGGGTGGCGCTCACCGCACTGGTGACGGCGTCGGCGGGGCCCATCGCCTTCATCTCCCTCGTGGCACCCCAGATCGCCCGCCGGGTCACCCGCTCCGCCTCGGTCGCCCTGCTGCCGTCCGCGGTGCTCGGGGCGTTCCTGCTCGTCCTCGCCGATCTGATCGGCCAGCGGCTCTTCGCCCCGGTCCAGCTCCCGGTCGGTATCGTCACCGTCTCGATCGGCGGGCTGTACTTCGTCTGGCTGCTGGTGCGCGAGGCCCGCAGGTCCGCCTGACCCGCGCTGTCCGGCCCAGGAGCCCTGGAATGGGCGGTGTGCCCGCGCGTGCCCCCGGGTGCGCGGTCCGACCCGGCGCCGCCAGGGCCTCCGGGCGACCGCGCCCCCGGCAGCGTCCGGCTCAGCCGACGAGTTCCGCCTTGTTCATGGCGCTCACGGAGGAGGCCGGACGGTCGTCGGGGACGACCATCTTCGCGAGCTGCGACGCGGCCCCGACGAGAGCGGCGGAGGCCACCAGGCCGACGAGGGCGAGCGAGAGACGACGGACGGTCATGGGGACCTCCTGGACTGTGCCGCTCCGGCGCGGACGGCCGGCGGCGTCGGACACCGCCCCACCGGCGGCACTCGACAGTAGGACGGACGGCCCGCTCCCACCAGCCCGACGCAAGCCACACATCCGGGTGGTTCGGGCGACCCCGGTCCGGCGGCGAGGAGGGACGGGCACGGGAGACGGCTCCGGGGACGGGCACCGGGGGACGGCGGATCGCGCCCGCCGGACTCAGACGGCCGCGTCGGCGATCAGCCGCAGCGCCAGCGCCCGGAGTTCCGCGTCGGCCTTCTCCGGGCTTCCGGTGTCGTACGGCGGGTCCGGGTCGTACTCCAGCGCCAGTTGCATCGCCTGCGCCACCTTCTCGTCGGACAGCCGCGCGGCGAGATGCAGCGCCATGTCGACACCGGCGGAGACACCGGCCGCCGTGATGATCTTCCCGGCCTCGACGAACCGTCCCGGGGTGTACGTGGCCCCGAACTCCCCCAGATAGGGGCCCGAGGCCCAGTGCGTGGTGGCGGGCAGACCCCGCAGCAGCCCGGCCGCCCCCAGGATCAGCGCACCGGTGCAGACCGAGGTGGTCCAGGTGCTGCGCCGGTGCACCCGGCGTATCCAGTCGAGGGTGCCCGCGTCGGCCATGGTCGTGGTCGTGCCCCGCTCCCCGCCGCCCGGTACCAGCAGCACATCGGCGCGGGGCATCTCGCGCAGCGACCTCTCGGCGGTGACCGAGAGTTCACCGGTGTCGGTGCGCACCGGCCCCGCCCTCCGGGCGACCATGGTCACCCGCACACCGGGCACCCGGCACAGCGTCTCGTACGGGCCGACCGCGTCCAGGGCGGTGAACCCGTCGTACAGCAGCACCGCCACATCCAGCCGCCGCCCGCCCCGCTCCCGGGCGGATGCACCGCTCACCGGCTCGTCGGCCCGTGACGTTCCCCCGACGGCCGCCGCCGTTCCCGCCGTCGCGCCCGCCGCGAACCCCGTGCCCAGGGTGACTGCCGCCGCGCCGCGCAGCACCCCGCGCCGGCTCCGTTCGTGTTCCGTCGTCAACTCCGCCGCACCTCCGTCGTGTGGGCGAACGGTGGACACCGTTCGCCGGACGCAGCAGTAGTCGGCCCGCAGCCGCCACGAGTTCCCTTCCCGACCGTGCCGTCCTCCCCCACGAAGGTTCGGGGCGTGGAACCGGCCCCCGACGAGCGGGTGTTCCCGTCGGGGGCCGGTTGCCGAGGGCGGCGGGTCAGTGCGGCGCGGTGCCGGTCAGTGATCCCTCCTCGTCGCGGGGAACGCCCCTCCGGTGTGCGTCCTCCCGCTGGGCGGGTTCGTGCGGGGCGTTCCCCCGCTGGGCTTCCTTCCGGTGGGCGAGCAGCGAGTCGAGGATCTCGCCCACCCGGACGGCCGTGTGCGACAGCAGGGTCGAGGTGATCCCGTGCGTGTGCTCGGTGCTGCCCTGCACATAGATGCCCGCCGACACATGGTCCACGGTCTCGACCCGGTGGTCCCGGCGCACCCGCAGCTCGTTGTCCTCGTCGCGCAGGCAGAGCTTGCCGACCTTGCCGAGGAGTGCCGCGGGGTCCGCCTGCTGGTATCCGGTGGCGTAGACGAGCAGATCCGCCTCCAGCGTCGTGCGCTCACCCGTGGGCAGATGCTCGACGGTGACCCGGAGCCCGTCGTCGTACGAGGTGACCTCCCGGAGCCTGGAGACATTGAGGAACCGCAGCCGCTGCCGTCCCTGCACGCGTTCCCGGTACTGCGTGCGGTACAGCGACTCGATCAGGTCCATGTCCACCGCCGAGTAGTTGGTGCTCCGGTGATAGCCCATCAGCGAGTTCTTCACCTCCGGGGGAGACCGGTAGTAGAGGTCCACCGCCTCGGGATCGAAGACCCGGTTGGCGAACGGACTGTCGTCCGCCGGTGTGTAGCCGTACTTGGCGAACACCGAGACGACCTCCGCGGTGGGGAACTCCCGGTGCAGATAGGCGACCGTCTCGGCGGCGCTCTGTCCGGCGCCGAGCACCACCACCCGCGCGGGCGGACGGCCGCTCCAGCCCGCCACCCCGGGCAGCAGGTCCCGGTTGTGCCATATCCGGTCGTTGATCTCGGCACCCGCGGGTATCCGGGGTGTCATACCGGTGGCCACACACAGATTGCGGGTCCGGCGGGTCACCAGCTTCCCCCGCGGACCGCCGACCCGGCTCAGCACATCGAACCAGCGGACGTCGTCACCGTCGAACACGGGCTCCACGCCGACGACCTCGTGCGCGTAGTCCACCAGGTGCGACAGTCGCTCCGCGATCCACGCGAAGTAGTCGTGGAACTCGATCCGCAGCGGGAACAGCGTCTTCTGGTTGAGGAAGTCGACCAGCCGGTCGCGCTCCTTCAGAAAACACAGGAAGCTGTACCGGCTGGTGGGGTCACGCATCGTGACCAGGTCCTTGAGGAACGACACCTGCATCGTCGCGTCGTCGATGAGCATCCCCCGGTGCCAGCCGAACCCCGGCTGCTTCTCCAGGAAGCCGGTCCTTAACTCGTCGTTCCCGGTGGTGAGTCCGTTGTGCTCCTCGATCGCGATGGCCAGTGCCAGATTGGACGGGCCGAAGCCGATCCCCAGCACGTCGCAGTCGGAATCCTGTTCGCGGCGGATTCGGTTCACCGCAGCATCGCCTCCCTAACCGACGCGATCGTAGGTAAGGTTAGCCTTACTTTGCAATGGGGCGGGGCGCTCCGGCGTGCCAACTGCCTGTAAAGAAACAGCTGTCGGACTCCGGTCGCCGCCGCCACACGATCGTGAGAACGGGGAAGCGCCATCATGCGGGTTGCGATGTCCGGCCACCGGGCCCGGGGACGCCGTACACGGGGAGCGCCGCCGCGGTGACCCGACGTTCCCCCCTGGCCGCCCCGCCCGACCCCCGGCAGAACGGGAAGCGGGACGGCGCCCGCTGGGTGCTGCGCGGGTCCGCGCTGCTCGCGCTCACCGGCGTACTGGTCCTCCTCGTCGTGCTCAGCACCTGGATCGGCGCCAAGGACACCTCCCCGGCCCAGGTCTGGGCCGCGCTCCTGGGCAGCGACGACTCGTACACCACCGGAGTGATACGTGAACTCAGGCTGCCGCGCACCCTGGTGGGCCTGATGGTCGGCGCGGGGCTCGGGGTCGCCGGTGCGGTGATGCAGGCCATGACCCGCAACCCGCTCGCCGACCCCGGACTGCTCGGGGTGAACGCCGGTGCCTCGGCCGCCGTGGTCTTCGGTATCGGCGTCGTCGGGCTGACCACCTTCACCTCGCTGGTGTGGTTCGCCTTCCTCGGCGCGGCGCTGGCCACCGTCGTCGTCTACCTCCTGGGGGCGTCCGGCCGTGCCGGGCCCACGCCCGTACGGCTCGCGCTGGCCGGGGCGGCGGTGAGCGCGAGCCTGGGCGGGATCATCGGCGGACTCACCGTGTTCAACGCCGCGACCTTCGACCATATGAGGTTCTGGATGGTCGGTTCGCTGGCCGGCCGGGACCCGGAGCTGATGAGGGACCTGGTGCCGTTCGTGGTGGCAGGTCTGGTGGTCGCGCTGCTGCTGGCCCGCCCGCTCAACGCCCTCGCGCTGGGGGAGGACCTGGGCAAGGCCCTGGGCGCGCGGATCGCCCGCACCAGGATGGCGGCCGTGCTCGCGGTGACCCTGCTGTGCGGCGCGGCAACCGCCGCCGCCGGTCCCATCGGCTTCGTCGGGCTCGTCGTCCCGCTGGTCGCGCGCTGGCTGACCGGACCTGATCTGCGCTGGGTGCTGCCCTACTCCATGGTGCTCGCCCCGATCCTGCTGCTGACCTCCGACATCCTGGGCCGCGTCGTGCTGCCCGAGGGGGAGCTGGAGGTCGGAGCGGTCACCGCGCTGGTGGGCGCGCCGGTCTTCATCGCGATGGTGCGCAGGCGCAAGGAGATCTCACTGTGACCGTGACCAGAACCCGTCCGGGCACCGACAGCTCCGACAGCACCGCTACGCCCCGCCGCACCTCCACGACCCGACCGGTACGGCTGTGGTCGGGCCGCGTCACCTTCCGGGTGCACCCGCGTACGGCCGTGGTGTCCCTCGCCGCACTGGTACTGGCGCTGCTGTCGCTGGTCGTCAGCCTCTGCGTGGGCGCCTACACGGTCCCGCTCCCGGACGTCGCCCAGGCGCTCTTCCACGGCACCGGCGACCGGCTCGCCGTGCACTTCGTGAACCACGAGAGACTGCCGCAGGCACTGCTCGCCGCCTTGGTGGGCGCCGCGCTCGGGGTCAGCGGCGCGATCTTCCAGAGCATCTCCAGGAACCCGCTGGCCAGCCCGGACGTGATCGGCTTCAACAGCGGCGCGTCGACCGGCGCGATCCTCGCGATCGTCACCTTCGGGGGCGGCGCCGCCACGGTCGCCACGGGCGCGGTCGCCGGTGGCCTGATGACCGCGTTCCTGGTCTTCGTGCTGGCCAGCCGGGGCGGACTGCACGGGGTACGGCTGGTCCTGGTCGGGCTGGGGGTGACCGCGATGCTCGGCTCGGTCAACTCCTATCTGCTCACCCGCTCCAGCCTCGACAACGCCCAGAACGCGCACATCTGGCTGGTCGGCACCCTGAACGGCCGCGGCTGGAGCTCGGTGCAGATGATGGCCGTCGCCCTCGCCGTCCTGTTCCCGGCCACCGTGCTGCTCGGCAGACAGCTGCGGATGCTGGAGCTGGGCGACGACCTCGCGAGCGGTCTGGGCGTCCGCGTCGACCGGGTGCGGCTCGCGCTGACCGTACTGGGCATCGGGCTGTGCGGGGTCGCGGTGGCCAGCGCGGGACCGATCCCCTTCGTGGCACTGGCCGCGCCGCAGATCGCCGCGATGCTCACCCGCGGCCCCGGGGTCAGCGTGCTGTCCGCCGGGACCGTGGGGGCCGCGCTGCTCTCGGCGGCGCACCTCGCGTCCGCCCAGCTGTTCACCACGCTGGCGTGGGTGGGCGACCTGCTGGGACCGCTGCGGCTGGTGGACGAGTCCCAGCGCAACAACCAGCTGCCGGTGGGGGTCACCACGGCGGTCCTCGGCGGCGTGTACCTCGCCTGGGTGCTCTTCAAGCGGCGTGGAACGGGGCGTGCTTGACGTACGGGCCGCCGCAGGCCCCCCGTCGCCGGTCGGTGACGGGGGGCACGTCGCGGGGGAAGTGCGGCGAGGCGGTGCGGGGAGTGGTGTGCGGCGTGGGGCGGGGTGCGCGGCGCGAGGCCGGGTGGTGTGCGGCGCGAGGCCGGGGGAACGACACCGGCGCCGCGCCGCACACCGTGACGGTCAGAGCTTCCTCAGCATCTCCTCGATCTCGTCCACCGCGCCGATGGCGAAGGTGTAGTTGGCCATGAGGAAGTGCTGGGAGGAGAAGGCCCGGCCCGCCTTCACCGCGGGCACCTTCTTCCACAGCTTGTTGTCCAGCAGCTGCTGGGTGGTGGGGGTGGGCTTGCCGTCGAACTGCACCGGGTAGATCAGCGCCGTGCAGTCGTCGAGCACATCGATCTCCTCGTAACTCTTGGCCAGGAAACCGGCCTTGTCGGCCGGGATGCCCGCGCCGATCTTGAGCCCCACATCACGCATCACGGTGACGAGCGGCGTACCGAGGAAGAACTGGCCGCTCTGGCCACCGCTCAGCGGGGCCCAGGTGGAGGTCGCGATCTGCTTGCTGTACGCGGCCTTCACCTCGCCGATCCGGTCCTGGTAGCGCTTCTTGATCTCCGTGAGCTTGTCCTCCCGGTTGACCGCCAGCGCGGCCTTGGCGATCTGGTCGTGCCACAGCGCCCCGCTGGTGGCCCAGTCGAAGTGGGCCACGGGGGCGACGGACTTCAACGGCGCGGACTTGTCCTTGTAGAACTGGTCGAGGATCATGTCGGGCTTCAGCGCCGCGACGGCCTGCGAGTTGGGCGAGCCGACCGCGCCTATCGTCTTCACATCCTTCAGCCGCTCGTGGTCCCGCTTCGGCATCAGGGTCGGGTTGGCGGTTCCGTCGGGCACCCCGACGGGCACGAGCCCCAGCTCCAGCAGCATCAGGGCCGCGTAGTTGTCGGTGACGACGACCCGCTCGGGGTTCCGCGGCAGTCTCACCGTGCCGTTGTCGGTCTTGACGCTGCGCAGACCGCCTTCGGCGCCCTTGTCCGCACCGGAGTTGTCGTCACCGGACGATTCGCTCACACCGCAACCGGTCAGGGCCAGGGCCGTGGCGGCACCCGTGAGTCCTCCGACGAACCGCCTGCGGCCCAGGGAAACGGTCATGGTGTGCGAACGGGTCATGATGTCTTGCTCCTCCGTCGGTTGCGCAGCGTGAAGCCGCCCCCTCGCCATGAACGAGAGGGCAATAGGTAAGGCTTGCCTAACGTACTCGTTCCGAGCAAGATCTGACGTGTTGGCCTGAGGATCAAGAGCGAGGAGCTCCAGGAGATGAGCGGGGCGTCGACCCAGCACCGTCCAGGTGCGCACAGCCGACCAGGAGGACTTCATGTGACGCGGGTGCGTCGGGTGCGCCGCGTCACCCCCCGGATGGCCCGTATCACCTTCACCGGCGAGGAGTTGGCGCACCTCCCGGACAACGGCACCGACCAGCACGTCGCCCTCTACTTCTACGCGCCGGACGTCGTCCTCCCGAGGCCGTTCACCATCGACGCCGCGCGAAGCCTGCTCCCCGCCGCCCGGCCACGGCTGCGCCGCTACACGATCCGCCACCACCGTCCCGAACTCGGCGAGGTCGACATGGACTTCGTCCTGCACGGCGCCGACCAACTCGCCTCCGGCTGGGCGGAGCACGCCGCACCCGGCGACGAGTCCATCTGGTTCGGGCCCACCCCCGCCTACACGCTCGACCCCGAAGCGGACTGGACCGTCCTGCTCGGCGACGAGACCGCGCTCCCGGCGATCGGCGCCCTGCTGGAACAACTCCCGCCGGATCACCGGGTGTCGGCGCTCATCGAAGTGGCCGACGCCGCCGAGGAACAGCAACTCACGACCCGCGCCGACGCCCGCGTCCAGTGGCTGCACCGCGACGGCCGCACCCCCGGACTGCTGCTGCACGAACGGGCCTCGGCGCTGAAGCTGCCCGTCGGCCGGGGGCGGATATGGGGGGCAGCCGAACGGGAGGTCGTCCGCGGCCTGCGCCACCACTTCGTGCGCGGACTCGGCATGGAACGCTCCGACACCCATCTGACCGCCTACTGGACCAGGGGTGAGACACAGGACAGCGAGGTCTGACCCGCAGATGACCGCCCCATCCCCGGACGACACCGCCCCGGACGACACCACCCCGACCGACGGCGACCGGTCCGGCCTTCCCGACTCAGGTCCCGACCCGGGTCCTGGCCCCGACCCCGCCTCCGGCCCCACGGCCAAGGACGGACGGAGACTGCTCGGCGCCTGTCTGCGGAGCGGCGCCGGACTCCTCACCTCGGCCGTACTCAGCGGCCTGCTCTACCAGTTGGCGCTCATCGCGCTCCCGTGGTTCATCGAACGCGCCGTGGACCGGGGCGTCGTCGGCGGCGACGAGGACGCCCTGTGGAACTGGGCGCTGCTGATCCTGGCCGCCGGACTCGTCGCCGCCGGTGCCGAGATGGCGGTCGGCTGGTTCTCCACCCTCGTCGGCACCCTCCAGGGCAACCGCCTCCAACTCGCCCTCGCCGACCGGGTCGCCCGGCTCGACAGCCGCTCGCTGGGACGGTTCGGCGAGGGAGATCTGGGGATGCGCGGCACCCGCGACGTCGACCTCGTCCGCACCTGGCTGATGGGAGTCCCGTCCTTCGTCACCGGTGCGGTGGGATTCGCCGTGATGATCGCCGCGATCGTCCGCCTCGACCCGCTGCTCGCCGTCGTCGGTCTCGCCTGTGTGCCGCCGCTGGTGTGGATCAACACGTACTGGTTCCCCCGGCGCTTCGGCCGGGCGAACACCGCGCTCTCCACGGCGCACGCCGACCGCGCCGACGCCGTCGAGGACCTGCTGTCCGCGAGCGCCGCCGTACGCGGCATCGGAGGCGAACCGGCCCTCGTACGGCGCCATGCGGCCCGTAGCGGGGACGTCACCGAGCACACGCTCGCCGCCGCCAGGATCTCGGCGGACTGGGCCGCGCTCTCCCCGTTCGTGCCCGCCCTGGCGATCGGCGCCGGGCTCGGCCTCGGCGGACTCGCCGTGCTGCGGGGCGACATGTCGGTAGGGGGGATCGTCGCGTTCACCAGCTGGATGAGCATGCTGGTGCTGTGGGTGGGTGTGCTGACCATGCGGCTGAGCCAGCTCAGCCAGGCCGTCACCGCGGCCCGCAGACTCCAGGAGGTGCTCCTGCCCGGGCCCGGCGAGCGGCCGGCTGAGCGGCCCGCCCGTGACCTGCCGGTGGAAGGTCTGCTGGAAGCGGAGTCCGTGTCCGTCACCGTCGGCGGGCGCACCGCGCTCGCCCCGGTCACCCTGACGGCCGCACCCGGCACCCTGACAGCCGTGACCGGACCCATGGCCTCGGGCAAGACCGTTCTGCTGCGTGTCCTCGCCCGGCTCGTCGACCCCGGCGACGGGGAGGTCCGGTTCGGCGGTGTCCCGCTGAGGGATGCCGACCCGCTCCATGTCCACACCCGCATCGGATTCGTGCCCCAGCGCTCGGGCACCATCAGCGGCACACTCGCCGACAATCTGCGGCTGGGCGGCACCTTCAGCGACGACGAACTGCGCGACGCCTGCCGTGTCGCCGCCCTGGACGGCTACCTCGACTCGCTGCCCGACGGACTGGGGACCGAGGTCGCGGAGCGCGGCAGCACCCTTTCCGGGGGACAGCTCCAACGCCTCGCCCTCGCCCGCGCGGTACTGCGCCGACCGGCCGTCCTGCTCCTCGACGACATCACCTCGGCCGTCGACACCGCCACCGAACGCATCATCGTGGCACGGCTACGGGCCTGGGCCGAGGGCACGGCGGTGGTGTGGGCCACCCACCGGCCGGCCCCGCTGGCCGCCGCCGACCAGGTCGTCACGCTGGAGCCCGCCACCCCGGCCGGGATCACCGGCACGGAGGCCCGGGTGACCACCGGTGGCTGAACAGGCACGGCTGTCCGCGAGCCCCGACCAGCGCGCCGTGCTCCGGCGCGCCTGGCCCCATCTGCGTACCCAGCGCCGCGGCGTCCTCGCCGCACTGGCCCTGAGCGTGGCTGCCACCGCGACCACCGTGGCCGTACCCGCGGTCATCGGCGCGGGCGTCGACCGCCTGCTGGACGGCGACCGGGCCGGGCTGATGACCGCGGTGGCGGTCCTGACCGCGCTCGCCCTGCTGCGGCTGCTGCTCTTCCGGCAGTCGGAGATCCGGCTCACCACCGTCGGCGAACGGGTGGTCCGCGAACTGCGGGACCTCGTCGTCGAACGGCTCTCCCGGGCCCCGCTGCGGTTCCTGGAGGCCCAGCCCTCGGGTGATCTGCTGCGGCGCGCCACGACCGAGATCGCCGATCTGGCCAACTTCGTCCGGGCCCAGCTGCCCGATGTCCTGACCGTCGCCGGACAACTGCTCCTCACCACGATCGTGCTGTTCGGCTACTCGCCCCTGCTGGCATCGGCCCTGCTGGTGGTGTTCGTGCCCGCCATCATCGTTGTGCTGCGGCTGTTCAAGAAGGCCGCCGATCCCGCGTTCGCCGCCGAGGCGGCCGCGGCGGGCCGGGTCGCCACCACCTACCGCGAGCTGGTGCAGTCCCACGAGATGCTCCGGACCGGCGGCGGCACCGACTTCTGGCGTACGCGTTTCCTGCGCGACGGCGAGCGGCGCTACCGAGCGGCCCGCCGGAGCCAGCGGTCGTTGTCCCTCATCAGCCTCGCCCGTGTGGTGCAGGGGGCGACGACCGCGGTACTGCTGCTGCTCGGCGGCCGGCTGGTGGCCGAGGGGCGCGTGAGTGTGGGCACCGTCGTCGTGTTCGTCCTGGCCACGCGCCAGCTCTTCGACTCGGCGGCCCAGGCGTCCAACCTGGTCGGCCAGGTCAAGCTCACCCTGGTCGGCCTCGCCCGGCTCCTCGACCTGCTCGCCACCACCGCGTCCCGCGAAGACCCCGGACCGGGTCCGTCCGTGGTGGTGCCGCCCCGCGGGCCGTACACCGGGAGGAGTGGGCCGCTGACCGCCGCCCGTGGAGTGCTGGACATCCGCGCGGTGCGCTATTCGTACCTGAGTGGCCGGGAGGTGCTGCACGGCCTCTCGCTGCGGGTCGAGCCCGGTGAACGGCTCGGGCTCGCGGGACCCACGGGCGCCGGGAAGACCACCCTCGCCAAACTGGTCACCGGGCTCTACACCCCCGACTCGGGCAGCGTCCACTACGACGGCAGGGATCTGCGCGAGCTCTCCGCCGCCGAACTGCGCCGCCGCGTCGTCCTCGTGCCGCAACGGGTGCACCTGATCGACGGTTCCCTCCTGGACAACCTGGGTCTGGTGCCCGGCACCCCGGACGAGAAGCGGATCGCCGCCGCCGTGGCCCGGCTGGACCTGGAGGACTGGACACGGGGTCTCCCGGACGGTCTGCGCACCAGGGTCGGCCGCGGCGCCGAGGCGCTGTCCGCGGGTGAACTCCAGCTCATCGGTCTGGTACGGGCGGCGCTGGTCGACCCGGCCGTCCTGGTCCTGGACGAGGCGACCGCCGATCTCGACCCGGACACCGCCCGGCGGCTGGAGATCGCCGTCGACACGCTGCGCGCGGACCGCACCCTGATCGTCATCGCCCACCGCGAGTCGACGATCGAACGGCTTCCCCGGGTGGTCCGTCTCGACGACGGGATGGTCCTGGCGGAGGGCTGAGAGCGGCCCGGTGGGCGGGGGCCGGTCCATCGGCCCCCGCCTGACGGGCAGGGCCCGGTCCGTCGGCTCTCACCGGCATCGGGAGTCGTGGGACACGCGGGTCAGGGGGGAAACACCGCGCGGTGGGTGCGCCTGATCGGCGGAGCGGCAGATCGTGAGCTCCCCGGGAGCGGCGGAGCGCCGGAGCGCCGGATTGTGGGGACGCCGGGCTGTGAGGACGCCGGGCTGTGGGGAGGCAGTGCCTCAAGCCCGTTCGCGGGTGAAGGTCAGCCCGCGTGCAGCAGTTGCTCGGTCCGGGTGACCACCGCGCTGTGCACGGCCATCCAGCGCAGCGCGCCGGTGTGCTCCTCGGCGGACAGATCCGCCACGGCGTCGGCGACGACGAACGGCTGGATGCCCTGCATCACGGCATCGGCCGAGGTGAGCAGCACACCGAGCCCGGCGAAGAGCCCGCACACGATCAACTGGTCGCGCCCGTAACCCCGCAGGGTCCGTTCCAGTTGGCTGCCGAGAAAGGCGTTCGGCCGGGTGTGGACGACGACATGCTCTCCCGCGCGCGGCGTGAGCGTGTCGATGAGTGCCGCGTCGGCGGCATCGGTGATCCCAGGACCCCAGAGGTCACCGAGGACGCCCCGCTGATCGGGCTGCCGGACGGCCTGCTCCACGCCGAACACGATCGGTATCGCGAGCACCCCGGCCAGTTCCCGCAGCGCGCTCACATTGCCGACGAGTTGTTCCGTCGGCGCGTCGTCCGTCGGGAAACGGCCCAGGTGATGCCGCTGCATGTCGAGGACGAGCAGCGCGGCACGCGCGGGATCGATCGTCCACGACGCCGCCGAGGAAGGTACTTCGGCCCTGGCGGGCATGGGGTAGGACGCGACGGCAGGCGGACCCACGGGAATCTCCTCGCTGACGGCACGACAGGACGACCGGTAGCGACCGGGAACGGCGACTCCGACCAGTCCGAACTAAGCTTAGGCTAGCCTAAACAACGATCTCGGGGAATGAGATTCCCCGCCGATCGAAGCCGCGTGACCAGCGGCTCTTCCCCGCAGACCCGCAAAGCAGGCGGCTTCCCGCCATGGGCGGTCGAGGGGCCGGCCCTCCGGAGCGTGCCGCCGGCCGCCGGGCAGGGTCCGCCGGTGTCCGCGTCAGGCCGGTCCGTGTCGGCGTACGGGTACGGGTACGGGTGCGCGTCCGTGGCTGCGTACCCGTCTGCGTACCCCCGTCCCCCTTCCTGTGCTCGGCCCACGGTCACAGCAGCTTTCGCAGGGCCTCGCCCAAGGTCGTCACGCCCTCCTCGATCTCCGTGACCGTGCTCGCGGCGTAGCCGAGGACCAGCCCCGGCCGGTGCGGACGCTGACTGTGCCAGGACAGGGGCTGCGCCTTCACCCCTCGGGCGAGCGCGGCGGCGGCGAGATCGGTGTCGGCGAAGCCCGCGTCGAAGGTGACCGTCACATACAGACCGGCGGCGGTGCCGTGCACGGTCGCGCCCGGAAGACGGGTGCCGATCGCCTTGACCATGGCGTCCCGGCGGCGGCGATGGTGTCTGCGGCGCAGGCGCAACTGGCGCTCCATCTCGCCCGATTCCATGAACCGGGCCAGCACCAGCTGGGGGAGGACGGCGCTGCCGAGGTCGGCGAACCGCTTGGCGTCGACAAGGGCCGCCCGGTACCTCGGCGGGGCGAGGACCCATCCGATACGCAGCGCGGGGGCGAGGAGCTTGGACACGCTCCCGGCGTAGCAGACGTTCTCGGCCAGCACGGACCGCAGCGCGGGTACCGGGGTCCGGTCGTAGCGGTGCTCGGCGTCGTAGTCGTCCTCGATGATCAGCGCGCCGCTCTCCCGGGCCCAGCGCGTCAGTTCGCCGCGCCGGGTGCCGCGCAGGACCACACCGGTCGGGAACTGGTGCGCGGGTGTCAGCAGCACGGCTGCCGCGCCCATGGCGCGCAGCTCGTCGACGCGGACGCCCTCGGAGTCGACGGCGACGGGCGGGGTGTCCAGCCGGCAGTTGCGCAGATGCTGGCGGGCTCCGAGTGAACCGGGGTCCTCGACGGCGACCGCGGGGACGCCGTCGTCACGCAGCACCTGCCCGAGCAGGGTGAGCGTCTGGGCCGTGCCGGAGACGATGAGGATCTCCTCCGGATCGGCCCTGATACCGCGGTTGCGGGCGATCCAGTTCGCCACGGCCAGCCGCAGCGCCGGTGTTCCGCGCGGGTCGCCGTACCCGAGGTCGGCCGCCACGAGGGAGTTGAGGACGCGGCGTTCGGCGCGCAGCCACTCGGCCCGTGGGAACGCCGCGAGGTCCGGCAGCCCCGGCGACAGGTCGATCCGCGCGCGGACGGTGCGTATCAGATCGAAGACGTCCGGGCCGGGCGCCGCGGTGAACAGGTCCCGCGGCGAGGGCGGACCGGCGGGCGTGGCCGGTCCACCCGCCGGGATCGCCGCGGGGGCGCCGACCGCGATCGTGCCGCCCCGCCCCCGTCCGGCGAGATGTCCGTCCTCTATCAGGCGCTGGTACGCCTCGGTGACCACACCGCGTGACACCCCCAGTTCGGCGGCCAGGACCCGGGTGGCCGGCAGCCGACTGCCCACCGGCAGACGGCCGTCCGTCAGCGCGCGCCGGATCTGCGAGGTCAGCCAGTCCGCCTTCCCGCCCGTCGGAGCCTCGTCGATGCTCAGATGCAGGAAGTCGGACCCCGCCGTTATGGACCTGTCGGAAGCATGGTCATTGGATCTGTTCACCGGGCCATGCTGGCAGCAGGGTGAACCCATGGAAACAGCGCGTCCCGGCCCCGTCCCGACAGTCGACTACGTTCACGGATACTCCCGGCGCGAGGGCCGCCGACTGGGCGACCAGGCGGACACCCTGGCGCGGTTGCTGCACGACGGCACGTCCTACCCGGCCGGCAGCCGGGTACTGGAGATCGGCTGCGGGGTCGGCGCCCAGACGGTCCATCTGCTCAGGTCCAGTCCCGGCGCGCACATCGTCGCGGCCGACCGGTCCGAGGAGTCCCTGGCGCGGGCCCGCGCCCATGTCGCGGCCGCCGTGCCGGACGCGCGGATGGAGTGGCATCGCGCCGATGTGTACGATCTGCCGTTCGCCGACGGGGAGTTCGACCATGTCTTCGTCTGCTTCGTCCTGGAGCATCTGCCCGCTCCCCGGCAGGCGCTGGCCGTACTGCGGAGTGTGCTGCGACCCGGAGGCACCCTGACCGTCATCGAGGGTGACCACGGATCGGCCTTCTTCCACCCGGACAGCCTGTACGCCCGCGCGGCGATCGAGTGCCAGATCAGCCTTCAGACGGCGGCCGGTGGGAACCCGCTGCTCGGCCGGGAACTGCACCCCCTGCTGACCGGCGCCGGGTACGAGGACGTCGAGGTCCGCCCGCGCACCGTCTACGCCGACCGCACCCGGCCCGCGCTGGCCGAGGGCTTCACCCGCGACACGTTCACCGCCATGGTTGAGGCCGTCCGGGGCGACGCGCTGGCCGCCGCCCTCATCACGTCGGCCGACTGGGACCGGGGGATCGCCGATCTGCACCGGACCGCCCGCGAAGGGACCTTCCACTACACGTTCTTCAAGGCCACCGCCGTCAACCCGTCGCCCCCGTCGCCCCCGAAGCCCTCGCGGATCTGAAGTCCGCCCGGCACGACATCCCCGTCCGTCACGACACCCACGCCGGTCTGACGCCCGCTCGGCACCCCGGCCCGGCCCGTCCAGCACCCGTCGGCCGGGCCGTAGGCCGCCGTCACGCTCAGCTGTGCGCCTCCCGACCGGAGCCGGAGCCGGAGCCCGCGCCGGAACCGGGAACGGAGGTGGGGCCCGGACCGGGACCGGGGGCCAGGACGAGTTCCTGGTCGCCGAGCGGGGCGAAGTGCCGGGCCACATCGGCGTCCGTCACCTGGTCGAGAGAGGGCGGGGTCCACCGGGGGGAGCGGTCCTTGTCGATCACCTGGGCACGGATGCCCTCCAGCAGGTCGGGTGCGGACAGGGCGGCGCAGGACACCCGGTACTCCTGTGCCAGCACCGCCTCCAGCGGCCCGAGCCCCGGTACGCGGCGCAGGGCCGCCAGCGTGACCTTCAGCGCCGTGGGCGACCTGGTGAGGATCACCTCCGCGGCCTCCTTCGCGGCCGGTGCGCCGCTGCCGAGCAGCCGCCGCACGATCTCCTCCACCGTGTCCGCCGCGTAGCAGTGCCCGGACCACTCCCGGCAGGCGTCCAGTTCCCCGGAGGGCGCCTCACCGGCGAACCCGGGAAGCACCTCGGACACCTCGGCCCCGGTCAGCGCCGCGAGGAGGTCCGGCAGCCGGCCGGACGGGACGAAGTGGTCCGCGAGCCCGCACAGTAGGGCGTCCGCCGCCCCCACCGCCTGCCCCGTCAGGGCCAGTTGGACACCGAGCCGGTCGGGCGCCCGGGCCAGCAGATACGTCCCTCCGACATCCGGTACGAAGCCGATCGCCGTTTCCGGCATCGCGACCCGGGACCGCTCGGTGACGATCCGGACATCGCCGTGCGCCGAGACACCGACCCCGCCGCCCATCACGATGCCGTCCATGAGCGCCACATACGGCTTGGGGTAGCGGGCGATCCGGGCGTTGAGCCGGTACTCGTCGCGCCAGAAGGCCGCCGACGCGGTGCCGCCCGCGCGGGCGTCCTCGTGGATGGCGCGGATGTCGCCACCGGCGCAGAGTCCGCGCTCACCGGCCCCGGTGATCACCACCGTGCGGACCGCCAGGTCGTGCTCCCAGGAGTCGAGCGCGGCGGCGATCCGGCGGACCATCGCGTGGGTGAGGGAGTTGAGGGCCCGGGGGCGGTTCAGGGTGATGATGCCGCAACGGCCCTCGACCCGGGTCAGGACGGTGTCCTCGCCCCCGGTCACCGGACGGCCCCGGTCCGGGACCCGGCCACGACGAGGCACATGAGGCGCATGATCTCTTCCGTTCCTTCCAGGATCTGACGGGGGCCCGCAGACGCGCGGACCGGTCCCACGATGCCCTACCCGCCCGGACACGTCGTATCCGCCCAGGTCCCCGTACCCGCTCGGACGTCCACGGGAAGGCGTGCCCCGTCGGTGCCGGACGGCGTCAACCCTGCTCCCTCCGTGTCTCATGTCACGGTCCGGTATGTGAACACCACTGTCCGAAGCGGGGCGACCCCTCTAGGCTGGCCGGTGCAGCTGGTTCGCCCTGTCCGCCAGACAGAGGCGTCGCAAGAGGGAACCCGGTGGGAATCCGGGACTGCCCCGCAGCGGTGAGCGGGAACGACCGCCGTCATACGCACTGGGCCCGGCCGGGTCTGGGAAGCGACGGCCAGTAGGAGTCCGCCGGGAGACCGGCGTACGTGCCCGCGAGTCCGAAGACCTGCCCGCTGTCCGCGCACGACCCCTCGTGCGCGGCGATCCCGGTGACCTCGTGGGCGGGTCGGAGGAACCCCGGACAATCGTCCGGGCGGCACATACCGGCGGACGGCCGCGCCTCGCGCGCGGGCACGGGTTCCGTCCGGTCTGTCACCCCCTTCGCGCTCCCGCCCCGTCGCCGGGATGTTCAGGAGACATCTCGCGAAGGAGAGTTCCGTGACACCGAAGTCCGCAGCCGCGGCAGCACAGGCCACCGTGTACGGCTACCCCCGCCAGGGACCGAACCGGGAACTGAAGAAGGCCGTCGAGGGCTACTGGAAGGGCCGCGTCACCGCCGACGCCCTCCGGGAGACCGCCGCCGGTCTGCGCCGGACCAACTGGCGCCGACTGGCCGACGCCGGCATCCACGAGGTGCCCACCGGCGACTTCTCGTACTACGACCACATGCTGGACACCAGTGTCATGGTCGGCGCCGTCCCCGCCCGGCACCGCGCGGCCGTCGCCGCCGACACGCTCGACGGCTACTTCGCCATGGCACGCGGCACCCAGGACGTCGCGCCGCTGGAGATGACCAAGTGGTTCGACACCAACTACCACTACCTGGTCCCCGAACTCGGCCCCGACACCGTCTTCGGCGCCGACCCCGCCAAGCAGGTCGCCGAGCTGAAGGAAGCCCTCGCACTCGGTCTCGACCCCCGGCCGGTCCTCGTCGGCCCGGTCACCTACCTCCTGCTGGCCAAGCCCGCCCCCGGGGTGCCCGCCGACTTCGAGCCGCTGACCCTGCTGGACCGGCTGCTCCCCGTCTACGCCGAGATCCTCGGCGATCTGCGGGCCGCCGGAGCCGGATGGGTACAGCTCGACGAACCCGCCCTCGCCCAGGACCGCACCCCCGCCGAACTGAACTCCGCCGCCCGCGCCTACCGTGACCTCGGCGCGCTCACCGACCGGCCCAAGCTGCTCGTCGCCTCCTACTTCGACCGGCTGGGCGAGGCCCTGCCCGTCCTGGCGAAGGCACCCGTCGACGGCCTCGCCCTCGACTTCACCGAGCGCGCCGCGGGCAATCTGGAGGACCTCGCCGCCGTCGGCGGACTGCGCGGCAAGCGACTGGTCGCGGGCGTGGTCAACGGCCGCAACATCTGGATCAACGACTACGAGAAGTCGCTCGCCACCCTCGGCACCCTGCTCGGCCTCGCCGACCGGGTCGACGTGGCCGCCTCCTGCTCGCTGCTGCACGTCCCGCTCGACGCCGACGCCGAACGCGACATCGACCCGCAGATCGCCCGCTGGCTCGCCTTCGCCCAGCAGAAGACCACCGAGATCGTCACCCTCGCCAAGGGACTGGCCCAGGGCACCGAGGCGATCACCGCCGAACTCGCCTCCAACCGCGCCGACCTGGCGTCCCGCGCCGGGTCCGCGCTCACCCACGACCCCGCCGTACGCGCCCGTACCGCCGCCGTCACCGACGCCGACGGACGCCGCTCCCAGCCCTACGCCGAACGGACCGTCGCCCAGCGCGCGCACCTGCGGCTGCCCCTGCTGCCGACCACCACCATCGGATCGTTCCCCCAGACGGACGAACTGCGCGCCGCCCGCGCCGATCTGCGCGCCGGGCGTATCGACACCGCCGGGTACGAGGAGCGCATCAAGGACGAGATCCGCGACGTCCTCGCCTTCCAGGAGAAGGCGGGCATCGACGTCCTCGTCCACGGCGAACCCGAACGCAACGACATGGTGCAGTACTTCGCCGAACAGCTCACCGGCTACCTGGCCACCCAGCACGGCTGGGTCCAGTCGTACGGCACCCGCTACGTCCGGCCGCCCGTCCTCGCCGGGGACATCTCCCGCCCCGAGCCGATGACCGTCCGCTGGACCTCGTACGCCCAGTCGCTCACCGAACGGCCCGTCAAGGGCATGCTCACCGGGCCGGTCACCATGCTCGCCTGGTCCTTCGTCCGCGACGACCAGCCCCTCGGTGACACCGCCCGCCAGGTCGCCCTCGCCCTGCGCGACGAGGTCGACGACCTGGAAGCCGCCGGGACCTCCGTCATCCAGGTGGACGAACCCGCGCTGCGCGAGACCCTCCCGCTGCGCGCCGCCGACCACGCCGGCTACCTCGAATGGGCCACCGAGTCGTTCCGTCTCACCACCAGCGGCGTACGTCCGGACACCCAGATCCACACCCATATGTGCTACGCCGAGTTCGGCGACATCGTCCAGGCCATCGACGATCTCGACGCCGACGTCATCAGTCTGGAGGCCGCCCGCTCCCATATGCAGGTCGCCACCGAACTCGCCGAGCACGGCTACCCGCGCGAGGCGGGACCCGGCGTCTACGACATCCACTCCCCGCGCGTGCCCAGCGCCGAGGAGGCGGCCGGTCTGCTGCGCAAGGGACTTGAGGCCATCCCGGCCGAACGGCTCTGGGTCAACCCCGACTGCGGGCTGAAGACCCGCGGCTGGCCCGAGACCCGCGCCTCGCTGGAGAACCTGGTCACCGCCGCCCGTGAGGTCCGCTCAGGTCTGACGGCCGGGGACGCCTGACCGCACCGGAGCGGGGGGGCCGGGCACCCGGCCCCCGCGCTCCGGGGCTACTTCGTCAGGGACGGTGGCCCGGCGTCCCCGTCGCCGTGGCGGGCGGCGAAGCGGACCGGGGCCTGGAAACGGGCCTTGCGCGCGGCCCGCCGGAAGACGGTCAGCACGGCGGGTCCCGCGAGGACGACGCACACGAAGTTGGTGACCGCGCGGCCGGTGTCCCAGCCCAGGGACGTGGCGATGTCGAAGGCGATGTAACGCTGCCACTGCTCGGTGAAGGGCAGCCCGGGAAGATAGGCGATCGAGCTGCCCGGGTCCAGGGAGAACGGCCAGAACGACAGATTCAGCAGGAACCCGAAGAGATAGCCGGACAGCGAACCGTACCCGGCGAGCAGCAGCACCTCCCGGCGGCCGGTGGCCCGGGGAAGGAACCCGGCGAGCATCCCCACGAACGCGCAGCCGAACATCTGGTATGGCATCCACGGACCGACACCCCCGGTGATCAGGGCCGACGCGAACAGCGAGGTGCAGCCCAGGGTGAAGCCGAACCCGGGACCGAACACGCGCCCCGCCAGGACGAGCACGAAGAACACGGTCTCGACGCCCGCGGTCCCCGCGCCGAGCGGACGCAGCGCCGCGTTGACCGCGGAGAGCACCCCGAGCATGGCGAGGGCCTTGGAACTGATCCCGCCCTCGGCGATCTCCGAGATCACCACGCACAGCACGAGGACGAGCAGCACCCCGAAGATCAGCGGCGGCGCGTAGTGCGAGGCGAACCTGCCGGGGGCGACGAGGAACGGCCAGAAGAAGGCGACCACCCCGAGGAAGGCCGCCATGGCGACGACGACCGCGGCGCGCGGGCCGATACGGATCGCCGTCGTGCGGGCGGGCAGCGTCATGAGTCCGCCTCGTCGTCGGGGAGGGCCGCGGCCACCTGCGCGACCGTGAGATAGGGGAGCGGCGCGAGGATCTTCGCGACCTGCGGGGCGAAGACGGGCGAGGCCACGATGACATCGGCGGTCGGACCGTCCGCCACGATGTCGCCCTCGGCCATCACCACGACCCGGTCGGCGGCGCGGGCGACGAACTCCACGTCGTGCGTGGAGATCACCACTGCCCGCCCCTCGGCCGCGAGAGCGTCGACGACACGGATCAGCTCGGTCTTGGCCCGGTAGTCGAGTCCGCGCGTCGGCTCGTCCAGCAGCACCACCCGGGGGGCCGCGGTGAGCTGGATCGCCAGGACCAGGGCCAGCTTCTGCCCCTCGGACAGATCCCTCGGATGGGTGGCGCCGTCGATCCCCGGGGCGAGCCGGTCGAGGACGGCCCGCGCGTGGACATCCTTCCCCAGGGTGAAGGACTCCCGGTCGGCCTGGGCGAGTTCCTGCTCGACGCTCTCCAGATACAGCAGATCGGTCGGCGTCTGCGGAACCAGCCCCACCAGCCGGCGCGCGTCGGCCGGGGACAGATCGCGGGGATCGCCCCCCTTCCCGCCGTCGGCCGCCGTGACCCGTACCGTCCCGCCCGACCGTGGCCCGGAACCCTGGAGCGCCCACAGCAGGGAGGACTTCCCGGAACCGTTGCGGCCCATCAGGGCGGTGACCCGGCCGCCGTGGAGTTCGAGGCCGACCTCCCGGACGGCGGGTACCCGGTCGTAGCTCACGGTGATACCGCGCGCCGTCAGCAGCGGCGGGCCCACGGCCGGGACGCCCGGCCGGGCGGGCGGCGGGGGAGCGTCGGCGAGCCGGGTCCGCAGCGGAGCGGCCTTGCGGCGGGCGTCCCGGATGGACAGCGGCAGCGGATCCCACCCGGCGGTCCGCCCCAGCTCCACGATCGGCGGCGCGATGGACGACGTACGGAACACCTCGTCGGGCCGCCCGGCCACCACCCGGCCCCCGCCCGGGAGATGGATGACCCGGTCCGCGTACTGGATGACGCGTTCGAGACGGTGCTCCGCGATCAGCACGGTCACCCCGAGGTCATGCACGAGCCGGGTGACCGCCGAAAGCACCTCCTCCGCCGCCGACGGGTCCAGCGCCGAGGTGGGTTCGTCCAGGACGAGGACACGGGGATGCGCGGTGAGGACGGAACCGATGGCGACGCGCTGCTGCTGGCCGCCCGAGAGCTCGTACAGGGCGCGATGCCGCAGATCGGCCAGCCCCAGCAGATCCAGGGTCTCCTCCACGCGCTTGCGCATGGTGGCGGGCGGTACGGCCAACTGCTCCATCGCGTAGGCCAGTTCCTCCTCGACGGTGTCGGTCACGAAACCGTCCAGCGGGTCCTGGCCCACCACGCCCACCACATCGGCGAGTTCACGCGGCGGATGGTCCGCGGTGTCACGGCCGTCGACCGTGACCCGCCCGTACAGGGTGCCGCCGGTGAAGTGCGGCACCAGGCCGTTGACGGCGCCGAGCAGCGTCGACTTGCCGACCCCGGTGTGCCCGACGACCAGACACAGCTCACCCTCGTCCACCGTCAGACCGACATCGCGCAGCACGGGCTCCGCCATGTCCTCGTAATGGACACTGACCTCGTCGAAGGTGATCACGTGACTGCCTCGCTGCGCGGGGACGGGACGGACGGCGGAACGGGTGCCCTCGGCGGCGGCGACAGGAATCCGGCGGCCCCCGCGAGCAGGATCGCGGCCGCCGGGACGAGCGGCAGCGTGGGCCAGCTCAGCGGATAGATCGACGGGTTCAGCGCGGCGGCGTCGAACCCGGCGCCGCCGAACAGGACGACGGCCGACAGCACACCGCACCCGGCCACCGCCCACTCCGCGAACCGCCACGGGTCCGGACGGTAGGTCGTCCGGGTGACCCGCCGCCCGCCCGTCCGCAGACCGGCGACGCACAGCAGCGCCCCCGCCGCCATCGCGGGCAGCCCGAGCACCCGGGGCGCGGTCGCGTCGAGCAGCCCGTACGCACCGGCGCACAGACCGCACATACCCGCCAGCATCAGCCCTCCGGTGATCCGCCGGGACGCCCGGGTGGCCGTACCGGCCCGGCCGTAGCCGCGGGAATCCATCGCCGCGGCCAGCCGCAGCGAGCGTTCCAGCGCGTCCTCCAGCACCGGGACGACGATGCCGCGCAGCGCGCCCAGGCCCTTGGCGCGGCCCGCGCGCAACCGTTTGGCCCGGTGCACACGCTGCACGCTCTGCACGAGCTGCGGGGCGACACTGAGCGACACGGTGACGGCGACCCCGAGTTCGTACAGGGCCCCGGGCAGCACGCGCAGCGCGCGTTTGGGGTTGGCGAGGGTGTTGGCCGCGCCGATGCAGCACAGCATGCAGGCGATGCGCAGTCCGTCGGTGGCGGCGGACAGCAGCGCTTCCAGGGAGACGGGGCCGCCGATCTCGATCCCGGCGTACCAGTCGGGGGTCGGGATGCGGGGCAGGGAGAACAGGAAGTGGTCGTCGGGCGTGATGCCGGTCGCGAACACCGCGCGGAACACCACCCTGATCGCGACGACGATCAGCGCGAGGTAGAGGTAGTACTTGAAGCCGCGGGCCCACGGCGCCTCGGTGCGCCGCGCGGTGATCACGTACCCGAGCACCGCGAGTACGAGGAACAGCAGCAGCGGATTGTTGGTGCGGCTGACGGCGGTGGCGAGCGCGAGGGCCCAGATCCACCAGGCCACCGGGTGCAGGGTACGGGGCAACCGGCGCCCGCCCGGGTCCGGTTCCCCAACGAGCCTACGAGCGGCGGGCTTTCGGGCACCGGGGGTACGTGCGTCGGGTGCGGGGCCGGAGGGTGAGGTCATCGGTCCCGCTCGCCGCGGCGGGGTCCGGCCGTGGCGAGCGCCGTACGGGCGGTGCCGACATGGGCGGTACGGACCCGGGCGTCCCGGACCCGGGTGGTACGGGCGGGGGCGGTGCGGACCGGGCTGGCGGTCGTACCGTCGGCAGGGGACACCGCCGCGCTTCGTACGGCGGGACCCGTCCGCCGTTTCCGTCGTGTCCGTCTGTCCGTCTCCACCCCGGCCCCTCGTCGCTTCCCCGAGCGGCAGGACGTGGCGGAGGGCGGCTCCCTGGGTGTGCCGCAGGGGAACGCCGGTCGACCACGCCGTAGTCCGCGACGGCGCTTCTCGCTGGAATCTGCCACCTCAGGCATTCCGGCTCACCCGGCTGCCGCCGGGCCTACGGTTGCGGGTCAGCGCCGGACTTCGACCGGCTTTCCCTGAAGTTGACTGCTTATCAGCCGGATTGGAACACGCGGACGAAGACAGCGTCAAGGTGACCCGGCTCGCTGCCGTGCGGCGGTCGCCGAGGACGGTCGGTACCGCTCACGTCACGCTCCGCCCGGCGCGACGCGGTAGGCATCGGCCCGCCTCGGAGCGGCCCTCCGCGCGTCTCCGGCCGGGAGGGTCAGGGCCTGCCGTCGGTCTCCGCAAGAACCTGACTGGCTGTCATATAGGTTGCGCCCGAGTGGTCCTGGCGTGCCAGGGGGTCCGGTAGCGGGGCCAGGCCGAGCATTCCCAGGGTGAGCGAGGTGGCGATCCGCTGCCAGGTGCGGGCGTCACGCAGCATCGCGTGACCCCCTCCGGGCATCCGGATACCCAGGGTCCGGGCGCCCGCCGCGCTCGCGCGCGTCAGATGTTCCCAGGTCCGCCCGGCCTGGGTCACCCGGTCCGCCGGGTCGTGCAGGGCGGCCACCATCCGGTCGCGGAGCTGCCCGACGGCCTCGCCCGGCGGGCACCAAGGGGCCAGCGCCACCACCCCGCGCACCTGCGGATCGTCGCCCGCCACCCGCAGGGCGGCGCGGGCTCCCATGGAGTGACCCATCAGCACCACGGGAACCGGTCCCGCCGCGTCCAGCAGCGCCCGCAGCGCGCGCCGCGCGTCGTGGACGGCGTCCTCGCGGGGGCCGTTCCAGCCGCGGTGCCGATAGCGCACCCGGCCGATCAGGACCCGCTCCTGGGAGGTCGCGCGGACGAGATCCGAAGCGAACGGCCGCATGCGCACGGCGGGAAGGTTCATCAGGGGTGGTGGCTCCAGCGCGTCCTCCCGGCCGCCGTGCAGAAGGAGGACGGCGGCCCGGGGTTCCGTCGGTGCCCGTCGGATCACCAACGCACCCGCCCCGCCACGGGCATCCACGTCGCCGCTCGCCTCGTCGCCGTCCGCCGGGCCGTCGCCCCCGGGGTTCACACGGTCCGGCTCCGCCGCCGCGCTCATCGGACCGTCCCCCGGTGTCCCGGAGCGGCGGGTCCGCGCGGTGACCGGGGTACGGAACCGCCGCTACGGGCGGTGGGCCCGGCATACCCGGGGTGGTCGGCCATCTGCTCCTCCAGCACACGTAGCCCGCTGCCGCTGATCAGCGGCGGGTCCGGTCCGACGTCCATGATGCCCGCCCCGGCGAGCCGGACCGGCCGCACCGGGTGCCGCCCGGCTGCCCCCGGCCCCCGCCACTGCCACGCGGGCGCCGGGCGGGCGGTGCGGCACGGGTATCGGCGGAGCGGCTCGCGTGGGTACGGCGGTGAGTCGGGTGCGGGCACCGGGAGGGCGGGTGGCGTGGGTACCAGCAGGGCGGGTCGCGCGGGTACGCAGGCCGGCGCGGGCGTGGGCGGGCGGCGACCCTGCGTACCCGGCCGGCGCCCGGGACGCCGTACGTTCCGTACCTGGCATGATCGGGGCCATGAACGACCGCATCATCGCCGCCGCAGACGGATCGTCGAAGGGGAACCCGGGCAGAGCCGGATGGGCCTGGGTGGCCGCCGATGAGCAAGGGCGCCCGCAGCGCTGGGAGTCCGGGCCGCTCGGTACCGCCACGAACAACGTCGCCGAGCTCACCGCCCTGGAACGCCTTCTGGAGGCCACCCCTCCCGGCACCCCGCTGGAGGTCCGGATGGACTCCCAGTACGCCATGAAGGCGGTCACCCAGTGGCTGCCCGGCTGGAAGCGCAACGGCTGGCGGACCTCGGGCGGCGGCCCGGTCGCCAACCGTGAGCTCGTGGAGCGGATCGACACCCTGCTGAGCGGCCGGGACGTGGAACTCGTGTACGTCCCCGCGCACCAGCAGGACGGCGATCCTCTGAACGCCATCGCCGACCAGGCCGCGAGCGACGCGGCCGGAACCCAGGAACCCGCCGGGACCGCGCTCGGCCACCACGAGCTGCCGGTCCCCGCACCGGAACGGGCCGGTGCGCCGCCCCGCGCCAAGCGCAAGGCCCCCGCCCAGCGCAAGCGCGGCAGCGGTTCCACGGGCGGCGCCCCGACCATCACGGCCAAGTTCGCAGGGCGATGCCCCTGCGGGACCGGATACCCGGCCGGAAGCAAGATCACGAAGCTCGGCAAGGGCTGGGGCCACCCGGGCTGTCCGGCGACGGAACAGGGCGCCGGGGACCGCTGAACCGGGCGACTCGAAGGCGGCGCCCGGCTCAGCCGTGGCCCGCCCCAAGGACCGGGGTTCCCGGGTTCCCGTACCGCGCGGCCCACGCCGTACGGGAACCCCGGCCCGTCAGGTGGCGGGCAGATTCACCCGGCCGTGGATCGGGTAGTGGTCCGACTTCCCGGCGTCCGGAGTGACCATGCACGCGTCGATCGGCGCGCTGTCCGGGGCGAAGATGTAGTCGATCTTGATGGACCGGGTGTCGAACGGCTTCGTCGCCCGCCCGTCGAACGGCCGCGCCGCCCAGTACCCCTCGTCGCACTCGCGGTACCGGGTATAGGTCTGGGTGAGGATGTCCTTGGGGGTGTCCGAGGACATGGAGTCCGTCGGTACGGAGTTGAGGTCACCGCCGAAGACCACCCGGTACCCCTTCTGCTCGTACTGCCCGACGATGCCCAGCAGCGCAGCGGCCTGCTTCGTGCGCGCCGCCCCCGACTGGTCGTCGGAGTTGTCGCCCCCACCGGAACTGAAGTGCGCGTTGCACGCCATGACGGCGCGGGACGGGACGGCCGCGCAGATCGCCGTACGCTGTTCCTTCCCGTCGGGGGAGGGCAGATCGTGCCGCTCGTACCAGACGTTCTCCTCGGGGACGGCGATCGCGACCCCGTAGGAGCCGCGGTCGGCCACCGTATTGCCGCCGGTGTCGGTGATCTGGCACTGCTTCTGGATCAGCGGGCCGTTCGTCCGGTGATGGAGGGGAGCGAACCGGACGTCCCACTGGACTCCGGTCCCGCCCTGGGTCACCGGCTGCTCCAGCATCAGCTCGACCCGCTTGGCGTGCTTCTCGCAGAACTCCTGGAGAAAGACGACGTCGGGCAGATGGCCGCTCGCCGAGTTCGCCAGCCGGCCCTTCAGCTCGGTGTTCAGCTCCTCGTAACCGGCGAGGCCGCCGCTCCACTTCGTGCAGTTCTTGTTGTTCGCGCACATGTTCCAGGACATCACGTCGAGACCGGAGGCCGGAGCGGCACCCGCCGTCGGCGGATCGGCGCTGATCGCGCCGACCACCGGCTCCAGCACGAACTTCTCCCAGGAACCGGCCGAGTCGGCGCGGGCCCGCAGCAGACCGTCGCCGCCGGGGTCCGCATTGGCGGAGACGTACTTCAGCGCACGCTGCTCCGGAGTGGCGGTCGGGTCGTCCGCGGCCTTCTCGCTGGCCCGCAGGGTCAGGACGACCGACCCGGCGGGCGATCCCGCGGGCGGCGCCTCGGCGGTGTAACCGGGGGTGAACTGCTGCCAGTGCCCGAGCCGGACACCCCTGGCCCGGAGCTTCCCCTTCTGGTCGCCGGGGTCCGAGAACTCGGCCGTGGCGAAGAATCCGGTGATCTCGGACCGGAAACCGACCGTCTTGGCCGCGTGGTTCGTGTGCAGGGTGAAGCGCTCCCATGAGCCGGGCGCTGTGCCGGTCATGGCCCGCATCCGCCACTCCTGGGCGCCGGCGTCGTTGAGGCCCACCGACACATACATGCCGTTCGCCAGCGACTTCAGGGCCCACTTCTGCCCGGCCGACTTCGCGATGGCCGCGGCGTCCTCCGACACCTCCGTGGCGCTCGCCGGTGGAGCCAGGAACATCTGGAACCCGACCATCGCGGCGCAAAGAGCCGCGAGTGATCTGAGGAAACGGTGCATTCAATCCCTCCCTGTATGGACATGTGATCATTGAGCAGGGGCACTCTATGGCAGCTCGGCACCGTTGTTGATCTTCCCTTCAGGCGTCACCGCCGGCCTGCCCGGCGGCGTGAAGCGCGTGGCCGTGGGGTGATCCGCCGCCAGGGGAAGAGGGTCGTTCGGGCCGGAGCGCGGACACGGTGATCTCGGGTGGCCGGATCGGTACCGCCCCTCACCCGTGCGGCGCCCGGCAGGTCCGAAATGCCGGGACGAGGCTGGCGGAATGCCGCCACGGCCCGGGCCGCTGATCCGACCGTGCGGGAAGGGGCCGGGGGAGTCCGCGGGAATGCCGCCGCGGGGAACCCGCAGGACGCCGCCGCGGGAAAGGCGCCGCGCCCGCCGGGCTGGAAGCGCGCGGCGGGCGCGGGTCACGCGTTCAGGACCGGGTACGGGCAGGGTTCACGAGGTCCGGTCCTTGACGCAGGGCAGGCTCACGCGGGTCACCGGTCCTGAACGCGGGGCGGGGCTCACGCGGCTCCGGTCCCGAAACGCGGGGCGGGGCTCGCGGGGGTCCGGTGCTGTCTCAGCCGGTCGCGGGCGGCTGGTCCGCCACCCCGGCCCACCGCTTCAGCTTTGCGGTGATCTCCTGCTGCTCCGCCGGGGTCAGGAAGGCGAGCCCGCCCTTGGTCCCGACATAGACCTTCGAGTCGCGGCTGCCACCGTCGACCCGGAAGCCCTCGGCGCTCACCGGGTCGGTCTTCCCGTAGATGTAGATCATCTCGGAGGATTCCTCACGCACCCACCTGTCGATGTCGGCCATCGCCCCGTTGTCGAACGGCAGCGGAATGCCGCGGTCGACGAAGGTGCGCGGATTGTTGATGCCCGGATAACGCAGCAGGTCGTCCAAATGCGGAGTGCTGACCGTGGGCCAGCCGGTCTGGGTTCCGGCCAGATAGAGATTCTGCTCGTCCCAGCGCAGATGCTGGTCGCTCCGGATATAGCTCGTGGTGGTCCAGCGGAGTTCGGACCAGATAGCGGCCGTGGTGGCCGAGGGAAGCGGCACGGTCCGGCACAGCCGCTCGGACTTGAGCTCCCAGAACTTCCACATGTAGTCCGTGATCGAGAGCTCGAAGGCGCGGTCCACCGAGCCGATCAGCTCGAAGGTCAGCCCGTCCAGCTGGGCCTGCTGACGGTAGAGCTCCACCAGTTCGTCCCGGCGGAGCAGGGCCTCGCGCTGGAAGGCCGCGATACGGGCCCGGCACTCGGGAGTGCCCACCTGGGCGAAGAACGCGTCGTACGCCGAATCGTCGTCGTTCCGTACGTCGTTGCGCGCGCCCAGGACATACGTCCCTTGCACGTCCGCCGGGAAGAAACGGCGGTGATAGGTCGCGATCTGGCCGGTCACCCCCATACCGGAGGACAGCCACTTCTGGCCGTAGATCCCCTTCAGCGCGACCGTCACCCGGTGCAGATCGGTCGCCGCCTGCCGGGCGTCCAGCTTCGTCAGGTCCTTCGGGCTCGGCTGCGAGGTGCCGAAGAAACGCTGCTCCACCCATACGTCGTTCTTGGGGAAGTTGATGCCCGTGGGTGTCGACAGGCCGTGCTGCGTGGGAGTGAGCAGCGTCGGCAGCCGGTCGTCCCTGTGGTGGATGACGACCAGCTGCTGGAAGGTGCCGGCCGCGGGGTTCTGGTGGTCCTTGAGCTGTTCGAACCGGACCTCGTAGGCGCGTTGGTCGGGGTGCTCGCTGTTGGTGATCTCCCGGGAGGAGACCACCCCGGGAAGCGCGGCGAGGCGGGCGTTGATGTCCGGGATGGGATTGTCGGGAAGTGCGGTGGCCGGGGAGCCGGAAACACCCACGATGCCGAAAAGCATCGCCAATGACAGTAACCATCTGACTGTGTGGCGCATTTACTCTCCTTGTGAGGAATGCAGTCTTCACCGGAGAACGTAGTTGCACATGCCCATGATCACCATGTCGGGCAATCCCCATGGAATTCCGTGAGTGGTTCCGATCCGGCCACCGATGAATCGCCGCCCATGGTGTACGGAATCCGACTCGGGTGCCTTGCTGTTGAGTGTGCGCGTATATGTGGCTACGTTCCCCGGAAAGGGGTGAAGGCGGACCGCGCCCCGCCGCGTACCGGTATCCGCGCCTTGCCGCAAACCGGTGTCCCGTCCCTGGTGTGTGCGGGTATCCGGTTCGGCGCCGGGCCGAGGGGCGATTCCCGGGAGAAACAGCGGACGGCGCCGGTAATGGAGTTCTTCGCGGACGGGGTGCGGCGGTTGCCTACGGGTCGCTCGGTGGGGGAGGGGCGAGGCGGGGGAGGGGCGAGGCGCCCTCCGTCTTCCTGGGCCGACCGCGTGCCGCGGAAACAGTCAGCGCGCCACCCGACAGGGCTTCGGGCGCTCCGCAGGTGCTGTGCATCCACCGAACGGTGGAGTCGCGAATCAACCGGAGCTGAGACGCCACGGTCGATGTGGCGGGGCGCGGTGCGCCCGTAACTTCGCGGTATGACCGCATTGGAAGTGCGAAATCTGCACAAGCGTTACGGACGGCACATCGCCGTCGATGATGTCTCCTTCACCGTCGAGGAGGGGGAGATCTTCGGCATCATCGGGCCCAACGGCGCCGGCAAGACGACAACCGTCGAGTGTGTCGCCGGGCTGCGGACGCCCGACTCGGGCTCGGTCTCCGTGCTGGGACTCGACCCGGTCAAGGACCGGGCGGAGGTGCGTGAGCGGCTCGGCGTGCAACCGCAGGAGAGCGGCTTCCCGGACGCGATCAAGGTCGCCGAAGCCCTTGAGCTCTACAGCTCCTTCTACCGGGACCCCGCCGACCGGCGTGAGCTCCTGGAGCTCCTTGGTCTCACCGAGAAGCGCGACACGCGGTACAAGGCTCTCTCCGGCGGGCAGAAGCAGCGGCTTTCGATCGCGCTCGCCCTGGTCGGCAATCCGAAGGTCGCGATTCTCGACGAGCTCACGACGGGACTGGACCCGCAGGCGAGGCGCGACACCTGGACCCTTGTCGAGCAGGTCCGTGACACGGGCGTCACGATCCTCCTCGTCACGCACTTCATGGACGAGGCGGAGCGCCTCAGCGACCGGATCGCCGTCATCGACGGTGGCCGGGTCGCCGCGGTGGATACGCCCGCGGGGCTGATCGCGCGGTCGAGCGCGGAGCAGCAGGTCCGGTTCCGGGTGAGTCAACCGCTGGACAGGAGTGTCCTGACCGGGCTTCCCGACGTGACCGGTGTCGAGATCACCGACGACCGCTGGCTGGTCACCGGCAGGGGACAGCTGCTGAGCAGCGTCGCGGGGGCTCTCGCCAGGGCGCAGGTCGTGGCGGAGGAACTCCGCGTCGACCAGCGCAACCTCGACGACGCGTTCGTGGCCTTCACGGGACGCGCCCCGCAGACCCCGGAACCCTCCGACAGGACGGTCGACTGATGCGTGCCCTTCCGAAGATGGTCAAGATCGAGACGAAACTTCTCCTCCGGGACTCCGCCACCGTCATGTTCGGTGTGCTGTTCCCGACGGGACTCCTGCTCGGGCTGGGTGCCGTCCCGGCGCTCAGGGAGCCGTCGCCGGAAACCGGCGGGCTCCGGTCCATCGACATCTGGGCGCCGACCGCGCTGGTGTTCGGGATGGTGATGATCGCCGTGCAGCACATTCCGGCGGTGATCGCGACGTATCGGGAGCGCGGCATCCTGCGCAGGCTGTCGACCACTCCCGCGCATCCGCGGAGTGTCCTGCTCGCGCAGATGATCGTCGCGTTCGCCTCCGTGGTCGTCTCCGCGGCACTCATGATCTTCTTCGCGTGGGCGGTGCTGGACATCGCGCCGCCCGAGCGGCCCCTGGAGTTCGCCGTCGCCTTCGTCGTCGGCTATGCGACACTTCTCGGGATCGGCATGATCTCCGCTGCCGTGGCCCGCACGAGCAGTGCCGCGAACCAGATCGGTACCCTCCTGTTCGTCGCGCTGATGTTCTTCGGCGGAGCCTTTCTGCCCCGTGTCCTCATGCCCGACGTGCTGCGCGAGATCGGCGAATTCATACCGCCCGGCCTCCAGGCCCTCACCGCGGCGTGGTCCGCCGAGGCGGGCGAGGTCACCGCCACCGCCGGTGGGCAGCCCTTCTGGTTGCAGATCGCCGTCATGGCGGGTATCGCGGTGACCGCGAGCGCGATCGCCGCCAAGTTCTTCCGCTGGGAGTAGATGCCGATGACGCGGGATGCCGGGGCCGCTGAGCGCCCGAGTTCCGGGACGCACGAATCCGCCGTCGCGGAAGAGGCGCGGAGCGCGAACCGCTCCCGGTTGGCCTGGAAGAAGGAGCAGCTACGGGTCTGGGACCTTCTGCAACTGATCACACCGTGGCTGCTGCTGACGATCTCGACGGCGGTCTACTTCTCATGGGTGCTTCCGGCCTCCGGTGAACGCTTCCGGCCCGGGGGCGCGTCCGTCCTCGGGCTGGTCGCGGTCTCGGTGCTGTGGGTGCTGTTCGGTCATACGCTGCCCCTCAGGAAAAAGGCGCTCCGGCCCGTGCCGGCGGGCATCTTCTTCCTCGGGCTGCTGGCGCTGTGCGTCACCCTCATGACGTACTCCGACATCTTTCTCGTCTTCACCATCGCGGGCTTCTTCCACGCGTACCTGCTCAGGCCGTGGCCGCTGGGGGTGCTCGGAGTCCTGGCCACCTCCGTGGCCCTCAACGGCTCGGCTATGCGCGTGTGGGCCGACCCGACTCCGGACACGCTCGCGGAATTCCTCCTGATCGTCGCCGTGCAGACCGCGGCGATCGGGGTGGGCATCCTGCTGACGGCGCGCAGCGAACCCGAGGAGCGCAAGCGGGAGGAACTCGTCGAGCGGCTTGAGGCGGCACTGCACGAGAACGCAGGGCTCCATGCGCAACTGGTCGCCCAGGCCCGTGAATCCGGTGCGCAGGACGAACGGCAGCGACTGGCCGGCGAGATCCACGACACGCTGGCCCAGGGACTCGCCGGCATCATCACCCAGCTCCAGGCGGCGGAGCGTTCCGCGAGCACGCGGGGCGAGACGGACGAGCACGTCGCGCGTGCCCTTCGGCTCGCGCGCGGCAGTCTGACCGAGGCCAGACGGTCCGTGCGGGCGCTCGCTCCCCAGGAACTCGGGCGGGCGCACCTCCCCGACGCGCTGCGCACCTTGACCGGGCGCTGGTCGCGGGAGCAGGGGATCAGCGCGCGGATGGAGGTCACCGGGACCCGGGAGCCCCTGAGCCCGGCGATCGAGGTGTCGCTCTTCCGGGTCGCGCAGGAGTCGCTGACCAACGTGGCGAAGCACGCGGGGGCCTCGCGCGTCGGTGTCACGCTGTCGTACACGGGCACCGAGGTGCTGTTGGACGTGCGGGATGATGGACGCGGGTTCACGGAAGGGGTCGGCACCGGCTTCGGCCTGACGAGCATGCGCCAGCGCGTCAGAGGGGTCGGCGGTCACATCGAGGTGCAGAGCGCACCGGGTGAAGGGACATCCGTCAGCGCACGCGTTCCGGCGATCGCCCCCGGGGGCACGAGAGCGAAGGGGGAGGACGACCGATGATCCGACTCGTGGTTGTCGACGACCATCCGATCGTGCGGGGCGGTCTTCGCGACACCTTCGCGGACGCCGAGGACATCGTGGTGGTCGGTGAGGCCGGGGACGGCGCCGAGGGCGTCGAACGTGCGAAGCTGCTGGCGGCGGATGTCGTGCTCATGGACCTGCGGATGCCCAGGATGGACGGCGTCGCCGCGACCGCGGCCCTGCGCGACCTGCTCCCGAGCGTCCGGGTGCTGATCCTGACCACCTTCGACAGCGAGAGCGACGTACTGCCCGCGATCGAGGCGGGCGCGATCGGATATCTCCTGAAGGATGCCCTGCCGGACGAACTGATGCGCGCTGTCCGCGCTGCCGCGCGCGGGGAGTCGGTGCTCGCGCCGTCGGTGACGCAGCACCTCATGGGGCAGGTGCGCAGGCCCGGCGCCGGCACACTGACCGATCGGGAGAAGCAGGTGCTGCAACTGGTCGCGAACGGCAACTCGAACCGGGAGGCCGCTACCGCGTTGTTCATCGGCGAAGCGAGCATCAAGACCCATCTGCAACATATCTACGGCAAACTCGGCGTTCGTGATCGAGCCGCGGCGGTGGCCGAGGGCTACCGCCGTCGCCTGCTCACATGACGCCCTTCGCCGGGGGACCGGATCCACGCGGCCATCCGGAGGGGACGCGACCGGCCACCCCGGGTCAGGACGCCCGGGTACGTCCGGCGGCGAAGGGTTTGCCGGGGCCGAAGGCGAGCGCGGCGAAGCGTTCCCCGACGCGGCGGTGCGTGGCGGCGTCCGGGTGGAGCTGGTCGGGCAGCGGGAGTTCGTCGAAGTCCGCCGTGCCGTAGAGCTCGCGGCCGTCGAGGTAGTGCAGATGCGGGTCGTCGACGGCCCGCCGCTCCACCAGACCGGCGAGCTGCTCCCGGACGACGGCGAGCGTCAGCTTCCCTTCGGCGCGCTCCGCCGGGTCGCCCTCGGCACGGAACCGCAGCCTGCCCGCGCCGAGATCGCCGAAGTCCGGGACGCTGGGGCCGGGAGTGTCCTCGTGGATGGGGCAGAGCAGGGGCGAGACGACCAGCAGGGGCGCGGTCGGATGCCCTTCGCGGACGGTGTCGAGGAAACCGTGCACCGCCGGGACGAAGGCACGCAGACGCATCAGATCGGTGTTGACGAGGTTGATGCCGATCTTGACGCTGATCAGATCCGCGGGGGTGTCCCGCAGGGCGCGGGCGGTGAACGGATCGAGCAGGGCGCCGCCGCCCAGACCGAGGTTGACCAGCTCCGCGCCACCGAGCGACGCGGCCAGCGCCGGCCAGGTCGTGGACGGACTCGCTGCGTCGGACCCCTGGCTGATCGAACTGCCGTGGTGCAGCCAGACCCGGCGGCCCTCCCACGGCACCGCCTCGACGGGAGCGTCGGCGCGCAGGGCGACCAGCTGGGTGACCTCGTTGTGCGGGAGCCAGATCTCGACCTCCTTGACCCGGTCGGGCAGGCCCGTGAACCGGAGCGTGCCGACCGGTCCGGACCTGGACTCGGTGGTGCCCTTGAGCATGTCCACGATGAAGGCGTTGCCCCCGGTCGCACTGCCCTGATCGGTCAGCTGCCCGTCGACGAGCAGGTCGTACACACCGTCGGGTCGCGGCGGGGCACCCACGTAGCGCGTCTTCGTGGGCAGCGTGTCCAGTTCGACCGTGGTGGCCCGGGTACGGAACACGAGCCGGACCCCTGACGGCTGGGCCTCCGCCATCGCCAGCTGTCCGTCGGAGCACTGGGCGCGGGCCCGCGCGGGGAGCCGGTGCGGCAGCACTCCTTGGGCGGTCCGCTCCAGTTCGAGCGCGCCGCGGATGAGTTCCGATGCCAGGGGAACGGTGATCCGGGCCACGCCGTCGGCAGCGCCGCGGTCGTGGGGGATGCCTTCGGGCTGGTCGCTCATGGTCACTTCCCTGCCGAGGGTGTCGATGGTCCGGGTGCCATGATCCTCCGCGAGGGCTGTCCTGCCCGCGAGGGGGTCGTCCCGCCACGGATGGTCCGTTCCGCCCCCAGGGGGCCGCCGGGAAGAGGCTCCCGGTACCGGTGACACATCGCTACGCAAAGTGGTGTGACTCGTGTCACTCGGGGTGCCGGGAACCGTCCGGGCCCCCCGTCCGACGACCTTCAGGTCATGCCCCGCCCCCCGGCGGGGGTCCCACCCGAACGCAGCGGAGCCGCCCGCCATGCAGCCCCCCACCGACCCCGCCGTGCCAGGCCAGGAACCCACCCCAGGCCCCGGCACCCGGACAGGACCGCCCCCCACGGTCCCGTCGCCCGCCCAGCCCTCCTCCGCCCCGGGCGCCGTGTCCGCCCCGGGCGGACCCGGCGGTCCGGGAACCGCCCCGCGCCGTACCGGGCCGCCCCGGATCACCCTCCGCTCCGACCTGCGCGCGAGCCTCTACGACGGGCTGGTCGCCCTCGCCATCACCGCCGTGGTCTTCGTCGTCATCTACCTCCGGATCAGGGCGAAGACCTCGTCCACCCTCACCGTCATGCCGTTCATGGCCGACGCGGGCGCCTTCTGGCTGTACTTCGTCAGCCAGGCGTTCGGCTGGTCCGCGCTGCTGTGGGCCTGGGGCACCGTCGTGCTCGGACTCCTCATGTCCGGACCCCGGCCCCGATGGCTGCCGCTCACCGGTCCCCGTCTCGAACGGCTGCACCGCACCACCAGCCTCAACACGATCGCCCTGATCGCCGCCCACGCGCTGTTCTTCGCCGCCGAGCTGATCCGGCACGACACCGACAGCTGGTACGGCCGCACCTGGACGGCCTTCGTGGAGACCTTCGTCCCCGGCGGCTACGACTCCGGTACCGGCGCCGTGGCCATCCCCGTCGGCCAGGCCGCCCTCTATCTCGCGATCCCGCTCGGGCTGCTCTTCTACGTCCGCCACCGCGTCGGCCCGAAGACCTGGCGCGTCCTGCACCGGTGCATCCTCGTCATCTATGTGCTGAGCGTCTGGCACACCCTGCTGTACGGCACCAACGTCTGGTACGACGGCTGGTTCCGCACCACCGTCTGGCTGCTCCAACTCCCCATCGCCGCGCTGTTCCTGATCCGGATGCTGAGCCCCGCCCGGCGCTCGGAGCGCCTCGCCGCGGCCCGCGCCGCCGGGTCCCGTACCGTCTGGACACTGCGGCTGACCGTACGGATCGCCGCGGTCGCCGTCCTCGGCGTACTGCTGGCCGTACTGATCACCGGCCGCGACGGAGGCCGTGCAGAACCCCCCGCCGACACCACGTCCAGCCACACCGACCACGACTGACCACCCGACCACGACTGACCACCCGACCACGGCTGACCGCCCGACCACGGCTGACCACCCGACCCGGACGGACAGCCCGTCCGGGACGGGTGCTCAGGGATGGCGGTGGGCGGCGAACCGTATCGCTGCCCACCATCCGCCGCTATCCGGCGCGGCGCCGTTTCGCGATGATCGCCGCCGCGCCGATCAGTACGACCAGGACCACGGTCACGACCACCGGAAGCACCGATCCGTTGTCGTGCCGGGCGGCCTTGGCGATCGGCGCGTCGACGACCTCGTTGCTGGTCGCCGGGGCGGCCACAGCGCCGGCCGAACCGCTCGAACCGGTCGCGGATGGTGAGCCGCCCACGGTCGGGCTCGCCGTAGGGCTCGGCTTCGCCGGACGGCCGGCCGACGGGGACCCCGACCGGGGGGACTTCGGCGGCTTCGTGGTCCGCGACGGCCGCGGCTGCGCCTCCCGCCCGCGCTCCGTACCGTCCGTACGCCGCGGCTGCCCTGGCCCGTCGTCCCGCGCGGTCGGCTGTCCGCCGTTCCGGGCGCCGGACGTTCCGCCGCCGGTCCGCTCCGGCGCGGGCGCGCCCCCACCGGAGCCGCCGCCCGGACTCCCCACCGAACCGCCGCTGGAGCCGGAACCGCCACGGGAGCCGCCCGAGCCACCGGAACCGCCTCCCGAACCGCCGCCGGAGGAGCTTCCCGAGCCGCCGCCCGAACTGCTGCCCGTGGGACGGACGTTGTGGGCGCGTAGCTGGTCGGGGGAGATCGTCGGGCGGCCCCGCGTGCCCTCGATGTCGGTGCCGCCGAAGATCCACAGATCGACACTGCCCGGCTTCGGCCGGTAGCTCATCGCGCCGAGCTGGCTGTACTCCCAGGTGTTCTCCCCGGGGTCCGCGTGCCAGTACGACCAGTACGCGGAGGCGGGCGGGGTGAGGACGCAGTCCTCCTGCCGGGGCGGCGGGAACTGCTTGCCGCTCTGGTGACCGCTGTACCCGATCCGGCAGATGAACGCGGGACCGTCATGACCCGTACCGGTGGTCCGCCAGCCGCCCTGGTTCAGCAGCTCGTACCCCGTGGTCGGGGTGGTCCCGCACGAGCGGTACACCGGACCGCCCCAGTCGCTGAAGTCGACGGCGAGGACGACCCCTTGGGAGGTCGTGCAGTGGCCGATCGGCTTCGGCGCGGCCGTCGCCTGACCGGCGCCGACCGTATGGGCGGTGACCGTCAGGGCCAGCGCGCCCCCCAGCCGGGCCAGTGCCCGTACCGTCCGGCGGGCCCCGGTCGGAGCGGGCACCCCCGCCGCCCTCGGTCCCGCCGGCCCGGTACGCCGTGTCGTCCAGCCGTTCATCGTGTTCCTCCGTCCGCCGCCGTGCGGCGCCTGGCCACGACGACGGTCCGCCATCCCGCGAGGACGAGTCCGGTGGCGAGCAGGGCGAACAGCCCCACCTGGGCGCCGGTGCTCGCGAGCGCCCCGCCGTCCCCGGCCGCCCCATGGGCGCCCGTGCCGCCGTCGGTTCCCGAACCACCGCCCGTACCGGAGCCGGAGCCGCCGGAGCCCGTCGCGCCGGTGGACCCGGCCGCGTTCCCCGAACCGCCTGAACCGCCGTTCCCGTTCGCGCCGTTCGCTCCGCCGGAGCCGGTGGCTCCGCCCGGGTCGCCCGGGGTGACGATCCCCGGGGTGGAGGGCGAGGGGTCCGGTCCGGGTGACGACGTGGGTCCGGGACCGGGCCGGGTGGGCTGCGGGGACGTGTCGGTGAGATCCCGGGTCAGCTCCCCGAAGGGCGTCCCGGTCGCCCCGCCGACCGCCTGCGTCGAGGCCCGCAGATCGGAACCGGGCTGACCGCCCTTGGCGACGTTGAATCCGCCGTCCCGGTTCTGCTGCGACGCCAGGAACTTGAGAGCCTTGGTGATCTCGGCCTCGTAGGTCGCGGGAGCCAGTGACAGCCCCTGTACGGCGAGCGCCGCCGAGTTGACCGAGTTCCCGGCCGCCCCGGGGAAACCCCCGTCCGGGAGCTGCTGGTCCGCGATCCAGGCCAGCGCCCTGGAGACGACGCGATCCGGGTCGCCGCCGTCCGCGGTGTCCACCGCCATCGCGGCCATCGCGGTGGAGTCCACGTCCGCGTCGCCGGTCGCGGGGATCAGGCTCGGCCAGGCGCCCGAGTCCCGCTGGAGGCCCCGCAGATACCCGAGCGGCTCCCGGGCCGCTTCCTCGTCCCCGGCCCTGATCTGCGCGATCACACCGAGGGACTGCGAGAACACCGACTGGGCGTAGGTGTAGGCGCCCTTGGCCGCGCACGAACGGTCCGGTGCCGTGCTCGGTGCCTTGCACACCGCGTCCTTCAGCGCCGCGACCAGGTCCTGGCCGCCGAAGTCCCTCGGGTCCCGTCCCACGGCCACGGCCAGCAGCGCGGTCTTGCCGAGCGCGCCGCCCACCACAGCGCCGCGGCCGACCCCGGTCCAGTCGTGCACCGCGCGCCCGGTGACGTCCTCGCCGGTGTCGAGGAAGTCCACGACCCCGCGCAGCGCGTCGTTGTCGAGACCGGTCGCGGCCAGGGCGTACGCACCGTCGATGGTGAGCCCGAAGTCCGCCCGGCCACCGCCGCCGGCCGACTCGTAGTAGCGGCCGCCCACGAGGTTCGCCCGGCCGGTGAGATACGCGACGCCCTTGCGCAGATCGGGGGTCGTACCGGGCGGCCTGGGCGGCGGTGTCGTCGTCGGACCCGTGGGTGACGGACCCGTGGGCGACGGGGGCGGGCTCGTCGGAGGTGTGGGTGAGGGGCCGGTCGGGGTGGGGGACGACGGTCCGGTGGGCGACGGCGGGGGACTTGTGGGGGGTGTGGGGCCCGTCGGCGTGCCGGTCGGCTGCGGTGCCTCACGGGTGAGGGTCAGCAGACTCGTTCCGGCGCCCGCGAGAACCGCGGGGGACGTGGCGTACACGGCGGCGTCCGTACCGCCCTCCTCGAAGGCGAAGCCGCCGTCCGGCAACTGCTGGGTGCCGAGCCAGCCCACGGCCGCGTCGGCCGGACCGGTCTCGCCCAGCGCGCGCAGCGCCTGCGCCGCGTAGCCGGTGGTCCACGCCGTGCCGGTCGTCGACCCCGTGTACCCGGGGAACGCGCCGGACGCCAGTTGTGCGCCGAGCAGGTACCGCTTCGCCCGGTCGACGGTGCCGGTGTGGCCGCCCGCCCGGTCCAGGACCAGCGCGACCAGGCCCGTCGTCCCGGGATCGCCGTCGCAGTTCTCACCGGGCCGGATCAGGACGCTGGTCACGCCGCCGTCCTCGCACTGGAGCGCGGCCAGCCGGGACACGCTCGCGGCGGGCGGTTCGAGCCCGGCGCGCAGCAGGGCGAGGACCGCGAGGGCCTGCCCGTCGGCGTACCCGGCGGAGCGGAAGTCGCCCACGGCGGTGCATTCGGGTCCCGCGCCGTCGTCGGGTCCCTTGTCGCAGACGTGCTTCGCGAGATCGCCCACCAGGTCGTGCCCGCCCATGTCACGGGGGTCGCCGCCGGTCGCCGACGCCAGGAGCGCGAGCCGTGCCGCCGCGTTGGTGTCCGGTGCCTCGCCGGCGCCGCCCGGATAGGCGTAGGCGTCGGTACGGCCCGCCATGAACGCGGTGACCTTGTCGAGCGCGGTGCCCGGGCCGTCGGCGGCGGCCAGCGCGAACGCGGCCTCCGTGGTGAGCATATGGTCCGGCGCGTCGCTCCCGTCGACGGCGATGTGGTCACCGTCGGTGAGCCTGCCGCGCACCCACTCGGCGGCGGCGTCCAGATCGACCGACCCGGACGGCCCGGTCGGGGAGGGGGACGCCGATGGTGTCGCTGACGGTGTCACCGAGGGGCCGGGGGTGACACCGCCGCCCGCGCGGACCTCGTCCGGGGTGAACGAGGGCCGTCCGGTGGAACCGCCGACATCGGTGCCGCCGAACACCCAGGCGTCCACGTCACCGTCCTTCGGGGTACGGCTCATGGCACCCAACGGGCTGTACCGCCAACGGCTCTGCCCGGGTGAGGCGATCCAGTACGACCAGTAGGCGGTGGCCTGCGGGGTGAGCACGCAGTCCTCACGGTCCGGTGTCGGGTACTCGGTGCCCGACGCGTACGACCTGTGCCCGATCCGGCACAGGAACCCGGGGCCGTCGTGCTGGGTGCCGGTGGTGGTGAACCCGCCCTCGCGCAGCAGTTCGTAGCCCGTGGTCGGGGTCAGGTCGCAGCCACGGACCACCCCGCCGCCGAACGGGGCGAAGTCGACGGCGACGACCGCGCCTCGCGTCGGCGTGCAGTCCTCCACCGGATCGGCGGCGGCGGGCGCCACCGTGACGAACGCCACGCCCGTACCCACCGCCAGCAGCAGCGCGGTCAGCAACGCGGGCAACTTCCCCGGCCGCGCCCGCCGTTCGGATCTGTCTCCGGTCCCCACCACGGCCCCTCACGTCGCCGGACGTGTCCGTCCGGTCATGTCGTCGGTCGTGCCGTGCGTGTGGAGCAGTGCGTGGCAGGCGGCTCCCCTCCTGGGCGGCGTGCGCCGGGGAGGCCGTTCCGAACCACGCCGTAGTCCGCGACGGCGCCTCTCGCTGCGTAGAGCCAAGTCCAGGCAGTCCGGCTCGCCCGTGCGCGGTGCGACGGGCCTACGGTTGCGGGTCAGCGCCGGAGTTCGACCGGCTTCCCCTGAACTTGAGTGTGTATCAGCCGGATTGGAACACGGCTGCGAACGGAGCGTCAAGGTGACCCGGACCGCGGCCCTTCCCCGCGGCGGCCTCCATGGCGGGACCGCTGGCGCGCCCCCGCCGCCTCGGGTAGCGTCCGGGACCGCCGTGTGGGGGAACCCGGTGGGAGTCCGGGGCTGACGCGCAGCGGTGTGGGACGGCAGGGGGCCGTCCCGAGCCCGAATGCCCGCACGGTGGTGCACCGATCAGGAAGCCGTATCACGCGATGGGACGGCGGCCACCCGTCCCACCGGCGTGCCCGCACCCGGCCGGACGCGGCGGGGCCGGCGTCCCCCACCCCCAGGAGCCGGTCATGTCCAGACCCCGTACCTCCCGCCGTGCCCGTTTCGCCGTCACGGTGCCCGCCGCTCTCGCCACCTTCGGCGCGGTCGCCGCGCTCACCGCGCCGCCCGCCTCGGCGACCTCGACCCCCGCGCAGATCGCCACCTCGAAGACCAACGGCGTCACCTACCTCAAGTCCCTTCAGGCCGCGGACGGTTCGTACGCCGGTTCCGGGCTGTCCAACGAGTGGGCGTTCAGCGCGTTCGCCGCGGCGGGGACCGCCGCGGTCGATGTGACGCCCGGCGGCGATGCCACCAAGAACGCCCGCAAGGTGTACCGCGATCTGCTCGCCACCTCCGGCTGGCCGTCCGCGACCCCCGTGGTCACCGACTACGAACGCGGCACGCTCAACGCGTACGCCGCGGGCATCGACCCCGCCCGGATATCCGCGTCCCGCAACCTCATCGCCGACATCTACGGCTACTGGCAGACCGCCGAGGCCGGGTACTTCGGTCCGTCCGCCAACTACAACGGCACCGTCTTCGCGGGGCTCTCCCTCGCGGGCGCGCGCACCCAGTCCGGCGCGCAGCGCGTGCCGCAGGCGCTGCTGGACCGGATCGTCACCCGGGTCCGCGCCAACCAGCACAACGACGGCGGCTGGAACTACAGCAAGGCCGAGGGCAACCCCGCGCAGCTCGGCGCGGCGTCCGACATCGATATGACGGGAGCCTCCATGGCGGCACTCTGCTCGGCGGGGGTGCCCGCGACCGACCCGGACATCGTCCAGGCCAAGGCGTTCCTGAAGAGCAAACTGGTCAGCACGTCGGGCGCGTTCAACGCGATGTACGGCGTCAACACCAACTCCAACGGCTGGGCCGTCTCCGGGCTGAACGCCTGCGGGATCAACCCGCAGACCGGTGACTTCCTCACCCCGGCCGGCCGCACCCCGATCGACTTCCTGATCGCCCAGCAGTTCAACCCCGGCGGCGGCTTCAAGTACCAGCCCGCCAACACCACTCCGTCGGCGTACGCGTCGATCGACGCGCTCCGCGCCGTCGCAGGCGGCGGTTTCACCGCCGCGCCTCCGGTGCCGGTGACCGCGGGTGCTCCGCAGTGGGTCGCGCAGAGCGCGTTCACCCCGGGGACGGCCACCGAACTCGCCCTGTCCGTCGATGACGGCGCGGGCGGTCTGTCGGTGTGCTCGGTGGCGTTCACCCCGACCGGCACCACGACCACCCTCGGCGAGGTGCTGACCGCCGCCACGGGCGCGGCGACCCCGGCGGGCTGTGTCACGTCCGTCACCCCGGCGAGCGGGGCGACGGGCACCATCACGGCCGTCAACGGCAAGGCCAACAGCGGCACTTCGACATGGAAGGTGAGCGTCGACGGTTCAGCGCCCGCCGCCGCGACCCGTGACCGGGTCGTCCAGGTCGGCGACACGATCGCGCTGCGCTGGGGCGTCTGACCCGCACCTGTACCGGTGTCCCGGCCCTCGCGGTCCGGGACACCGGGCACCGCGCGGACGGCCGACCCCGGCCCGCGCCGGTACGCGCGCGTCCGGCGCTCCCGCGGCGACGCCGTCCGGTCAGGGCGGAGCCGGAGGTGTCAAGGGTTGCTCATGAGCATGGGTTCCGGCGGCCGGGGCGCCCGGTGAACTCGTGGGACGGGACGGGTGGCCGTCGGGGCGGCAGTAGCGGTGGACGAGTTCGCTGTGGCCGGGAAAGCGGGCCGTGAGTTCCTCGTACCGGCCGAGGGTCATGTCGGCCCAGTCGAATCCGGGTGCGACGGCTTCGCCGATGAGGGCGTGGTCCCCGGCGGTGAGATGGGCGGCCTTCCAGACACCTCCGGGCACGGCGAGGGTGAGGGTGTGTCCTTGCCGGGGGTCCTGGCCGAGGACGACGGTGCTGTGACGGCCGTCGGGGTGGAGCAGGTGGTAGGTGACGGGTTCGCCGTGCTGGTGGAAGTGGAGGACGTCGGAACGGTTCAGGTGCCAGTGCCCGATCGCTGTCCAATGGGTGAGGAGATAGTGGATGGAGGTCAGGGTGTAGCGGTCACCGTCGGGTGTACGGGTGGTGGGGCGGTGGTCCGCCTGGAAGGTCCGACGGTAGTAACCGCCCTCCACATGGGCCTCCAGGCCGAGGGCGTCGATCCAGTAGCGTGCCGTGAGCACGGTGTCCTCCTGCGGTCGTGGGCCTGATCATCGACGGTGGGAGCAGGGAATACGATCCCCCGAACGTCTCTGCTGCGTCTGCGTCTGCGAGTTCGACCTTCCCGCCCTCGAAGCGCTCGCCTTCCAGGACGCGGCCACGCGCCCGGCGCTCCCGGCCTGCTCCCGTACGCACACCCTCCGCGGAGGCGTCGAGGTCACCGTGCTGGCCGACGGCCGTCCCGTCAACTTCCATGAGACGGACAGCATCAGCAATCTCCACTCCGACTTCGTCTACGCCGGGATGCTCACCGGAGCGTGCGCCGTCGCGACCGATCCCGCCCCGGCCGGCCTCGACCCGTCCTGGGCGGACACCGTGCTGGAGGGATCGGGACTGCTCCAGGACTACTACGAGCGCTACGGGCCCCCGGCCGCACCGACGGGCACCGCGCCCTCCTCCGCCCGGGGCCGGCCCGGACGCGGGAACGGTGAGCGGAGCTGACCGCGCATCGGAACGCTACCTCTCGGGAGGGAGGCTGCTCGGTACTACTCCCCCGCGAGGGCTAGCGGTTCGGTTCCCATGGATGATTCCCCGTCGTCCCCGCTCCTTCAGGGTGGAGCCATGACGCTGAACATCCTGCACAGGCCCCCGACCGTCGGTGACACCGAGCGGCCCGTTCCCCGCTGGGCGACGCGCCTCGCCTACGCGCTCCCGCTGCTCCTGCTGCCGAGCTGCTTGTGGCGGCTGCCCTTCGCCCTGCACTTCGACATGGGGCAGATGCAGGAGGCCGGGATGCCGGGTTACTGGGTGAGCGTCCCGTACGTCCTCGGGCTCAGCGTGTTGTCGGAAGTGATCGCGATCCTGACCATCGGGCTGGTCCGGGGCTGGGGAGAAGTGGCGCCCGCCTGGATACCGGTCATCGGCGGCAGACGCGTCCGGCCGATGGCGGCGGTCGCCCCCGCGGTCCTCGGCGGGCTGATCCTCACTCTTCTGTTCACCGCCGTCCCGATCGGCGGCGGTCGAAATCTCACCCTGTACGGCATCGCGGAATCCGTCGAGTACACCAACACCGCCTGGCAGACGCTCGCGACGGTGTGCGTCACCCCCATCGCCGCATGGGGACCCATCACCATCGCCCTCGCGATCGCCTACTACCGCCGTCGAGTCTCCGCCGCCGCGTGAGACCCGTGCCTCAACAGGGCCGCCGACCGAGCCGAGTTCGGCGTGGGCCTCCACGGGTGCGGTCTGCCGGGCCCGGGACCGGTACCCGCACGGCCGCGTCGCCCACGGCCGGTCCTCCCACCGCTGGACGGCTTCGGCGGCCGACGGCCGGGTCCGGGAAGACCCGGACCCGGCCGGCCGCCATGTGGGCGTCGGCGAGGGCTGCTTGGACCGCGCATGCTCGGCCCACCTCCGCCGACGGGGGATCAAGGCCACGATCCCCGAACGGGCCCACCGACCCGCCGAACGGGCACGTCACCGCGCACGATCCGACGGGGTCGGCAGGGCATTCCTAGAAGGCGGTCCAGGTGAACGCGACCTGGTCGCCCGCGTTCAGCTTGAACTGGCAGCCGCCGACCGGGGTCGGCACGCCGTTGACGGAGATGTTCCAGTACGCGACACCGCCGCCGCTGACGTTCTTGACGCTCTCCACGAAGTAGTCCTCGAACGACGGGTACCACGTGCCGTCCCAGCTGAAGCCCCGCTTGCGGGCCGCGTCGTCCAGGGCGGCGGTCGGGGTGGGCACCGCGCTGGGGTGGGCGCCGCCGTTGGTGCCGTCGCACTTGTAGGAGCCACCGGTCGCCGGGGTGACGTGGTGGCCCTTCGTTCTGACCTTGCCCTTGAACAGGAGCCCGTCCGGGCCCTGCACCGTGAGCTTGACCTTGATCGGCGCGTTGGTGTTCGTGGCCGTGGCCACGGCCGTGCTCGGGTGCGTGCCCGGTCCGGCGACGGCGGGCGCGCTGGTGAGCGCGAGTCCGAGGGCGGCCGTGGTGACGACGGCCCTGGTCAGGGTGCGGTTCATGGCGGGTGCCTCCTGGCGGTTACGGGGCCCGCGGCACGGGCCCCGCACCGGGCATCGCCCGCCCGCCGTTTCCCGTCCGGGTGTGCGGAGGGACTGCGGCGGGGCGGTGAGGACCGGCACCCGGGGCTTCGCACTGCGGACCATGACAGGGAGAAGCGGCGCGCGTGGGACGCCGGGTGCTCCGACTCGCGGCCTCGCGCCGCACACGGTTGCAGGTCAGCGCCGGAATCCCACCGGCTTCCCCCAGTCGTCCCCGCATTCAGTTGTGACGCCCGGTCAGGACCGGGTCACCGCATCGTACGGGGGTGGAGGGCCGCCGGTCAGGCGTTCCGCGCGCTTGGCCGCCCCGGTCGTGGGGCGGGCGCTCGGCGGGCCCGCCCGGCAGGGGCCCGGATGCCCGATCGGGGTCCGCCGCGCACCATGGGAGGCGGGAGGCCGTCATGAGAGCAGCCGTCGTCCGCGCGTTCCGTGAGCCGCTGGTGATCGAGGAGCGGCCCGATCCCGAGCCGGGCGCCGGACAGGTCAGTATCCGGGTCGAGGCGTGCGGGCTGTGCCACACCGACATCCACGCGGCGCGCGGCGACTGGCCGGTGAAGCCCCGGCCGCCGTTCGTCCCGGGCCATGAGGGCGTGGGTCTGGTGGAGGCGCTGGGTGACGGGGTGACCCACCTCGCGGTGGGGGAGCGGGTCGCGGTGCCCTGGCTCGGCTGGGCCTGCGGGCGGTGCGAGCACTGTCTGTCAGGCTGGGAGACCCTCTGCGAGCGGCAGATCAACACCGGCTACGGCACGGACGGCGGGTACGCGGAGAGGATGCTGGCCTGGGCCGACTTCGCCCGGCCGGTGCCGGACGGGGTCACCCCGCTGGACGCCGCCCCGCTGACGTGCGCGGGGGTCACCACGTACAAGGCGCTCAAGGTCGCGGGGGTGCGGCCCGCGCAGCTCGTGGCCGTGTCCGGTGTCGGCGGGCTCGGTCATCTCGCGGTGCAGTACGCGAAGATCGCGGGGGCCACGGTCGCGGCGATCGACGTGACGGAGGAGAAACTGGCGCTCGCCGCGTCGCTCGGCGCGGACATCCTCGTCAACGCGGCGAAGGACGATCCGGCGGCCGTGCTGCGGGAGCACGGCGGCGCGCACGCGGCACTCGCCCTCGCCGTGAACGAGGCGGCGTTCACCTCGGTGTACGCGGGGCTGCGGCGGGGCGGGAAGCTCGTGATGGTCGCGATGCCCGCGGGCGGCACGATCGCGGTGCCCATCTTCAGGACGGTGCTCGACGGGACGTCCGTCATCGGCTCGATCGTGGGTACGCGGCTGGACCTGGACGAGGTGTTCCGCCTGCACGCGGCGGGACGGACACGGGTGATCCACGAGGCCCGTCCGCTGGGGTCCGTCAACGAGTCCATCGAGGACGTGATGGCGGGGCGGGTGGCCGCGCGTGTGGTCTTCGAGCTGTAGCGGCCCCCGCGGCCACCTCCGGCGTGCGCCGACCCACTGGCATGCGCCGATCCCTCTGGCCTGCGGCGACCCCTCCGGCCCGCGGTGACCTCCTGCGTACCTCTTGCGTCGCCCAGGCCGCTCCGGAGTGCCCGGGTGTGGTGACCCAGGGTGTACGGATGACTCCTCTCCATACCCCCCAGGGTATAGATGTTAGGGTGGCTGAAAATACCCCGGGGGGTACATGCGTGTGAGGAGTGTGGAGCCGTGTTCTTCGTCGACACCCTGGAGTTCGAGGGTCTGGGAAACCGCAGCTACCTGGCCGGGGGCGACGCCACGGCGGTAGCCGTGGACCCCCCTCGGGACATCGACCAGGTCATCGCCGCGGCGGCCCGCCGGGGCGTCCGGATCACCCATGTCGCCGAGACCCACCTCCACAACGACTACGTCACCGGCGGACTGGAGCTGGCGCGCCTCACCGGTGCCCACTACCTCGTCCCGGCCGCCGCGGCCGTCTCCTTCGCGCGTACCCCGGTCACCGACGGTGACACCGTTCAGGTGGACGAGGGTCTGGCCCTGCGTGCCCTGGCCACCCCCGGGCACACTCCCCATCACACCTCGTACATCCTTGAGGAGGACGGGCGGGGCGTCGCCGCGTTCACCGGCGGATCACTTCTCATAGGCGGGGTCGGCCGCCCCGACCTGGTCGAACCCCGGCTCACGGAACAGCTCGCCCGCGCCCAGCACGCCTCGGCGCACCGGCTCGCTGACACCCTCGCGGACGAGGTGCCGGTCCTCCCGACGCACGGCTTCGGAAGCTTCTGCTCGTCCGGTTCCGGTGCGGGCGGCGGGGCGAGCACGATAGGCGCCGAACGTCTGATGAACGCCGCGCTGACCCGGGACGTCGACAGCTTCGTCACCGAACTGCTCGCCGGACTCGACGACGTACCCGCGTACTACGCGCACATGGGACCCGCGAACGCGGCCGGTCCCGCACCCTTGGACCTCACCCCGCCGCGTCCGGCCGACGCCGGGGAGCTCGCCGCCCGGCTCGCCGCGGGGGAGTGGGTGGTCGATCTGCGGGACCGGGTCGCCTTCGCGCGGGGGCATCTGGCGGGATCGCTGAACTTCGAGGAGGAGGGCAAGCTCGCCACCTACCTCGCCTGGCTGATCCCCTGGGGCAAGCCCGTCACCCTGCTCGGCAGCACCCCCGAGCAGATCACCCGGGCGCAGCGGGAGCTGGCCCGGGTCGGTATCGACCGGCCCGCCGCGGCGGCCACCGGCGACCCCCGGACCTGGGTCCGCGAGGGCGAGACCCTGGCCGCCTTCCCCCGCGCGACCTTCGCCGACCTCGCCGCCGCACGCGCGGCGGACGGGGAGGACTCCGGGAACACGGACGAGGACATCGTCGTCCTCGACGTACGCCGCGACTCCGAGCGCGCCGCCGGGTATGTCGCCGGATCGGTGCACATCCCGGTCCATGAGCTGCGCGACCGGATCGCGCAGGTGCCGCCCGGGGTGGTGTGGGTGCACTGCGCGGGCGGGATGCGCGCGGCGATCGCCGCGTCGCTGCTGGACGCGGCGGGGCGGCGGGTCGTCGCCGTCGACGACGGCTTCGACGCGGCGGAACGCGCCGGGCTCACCGTCGCCGGACCGGCCGGGGCCCGGGTCTAGCCGTACGAACACGGCGCCGAGCGACCGCCCCGGTCCGCTCACGCCCCCCTGCCGTCAGTCGGTTCCCTTTTCCTGCTGTGCCCGCGACCGGGCCCGGCCGGTCCCAGTCCCCGTACGGAGTGCACCATGTGTTGCCCTTGCCGCGCCCCCGGTCACCGCCGGGAGCGATGTCGCCCCCGGGTGGCCTGACATGAGCGAACTGATACTCGCCCTCGCCGCCGGAGGCGTCGTGGGCCTCGCGCTCGGGGCACTGGGCGGTGGCGGGGGAGTCCTCGCGGTGCCCGCGCTGATCTACCTGCTCGGCTTCACACCCGTCGAGGCGACCACCGCGAGCCTGCTGATCGTCACCGTGACCTCGCTGACCGCGCTGTACGCCCACGCGCGCGCCGGGGCCGTCCGCTGGCGGAGCGGTGCGCTCTTCGCCGCGGCGGGGGTGCTCCCCGCCGCGGCGACGGCGAGCCTGGCGGACCGGCTGCCCGGCGCGCTGCTCACCGCGGCGTTCGCCGGGGTCGCGGGCCTCGCGGCCCTGCGGATGCTGCGTCCGGACACCCCGGAGCCCGCCACCGTACGGCCGCTGAAGGCCGCCGGTACGGGGGCCGGGCTCGGTGCGCTGACCGGGCTGCTCGGTGTCGGCGGCGGATTCCTCGCCGTACCGGCGCTGGTGGGTGTGCTGGCGTTCGAACTGCGGGCCGCCGTCGCCACGGGACTGCTCGTCGTGTCGGTGAACTCGGTCGTGTCCCTGGCCGTCCGGGGCGGCTCGGGCACGGGCGTCGACTGGGCGGTCGTCGCCCCGTTCACGGCCGCCGCGGTCCTGGCCGCCTGGGACGGCAAGCGCCTCGCGGCGAAGATGCCGGACGCCATGCTCCGGCGGGTGTTCGCGGGCGTGCTGCTCGCCGTCGCGGTGCTGATGCTCGTGGACGCCGTCCGATGAGCACGCGCCCGCGGTCGGCGCCCGGCGCTGCCTGTGCCCCGCCGGTACCTGTCGGGGTCCGGGCCGGCCCCGGGCGGTGCCGCCCGGGAAGGGCTACGCCAGGGAGAGGAACAGCTTCTCCAGCCGGGCCCGCATCTGGTCCCGGTCCTCCGGATCGGCCATGTCCTCGCTGGTCAGACAGTGCTCCAGGCCCGTCGCGATGATCGCGAAACCCGCCCGGTCGAGGGCGCGTGACGCGGCGGCGAGCTGGGTGACCACGTCGCCACAGTCCCGGCCCTCCTCGATCATCTTGATCACGCCCGTGATCTGGCCCTGCGCCCGGCGCAGCCGGTTGACCACGGTCTTCAATTCCTCAGCAGCCAAAGCCAGTTCCACAGCACACTCCTTCGGTATACCCCTACGGGTATCCTACCGGAGGCGTGGACCACTGAAGAGTAAGGACGATCCTGTGACCACATCTCCCGCCCTCGCCCCCCAGCAGGCCGCCCAGCGGCTCGCCACGATGACCGTGATCGACGTCCGTACGCCGGGCGAGTTCGCCTCCGGGCACCTCCCGGACGCGCTGAACATCCCGCTGGACGAGCTCCGCACCGCGCTGCCCGCGCTGCGGGACGCCGCCGAGCGCACGGACCTGCTGGTCGTGTGCGCCTCGGGGACCCGCTCCGCGCAGGCGTGCGGGACCCTCGCCGAGCAGGGGGTGACGGCCACCACCCTGACCGGGGGTACGACCGAGTGGGCGCGGCTCGGCCACCCGCTGGACACGCCCGCGCGAGGCCGTGCGGTCTGGGCGATGGAGCGGCAGGTGCGGTTCACCGCGGGGTCCGTGGTGCTGACCGGGCTGGTCGCGGGGCAGCGGTGGAACGCGGCCCGGTGGATCTCCGCCGGGATCGCGGGCGGTCTCGTCTTCTCCGCCGTCACGAACACCTGCGGGATGGCCCAGGTGCTGTCCCGGCTGCCGCACAATCGCTCGGACGCGGGTGCGCTGGAGGCAACGCTCGCCGCCCTGCGGGCGCGCACGGAGAACGCCGCTTAGCGGTTCGTCGCGGGGTTCCTCGCGCTCCTGGTCCGTGTCGGTGGGCGCAGTCGTCCCGTGCGGGGCGTCCGGGGGTGCGCGGTTCCTCGTGCCCTGGTGGGTGTACTCGTCCCGTGCGGGTTGTCCGGGAGCGCGGTTCCCCGTGCCCCCGGGGTTCCAAGGGTGGGCGCGCTTGTCCCCGCACAGGTACTCGGTGGTGTCGCGCGGTTCCCCGCGCCCTTTGGGGCGGGGAACCGCTTCCTGTGCCCGCGTTCGCCGGACCGCAGCTGCGCACCCACGAGTGGCCCGCACGGGAATGGCCAGAGGTCCTTGTCGATGGAGCCCTATGCCGACCTGTGCGTCAGGAGCGTGATTCTCATCTGATGGCAGACGCAGACGCCGCCGTGGCCGCGCAGGGTGTCGTCAGGACCGGAGGCCGGGGTCCGTCGGCGTGCCGGCCGGATCCGATGCCGTGGGGCCCGTATCGGGCATCTGGCGCTTGATGGCGGCGTCGACCGCGGAGCCGATGCGGCGCAGTGTTGCCAGCTCGTGAGGTTCGAGTCCGTCGATCAGGTATTCCCGGACCGCCGCGACGTGTCCCGGCGCCGCTTCCACGACTTCTGCGTATCCGGCCTCGGACAGCGTCGCGCTGGTGCGTCTGCCTGAGCCGGGGATGCGGGACCGCGACAGCAGTCCCCGCTTCTCCAGCCGCCCGGCGACATGCGACAGCCGCGACAGCGACGCCGATGTCCGTGCGGCCAGATCGCTCATCTGCAAAGTGCGAGCGGGCTGTTCGGACAGGACCGAGAGCACCATGTACTCGAAGAAGGTCATGCCGGACTCGCGCTGCATCCGCGCGTCCAGGGCGGCCGGCAGGCTGATCATGATCGCCGAGTTGGCCAGCCATGCCTCCCGCTCCTCGCCGTTCAGCCACGGCGTCCCGCGGTCCGGGCCGGAGGGTTTCCCCTCACCGGTGTCCGCTTCGCCTCGCGCGGAGGCGTTGCCCTTCGCTCCGTCCGACGGATGCCGAGGACGCTGATCGTCCCTGCCCGTCGCAGTCCCAGTCATGGGGACCACCCTAGACCCACTTATTGACACGTCAAGTTCTCCCGTGTAGTTCTTGATGCGTCAAGTTCGCTCCGTCGCCGTCCGGCCGTACCGCCGGAGTGCTGGTCGACCCTGTTCCGACAACGGGACCGGGCGAGCACCCCGACGCGCGGAGCAGGTTCGTCCGTCGGTCCAGGAAGGGATCACCTCGTGCACATCACGTCACTGGGAACACTTCAGGTCTCACGCATCGGGCTCGGAGCCATGGGGATGTCGGCGTTCTACACGGGAGCCGGCAGGGACGACGCCGAGTCGATCCGCACCGTTCGGCGTGCCCTGGACCTCGGTGTCACGCACCTGGACACCGCCGAGGTGTACGGCCCCTACGTCAACGAGGAACTGGTGGGCCGCGCGGTCAAGGGCCGCCGGGACGAAGTCGTCATCGCCACCAAGTTCGGCCTCGTCTCCCCTACCGGCCGACCGGGGCCGGACAGTACCCCTGCGGGCGTCCGCGCCGCCGTCGAAGGGTCCTTGCGGCGGCTCGGAACCGACCGCGTCGACCTGTACTACCAGCACCGGGTCGACCCCGACGTACCCATCGAGGAGACGGTGGGGGCGCTGAGCGAACTCGTGACCGCGGGCAAGGTGCGCCACATCGGGCTGTCGGAGGCCGCCGCGCGGACGATCCGCCGGGCACACGCGGTGCATCCCGTGTCCGCCGTGCAGTCCGAGTACTCACTGTGGACGCGCGACCTGGAGGCCGAGGTGCTGCCCACCTTGCGGGAGCTCGGGATCGGGCTGGTTCCCTACGCGCCGCTGGGGCACGGATTCCTTGCCGGTGGCGTCCGCACCCTGGACGGCCTGGACGCCACCGACTGGCGTCGCACCAACCCGCGGTTCACCGGCGGAAACCTCGCGCGCAACCTGCGCATCCTCGACGAGGTGCGCGGCGTGGCCGACGAGGCCGGGGCGACGCCCGCGCAGGTCGCCCTCGCCTGGCTGCTCGCACAGGGCGAGGGCGTCGCGCCCATTCCCGGGACCACGCGGGCCGACCGGGTGGAGGAGAACTGCGCCGCCGACGGAATCGGGCTGAGCGCCGACCAGATCACCCGGCTGAACAAGGTGCCGCTCGCGTCCGGCGAACGCCACGCCGAACCCGACATGGCGTCCATCGACCACTGAGAAGGGCCAACGCCAGGCACCGGGCGTCAGTGCCCGGAGGAGCCGGGCGCAGGCGACCCGCTCTCCGAACGGGGAGTCGGCACGGCCGGTGCGCAGCGGCGTACCGCGATCGAAGCACAACGAATGGAGCAGTACACCTCATGAGAAGCGACGTCATCCGTGTGGGCATCATCGGCGCGGACACGAGGGCGAGTTGGGCGGGGGCGTCACACATCCCCGCGCTGGCCGCGCAGCCGGCGTTCCAGTTGTCGGCGGTGGCCACACGGCACGAGGAAAGCGCTCGAAGCGCGGCCGAGACCTTCGGCGCCGAGCGCTGGTTCGCCGATCCCTTCGAGCTGATCCGCGACCCGTCGGTCGATCTCGTCACCGTGGCCGTCAAGGTCCCGGCTCACCGCGACCTCGTGCTGGCGGCCCTCGCGGCGAACAAGGCCGTGTACGCCGAGTCTCCGCTGGGTGTGAGTGTCGCGCAGGCGGAGGAGATGGCCGCCGCGGCGGGGTCACTGCACACGGCGATCGGCCTCCAGGGCCGGCACAACCCCTCTGTGCGCCGCGCGGCGCAGATCGTCGCACAGGGACGGCTCGGGCGGCTGCTGTCGGCGCGAGTCATCGCGACGACGTTCGGGAACGGCCCGGAATCGGTGAGCGCGTACGCATACTTCGACAAGGCGGCCGCGGGAGCCGGTTTCCTGCCCATCGCCGCGGGCCATGTGCTGGATGTGGTCGAGGCGGTCCTCGGCGACATCACCGAGATCGATGCGCGCACGGAACTCCTCTGGCCACGGGTGAACCTGGTGGACACCGGGGAGCTGTCGGTCCGGGAGGTACCGGATCACCTCGACGCCATCGCCAGGACCGCGTCGGGCGCACCGGTCGGCGTGCAGATCCTGGCAGGAGTGCCCGCGCCCGACGCCCGCTTCGTTCTGGAGATCCGCGGTTCGGACGGCTGGCTGAGGCTGACCGGCGATCACCCCGCGGGCGTTCAGGTCGGAGATCTCGTCCTCACCTCAAGCGTGGACTTCGCGGCACCTGACCGCCCCGTCTCGGGCGGTGCCGGACCGACCGCCGCCGATGTCTGGGCCGGTGCGTCCATCAACGTGGGCGAGGTGTACGCCGGCCTGGCACGCGACATCGCACAGGGAACCCACCACACCCCGGGATTCGCCCACGCGGTGCACAACAGCCGTCTGATCGCCCGGATCGAAAAGGCATCCAGCACAGGTCTGCGGCAGTGACGCCGTCACACCCCGCCTTGGCGGCGCCCTGAGGTTCGTTGCCGACCACCAGCCGCATGCTGTCGTGACCGCCACCGAGAAGATCACTGCTCCCGGTCCTCGGGAGGGCCCGCGGCGACGATCACCGTTCCCCGGTCGGACCGACGCTGGTGGGTACCGTCGGACACCTTGCCGCAGGTCTCCCTGTCGCCACCGGCGCGGACGCGTCCGCGGCCCGATCGGGAGATCATGCGCGACGGGGGGTGAAGAGCATGACCCAGTGGTCGTTCTCGGGGTCGTGCAGCATCTCGCTGTCGAACGCGAGCAGACCTTTCGTCGGATGGTTGACGCGCTTCATCGCGGACCTCCATGTCCCGATCTCTCCCCGCTCCCACTGTCGGCCGAACTCGGTACCGCTCGCCGACAGTTCGCGGAACAGAGAACGAAGACGCTCGTCCTCCGGGTAGAGACCGAGCGCTTTGCGAAGTTCGGCGGCGGCCACCCGGGACAGTTGCTCCGCTCCCTCGTTCCCGAGCACCTCGCGGAGTCCCGCCGATGTGAAGGCCTGGTGGACGATGTTGTGGCCGTACGGTCCGTCGTCGAAGACGGGTCCGAACAGTTCCGCCGCGGCGACATTGAATGCCAGCATGTCGAGCCGGCCGTCGTGAATGGTGACCGGCATCGTGTCGTCCAGGCTGTCGAGCAGGTGCTGGAGCCCCGGTCGGATATCCGCGGCCGGTGCGGGCGGCCGCGGAGTCCGCTCGTCGGCGAGTCGGAACAAATGGTCCCGCTCGGCGTTCGAGAGCTGAAAGGCCCGCGCCAGCGCGGTGAGGATCTCCCGCGAAGGGCGGGACGCGCGCCCTTGTTCGAGACGGGTGTAGTACTCGACCGAGATACCCGCGATGTCGGCGAGCTCCTGGCGGCGCAGGCCCGGCACACGTCTATGGGACAGAGGGGACGCCCCGGGTCGGTTCCGGGGTGTCATTTCCGAGCGATGGTGGCGCAGGTACTCGCCCAGACCAGACCGCTCGTCTCCCGCCATGACTTCATTGTCCCTCACCGGTGGCAGGCGCCAGGCCGGGAGCGTGGCCCTGCGGATACCAGGCTCGACGAAGTCTTCCTGGTCGTCGAGCACTCCGGCAGCGTCGACGGCGGCGAAGAGCGATACGTCGACGCACACCAGCACTCGCACGATCCCACCAGGAGGTCCACACGTGAACGCAGCGAACCGAACCCTGATCATGACCGGGGCCACTCGGGGGATCGGCCTGGAAGCCGCGCGAGACATCCTCGGACGCAGCCCCGATACCCACCTTGTGGTTCTCGGCCGGGGCTCCTCTGCCGCCGAGATACTGCCGGGCCTGCGGAAAATCTCTCCGCACGTCTCGACCGTCGACATCGACCTGTCGAGCAAGGCGAGTGTCGACGCCGCCGGTTTGCAGTTGGAAGACCTTCTTGATTCCGGCGAGTTGCCTCCGTTGCGGGGGCTCGTCTTCAACGCGGGTGTCCACCTCTCCGACGCGTTGCAGACCACGGTCGACGGATACGAGAGAACCTTCGCGGTGAACGTGATGTCCACCCACCAGCTTCTCAGGCGACTGCACCCCCACATCCTGGCGCCGGCACGCATCGTCGTCACGGTCAGCGACGCGCACTTCGGTGATCTGCGGCATACCGGGGGGACCATGCCCGCACCCCGTTGGGCGATCCCGGAGATCTCCCGACCCGGAGCATTCGACCGTTCCGGGAATGTCCGGGCCGGCCGTCGTGCTTACGTGACGAGCAAACTCGGCGGCGTCCACCTGGTCCACGAATGGGCCCGACGACTGCCCGAAGGTGTCGACATCGTCTCGTACAACCCCAGCCTTGTGGTCGGCACCGGGCTCGCGCGCGAAGCGGGGGGAGCTTTCCCCTTCCTGATGAGCAAAATCATCCCGCTGCTCGCGGTCACACCTCTCGTGGACACCCCGGTCCCCGCGGGAAGGAAATTCGCCGACACCATCCTCGGAGTCACACCTGCCGCGTCCGGTGCCTACATCCACCGGACGAAGGTCACGCCGTCATCCGCCGAGTCCTATGACACCGACCGCGAAGGCGTGCTCTGGGATTGGTTGGAACAGGTCCTGCGGACAACCACTTGAGGGGTACGGACCCAGGGGCGTGGGGAACCGCGCGCCCCCGGGATACGGGCGCAGGAACAAGTTCGCTCACCGGTACGAACCCAGGGGCGCGGGGAACCGCGCACCCACGAGCGACCCGCACAGGATCAAGTACGTCCAACGGCGGAGACCCAGGGGTGCGGGGAACCGCACCCCCGCGAGCGACCCGCACGGGCACCCGTAGGCCCACCGGCGAGCACGCAGGGCCGCCGGAACGCCCCGTACGGGACAGCCGGGGCTCAGGCGCGGGCGGGGAGCCGAGGCGGCGGTGACCGACCCGCCGCCGCCTCACCCCCGGACGACCGTCAGGTCACGTTTCGCGCGTGCGGACGGCACCACCGCCAGCGCCACAGCGACCAGCACCAGCCCGACCGCCGTCACCACCAACGACGACGCCGGAGGCAACCGCGCTATCCCGGCCCCCACCCCGCTCCCGTGCGCCTCCAGATCGATCAGCGGTCGCGCGACCAGCAGCCCCGCGGCGATCCCCACGGCCGCCGCCCCCGCGGCCGTCACCGCGCAGTGCGTCACCACCACCCCGATCCACTGCCGGGGGGTGAGCCCCATGGCCCGCAGCGCCGGCAGCTCACGGGTGTGCTGGCGTACGGCGGAACTCACCGACCCGGCCAGCTCCACGACCGCGATCAGCGCGAGGACCCCGATCAGTCCCGTCAGCACCCGGCTCACCAGCACCGCCGAGGCGACCGTCGGCGGCGCGCCGCGTACATCGGCGTCCGGCAGCGCCTCCGCCAGGGCCCGCGCCGTCACGCCCTGGTCGGCGCCGGGGCGCAGCATCACCGCGTACGCCGGGGGGCCGTTCACCGTGCCGCCCGCGCGCAGCGTGTCCAGCGTCGTCGTGACGACCTGCCCGCCGTGCTCTGGCTCGATGGAACGGCCCACGACATGCAGGATGTGCGGGGTGCCGCCCACGGTGAGCCGCACCCACTCGCCGACGCGTACCCCCGTCGCGTCGAGCAGCCCCTGCCCGGCCACCGCCTCGTTCGGCGCGGCCGGGGTGCGGCCCGCCACCACCACGAACGGGTACGGGTGCCCCTGGGAGCCCAGCCCCCGCAGGGTGACCGACCGGGTCTGGCCCGGGATCAGCGCGGTGACCTCCGCCGCCGGGTACACCGCCCGGACCCGGGGGTCCGCCCCGACCCGCGCCAGATCCGTGGCGTCCAGTCCCGCGCCGTCCTGGCGCAGGGTGAGCGGCGCCGCCGGGTTCACCTCGCCGTCGCCGCCGCGCAGTACGCCCAGGGTGGTGAGCGCGGCCAGCGCCACCGTCGCCATCAGCACCGGCACCGCGAGCCTGGCCACCGCCCCGGCGAACCGTGAGCGCCGGTGCGTCGCCTCCCGCCAGCCCAGCACCAGCGGCGGGGGCACCCCCCAGCGCAGCGCGCACCGGGCCGTCCGTGACATCCGCCGCACCCGGGGCCGGGCCACCCGGGCCATCGGGCTCGGCGGGACCCGCGCCGCCCGCCACGCGGCCAGCGCGGTCGCCGCGGCGATGACCACCACCGTCGCCCCCGCGACCGCCGCGGCGACCGGGACCGCCTCCGGCAGGGCGAGACCGTGCGGCACCGCCTCACCGATCGACCCGGGCACGTACGAGCCCGCCGTCCGCACCACCAGCGTTCCGAGCGCCGCCCCGGCGAGCGCGAGGGCCGCGTGCTGGGCGAAGAACATCACCGCGATCTGGCGCGGGGTCATCCCGATCGCCTTGAGCACCGCGATGTCCCGTACCTGGCCCCGGACCCGGCCGCCCACCCCGCCGGTGACCGCGAGCGCCGCCGCGAGCAGCGCGCCCAGCCCGAACACCCGCAGCAACCGCCCCAGCAGCCGGTCGTCCTCGCCGACCGCCGACCGTGCCTGACGCCAGGTCGACACGCGCACCACATGCTCGGGACCCACGGCCGCGATCGCCTGCTGGACCACGAAGTCGGTGTCCGACGCGTTCGCGAGCCGCAGCCCCACCGTCCGGCCCGGGGCGTCCCCGGTGACGTACCGGGTGACCGTGCCCGCACCGGCCCAGCCCGTGCCCGGACGCTCACCGGGCGCGTAGCCCGCCTCGGCGGTCGCCAGCACCCCGACCACCTTCAGGGTGCCCCGCCGGGAAGGGGCGGCGCGGACGGGAAGTTCGTCACCGGGGCCCACCCACAGGGCCTGCGCGGTCGCGCGGTCGAGGACCACCTCGTCGCCCGCGCCGGACAGCCAGCGGCCGGTGAGGAACCGCCGCTCCCGGGCCGTCGGCCCGTCGGGGCGCACCGCCCGCAGGTCCACGGCCGCAGTCGACGTGGCGCTCGTCGCGGTGAGCGGGGCCGTGCCGTACGGGCCCGACACACCTGCCACGCCCGGCAGTTCCCGCAGGCCCCCGGTCTCGGCGGTTGCGGTGACCCGCAGCCACACATGACTGCCCCGGGTCTCCGTGAACACCCGCTGCCAGGGGCTGGCCGCGAACTGGAACAGCGCCGCCGACAACAGCAGCGCCGCCGTCACCCCCGCCGTCGCCAGTGCCAGCGACGCGGCCTGGCCGCGATGGGTCCGCAGATCGGCGAGCGCCCAGCGCAGGATGGCCCGCACCGGCTCACTCCGCCAGTTCGACGAGTCCGGCGGCGCCCGCCGCGCTCCCGTTCCCGTCGGTCAGGTCGATGTCGTCGACGATCCGGCCGTCGCTGACCGTCAGGACCCGCTCGGCCGCGCTCGCCACCCGGGCGTCATGGGTGACCAGGACGATCGTCTGGCCCCGCGCGTGGAACTCGCTCAGCAGGTTGACCACCTCACGTGTGCCCCGGTTGTCGAGGCTGCCCGTCGGTTCGTCGGCCAGCAGCAGGTCGGGCCGGTTCACCAGCGCCCGCGCCAGCGCCACCCGCTGCTGCTCACCGCCGGACAGATCGCCCGGCAGGGTGTCCCGTTTGCCGTCCAGCCCGAGCCTGACGAGCAGTTCGCGTACATCGGACCGGCCGGAGCGGGCGCCGCGCCCCGCGAGCAGCGCGGGCATCTCGACGTTGTCGGCGACGGTCAGGGTGGACACCAGGTTGAAGAACTGGAAGACGATACCCAGCCTGCGGCGGCGCAGCACGGCCCAGCGGGCCTCGCTCAGCCCGTCGACGCGCCGTCCCGCCAGCCGGATCGTGCCGCTGTCGGGCCGCTCCAGACCGCCCAGCAGATGCAGCAGCGTCGACTTGCCCGCCCCCGAGGTACCGGTGATCGCCACGAACTGCCCGCGCGCCACGTCGAGATCGATGCCCCGCACGGCGTGCACGGGACCCCCGTCCCCGGGATGGCTCTTCGTCAGACCGCGTACGGAGAGCAGCGGACCGTTGTCGGGGCCGCCGCCCTCGTGGGCCGTCGGGGTGTCCGGGCCGTCCGCGGCGGTGGGGTCGGCACTCATTCGAGTTCCTCCTGGCAGCGCTCCAGCCAGTCGAGATCGGCCTGGAGATGCAGTGACGCCCCCTCGACCAGGAGCCGGGCGATCCGGCCGGTGGGCTCGCCGTCCCCGCGCTCCAGCCGGGACAGGGCCCGCATCAGGGTGAGGTAGTGGCGCCGCTGCTTGTTGATGAGGTTGATCTGGTCGGCCGCACCGGTGAGATGGGCGAGGGCGAGCTTCATGAAGAAGTCGTCGCGCACCCGCGGGGTCTCCGAGGGCGTCTCGTACCAGGCGTCGACCGCTTCCCGGCCGGCCGCCGTGATCTCGTAGATCTTCTTGTCGGGCCGGTCCGACTGGCTCACATGCTTCCCCTCGATGAGCCCCGCCTGCTCCAGCCTGCCGAGTGTGACGTAGATCTGCCCGATGTTCGGCTGAGGGTACGCCCCGCCCAGGAGTTTCTCCAGAGCCTGTTTCAGCTCGTAACCGTGGGCGGGACCACCGGCGAGCAGCGCCAGCAGGTGAAGACGCACGGTGCCGGGTCCCTCCTAGGACAACAGGGCGGACGCTCCGCCGCGAACCGCCGGTTCGTATCTCGACACGTACGGTCGGACAACGATCCGTGCCGATGGGTGTCGCACCGTTCCGCAGGTATACATGATGCCTGGTGCGGCACTCGGAAGGACGTGACCGTCAGGGGAGGACCGCTCCCGGGCGGCCGGGGGAGGGCGGGAAGCGATGCGCGGCGTCGGTGACGACCTGGTTCGGCGGCTCCGCCTGACCGGGCGGGCGGTCCTGGCCACGGCGCTGCTGCTGACCGCGCTGACCGCGTCCGGCGCCGAACGGGACCCGGTCGGCGCCGCGTCCGACGGGCGGGGCCCGCTGACCATGGTCACCGGCCGCGACCTGACCCGCTACCTCCACCGCGTCCTCGACGACTGGAACCGGGCACGCCCCGCCGAGCGGGTCGAACTCGTCGAACTGCCCGAGGCCGCCGACGAGGTCCACGCCCAGATGCGGGACAGCCTGCGCGCGGGCAGCACCCGTTTCGACGTCCTGAACATCGACGTGGCGTGGACCGCGGAGTTCGCCGGGCACGGCTGGATCGCCCCCCTCGACCGCTCCGCACTGCCCCTCGACTCCCTGCTGCCGCCCGTCCTGGACACCGGCACCTACCGGGGCCGCCTGTACGCGGCGCCGTATGTCACCAACGCGGGCCTGCTCTACTACCGCAAGGACATCCTCGCCCGGGAAGGGCTCGGCCCGCCGCGCACCTGGGACGAACTCGCCGACCAGGCCGCCACCCTGTCCGCCGAGTACGGCATGCAGGGCTACGCGGGCCAGCTCCTGCCGTACGAGGGGCTGACGGTGAACGTCACCGAGGCGATCCAGTCGGCGGGCGGCTCGCTCACCGGACCCGACGGTGAGATCACGGTGGCCTCGCCCGCGGCCCTCGAAGGACTCCGGTTCCTCACCGACGGGCTGCGCGAGGGCTGGATACCCGAACAGGCCCTGACCTACAAGGAGGAGACCTCACGGCTGGCGTTCCAGTCCGGTGAGCTGTTGTTCCTGCGGAACTGGCCCTATGTGTACGCACTGGCCTCCGCGCCCGGCTCCCCGGTCGCCGGCAAGGTCGGGGCGGTGCCGCTGCCCGGCCGGGACGGCCCCGGCGCGGGCGTCCTCGGCGGCTCCAACCTCGCCGTCAACGCCCGCTCCCCGCACCCGCGTTCCGCCGCCGACCTGCTCGCCCACCTCCTCGGTGAGAAGGCGCAGCGGCAGGTGCTCACGGAAGGCGCGCTGCCACCGGTACGCGCCTCGCTGTACAGCGACCCCGCGCTGGTACGACGCTTCCCGTATCTGCCGGAACTGGCGCGCGGCGTACGGTCGGCCCGGGTGCGGCTCACCAGCGTCCACTACGAGCAGGTCAGTCTGGCCGTGGCCGCCGTGACGCACGGCGCGTTGACCCAGCGGGTCCCGCCCGAGGAAGCCCTGCTCCGGCTCGACCGGGAACTCGGCGACATCCTCGGCCGCTGACCCGTCCGCCCCTCGCGTCCCGCCGTCCCCTTCGTGACGATCACTTAGTTACATGTTAAGTAGCCTTCCTTCGGAACGCCTTCCGGCGGCCGTACGCCGCCGACCTGCGATGACGCCCGTCGATCTTCCTCGCGTGAAGGGTTTCAAGCGGGCTCGTCCGCAAGGGAGTCGAGCCGTCCGGGCTTGACGGTGCTCCGCGACGGGTACCTAACATGTAGGTAGGCCGCTCCGAGGCGGTTCCTCACCGCGGACCGTGGGGAGCCGGGCCCGAGGCCCGAACGGAGGACGACCGGATGCTGACCATCGAGCAGCCCCGCACCACGGCAGCGCCCCGCGGCAGGCCCCGGGCCCCGCGCGGCGGCGCGGGCCCGCTCGTGGTGATCGTCTCGCCGGACATCGAGGCCAGCGTCGCCTGGGCCAAGCGACTGCACCGCGCGGGCCCGCCGCGCTTCGTCGTCCGCCGCTGGGGCGACCAGCGCGGCTACGAGTATCTGCGCCGCGCCCCCGGAGTGCTCGCCCTGCTCGACACCCCGCGCCCCGAGCCCACCGCCGAACTCGTCCGCCGCGTACGCGCGTTACGGCTGCTCGCCCCGGTCGCCGTGTCCACCCCGGGCCGGGTCGACTGCGCCGCGCTGCTCGCCGCCGGAGCGGTCAACGTCCTGTGCAGGAACACCGCGGAGAGCGCGATCGCCGCCCGGATCGAGGCGGACCTGCGCTGGCTGCGGCGCGCCCCCGGACCCGCGCGGGGCCGAGGGGGCGAACCGCTGCGGCCCTACCGCAGCCAGTCGCTGCTGCTGGAGATCCTGCTCGGCGCCCGCTCCCCGCTCTGCTGCCACGATCTGCGCTGGCTGCTCGGGGACCCGTCCCGCCCGATGAGTCTGCGCGCGCTGCGCGCCCGGGTCGAGCGGCTCGCCCCGCACCTCGCCCGCCAGGGCCTGGAGTGCCGCCGCAACGTCCGCTGGGGCGCCGACACCTTCACCCTGCACCGGCTGGGCGGACCCCGCTTCGAGGACCCGGCCGCACCGCTCGGCTCAGGCGTCCGGACCGACGCCGCGTAGCGTCGGCGCGCCCAGCGCGAGAGCCACCGCGCAGACCACACCCACCGCGCCGTACACCAGGAACGCGCCCGCCGGGGACATCAGCAGGGCCACCCCGCCCGCCACCGCCCCGCCGACCGCGACCCCCGTCGTGATCTGCGCCGTCCACAGCGCCGCGACCCGCCCCCGGAACCGGTCCGGGGTGTGCCGCTGCACCAGCGCGTACCGCAGCACGTCACCGGCGACCCGGCCCGCCCCGAACAGCGCCAGACCGGCGACCGCGAGGACCACCCCGCCCGCGAGCCCCGTGACGGCGAGCCCCGCCCCGGACACCAGCAGCGCGCCGATCGCCACCGCCCCGGGCCGCCGGACCCGCCCGGTCCAGCCGCTGGTCAGCGAGGTCAGCAAGGCCCCCGCCGCCGGGGCCGCGTACAGCACACCCAGGGCGCCGGGGCCGACACCGAGCACCCGACTCCCGTACTCCGGCAGCAGGACATGCCAGCCGGACAGCACCATCGCGGCGAGCCCGACCAGCAGCGTGGGCCCCACGATCCGGTCCCGGACGGCGAACCGGGTGCCCGCCACGACCGCCCTCGCGGCCGTCTCACCGGGCACCGCCCCGGGTGGCGGCAGCGGCGGCAGCCTGCTGAGGGCGGCCGTGGTGACGACCGCGAGGGCCGCGCACACCGCGTAGTTGCCCCAGAACCCGGTGGTCGTCACCAACAGCCCGCCCAGGGCGGGGGCCGCGACCGACCCGAGATCGACGGTCACCGCCATCAGCGCACCCGCCGCCGCCAGCCGGTCCTTCGGCACCAGGCTCGGTGTCGCCGCCATCAGCGCCGTCCCCGACACCCCGTCCGCGATGCCCTCGGCCATCCCGCACACATGGATGACCCATAACCGCGGCTCCGGTGCCGCCGCGTTCACGGCGAGGACGGCGAACACCACCCCCACGGACGCCCGCGCCACCACGATGACCCGGCCCCGGTCGAAGCGGTCCGCGAGCACCCCACCGAGCAGGGTGCCCGTGAACGCCGCCGCGCCCACCGCCACGGTGACCGTCGCGACCCGCGCGGTCGAGCCGGTCAGCGCGTACACCTGGAGCGGCACCGCCACCAGCGCGAAACCGATCCCGAACACCGCGACCGTCCGGCCCACGAACACCGCGCGGAAGCCGCGTCCGCGCAGCGGTGTCAGATCCAGGGTGAGACGGCCCATCAGGACGCGATCTTCTTCAGCGCCGGACCGAGCCGCGCCAGCAGTTCACCGGTGACCGCGGGGTTCGGACCCAGCAGCATGGCCGCCTCGTTGATCTCCAGGAAGTTCAGGTTCCCGCTCTTCGTCAGATCGAGCCCGGACACCAGGGGCCGCTTCACGAAGGCACCGCGCTCCTTCGCGCCGTACACCCCGAAGAAGGCGACATCCGCGCTGTCCAGCAGATCCAGCCGCTCCGGCGCGATCGCCGTGGAACCGCCCAGGGTGACGGGCAGCGCCGCGAGTTCCTTCGGCAGCCGCATCCCCAGCGCCCCGAAGAACGCCACCGTGGGCCCGCCGGGCGCCACCACCGCGTACACCGTGCCGTCGTACTGCTGACCGAACGCGTACTCCTTGCCCTTCAGCCCCGGATGCTCCTTCGTGAAACCGGCGAGAGCCGCCCGGGAGGAGGCGATCAGCTCCGCCGCCTTCTCCTTCTTCCCGAGCGCCGCCCCGATCAGTGTCGTCAACTCGTCGCCGGAGTCGTGCAGGAGCTTCTCCTTGTACGAGATCACCGGCGCGAACTCCGACAGCTTGTCGTACGCGTTGCCGAACGCGGGCTGCGCCGTCGTCATCAGGATCAGATCGGGGTCCAGCGCGGCGATCTTCTCCAGATTCGGGTTCAGCGAGTCCAGCGTGACGATGTCCGACGCGAACGCGGGCTTCACCCCCGGCCAGTTGCCGTCCGGCGAGGAGGTGTTGCGGGCGGCGCCGACCACCGGGGCGTCCAGCGCGGCGGCTATCTGGGCGTCCGCGAAGCCGAGGACGACGACCCGCTCGGGCTTGCTGGGCACGGTCACCGTCCCCTGCGCGTGGGTCACCGTCACCGGGAACGCGCCGGAGCCCTCGGCCTGCTGCCCCGACGGCTTCGTCACCGTGGGCGCCCCGTCACCCCCGCAGCCGGACAGGGCCAGCCCCGTCACAGCGGCCAGCGCGGCGGCGACGAGGGTACGGGGGAGTCTGGGCATGGCGGTTCCTCGATCTCTTGCGTGTGCGTGTGCGGGTGCGTGTACTGAGCTGACAGGGTCGGGCCGGGCCGGGACCGGCCCCTGGAACGCGGGTCAGGCGCCCTGCCGGGCCTGGGCCTCGGCGAGATCCGCCAGGGCCTCCGTCCGGTCGGCCGCGTCCTCGGCGGTCGGCGCGTCGTCCTGGGCGAGCCGCAGCCGCCAGTAGCCGGTGAAGGCGACCTGACGTTTGTCGATGCCCCGCTCGTTCACCAGATGACGGCGGACCGCGCGAACCGCCGACGCCTCCCCGGCCACCCAGGCGAAGACCTCACCGGACGGGAACGGGGCCGCGCGCAACGCGTCCACCAGTGCCGTGGACCGGCCCGGCGCGACCGGACCCCGGTGCAGCCAGTGCGTCTCCACCAGACCCGCGCTCGTCCAGCCCTGCTCCTCACCGGGCCCCGCGACCTCCGCGAACACCAGCGCCCGCGCGCCCGGTTCCAGCGACTCGACGAGGGCCCCGATGGCCGGCAGCGCCGTCTCGTCACCGGCGAACAGCCGCCAGTCCGGGGCATCCGCTCTGCGCAGGGTGCTGGCCGCCGGGCCGACCAGCCCCACCACCGCGCCGGGCCGCGCCGTGAACGCCCAGCGGGACGCGGGGCCTTCGCCGCCGCCCGGCCCGTGCAGCGCGAAGTCCACATCGATCTCCCGCCGCCCCGGCCGGTGGTGGCGCACCGAGTAGGTCCGCATCCATGGCCGTTCGGGCTCGGGGATCGCCAGATACCGCTGGTACCAGGTGGCGACGTCCCCGTCGGCGGGCGGCGGCGGCACCCGGGGCACCCCGCCGTCCCGGGCGAAGAACAGCTTGATCTGCTGGTCGGGGGCGAGCGGCACGAAGTCCGCCAGCCCCTCCCCGCTGAGCGTGATCCTCCGCATGGCCGGGGTGACATCGGCCACGGCGGTCACCCGCAGCTCGGCGTAGATCATGACAGTGCACCTTCCTCTTCCAGGGGATCGGGCTGTTCCACAGGGCCCAGCCGCCAGCCCTCGGCCGCGGACCGGGTCCGCCACATCCGGGCGTACCGTCCGTCGAGAGCCAGCAGTTCGTCGTGCGTACCGCGTTCCACCACCCGGCCCGCGGGGTCGTCACCGAGGACGACGATCTGGTCGGCGGACGCGATGGTGTGCAGCTGATGGGCGACCACCAGCAGCGTCGCCCGGCCCGCGAGCCCCGCGACCCAGCGCGCGACGATCCGTTCGCTGACCGGGTCCAGCGCGGACGTCGCCTCGTCGAGGAGCACCACCCGCCCCTGACGCAGCGCGGCCCGCGCCAGCGCCACCCGCTGCCGCTCACCGCCCGACAGCGCCGCGCCCCGGTCCCCGACCGGGGTGTCCCAGCCGCGCGGCAGCCGCGCCACCATCTCGTCCACCCCGGCCAGCGCGGCGGCCCGCGCCAACTGCTCCGCGTCGGCGTCCGGCCGCCCCGCGAGCACGTTCTCCCGCACGGTGCCCTCGGTGAGCGCCACGTCCTGGAGCACCACCGACAGCGCCCCGTACAGCGTGTCCGGCGCCAGGTCGCGTACATCGGTGCCGCCGACGAGGACCTGTCCGGTGTCCGGGTCGGCGAACCGGGCCGCCAGCCGCAGCGCGGTCGTCTTGCCCGCGCCCGACGGCCCCACCAGCGCCGTCGTCGTCCCCGCCGGGACCCGCAGGGTGAACCCGTCCAGGACGCTCCGCTCCCCGTGGGCGAGACCGACGGCCCGGAACTCCAGATCGAGTCCGCCGTCCGGCAGCCCGAGCGGCTCGTCCGGCACGGGCAGCGGCCCGGCCGCCAGCAACTCACCGATCCGCGCCACCTGCTTACGGCCCGAGCGCATGTCCCGCGCCACGTCCCCGAGGGCCGAGACCGGCTCCGCGAACCGCACCGCCAGCACCAGCAGCGCCACCAGCAGCGCGCTGTCCGACGGCTCACGCAGCAGCAGCCACGCCACCGCCGCGACCACCGCGCCGACCGCGAGATGCACGGCCACCCCGAAACCGACCCGGGCCGTGATCTCCCGCCGCACATCGGCCCGCCGCGCCGCCCCCGCCGCGTCCAGCGCGTCGGTCAGCAGCGCCCGGCCCAGCCCCTCGCTGCCCGACGCCCGCAAGGTGGCCTGCGCCTCGGCGAACTCCACCACCCGCGCCGACGCCTCCGCGTCCGCCGCGTGGGTCCGCTCCTCGACCCGGTCCACCACCGCCGTCGTCCGCCGGTGCACCGCGTACAGCAGCGGCGCGGTCAGCAGCATCACCAGGGCGGGCCGCCAGTCCACCAGCGCCGCCACCCCCAGCACCACGGCCGGGGTCACCACCCCGCCCACCAGCGAGATGAACTGGTACGGCACCCCGCGCCCGGCGCCGATGGCCCCGGCCGTGACGATCTGCGGCAGCGCCGCCGACCGGCGCGCCGTGAACCAATCGACGGGCAGTACGGCCAGATGCGAGACGAGCCGCCGCTGGAGCGCGTGAATCGTCCCGATCGCGGTCGCCGCGCCCCGGGTGATCTGACGCCGGCGTGCCAGCATCGTCAGGACGGTCACTCCCGCGAGCACGGCCAGCCAGCGGCCGGCCCCGGCCGTGTCGCCGCGCAGCAGCGCCGCGAGGACCGGCAGCGCGAGCCCGTACGACAGGCCCTCCAGCAGTGCGAGGACGGTGATCCGCGCCAGCTGGCGGCGGTTGGCCCGGGCGGACCGCGCGTCGAGGACGGCGAACAGGTCGCGGATCACCGGGTCACCCCGCCCGTGGCCGTGACGGACGCGGGACGGCCGGCCGCGGGGACCGGCCCGGCCGGCGGATCGCCCTCAAGAGCCCGCCACAGTTCCCGGTACACCCCACCGCGCGCGAGGAGCTCCGCGTGGCGGCCCCGCTGGACGATCCGGCCCCGGTCCAGGACGACGATCTGATCGGCGCGGGTCACCGTCGACAGCCGGTGGGCGACCACCAGGACCGTACGCCCGGCCGCCAGCCGGGACAGCGCCGTCTGGATCGCCGCCTCCGACTCGGGGTCCACATGCGCGGTCGGCTCGTCGAGCACCAGCACCGGCGGGTCGGCGAGCAGCGCCCGCGCGATCGCGACCCGCTGCCGCTCCCCGCCGGACAGCCGCGCGTCCTCACCGGCCACCGAGTCATAGCCCCGGGGCAGCGCGAGAATCCGCTCATGGACACCCGCCGCGCGGGCCGCCGCGGCCACCGCCGCGTCGCCGGCGTCCGGCACGGCGAGCCGGATGTTGTCCCGCAGCGAGGTCCGCAGCAGGACCGAGTCCTGGAGCACGAACCCCACCCGCCGGTACAGGGTGTGGCCCGCGAGGTCCCGCAGATCGACCCCGCCGAGCCGCACCGACCCGGTGTCCGGGTCGTGGAACCGGGCGACGAGGGCCGCCAGGGTCGACTTGCCCGCGCCGGACGGACCGACCAGGGCGGTCATCGTCCCCGGCGCCAGCGTCAGGTCCACCCCCTCCAGCACCGGCGTGCCCGGCTCGTGCGCGAACCCCACCCCCGTCAGTTCCACCCGGTGTCCGTCCGGTTCGCGGGGCGCGCCGCTCTCCGGCAGCGTCGGCAGATCGAGGATCGCGCGCAGCCGCCCGGCCGCCGCGTACGCGAGCCGCAGCGAACTGCCCGTCTCCGCGATCCGGTGCACCCCGGACACGGTCACGGCGAGCAGCAGGAACGGCAGCAGATCCACGGCGGCGGCCCACCCGGCGGACACGAACCAGGTGCCGACGGCCAGCACCAGCGTCAGGGTGACGACCGGCGAGATCAGGGCGTTCGCCCGCGCCCCGCGCGATTCCTGTTCGGCGACCGCGGTCCGCAGCCCGTCGCGCAACCGGTCGGCCGCGCGAAGCGCCGCCGCCTCGGGGCGCCGAGCACCCGGGCCGCCGAGCACCCGCAGCGTGGGCAGATCCCGTACCAGCGCGGTGACCGCGCCGCTCACCGCGAGCATCCCCAGCGGCACCAGCCGCATCCGCTCCTCGGCCCCGGACAGCGCCCGGACGTACAGGACGAACGACGCGCCGACGGGGACGGCCACCACCAGCGCGAGCCGCCAGTCCGCGCACAGCAGCCAGCCGTACGCCGCGACCGGCGCGACCACCGACGCGGCGACGTCGAGCCTGCCGTGCGCGATGGCCGGATGCAGATCCCCCACGTCGTTGTGGAGCGCGTCCAGGCCCCGGCTCGCCGCCCCGGAGGTGAACCAGCCGAGCGGCACCCGCGACAGATGGTCCGCGATCCGCCGCCGTACCGAGTCGGCGACCACGAGATCCGCCCGGTGGCTGATCGCGTACGCCGCCAGCCGTACCGCGCAGGCGACCACGGCGCTCGCCACGACGACCGCGACCCAGGCCCAGATCCGCTGCCGGGTCGCCCGGCCGTCGAGGGCCGCCTCCGCGATCGCCCAGATCCCGAGGAACGGCACCAGCCCGACGGCGGTCGCCACCCCCTGGAGCGCCACCGCCGCCCGCAGCCGTCCCGCCACCGGCGCGGTCAGTTCGGCGAACGCCTCCTTGCCGGCCCCGCCGCGGACCGCTCCGGCCCGGCGCAGCGCACCGCTCACCGCGTGCAGCACGGCGCCCCCTCTCGTGAAGTTAGGGGCACCTTACTTAATGGTGAAGCCAATTCGCAATTGTGTCCGGCCGGTACCGGCCGTCATCGGGCCGCGCCCGCCCGGGACATGACGATCACGGCGCTGACGTGCGACGGCCGGTTCGGCGCGGGCGCCCGGCGGGCGATACCCTCGCGTGGTGCCGTCCGAGACCTCCCCGCGCCCCGGCCGCCGACCCGGCCCCAAACCCCGCCTCAGCCGGGAGAAGATCATCGGAGCCGCCGTCGAACTCGGCATCGAACAGGTCTCCGTGCAGGCTGTCGCCACCGCCCTGAACGCCGCTCCGGCGAGCCTCTATCGCTATGTCGACAGTCTGGACGACCTGATCGGCGCCGCGCTGGAGACCGTCTTCCGGGCCGCGCCGCTGCCCTCGCCCGCACTCGGCTGGCGCCGCTATCTGGAGACGGAGGCGGCCACCCGCTTCGAGCTGCTGATCCGCTACGCCGGGCTCGTCCCCGAGCACCACACCGGACTCGTCGGCGCCGCCACCCTCCGCTTCGAACGCCTGGTCCGCGATCTGACCGGTCTCGGATTCACCCTCGACGAGGCGGTGCTCGCCGTGGACGCGGTCGTCGACCTCATCCACGACGGCGCCACCCAGACCCTCCGGCTCCGCGACCCCGCCGCCCCTGAACGCCGCTCCACCGCCATCACCGACTCCCTCGCCCTGTACACCCCCGAGGTACGCGGCGCCGTCGAACGCATCGCGAGCGCGCCCCGGGAGCATCTGTGGCGCAAGCTGGATGTCGTGCTCGACGGGCTGGCGGTACGTCTGGGGACCGGCGCCGACGCGGGGCCCTGACGCCGGGGGCGGGACCGGGTAAGCGGGTGCCGGTGGCCGGTGGCCGGTGGCTGGTGGCTGGTGGCCGGTGGCCGGTGGCCGGGTGCCGGGTGCCGGGCGGCGGGTGTCCGGGGGAACCCTCAGCGGGCGGGATCACCCCGCCGTGAACGCCCATCGCCCCTGCGGCACCCGGAACACCTGGAACCCCCGTTCCACCCGTACCCACCGCGCGTCGGGGTGCGCCGACACGGCCACCGTCCCCGGACCCGGACCCATCGGCACATGCACCTCCGCCGTCGCCCCCACCGGCACCCGCACACTCATCCGGAACGGCTCCGCACCGGACCCGCCCGACCACTCCACACCCGCCTCACCCCGTACCGTCCGGATCGAGGTCCGGGCCCACTCCACCCCCGCGCGCCCGTCCGGCCGCACCACGAAGGAGCCGTACCCCGCGTCCCCGGGGCGCAGCCCGGCCACGTTCTCGTACAGCCACTGCGCCACCGTCCCCTGGAAGTAGTGGGCGCGGGAGCGTGAATCGGCCTGCCACATCTCCCACATGGTGTCCGCGCCCCGCTCGAACCAGTACCCCCAACTCGGGTACGTCCGCCGGGTCGCGAGGGTGTGCGCGACCTCCGGATGCCCCCGCTCGCTGAGCTGCGGCAGCAGGACGCTGGTGCCGAGCGCGCCCGTGTCGAGATGGCCGCCCCGGGCCGCGATGTCCGCGACCAGCGACGCGGTCACCGACTCCCGGGCGTGCGGGGGCACCAGACCGAACGCCAGCGGGACGCAGTTGCTGGTCTGCCGGTAGCCCGGGTCACGGTCCGTGCGGTAGTGGCCGGCCGGGCCGAGGAAGGCCGCGTTGAACGCCTCCCGCAGCTCATGGGCGGTGCGCCGGTAGCGGGCCGCTGTCGCGTCCTGGTCCGGGGCGTCCAGATCGTCCACCAGACCGGCGAGTTCGGCGGTGGCGAGCAGCGCCCGGTACAGATAGGCCGTCGCCGTCAGCCGGGTGTCCTCCGGCGGATTGCCCCCGTACCCGGGCGCGAGATAGTCGCCCAGTTCGGTGACGGCGAGCCCGTCGCGCAGCCGGGCGATCTCCCAGTCGAGGTAGCGCGTCACCGGCCTCCAGTGCTCCCGCACCGCCCGCTCGTCGCCGTACACCCGGTACATCTCCCGCACCAGGAAGGGGTACACCGTCGTCCACTCCGGCGACGGCGCCAGATCCTCGTACCCCCAGCCCCCGCTCGGCACGATCACCGGGAGCTGCCCGTCGGGACGCTGACTGTCCCGCAGGTCCCCGAGCCACTTCGCCAGCAGCCGGTGCGTGCCGAACGCGTACGTCATCACCGGTACGCCGAGCTGCGCGTCGCCGGTCCAGCCGTTCTTCTCGTACATCGGGGTGTCGGTCGGGATGCCGTGCAGATTGCTGCGGACCGTCCGCCGCATCGCCCGGTCCAGCTGTTCGTAGAACTCCTCCGAGCAGCGGAACCCGCTCACCTCCGCGACCGGGGTGCGCACCTCGCGCCCCACGACCGACCACCGGCCCCGCAGCGGGGGCACCCCGCTCACCTCGACGTACCGGAAGCCCTTGTACGAGAAGCGCGGCTCCCACACCTCGTCGCCGCCCGTTCCCGCGCACACGTACTCGTCCCGCTGGAACCGCCCCGGCACATGCTCGGTCCGCGCGAACACCGTGCCGTCGTCGTGGAGTTTCTCGCCGTACGTCAGCCGCACCACGGTCCCGGCCGGGGCCCGGACCGTGAGCCGGGACCAGCCCGCGAGGGTGCGGCCCAGATCGACGACGTGACTCCCTCCGGGTGTCTCCCGTACGGCCACGGGCTCCACGGTCCCGGTCACCTCGATCGGCTCGTGCGGCTGCGCCCGTACGGTCCCCAGGGGGGCGCGGCGCCGCCCGGCGGGCGACCACGCGCTGTCGTCGAAGCCGGGCAGCGACCATCCGCCGGGCGCGAGCCGCGCGTCGTACGTCTCGCCCGCGTAGAGGCAGTCCGTACGCGTGGGGCCCTCGGTGATCCGCCAGGACCCGTCCGTGGCGACCAGGGTCCGGGTGCCGTCGGGGTGGTCGATCTCCAGCTGGGCGAGCAGTCGGGGTTCGCCGTGCCACGGGGGCCGGTGCCAGTTCCAGACGTTCGGTGTCGTCATCCCGAAGAAGCCCCGCCCGAGGGTGACCCCGATGGCGTTGCCGCCCGGACGGATCAGCCCGGTGATGTCGTGGACCGCGTAGAGGACCGTCGCGTCGTAGTCGGTGAACCCCGGGTCGAGGACCTGTTCGCCCACCCGCCGCCCGTTGATCTCCGCCTCGTAGTAGGCCAGCCCGCTGATGTACAGCCGGGCGCGGGCCACCGGCGCCCCGACCGTGAACTCCCGCCGCAGCAGCGGCGCCGGACGGGCCGTCACCTCCCCGTCGCCGCTACCGCCCGCCGGTCCGGCCCCGATCCAGTGCCCGTGCCACCCGTCGGACGGCAGCGCGGTCTCCCACCAGCGCACCGCGCTCCACCGCGAGACCCGCCCGGCCCCGTCCCACACCCTGACCTGCCAGTGGTAGCGCGTCCGGGCCTCCAGCCCGGGACCGTCGTACGGCACCCCGAAGGTACGTTCCGACGCGACCCGCCCGGAGTCCCAGACGGTCCGGAGCCCGTCCCCGAGCGCGGCGGCGGAACGGGCCACCCGCACCTGGTACGCGGACTGCCGCGCCCCCCGCTGCCCTTCGGCCGACAGCTCCCAGCCGAGCCGGGGCCGCCGCACATCCGTACCGAGCAGGTTCTCCGTGTGCTCGACGGTGGTGCGGACGATCCGCAGCGGCCCGTCCGACGCGCTGTGCCCCGGTGCGTCCGGGTCCCGCGCGGGAGGGACGCCGTCGGGGTTCCGGTCATGGGCCATCGGAGATCCTCGGGGTGCGGTGAACGCGGGCGGAAGACGGCCGACGGTCGGATGAAACGTTTCATCGGCCGGGTGCCCAGCGATCCTACGCACCGGTACGAGGCCGTTCAAGGGCGGCCGGGGTGGGGGCTGCGGGTGGGCGAGGGCGGGGTAGTCCCCGCTCCCGCGCGGCCCCCGCCCAGGCGGATCCCCCGCGCCATGTCACGGCTCGGCCCCGGGAGCCGTCCCGCCCCGTACACACCGGGGGCGGGGGTAGCCATACTGGACGGGCCCGGGGAGGGCACTGAGCGGTGACGACGGGGGCGACGACGGGAGATGACCGACACCAGACTGATCCAGGGCCGCTACCGGCTGCTCGATGTGATCGGGCGGGGCGGCATGGGCGAGGTGTGGCGGGCCAAGGACGAGTCGCTGGGCCGGGGAGTGGCCGTGAAGTGCCTCAAACCGCTCGGACCGCAGCACGACGAGTCACTGGTACGGGTGCTCAGGGAGCGGTTCCGGCGTGAGGCGCGGGTCGCCGCCGGGCTCCAGCACCGCGGCGTCACCGTCGTCCATGACTTCGGTGAGTCCGACGGGGTGCTGTTCCTCGTGATGGAACTCCTGGAGGGACGCAACCTCAGCCAGCTCCTGGAGGACAACAAACAGCGTCCGCTGCCCGTCGACGACGTCGTCGACATCGCGGAACAGGTGTCGTCGGCCCTCGCGTACACCCATGAACAGGGCATCGTGCACCGGGACCTCAAGCCCGCCAACATCATGCGGCTGGCTGACGGCACCGTGAAGATCTGCGACTTCGGCATCGCCCGCTTCGGCCACGACGTCGGCTTCACCTCACGGCTCACCGGTACCGGCGTCGCCATGGGCACCCCGCACTACATGTCCCCCGAGCAGATCGGCGGCTCCGAGGTCGACCAGCGCAGCGACCTGTACTCGTTCGGCTGCGTCCTCTACGAGATCGCCACCGGCGCACCGCCGTTCGACCTCGACGACGCCTGGGCCGTCCTCGTCGGCCACCGGGACACCCCGCCCCGGCCACCGCGCCGGCACCGCGCCGAACTGCCCGGCTACTTCGAGACGATCGTCCTGGACCTCCTCGCGAAGGAACCCGCCGGACGCCCCCGCGACGCCCGCGAACTGGGCCGCAGACTCACCGCGGGCCGCGCCCTGGCCCACCGCCCGCCCGTACCGGCCGCGTCCCACGGCGGTCCGGACACCCCGCGCGGGACCAGGCTGCCGTCCTGGACCCGGGGCATGACCACCGGCCGCAAGGCCACCGTCGGCCCCGTACGGGCCACCGTGCCCGATCCGGCCGCCGGACTGACGGGGGAGTGGACACCCCGCGCGGACAGCCGCCGCACCGGACCCGTCCTCGCGCCCGAACGGCCGGCCCCCGCCCCGGAGACCGTCGCCGTCCTGGTCTCCCGGCACAACGCCGGACTGAGCCTCGGCCGGCTCGGACGCTGGACCGAGGCCGGTGAGGTGCACCGGGCGGTCGCCGCCGAACGCGAGCACGCGCTCGGTCCCGACCACCCCGACACCCTCGCCAGCCGCTACGAGGTCGCGTTCACCCTCAGCCGCACCGGCCGCGCCACCGACGCGCTGCGTGCCTACGGCGAGGTCGCCGAGGGCCGCGAACGCGTTCTCGGCCCCGGGCATCCCGACACGCTCGCCGCCCGGCGGGAGACCGCGTACGTCCTCGGGCAGCTCGGCCGCCACTTCGAGGCCCATCAGGTGTACACGGCCGTCCTCGCCGACCGGGAACGCACCATGGGCGCCGACCACCCCGACACCCTGCGCTGCCGCCACAACCTCGCCTTCAACCTCAGCCGCCTCGGGCGGCTGGAGGACTCCCACCGGATCGCCCGCGAGGTCGCCGCCGCACGCGCCCGGGTCCTCGGCGCCGACCACCCGGACACCCTGGTCACCCGCTACGAGGTCGCCTACGCGCTCGGCCAGCTCGGCCGCTGGCAGGAGGCGCTGGACACCTATCGCGAGGTCGCGCAGGCCCGCGCCCGCTCCCTGGGCGCCGACCACCCCGACACCCTCGCCGCCCGCTACGAGGTGGGGATCAGCCTCGGCCGCCTCGGGCACAGCGCCCTGGCCCTGGAGCTGTACCGGGCCCTGGCCGCCGACCGGGCCCGGGTCCAGGGCGCCGCCGACCCCGAGACCCTGCGGGCCCGGCACGGCCTCGGCGTCAACCTCGGCCGCCTCGGCCGCTGGGACGAGGCACTCACCGAGGCACGCGAGGTGTGCGCGGCCCGGGAACACGTCCTCGGCGCACACCATCCGGACACCCTGGTCAGCCGCCGGGAGGTCGCCGTGGGGCTCGGCTGGCTCGGCCGCTGGGAGGACGCCCTCGTCGAGTACCGCGCGGTGGCCGCCGCCCGGGACGAGGTCCTCGGACCCGGCCACCCCGACACCCTCGCCAGCCGCAACGACGAGGCCCACTGCCTCGAACAGCTCGGACGGGGCGCGGAGGCCGTCGAGCTCTACCGCCGGGTCGCCGCACTGCGCCACGGCACCACCGCCTGACCCCGGCCCGCACGGCGCTCCTCACCGCACCACCCGGCCGCCCCACGGCCCGGACGGCGCCCACCGCACCACCCGGCCGCCCCCGGACCGACAGCGACCGGGCGGCCACGGACACTGGCCGCCCGGCCGCACGCGTGTTACGAAGGACCATGCCCGCTCCTGCCTCGTACGACGCCGTGATCGTCGGCGGTGGACACAACGGCCTCACCGCCGCCGCCTATCTCGCCCGCGCGGGGCGCCGCGTCCTCGTCCTGGAACGACTGGCCGTCACCGGCGGCGCGGCCGTGTCCGCCCGCCCGTTCCCGGGGGTAGACGCCCGGCTGTCGCGCTACTCGTACCTGGTGAGCCTGCTGCCGCGGAAGATCGTCGACGATCTGGGGCTGCGGTTCGCGGTCCGGGAGCGGTCCGTTTCCTCGTACACCCCCGCCGAACGCGGCGGCCGGGCCACCGGGCTGCTCGTCGGCGGCGGACGGGCCCGCACCCGCGCCTCGTTCGAGCGGCTCACCGGGGGCGGACGCGAGTACGCGGCGTGGGAGGAGTTCCAGGCGCTGACCGGGCGGGTCGCGCGGCGCGTCTTCCCGACCCTCACCGAACCGCTGCCCACCCGCGCGCAACTGCGCCGCCGGATCGACGACGACACCGCCTGGCGCGCCCTGTTCGAGGAACCGATCGGGGCCGCCGTCGAGGAGCGCTTCCACGACGACCTGGTGCGCGGGGTGGTGCTGACGGACGCGCTGATCGGGACGTTCGCGGACGCCCATGACCCGTCACTGCGGCAGAACGCGTGCTTCCTCTACCACGTGATCGGCGGCGGCACCGGCGACTGGAACGTGCCCGTCGGCGGGATGGGCGCCCTGACCGACGCCCTCGCGGACGCGGCCCGCGCCGCCGGGGCGGAGATCCGCACCGGACACGAGGTCACCCGGATCACCCCCGGCACCCGCGCCGCCGAGGTGGAGTTCCGCACGGGCACGGGCGACGACACAGTACGGGTGGGCGCGCGGCACGTCCTCGTCAACGCGTCGCCCGAAGCACTCGCCGCGCTCCTCGACGAGGAACCCCCCGAGCCCGCCGAAGGCGCCCAGTTCAAGGTGAACATGCTGCTGACCCGGCTGCCCCGGCTGCGGGACACCACCGTGGACCCCCGCGAGGCGTTCGCCGGGACGTTCCACGTCGCCGAGGGGTACGACGCGCTGGCGACCGCGTACGCCGAGGCCGCGGCGGGCTCGGTGCCTTCCGCACCGCCGTCGGAGATCTACTGCCACTCCCTGACCGACCCCACGATCCTCGCGCCCGACCTGGTCCGCCGCGGCTACCAGACCCTCACCCTCTTCGGACTGCACACCCCCGCGCGGCTGTTCCGCGCGGACAACACCGCGACCCGCGCCGAGGTGCTCGCCGCGACCCTCGCCCAACTCGACGCCCATCTCGCGGAACCGCTCGCGGACTGTCTCGCCACCGACGCGGACGGACGTCCCTGCGTCGAGGCGAGGACCCCGCTCGACCTGGAGGCCGATCTGCGGCTGCCCGGCGGCAACATCTTCCACCGCGACCTCGCCTTCCCCTACGCGCGGGAGGGCATCGGCCGCTGGGGGGTGGAGACCGCCCATGAACCCGTCCTGCTGTGCGGCGCGGGCGCCGTCCGTGGGGGAGGGGTCAGCGGGGTGCCCGGCCACAACGCGGCCATGGCGGTCCTGGAACGCCCCGCCTGACCGCACCCTGCCGGCCCTCGTCCGACCGCACCCCGTCCGACCGGCCCCTCTTCCGCCCCGCGTCCACCGCCGCCTCGGTCCCCGGCACGCCGCCGATCCGGCACGCCGCCGATCCGGCGGTGCGCCGATCCGGCCGTCCGTCGCGCCCTTCGGTCGACCATCGCGGGTCGGTCGTGGGCGCGGGCCGACACGGGCCGCCCCCGCTCAGTCGTCCGACCGGGTCCAGCCCCGTACGAGCAACCGGGCGGCGTCGCGCGGCCGTTGTTCGTCGAACAGGCGGCGCCGACCGTCGTCCACCCGCAGCCCCGTCACGTACACCCCCCGCCCCACCGAGGCCGAGTCGGTCGTACAGCGCCAGCGCAGCAGCACCGACGCTCCGCGCCATGGGCCGAGCGGCGCGCTCACCCGGTGCCAGGCCCGGTGGGAGAAGCCGGACGCGGAGCCCTCCGGATGCTCCCGCGCGGGCGCCCCGGGGCGCTCCGTACGGAACGGCACCGGGCTCCAGGTGGCACCGTCGTCGGTGGACGCCTCCAGGAGGACGGCGTCCGCACGCGGCTCGGTGTCCCACCACAGGTCGCCGCGGAGCAGGGCCCGTTCACCGGTGGGCGTCAGCGCGGGCAGGGTCAGGGTGGCGTCGGTGCCGTGCGCCATACCGCCGTACCAGGCGGCGGCGGCCCGGGGCGGACGTACCGGTACCGCGCGGGCGAGATGGTTCGCGGCGGTGGCCCGGGGCGCCGAACCGGACCGCCAGCCGCGCACCGGGTGCACCGAGTTGCCGAGGACCACCAGGAACGAGTCCGTCGTCGGGTCGAGGACCAGCGAGGTGCCGGTGAACCCGGTGTGACCGGCCGTCCGGGGCGTCGCCATCGCGCCCATGTACCAGTGCTGGTAGAGCTCGAAGCCGAGCCCGTGCTCGTCACCGGGGTGCGCGGTGTTGAAGTCGGTGAACATCAGTTCCACCGACTCCGGCCGCAGCACCCGGGTCCGTCCGTACGACCCGCCGTTCAGCAGGGTGCGGCCCAGCACGGCGAGGTCCCACGCGCAGGAGAAGACCCCCGCGTGCCCGGCGACCCCGCCGAACGCGTAGGCGTTCTCGTCGTGGACCTCGCCCCACACCAGTCCCCGCTCAAGACCGGACCACGGCTTGCGGGCGTCCTCGGTCGCGGCGATCCGGGGCTTCCACGCCGCGGGCGGGTTGAACCGGGTGCGGCGCAGCCCGAGCGGCCCGGTGATCTCGTCGTGCAGCAGGACGTCCAGAGTGCGGCCGGTGAGCCGTTCCAGGATGAGCTGGAGCGTGATCAGATTGAGGTCCGAGTAGAGGTACGTGCTGCCCGGCGGGTGCAGGGGCGCCTCGTTCCACAGCCGGCGCAGCCGCGCCTCGTGGGTGGCTTCGGCGTGCAGCGGCAGCCAGGAACGCAGCCCCGAGGTATGGGTGAGGAGCTGACGTACCGTGATGTCCTGTTTCCCGGCCGCCGCGAACTCCGGCAGATACGCGGCGGCGGGCGACGCCAGTTCCAGTGCGCCCCGTTCGATCTGCTGCACGGCGAGGATCGCGGTGAACAGCTTGGAGACCGACGCCAGATCGAAGACGGTGTCCCGAGTCATCGGGATCTGCTCCTCCGGCGGGAACTCGACCCCTGTGTCGGTGCTCTCGTCGTACGCCGAGTAGCGCACCGCCATCCCGATCGGCTGGTGCAGGGCCACCGTGCCGCCGCGCCCGGCGAGCAGGACGGCCCCCGCGTACCAGGGGTGCCGGGGCGACGGGGCGAGGAACCGTTCGGCGTCGGCGACGAGTTGCCGCAGATGACCGGCGAGGAGTCCGGCCCGCTCGGGGGTGCCCCGGCGCAGCGTCGGGGGTCGGGAGTCCCGGCCGGGGCCGGTGGCGGCGCGGGTGGCGCTCGCGGGTCCCGCCGCGAAGGGCACGAGCGCCAGTGCCCCGCCCAGGGCGAGGGCCCGGACCCCGAGGCCGCGTCTGCTCACGTCGCTCCCCTCCGCGCGGGGGTCCCCGCGGCTGTCGCCGGGCGGGCCGCCCGGTGGGTCGTGCGGTCGGTGGTGCGGTGGGTCGTGCGGCGGTCCCGGTGGGGGACCGGCCAACGGCTGTCGGGTGGTGCGGGGATCGCTTGCCGGGTGCCTTCCCGGATCGGCGGCCATGATCAACCCTCCTGAAAGAACCTTTCGGGATCTCGATCAACGAGGCAAGGCTGTTGCCGCTCCGGAGGTGTGTCAACCCTGCCTCACGGCGCGCCGCGCCCCGCCCGCCGCCCGCCGCCTCCCGTCGCCGGGCGCGGCGGAGCGGTTCACCGCGGGTCCCCGGCCCCGGCTGCCCAGGACCGCCCGGTGTCTCAGGCCGTCGGCGGCTGAGGGCCCGTGCCGGCACTCCCGGCGGTGCCGTTCATGTACCGCTCGACCTGCTGCTGGTTGTCGGCCAGCCGCAGGCACAGATGCCGCAGCTGTACGAGGTCGTCCGGGCTGAAGCCGCGGAAGACGGTGGCCATCGCGCGCCGGGTGGGCTGCCGGAAGGCGTCCAGCCAGTCCCGGCCCCCGGAGGTGATGGTGACGCGGACCGAGCGGCGGTCGTGGGGGTCCGGCACACGCCGCGCCAGGGTGTCGCGTTCGAGGGTGTCGACCAGCCCGGTGATGTTGCGGGAGGTCACCTGGAGAGCCTGGGCGAGATCGCCCACGGTCAGGCCCTCCTCGGGTGCGTTCGAGAGCCGGACCAGGACATCGAGCGCCCCGGTGCTGAGACCACGCCCGCCCGCGCCTTGCGACCGCAGCCGCTCGATGGCGTGTGCGGCGGTGCGGACCGCCGCCGTGGCCTCCAGCGCCGCGGTGTCGTCGGAGAGGGTGAACGCGGTCATCGCGGTGCGTACTCCTGGGTTGTAGAGGAATCCTGCGTCGTCGGTGGCCAACTGCGCTGAGTTATGTACGTCATTCATGATGAAGCAGTACGTTACTTGCTGAGTGGTGATTCCACCAGGGCAGTCATGGACCGATCGACCGCCGGGGCTGGTGCCCGGGTATCGCGGGGAGGTACACGTATCGGGGGCTCCGCTCCCCGCGCGGCCGGACGGTATGTCTCGGCAGCGGAGGCGAAGCGCGCCGCAGAGGACTTCGGAAAGGGCACGGACATGGACGAGGCGACCCGCGCGACACCGACGGCCGACCGGACGGCACAGGCACAGGGGCAGGCACAGGCGCAGGCACACGGGCAGGTACACACACCGGCGCCGGACAGCGGACGCGACAGCACCGTCGACGGAGTGCTGCGACGCAGTGCGCGACGCACCCCCGACCGCCCGGCGCTGCACTACCGCGACCGCACCTGGTCCTACGCGGCGCTGGACGACGCCGTGTCCCGCGCGGCGGCCGTCCTGCGCGCCACCGGACTGCGGCCGGGGGACCGGGTCGCCGCCTACGGGCACAACTCGGACGCCTACCTCATCGGATTCCTCGCCGCGGCCCGCGCCGGACTCGTCCACGTACCCGTCAACCACCAGCTGACCGGCGCCGACCTCACCTACCTCCTCGAACAGTCGGGCAGCGGCCTGGTACTCACCGACCCCGCGCTGGCCGACCGGCTGCCCGACGGCACCCGGACCCTGGCGCTGCGGGACAGCGACGACTCCCTGCTCGCCGCCCTCGCCACCACGGAGCCCTTCACCGGACCCGGGCCCGCCGCGGAGGATCTCGTCCAGCTCCTCTACACCTCCGGCACCACGGCCCTGCCCAAGGGCGCGATGATGACCCACCGGGCCCTGCTCCACGCCTATATGAGCGCGATCCACGCCCTGGACCTGCGCGCCGCCGACCGGCCGGTGCACGCCCTGCCGCTCTACCACTCGGCGCAGACCCATGTGTTCCTGCTGCCCTACCTCGCCGTCGGCGCCGAGAACCGGCTCATCGACCGGCCGGACGCCGACACGATCCTCGACCTCGTCGAGAGCGGACACGCGGACAGCCTGTTCGCCCCGCCCACGGTCTGGGTCGCGCTGTCCGCCCGCCCAGACTTCGCCACCCGCGACCTCGGCGGACTGCGCAAGGCGTACTACGGCGCGTCCGTCATGCCGGTGCCCGTGCTGGAACGGCTCCGGGCCCGGCTCCCCGGCCTTGCCTTCTACAACTGCTTCGGCCAGAGCGAGATCGGCCCCCTCGCGACCGTCCTCGGACCGGACGAGCACGAAGGACGGATGGACTCCTGCGGACGGCCCGTGCTGTTCGTCGAGGCCCGGGTCGTCGACGAGGACGGCCGGGACGTCCCCGACGGCACCCCCGGCGAGGTGGTCTACCGCTCACCGCAACTGTGCGAGGGGTACTGGGGCAAACCCGAGGAGACCGCCGAGGCGTTCCGCGACGGCTGGTTCCGCTCGGGCGACCTCGCCGTCCGGGACGACGAGGGCCGGCTCACCGTCGTGGACCGGGTGAAGGACGTCATCAACTCCGGTGGCGTACTGATCGCCTCCCGCCAGGTGGAGGACGCCCTGTATCTGCACCCGGCCGTCGCGGACGCGGCCGTGATCGGGCTCCCCGACGCGCGCTGGATCGAGGCCGTCACCGCCGTCGTGGTCCGCCACCCGGGCTCCGAGGTCACCGAGGACGAACTGCTCGCCCACGCCAAGGACGCCCTGCCCGCCTTCAAGGCCCCCAAGCGCGTCGTCTTCACGGACACCCTCCCCCGCAACGCGAGCGGCAAGGTCCTCAAGCGGGAACTGCGCGACCGTTACGGGGCGTAGCCGTCGGGTGCGGGTGCGGGTGCGGGTGCGGGTGCGGGGCCGTCACAGGTCCGACCGGAGGCTGTCATGAGTCGTCCGTACCGACCCGACCGACCCGCGCCGGGGCTGGTCAGAGCTGGTCAGGTCGGCCGGGTGGAAAACCAGTGGCACACGCCAAGTGCCGCGCATAGCTTGTCCGCTCGTGACCGATGATCCGAAACGCTCGACGGGCGGCTCCTCCACGGCGTCCCCCGAACCCTCCGGCAAGGCCCCCGCCGGGGGGACCGTGCCGGACCGGCCCGCCCCCGCCGAAGGGCTGTTCTCGCGGGAGTACGCCGCCGCGACCTCCCTGTTCGCGGCGGTGATGTTCCTGACCGGACTCGCCGCCCTCGCGGTGGTGCCCACACTGCCGACGGCCGCGCGGGACCTCGACGGGGTGTCCCTCTTCCCGCTGGTCGCGGGCTGTTTCGTCGCCGCGAGCCTGCTCGGCGGGGTCCTCGGCGGACACTGGGCGGACAGGGCCGGGGCACACCGCCCGCTGGCCCTCGGCATGGCACTGGCGGTGGTCACCCTGCTGGTGTCCGGGGCCAGCACCTCGATCTGGCAGCTGGCGGCCGGCCGCTTCCTCGACGGACTCGCCGCCGGGATGGTCGCGGTGGCCACCAACACCGCCATCGGCCAGGCCTATCCGGACCGGCTGCGGCCGCGCGCGCTCGCGCTGATGAGCACCTGCTGGATCGTCCCTTCCCTGGTCGGACCGCCGCTCGCGGGACTCGTGGCGGAGACCTGGTCCTGGCGCGCGGTGTTCCTCGGACTCGCCGCGCTCACCCTCGTCCCCGCCCTCGCCGTGGTGGCTTTGCTGCGCGGCCCGTCCTGGCGGGCGAAGTCCGCCCCGCCGCCCGACGGCACGCCCCGCCCCGCGCTGCTGGTCGCCGCCGCCGTGAGCATCGGCGCCGCACTGGGTCAGTACGGCGTCTCCGGCTGGGACGCGCGGCATCTGCTGTTCACCGTCGGCGGCCTCGCCCTGCTGGTGGCGTTCGCGCCCCGGCTGCTGCCCCGGGGCACCTGGCGGGCCGTCCGCGGTCTCCCCGCCACGGTGCTGCTGTGCGGTCTGGGCTCGGGGGTGTTCTTCACCCTGGAGGCCCTCGTCCCGCTGTTCCTCGTCACCGAACGCGAGGTGCCGCCCCTGGTGATCGGCCTCGCCTTCACCGGCGCCGCCCTCGCCTGGGCCGCCTCGTCGGCGGTACAGGGACGGCTGCTGGAACGCGCCCCGCGCCACCGGCTCGTCGTCGCCGGGGCCCTGGTGCAGGGCGTGGCGGTAGCCGTCGCGGCCGTCGGAACGCTGCCCGGGGCGCCCGATCCGGTCGCCGCGTCGGCGATGGTCGTCGCCGCCGTCGGCATGGGCATGTACGCCCCGTCCCTGACCGTGCTGGCGCTGTCCCACAGCCCACGCGGCCGTCAGGGCTACGCCAGCAGCTCGATGCAGACCAGCCAGAACCTCGGACAGGTGACGGTACTGGCACTCGGCTCCGGTGTGTTCAACGCTTTCCTCGGGGCCGGCTCCAGCGGCCACGGGGGCTACCGCGCCGCGTTCGTGCTGCTGCTCGTCCCCTGCGCCGTGGCCGCGCTGCTCGCCGTCCGCACCCGCGCGACCTGAACGGAGCCCGCGGTCCCCGGGGGCCCCACGCGTCAACCCCTGTTCGCGGACGGCCGTACGGCTGCGCCGAGCGCGGAGAGGGGTACCGGACCAGGCGCAACCCGGTTACGTTGCGGATCATGCACGACGCGACCATCCACGACACGGTGCCGCCCGGCACACCGATCACCGTACGGGCGGGCGGCGTTGCGTTCGCCTACCGGGCCTGGGGCGATCCGGCCGCGCCTCCGGTCCTGCTGCTGCACTGCCGGGGCGCCGACGGCGGCGACTGGGCCGAGGTGGCCACCGCCCTCGCGGTCCGGCACCGGGTCCTCGCCCCCGATCTGCCCGGGCACGGCCGCAGCGAATGGTCCGGCGGGTACACGTACGAGGCGATGCGTGATGACGTGGGCGCCTTCCTCGACGCGCTCGGGATCGGCCGGACCGTCGTGATCGGCCACAGTCTGGGCGGCGCGGTGGCGTATCTGCTGGCCCAGCGCGAGCCCGGCCGGGTAAGCCGCCTGGTGCTGGAGGACGTCCCCGCGCCGATCCCGCTGGACCCGCCGCGCCCACCCGCCGAACGGCCCGAGGGGGAGCTGCCGTACGACTGGGAGATGATCCTGGCCACCGACCGGCAGCGCAACACGCCGGGCGCGGACTGGTGGGACGGGATGGCGCGGATCACCGCGCCCACCCTGCTCATAGGCGGTGGCCCGGCCAGCTTCATCCCGCAGGACCAGATCCTCGTCCTCGCCGGACTCGTCCCGGACGCCCGGGTGGTGACCATCGACGCGGGGCATCTCGTGCACCGGGAACGCACTGGTGACTTCCTCGCCGTGGTGGAGCCGTTCCTCGCGTCCTGACCACGCAGGGCACGCCCCCCTCGCGCCCGACGCGCACGGGAATCGGCCCGCGAACGGAAGGCGAACGGCCCGCGGACGGAAACAGTCCCCGCCGCCGTGCCCGCGATCTGTTCCCGGCCCCGGACCGCTCGCTAGGCTGACCGCCCGACGAACCGGGAGGAGCACGGACGTGGCCGACAGCACCACCCAGCACTATCCGCTCAGGGGCGGGGAGACACCGGAACTGGATCTGAGCGAAGCCGACTGGCGGTCGAGCAGCCGTGGACGCGGGGACGTCCAGATCGCCTTCGTCGAGGGATTCATCGCGATGCGCAACAGCCGTCGCCCCGGCAGCCCCTCGCTGATCTTCACCCCGGCCGAGTGGGGGGCCTTCGTGCTGAACGCCCGCGAGGGCGAGTTCGACCTGACCTGATCCCGCACGGACCACTCCGATTCCCGTACGGACACCTCCAGGCCCACGAGGACGCTCGGGCCAGCGGGAACGCTCGGGCCCGCGTGTACGTGCCCGAGCGCGGGGCGCTGCGCCCGTCCCGTCCCCGGTCGCCGTCGCGCCCCGGGCTGAGGAGCCGTCAGCCCGGGGCACGGCCGGGACGGCCGGGCGGGCCCAACCGCTCCGACGGCTCCAGCGGCTCCGGCCAGGGTGGTGATGCGGGACGGTTCCGGTGATTCTTCGGGACACGTGACCTTCGGCCCTGTCCCGGGGTCCCCCCGTGCGACAGGCTGACAGCAGCAACAGTCGATCATGACGGCCGTGCGGCGCGGGCCGCCGAACCGTCATGACTCAGTCGCCGGAAGACGAGGAACCCATGAGCACCCTGCCCGTCATCGCCGCCGTGGACGGATCGGACAGCAGCCTGCGCGCCCTGGACTGGGCGCTGGCGGAGACGGAACGTCGCGGCACCACCCTGCGGGTGGTCCATGTCCGTCAGTACGCCCCGTCGAACCAGACCGACGTCCTGGTGTCCGGTGAGGAGCCGCCCGCCGTCGATCCCGTACTCAGCCAGGTGCGCGACCGGCTGGCCGACCGCGCCGGACTGCCGCTCGTCGAGTACCTCGACTACGAGGGCTCACCCGGCTCCGTGATCCCCGGTCTCGGTGACTCGGCGCAGCTCATCGTGCTCGGCTCGCGCGGCCGCGGCGGTTTCGCCAGCCTGCTGCTCGGCTCCAACGGCATGGCCGCCGCCCGGGACGCCGCCTGCCCCGTGGTGATCGTCCCGCAGGAGGGCCGGGAGATCCACAACGAGTCCGAGGTGGAGCCCGGACCCCGCGTGGTCGTCGGCGCGTCCGTCGAGGCCCCGGACGCCCACACCCTCGCCTTCGCGTTCGACGCCGCCGACCGGATGGGCGCCCGCGTCGATGTGGTGTCGGCCTTCCCCTGGCCGGAGTACGTCTGGACGGCCGTGGGCGGGTTCGTCCCCTCGGAGTCGGACCAGCAGGCCGCCCAGGACGAGATCGTCGCGCTGATCGGCGACATCGTCGCCCCCTACCGCGCGGAGCACCCCGATGTACGGGTCGCGGTCGTCGCGGCCCCGGGGGACGCGGCCGGACACATCGTCGGCGCGTCGAAGGACGCCGAACTGATCGTCGTGGGGCGGCACCGCCGACGGCTGCTGAAGCCCGCGCGTCTGCTCGGCTCGGTCACCCAGGCCGTGCTGCTGCACGCGGCGAGCCCCGTCGCCGTCGTCCCCCCGGAGGACGGCGAGGACGACTGACGATCTATAGGAGCTTCCCGGCCCGGCACCCCCGGCGGGGCCGGGACGCGGCGGACACGCTCCCCGCGCCCCGGCCCCGCCGCACGTGACGCGCCGACCCGCCGCACGTGACGCCCCGGCCCCCTGTACGTGACACCCCGGGCCCCCGTACACGGACGGGCGACCCGCCTCGCACGACGGGCGCCCGCAAGACGCCGGACCGGTTCAGAAGCCGTACCGGGTGAGGCGCCGGGCAGGATCAGAAGCCGGACCCGCTCAGGCGCCGGACCGGATCGCACCCCGTCCCGGAACGCTCAGCGCAGCACCACACAGCCCCGCCCGGTCAGCCGCCGCAACAGCGCGGGGGCCACCTCCGTACCGTTCCATCGCAGATCGAGCTTCTCCAGCGCGGGCAGTTGCGCGACCCAGTCCGGCAGTTCCCGCACCGCGTTGCCCCGCAGGTCCAGGCGCCGCAGCGACGGCAGTCCGCGCAGCGCCTCGGGTACGGCGGTGAAGGCGTTCTCCCGCAGCTCCAGTTCCCGCAACTCCCGCAGCAGCCCCGCCGAACGGGGCAGGTCCGTGAGGCGGTTGCCGCGCAGCCAGAGTTCCCGCAGTGCGACGAGCGAGCCCAACTCCTCCGGGAGTGAGGCGAGTTCGTTGTGCTGTGCGCGCAGCTCCACCAGCGCGCGCAGACCCCCGAGGCTGCCCGGCAGTGCGGTGAGCCGGTTCTCGCCGACGTTCAGATACGTCAGCCGCCGCAGCCGCCCCAGGGAGTCGGGCAGCTCGGTGAGCCGGTTGTCGTGGACGTAGAGGCACCGGTCGAGACCGGTGAGGTCGCCGATGCTGTCCGGCAGCGTCGTGAGGCGGTTGTGCCCGAGATCGAGGGTGTGCAGCTCACGCAGGGTGCCGATCCGGTCTGGTAGGACGGTCAGGCCGTTCTCCGCGAGTACCAGCACACGCGGTCCGGGATGTTCCCACACCTCGTCGGGCACCATGCCCGTCCCGGCCCGCCAGTAGTCGAGGGCGTCGCCCCTCACGGCCACAGCAACTCCCGGTGCCAGCCCGCCGCCCCGGGGGTGTAGCGCAGCCGGGTGTGCCGCCGCTCCTTGTCGCCCTGCCAGAACTCGACCGACTCCGGCCGTACGGTGTGCAGGGTCCAGCCCGAAGGGACCAGACCCGGCTCCCGGTCCAGCCGGGCCAGGGACGCGGCCACCGCGCGGTCGCGTTCACCGAGGTCCGTGAGGGGCTCCGACTGCCGCCCCAGCAGGGCCTCGGCACGGGCGCCCGCGCCCCGGGCCAGGAAGTCCGCCGCGCTCCGGTCGGCGTCCTCCGCCACGACGGGCCCCCGCACCCGGACCTGCCGGGCCAGCGGCGGCCAGTAGAACGTGAGTGCCGCGTACGGGCGGGCCGCGAGCTGGCGGCCCTTGGGGCTGGTGCGGTCCGCCGCGAAGCGCCAGCCGTCCCGGTCCACGCCCTTGAGGATCAGGGTCCGCGCCACCGGATCGCCCTGGTGGTCCGCCGTCGACAGGGTCATCGCGTGCGGTTCGCGGACCCCGGAGCGCAGCGCGTGCCGCAGCCACTCGGTGAACAGCTCCACCGGGGTGTCCGGCGCCGCCGCGGGATCGAACCCGGGCAGCTCCCCGCCGAACACCTCCAGCCCGCGCAGCAGTTCACGGAGATCGCCGCTCTCCTCCCGCGACGCCTGCCCGGTGCCCGTGCGGGTGTCCGCGTGCCCGCTCGTGTGTGTGCCCGGTGATCCGCGCATCCGGTGCCCTCCCGTGATCGGCCCCATCCGGCTAATGGTTACAGTGGAAGTTATCATTAGCACCGGTACAATGGCGGACATGGAAGCCCCGCCCTCCGCCGTCCCGGCGGCCCCGCCCCTCGCCCTGGACCTCGCGCTCACCATCCGTCACGACGGCCGTGGCGGGGTCGCCGACGACCTCGGCGACATCGCGGGCCTCACCGCCTGGGTCCAGCGGCGGGCCGAGGCCTTCGGCCCCGTCCCGGGCGCGGACCGCGGCACAGCGGATCCGGCCACTCTCGGACAGGTCCGCGAGCTGCGCGCCGCACTGCGGGCGCTGCTCGCCCGGGCCGTGCGCCCGGCGGCCCCCAGCCCCGCCGACGCGGATCGCCTCATGCCCGTACCCGACGCCCTCGCCGTGCTGAACACCGCCGCGCGCCGGGTCCCCACCGTCCCCGTGCTGCGCTGGCCCGAGGGCGACCGGCCCACCGCGCGGCACCTACCCGCCGCCCCCGCCGAACCCGGTGACCTGCTCCTCGCCACCCTCGCGAGCGCCGCCGCGGACTTCCTCACCGGCCCTGATCTGGCGCGGCTGCGGGCCTGCCACGCCCCCCGCTGCGTCCGCTACTTCCTCAAGGACCATCCGCGCCAGGAATGGTGCAAGCCCTCCTGCGGCAACCGGGCCCGGGTCGCCCGCCATCACGAACGCCACCGGGCGGCGGGCTGAGCGCCTTCGCGGACATCCGCCCGCACGGCGGATTCCGGCCCGCTCCACGACGTACCATGGCCGCATGTCCTTCCTCCGCCGACGCGGCGCCGCGACCCCTGCGGGCCCTGACTTCGACGTTCTGGCCATGGACCCGGGCGACTGGCCCGGCAACCTCGGCGCCGGACTCCTGCCGGCCCCCGACGGCAGTTGTCAGGGTGTGTTCCTGCGCTACGACCTGTTCGGCGGGCGTGGCCCCGCGATGATCATCGGCAACCTCCCCACGGGCTCCCCCGCCCGCGAGGTCGCCGACGGCCAGATCCCCTTCGAGGTCGCCCAGCTCCTGCTCGCCCTGGAGAACGACGAGGAGGTCACCGTCACGGGCTCCGAGGACGTACCGGTGATGCAGGGCGACAACCTCCTCATCGTGCGCCGGATCAAGCTCTCCGAGAGCCGGATCTCCTGTGTCCAGTTCGACCGCAGCGACGGCGTCCTCGTCACCATCGCCGCCTGGGACCGTCCCATCACCGACGACCTCTACGCCCTTCTGAAGCCCCTGCCCGCGGAACTCTTCCAGCAGGGCTGATCCACCGACCGTCCCCCTACCCCGCGCGGCAGCCGGCCCCGCGGGGTCCCGTCGTCCCGGGGGTGTCCGCCGGTCAGCCGGCCTCCCGCACCACCACGTCCGCCGTCCGCACATACGCCACCCGGTGCCCGAACTGGATCAGGTGGTAGCCCTCCGTACCGCGCACCACCCGGTGCTTCCCGGTGTCGAACGACGGCGCGTGGAAGAACTCGCCCCGCACCTCGCCGCCCGACACATACCGCTGGCCCGCCCCGAGCCGGTACGGAAGCGGCGACAACGGCTGGACCGGCACCTCCGACGGATACGCCGCGGCCTCCGGATACGCCCGCCCGTACACCGGGACGTCCACGAGCCCCGGCTTCGGTGTCACCACGACCCCCCGCGAAGGCACCGTCACCCCTCGCTCCGCCGGATCCCTGAACCACCCCTTGCGGCCCAGGTACCAGACCGCCGTCCACTCCCCGCTCCGCTCCGCCACCGCGTACCGCTGCCCGGTGGACAGCCGCGCCCCGGTGTCGTTGACCCCGGCCGTCGTGGCGCCGCCGTCCGGCCGGAGCCCGGCGTCCGGGACGAGCGGCGCGTCGTCGCGGGGCTCCGTGCGCACCCGCAGCGCGCCCGAACCGTGCGCCGGACAGGGCACCCCCGGCTCCGAACATCCCAGGAACTCGGGCCGGTTGGCGTCGTAGCCGGGGAGTACCGTCACCAGCGCGCCGCTCGCGTCCGGCGCCGCTTCGAACGGCGCGCCCAGCAGCTCGAAGTAGTGACGCCAGTCCCAGAACGGGCCAGGATCGGTGTGCATCCCGGGCACGCTCTTGGCCGTGGCACCCGGCACGTTGTCGTGGCCGATGATGTGCGCGCGGTCCAGCGGGACCTGGAACTCGCGCGCCAGATACGCCACCAGCCGCGCGGACGACCGGTACATCGCCTCCGTGTACCAGGCGTCCGGCTCGGCGAGGAATCCCTCGTGCTCGATCCCCACCGACCGCGCGTTCACGTGCCAGTTGCCCGCGTGCCAGCCCACGTCCTTGGTCCGCACATGCTGGGCGATCTGTCCGTCCGTGGAGCGGATCGTGTAGTGCCACGACACATACGCGGGGTCGGCCACCAGTTTCAGGGTCCGGTCCCAGGTCGTCTCCGTGTCATGGACGACGATGAAGTCCACGCGCTGGTCGCGCGGCCGGTCGGCGAGATCATGGTTGCCGTAGTCGCCGTCGCCCAGTTCCTGGTACGGGGCGGGGAGCCAGGTGCAGGACAGGTCCGGCGGGCACTCGGCGCGCGAGGGGTCCGGCGTCCGCGCGCCGGCCTCGGGGCGCGGCACGGCACGGGCCGCGAGCGTCACCCGCTGGCCGCTGTCGGTGGTCCGCGCCGCGCCCTGCCGGATCACCGTGAACACCTCGTCGGCGTAGGCGAAGGCCCCCGCCCGGTCCGTGGCACCCGAGAACCGCGCCACCGCCCCGTACCAGTCGGCCGGGTCACCACCGGCGGGCCGGCCGAGCCGCCGCTGGGCGTCCGCGAGCAGCGCGGCCCCGCCCCGGACGTTCGCGGCCGGATCGCCGCGCAGCGTTCCGGCGGCCATTCCGGTCAGGGCGGCGGCCCGGGGCAGGGTCGTCAGCCGGTCCGGAAGCCGCCGGGGATCGGGCGCGAGGTCGGCCGGGCCGGGGCGTACGGCGGCGGGCCGGGCCTGATCGCCCCTCGGGTCCCCGGCCGGGTCGTCGTGGTGCGGGCGCGCGGAGCGCTCCAGCGCGGTCCGGGCGTCCGTCAGATGCATCGGCCCGTACCCGCCGGTCACGCTCGGCGCCCCGCCGTGCCCGTCCCAGCGCGACTGGAGGTACGCCACCCCGAGCAGCACGCTCGGCGGCACCCCGTACTCGGCCGCCGCCGAGGTGAACACGTCCTGGAGCCGCCCTGCCGGGTCCGCGGCCCGCGCACCGGGCGGCGCCGCCCCCAGCAGCGGCAGGAGCAGCAGCGCCGGGACGGCGGACCGTACGGCACGGGGCAGCGCACCCGCCCGGGACGGGTCGGGCGGGGCGCCGGGGGAGCGGCGGACGGACGGACCTGGCAAGACGTACCTCCGGGGTCGGGCGCGGGGGCGCCGGGGCGGACCGCATCACCCGTACCCGCTCGCCGACGGACCGTCACACTTCCCGGCGCCGGGCCCGGGAACGCCCGAAGGCCCGCGGAACGCCCCCATGACGAGGGTGCTCCGCGGACCTTCGTGCCGGTCACCGCCCCGGCGGGCGGCGCGCCCGCCGGTCAGCGGGTGCCGACGGCCGCGCGGACGGCCCGGCGGACCATCTGGCAGTCGTCGTGCAGCCGCCTCAGCAGCAGCCGCTGTTCCTCACCCGACGGGAGGGCACCCGGTTGGCCGTGCCCCTGGGCCATCGGCGGCGGCCCCTCGTGCATCGAACGCTGCACGGCCGTCTCGTACATCCTGATCTCCCGGGTCAGCACCAGCATCAGATTGACCAGGAACGCGTCCCGGGACGCCGTGCCCGCCGCGTGGGCGAGGGCGATGATCTGACGACGGGCCATCGGCGCGTCACCGAGGACCGCCCACAGCGTCGCCAGGTCGTAGCCCGGCAGGTACCAGCCCGCGTGCTCCCAGTCCACCAGTACCGGCCCCGCCGGGGACAGCAGCATGTTCGACAGGAGCGCGTCGCCGTGGCAGAACTGGAGCATGCTCTGCCGCCCGGTGTTCTGGGCCACCTGCGCGATCCCGTGCAGCAGCTTCTGGAGATCGCCCAGGTCACGATCTGTCAGCAGGCCCAGCTCGTGGTACCGGTTGATCCTGGTGCCGTAGTCCAGCGGCCTGCCGAAGGCACCCTCCGGCGGCTGCCACTGGTTGAGCCTGCACACCGCCCCGAGCGCGGCGCGGATGTCCGCCCGGGGCGGTGCCTGGACCGGATGCCGTTGCAGGGCCGCCGGGCGGCCGGGCATCCGCTCGATGACCAGGGTGCAGTTGTCCGGGTCCGCCGCGATCAGTCTCGGCACCCGCACAGGCGGCCGGTGCCGGACGAACGTGCGGTACACCGCTATTTCGTGCCTGCTCCGCTCCGCCCACGCCGGCGACTGGTCCAGCAGGCACTTGGCGACCGCCGTGCCGCGTCCCGTCGTACCGACGAGCAGCACGGAACGGCCGCTGCGCCGCAGCACCTGCACCGGGCTGAACTCCGGGCAGATCCGGTGCACGGAGCCGATGGCCGTGCGCAGCTGCGCGCCCTGGGGCCCGGAGAGGTCGAGTCGTCCGCTGAGCGGTCCTGTGCCGAGTCCTGCCACCCGCCGGGGCCGGCCCCCGAGCGCCGAGCGCGTGGGGTCCAGATAGGGACCGGCGCCGGGCTGCGGGGGTACCTCACGGGTCCTGCCGGGCGGCGGGACTGCGCGGGTGAGGGGGTTGTGCTGGGGCCGGGGGGGAGCGGACACGGAGGACGACGCTGCGTACATGGGCGAAACAGATCCCTTCGTGTGCCGACGGATTGCCTGCGCCTCCCGGCCGGCGGCCGACGGGCACCCTGGGGAGTGCTCCTTCGGCCGCCGGGCCGGGGTGGCGCTTTCCTACCTGACACCCACGACGTGGTGGCACACCATGTGGCGCACCCTGGCGAACCCTGGCGAATAGTCGCTCAGCATCTGCCACGGGGGTGGCCGGAGATACTGTCAGGCCAGCCGAGAACCTGGGGGCTTGACGTGAGCGGACCACCCAACACCCGCCTTTGCGACCTGTTCGGCCTGACCGGCTGGTCGAAGGGCGAACTCGCGAGACTGGTGAACCGGCAGGCGGCGGCCATGGGCCATCCGCAGCTGGCCACCGACACCTCGCGGGTGCGGCGTTGGATCGACGCGGGGGAGATTCCGCGCGATCCGGTGCCGAGGGTGCTGGCGGCGCTGTTCACCGAGCGGCTCGGCCGTGTCGTGACCATCGAGGATCTCGCTCTGGTCCGGCACGGGCGCCCGCGCAAGCGGCGCGACGCCGGGAGCGTGGAGCATCCCGACGGAGTGTCCTGGGCACCCGACCGGACGGCGGCGGTCCTCACCGAATTCACGGGAATGGATCTCATGCTCAACCGACGCGGCTTGGTGGGCGCGGGTGCCGTGCTCGCCGCCGGCTCCGCACTCAGCAGTGCGATGCACGACTGGCTGCACGCCGATCCGGTCCTCGCGGCCGACGCCCCCCGCCTCCTCGACCCCCTCCACGCCGACCCCGCCGGATACGACCGCTACGAGGCCGCCCCCATCGGGGTGCAGGAGATCGAGGGCCTGGAGGCATCGGTCGAGGTCTTCCGCAAATGGGACGCGCAGCGCGGCGGCGGACTCCAGCGCAAGGCCGTGGTGGGCCAGCTCAACGAGGTGGGCGGGATGCTCACCTACCGGCACCCCGAACCCCTCCAGCGGCGGCTGTGGGGCGTCGCCGCCAACCTCGCCGTGCTCGCGGGCTGGATGTCCCACGACGTCGGCCTCGAACCCACCGCCCAGAAGTACTTCGTCATCGCCGCGCACGCGGCCCGCGAGGGCGGTGACCGGCCGCGCGCGAGCGAGGCGCTGTCCAGGGCGGCCCGTCAGATGGTCCATCTGGGGCGGCCCGACGACGCCCTGGACCTGATGACACTCGCCCAGTCCGGCTCCGGTGACGAGACGCTGCCCCGGACCCGGGCCATGCTCTACACCATCGAGGCCTGGGCGCAGGCGTCCATGGGACGCGGCCAGGCCATGCGCCGCACCCTCGGGCACGCGGAGGACCTGTTCGTCTCCGACAAGGGCGATGTGCCGCCGCCGAGCTGGATGCAGATGTTCGACGAGGCGGATCTGCACGGTATGCAGGCCCTCGCCTACCGCACCCTCGCGGAGCACGAGCCGGCCGCCGCGCGCACCGCGCAGCGCCATGCCAAGAAGGCCCTGAAGCTGCGCAGCGACGGGCACGACCGGTCGCAGATCTTCGACCACATCTCCCTGGCCTCGGCGTGCTTCATCGCCGACGACCCGGAGCAGGCGGACGTCTACGCGCGGCTCGCCCTGTCCTCGATCGGGGCGAACTCCTCCCACCGCACCTGGGACCGGCTGCGGGAGATGTACCGGCTCACCGGCCAGTTCACGGGCTATCCCCGGATCGAGGAGCTGCGCGAGGACATCAAGATGGTGATGCCGCCGCCGCGCGAGAAGCAGCCGGGGGCCGGTCCGGCCGTGGTGTGACCCCCCGGCGGGCGCTGCCCGCTTGTGCTCAGTCGACGACCCTCGCGACCAGCACACAGGCGTCGTCCTCGCGTTCCCTGCCGCCGAGTTCCTCGACGACCGTCCGTACGCAGTCCTGGGCGGTGCGTGCCCCGGCGAACCGGGGTGCCAGCGCCAGGAGACGCTGCTGGGCGGCGGTCCCGGCGCGCCGCGGCACCAGTCCGTCGGTGTACATCAGCAGCAGGTCACCGGGCCTGAGCCGTTCCTCGGCCTGCTCGTAGACGGCTCCGGTGGTGGCGCCGAGGAGGACGCCGCCCGGCGGGGTCAGCGCGTGCCCCGTCCCGTCGCGGAACAGCAGCGGGGCGGGGTGCCCGGCCTGCGCCCACACCAGGGTGCGGGTGGCGGGCCGGTAGCGGCAGGCCACCGCGCTGCCGAGGGAGGGCTGGACGGAGTCGTCGAGGAGCTGGTTGAGCCAGCCGAGGATCGGCGCCGGTTCGGTGCCGGAGACGGCCATCCCGCGCAGGGCGCCGAGCAGCAGCGCCATCCCGGAGGTGACGGGCACCCCGTGCCCGGTGAGGTCGCCGACGCTGAGCAGCACCTCGGGTCCGGGCAGTTCCATCGCGTCGTACCAGTCGCCGCCGATGAGGGCGCTGGTCGAGGAGGGCAGATAGCGCGCGGCGAGGTCGAGGGCGCCCGTACCGCGCCGCGGGAAGCGCAACGACCCGCCCCATGGGGGGAGTACGGCTTCCTGGAGGGCGACGGCGACCCGGTGCTCGGCCTGTTCGCGGTGGCGTTCGCGGTGCAGGGCCTCATGGTTGTCGCGTACGGCCCGTTCACTGCGGCGCAGTTCGCTGACGTCCCGCAGCACGGCCCACATCGCGGCGGTGCTGCCGTCCGCGTCGAGGACGGGTTCGCCCATCATATGGACGGTGCGCAGACTGCCGTCCGCGCGGGCCACCCGGAACTCGCCGTCGATGGGCCTGCCGTCGATGAGGCAGCCCGTGACCATCGTGGTGAGCAGCGGCTGGTCCTCGACATGCACCACCGAGGGCAGTTCGTCCAGGGTGAGCGGGCCGCCCGCGGGGTCCCGGCCGAGAATCGCGTACAGCTCGCCGGACCAGACGGCCTGGTCGGTGAGGAGGTCCCATTCGGCGCTGCCGACCCGGCTGAGCAGCGAACCCGGCCGGGGTTCCTGGCGGCGGGCCAGGGGCGGCGGGATCACGGGGCCGCGCGGGACGTGCGGCGGCGGGACGCTGCCCGGGGGGCCTTCGCGGAGCTGGGCGAGATGCTCGTCCAGGTCGTCCAGCTGGTGCAGGGCCAGTTCGCACAGGGCACGCTGCCAGCGGCCCTGGGCGTCGGTGTCGTCCGGGGGGGTCTCGCGGCGTACCGCGTCGACCTCCCCCCGTAGTCGGCGGGTCTGCGTGATCAGCGACTCGACCGGGCCACGCGGCGGTGGCGGCGGGTCCGCTGCGCGGTCCGCGGAGACGTGGGGCGGCATGTCGTACTCCGAGAGGGAACGGTACGGCCAGGACTGGCGGAAGGACCGTGACGACTGTCGCACAGCGGGGCAGGTGCCGTAAGGCATTCGGCAACAACCGGACGGGAGTTGCGGACGGCATATGCCTCAGGCGATCCGGACGACCCCGTTCCAGGTCCGGCCGTGAGGGTCCCGCCAGTGTCCCACTCCGCGTACCCGCCTGGTGACGGGGGGTCGTCGCGCATCTGCGCGAATCCACTCCGTCCGCATTGCGGCATATCCATGGCGTTATACGAGGAATGCCGGAGCCCTAAGCTTGATGTGACGTACATCACCCGACCAGGCGGAGGCGGCGCGGAACACCAGGACCCCCAGCGGGTCGAACGGACGAGCACACGACCAGAACGGGAGTCCGACCATGTCCGTGACCCTCCGACAGCAGACCAGGGCCCGGCTCATCACCCCCGAACGGCAGGAACACGGCATCACCGTCGCCCTGCGCTACGTGGTGGACGACCCGCTGGCCGTCCAGGTGGTGTTCCCGGCGGAGGTCGGTGCCGACGGCTCCGAGGTCGTCTGGGTCTTCGGTCGCGAGCTGCTGGAACGCGGGCTGCGGGTGCCCGCGGGGTGCGGTGACGTCCATGTCTGGCCCTGCGGTCGGGCCCGGACCGTCCTGGAGGTGCATTCCGCCGGCGGCATGGCGCTCGTCCAGTTCGACGAGCCCGTACTGCGCCGGTTCCTCCTGCGTACGTACTCCCTGGTCCCGGCGGGCCAGGAACCCCTCACCGAAGCGGTGGACCGAGACCTGTCCACCCTCTTCGGCCCCACCTGACCCGGTCACGCCTCCGGGTTCCCTGTGCCGGGCGCACTGGTCCCCGTGCGGGTCGTTCTTGGATGCGCAGTTCCCCGCGCCCCTGAGGTCGCGCCTCTTACGGTTCCTGTTCGGGTGCGGGTGGCCCTTGGTTGCTCGCGCAGTTCCCCGCGCCCCTGGATGCTGCCCCCTTGCGGCCGTTCTTCGGGTGCGGGCCGGTCCTCGTTTTGCGCAGTTCCCCGCGCCCCTTTGGGGGCGCCTCGTTCCCGTTGTCCTTCGTGTGCGGAACCACCTTCCTCGCGGACCCGCGCTGCTGCGGGAGGGGGTGGGCGGGAATCTCTGCCCGCAGACTCCGACGCCATCAGTACGGCCAGTGGACGTCCGTACCGAGCGCGTTGGAGCGAGGACGGAGAATCCCGACCGGCACCGACCCGAACAACCGACCGGATGCGCCCCAAAGGGGCGCGGGGAACTGCGCAAAAACGACGAGCGACGGTACAGGAACAACCGCGCCCACCTGGACAGACCTCGAAAGCGCAAGCGAAGGGCGACCCGCGGGGAACTGCGCAAAACCCACGAACGACAGCACAGGAACGCAGTGCGCCCAGTCGGACAGACCCAGAAGCGCAAGCGAAGGCGACCCGCGGGGAACTGCGCGAAAACGACGAGCGACGGCACAGGAACAAGCGCGCCCACCCGGGCAGACCCCAAAGGCGCAAGCAAAGGCGCCCTGCTCCGTTCAGGCGGCCCCAGCCGCAACCCGCGTCGGACCGGGGCCGGACCGGGAAGACATGGCGAGGACCAGGGGCCCGGCGGCCACGGCGCCGCCCGGACGAAGGCGCGCCGCGGACGAACCGCCCGCCGGGCCCGCACGGGCACCAGCACCGGGAGAACGACCGCGATGACGTACCGGCCCAGCACCCCCCAGACCGCCGCCCCCGCCGGGTCGGACGGCCCCGCCACCGACCACCCGGTACGGGACTGGCCCGTGGACGACCTGCCCGCCCTCACCTTCGACCCGCTGCTGTACGACGTCCTGCACGGCGAACGGGTCGCCCGGATCACGCTGCCCTTCGCGGGGGACCGGCACGAGGCCTGGCTGGTCACCCGCTACCAGGACGTCAAGACCGTCACCTCCGACCCCCGCTTCAGCCGGGCGGCCCTCGCGGAGACCACCGTCACGGGGATGTCCGGTCACCGGGTGGCGTCGACCGCCGGACTCAACTACGCCGACCCGCCGTACCACAGCAGACTGCGCAAGAGCGTGCAGAAGGCGTTCACCGGGCACGCCATGAAACGGCTGCGGCCCCTCGCCCAGGAGACGTGCGACACCTTCCTCGACCGGATGGAGGCCCAGGGTTCCCCCGCCGACCTGGTCGAGCATCTGCACGCGCCGATGCCGCTGGCCGTGGTCTGCGATCTGCTCGGGGTGCCCCGCGCCGAACGGGACGGGCTGCTCGGCTGGGGCGACATCATCCTGTCGATGACCACCCCGAAGGCGGGCAACGAGGCCAAGGCCCATGTCCGGGAGTTCATCGTCTCCCTGCTGCGCTCCCGCCGGGGGCAGCCGTCGGACGACCTCGCCGGGGCGCTCGCGGAGGCGCTGGACGCCGGGGACATCACCGAGGACGAGGCGGTCTCCCTCGCGACGGCGATCCTCGTCAGCGGCGCCCACGCGGTCCGCTACAACACCGCCAACATGGTCTTCATGCTTCTCACCCAGCCGGAGCTGACGGCACGGCTGCGCCGGGAGCCGGAGATCCTGCCGCAGGCCGTGGACGAGCTGATCCGGCACATCCCGCACCGCAACGGCGTGGGCCTGCCCCGGATCGCCACGGAGGACGTCGAGGTCGGCGGGGTGCAGATCCGCGCGGGTGAGGCCGTCTACGCCTCGTACCTCGCGGCCAACCGCGACCCCGAGATCTTCGAGGACCCCGACACGGTCGACTTCGACCGGCAGGGCACCGCCCATCTGTCCTTCGGGCACGGACCGCACCACTGCATGGGCGCGATGCTGTCCCGGATGGAGTCCGAGGTCATGATCTCCACACTGCTCGCCCGCTATCCGAAGCTGCGGCTGGCCGGTGACCCGCAGGACACGCCGTTCCAGAGCAAGGGCTTCATCCGGGGCCCGAAGACCCTCGTCGTCACCTGGTGACCCTGTCACCGGCCCGGGTCGTCCGGGGCGGTTGACGGGGGTTCGTCGTCGGAGGGCGTGGCGGGATCGGGCAGCGCGGACGGCTCCGGCCCGCCGGGGGCGGTGAGCCCGGTCGGCCCGGGGTCCTCCGCCGCCCCGGGGTCCGGAGCCTCGGGCCCGGGGATGCCCGGCGGCTGCGGGGTCTCCGCCAGCGCGGGCGTGTCCTCAGGACCGCCGTCGGTCACGGGCACCGCGGCCGTCGGCGGCGAGGGCGCCGCGGGTGGCGGGGCGGGGTCGCGCTGGGCGCGTTCGAGGAAGCGCAGCAGCTCCACCGGGAACGGCAGGACCAGGGTGGAGTTCTTCTCCGCGGCGACGGCCACCACCGTCTGGAGCAGCCGCAGTTGCAGGGCGGCCGGCTGTTTGGACATCTCCTTGGCCGCCTCGGAGAGCTTCTTCGACGCCTGGAGCTCCGCGTCCGCGTTGATGACGCGGGCCCGGCGCTCCCGGTCGGCCTCGGCCTGGCGTGCCATGGAGCGTTTCATCGTCTCGGGCAGGGAGACGTCCTTGATCTCCACCCGGTCGATCTGCACGCCCCAGCCGACCGCGGGGCTGTCGATCATCAGTTCCAGGCCCTCGTTGAGCTTCTCGCGGTTGGACAGCAGATCGTCGAGATCGCTCTTGCCGATGATCGAGCGCAACGAGGTCTGTGCCATCTGCGACACCGCGAAGCGGTAGTCCTCGACCTGGATGATCGCGTTGGCGGCGTCGATCACCTTGAAGTAGACGACCGCGTCCACCCGGACCGTCACATTGTCCCGCGTGATGCCTTCCTGGCCGGGGACCGGCATCGTCACGATCTGCATGTTCACCTTGCGCAGCCGGTCCACCAACGGGAGCACCATGGTGAACCCGGGGCCCCTGACCCCGCCGTACAGACGGCCGAGGCGGAAGACCACACCGCGTTCGTACTGCTTGACGACCCGCGCGGCGGCGGCCGTGTACACACCCGCCACACCGGCGCACGCGACGGCCGCTCCCACCAGTTCCGCGATCATCAGGACCCCCTGACGTCCGAGCGTCCCCGCGTTCCAGGGTATGCCCGCGACCGGCCCGGCGGCGGGTCCGTCCGCCTCGGATCGGCCCCCGGCGCCCGTCGTCGGCCTCAGCCGTCCCCGGCGGGCGGGGACCGCCGGCCGGCCGGACGCCGCTCGCGTTCCTGGCGGGCGCGTACCGCCGTCAGATAGGCCAGGATCGCGTCCCGGTTGCCCGACAGGCAGTCGATCCGCTGCTGGAGCCGGTCGGCCTCGCCGCGCAGCAGGTCCGCCGTCTCGCGGGTGAGGCAGTCCGGATGCATCAGGATGCCGTCGGGGCGGTCGAGGAAGGGCAGGACCCGCGCGATGATCCCGGTCGTCAGCCCCGAGTCCAGCAGCCCCCGGATCTGGCGCACGGTGTGCTCCGCCGCCGGGCCGTAGACCCGGTAGCCGTTCGCCGCCCGTGCGGGCCGCAGCAGCCCCTGCTCCTCGTAGTAGCGCAGCATCCTCGCCGGGACGCCCGTACGCCGGGACAGCTCCCCGATCCGCATCGTCCCCCTCGGCACCCTCGACCCTGAAATGTGACCCAGGTCACACTTGCGTTCACATCGATGTGAAGGTCCGAGCATCGTCGCATGACCACCTCCCCCCGTGCCATGGCCGGCGGCGGCGCACCGGCGGACGGCCCCGGCGGCGTCCCGCTCGCGGGCCCCGCCACCCCCCGGCTGCCCTGGCCGCCCCTGCTGGCGCTCTTCACCGCCGCCTTCACCGCCGTGCTGACCGAACTCCTCCCGGCCGGGCTGCTGCCCGCGATGAGCCGGTCCCTGGACGTCCCCGAGGGCCGTATCGGGCTGCTCGTCACCGGGTACGCCGTCGCCTCGTTCCTCGCCGCGATCCCGCTCACCGCCGCCCTGCGGGCGCTGCCCCGCCGTACGGTGCTGCTCGCCGCGCTCGCCGTCCTCGCGCTGGCCAACGCCGTGACCGCGCTCTCGGCGAGCTACCCCCTCACCTTCGCCGCGCGGCTCCTCGCGGGCGCGGCCGGGGGCACGATGTGGGCGATGCTCGCCGGATACGGCGCCCGGCTCGCGCCGCCGCGACTGCGGGGACGTGCCATCGCCGTCGTCCTCGCCGGGATCACCGTCGCCCTGTGCGCCGGAGTGCCCGCCGCCACGGCGCTGGGCTCGCTGGTCGGGTGGCGTGCCGCGTTCGCGGGGCTCACCGCCGTCGCCGCCGTCCTGCTGCTGTGGGTCCGGCTCGGGGTGCCCGATCTGCCCGGGACCCGCAAGGCGGAGCGGATGCCGCTGTCCCGGGTCGCGACCACGGCGGGTGTTCCCGCGGTGCTGTGCGTGACGCTGTTCCTGCTGCTCGGCCATCAGACCCTCTACACGTATCTCGTCCCCTTCGCCGCGCACCACGGGTTCGGCGCGGCCGGACCGCTCCTGTTCGTCTTCGGGTGCGGCACGCTGGCCGGGGTCTGGACGGCGGGACTGATCGCCGACCGGTTCCTGCGGCCGGGGCTGGTCGGGGCGCTCGGCGCGGTCGCCGGAAGCCTCGCGCTCCTGGGGGCCACCGGGCAGGTCCCGGCGGCCCTGGTGGCGGGCGTCGCGGTGTGGGGCGCGGCGTTCGGCGCGGCTCCGACCCTGATCCAGACCGCGCTGGTCGCCGTCTCCGGCCCCCGGGACGCCGAGGTGGCCACCGCCCTCCAGGCGACCGTCTACAACGTGGGCATCGCCGGTGGCTCCTCGGCGGGCGCCCTGCTGCTGGAGCGCGCCGGGCCGGGCGCGCTGCCGTGGCAGGCGGCCGGTCTGGCGGCGGTGGCGCTGCTGGTGGCGCCGGTCGTGGGACGGCGCCTCACCGGACGGTAGAACCGCCCGCGGCGGCCGGGGAGCCGGAACCGGGCAACCGGAAGGGCTTCCCCGCGCGGGTTTGCGGAACGGGGGCGCGGGAGGACGATGGAAGACATGGACCGCGACAACGCCCGGGGCGACGACGTGTACCAGCCCGACGGCTCCGAGGTGCAGGACGACGAGGGGCTGCTGGACGCGTCCGACACCCTGGTCGCCGAGGACGTGGACGACCCCCTCGACCGGGGGTACTCACCGCCCGACCGGCCACGTGCCGTGGACCGCGAGGGACTCACCTTCGCCGAGCAACTGCGCGGCGAGACCCTCGACGAACGCCTCGCGGAGGAACTCCCCGATGTCTCCGAGCCCGAGGGCGACGGCATCGGGGACGCGCTGGACACCGACGGCGAACCACGGGACGCCGAGGTCGGCGACACCCGCGCGGGCCGTCTGGTCGCCCCCGGCGAAGGGGCGCACGAGAACCCGGTAGGAGACCTCGTCGCCGAGGACGTCGGCATCGACGGCGCGGCGGCGTCCGCCGAGGAGGCCGCCGTCCATCTCGTCGAACCGGACAGCGGCAGCGGATTCGCGTGACGAACCCCGCCGCGCGGGGCGGGGCCGTGTACGCGGGCCGGGCAGCGGCGACCGCGATGCGGCCGCTCCCGAAAACCATTTCCCCGCCACCCGCCCCGTCTGCTTGAGTCGGCCGGTGAACGTGACCCGAAACGCTTTGCTGCGCTGGCAGTTCGACCTGACCTGGTCCCTCTTCGAGTACCACCTGGAGCGGCTGGAGCCCGCCGACTTCCTGGCCGAGCCCGCAGCCCTTGTCTGGACCGTCCGGCCCACCGCCGACGGCACCTGGGTGCCCGACTGGGCGGACACCGAACCCGACCCCGTCCCCGTGCCCACGATCGGCTGGCTGACCTGGCACATCGACTGGTGGTGGTCCACCGCGCTCGACCACGTCCAGGGCCGGGCGCCCCGCGACCGGACGACGGTCACCTGGCCCGGCGACGGAGCCGCCGCCGTCGCCCGGCTGCGTTCCCTGCGCGACGAGTGGACGGCACACCTCGACACCCTCACCGACGGCGACCTGGACGCCGCCGCCCCCTCCCTCTGGCACGCAGGCCCCGACCACAAGGTCGCCCATCTGCTGGCCTGGGTGAACGCGGAGCTGATGAAGAACGTCACCGAGATCGGTCAGCTCCGCCTGCTGCGCGCCGCCTCCTGACCACCTGTCCGCCCGGCCGGGTGGTCGGGGAAGGCCCTGGCCAGGGGACCCGTACCCAACCGGGACCCGTGCCCAACCGGGACCTGTACCTGACCGGGACCCGTACCCGACCGGGCCCCTACCCGGCAGGGGCGGCGGTGCTCTGTTCGGCCGCCGGGGGACGCCAGTTGGCCACGTAGTCGTCCGTCGCCGTCTCCAGCCCCACATCGTGCTGGGCCTGATCGCACAGGAACCAGCGGTGCTCCAGCAGCTCATGGAAGATCTGCGCCGCGTCCAGCTGCTTGCGGATCTCCAGCGGCACCGCCCGGACCGTCGGCCGGAACACCTCCCGCACCCAGCGGTGGGCCAGCACCTCGGGGCGCGCGCCCAGCGGGTCGCCCGGCGCGTAGTCGTCCTGGGTCGCCATCCAGCTCTCCAGGTCGCTCAGCAGCCGCCGCGCCTGGTTCTCCTCCGCGTCCAGCCCGGTCAGCCGCAGCAACTGGCGCTGATGATGGCCCGCGTCGACGACCTTCGGCACGAAGGTGACCGTGTCGCCCTCGTTCCCCTGGCTGATCTGCATCTCGGCGACATCGAACCCGAGGTCGTTGAGCCGCCGTATCCGCCGGTCGATGTAATGCCGCTTGTCCACCGGGTACACCGACTGCCGGGTCAGCTCGGTCCACAGCTCGCCGTACCGCGCGCAGATCGTCGTACCGAACTCGATCGGATCGACCGAGGGGTGCAGCGCCCCCGACGCCTCCAGGTCCATCAGCTCGCCCGCGATGTTCACCCGGGCCAGATCGATGTCGTACGTCCGCTGGCCGTCGCTCAGCCGCTCGTGCATCTCGCCGGTCTCGGCGTCCACCAGATATGCCGCGAAGGCCCCCGCGTCCCGGCGGAACAAGGTGTTCGACAGCGAGCAGTCGCCCCAGGCGAACCCCGCGAGATGCAGCCGCACCAGCAGCACCGCCAGGGCGTCCATCAGCCGTCCCATCGTGGACGGCCGCATCGTCGTCTCGAACATCGAGCGGTACGGGAGCGAACCCTTCAGATGGCGGGTGATGAGCACCGGCTCCAGCGGCTCACCCGCCGCGTCCGCCCGCCCGGTGACCACCGCCAGCGGGTCGACGCCGGGTATGCCCACCCGGTCCAGCACCCGCAGCAGCTCGTACTCGCGCAGCGCCGGACGGGCCGCCAGCTCCTTGACCGCCACCACCTCGTCCCCGGCGCGGGCGTAACGCACCACATGCCGGGAGATTCCCCGGGGCAGGGACACCAGATGTTCCTCGGGCCAGTGTTCGAGGGGGGTGTCCCAGGGAAGGTCGAACAGGAGCGTCGGATGCTCGGGATTGGTCGCGCTGATCTGGAGAACCATGACCGTAAGCTACTTGCCGATACTCGCGCGAGGGGAACCGTTGAGGAGGGGCGGACACGTGGAGTGGCGGTTGGTGAGCGCCGGGGCGAGGGCGGTACCCGAACCGGCGGCGACCCCACTGGTGTGGTCCGGCGCCCTCCTCGGGTCGGGCCTGCTGGTCGGAGCGCTCAACCAGTTCGGTGACCCCGGTGAACCCCTGTGGCACTTCGTCGCGCTGTCCGCGCTCGCCGCCCTGCTCGGGGCCCGGGCCCGGGTGACGGCCGCGCCGGGTACCGCGGGGCTGTGCTGGCTGTTCTTCAACGCGTTCGGGATACCCCCGGCCGGGGTGCTCACCTGGGACAGCTCGGTGGATCTGCTGCGGATGTCCCTGCTCCTCGGCGCCGCGCTCGCCGGTACGGCCGTCGCCCGGGTGGCCAGCGCCCGCACGGCCTACCGCCGGATATCCCCGCACTGACCGGCTTCCGCCCCCGCCCCGCCCCGGCCGCACACAGGGGAACAGCAGCACACGGGAACGGGCCGCACCTGGAAACAGCAGCACAGGGGAACGGCTGCACAACACCTCCCCACTCTTTCTTGCCCGGAGGGCTACCCGGAAGTAACCTCCGGCTGTTTGACTGCGCGGCGATCCCCCTTTCACCCCCCCCGGTGCCGACCGCCGCCCCGGCCGGTCGGGCCTCCCCTCCCGAAAGGTGAGCCACGTGCCGCGCACCGCATCCCGCCGCAGCTCCCGCGCCCTTCTCGCCACCGCCCTCGTCGGCGCGACCCTCGGCGCCGCCGCGCCCCTCGCCACGGCCGCGCCCGCGCCGGACACCGCCCCCGAGCTGCGGATCGCCACGTACAACGCGTTCCTGTTCAGCCGGGGGCTGTACCCCAACTGGGGCCAGGACCACCGGGCCGCCGCCCTGCCCCGGGCCGCCTCCTTCCGGGGCAACGACGTCGTCGTGGTGCAGGAGGCGTTCGACAACACCGCCTCCGGCGCCCTCCAGCGGGCCGCGTCCGCCGAGTACCCGCACCGGACCCCCGTCCTCGGCCGGGGCAAGGGCGGCTGGGACGCCACCGGCGGCGCCTACTCCGCGACCACACCCGAGGACGGCGGGGTGACCGTCCTCAGCAAGTGGCCCGTCGTCCGCAAGGAGCAGTACGTCTACAAGGACGCCTGCGGCGGCGACTGGTTCTCCAACAAGGGCTTCGTCTACACCGCGCTCGACGTCCGCGGCAGCACCGTCCATGTGGTCGGCACCCACGCCCAGTCCACCGACCCGGGCTGCACCCCCGGACAGGCCGCCCAGGTCCGCGCCCGCCAGTTCAGGGAACTCGACAGGTTCCTGGACGCCAAGGACATCCCCGCCTCCGAACAGGTCGTCGTCGCCGGGGACCTCAACGTCGACTCGCACTCCGCCGAGTACGCCTCGATGCTCACCGACGCCGGTCTCGCCCCCGCCGAACACACCGGGCACCCGTACTCCTTCGACACCCGGGACAACTCCATCGCCCGGGAGCGCTACCCCGACGACCCCCGCGAGAACCTCGACCATGTCCTGTTCCGCGCGGACAACGCCCGCCCCGAGGGCTGGACCAACGAGGTCGTCGCGGAACGCTCCGCCCCCTGGACCGTCACCAGCTGGGGCACCACGTACACGTACACCGATCTGTCGGACCACTACCCGGTCCTCGGACACGCCCGCTGACCGGAGCCCGCACAGCACGACGCCCGCCCCGGTGCGATACCGGGGCGGGCGCCAGGGGGAGCGGTCAGTCCACGACCGGTGAGGGTTCCACCGGCCCCTGCCGCTTCGACAGGGGAACCTTCTCCACCGTCTCCGGACGTGCGCCGACGGCGTCCTGGGGAGCGGGGCCGGCGGGGCCGTCACCGTCCCGGCGGGCCCGCCGCCACGCAGTGACCCGGGCCGCGACCGGCTCGGTCCAGCGGGCGGTCAGCGGACCGACGATCACAAGGATCAGGACGTACGCCGTGGCCAGCGGGCCGAGCTGCGGCTCGACCCCGGCGGTGACCGCCAGACCCGCGATGACGATGGAGAACTCGCCGCGCGCCACGAGCGTGCCACCGGCCCGCCAGCGGCCCTTGACCCCGATCCCGGCGCGTTTCGCCGCCCAGTAACCGGTGGCGATCTTCGTCCCGGCGGTGACCACGGCCAGCGCGAGCGCGGGCAGCAGCACCGGCGGAATGCTCGCCGGGTCCGTGTGCAGACCGAAGAAGACGAAGAACACCGCCGCGAACAGGTCCCGCAGCGGGCTCAGCAGCGTGTGCGCGCCCTCCGCGACCTCCCCGGACAGGGCGATACCCACCAGGAACGCGCCGACCGCCGCCGACACCTGGAGCTCCTGCGCGATACCGGCCACCAGGATCGTCAGACCCAGCACCACCAGGAGCAGCTTCTCCGGATCGTCGCTGGAGACGAACCGGGAGATGATGCGCCCGTACCGGACGGCCACGAACAGCACCAGACCGGCGACCCCGAGCGCGATCGCCAGCGTGACACTGCCCGCCGCGAGCGACACCCCGGCCACCAGCGCGGTGACGATCGGCAGGTACACCGCCATCGCCAGGTCCTCCAGCACCAGGATGCTGAGGACGACCGGCGTCTCACGGTTGCCGACCCGGCCCAGATCACCGAGCACCTTGGCGATCACCCCGGACGAGGAGATCCAGGTCACCCCGCCGAGGACCACCGCGGCCACCGGACCCCAGCCGAGCAGCAGCGCGGCGGCGGCGCCGGGCAGCGCGTTCAGCGCGAAGTCCACGGCGCCCGCCGGATACTGCGTCTTCAGATTCGACACCAGGTCACTGGCCGTGTACTCCAGCCCCAGCATCAGCAGGAGCAGAATCACACCGATCTCGGCCCCGGTCGCCACGAACTCCTCGCTCGCCCCGAGCGGCAGCAGCCCGCCCTGCCCGAAGGCGAGCCCGGCCAGCAGATAGAGGGGTATCGGGGAGAACCGGAGTCTGCCGGCTATCCGACCGAGCAGCCCCAGAGCGAGGATGATCGCACCGAATTCGATCAACAGGACCGCAGAATGCACGCTCTCACTCCTGCCCGAGAATGGTCGCCGCCGCTTCGACACCCTCACGGGTGCCGATGACGATGAGGGTGTCCCCGCCGGCCAGCCGGAAGTCGGGGGTGGGGGACGGAACCGCCCCCGAGCGCCGCAGCACGGCCACGACGGACGCGCCCGTGTCGGTGCGGATGCGCGTGTCGCCGAGCACCCGGCCGTTCCACAGCGAGACCGCCGTCACCTCCAGACGCTCGGCCACCAGGCCCAGATCGGTGGTGTGCAGCACGCTCGGGCTGTGGTGCTCCGGGGTCAGGGCGTCGATCAGGGACGCCGTCTCGGGAGCCGTCAGATGCATGGAATGCGCGCAGGCGTCCGGGTCGTCCGCGTGGTACATGTTCACCGTGCGGGTGCCGTCTCGATGGGCTACCACCGACAGATGTCGGTGTTCCCGTGTGGTCAGGTCGTACTGAACGCCGATCCCGGGCAGGGGCGTCGTACGCATCCGTGGAGCAGGCATGGCCTGTCCCCCCTCGTGTCGTCGTGTCGCTGTCTCGTGTCACACCGGTCACCGACCGGGCCGACCAAGTCGATCATGCCGGTCACCGGGCCGCACCGACCGGGCCGTCCGGACGCCGCCGCACGGCCCGTCCGGACACGGCCCGGTCACCGTGAGTGCTCCGCGGAGCCGCCCCATGCTGCCATCAGCACCGGTCGCCCGACATGGGTGTCAGCACGGATGGACGGTCTCCCGTCCGCCGGGTGACACTGGTGGGGGAGAGGTCCGCGCCGCGGGTCCGCGGCGGTGGCACCACCGCCCCGCCATGTACGAGAGAGGGTATCGGGAGCGTGTCGCTGTTCTGGCGGATCTTCCTGCTGAACGCCGCCATGCTGGTCGTGGCCGCCGTACTGCTGCTGGGACCCGTGACCGTCTCCACCCCCGTCCGCCCAGGTGAGGCGCTCGCCGTAGTAGCCGGACTCGGCCTCATGCTGGCCGTCAGCGCCTTCATCCTGCGCATCGGCCTCGCCCCGCTCGGCCGGCTCAGCCGCGCCATGGCCACCGCCGACCTGCTGCGCCCCGGCGGCCGTCCCGCCGCCACCGGACCTGCCGAGATGGCCGAACTCATCGGCACCTACCACACCATGCTGGACCGCCTCGAACACGACCGCGCCAGCAGCACCGCCCGGGTCCTGTCCGCGCAGGAGGACGAACGGCAGCGCATCGCGCAGGAACTCCACGACGAGGTCGGCCAGACCCTCACCGCCGTCCTCCTCCAGCTCAAGAGGGTCGCCGACCGGACCCCCGGCGAACTGCGCGAGGAGGTGACACTCGCCCAGGATGCCACCCGGGGCAGCCTGGACGAGATCCGCCGGATCGCCCGCCGGCTGCGCCCCGGTGTCCTCGACGAACTGGGACTGGTCAGCGCGCTGCGGGCGCTCGCCGCGGAGTTCCCCGCCCATGACGTCCGGGTACGCACCCGCGTCACCGGCTTCCCCGCCCCCGGCGACGACGACCCCGGGGCGCCGCCCTCCCTCGGCCACGAGACCGAACTCGTCGTGTACCGGGTGGCCCAGGAAGCCCTCACCAATGTCGCCCGGCACGCTCACGCCTCCCACGTCACGCTGGAACTGCGACGGGTCTCCGACCGCGTCGAACTGCGGGTCATCGACGACGGCCGGGGCATCGGCTCCGCCGCCGAGGGTGCCGGCGTCCGGGGCATGCGGGAGCGGGCACTGCTCATCGGCGCCGAACTGGTCGTCGGCCCCCGCCAGGGCGCGACGGGCACCGAAGTGCTGCTCAGGGTCCACGACGAGGCGGAGGGCATCACCTCATGAACCTCCAGGTGACACGGTCCGCGCCGAACGCGCGCACCCGGCCCGCCCACCCCGCGCCCGCCGCCCGCAGCGGCCCACCGCACACCCCGCCCGGTCCACCGGGCCGCGACCGGCGGCCACCGGGCCCCGGGTCCCCGCCCCCGGCGCGCCCCGCGCCGGGCGGCCCCCACCCGGCCGCGCACGGCCGCGCCCCGACCCGTATCCTCCTCGCCGACGACCACGCCCTGGTCCGGCGCGGGGTGCGGCTCATCCTCGACAGCGAACCCGACCTCACGGTCGTCGCGGAGGCCGGTGACGGCGCCGAGGCCGTGGCCCGCGCCCGCGCCACCGGCGTCGACCTCGCGATCCTCGACATCGGCATGCCCCGGATGACCGGCCTCCAGGCCGCCAGGGAACTCACCCGGCGCTTCCCCGCGCTGCGCATCCTCTTCCTGACGATGTACGACAACGAGCAGTACTTCTTCGAGGCCCTGAAGGTCGGCGCCAGCGGCTATGTGATGAAGTCGGTGGTCGACCGCGATCTGGTCGAGGCGTGCCGGGCCGCGATGCGCGACGAGCCGTTCGTGCATCCCGGCGCGGTCCCCGCGCTGGTCCGGGGCTATCTGGACCGCGTCCGCCAGGGCGAGCGGCTGCCCGTCCGCGCGATCACCGACCGCGAGGAGGAGATCCTCAAACTGGTCGCGGAGGGGCACACCTCCAAGGAGATCGCGGATCTGCTGGTCATCAGCGTCAAGACGGTGGAACGCCACCGGGCGAACCTGCTCCAGAAGCTCGGGCTCAAGGACCGCCTGGAGCTGACCCGGTACGCGATCCGCGCGGGACTCATCGACCCCTGAACCCGCCTCCCGGACACCGGGGGCGCGTGGCGCGCACCGGGCCGACGCGCCCCTCGCACGCCCCCGTGCTCCGTGTCCGCCCGTGTACTCGCCACATCCAGGGGCACACGGACCCCGTGACGGCAATCAGTGAACCCCGCAAGAGCCCGCCCCCCTCCCTCGACGTGCCCGCGCCCGTCCCCCGTGGACGGGTCCTGCTGCGGGTACTGGTCGCGACGGCGGCGTTCCTCGGGCTGGTCGCCTTCGCCGCCGTCCTGGCACGGCTGACCCTGACCCCGTCCCCCGCGTCGGAATCCATCGCCGGAGCCAATCTGCGGCCCGGCCACTCGCTGCGGCAGTACGCCGAGGACTACACCTTCCTCGCCGCCTGCAAGCAGCTCGGCGGCAATCTGCTGCTCGGCGCGCCGTTCGGCCTGCTGCTTCCGCTGCTGGTGCCCCGGCGGCTGCGGATGCTGCGGATGGTGCTGCTCACCGCGGCCGTGATGAGCCTGGTGGAACTCGTCCAGGGCGCCATCGTCCCGGGCCGCGCCTTCGACGTGGACGACGTCATCCTCAACACGAGCGGCGCGTTCCTCGCGTATCTGCTGCTCGGCCGACGGGTCTCCCGCCGCTACCATCACGCGCTGGCCCGCCGCACGGCACCCGCCGCCACCGATGACGGGACGCGCCCCGCGACGGGACCCGACACCGTACCGGTGGCCCCCGCGGCCCCTGCCGACCACACCTCACCCGACACCCGTTCGGCACCGGACATCGGTAAGGCGCCAGCCGCCCGTTCGGCTACCGACACCCGCCCGGTGCCCGACGGTCCCGTGCATCCGGGGCCACGGCTGTCCAAGCCGGAGCGGACGAAGGACGGCGCCGTCGCCCGGGCCGCCGCACGGCTGCGGCGACGGGACCGTTGAGACGGCCCGCCCGCGCCCGGAGACCGCAGCTGACGCGTGCCGCTGGGCCGGACCCGGGCAGGTCCCGGTGTCAGGCCCGTGACGCGCGTACCGCCGCCAGCGCCCGGTCCGCGTGCGCGCTCATCCGCAGCTCGCTGCGGACCACCTCCCGCACGGTACGGTCCGTGCCGATCACGAAGGTGACGCGCTTGGTGGGCGCCAGCGAGAACCCCCGCTTCACACCGAACAGTGTCCGGACCGTGCCGTCCGGATCGGCGAGCAGCGGGTAGCCGAGGGTGTGACGTTCCGCGAACTCCCGCTGGCGTTCCACCGGGTCCCCGCTGATCCCCACCGGCCGGGCGCCCGCCGCCCGGAACTCGGCGGCCAGGTCCCGGAAGTGACATGCCTCGGCCGTGCAGCCGCTCGTCATCGCGGCCGGGTAGAAGAACAGCACCACGGGCCCGTCCCCGAGCAGTTCGGAGAGGGCGCGGGGGGTTCCGGTCTCGTCGGGGAGGGTGAAGTCCTCGACGGTGTCACCGACGTTCATGCGCGGCCAAGTCCCTTCGTCGGACCGGCCCGGACGGCTGGAGCGGTCCAGGGCGGGCGGTGGGCACGGGGCCCGGTCCGCCGGATGATGTCCCGGCGGATGCTCAGGACGGTAGCCGAGTACGTGTGGCGGATGTGCGGGGGGCCGATGTGCGGGGCCCGCACATGCCGCCGGCCGGTCCGCGTCTGCGCTGGACCGGCCGGCGGTCGTTCTCCCGCGTGGCTGCGGTACCGCTCCCGCCCGGTACCGCCTCTGCTCTCACCACCGCGGCGCGCGGGACGCCGGGGGCGGGGTTACGACTTGCCTCGTCCGGTTCTCATCGCCGCTCCCGTGCACACCAGTCCCAGCAGGAGCGTCAGCGCGCCGATGACGATGTTGTTGATGACGACGCCGGTGTCGGGGCTGCTGCCCACGATCCAGGGCGCGACGATCAGCCAGACACCCATGGCGCAGATGGCCCAGCTCAGCCCGTACATCCTGGCGGGCATGACGGCGAACCCGATGGCCAGCGCCGCTATGGCGACGCCCATGATCAGGTTGTGGGTCGCGAGGGTGGACTGGCTGCTCGCGAAGTGGACCGTCCAGGGGGAGATGGCGCAGTACAGACCCACGAGGAACAGTGGTCCGTCCACAAGCGTCACATCGCGACCACCGAGCACACGATCGTGCCGGGCCCGCATTTCGGAGGCATCAGGGTGGCTCGTGATGTCCGCCCTGTGGTGTGAGACGTCGGCCATGGGACTCGCTCTCCTTCGTTCCGCTCGTCCGACCGCATGGTGTGCGGCTTTTCAGTGCTTATGTCCATAGTGCTCTCATTTTTTCTTTATGTGTAGGGCGCTGAGGTGGGAGTTCCGGGAAATCCGTTCACCCCCCATCGGCCTCCGCGGCCGGACCCGGCCACCCCGGCCCGGCCGCTCACGACCGCCCCGGAGCGGCTCCGTGGCCGGGCCGGGGCGGGCACCCGGACGGCATACTGGAGGCATGGACGCCGTGCCCCGTCCCGAGTGCGGGCCGGAGGGCGAGTTCCGGGAGTACGTCTGGGCCGGACCTCTCCTCGGCGCCGCCGCCGGTCTCGGCGGACTGGTCGTGTCCGCCGTCGGCTACCGCTCCGGAGGACTGCCGCCCGTGCTGCACCGGGGGCTGCCGTCACCGTCCCTGACGCTGCTCTTCTCCCTCGACGGACCCGTCGTGGGCGGTGCGCCGGTCAGGCACGGTCCGCGGACGCCATCCGCACCGACATCGTCGTCGGCGGACTGCACCAGCGACCCGTGTATCTGGAGCAGCCCCCGCACGAGGAGGGCATCCAGCTCGATCTGCATCCGCTCGCCGCCCGCGCCCTGCTGGGCCTGCCCGCCGGGGCCCTGGCCACCCCGTCCGTGATCCCCGGTGCGGAAGTGCTCGGCGCCCGCGCCGCCGAGATACGCGACCGGCTGCGCGGGACCGACGACTGGGCACGGCGGTTCGCCCTGCTCGCCGCGTACCTCCGGCGCCGCGCGGCGGACGCACACCCGGACCGCGCGGTGCGGCCCGAGGTCGCCGAGGCGTGGACATGGCTCGCCCGGCACCGGGGCGCCGGCACCCTGGAGGGCCTGTCCCGTCATGTGGCGCTCGGACCGCGCCGACTGGGCACGCTGTTCCGCGCCGAGACCGGGCTGAGCCCCAAACAGGCGGCCCGCATGATGCGCTTCCAGCACGCCCGGTCCGCGGTGGTCCGCGCGGCCGGCGGCGGCCCGCTGGACCTGTCCGGGGTGGCCGCCGGATGCGGCTACTTCGACCACTCCCACTTGGTCCGGGACTTCCATCAGTACACCGGGGTCAGCCCCACCGCGTGGCTCGCCGAGGAGTGCCGGAATATCCAAGCCGGTGCCCATCGGTACGAAGCACAGTGGGAGGCATGAACAGCAACCGGAGCATCCACGAGACCAAGAGCGAGGCCGTCCGCGCCGCCACCGGGACCCGGCAGGACGCGGGCGTCTGGCTCACCCTCCAGGCCCACGACGCGCCCGCGCTGATCGACTTCCTCGTCGGCACCGTCGGCTTCCGCCGCACGGCCGTGTACCAGGACGGAGAGATCGTCGAACACGCCCAGCTGGACTGGCCCGAGGGCGGGGGAGTCATGCTCGGGTCGTACCGCCCGGACAGCCCCGTGACCCTCAGGCCCGGCACGGCCGGCGCGTACGTCGTCACCGACCATGTCGACGCCCTGTACAGGCGGCTCGCGGACGCGGGCGTCAGGATCACCCGCGAGATCCAGGACCGCCCCTACGGCAGCCGGGGGTTCACCGTCGAGGACCCGGAGGGCAACGCCTGGGCCTTCGGTACCTACCGCGGGGAACCCGCCTGAAGCGCCCCGCTCCCGCCCCCGGCCCAGCCCGGGGCCGGGAGCCCTCGACCGGAACCAAGGGCCGGACCGCCGGACCCGGCGGCGTCACCCCGACGCCGCCGGACCCGGCAGTGTCACCCTGACCGTCCCGCACCCGACCCGCTCCGCCTCGGCGCGCACGTACCCCGGGAACACCGCCCGGATGTCCGCGGCCCGGTCCCCGTCGTCCGCCGCCACCAGGAACACCACAGGACCGGTGGGGCAGTCGGCCTGGAACGCCCCGAGGTCGGCACGCAGCACCCCACGCCCGCGCTCATGGCGGACCGGGGCGCCGGACGACCGGACGAGCCGGTCGAAGACCCGCGCGAGCCGTGGGTCCGTGACCGTCATCAGCCGCAGACCGGGCCGCCGCGGGCTCTCGCCCCGGTCGCAGGTGCGGACCGGGCCCGCGCCCCGGGTGATCAGCGGACGCCTCTCGTCGAACTCCCGCTTCCCGGGCAGCCGCAGCCCCTTCACACCGCACAGCGCGTCCGGCGCCTCGGCCTGGTGCTCCGGAGGCTCGGGCAGGCCCTTCACCGGGTCCGCGAGCCTGCCCGCGCAGTCCTCCCCGGCGAGGAGACCGTTCACCGCGCGGACCACCGACCGGGCCAGCGCGGCCCGGTCCGTCACGTCGACATCGTCGCGGGGACCGGCCGAACCGCTGGATATGTCGACCACGGTCGGCCCCTCACCCTCGCCGGGCCTGCCCTCGCAGCCGTCCGGCACGGCCAGCCAGGCCCGGGTGTCCGAGGCCATCCCCAGCAGGCCGCCGCCCAGCGGGCTCAGCCGCGCGGCCAGGAACTCGTTCGCCCAGCGCCCCTCACCGGTCCACTCCGTGTCCAACCGGTGCACCCGCACGGTGACCTGCCAGTTCTCCGTGGTGAGCCGACAGGTCCCGGCCGGTCCCGCGAGGCTGCGCCGCCCCTCCCACAGCGGCAGTTCGGCCTGCCGGACATCCCCCACCCCCCGGAACAGCCGCTCGACATCACCGTCCGCGAAGGTGCCCCCGCACCAGTCGGCCGCCGAACGCGCGAACGGCCCCGATCCCGAGCCCCACGCGGTCAGTCCCGCACCGAGCAGCGCACCGGTGACCGCCGCGATCAGGGCGGCACCCGGAGCGCCGCGCAGCAGCCCACGCGGATGCCACCGGCGGCGGGGCCCGTCGGACGGTGTCACGGGGGTGAGCGGGGAACCCCCGGTGCGCGGTACGTCGGCCATGATGGTGCGGTCCCCCAGGGGAAGTCGGAACACGGGACGGATCTCGTCGGGCGGGTCGGTACGGGGGTCAGGGGCGCGGCGCCACCGCGGCACAACCCAGCCGGTCGGCGGCGGAGTTGGCGAAGGCGGCGGCCTGTTCCTCGCTCGTCCCCGCCATCAGGAACCCCATCCGCCGGTCCCCGCACTCGGTACGGACGACCTGACGGTTCCCCGTGAGCGAACCGGTGCCCCGCCACCCCGGCGCGGGCACGCCGTCGCCCGCCAGCCCCTCGAACAGCCGCATCAGCCCGGGCCGCGCCACCATGACGGCCGAGAGATACGGCTCCGCGCTGTGCCGACGGGTCACCACACAGGTCTGGAGCTCCGGGCCGACCACACCGACCCGCTGGTCGCCCAGGGAATCAGCCGTCACCTTGTCGACCGCGAGTCCGGGAATCCGGCACAGCGACGAGGCGGACGACCAGAACACCTTCTCCGCGTCCTCCGGCAGGTTCAGCACCGGCGACCGGACTTCCTGGCGCGGCCCGCCGCAGCCCGCGCGGTCCATCGCCGCGTCGGCCGCCGCCACCAGCAGCCGCGCCACCCGGTCCACCCCGCCGAGCCCGGAGGAGGTGGCACGGCGCCCGTTGTTCCAGCTCCGCGTCGACTTCGCCGTCAGCGACACGGTCGTCGGACGGCCGTCGGCGTTGTCGCAGCGCTCCGGCAGCACCAGCAGCCCCGATTCGGCCGTGACCGCACCGGGCAGCCCGTCCGGGACAGGGACCGCCGTACCGCCGAGGTGTTCCAGCAGCCAGTCGAACCGCTCGTCGGCGCCCTCGGGGGCAGGACCGTAGACCACCTCGATCTCGGAACGCAGGTCGTCGCGGTCGCTCGACGCGATCGAGACCGTGCACTCCCCTTCGCCCCGCTCGGGCCCCTCCGAGGTGCCCGTACGGTGGCCCGCCTCGCCGAGCCACGCGTCGGAGAGGAAGGGCGCGTCGTCCGGTGCCCAGGCATCCCAGCAGTGGCGCGCCTCGGTGCCGAACGGCCCGCCGTCCCGCACCCATTCCGCGGCGCCCCAGCCGATGAGCAGCGCCACGACCACGCCTCCTGCGAACAGGGCCCGCCGTCGGCGCCGCGCGCTGATCCGGCGGCCCAGCGCACCGGGTTCCGCCGCCCGCTCCCGGCCGTCCTCGCCGAACCGCCCCAGCCCCTCGGTCACCCCGTGTGTCCCCTCACCGTTCGCCCCGAGCCCGGTCACCGGGCGGATGGCCGGGGCCACCCCACGGGTTCCCCCGCCAGGACGCCGGACCCGCGGCCCGTGGTTCCGGCCGGCCGTTCGTGCGGCCCGGCCGCCGGGGAAGATCGTAGCGACCGGTGTACGGGCCACCGGACGTGCCCCCGGCGCGCGGCATCGCGGGGGGACACGTCCGGAGGCGGGTCAGGGAGCGGAGGCGAGCAGGGCGAACATGTGCGGGACGCGCGGCGCGTCCTCGGGCAGCCGCCACCAGCCGGAGGGTGTCCGTGCCATGTCCGGCCAGCGGGGCCAGGGCAGTTCGTCGTACTCCCGCAGCGTCTCGATCCGCAGCCCCGCGCCGACGACCGCGTCCACGATCTCACCGAGGCCGTGCATCCACTCGTAGCTGTCCGTCGCCCCCGAGACGGCCGGGCCGTCCGTGTACGTGTACCGGGCGTCCCGGAGCACCGCGCCCCGGCCGCCCAGATAGTCGTGCCGCAGCAGGAGTTCGGGTCCCTCGTCCGCACCGGGCTTCGGCCCGAGCGCGTTCAGCAGGGGATGGAACTCCACCACGTACAGCCGTCCGCCGGGCCGCAGCAGCCGGGCGATCGTCCCGGCCCAGCGGTCGAGGTCGGGCAGATAGCACAGCGCGCCCTTGCCGGTGTACACGACGTCGAACCGCCGCCCCTCCAGGGCCTCGACCGCGTCGTACACATTCGCCTGGACATAGGGGATGTCGGCCTTCGCGCGGGCCGCGATGTCCCGCGCGGCGCGCACCGACGCGCCCGACAGGTCCAGCCCCACCGCGTGGGCGCCCCGCTCGGCGAACGCGAGGGTCTCCGTGCCCAGATGGCACTGGAGGTGCACGAGATCCCGCCCGTCCAGCGGCCCGAGGTCGTCCCACTCGAACGGGGCGAACCAGCGGGCCGGATCGAGCCCGTCGGCCAGCCCGTAGAATCCGCTGGCGAGATGGACGGGTGTACGGGCGTCCCAATTGGCCTCGTTCGAACCCATCATGCGCCTTGCCGCACCGGACAGTTCCCCGGAACCACCCGCGTGTACCGCACCGGTCCCCCTGTCCGGGGCACCGCCGTTCACCGTCGTGCTGTCCCTGTCCCTGTCCATGGACTCACCCCTGGTCACGAAACCGTCACCCCGTTCTTCCAGGCGCTCAGGGCCTGTCCGGTGGTTGTCGTCGATCGCGTCGGTCATGTCCCCATGGAACCGTAAGGACCGGCCGCCCGCGCCCCCGTCCCAGGGAAAGCGGGGCGGCCCGGTCCACGGCGAGCGCCGAAGGACCAGATACGGCGCTCTCGGGTGTCACCCCTGTAAGGTCCGCCTGCCCCGCGAGCCGGGGGCCATGCCTGCGGGTTCCCGTACGGGCGTGACGGAGCCCGGCCGCTGGACATCACCGGTTGGTCCGACAGCTGACCCGGACCGGCCGTCGGCCAAGCGGCCCCTCGCGGAACGGCACGTCACGACTTGATAGGCAAGCATGCACTTGCCTATGATGGGGCGTGGCCGACGACATATTCAAAGCCCTGGCCGACCCCACCCGCCGGAAGATCCTCGACGAGCTCACCGAGCAGCGGGGGCAGACCCTCTTCGAGATCTGCGCGCGGCTGAGCATGAAGCATCAGCTCGGCATCTCGCGCCAGGCGGTCTCCCAGCATCTCGCCGTGCTGGAGGCCGCCGGTCTGGTCGAGAGCCGGCGGGAGGGGCGCTACAAATTCCATGACCTGAACACCGCACCCCTGAAACGCATCGCGGAGCGGTGGACCATGCCCGACGAATCAGAGAGCACACCATGAGGATTCATCTGTCCAGCGTCTTCGTCGACGACCAGGACAAGGCCCTGCGCTTCTACACCGAGGTGCTGGGCTTCGTGAAGAAGACCGAGGTCCCGATCGGTGAGGACCGCTGGCTGACCGTGGTCTCCCCGGAGGCGCCCGACGGGACCGAGCTGCTCCTGGAGCCCGCGGGCCATCCCGCGGTGAAGCCGTACCGGGACGCGCTCGCCAAGGACGGCATCCCCGCCACCGCCTTCGCCGTGGACGACGTCCACGCGGAGTTCGACCGGCTGCGCGGCCTCGGTGTGCGCTTCACCCAGGAGCCGCTGGAGATGGGCCCGGTCACCACCGCGGTACTGGACGACACCTGCGGCAACCTGATCCAGATCGTCCACCAGGCCTGAGGAGACCACAAACGCTCCGACCGCCCCACGCCGGAACGCGGCGGGCCGCCGCGCAGGCGGCCCACGGCGGCCCGCCGACGCGGAGTCCCCTGTGCGGTGGCAGCCCGGGACGACGAACGCGACGATGCCCGCATGAACTCGGGCGAGCACATCGACGACCCAGCGGTGACCTGTGTGGACACAGGCAGCCGTCCACCCCGACATGTGGGTCGATCCGGACCGGCGGACTCCGTCCGGATGGCCCGGAATCGATTGTTTGACCGGTTCCCGTCCGCCCCGGCCGCCGTCTTGACCGATTCCGGTCGGCCGATCAAGATGCCCCTACCCGCACCATGACGGGTGGGCGGCGGACGCGCCCCGGCGCCCCGGACCTGAGAGGCGAGCGACCCTGTGACCCCGACCGGTGAGAACCCCGTCCCCCGCCCCGGCCGGCCCCGTGCCGCTGTCGCCATGTCCCAGCAGGCCGCGACGGCGCTCCTCGAACCGGAGACGCTGACCGCGCTCGGCCGGGTCTGCGACCTCCAGGCCCTGCCCGTCCTCGACGACTTCGACACCGACCACGCCCGCGCCGCGCTCGCCGACACCGATCTCCTCGTCACCGGCTGGGGCTGCCCGCCGCTCGATCCCGCCGCACTCGAAGCGGCACCGGGGCTGCGTGCGATCGTGCACACCGCGGGCTCCGTCCGGCACCACATCACCGACGCCTGCTGGGAACGCGGCATCGTCGTCTCCTCGGCCGCCGCCGCCAACGCACTGCCCGTCGCCGAGTACACCGTCGCGATGATCCTGCTCTCCGGCAAACGCGTCGTGGAACGCGCCCGCGCCTACCGGGGCACCCGCGCCCGTGACCAGGGCTTCGGCGTCCCCCGCACCGACGGCAACTACCGCCGCTCGGTCGGCATCCTCTCCGCCTCCCTCATCGGACGGCGGGTGATCGACCTGCTGCGCCCGTACGACCTGGAGATCCTGCTGCACGATCCGTACGTCACCGACACGGAGGCCGCGGCGCTCGGCACCCGGCCCGTCGGGCTCGTCGAACTCTTCGCGAACAGCGATGTGGTGAGCGTCCACACCCCGCTGCTGCCCGCCACCCAGGGTCTGGTCAGCCGGAGCCTGCTCACCTCGATGCGGCAGGACGCGGTGCTGGTCAACACCTCGCGCGGCGGTGTCGTCGACCAGGACGCCCTCACCGAACTCCTGCTCGCCGACCGGTTGCGGGCCGTCCTCGACGTCACCGATCCGGAGGTGCTCCCCGCGGACCATCCGCTGTGGGAGTGCGACAACGCGTTGATCACCCCGCATCTCGCGGGGTCGCAGGGCAATGAGTGGCGACGGCTCGCGGAGGTGGCGGTGGGGGAGGTCGCGCGGTGGGCGGCGGGAGAGGGCTTCGCCCACCCCGTGCTACGCGAACGCCTGCCCTTCACAGCGTAATCGCCTTCGCTTGCGCCTTCAGGTTTCCTGTGCCGGGCGCACTTGTCCCCGTGCGGCTCGTCCGTGGGTGCGCAGTTCCCCGCGCCCCTGGGGCCGCGCCCCTTACGGTTTCCGTTCGGCTGCGGATGGTCCTTGGTTGCTCGCGCAGTTCCCCGCGCCCCTTTGGGGGCGCCTACCTGGGGCTGTTCTCAGTCTGCGGGGGTGGGCGGGAATCTCTGCTCGCAGACTCCGATGCTCTTCAGTCGAGCAGCTGAACGTCGTACCGAGCGTGTCGGATCGAGGACGGAGAATCCCGACCGGCACCGACCCGAAAGACAGCAGAACGCGCCCCAAAGGGGCGCGGGGAACTGCGCAAGGACGAGAACCGTCGCGCACCCGAAGAGCGACCGCAACAGGGCAGCATCCAGGGGCGCGGGGAACTGCGCAAACCACCGAGCGACGGCACAGGACCGGAGTGCGTCCAGCCGGACAGACCTGGGAGGCGCAAGCGAAGGCGACCCGCGGCGACGCCGTGCCCCCACCAGGGACACGGCGCCGCCGTACGCGTGGGACTTCACTGAGCCGGGTCCCGGGCGTCCCCGAAAAGGCTCAGCGCCGGCGACTCAGCGCACGTTCACATCGATGCAGGCGTAGAACGCGTTGGGCGTGTCCGCGACATTCCACACCGCGAGCACCTTCTGCTTGCCGGACGCGCCGAGGTTCACCGAGTGGGACACGGTCGAACCAGGCTGGGCGCCACCGTCGTTGAACTCGGCGACCTTGCGCCCACCCACGTAGTACTGCCAGGTGCTGGTCGCGTGACGCGCGGTCAGCTTCCACTGGAACTGCGTGGTCCGGCTGACCGGGGTCACGGTCCAGCCCTTGCCGTCGTTGTCGAGCTCGGAGAAGCGGGAGTTGCCGCCACTGCAACTCCGCAGCCCCTTGGGACCCTCCACGCTCTGCGGCTCGTACTTGATGTCACCACAGCTGACGGTCCCGGCGGCGCACTGCGCCTGCCTGCTGGGCGGGGTCGAGATGTACCCGTGCGCGCTGGCACTGCTGGCCGGAAGGGTCAGGGCGAGTGCGGGGGCGAGCGCCGCGCCGATGATCGCGGCGGTTTTCCTGCTCGTGTGCATGATCTCTCCTTCGCATCGGCCGCCGCGTCGGCGTTGCCGGGGTGTGGGGACTCCGGCACGACGGGCGGCCACTCGGGTGGGGCCAAGAGCCGTGACCGTCCACGCACGGGGTGCGTGGCGAAAGCCACGGGCATCCGGAAGGATTTGCTACGCGTTTGCTTCTTGGCCTAGACCATACAGATGGCAGGAGAGGCGTCAAGGGGGCTGTGCGAAAGGGGAGTTGGCCGTACGGGAATGCTCAAGGTTGTCGCCCTTGGGGTACTTGGCGCCTCGCCGATACGGGGGCAATCGCGCGGAAACGGAACAGCCCACCGGGCGGCCTATCACGAGCACGCGTGCGTCCCGACGGGCGGACGTCACCACATCCCCGTGCCGCGTTCACGCTTCCCCCGCCCGACCTCCGCGCCCCCGACCCACCCACAAGGCCGCCCCTCGTCCCACCCGACCCCGGCCCACGCACGAAACGCACCGCGCGAAGGAATACCCCGCGCGCACGCCGCCCCCGGCGCACCCGCGTAGCGCCCCCCGCCCCGAGCGCCCCTGGCCAAGCGCCCAAACCCGTACGCGCGCGGGGCGTGCCCGTACGCGACCGCGCACCCACCGCACTCCGGAGCGCACGCAATGTCAACGGCGCACGCGCCCCCACCCGAGCGTGGGGATACGCGCGCCGACCCTCCGCCGCCGGTCAACCGCTCCTCAGGAGAAGCTCCACCTCCTTCTCCTGATCGCCGGCCGCCATGCCCTCCTCGGCGACCGTGAACGCGGCGGCGAGTGCCGTGCGCAGCCGGTCCACCGCCAGATAGCCGCCCTGGACCTCCGCGGTCACCGTGTCACCGAGGACCGTCGCCGGGGGAGCGCCCCTGATCTGCGTCGTGTCGTACGTGGCCGACCAGACGGCCGGGCGACTCCCCGCCGTGTCGCGGGGCGGATCGTCCGGCGCGCGGTCGCAGTCGAAGACGGACCGCAGGACACCGAAGACCGCGCCCGCGTCGTCCTTGGTGCAGTCGCTCAGTTCCACCACGACCTCGGCCGCGGGGTGTGCTGTGGTGTTCACGATGGGTCATCCCCTTACCTCAGGTGCTGAACCGGTCGGCCACCGGGGGACGGCCGTCCCTTCCAGGCTCGCCCCGCGCCGCCCCCGGGGCGAGCCGAGCCCACCTGAGGCACCCTCTGCCACCGCTCGGGCCCCCGCCGCTACGGCCCGGTGGCCAGGCGCGCGTACCGCAGCTCACGCAGGGTTCCTACGCAGAGGAATCGTTCCCGGCCAGTCGGGGCACGTGCGAAAACATGTACCCGCGCGTACGGCGGGGCCCTTCGCGTTGCGTGACGGCCCCACCACAGCCAGGGTCGGAGCAGACACCACGTACGACGAACAGCCGACGCATCAGGAGATGAGGCACATGCCGGACGTCCGAATCCCGGCTTCCCCCGTACTCACCGACACCGAAGCAGCCGCTCTGGACGCCCACTGGCGGGCCGCGAACTACCTGGCCGTCGGTCAGATCTATCTGATGGCCAATCCCCTGCTGACCGAACCTCTCAGGCCCGAACACATCAAACCCCGGCTGCTCGGCCACTGGGGCACCTCACCCGGTCTGAACCTTGTCCACACCCACCTCAACCGCGCCATCCGGGACCGGGACCTGGACGCCCTGTGCGTCTGGGGCCCCGGACACGGCGGCCCGGCCGTCCTCGCCAACTCCTGGCTGGAGGGCACGTACTCGGAGACGTACCCGGACATCACCCGCGACGCGGACGGCATGGCACGGCTGTTCAAACAGTTCTCGTTCCCCGGCGGGGTACCGAGCCATGTGGCGCCCGAGGTCCCCGGCTCCATCCACGAGGGCGGCGAACTGGGCTACTCGCTCACCCACGCGTACGGCGCCGCCCTCGACAACCCCCGGCTGCTGGTCGCCTGCGTCATCGGTGACGGTGAGGCCGAGACCGGGCCGCTCGCCGCCTCCTGGCACTCGAACAAGTTCCTCGACCCGGTCCGCGACGGGGCCGTGCTGCCGATCCTCCACCTCAACGGCTACAAGATCGGCAACCCGACCGTCCTGTCCCGGCTCCCCGAGGACGAACTGGACGACCTGCTGCGCGGCTACGGCCACGAGCCCCTCCACGTCACCGGTGACGAACCCCTCGCGGTGCACCAGGCGATGGCCGCCGCCCTCGACACCGCCCTCGACCGCATCGACACCTTCCAGCGCCAGGCCCGCGAGGGCCGCAGCCCCGAACGCCCCCGCTGGCCCGTGCTCGTGCTGCGCACCCCCAAGGGCTGGACCGGACCGGCCGTGGTCGACGGACTGCCCGTCGAGAACACCTGGCGTTCCCATCAAGTGCCCCTGACCCAGGTCCGTGACAACCCCGAGCATCTGCGCCAGCTCGAACAGTGGCTCCGCTCCTACCGCCCCGAGGAACTCTTCGACCCCACCGGCCGTCCCACCGCGCAGGTGCTGTCCTGTCTGCCCGAGGGCGAGCACCGCCTCGGGGCCACCCCGCACGCCAACGGCGGGCTGCTGCTGCGCGATCTGCCGATCCCGCCCCTTGAGGAACACGCGGTGCCCGTCGACAAACGCGGCAACGCCCTGCATGAACCCACCCGGGTGCTCGGCGGGCTGCTCGCCGGGATCATGCGGGACACCGCCCGGCGGCGGGACTTCCGGGTCGTCGGACCCGACGAGACCGCGTCCAACCGGCTCGACGCGCTGTACGAGGTCACCGCGAAGGCATGGCAGGGGGAGTACCTCGACACCGACGAGAACCTGGCCCGGGACGGCCGGGTGATGGAGGTCCTCTCCGAACACCTCTGCCAGGGCTGGCTGGAGGGATATCTGCTGACCGGCCGGCACGGCCTCTTCTCCAGCTACGAGGCGTTCGCCCATATCGTCGACTCGATGGTCAACCAGCACATCAAATGGCTCAGGACCGCCCGCAGGCTGCCGTGGCGGCGCCCGATCGCCTCGCTCAACTACCTGCTCACCTCCCATGTATGGCGCCAGGACCACAACGGCTTCTCGCACCAGGACCCCGGTTTCGTGGACCATGTGCTGAACAAGAGCCCCGAGGTCGTCCGCGTCTACCTCCCGCCGGACGCCAACACCCTGCTCGCCACCGCCGACCACGCCCTGCGCAGCCGCGACCTCGTCAACGTCATCGTCGCCGGGAAGCAGCCGTCCTTCGACTGGCTCACCCTCGACGAGGCCCGCGCGCACTGCGCCCGTGGCGCCGGGGTGTGGCAGTGGGCCGGTACGGAGGAGGCCGTGGACGGCGACGACGGACCCGATGTCGTCCTCGCGTGCGCCGGTGACGTACCGACCCTGGAGGTACTGGCCGCCGCCGAACTGCTGCGGCATCATCTGCCCGAGCTGGCGGTACGCGTGGTCAACGTCGTGGACATGGCACGGCTGATGCCCCACGGGGAACATCCGCACGGGATGACCGACTTCGAGTACGACGCCCTCTTCACCCCGGACAAGCCGGTCGTCTTCGCCTACCACGGCTATCCCTGGCTGATCCACCGGCTGATCTACCGCCGTGCCGGACACGCGCAGACCCATGTCCGGGGCTACAAGGAGGAGGGCACCACCACCACGCCCTTCGACATGGTCGTCCGTAACGACCTGGACCGCTACCGGCTGGTCATGGACGTCATCGACCGGGTACCGGGGCTCGGGGTCAGGGCGGTCGCCCTGCGGCAGGCGATGGCCGATGTCCGCACCCGCCATCACGCCTGGATCCGTGAGCACGGTACGGACCTGCCGGAGGTCGCCGACTGGACCTGGACCGGCTGACCCGCGCGATCCTGTCGGTACGGTACCGGAGCCCGCGCGGCTCCCCGTGGCCCGGCCTGTCAGGAACGGAGCGGCGCCATTCTTGGCTCCCGACTTCTTAACTTCTGGCGATGTCAAAGAAACCTGACATCGCCAGAAGTAGAACAGCCCGGACGCGGAGTCATGGCGCGTCTCCGTTCCCGCTGGCCGGGAACGACCGCCGCTCAGCCGACGGGCTCGGGCGTGCTGCTCCCGGAAACCCCCGAGTCGGCCGCCGCGAGGAACTGCGTCGTCGCCAGCTCCGCGTACAGCGCGTCCTGGGCGACGAGTTCCCCGTGCGTGCCCACCGCGCGGACCCGGCCCGCGTCCATGACCACGATCCGGTCCGCGAGGGTCACCGTCGACAGCCGGTGCGCGACGACCAGGACCGTCGTCGTCCGGGCGACCTCCGCCACGGTGTCCCGCAGCGCCGCCTCGTTGACCGCGTCCAGCTGACTCGTCGCCTCGTCCAGCATCAGCAGCCGGGGGCGGCGCAGCAGGGCGCGGGCGATCGCCACCCGCTGCCGCTCCCCGCCCGACAGCTTGGTGCCCCGGTGCCCGACCAGGGTGTCCAGTCCGTCGGGCAGCCGCTCGACCAGCGGGCCGAGCCGGGTCGTGGTGACCACCTGGCGCACCTCGTCCTCACCGGCCGTCGGGTTGCCGAGCAGCAGATTGTCGCGGAGCGTCCCGGACAGCACGGGGGCGTCCTGCTCCACGTACCCGATGGACGCGCGGAGCCGGGCGAGGTCCCAGTCGCCGAGGTCCCGGCCGTCGACCTCGATCCGGCCCGCCGTCGGCTCGTAGAAGCGCTCGATCAGCGAGAACACCGTGGTCTTGCCCGCGCCCGACGGCCCCACGAACGCGGTCATGCCACGCGCGGGAACCTGGAACGTGACCCCGTGGTGGACGGGCGGCAGATCGTCCGCGTACCGGAAGTGGACCCCGTCGAACGCCAGTGACAGCGGCGGCTGGTCGGGGCCCGGGAGCGGCGCGGGCTCCCCGACGGGCTCGGCGGGCAGCCGGTGGGCCTCCTGGATACGCCGTACCGCCGCCGACCCGGTCTGGTACTGCATCACGGCGCCGACGACCTGCTGGATCGGGCCCATCAGATAGAAGACGTACAGCAGGAACGCCACCAGCGTGCCGATCCCGATGGACCCGGTGGCCACCCGCGCGCCACCGACACCCAGCACCGTGAGGAAGGCGATCTGGATCGCCAGCCCGGCGGTGTTCCCCGCGATGGCCTCCCACTTGGCGGCCCGGACGCTCTGCCGCCACGAGTCCTCGGCCGCCGCGTGCACCGCGCGCTCCTCCCGGAGCTCGGCGCCGGACGCCTTGACGGTCCGCAGCGAACCGAGCACACGCTCCAGCGCGGCGCCCATCAGCCCCACCGACTCCTGGGCCCGCTTGGTCGCCTTGCTGATCCGGGGCACGATCACCCCGAGCAGCGAGCCCGCCAGGACCATCACCCCGAGGGTGACGCCCATCAGCACCGGGTCCGTCCAGCCCATCATCGCGAGCGTCGCGACCAGGGTCAGACCGCCCGTACAGATCCCGACGAGCGCCTCGGTGGTGACCTCGCGCAACAGTGTCGTGTCGGAGGTGACCCGGGCCATCAGATCACCCGGCTCGCTGCGGTCCATCGCCGTGATGCGCAGCCGCAGCAGATACGAGGTGAGCCGGCGGCGGGCGCCGAGCACCACCGACTCGGCGGTCCGCCGCAGGAGGTAGCCGCCGAGCGCGCCGATCACGGCGTTCATCAGGACCAGCAGCGACATCAGGATCAGGGGTCCGGCGATGCCCTTGTCGTCCGCCAGATTTTCGATCAGGGCCTTCGCGACCAGGGGCAGCGCCAGCCCGGTGGCCCCGGTGAGCAGACCCAGCAGCGCGCCGGCGAGCAGCGCCCAGCGGTGCGGCCGGGCGTAGTCGAGCAGCAGCCGCCACGGGGGCACTCCGGCGTCCCCGTCGGCCGTGGCCTGCGGGGGAGGCGGTGCGGCGGTCGGTATGCCGTCGTGCGATGAGGTGTCCACGGGTCCCCCCGGAGCTGAGATCGGTCGTCCGTCCGTCGCCCCGGGGGACCCGGGACGGCGATCAGCCCGCCGCGAACGCGACCGTGCCGTCCGGCAGGACGGCCTCGACCCTGGCCCCGTGTTCCACGGTGCGGCTCACGGTGCAGTACTTCTCATGGGTCAGCCGGACGCCGCGCTCGAAGACCTCGGCGGCCCGGTCGTCGCCCTCGGGCAGATCGATCTCATACGTTACGCGGAGCACCCCGACCCGGCCCTCATCCTCAGGTCGGGACCTGGACTCCACCCGGACGACCAGTCCGTCGTGCGGGACCGACCGCGCGGTGCGGTCCATCACGAGTCCGCCGCAGCCGCCGAGGGCGGCGAGCAGCAGTTCCACGGGGGTGAACGAGGGCTGGACACCGGGATCGTCGGCGGCGCCGATCCGGACCTCGGCTCCCCTGTCGTTACGGGCGGTCCAGTCCCGGTGGCCGTTGCGGACGGTCTCGACGCGGTAGTCGGCCATGGTCGTCGCTCCTCGCTCGGTCGGCGGCGCGGTGTCGTCGCGCCGCGGCGTCGTCATGTCGTCGCAGCATCGCACCGTACCGGTGGGCCGGGCGGGACCGCGGCGCGCCGGGGTCGCCGCTCGTGGGCCGGTCGTTCCGGTACGGGTGGTCCATGGGCGCGTGACTCCCCGCACCTGGTTCCCCGCGCCGCTGGGGTGAGCGCTCGGGTGTGCTCGGTCTTGTGCGGGTAACGGTTGGTGGGCCGAATCGGGGACAACGCGGGCATTGCGCTTAGCGGGCGGAAAATCGGGTGATATGGGCTGACGTGGCTTCAGGGCTTCGTCGGGCACCAGCCAGCGTGACCGGTCCTGCGGTCGGAGAGGACGGGCTCATGCCCTGGATGGACAGCCGGAGGGTCCGTATACGCGACACGCTGGTGGTGGCGGGTGCCGCCCTGCTGCCGGTGCTCGTCGGGACGTCCACCGCGACGGCCGCCGACGGCGCGAGCGCCGCCGTGACGCCGTCCGTGGTGGCCCCGGGCGGGTCCTTCACCCTGATCGTCGACTGCTCGGCGGTCGACGATCCCGCCCCGAGGACCGGCAACAGCGAGGGCCTGGCGGCTCCGCTGACGCTTACCCCGGCCGGAGGCGGTCGCTTCCAGGCGGCCGGACGCCTCTCCCGGGACCTTGCCGGGGCGACCGCCGTGGGCATCGACGGTGACTGCGGAGGCCCGGACAGCCGCTGGATCGCCAGCATGCTCGTCAGCACCACCGCGACCACCGGGACGGCATCCCCCACCCCGTCACCGGTCCCGTCCGCCGGTGCCACCGCCGGAGCCACGGCGACGGTGACCCGGGCTCCGGGTACGAGCCGGAGCACGGCGCCCCCGGCGAGCGGCGGCGCGACCGTCGGCGGGGTGCGCGGTGGACTCGGCGGCACCTTCGGCGGTCACCCGACCCCCTCCGAGGTCACCGTCGGCGTGGGCCTCCTCGTCGCCGGGGTGGTGGGCGCGGGCCTGGTGATACGGCGTCGGACACGGGCGGGCCGCCACTGAGGACGGCTCCCCGCACGCACCCGGCCCGGACGGCGGCCCCACGGGGAGGGCCACCGTCCGGGCCGCGCCACGCAACGGGCCGGGCCGGGCCGGTCGGACCTGCCAGGTACTCACAACCGCAGCTCGCGGCCCCGCCACCGCGACCGCAGCCACCGGTCATGACTGGCGACCACCACAGTCCCGGGACCGCTGCCCAGCGCCTCCTCCAGCTCGTCGCAGAGCAGCGGCGACAGATGGTTGGTGGGCTCGTCGAGCAGCAGCAACCCCGGAGGGTCCGCCACCAGCAGCGCCAGGGCGAGCCGACGGCGCTGGCCCACCGACAGCTCCCCGACCCGCTGCTCCAGCTCGCGGGCGCCGAGCAGACCGAGCGACTCCAGCGGCACGGAATCGGCGCGCGCCGCGCCGAGGACCCGTGCGTAGATGTCCCGCGCCGTACGGTCCGGCCGGTCGAACACCGTGTCCTGGGCCAGCAGCCCGACCGTCAGACCGGGCCGCCGCAGCACCTCACCGGAGTGGGCCGGACGCCCGGCCAGCACGTGGAGCAGCGTGGACTTCCCCGCTCCGTTGGGCCCCGTGACCAGCAGCCGGTCGCCCGTCGTCACATCGAGCCGGTCGAGTGCGAGCCGACCGGCCACCCGGACGTCCCGCAGGGCCAGCAGGATCCCGTCGGCGGGCGGGGCCGCGAGCGCGGGGGCGTGGAACCGCAGGGGCCGCGGCGGCTCGGGGACCTGTTCGCGCTCCAGCCGGTCGAGCCTGCGGGCGGCGTCGCGCACCCGCCGCGACACCTGCTTCTCCACCCGGCCCCCGGTGCGGCCGAACCCCATCTTCTCGTTGTCGCGCCGCCAGCCACCGGCCGCGACCCGGTGGGCCGTCACGGCGACCGCCCGGCCGAGTTCGCCGAGTTCCTGCTGCTCCTCGGTGTAGCGGCGCTGCCACAGCTCCCGTTCCGCGCGTTTGTGCGCCTGGTAGGCGGTGTACCCGCCGCCGTAGCGGACCGGGCCGTCCACGGCCGGGTCGAGGTCGATCAGATCGGTGCAGACCGCGTCGAGGAACGTCCGGTCGTGGCTCGCCACCACGACCACCCCGGGCAGTTCGCGCAACCGCTCCTCCAGGAAGGCCGCGGCATCGTCATCGAGATGGTTGGTGGGTTCGTCGAGCAGCAGCGCGGCGGGCCGTCGCACCAGCAGCGCGGCCAGCGCCAGCCGGGTGCGTTCACCGCCGGACAGGGAGCCGAGCACCCGCTCGTGCGCCGTCCGGCCGAGACCGAGGCCCGCGAGGACGATCCCCGCCCGCCGGTCGGCGTCCCAGACGTCATGGTCCCGGGCGTGGTCGAGCCGCTCGCCGTACTCCGTCAGGAGGCCGGTGTGACCGGGGGAGTCCGGTGCGGCGGCGTCGAGTGCCCGGGCGAGCCTGTCGAGTTCCGCGAGGTCCGCACGGGCTTCACGCAGGGCGTCGTCGAGCACGTCGGAGACGGTCGATGTGGCGTCGTGGGGCATCTCCTGGTGCAGATACCCGAGGTCCGGCGGGCGGTGGACGGTGCCGGAGTCCGGCTGGTCCGCTCCGGCGAGGAGCCGCAGCAGGGTGGACTTACCGGCGCCGTTCTCACCGATCAGCCCGATCCGGCTGCCCGGGGCCGCGGTGAGGGAGACACCGTCGAGCACCCGCCGGGTACCGAGCGTGCGGACGAGGTCGTGGGCGAGCAGGGGGGAGGGGGACATGGGGACACCACCGAGGGGGAGGGGAGAGGAGGACGGGGGAACGGCGTGGGCCCTACCGGCTCTACCGGCCCGTCCCGCTGTCGTGAGGGCCGGTCACCGCCGGGGGCTCGCCCTCCGTCAGTCGGCCGTCGCTGAGCCGCAGCCGTCGGTCCACCCCGATCTCCGTGAGGAACCGTTCGTCGTGGCTGACCACCACGAAGGCCCCCTGGAAGGCGGTGAGGGCGCTTTCCAGCTGCCCGACGCTCGCCAGGTCGAGATTGTTGGTCGGCTCGTCCAGCAGCAGGAGCTGCGGGGCCGGTTCGGCGTACAGGACGCAGGCCAGGGTGGCCCGCAGCCGCTCGCCCCCGGAGAGGACCCCGGCGGGCAGCTGGACGCGGGAGCCCCGGAACAGGAAGCGGGCCAGCAGGTTCATCCGCTCCGCCTGCGGCATCGCGGGCGCGGAGTCGGCCAGGTTCTCCGCCACCGTACGCTCCGGATCGAGCAGGTCCAGTCGCTGGGACAGATACGCGACCCGGCCCACGGCGGGCTTCGCCGGACCGGCCTCCGGCGTCAGATCACCGCTGATCACCCGCAGCAGCGTGGACTTCCCCGCGCCGTTGGGGCCGGTCAGGGCGATCCGTTCGGGGCCCCGGATCGTGAGGTCGACGCCTTCTCCGGCGAAGACCGCGCGATCGCCGTGCCGGACCTGCATCCGCTCGCCGAGGAAGACGGTCCGTCCGGCCGGGACAGCGGTCCCCGGCAGTTCCAGCGCGATGCGCTGCTCGTCGCGCAGGGCGCGGCCCGCCTGGTCGAGCCGGGTCCTGGCCTCGTCGACCCGTGCGGTGTGCGTCTGCCGCGACTTCCCGGCGGACTCCTGCGCGCCGCGCTTCATGTTCCCCGCGAAGATCCGCGGCAGGCCCGCGTCGCCGAGGTTGCGCGCGGCGTTGCCCGCCCGCCGTTCGGCCCGCTCGCGTGCCTGCTGCATCTCCCGCTTCTGCCGCTTGACCTCCTGCTCCGCGTGGCGGACGTTCTTCTCCGCGACCTCCTGTTCCGCGCGCACCGCTTCCTCGTACGAGGTGAAGCCGCCGCCGTGGAAGCGGAGCGCGCCCCGGTCGAGTTCGGCGATACGGTCCATCCGGTCGAGCAGCGTCCGGTCGTGACTGACCACCAGCAGACAGCCGGGCCAGTCGTCCAGCACGTCCTGGAGCTTGCGGCGCGCGTCCAGGTCGAGGTTGTTGGTGGGCTCGTCCAGGAGCAGTACCGCGGGCCGCTTGAGCAGCTGTGCCGCCAGGCCGAGGGAAACGATCCGGCCGCCGCTCAGGGTGTGCAGGGGCCGGTCGAACGACAGGTCACCGAGGCCGAGCCGGTCGAGCTGGGCCCGGGTGCGTTCCTCGATGTCCCAGTCGTCGCCGATCGTGGCGAAGTGCTCCTCGCCGGTGTCCCCGGACTCGATGGCGTCCAGCGCGCGGACGACCGGGGCGATCCCCAGGACCTCCGCGACGTCGAGGCCGCCGTCCAGGGCGAGGGTCTGCGGCAGATAGCCCGGCTCGCCCTGGACGGTCACGGAACCACGACTCGGCCGGTACTCACCGGCGATCAGCTTGAGCAGGGTGCTCTTGCCCGCTCCGTTCGGTGCGACCAGGCCCGTCCGGCCGCCGCCGACGGTGAAGGACAGGTCCTGGAAGACCGGGTCGTCGTCGGGCCAGGAGAAGGAGAGATTCGAGCAGACGATGAATGCGTCGGACATACGGGAGACCTCGCGCGTGGGGCGGGCACGCGGAAGGGTGCCCGCCGGAGACGGTCGATTGACGGAACGACGAAACAGCCCCAGCGGCGCTTCCCGCGCTCAAAGCCGTGGCCGTGCATGTCCGGTATCACCCGGAGATGTCGTCGTCACCCGCCATGTCTGCTCCCTGGTCGTGGATCGCTCGTGCGCGGTCGTCAGCATCGTAGCGGGGCGGACGGCCGACACGGGAATGGTTTTCGCGGCTCACCGCCGGCCTGTCGGCGTACGGCCCCCGGTCGGCTCACCGCCCGAGCCGGTTCACCGTCCCCGATCGGCTTACCGCCCCCGAGCCGGTTCGCCGTCCCGGCCGCCTCGCCGCCCCCGGCCGCTGTACCGGGGGCGCGCTGCTGGGGGCACCCGTACGCGGTCGTCGGCTCAGCCGACCGGGTCGCCGGGCGACACCGGATGGGCCTCCAACTCCGTGGCGGCCAGCAGCTCGGCGATCAGCTCGGGAGAGCCGCCGATGTACGTGCTCACCAGATCCACGTCCCCGCCCAGGCACCAGGCACGGTCCTGCGGCCACCACAGGTCGGGCAGCTCCACGAACTCGTCGAGGGAGGCCGGTGAGAGGGCCTCGGTGAGCGGCCCGGAGAGCAGGATCTCGTCCCGGCCCGGGGTCGCGAACGTGGGGAAGTGGTCGAAGTCCAGGTGCCCGTAGCCGTGCCACAGGCCGAACCAGCAGTGCTCGGGGGTCCAGGTGTGCCGGGCGAGCACGGGGATCAGTGCCCGGGCCACATCGGGCGGGGTCGGGCCTTCCACCGGGTGCTCGTCCCAGACGCCGGCCAGGCCGTACTCCGAGTCGTTCTGGTAGAAGGCGTCCACGCCGATCAGCTCATGCCATCTGCTGAGCGGCGCCGGCTCCCGGTCGTGGGCGGCGGCCACGGTCGACCAGCGCACCGGCCGTTCGTCCAGGGAAGCCGGATGCAGCACACGCGCGTAGGCGGCGAACCCGGGGGCGGCGACACCCGCCACCGTTCCGAAGTCCCCCTGCCCCGCGGTCCGTTCGGTGAGCCACCGGGCCGGGCTCAGATCGGTGGTCCGCACCCGCAGCTGTCCGTACCGTTCGGAGGCGGGTTCCCGGTGCACCAGGGGATAGTCGTCCATCCGCACATTCTCCCCGGTCGGTGGGGGTGCGGGGGTGCGACCGGTCTGCGGGGGAGTGGTCAGGAGTCCGACGGCTGCTGCTGGTCGAGGCGGTCGGCGGCGGACAGCAGCAGTTCGGTGGTGTGCCGGACATGGGCGCACAGCGCCTCGGCGGACGCCTCCGGATCGCGGGCCAGGGCGGCGTCGAGCAGGGCGCGGTGCTCGCCCGCCAGATCCCGGCTCGGCTCGTCACCGAGCGGCCGCGACCAGCGGCGGTACAGCTCGGCCTCGTCGCGCAGTCCGAGTGCCATGTGCAGCAGCCGGCGGTTGGCGCAGCCGTTCAGCAGGGCCCGGTGGAAGTCGGCGTGGGCCGCGGACCAGCAGTCGTCGACACGGTCGTGGTCGCCCTGGGCGGTGTAAGGGGTCCGTTCCAGGGTGTGATGGGCCGCGACCAGCTGGGACTCCCAGGCGAGGTCGCCCTCGGTCACGGAGCGTCGCAGGACGAGTGTCTCCAGCTCGATACGCGCCTCGGTCAGTTCGGTGAGGTCCTCCCGGGAGAGCGGGGTCACCAGGAAGCCCTGATGGGGCTCGGACCGTACGAGACCCTGCTCGGCCAGCCGGACCAAGGCCTCCCGGAGCACGCTGACGCTCACGTCGTAGCGGGCGCTGAGCACGGGGAACTTCAGCCGGTGGCCGGGCAGCAGCCGACCGCTCAGGATGTCGGCGCGCAACTGCCCCCGTACGTCGTCGCTCAGCGTCTGCTTCCCGGCCTTGGTCGCCATGGGCGTCATTGTACACATCGATCGAATAGGTCCGAAACTTTCGAAAGTCTATTGACTCATCGAATATATCCGGCCTACAACGGTGCTGTATCCCCGGTGACCGCACCGGGGACGACCGCTCCAGGAGCGTGCCATGCGTATTGCGAATGCGGCCGGACGGGCCGCGCTGCTCACCGCCGAGGGGTGGACGGATGTCGAGCGGGCCAGCGGCGGGCTCTTCGCGGCCGACCCCCAGGAGCTGTACGAGCGCTGGGAGGACTTCCGGCACTGGGCGGCCACCGCGCCGCCGGGCGGCGATGTGGTGCCGACCCCGGCCACCCTGGGCCCCCCGGTGCCGAGGCCGCGCCAGGTGCTCGCCATCGGGCTGAACTACCTCGACCACGCGGACGAGTCGGGATTCGCGGTCCCGGAACACCCGCCCGTGTTCACGAAGTTCGTCTCCTCGATCACCGGACCCCACGGCGACATCACCCTCCCGGACGGGAGCGTGGACTGGGAGGTCGAACTCGTCGCGGTCATCGGCCGCCGCGCCTGGCAGGTGAGCCGGGAACACGCCTGGGCCCATGTCGCGGGCCTCACCGTCGGACAGGACATCTCCGAACGGGACAAGCAGCTGACCGGCCCCGTCCCCCAGTTCAGCCTCGGCAAGTCCCACCCGGGCTTCGCCCCGCTCGGCCCGTACCTGGTCACCCCCGACGAGTTCGAGGACCCGGACGACCTCGGACTCGGCTGCGCCGTCGACGGCGAGGAACTCCAGAACGGCCGCACATCCAGCCTGGTCTTCTCCGTACCCGAACTGATCGCCCGGCTATCCGCCGTACTGCCGCTGCTCCCCGGGGACGTGATCTTCACGGGCACCCCCGCCGGGGTGGGACTCGGCCGACGGCCGCAGCGCTTCCTGGCCGAGGGCGAGGAACTGGTCAGCTACGTCGAGGGCATCGGCGAGATGCGCCACCGGATGGTCCGGGACCGAGCCGCCGCACCGCCCCTTCGCACCCGCTCATGACCGGCCGGACGGGCGGCCCGGCGCTCACCGGCCGGGGCGTGGTCCACCGGATCATCACGGACCTGGCGGTCCTCGATGTCGGCCCCGAGGGACTGACGCTGCGGGAACTCACGCCGGGTGTCACCACCGACGACATCCGGGAGCGGACACAGTCACCGCACCGCTCACCATGACGGTCTGACGCCACCCGCGCACCACCCGCACCGCTGGTAGGGCATGGCGCGGTGGGCGGCGCACGGCATGGCGAGGACCGGGCCGGGCCCTCGCGCGACCCGCCACCAGGTCGCCGGGTCAGCGCGTCCGGGGGTGCCCAGCACATCCGGAGCACCCTCGCAACTCGGGCGGGAATACCGCGAAAGTCCCCCGTGTTACATTCGTGCGCAAACAAAAGGATTCGCTTGGGAACTGCCCGGAGCGGCACATGGGCAGCGACATCACGGGGTGTCCCCGCAGCGCCGTCGGCCTGTGCCGGCGTGCGACGCCCGTTCCACCGGGACGGCGGAACAGCCCTCCCATCCCCGGATCGCGGCAGCCTTCAGTGCCGTACGGCGGCTGCCCTCTCTCGTCGGTCAACCCTCTGCGAGAGGACGACGATGTTCTCCTCCGGCGATGTGAACACCCCGGCCCGTTCCGCCTCCACCGTCCGCTGTCCCCGGCTCACGAGCCCGCGCGCCCTTCTGGCGCTTCCCTCGCAGGGGGAATGGGTGGGGGCCGCCCGCCGCTTCACCACGGATCTGCTCCGCTCCTGGAAGGTCGCCGACGAGGACCGGGAGTCCGCGGTGCTCATCGTGGACGAACTCACCGTCAACGCGGTCCAGCACGGCCACGCCGACACCACGCTGGTCATGGCGCTGGAGGACGGTGTGCTGCTGATCGCCGTGTCCGACACCGGCGCGTGCGTACCGCACCGGCCGCCCGAGGGGTTCGACCCCGACGAGCACGGGCGCGGCACCGGCATCGTGCGGTTCCTGGCGCAGGGGATGGATGTGTCGCTCGGCGAACACAGCTGCCGGGTCGATGTGGCGCTCAAGGTGACGGCCGGTGAACCGGACTCTCGGCGGTAGGCCTCTCCGGCCGATCCGGTGCCCGGTTCCGTACCCCTCCCGTGCCGGTTCGGTACCCGGACCCGTACCCGATCGCGTACCGGTCCCGTGGCTCGTTCCGTGCCGGTTCCTCGCGCGTTGGCGCCGGGGAATGCACCTCCGATCGAGCATTTGGCGAAAGTGCCTGAAACTTTCGAAACCTTATTGACTCGACGAATGTGGTGCCGTAGACATATGACATCCGGATGACCGCCGATGCGGAGGCCGTCCGGCGCAGGAGCCGCCACCATCGCCCCGCGAGCGTCGTCCCGGCCGCCACCGGCGGCTGACCCGCCCCCGCCCGGCGCGAGCCGGCGGCCCCGCCAGCCACATACGGGACATCCGCGAACGGTGCGCCGCCGGCCCGGCGGAACGGGTCCGCGAGATCACCTCAGTCATCCGTAAGGAGTGTGGAACGATGCCGCTCCACCGCCTCAACTCCCTTGTCATCGGAGTGCCCGACGTCGCCGGAACGGCCCGCTACTACGCGGACTTCGGCCTGGCCCAGGACGACGCGGGATGGTTCACCACCCGCGACGCCGGTCGGCAGCTCAAGATCGTGCACGCTCCGACCCGCCGCCTCGTCGAGGTGGGCATGGGCGCCGACGACCCCGACGACCTCGACCGGATCGCCGGCCGCCTCGCCAGGCTGGACATCCCGTCCTGGCGCGAGGGCGCGGCCCTGGTGACCCGGGAGCCCGTCGCCGGATTCCGCGCCGTGATATCCGTGGCCGAACGCCTCCGGCAGCCCGAGGAGCCGCCGACGCCGTACAACGGCCCCGGCCGGCTGGACCGCGGCCCCGGCCGTGCCCCCGGGGTGCTGCGCCGACCCCGCAAACTCGGCCATGTCGTCGTCGGCTCGACCGACCACGGGACGACCCGCCGCTTCTTCACCGACGGGCTCGGCTTCAGGACCAGCGACGCCATCAAGGACCACGGCACCTTCATGCGCTGCTCCACCGACCACCACAACGTCCTGGTGCTCGCCGCCCCGGTGAACTTCCCGCACCACACGTCCTGGCAGGTCGAGGACGTGGACGAGGTCGGCCGGGGCGCCTTCACCATGCTGGAGGGCCACCCGGAGCGCCATGTCTGGGGGCTCGGCCGCCATCACGCGGGCTCGAACTTCTTCTGGTACCTCAAGGACCCGGCGGGCAACTTCTCCGAGTACTACTCCGACATGGACAGCATCGTGGACGACCAGCTGTGGACCCCTCAGACGCTGGAGGGCGCCAAGGGCCTCTTCAGCTGGGGACCGCCGCCGCCCCCGTCCTTCCTGCGTCCCGATGATCTCGCGGCGCTGATGACCGGCTCCCACCAGAACTCATGACCACGCCGTCAGCCGTGCTCGCCCACGTCGCCGTCCTCCCGCGCGCGGTGGGCCACCGGCTGACCTACGACGACGTCTACGGCGACCGGAGCCGGCTGCGGGAGGCCGAGGACGGCGGCACTCTGCTCGTACGCCCCGACCAGCACATCGCCTGGCGCGCCCAGGACATGGCCGCCGACCTGGTACGCACCCTGCGTCAGGTCATGCGGCAGCTGCTCGACCTGCGGCGAGCGCCCCTCCCCACGATGCGTCCCCAAGGAGAACCACCATGGAAATCGGCCTTCTCGTACTGCGTCTGCTGCTCGGCGGGCTTCTGTTCGGGCACGCCGCGCAGAAGCTCTTCGGGTGGTTCCGGGGGCACGGCCCGGACGGCACCGGCACGGTCTTCGAGACCTGGGGCTTCCGGCCCGGGAAACCGCTGGTCGTCCTGGCCGCGCTGTGCGAACTGATCGCCGCCGCGTCGATGGTGACCGGGCTGCTGACCCCGCTGGGCGCGGCGATCGCCCTGGGCGCGATGCTCGTCGCGGGCTCCGTCAACGTCTCCAAGGGGCTCTGGGCCCAGAGCGGCGGCTACGAACTCCCCCTTGTGTACGGCGGTCTGGCCGTGGGGCTCGGATTCACCGGACCGGGGGAGTGGTCGCTGGACCACGCCTTCGGACTCACGGAGCTGTCCGGCGCGGGCTGGGGCGGCGCGGCCGTGGCCCTCGGACTGCTCACCGGACTGGTCGCCGTCGCGCGGGCGGCACGTGAACGCCGCCGCCGGACCGCGTAGCGCCCATGACGCCCCACCCTTCCCCACCCCCCCCGCAACTAGAAAGGCACCCCACATGGTCGGAGCAGGCAGTCACGTCGTGGTCGTCGGCGGTACCAAGGGACTGGGATACGAGGTGGCCCGCGCGTGTGTCGCGCGCGGCGCGCGGGTCACCCTCACCGGTCGTGACCTGGCCACCGCGCAGGCCCGTGCGAAGGAACTCGGCGATCTCGCGGGCGGCGCCGTCTGCGAACTGACCGACTGGAACTCCATCAGAGAACTGTTCGCCGGTATGGACACCGTCGACCACATCGTCCTCACCGCCCTGGACCGCGACTTCAACACCATCGCGGACTTCCGGCCGGACGACTGCGCCCGGACGACCCTGATGAAGACGGTCGGGTACGCCACCGCCGTCCATGAGGCGCTGCCGAAGTTCACCGCGGACGCGTCCGTCGTGATGTTCAGCGGACTGTCCATGTGGCGCCCGGTGCCGGGCTCCACCACGATCTCCATGGCGAACGCGGGCATCATCGGCCTCGTCAACTCCCTCGCGGTGGAGGTGCCCCCGGTCCGGGTGAACGCGATCACCCCGGGAGTCGTCGCCGGGACCGCGGCCGTGGACGACGCGGACGACGTCCGCGCCGACTGGTTCGAGGCGATGCGTCAGCGCACCCCCGCCAAGCGGCTGCCGACCGCCGACGACATCGTCGCCTCGACGCTGTTCCTCCTCGAATGCCCGGGCGTCAACGGCGCGAACCTCGTCGTCGACGCGGGGATGCACCTCGCCTGACCGCCGCCGGAAGGACGACCCGCTCTGACCGGCGCGCTGTCCCTGGCCCGCCGCGGTCCGGGACTCCTGTGCGGCCGCTGCCCGCCGCACAGGACGAACGGCCCCGCCCCGCACGATCTGCGGGGGCGGGGCCGTCCGTGGTGAGGATGCCTCTTCGGGGCGGCCCCGCTCAGTCCTTCCCGGTGAGGCCGAAGGTCTCGGAGAAGCGGCCGACCATCAGATCGGCGCCCTTGTACTCGGAGGTCGTCCCGGGGCCGAGCAACTGTCCGCCGGGCAGCTCCGTCGCGCCGCCGTGCGGGCCGAGCGGCAGCAGGAGGGCGGCGGGCCCGGGCTCGTAGCGGGCCAGCTGCGTCCCGCCCCCGATCAGGGAGGTGATGTTCTCCGCGATCACCTCGGCGTGCCGCATCGCGGCCCCGGCGCGCTTGGGCTCGGCCACGTCGGTGATGTCACCGAGCGCGAAGACCGTGCTCTGGCCCTTCACCTGGAGGGTGGGGCCCACCGCCACCTGCCCGCCGCTCAGCCGGGCACCGGCGAGCGCCCCGGTGAGATAACCGGTGGCCGGGGTGACCCCATGGGTGCGGAACCACAGCCCGGCGCTCACCTCGGTGCCCGCCCGGGTGGTGACGGTGAACGCGCCCGCCGTACCGACCTCCGTCGGCGGGTCCTGGGCCAGCGAGTCACCGAGCAGCAGCTCGACGCCGAGGCCGTCCAGCTGACGCAGGATCTCCGCGCGGAACGGCTCCGAGTAGCCGCTCAGGATGCCCGGCGACGGATCGATGAGGACGACCTGCTTCCGCGGCCACCGCGCCTTGATCTCCCCCGCGAACTCCAGTCCCACCGGGCCCGCCCCGAGGAGCAGCACCCGGTCCGCCTCCGTGAGCTGCTCGCGGGTGGCGCCGAACTTCGCCAGGGAGGCGGCGGAGTCGTCCAGGTCGCTCTTGGCGGGGAAGGGGTAACCGGAGCCGGTGGCCAGGACGAGGTAGTCGGTGTCCAGCGTCGCGCCCGAGGCGAGGGTCACCGTTCCCGGCTCGACCTGGACGGCTCGGTCGCGCAGCACACGGCCCCTGCTGAGCAGCTTGTCGTACGGCAGGAAGATCCGCGGCGCGAAGTCGGCGTCGACCGCGGCCCGCAGGGCGCCGACGTTGTGCAGGAAGGCGTCCTTGGGTTCCACGAGCGTCACTTCGGCGACGTCGTCGAGTGCCTTGGCCGCGGCGCTGCCGCCGTATCCGCCACCGATGATCACGACTCTGGGGGGCATGGTGTCTCCAGTACAGATATGAGGGGTGCCGGTCGGGGGTCCGCCGGGCCGCCGTGCGGGGGCACGTGCGCTCAAGGGCAGGGGGCCTGTCCTACGGCATCCGGAAAACTGTACGGACGTTGATTTCTATTCCGGAGGTGCTGCCATCGGTCGCACCCGGGGCCGCACGGGGCCGCTCGGTGCCGCACGGGGCCGCACCGGGACCGGAAGGGGTCCGACGGGGCCCAGGGGAATGCCCGCGTCCCCGGGCCCGCGGTATGCGGAATCCGGGGACGCCGGTGACCGGGCGGGTGCCGTCGGGCCGGGCACGGGTGAGGCGGTCGGGTGTGCGCCAGGCGGTCGGTCCGGCATGCGCGGGTCAGCCGCAGGTCAGACGCGGGTCAGCCGTAGGTCAGGCGTGGGTCAGGCGCGGCGGCGCCAGAGGAAGTAGCCCGCGCCGCCCAGCGCACCCGCGATCAGCGCGCCGCCGAGCACGAGCTGGACCGGGCCCGGTTCGCCGAGGTCCCCGCCGCTCCCGGCCCGGACCCCCTTCCGCTCCGGGTGCTCCTCACGGTGCCCGCCCGGGGGCTGCGGTTCGTGCCCCTCGGGATGGACCTGCTCGGGCTCGTGCGCCGGTTCGCGCTCCTGCGGATGTTCCCGTTCCGGCGGGTGCTCCACCGGCTCGTGCTCCCCGGGGCGCAGCCGCTCCGTCCCGTCGTCCTCCCGCTCCCGGTCCTCGGCCACGGGGCCGTCCCCGGCCTCCGCGACGGTGACCTTGACGCGTTTCGCCTGGCCGTCGCAGGTGAAGGTCACCTCGTGCGCGGCACCGGGCAGCGCGTCCGGGAAGACCTCGGCCGGTGCCGAACGCCCCTCGTCCAGCTCCACCGCGTCGAAGATCCCCGAGTCCACGGCCACCGCGGGCACCTGACACCCCTTGGAGGACAGGGTCACCGTCTCCCCCGGCCGGACCGTGCCGGGCGAGACCCCCACCTCCCACGCCGGCGGCTGTTCCTGCGAGGGTGCGCCCTCCTCGGCCACGGCCGCCGGAACGCCGGCCGCTGCCAGGGCCACCGCCGCGCTCACGGCACCCGAGGCCCGTACGATCGCCCGCATCTCACCACTCCCGTCCTCCGCGTGCCCGGGGGCCGTCGCGGAGCAGTCGCTTGTCGCGCAGGTCCCTGCTGGCTTGGACGCTAGGAGCCGCGCGGGCCCGGCGCCGCCCGGCGGGGGCCATCCGGGCGGAGTACCGCGCCGGACGGAGGAATCCCGGTGGCGGCACGCCCCGGCCCGGGGTGCGGATTCCGGGGCGTGCGACCTGCGGGACGGGCTCGGACGGGCACGGGCCGCCCGCCGCGGATCTCCCCGCCTGATGGGTGCGAGCTGTGGGCCGCCTACGCGCTGGGCGCGGTGGCGTGGCCGGCGACCGTGATCAGGGACACGGCGTAGCGCCGGGCGGCGTCGGTCCACCAGTGGCTCACCCGTAGACCCGTGGCCGCGGCTTCGTCACGGACACCTTGCTCACGGAACTTGGCCGATACCCCCACGTACAGCGGCTCCCCGCGGTCGAAGGAGATGCTGCGGCCCAGCGCGGTGAGGCCGACGCGGTGTGCGCGCCGGGCCTCCAGGGTGTTCTCCACGCGCTCCAGGCGGGGGTTCCAGGTGGCGCGGTGACTGAAGTCGCCCGGGCGGAAGGTGGCGCCGAGTTCCCTGTTGAGCACGGTCAGACCGTTCTTGACGAAGGCCGCGGTCACCCCGGCGCGATCGTCGTACGCGGCCGTCATGGTGGCCACGTCCTTGACCAGGTCGGTGCCCAGGAGCAGCCCGTCGCCGGGGCGCATCCGAGCCCGGAGGGCGGCCAGGAACCTTCGCCGCTCCGGGGGGCGGAGGTTCCCGAAGGTGGCGCCGAAGAAGGTCAGCAGGACGGGGGCGTCCTGTGGATCCAGGCCGAGCGGATCGGTGAATTCACCGGCGTACGGCAGGATCCGCAAACCTGGATAGTCGGAGCCCAGAGCTCGCGCCGCGGTCCGCAGCGCGGCGCCGCTGACATCGACGGGCACGTACTGCTCCAGCGAGCCGGTGCTGAGGAGGGCATCGATGAGCAGGCGGGTCTTGCGGCCGGAACCGGCACCGAGGTCCACCAGGACCCGGGCACGTGTCAGCGCGGCGATCTCGGCGCCGCGCCGGCCGATGATCTCGCGTTCGGCGTCGTCGATGTAGTACTCGGGCTGCCGGGTGATGTCCGTGTAGAGCGCGCTGCCACAGGCGTCGTAAAGCCATTTGGTGGCAAGGTGCTTGGGCCGGGCGGTCAGCCCGGACAGCAGCTCCTGGTGCTGGGTCGTCGTCGTTTCGGGGCGGGCCGGCGCACCGGTGGCCTGCGGCCTGTTCCCGCTGCGCGGGGCAACCGAGGACGCCATCAGTCGGTGCGCGCCGAGATCAGCCAGTGGTATCCGGAGTCGGAGGTGTCCGCCCTGGCGGGGACCGGTGGCATCCACGCCGCCGGAGGGTTACCGGGCCGGGGGTACGCCAGCTCCTTGACCGTCCAGGCACCGGCCTCCCAGCCGCCGGCCCTGAGCTGTGCCACGGGATCCGGCCAGCTGCTCGCCCACAGCACCCCGAGTTCCTCAAGGCGTTGGAGGACCGGCGCGTAGTGCTCGGCGGTGAGCACGTCGGGGTGGATGTGGTCGCACCACAACCGGCTCCCGGGGGCCGACAGGTCCCGTACGGTACGCAGCAGCGTGCGGCAGACATCGGCTTCCAGGTAGGGCAGCAGCCCTTCGACCACCCACATCGTGCGGGCCCGTGGGTCGAATCCGGCGTCTTCGAGCGGGCCGTTCCAGTCCTTGCTCAGGTCTGCGGAGACCTCGGCCCGGCGGCAGGTCGGGCGTAAGGACCGCCCGGCCCGGGCCAGACGCTCGCTCCTCGCCTCCAGCAGCGCGGGCAGGTCGACCTCCATGTACAGCAGGTCCGCCGGCAGGTCGAGCCGGAAGACCCGTGACTCCAGGCCGGCGGCCAGCGAGACGACCTGACGTATGCCGTCGGCGGCGGCCGCCCGCACCACTTCGTCGCCCAGCCGGGCACGTACGGACACGACCGGGGGTGAGTATCCGAGCACGGACACCACCACGTCGTGCCACTGACGGCGTTCCGCCTCCGTGCACAGGGTGAGCGGATCCGCCAGGAACCGGTCCTCCCGCGCGTTCTCCAGCTCTCTGGCCGCCGCTGTCCACCCCGCGGTGGAATTGATGGTCTGCACAAGGCTCCTTCGGTACGTGCCGCGATGCGGTCCGGCGCCGATCGGCCAGGTCGAGGGGCCGCGGCGCACCGGTCGTCGATCAGGAACCAGCCTGCCGTGCGGGTTTCCGGCCGACCATCGTGGAACACCACGAGTTCGGTGCGGACCGCGGCCTTTCCGCGGAAGTACGCCGGTCGCTCCCGAGCAACCGGGTGGCCTCGTACGGTGGCACTCTCAGCCACTGACGCGTTCGCTTTGTTGTCGGCCGGTGTACCGGGGCGGCAAGCTTTTGATCATGAACAAGCTGCCTCCCCGTCTCTCTGTCATCACGCTCGGTGCGTGGAACATGCCGAGGCTGCGTGGGTTCTACCGCAGACTGGGATGGACGGAGCTGCCACCCGGAGCGGACGGTCCGTCCGGTTTCCTGCTCGGTGGGGTGTTGCTGGCGCTGCGCCCGATGGCCGAAGTGACGAGCGGCGCCCCTGGTGAACCAGGTGCGGTGCCGGGCTGGTCCGGCGTCACACTGACCTGTGCCGTGGACAGCTCCCGGCAGGTGGATGCCGTCTTCGCGGCCGCGGTGAACGTGGGCGCCGCCGCCGTGGCCGCTCCAGCGGATCGCCCCTCGGGGGGCCGGTCGGCCTGTATCGCCGACCCCGAGGGCAACCGCTGGGAGATCGCGTGGGGATCGCCGACGGAGGAGTCGGCCGGAGGCGGGACGGAACTCGGCCCGCCCGGCGGGGAGTTGTCGACCTGGTGCTCGCCGCTCGACCCGGCCGGGACGCACCGGGCCACCGCCGAACTGCTGCATCACCGAGGCGCACCGGACGAGGAGGTGGCCGCGCACCTGGTGGCGGCGGGAGGGAGCGGGCCCGGCTGGGCCACCGAGACGCTGCTGTCCGCCGCCCACACCGCCCGCCGCAAAGGGCGACCGGGACAGGCCGTGGACATCCTGCGCCGGGCGCTGGCGGAGCCGCTGCCGCCCGGTCGGCGCGGTGGCGCGCTGACCGAACTGGGCTGTCTGGAGGTGACGTTGGGTCCGGAGCACCGGGCCTCGGGCGTACGGCACCTCGCCGAATCGATACGGCTGGAAGAGCAGTCCGACGCGGGGGTCTTCAAGGCGGCGAACGCTCTGGGCGCGACGCTCGCGGCCCGGGGCCAGACCTCGATCGCCTTGGATGTCATGGAGGAACTCTCGGAGCGGTTCACCGGCCACCCGGAACTCGCCCGTGCCGTTCAGGGCGCCGCGGCGCTGATCGCCTCGCACGACGGGCACAGCTGGCTGGAAACGGTGGGCCGACTGCGCGGCCTGGCCGCCCGCACCTCCCAGCGTCCGGCACCGGCCGTCAGCGCGCTGCTCGCCGAATTCGACTCCACCAGCGGACGGCTGTCCGCGGCGCAGGCCGCCGAGGTGGCCCGCGAGGTGACAGCGAAACCGCTGGAGCCGTTCTCCCGGACCTACGTGCTGGCCTCGGCCGCCACACTCGCCCAGTGGGCCGACGAACTCGCGCTCGCCGACCGCTTGGTGGCGAACGGCATCACCGGACACCCCGGCCCGTCGGCCGACCCCGGCTATCAGAGCCTGCTGAGTGTGCGTGCCGAGACCCTGGTGATGCGCGGCCGGTACCACGAACTGCTGGAGGCGTGCGGAGACTGGGGCATCCTGATCGAGCCGTCGACGCGCCGCGCCCCCGGCGGCCACCCCAACGCTCATCTGGTCGCGCAGGCCGTCATCGCGCTCACCGAGACGGGCCGCACCACCGAGGCCCGTCGACTGGCCGATTCGGTCACCGCCGAGGCGTCCCGAGGATCCTGGGAGTGGAACGAACTCTTATACGCCCGAGGGCTGCTGAGTCTTGTCGAGGGCTCCCCGGCCGCCGCCCTTGAGGACCTGCTGGAGTGCGGGCGCCGGCAGAGCGAACGGCAGGTGATCAGCCCGATCGTCACTCCGTGGCGGTCCGCCGCCGCGGACTGCCAGCTGCTCCTCGGCCGAACCGGCCCGGCCATCACCCTCGCTTCCGAGGAACTGGAAGCGGCCCGGCACTGGGGCACCCCCCGTTGTATCGGGCGGGCCATGCGGGCGTTCGGCACAGCGACCGGCGGCCGGGCGGGGCTGGCCGCCGTAGAGCAGGCGGTGGGCCTCCTGCGTAACACCGCCACCACCCCTGAACTGCTCTCCGCGCTCGTCGCCCACGGACGGATGCTGACCGAGGCAGGCCGTCCCACCGCCGCCCGCCAGGTGCTGCGCGAGGCCGCCCAGCATGCCGAGCGGATGTGTGCCGAGCGATCGCGCGGCGTGGTCGCCGACCTGCTCGCCGCCGCCGGAGCACGCCGGATCACCGCCCCTCGGACCGGTGCCCGGGCCCTCACCGCCGCCGAGCTGCGAGTCTGCGGGCTCGCCGCGCATGGCCACTCCAACCCCGAGATCGCGAGGTTGCTGCGGGTGGCGCTGCGCACCGTGGAGACCCATCTGACGAACAGCTTCCGCAAGCTGGGCGTGCGCAGACGCACGGAACTGGCCGGGCGACTCGCCGCGGAGCCGCCTGCGGCGGACAGGTGAGTGAGCAACGCGTGACCCCCGCACCGCGGGGGTGCGGGGAGGGCCCGGTGAGCCGCACCTCGGTCCGCGGCGGGCTCGTCTTCATGGTCGCGGTGTGTCCGGGTCGGCCGGGCGAGTCGGCTTTCTCCCATGAAACAGGTGCGGGACCTGTGCGCTCGGCGCTACTGAGTGCGGTCGCGCCGTGACCATGGGGGCTTCTCGTCGCGATAGTCGGACATCGGAGGACTGGTGGCCCCGGGAACGGGTATTCCAGTCATATGACCCCAAACACTGTCTTTATGGCAGCCCCCGACGGAGCCCTCATCCTGATCCCCCTGCTGGTCGGGGCGGTCATCGTCGGGGCCCTGATCTGGATAGTCTGGCTCGGCATCGGGGTACGCAGCAGGGAACCAGGCCCCCCGAGCGCCGACGAACAGCCGCACCTTCCCGAGGGCGGCGCCGTCCATGAGGTCAGCGAGCGCCGCGAGCCGGACGAGCTCCCGCTCGACAAACAGGGCGGCCTCAACCCGTACCAGCTCCACGGCAACCTCCCCAACAAACGCAGCGAGGACCAGCGCCGAAGGCGCTGGACCCCAGGTCACAGCGGCTCCTTCGGAGGCGGAGGCGGCGGAGCCCACTGACTCCGGAGCGGAACCGGTGCGCAACCATCCGGCTTGCGCACCGGTCAAGTGAGCCCACCGGCCACCCACGTAAGTACCCGCACACAACAGGTACGCCCACAGGGAGCAACCCAGGGGCGCGGGGAACTGCGCCCCACGGACAACCCGCACAGCCCCAGCAACGCCAAGGGGCAGAACCCGACGGACAACCCGCACAGCCGGGCGACGCCAGAGGGCGGAACGCGCACGCGCAACCCGCACAGCCCCAGCAACGCCAGGGCGGAACACCCACAGGCAACCGGCACTGCCGAGCACGCCGGAAACCTCAGCCCGCCCTCCGGGAACCCCGCCGCCCCCGGCCCCCGCGCCGGTCCCGCCCGCCCCGCGGCCGGGACGGGTCGGACGCCGCACGGGACGCACGGGACCCGTCGGCGTCCGCCCAGTGGGCGGGCCGTGTGAACCCGTCCGGCAGGACGGTCGCGGAGTCGCCCCGCGCCCCGTCGAGCTGCGCCTGGGTGAGGAACAGACACCCGGTCAGGTCCGCCCCGCTCAGATCCGCGTCCCGCAGATCCGCACCGATCACATCGGCGCGGCGCAGATCCGCACCCGACAGGTCCGCCGCGACCAGCAGCGCGCCGCGCAGGCTCGCCCCGCCCAGTGCCGCGCCCCGCAGCCGGGCCCCGAACAGGTCGGCGCCCCGCAGTTCGCGGCCCCGGCTCCCGGCCCGGACCAGCTCGCTCGCGCGCAGCAGCAGATCACTCACCGTCCGCCGCAGCGGCGGCACGTCCAGTCCGGTCAGGGTGTCCGCGTCGGCGCGGGTCAGCGCGGAGAGCTCACCGGCCGCGACCCGCAGTTCGGCGTGGACGGGCGCCGCCTCCGGCCGGGCCAGGGCGTCACCGAGGTACCGCAGCAGTTCGTGCAGCTGCCGCATCACCGGGAACACCGCGAACATCGGCCCCGCGACGCCGGGGTCGCCCCGCCAGTCCCGTCCGCCGAACGTCACCTGGGACACCTGCTGTCCGGCGCCGAAGCAGTCGAAGACCGTGCAGCCCGTGAAACCGCGGTCGCGCAGCCGGTCATGGATGCCGCACCGGGAGTCCGGCCGCAGATTGCCGCAGGGGGTTCCCGCCGGCTTGTCCACCGCGAAGTCCGCCGAGCGGGCGAAGGGCAGCGCCACACAGCACAGCCCGAAGCACCGGGAGCAGTCCGCCCGGACCTCGGGCGCCGCGTCGGCCCCGGCGCCGACCGCTATGTCGGACACCGGCCCGGGGGAGCGGAGCACGGGCATCGGCAGGGCGACCGAGGGCCGGGCGCGGGCGTCCCGCGCCGCGGGCCCCCCGGCGGCAGCAGTGGGCCCCGCGACCGCAGCCGTGGGCCCCGCGACGGTGGGGGAGCCCGGACCGACAGCCGTCCGAGGACCCGGACCGGGACCGGGACCGGCTCCGGGGGACTGGCCGGCACCGGTCCCGGCACGTGGGTCCTGTGGGTCCTCGGCCGGGACTGCATCCCGCTGGGGCGACACGAAACCCCACTCTCCTGGGACCGGAAGGGAACAACCGCCGTCGGGGCGAGGACGGCCGGTCGGGCCCGCCTCATTGTCCCGCACGCGCCCCTCGTCCCCGAACGGGTTTCCGTGTTCGCGCCATGTTGACGACATGCCGGGGCACCCGAACGGCCCCCGCCACCCGGGGCCGCTCGAGGGGCCGCCGCGCGCCCCGGGCCTGGGGAAGGACCGGGTCCGCAGGTCGCGCGGGTGGCGCCCGCCCTGCGGACGGGTGTGAACGCTGGCAGTCTGGGACGCAGCCCCCCGGGTCCTGGCGGACCCGGCGGGGGGCGGACGGCCGTCAACCACGACGGGCCCGGTTCCGGCCGCTGTCGGCGGCGCCCTCCTGCGAGCGGGACACTGCCTGCGATGGACAAGGAAACCCCGGCGGCGAGCGCCGCACAGCCCCTCACCACCGACACCGTCTTCGGTGCCCCGTGCTGGGTGAGCCTCATGGCACGCGACCTGGGCGCCGCCCAGGACTTCTACGGTCATGTCCTCGGCTGGACCTTCCGCAAGGGCCGCCTGGGCGACGAGTTCTCCGTCGCGCTCTCGGACGGGGTGCCCGTCGCCGGGATCGGCGCACTCGCGCGGACCCTGCGGATGGCGGTCGCCTGGACCCCCTACTTCGCGGTGGGTGACGCGGACGCCACCGCCGCCCGTATCCGCGAACGCAGCGGCACGGTCGCCGTGGGCCCGCTGGCGCTGGCCGGCGGGCGCGGGGTCCTCGCCGCCGACCGGGACGGCGCCGTCTTCGGGATCTGGGAGGGACAGCTGTACTCGGGCTGGGACGTCTGGCACAAGGACGCCCCCGCCTGGCTGCGGCTGCGCACCCGCAACGCGTTCGACGCGGCGATCTTCTACGGCGAGGTCCTCGAATGGGCCTCCGAGCGCCCCGGCTGCTGCGAGGTCGACTACGAGGACGACGAGGTGGTGCTGCGCAGCGGCGGCCATGTCGTCGCCCGCCTCAGCTCCGGAGCGGTGGAAGCGGCCGTCGACCCCACCATCCGCCCCCACTGGCAGGTGTACTTCCCGGTGCCGGATGTCGAGCACGGCGCCCGGGCGGCCGTCGGGCACGGCGGCGCCGAGGTCTCCCGGGAGACGACCCCGTACGGCCCCGAGGTGACCCTGCGCGACCCCGACGGCGGACTGTTCACCCTCACCTCCGACGTCCCGCGCCGCTGAGCCGCCCGAGGGGGCGTCCGGCGACCGCACTCACCCGTCCGGCTTCGCCCCAGGGGTCCGGCCCCCCATGACGGGGCGACGATGGGCGGATGGACAGCGGCTGGTGGTACCGCAACATCGTGGAACCGGGGAAGCTCCCGCTGCTGCTCGCGCTGGTGTCGTTCGTGGTCGCGTTCGCCGTCACCCGGGTCGTGACCCGGATGATCCGCGCCGGGAAGGGCCCCTTCCGCAACGTCACCCCGGGCGGGATGCACGTCCACCATGTGGTGCCCGGCATCATCCTGATGGTCGTCGGCGGATTCCTGCTGCTCGCCGGGGCCCGGCACGGCGTCGGCTCGGGCATCGCGGCCGTCCTGTTCGGGGCGGGCACGGGCCTGGTGCTGGACGAGTTCGCGCTGGTCCTCTACCTCAGCGATGTGTACTGGACCCAGGAGGGCACCAAGAGCGTCGAGGCCGTCATGATCACCGTGGCGCTCGCGCTGCTCCTGTTGTGCGGCTTCGCGCCGTTCGGGGTGGACGGACTCTCCGACGCCGATGTCCAGGGGCGCGCCAACGTCGTCGCGACCGTCGTGGGGAACCTGCTGATGTCCGTCCTGGCCCTGCTGAAGGGCAAGGCCAGGATCGCGGTCATCGGGGTGCTGGTCCCCTTCGTCGCCCTGGTCGGCGCCGTCCGGCTGGCCCGCCCCGCCTCCTGGTGGGCCCGGCGCCTGTACCGCGAACGGCCCCGGGCCCGTGCCCGCGCCTGGACCCGGGCCTACCACCACGACCGCCGCTGGAACGGGCTGCGCCGCCGGGTCAACTACTTCATCGGCGGACGCCCCACCCCCGTCCCGGCGCTCCCGCCGAAACAGGCCCCGTGACACCGGGGCGCCACGGGGCCGGGCCGCGCGCTCAGCCGGCCGGTACGGGCGGACGCCCCGTCGCCGGGACCTCCTCGCCGCGCGGCACCGGGCCCGGCGGGGTCCCGTCACCGAACGGACGGCCGCCGAGCGCCTCGCGGCCGTGCGGGGTCAGCCACTGCGACAGATCCGGGCCCACCGGGACGATCCCGCTCGGGTTCACGCCCGTGTGCACCTGGTAGTAGTGCCGCTTGATGTGGTCGAAGTCGACCGTGTCACCGAACCCGGGCGTCTGGTAGAGATCACGGACGTATCCCCAGAGCACCGGGTTCTCGGTGATCTTCCACAGATTGCACTTGAAGTGGCCGTGGTAGACGGGGTCGAACCGCACCAGCGTGGTGAACAGCCGGATGTCCGCCTCGGTGAGGGTGTCACCGACCAGGTACCGCTGCCCGACGAGCCGTTCGGTGACCTCGTCCAGCCGCCGGAACAGTCCCCGCACCGCCGTCTCGTACTCCTCCTGGCCGGTCGCGAAACCGGAGCGGTACACACCGTTGTTGACATCCTGGTAGATGCCCTCCATCACCGTGTCGATCTCGTCCCGGCGCGCCTCGGGATACAGGTCGGGCGCGCCCTCGCGGTGCAGCGCCGTCCACTCGGTGGCGAAGTCGAGGGTGATCTGCTGGAAGTCGTTCGTCACCAGCTTGCCGCTCGGTACGTCCACCACGGCCGGGACGCTGACCCCGCCGGGGTATCCGGTCTCCCGCGCGTCGTACGCCTCGCTCAGGTACTTGATGCCGAGCACCGGGTCCCGGTCGTCGGGATCGAGGGTGAACCGCCAGCTGCGGTCGTCCTGGATCGGGTCGGTGATCGCCAGCGACACGGCGTCCTCCAGACCGAGCAGCCGCCGGGAGATCATCGTCCGGTTCGCCCAGGGACACGCGCGGCTCACCACCAGCCGGTACCGGCCCGCCTCCACCGGCCAGCCGTCCCGCCCGTCGGCGGTGATCCGGTCCGCGAAGTGACTGCGCGAGCGCTTGAACTTCTTCTTGCCGTACGCCGCGTTGCCGTCGTCGCTCGGGCTCATCGGAATTCCCCTCTCTGTCCGGTGCCCGTCCGTCTCCCGCACGGGTCCCGGTGTCCACTGTGTGCTGTGGTGTTGTCCACTGTGTTTCGCTCTGCTCGTCCGTACCGTCCGGGCCCGCCACGGGACGATCCGGTGCTTCCCGGTCAGCTCCGGTCCTTTCCCGCGTATTCCCGACCCGTACCGGACGATGCGCCACCCGGCCCCGGCCCGTCCTCAGCCCGCGCCCGCGCGCACGGGGGTGCGGCGGGTCGCGGTCCAGGCCACCAGTTCCTCGGCCGACCAGGTGGTGACGATCCGCTCCGGCGGCACCCCGCACTCCTCGGCGCGGGCACAGCCGTACGGCTGCCAGTCGAGCTGGCCCGGCGCGTGGGCGTCGGTGTCGAGGGCGAACAGCACCCCGGCGTCGACCGCCCGCCGCAGCAGCCGCAGCGGCGGGTCGAGGCGCTCGGGACGGCAGTTGATCTCGACGGCCGTCCCGGTCTCCGCACAGGCCGCGAACACCTCGTCCGCGTCGAACGAGGACTCGGGCCGCCCCGGATCGCCCCGCAGCCTGCCGGTGCAGTGCCCGAGGACATCGGAACGGGGATCACGCACCGCCGCGACCATCCGGCGGGTCATCGCGCCCGCGTCCATCCGCAGTTTCGAGTGCACCGACACCACGACCAGATCGAGCCGGTCCAGCAGCTCCGGCTCCTGGTCGAGCGAGCCGTCGTCGAGGATGTCGCACTCGATGCCCTTGAGCAGCCGGAACGGCGTCAGCCCGGGGGCGAGCGCGTCGACCAGGGCGAGCTGTTCCGCCAGCCGCTCGGCCGACAGTCCCCGGGCCACCTTCAGCCGGGGCGAGTGATCCGTCAGTACCGTCCACTCGTGCCCGAGCCGGGCGGCCGTACGGGCCATCTCCTCGACCGGGCTGCCGCCGTCCGACCAGTCGGAATGCGTGTGACAATCCCCGCGCAGCAGCCGCCGCAGCTCCTGCCCGCCCTCGGTGAGCGGACCCCCGGCCTCACGTTCCACCGTCGCCAGATACTCCGGCACCCGCCCCTCCAGCGCCTCGTGGACCACCTTCGCGGTCTTGGGACCGATGCCCTTGACCTTCTCCAGCGAGCCCGCCGCCGCCCGCCTCCCGACCTCCTCCGGCGGCATTCCCGCCACCACCGAGGCCGCCGTACGGAAGGCACGCACCCGGTACGGCGGTGCGAGCGACCGTTCCAGCAGGAACGCGATCCGTTCCAGCGCCGCCACCGGCTCCATCGCCACCTCCACCCGCCCGGGTCCCGGCCCCGTACTCCAGCTTCACCCCCGTGGCACGGCCGCGCACGGCGGACCTCGGGTGCGGTACACGCGGCCGAGGGTCAGAGCCCCGGGGCGCCCCAGAGGGCGAACCAGCGCGAGAGATCCGGCTCGATCCGCAGATCGTCCGTGAGCACCCCCCGCACCTGGAGCTCCAGGGCGTTGTCACGACGGTCCGCCGCGACCGGGGCGAACGGGTAGAAGGTGCCGCGCTTGTACAGATAGACCAGCCCGAGACGGCGCCCTTCGGGGTCCCGGAAACCGACCAGCGAACACAGCAGCTGCGGGCCGAAGCCGCTCTCCTCCAGCGCCGAGTTCACGGCGTGCAGATCACCCACCAGGGCGGGCAGATCGTCCGCGTCCCGGTGGGACACCAGCCAGGAGTACCCGAACGCGTCACGCTCCGACCCGACCGGCGGACCCGTGCGCTGCTCGTCGGCGGCCAGCAGCTCACGGACCTCGTCCTGGATACGGGAGAACTCGGCGCCCTCCACGCTGGAGAAGCACACCGATCCCACCCCGGTCGCGGTGAACCCGGCCGCCGCCTCCAGCGTCACCGCCGCCGAGGGCAGTCCGAACAGCCGGTCCAGATCGGGCGGCACCGGCCGGGTCCGGCCGAGGAGGGTGTCCAGGAACCCCATGGCCGTCAGCCCCGCTGTCCGGCCGTCGGGCCGAGCTGCGCGCTGATCGCGGCCAGCTGCTCCAGCCTCTTCTCCAGCGGAGGATGCGTCGACAGCAGCCGGGACAGACTGCGGTTCGTCTCGCCGCTGATGGCCGGTGCGAAGTAGAACGCGCTGAACGCCTGCGCGGTCCGCAGATCCGAGGTGGGGATGCGCGCGATGTCCCCGGTGAGCTTCGTCAGCGCGGACGCCAGCGCCGAGGGACGGCCGGTGAGCAGCGCGGCGGCCCGGTCGGCGGCCAGCTCCCGGTACCGCGACAGAGCCCTGATCAGTACGAAGCTGATCGCGTAGACCGCGGCCGAGACCGCGACCACGCTCATCAGCACGACGAACGCGTTCTGGTCGCGCCGCCCGCCGAACGCCCCCGAATAGAACGCGAAGCGCACGGCCAGCCCGGCGAGGACCCCGAGGAACGACGCGACGGTGATCACGGCGACGTCCCGGTGCGCGACATGCGACAGCTCGTGCGCGAGGACGCCTTCCAGCTCGTCCGGCTCCAGCCGCCGCATCAGCCCCCGGGTCACGCAGACCACCGCGTGGTCGGCGTTGCGGCCCGTGGCGAACGCGTTCGGCAGATCCAGCGCGGACACCGCCACCTCCGGCTTCGGCATGTCCGCCGTGGCGCACAAGCGGTCCACCACACCGTGCAGCCGCGGTTCCTCCTCGGCGGTGACGATCCGGCCGCGCATCGCGTACAGGGCGATACGGTCCGAGAACCAGTACTGCGCCCACAGCGCCGCGGCGGCGATCACCACGACCAGCACCCAGGACTTCAGCAGGAAGATCAGTACGCCCACGAAGACCACGTACAACAGGCCGAGCAGGAACATCGTGAGCGCCATACGCGCGGTCAGGCGCCGGTCGGGCTCGAAACGGCTTCGCATGGGCCCACCTCCCCGGTGGTCAGGGTGCCGCTTCCGGCCGTCCCCGTACGCAGGGCGGCACAGCCGCCACCACGCACGGCCGGTTCGGCCGGTACCTCCATGGTCCGTCATCAGGCGTCCGGAGGACAGCGGCGAGGGGATGGTTCGGGATATTTCATACGCTTCTCAGATGATTCGTTCTGATGTGAGGGGTGCGTGGGCCTCTCGGACGCCGTGCTCCCCGGCCCCGGGGCGGCTCGTGCACCGCGGAGAGTGCGACCCGCCACGGAGAGCGACCGACCGTGGCGTAACCACCAGGGCGTAACCACCAGGCAGTCCCTCGCCGCATCCGGCATGCCGCGTCCCGTGTGACCGGGCCCGCCCCCCGGGCTCCTCACGGTGGCGGACCGGCCTCCTCCCGGACCACGTCCCGCGGGCGTTTGTCGTCCCGCAGTCCGGTGAAGCGGGGATGCCGCAGCATCCCGTCCCGGGTCCACTCCGCGAACTCCACCTGCGCCACCAGGCTCGGCTCCACCCACCGGGGGTGCCGTTCCGTGACCCGGTCGCCGAAGGGGGAGTCCGGGCGGCGCAGTCCGTCGAGCCGGGTCCGCAGCACGGTCAGCGTCCGGGACGGGAAGCCGGTGCCGACCTTGCCCGCGTACCGCAGCACCCCGTCCGCGTAGTGGCCCAGCAGCAACGCGCCGAACCCGGTCCGGCCCCCGGCGGGCTCGGTGAACCCGCCGATCACGAACTCCTGGCCGCGCGAGCACTTCAGCTTCAGCCAGTCCGGGGACCGGCGCGGCTGGTACCGGCTGTCGGCCCGCTTGGCGATCAGGCCCTCCCAGCCCCGGGCACACGCCTGCGCCAGCAGATCGGTGCCGCCCGCGTTGCGGTGCGGGGTGAACCGCAGGGGCGTCCGGTACGTCAGCGCCCGGCGCAGCAGCGACTTCCTGGTCCGCAGCGGCAGCCCGGTGGTGTCGGCCCCGTCGAGCCGCAGCACGTCGAACACGCAGTACGTCACCGCCACCCCGCTCGCCGCCACCTCCGCGGCCCGGGTCAGCCCCATCCGCCGCTGGAGCAGCCCGAAGTCCGTCCGGCCGTGCGTGAACGCCACGATCTCCCCGTCGACCGTGAAATCGGCGCGCTCCTGCGCGGCCAGCGCGGCGGCGATCTCCGGGTAACTGCCGTCGACCCGGCGCCCGCTGCGGGAGACAAGAGTGACCGTGCCGGCCTCCCGGACGGCGAGCATCCGCACGCCGTCCAGCTTCCGTTCGAAGATCCAGCGCGCGGAGAACTCCCGGCGGTCGCTGAGCGTCGCGGTCATGGGACGCGCGGCGAGTTCCCGGCCGGGGCGCGCCACGGACAGCAGCCGCACCTGCTCCGGCGGCAGCGAACCGAGCAGCCCGCTCATCCCCGCGCGCTCCCCGGCCGCCCGGCCCGCCGCCCGCCCCGGTCGCTCTCCCAGACGGCCTCGGGACGTTCCGCGACCTGCCGCAGCGTCCGGCCGCTGCGCGCGGACCGGGCCCGGCGGGGGTCGGGGGTGCCATGGCCGTCCCGGCGCGCCCGCTCGTCCCGGGACTTCACCAGCAGCCAGGCGGCCCGCCCCGATCCGCCCTCGCCGTCCCGGAACCGGGTCAGCGCGTAGCCGCCGCGCAGCTTCGTCCCGTCGAGCCAGAACGTCGCGTGCCCCAGCTCCAGGGACCGGGCGAAGGGGACCGGCCGGTGGCGCCGGTCATGGCTGGTCGGCCGGTAGGTGCCGTGGTCCCAGACGATGACAGTGCCGCCGCCGTACTCGCCGGGCGGGATCACTCCCTCGAACGCGCGGTACTCCAGCGGGTGGTCCTCGGTGGGCACCGCCAGCCGTTTGTCCCCGGGGTCGGTGGACGGCCCCCGGGGCACCGACCAGGACTTGAGGACACCGTCGACCTCCAGCCGGAAGTCGAAGTGCGTGGTGCTCGCGGCATGGATCTGTACGACGAACCGGTGTCCGGCGCCGGGCTCCGCCGCCTCGCCGTCCGCCGGTACGGCCGCGTCCTCGGTGGACGCGGGCAGGCCCCGGGGCTCCCCGGTCCGGTCGAAACGGCGCTTGGCGTGGTACGCGCGCAGTTCCCCGCCGGGTACGCCGCCCTGCTCGGTGCCGCCGCCGTGCTCGGTGCCGCTGTCGCGCTTCGAGCCGTGGTCGTGGCGCGTACCGGGCTCGCCGTCACGTTCGCCGGGCTCGTCGTCGGGCATGGAGCCTCCTTCGCGCACGGCTGCCCCCGCCCCACCAGCATCACCCGCACCCGGGCCCGCCGCACCGGCGCGGGCACCGGCAGTCGGTGTCCGCGAGGTGGGCCGCACCCGTCCCCGGCCGCCCCGGCGGACCCAGCCGCCCCGCCGGAAACACCGGACCCAGCAGCACAGCCGGAACGCCGGGGACGGGGGGCTCAGCCGCGGGTGCGGGCCTCGATGACATGCATCCCGGGTGCTTCGAGCGGCAGCGTACGGATGTGCTCGTAGCCCGCGGTGTCCAGCAGCGCGGCGTACTCGGTTTCGGTGCGTTCCCGTCCGCCCAGGCCGAAGAGCATCACCAGATCCAGGGCCGTCGTCTGCCCGGGGCCCGGCAGTTCGGGCAGCACCGCCTCCACGATCAGCAGGCGGCCCTGTCCGCTCTCCTGGGCCTTGCGGCAGGCGCGCAGGATCTCCAGCGACTTCTCGTCGTCCCAGTCGTGCAGGATCCAGGACAGCAGCAGCGTGTCGGCCCGGGGGACAGCGGCGAAGAAGTCCCCGGACACCACCGTGGCCCGCTCGCCCACCCCTGCCGCGTCCAGCGCGCCACGGGCCGCTTCCGCCATGTGCGGAAGATCGAAGACCGTTCCGGTCGCCGCCGGGGCGGAGGAGAGGATCTCGGAGATCAGGGTCCCCAGCCCGCCGCCGATGTCGGCCAGGGACCCGGCGTCCGAGAAGTCGTACGCCGAGGCGACCGCGCGGGCGGTCCGGCGGGTGAAGGACGCCATGGCGGCGTGGAACACGTCGTTGTCGTCGGGGTGCTCGGCCATATGGCCGAAGTAGGTGTTGCCGAACCGCTCCTCGAACGCGGGCCGTCCCGTCCGCAGCGTGAACAGCGGATCGTCGAACATCCGGAACGTCACCCGGTACATCAGCCTGAACCATGGGCGCAGGGTCTGCGGATGCGCCGACTCCAGCAGGACGCTGGTCCCGGTGGGACCGTAACCACCGGTGCCGTCCAGGGTGAACACCCCGGTGGCGACGAGCGGTCGCAGCAGCCGGCCCAGGGCATCGGGCAGCGAACCGGTCGCCTCGGCGAGCGCCGCCAGGGGAACCGGACCCCGGGCGACGAGATCGGGTATCCCGAGCTCCGCGGCGGTCTGGAGCGCCCGGTCGGTGACGAACCCCCAGGACTGCTGGACCAGCTGATCGGCGAGCGCGGGGGCCGCGGCGGAGGACGGAACGGAAGGGGTCAAGGCGTGCTTCTCCCATGGTCGGTGGACGGCTGACGGGGCGTCACGGCGGCGCGGCGGACCCGTCGGGCGTCAGGGCGGTACGCGTGGGCCCGGAGGTTTCGACCCCGGACACCCGGCATCCGATGATCATCGTGCACCCGCGCGGGCCACGCCAGACCCGTGCACCGGCTACGTCCGGGGCCGTCAGGCCGCCTCCCCGTACCGCTCCGCCGTGCGCTCGGCCTCCTCCAGCCAGCTCATGTACCACTGCGCGAAGGTGAGCGAGCGGCCGTCCGGGCCGGTGAGGGGCTCGATGTCGGCCCAGTCGGCCCGGGGGTCGTCCCAGACGGTGCCCGCCTCCGGACCGGAGACCACGAGCCACTGCCGCAGACAGCACCCCTTATGGCACAGACATATCGCGCCGATGGTCCGCTCCCCGGAGAACAGCACCTCGGAATGGCGCTCGTCCCACTCGTCGTACGCGGCCTCGAAGGCGTCCGGGGCGTCCGGGAAGTCCTCCTCCTCGGGAGTCCTCGCCTGGAGCGCGGCGAGCTCGGCGGCGTCCGCACGGACCGTGGCGAACGGCTCCCCGAGCCGGGCGGGATCCGTCATGTCACCGCCGTCCCCCTCCCAGCCCCAGCGGCCGTCCGCGTCCAGGACCACCGGGAACACGCCGTACGAGGGGCCCGCTCCGCCCGCGCCCACCTGGAGCAGGAATCCGCGGTACTCCTCCGGCAGCCGCGTACCGATCTGGCCCTCCAGCTCCGCGAGCTGTGCCCGGGTCAGCGGAGCCCGCAGCGGCTCACCGTCCGGCAGGCCGAACACCTGCTCCGCACCCGGGTGTCCAGCCAGCGCCAGCACCCGCTCGCGGACCCCCGCCCACCTGTTCTCATCCATGGCGCGATCCTAGGCGCCACCACTGACAACCCCTGGTGACCAGGCGCTTCGCCGTCGTCGCCGCGTGTCAGGACGGCGGCAGGGTGGCCCGCGCCTTGCGCAGGAAGTCGGCGTTGGAGGGGGTGCTGCGCATCCGGTCCAGCAGGGTCTCCAACGCGGTCTGGACGCTCTGGCCGATCAGCGCGCGCCGCAGGCCCCGGACCACCGCCAGATCCGGTGCGGGGACGAGGAATTCCTCCCGCCGGGTGCCCGAGGCGACGATGTCCACCGCCGGGTACACCCGCTTGTCGGCGAGTTCCCGGCTGAGCCGGATCTCCATGTTGCCGGTGCCCTTGAGCTCCTCGAAGTAGTAGTCGTCCGCGCGGGAACCGGTCTCGACCAGGGCCGTCGCGAGGATGGTCAGCGATCCGCCCTCCTCCGCGCAGCGCGCGGCCCCGAACAGCCGCTTCGATCCCGACAGGGCCCGTGCGTCGACCCCGCCGCTGAGCGTACGGCCGCCGGACGAGGCCGCGTTGTTGTGCGCGCGGCACAGCCGGGTCAGCGAGTCCAGCAGCATGACGACGTCCTTGCCGCGTTCGACCAGCCGCTTGGCGCGCTCCACCGCGAGTTCCGCGAGGGCGATGTGGTCCTTCGCGGGGCGGTCGAAGGTGGAGGCCAGCACCTCGCCGCGGACCGTGCGCCGCATGTCGGTGACCTCCTCGGGCCGCTCGTCCAGCAGGACGACCATGAGCACGCAGTCGGGGTGGTTGCGGGCGACGGCGGCGGCGAGCTGCTGGAGGAGCACGGTCTTGCCGGTCTTCGGCGGGGCGACGATCAGCCCGCGCTGTCCCTTGCCGACGGGCGACACGAGATCGGTGACGCGCATCGTGAGCCCGCTCGCCCCGCCCTCCATCCGGAGCGCCTCCCGGGGGTGCAGCGGGGTGAGATCACCGAAGTGCGGGCGGAGGCCCAGCTGCTCGGGGGGCAGGCCCTCCACCAGGTCGACCCGGCCGACGGTCCGCTTGACGCCCCGCTTCGCGTCGGCGCCCGTGCTCAGGGTTCCTGAGACGGCGTCACCCGTGCGCAGCCCGAGCCGGCGCACGAGCGTGACCGGGACGTACGGGTCCTGGGGGGTGGGCATGAGGTCGGGGGGCCGCAGGAACCCGTGGCCCTGCGGGGTGAGGTCCAGGACCCCGGCCACCGTGACCTCGGCGGGCCGGACGGTGGTGCCTCGCGTGGTGGGGTGTTCGAGGATGCTGGTCATGGGGACGGGGTCCTTTCGCGGACGGCGGGTGAGTGAACTGGCAAGGGGTGGACCCGGTGTCGGGGCAAGGGGCGGCACGACCACGCCCCCGCGGCGGGCGGAAGAGGCCCGCGACCGGAACAGAACGGAGAAACACACACTCCTCGACGTCCGCCGGCCCGGGAAGGACGAGCGGTGGCGCACCCCGTGGGCGGGGTGGCGAAGAGGTGATAGGGAGAGATACGGCAACGGCGCCGAGAGCGGCGTACACATGTGCCACATTCAAAGTACCACGCGGTGGCGGCGGATGGTCCTGATCGCCGCGCGGACGACACGGACCGGTTTCCGGCCCCGGTCCGGGCCTGGGCGGCCCGGGGCTCCCGGATGCCCAACCGTACTACGAAGCAGAGCAGTTGAATTCTTGGGAGGCGCTTCCGACCCGCCGCCGCCCGTTCCCGCGGCGATTACCGGTCGGTGAGGCGCAGCGCCTCGTCCACCACCCGTCGCACCGGCCCCTCCGGGAGGGAATACACGACGCGGCGGCCGTCCTTGCGCGTGCTCACCACCCCCGCCAGCCGCAGTCGCGCCAGATGCTGGCTCACAGCGGGCCGGGCGGCGCCCGAGGCCCTGGTCAGCGTGCTCACATCGGCCTCGCCCCCGGCCAGCCGCTTCAGCAGGATCAGCCGGGTGCGATCCCCGAGCAGGGCGAGCACCTCCGCCGCGCGTGCGTACGCGTCGCTGTCGCCCGGGGGGCGCGGGTGCGCATCCTGCGCAGATGAAAGGTGCGTGCGTGCGCTCATACGCACATGATGGGCCGCCGGGCGGGGCATGTCCACCGTGCGGGCCAGGAACCGCCCGCCCCGAGAGGCCCCCGGCCGCGGCCGGACCCCGCCCACCGCCATGGAGGACGTCCCCGGATGAGTCCCGACCCCCACCCGCACCAGGGTCATCACCACGAGCACGGCCAGGAGCACCGCCAAGGTCACGGACACCCGTACATACCGGGTCACCAGCACCAGCACCAGCACGACGAGGGCCAGGGCCACGGCCAGGGCCAAGGTCACGGTGACGGACAAGGCCACGATCACGGTGACGGACAAGGCCACGATCACAGTCACCGGTCCCGGCCGCGCCGCCTCACGGACCGCCTCGCCCACCGCTTCCGGCCGCACTCCCACGACAGCGGGCAGAAGGTCGACGCTGCCATGGAGGCGTCCGCGCGAGGTCTGCGGGCGCTGTGGATCTCGCTCGCCGTGCTCGGTGCCACCGCCATGGCCCAGGCGGTCGTCGTCGTGCTGTCGGGCTCCGTCGCGCTGCTCGGGGACACCGTCCACAACACCGCCGACGCACTGACCGCCGTCCCCCTGGCCGTCGCGTTCCTGCTCGGACGGCGGGCCGCCAACCGCCGGTTCACCTACGGCTACGGACGGGCGGAGGACCTGGCGGGACTGGCCGTGCTGCTGGTGATCGCCGGTTCGGCGGCGTTTGCCGCGTGGTCCGCCGTCGAGCGGCTGCTGTCACCCCGGGAGATGACCCATGTGCCGGTGGTCGCCGTCGCGGCGGTCATCGGATTCCTCGGCAACGAGGCGGTCGCGCGCTACCGCATCAGGGTCGGCCGGGAGATCGGCTCGGCGGCGCTGGTAGCGGACGGACTGCACGCGCGCACGGACGGGTACACCTCACTGGCGGTGCTGCTGAGCGCCGGGGGAGCCGCCCTGGGCTGGGGGCTCGCCGACCCGCTGGTCGGTCTCGCCATCACCGCCGCGATCCTGCTGGTGCTGCGCGACGCGGCCCGCGAGGTGTTCCGGCGGGCCATGGACGCGGTGGACCCGGCGCTGGTCGACGGGGCGGAACACGCCCTGCTCGCGACTCCCGGGGTGCGGTCCGTGGGCGAGCTGCGGCTGCGCTGGATCGGGCACCGGCTGCGCGCCGAGGTCTCGGTCGTGGTCGACGGGGATCTGACGGTCCGGCAGGCACATCAGGTGGCCGTGGACGCGGAGCACGCGCTGCTGCACTCCGTACCCCGGCTGACGGCCGCGCTGGTCCACGCCGATCCCGCGCCGGAGCCGGGCGGACCCGATCCGCATCTCACGCTCGCCCACCATCCGTCACACTGAGGACACCCGCACCGGGCGGCCTTCGCCGTCCGGTACCGCGAGCGCGAGGCTGAAGCACCGTGCCGGACGCCCGTCCAGCACGGTCTCGCCCGCCGGTACGAAGCCCGTGCGGATCAGCACCGCCCGCGAGCCCGCGTTGTCGAGGGTCGCCGCGGCCCGCAGCGAGGTCAGACCGTATTCGTGGGCAGCGCGGGCACAGATCCGCCGCACCACGTCGGTGGCGAGCCCCCGGCCGGTGGCCTTGCGGGCGATCCGGAAGCCCAGTTCGGCCTCGCCGTCCGCGGCATCGATCAGATTGACCCGGCCCAGCACCTCGCCGTCCCCGTCCACGACCAGATGGAACCAGCCGAGTCCGGCGGCCTGCTCGGCCAGCAGCGCTTCGTGCCGTGCGGCGAAGCCGGTGAAGTAGGCGTCACCCCGGTCGGGCACCGACTCGGCGAAATAGGCGCGGTTCTCCCACTCGAAGGCACGCAGCGCGGCGGCGTGGTCGGCGCGGAGCAACTGGATCTCTGGCATACGCGTACGGTACGCATGCCCGGCCCCGCTTCCCACGGAATATCGTCCGGGCGGGCGAACGGCCCGCCCCGCCCCCGCCGGCGACGCCCTGGGCCCGCTGCCCCGCCCCGCCCCCGCCGGCGACGCCCTGGGCCCGCTGCCCCGCCCCGCCCCCGCCGAGCGACGCCCTGGGCCCGCTGCCCCGCCCCGCCCCCGCCGGCGACGCCCTGGGCCCGCTGCCCCGCCCCGCCCCCGCCGCCGACCCACCCTGGTGCCGAGTCCGGACTCCCCACCCGCGACGCATCACGTTCCGCGCTGACCACCGGCGGCGACCCGTACCTAGGAACCCCGGGGCGCGCCCAGTACCTTGACCGCGTCGTCGGCCGTGACCGCCGGGTCGCCCGTGTGGTGCCGTCCCACGGGGATCACCATCGGGGTCCCGCTCACGGGGTCGGCGACCACCTGGCAGCGCAGCCCGAACACGTCCGCCACCGACTCCGCCGTGATGACCTCGCCGGGCGGGCCCTCGGCGGCGATCCGGCCGGACTTCATGGCGACGACGTGGTCGGCGTAGCGGCACGCCTGGTTGAGGTCGTGGAGCACCATGACGACCGTGCGGCCCTCGTTGCGGTTCAGATCGGTGACGAGGTCCAGGACGTCGATCTGATGGGCGAGGTCCAGATACGTGGTCGGCTCGTCCAGCAGCAGGATGGGTGTGCCCTGGGCGACGGCCATGGCGATCCAGGCCCGCTGGCGCTGTCCGCCGGACAGCTCGTCGACCGCGCGGTCCGCGTGCTCGGTCATGCTGGTGGCGGCCAGGGCCTCCCGTACCGCCTGTTCGTCGCCGGTGGACCACTGCCGCCACCAGGTCTGGTGGGGGGAGCGGCCCCGGGTCACCAGATCGGCCACGGTCAGTCCCTCGGGGGCTACCGGGGACTGCGGCAGCAGACCGAGGCGTTGCGCGAGCTGCCGGGTGGGGACCTTGTGGATCGCCTGTCCGTCGAGCCGGACCGCGCCCTCCCGGGGGGTCAGCAGCCGGGCGAGGGCCCGCAGCAGGGTGGACTTGCCGCAGGCGTTGGCGCCGACGACGGCGGTGATCCGGCCGGGCGGCACCACGAGGTCCAGGCCGTCGACGACGATCCGGTCGTCGTAGGCGAGGCGCAGGTTCTCCGCGCGCAGATCGGGCGCGTCGTCCGGCGCCGCCGGGGGCGGGGTTGTCGACATGGGGTCAGCCTCCTGAACCCGCGCGGTTCACGCGGATGAGCAGCCAGAGCAGGACGGGCGCGCCGAGCACGCCGGTGACGATGCCGACGGGCAGTTCGGTGCCGTCGATCAGGGTCCGGGCGGCGATGTCGGACACCAGGATCAGCAGGGCGCCGGTCAGCCCGGCGGCCAGTGGTGGCGGCCAGGCGGTACCGGCGAGGCGCTGCGCGATCTGCGGGGCGGCCAGCGCCACGAAGGCGATCGGACCGGCCGCCGCCGTCGCGAACGCGACGAGGCCCACCCCGCACAGCAGGACCGCGAGCCGTACGGTCTGCACCCGGGTGCCGAGTCCGGCGGCCACGTCGTCCCCGAGGAGCAGGGTCCGCATCAGCCGTCCCAGCAGCAGCGCGGTGGGCAGCAGGACGAGCAGCGCGACGGCGAGCGGTCCGGCCTGCTGCCAGTCGCGGCCGTTGAGGTTGCCGACGAGCCAACCGAAGGCGGCCTGGGCCTGCATCCGGCCGCCGTGCGCGAGCAGATAGTCGGTGGCGGAGGTGCACACCCAGGACACCCCGATGCCGACCAGGATGATCCGGTAGCCGGTGGTGCCGCGCCGCCAGGCGAGGGAGTACACCACGAACGCGGAGGCCAGCGCGCCGAGCAGGCCGAGTGCCTGGGTGCCGAGGCCGCCGTCCCAGCCCAGGACCAGCCCGGCGGCGACCGCGGTGCCGGCACCCTGGGTGAGGCCGATCATGTCGGGGCTCGCGAGCGGATTGCGGGTCATCGTCTGGAACAGCGCGCCGGACACCCCGAACGCGATGCCCGCGAGCAGCCCGACCATGGCCCGGGGCAGCCGCAGTTCCGTGACGACGAGCGTGGTGCCCGGGTCGCCGGAGCCGGTGAGGGCGGCGATCACCTCGGGCAGCGGTACGGCGAACTCCCCGACGGAGACATGGCGGCTGAGGGCGGCGAGGACGGCCACCGCCAGCAGGACCGTCACCACGACGAGCCGGGGGCGCAGCGTTCCCGAGACGGGTACGAGGGTGAGCCGGAAGGGGCGGGGCCCGCCGAACGGCCGCCGTGGCCGGAGTTTGTCCGTCTCGCCGACCGTGCCGGCCGGTGGAGCACTCGACACGGTCATACCTCCGCGAGCTTGCGCCGACGGACCAGCGCGATGAAGAACGGTCCGCCGATGAAGGCGATGATGAGTCCCGCCTGGACCTCGGCCGGGCGGGCGACGAGACGGCCCAGCAGATCGGCGGCCAGCAGCAGCGCCGCGCCCAGGGCCCCCGACAGCGGCAGCAGCAGCCGCTGGTCGGGACCGCGCCCGGTGTACTGCGCGAGCGAGCGTGCGGCGTGCGGCACCACCAGGCCGAGGAAGACGACCGGTCCGATCGCGGCGACGGACGCCCCGGTGAGCAGGGTGATCGCGACGACCCCTTGGAGCCGGATCAGACCGAGGCGGCGGCCGAGCGAGGTCGCGACATCGTCGCCGAGGGCCAGGCTGTTGAGCGCGGGAGCCGCCGCGAGCACGAGGGCCGCCCCGAGCGCGAGGAACGGCAGCATCCGTACGACGGTGGCGCCGTCCTGGTCGGCGAGCGAGCCCGCCGACCAGAACCGGAACCGGTCCAGGGCCTCCGGATCGGTCAGCACGATCGCGCTGGTCAGCGAGGACAGTACGGAGGTGACGGCGATCCCGGCGAGGGCGAGCTTGACCGGGGTGGGCCCGGAGCGCCCGAGCTGTCCCAGGAGGTACACCACGACGGCGGCGATCAGCGCGCCCGCGAAGGCGAACCACACCTGTCCGAGCAGCGAGCCGAGGCCGAGCACCCCGGCGGCGAGCACGATCGCGAAGGACGCCCCGGCGCTGACCCCGAGGATGCCGGGGTCGGCCAGCGGATTGCGGGTGAGTGCCTGCATCACCGCGCCGGACAGCCCCATGGCGGCCCCGGCGGCGAGCGCGAGTCCCGTCCGGGGCACCCGGACCGACCACACGATGTTCTCGACCCGTTCGCCGACCGGGTTCCCGAGCAGGGCGTCGACGACCTGGCCGGGCGGGATGCTCAGCGCGCCGAGGCCCAGTGACAGCAGGCACAGCGCCAGCAGTCCGCCGGCCAGGACGGTGGTGAGCAGGACGGCCCGGCCCCGGGAGGCCGGGGGAGCGGGGAGCGGTGGGCCCGACTGGGCGCCGTGGGGTGGTGTCGTCTTCTTCGTCAGCATGGAAGGCTCCGGCCGGAGCGGCCCGGCGCGTCACGCGCCGGGCCGCCCCCGGCTCAGGACTCGGGTCCGCCCACCTTCGTCCCCGGCTTGCCGTCGACCGCGGCCTTGAGCTGGGGAACCAGCCGGTCGGTGGTGTACGGCAGGCTCAGCACGGTGACGAAGCTGACCGCGTCACCGTAGGGGGTGCCGTCCTGGACGAAGACCTCACGGCCCTCCTTGACGACGTCCAGGCCGTTGTAGAGCTTGTTGGCGTGCAGCTTCGCGGCGTCCTTCTTGAGGTCGGGGACCGTCCACACGAGGGCGTCGGTGTCGACGAGGTCGGTGCGCTCCTTGCTGATGTTGGCGCCGAACTCGTCGCCGACGACCTCCTTCAGCCCGTCAGGCTGGGTGAAGCCGAGGCTGGCCAGCAGCCGGGTACGCGGGTCCTCGGGGCCGAAGACGAACATGCCCTGGTAGGGGGTGGCCATCACGGCGGTGCGGCCCTTGAAGGCGGGGTTGGCGGCACCCGCGTCGCTGATGTGCTTCTCCGTCGCCGCGACCAGCTTCCTGGCCTTCGCGGGCTGCCCGAGCGCGGTGCCGATGGCCTCGGTCTGCTGCTGCCAGGGCAGACCGAAGTCGTTGTAGCCCTGGGGCTGGACGACCACCGGCGCGATCTTCGACAGGGTGCGGTACTGGTCCTTGGTGAGACCCGCGTACAGGGCGAGGATCACATCCGGGTCCAGCGCGGCGATCTTCTCCGTCTGGGGGCCGGTGCCGGTGTCCTTGAGGACGGCGGGCGGCTTCGCCGAGCCCAGCTCGTCCTCGGCCCAGGGCCCGATGTTGCCCTTGTAACCGCTGGTCAGCCACTCGGTGGTGCCCACCGGGACCTTGCCGAGCGCGAGGACCGCGTCCTGGTCGGTCAGACCGACCGTGACGATCCGCTCCGGCTCCTCGGCTATCTTCGTCGATCCGTACTTGTGCTCGATGGTGACCGGGAAGGCGCCCTTCTCGACGGCCCCCGACCGGCCGGTGCTCCCGGAGTCCTCACCGTCCCGGTCCGGCGAGCCGCAGCCCGCGGCGGCTCCGGCCAGCAGGGCCGTACCGGCGGCTACGGCGGCGAAGCGGGTGGAGAGACGCTTGCGGAGTGGCGGCATCTGGCGGGGTCCTTCGGGAGCGGCGGGAACAGCGTGGAACGGGATACGGCCATGGGCGGCCGACCGGGACGTACACGGCGGGCGGAAGAGGCCCCGCGGGTGCGGACCGGGTGGCGACCCATGGCTGAAAAGTTAGGCCAGCCTAACTTGAGTTCCAGTCGGAGGAAAACACTCCGTACGGTCGCGCGGCCGCGTCGGCGCGCCATGCGGGCCGTTGGCGGTGGGTGTAGTAATGAGGACATGGCCGCCCGCTACGGCCGCCCGCGCCTGGTTCCGAGCATGCGAACTGTCGCCGGTCAGGTCTTCCTCGTGCAGTTGGCGATCGTGGTGCTGCTCGTCGCGACCGCGCTCGCAGCGCTCATCTTCCAGACGCGGGCGGACGCGGAACAAGAGGCGCGCAACCGTTCGATCGCGGTCGCCGAGACCTTCGCCAGTTCCCCCGGTATCGAGGCCGCCCTGCGCAGCCGCGACCCGTCCGCCGTGCTCCAGCCCCGCGCCCTGGAGGCCCAGCGCCGCTCCGACGTCGGCTTCATCGTCGTCGTCAACCGGGAGGGCATCCGCTACACGCACCCCGTACCGCAGCGCATCGGTCTGCGGTTCGTCGGGGACCTCGGCCCCGTCTTCGCCGGACAGGTCGTCACCGAGAAGTCCGAGGGCTCCATCGGCCAGCTCGTCCAGGCGACCGTCCCGATCTACGGCGCCGGCGGCCAGGTCATCGGCGCCGTCTCCGCCGGGATGGCCGTCTCCCAGGTGCAGAGCGTGATCGAGGCCCAGTTCCCCCTGGTCTTCGGCGTCGCCGCCGGTGTTCTGCTGCTCGGGGCGGCCGGTGTCGCCGTCGTCAACCGCCGGCTGCTCCGCCAGACCCACGGCCTCGGCCCCACCGAGATGACCCGGATGTACGAACACCACGACGCCGTTCTGCACGCCGTGCGCGAAGGCGTCCTCATCGTCGGCGGCGACAAACGGCTCCTGCTCGCCAACGACGAGGCCAGACGGCTGCTCGACCTGCCGTCCGACGTCGAGGGACGCCCCGTCGCCGACCTCGGCCTTGACCCGCGCGCCGCCGAGCTCCTGGAGTCCGGGCGCCCCGCCAACGACGAGGTGTTCGCCGTCGGCGACCGGCTCCTCGCCTTCAACCAGCGCCCCACCGACGAGCACGGCGGACCCCCCGGCAGCGTCGCCACCCTCCGTGACACCACCGATCTGCGGTCCCTGACCGGCAAGGCCGACCTCGCCCGCGGCCGGCTGCGGCTGCTCTACGACGCCGGGACGAAGGTCGGCACCACCCTCGACATGGTCCGCACCTGCGAGGAACTCGCGGAGTTCGCCACCGCCGAGTTCGCCGACCACGCCTCCGTCGACCTCGTCACCGCCGTCCTGCGCGGCGAGGAACCCCAGGCGACCGGCACCGGACGCGAGATGCGCCGCACCGCCTACAGCGGCCCCGACGACGGGGGCGCGCTGTTCCCCGTCGGCCACCACATGAGCTTCGTCGGCACCACCCCGCTCGGCGCCGTCCTCACCGACGGCACCTCCGTCCTCGACGCCGACCTGAGCGCCTACTCCGGCTGGGAGCTCCAGTCGCCCGAACGGGCCCGCACCGTCGTCGCCGCGGGCCTCAACTCGATGATCGCCGTCCCCCTGCGGGCCCGGGGCGTCGTCCTCGGCGTCGCGATCTTCTGGCGCTCCCGGGACCGGGAACCCTTCGACGACGACGACCGCTCACTGGCCGAGGAACTCGTCGCCCGCGCCGCCGTCAGCGTCGACAACGCCCGCCGCTACGCCCGCGAGCACGCCATGGCCGTCACCCTCCAGCGCAGCCTCCTCCCGCACGGCCTGCCCGAGCAGAGCGCGCTGGCCGCCGCCTTCCGCTACCTGCCCGCCCAGGCCGGACTCGGCGGCGTCGGCGGCGACTGGTTCGACATCATCCCGCTGCCCGGCGGCCGGGTCGCCCTCGTCGTCGGGGACGTCGTCGGCCACGGACTGCACGCCGCCGCCACCATGGGCCGGCTGCGCACCGCCGTGCACAACTTCTCCACCCTCGACCTGCCCCCCGACGAGCTCCTGTGGCACCTCGACGAACTCGTCACCCGCCTCGACCAGGAGGAGAGCGGCGACGACATCGCCGTCCCCGGCCCCACCCTCCGGGTCACCGGGGCCACCTGCGTCTACGTCATCTACGACCCCGTCACCGGCCACTGCTCCATGGCCCGCGCCGGACACCTCCAGCCCGCCCTCCTGCTGCCCGACGGCACCGCCCGGTTCGCGGACGTACCCGGCGGCCCGCCCCTCGGCCTCGGCGGACTGCCCTTCGAGACCCTCGAACTCCAGCTCCCCGAGCACACCCGCCTCGTCCTGTTCACCGACGGACTCGTCGAGGACCGCGACCGTGACATCGACGAAGGACTCGAACTGCTGCGCACCACCCTGGAGGCCAACACCCACCGAACCGTCGACGGACTGTGCGAGGCCACCCTGAGCGCCCTGGTCCCCGACACCCCCCGGGACGACATCGCCCTGCTCGTCGGCCGCACCCGCATCCTCGGACCCGACCGGGTCGCCGACTGGGAAGTGCCCTCCGACCCCGCCGCCGTCGCCGAGGTCCGCTCCGACGTCGCCCGCACCCTCACCGAATGGGGCCTCGCCGACGAGGCGTTCACCACCGAACTGATCCTCAGCGAACTGGTCACCAACTCCATCCGCTACGCGGCGGGCCCCATCCGCGTCCGGGTCATCCGTGACCGCGCCCTGATCTGCGAGGTGTCCGACCACAGCAGCACCTCACCCCACCTCAGACAGGCCGCCATCACCGACGAGGGCGGCCGGGGACTGTTCCTCGTCTCCCAGGTCGCCGAACGCTGGGGCACCCGCTACACCAGCGGCGGCAAGGTCATCTGGACCGAACAGCCCCTCCCCTGAACCCCCTTCGCCCCATCCGCGAGCCACACCCGCCCCGCACACGTCGGCACCCGTCACCTCGCGCCGGACATCCGTACGACCCCGTCCACCGCACATCTGTACCGCTGGTCACCCGGACGTGCCGTGTCCCGCGGGCCGCCCCACGACGCGCAGGACACGGAACCCGGCAAGGGCTGCGCCCACGCCCCGGAAGCGCTGTAATGACGGATGTGGCGAGCGAGGGCGGGTCAGAACAGGGCATGACGGCCGCGGAGGCGACCGGGGCGCCGCGGGTCACGGCGACCGCGGGCGCCCTGAGCGCCGAACGCGCCATCGCGGCCCTCCCCGGACCACGCGAACCCGCCGGAAGGCTCCGCTCCGTCATCGAACAGGCCCTCGTCTTCTCCGGAGCCACCCTCGCCGCCGTCTACACCCCCGACACGACCGGCTCCGCCCTCGCCCTGGTCGAGAGCGCCGGTGTACCCCGGAGCCTGTACGGACTGCGCGACACCTACCCCGCCGACGGCGACTCACCCATGGCCGCCGCACGCAGGGAACGCGCCCCGCTGTGGCTCACCCCCGACGCCCTCGACGGCTGCCCGCCGCCCGACCAGTCGCGGGCCAAGGACATCTCCGTCGCCGCGCTGCCGCTCGGTGACGCCGCAGGGCACGCCGGATGCCTCCTCGCGGTCACCGAACGCCCCGGCGGCTTCGGCACCGGCGAACAGGATGTCCTCGTGCTGCTCGCCGCGGCCCTCGGCGGCACCGTCCCCGCCCCGGCCCGCGACACCTGCCCCGGCGACCACGACGACGCCGGTTCCTTCGGCCTCGCGATGGACTCCGGCCGCATCGACGCCGACGCACGGCTCCTCGCCCTCTTCGGCATGGCCCCGGGGGACTTCGACGGCCGGGTCGAGACCCTGCTCGCCCAGACCGTCCCCGAGGACCTGCCCACCCTGATGTCCGTCGTCGAGGCCGACCACATGGCCATCGGCGACCGCGAACTCGACTTCCGCATCCAGCGGCCCTCCGGTGAACCGCGCTGGCTGCGGCTGCGCGGCCAGGTCGTCGCCGACGCCGACGGCCGCACCCGGCTCCTCGGCACCGTCACCGACACCTCCGACCTGCGCTCCGGCGTCACCGACGTCACCCGGGTCCAGCGCCTCGCCGCCGTCCTCGCGGGTACCTCCACCGTCCGCGAGGCCAGCCAGGCCGTCGCCGCCGGACTGCGCGGACCCCTGAACGCCGACCGCATCGCCCTCGCCGAACTGGAGGGCGAACGCCTCGTCGTCACCGTCCTCGACCCGCCCGACCCCGAACTGTGGCCCGGGACCTGGCGCACCGAATGGCGCTCCGAGTGGCCCGACGCCCCGCTGCGCGCCATGCCGACGCTCTCCGCCGCCATCCGCGACGGCCGCCCCGCGATCCTGGAGGCCGGCACCCCGCTCGAACCGGACGTCGCCGAGGTCGGCCCCGGCGGCCTGGCCGTACTGCCGCTGCCCGCCGGGGGCCGCACCGCCGGACTCTGTCTGATCGGCTGGGACGAGCCGCACGCCTTCGGCGCCGACGAACGCGCCTTCCTCACCGCCGCGGCGGGCCTCGCCGGACAGGCCCTCACCCGGGTCCGCGCCAGCGACGCCGAACACGAACTCGTCGGCACCCTCCAGCGGTCCCTGCTGCCCCGCAGACTCCCCGACATCCCCGGCGGCCGGGCCGTCGCCCGCTATCTGCCGACCGTCGCCGGACTGGAGGTCGGCGGCGACTGGTACGACGTGATCCCGCTGCCCGACCAGCATGTGGCCCTGGTGATCGGTGACGTCCAGGGGCACAACGCCGTGGCCGCGAGCCTGATGGGCCAGATGCGGACCGCGCTGCGCGCCTACGCCATCGAGGGCCACTCACCGGACGTCGTCATCTCGCACACCAACCGGCTGCTCGTCGGGATGGAGACCGACCTCTTCGCCACCTGCTGCTACCTCGACGTCGACATGGAGTCGGGGTCCGTGCTGTGCGTCCGCGCGGGCCATCTGCCGCCGGTGCTGCGGCTGCCCGACGGGCGCGTCGACACCGTCGACACGGCGGGCGGCCCCCCGCTCGGCGTGGTCCCCGACGCGGACTTCCCGATGACCGAACTCGTACTGGAACCGGGCACGCTCGTCGCGCTGACCACCGACGGCCTGGTGGAGTCGGCGGGCTGCGACATCGATGTGGGGATCGCCGCGCTCGGGGACGCGCTCGCCCGCTCCGACCCCGGGCATCTCGGCCTTGTCGCCGACGCCCTCCTCGACGGCGCCAACCGCAACGACGACGTCGCGCTGCTGCTGATGCGCTACGACGGCACCGCCGTCCGCCCGCGCCGCGCGGGCCTGACCGTGCGGAGAGAGCCCCACGCGGTCCGGGCGGCCCGCGACTTCACCGGCCGCACCCTGGACGACTGGCGCCCCGGCACCGACGGCACCCGCACCGACGGCAGCGACACGGGCGGCGCCGACACCGCCGACACCGTGCTCCTCGTCGTCACCGAACTCGTCACCAACGCGCTGCTGCACACCACCGGCCCGGTCCGGCTCGATCTCACCCTCGTACGCGACCGGCTGCGGGTGGCCGTCGGTGACGCCTCGCCGCGGTCCCCCGTGAAACCGGTCGCGACGCCCTGGGAGTCGACCGGCGGGCGGGGCCTGCTGATGGTCGAGGCGGTCACGGCGGCCTGGGGGACCGTACCGGTCAGCGGCGGGAAACAGGTCTGGGCCGAGATCGTGACCGGTCCGGCCCGCCCCTGAACGGCCATCCGTGGACCGGGTGCCCGGCCTCGGACCAGCCGTGCGTCAGCGTCTGGCCTCGTCGGCCACCGAGCCGAACCAGCGGCCGGTCTCCGCCGCGTCGAGCACACGCTCCAGCCGCAGATCACCGGGCATCCCGGCGAGGAAGCGGCCCGTCGGCCAGCCACGCGCGTACGGCGGCGGATCGAGGACCAGCAGCCGGACCCCGTCCACCACCGGGATGTCCGACGGCGTGCCCTCGTTCCAGATCGCACCGCCGTCCGGCGCGGTCAGCTGGAACGTGCCCGTGGTGGGCACCTGGCCGGGGGCGTCCCGGCACACGGCCACGGCTTCCGGCGCCGGGATCTCGCCGGGGACGTGCCCGGCACCGGCCAGCTCCGCCGCGAGCAGGGTGTGGAGCTGGAAGTTGTCCGCTATCCCCGTCATCCGCATCCGGTATCCCGTGCGGGTGTCGCGGTGCAGGACGACCAGCGGCTCGTCGTCCAGCACCAGCAGCGCGTGGATCAGACACTGGAGATGGCCGTCGGCCGCGTCGGCTATCCGGCCGGCCGTCGCGAGCAGCCCCGGCCGGTCCGGGACCACGCCTCGTACCGCCCGGTGGTTGAGCACCGCGAGCGCCGCGGTCTCCCACAGCGGCAGGTTCCACCAGCCCCGGGCAACGTCCTCCCCGACCCGTGCGACCACCCCGGAGTGCGGTTCCCCCGCGTCCGGTTGCGGCAGCTCGCCCCCGCCGGCCGCGCGCCAGCGGGCCGGGAACTCCGCCGCCGCCTCCAGCGTCCGGGCCAGCCCCGCCAGCAGCGCGGGCGCGCACACCAGCGGGTCCGCGCCCCGCTCCACGCACGCCCCGATCAGCTGCGCGGTGACCGCGCGGGGGCCGGGCGGCAACTCCGCCAGCAGCGCGGCCAGCCGGGGCGCCGCGTCGGCGAACTCGCCCTCACCGGCCCGCTCGAAGTGCTCGTGGAGCGCGGCGAACGCCTCCTGCGAGGTCCGGGGGTCCCTGCGCCGCACGGCGGCCTCGAATCCGGCCACGGCAGTGGTGAACCGGGCTCTGCGGAAGATCATGCACGCACGATAACGGCAAGGTCCGACAAGCGGACCTGATCCGCCGGGATCGGCTGTACCGGGCCGCCGGTCGGAATCGGCGGGTCCGGTTCGCCGCGGGTGCTCCGCAGGACACGGGGACGTGCGTCGGCGATCCTGACGGGGCAGGTGCGGACGGGAGACCGGGCCCGGGCCGGGGCGCGGCGCGGGCGTGGACGAGACGGATCAGGAGTGCCGGGTATGGCGGGTGCGCGGAGTGCCGAACTGCTCGTGGACGCCTTCGGGCGGGTCCGGGAGGAGGTGCACGCGGTCGTCGGGGGACTCACCCCGGACGACCTCACGGCCCGGGTCGACCCGGACGCCAACAGCGTCGGCTGGCTCGTCTGGCACCTCACCCGGGTCCAGGACGACCATGTGTCCGACGCGGCGGGCACCACTCAGGAATGGGTCACCGGGGACTGGGTGACCCGGTTCGGGCTGCCGTACGCCCGGCTGGCCACCGGGTACGGGCACTCCGCCCGTCAGGTCGGCCGGATGCGCGTCGGGTCCGCGCGGCTGCTGACCGGCTACCACGACGCCGTGCACGACCGGACGGTGCGCTACGTACGGGAACTCGCGGACACCGACCTGGACCGGGTGGTGGACGAGGGCTGGTCCCCGGCGGTGACGCTCGGCGTCCGGCTGATCAGCGTGCTCAGCGACGACCTCCAGCATGTGGGGCAGGCCGCGTTCGTCCGGGGGATGCTGGAGCGGGCGGGCGGTTAGCCCCTCACCTCGCGCGCGACGCCGGACCTTCGGTGGCCCGACCGCCCGACCGCCCGGTGGCCCGTAGCCCCTGCCCTGGTGCCGCCTGGCTTCCGTGACCGGCCCCGGGCACAACCCCCACGATCGTCCATGTAGCGTGCATCGATCATGTCCGGCCCGGCGCGCGACCGCGTTCCGCGCCGGCCGCGATCCGTCCCCGTGTCCCGCCCCGCCGGGGAACGCCCCGGTCGCCCACCGCGCCCGCCACCACAGGAGTCCCGCACATGGCCACCGACCTCATGCCCCGGTACGCCGACCGACTCGAACTGGGCGAGGGCGTCCGGTCCGTCGACGGCCGGGTCGTCCTGGTCGACATCCCCACCGGCCGCCTCCTCGCGGCGCCCGCCGACCCGGCCGCCCCGCTGGAGACCGTGCTGCGGACCGGGGTGCCGCTGGGCGCGGTCGCCCCCGTCGCCGGGCGTCCGGGGAACTGGATCGCCGCGGCGGGCACCGGGATCTGCCTGCTCGGTCCGGACGGCGGGACCCGCTGGCTGGCGCGGCCCGAGGACGACGCGCCCGAGCGGATGCGGATGAACGACGGGAGCGCCGACCCGCACGGCCGGTTCTGGGCGGGCAGCATGGCGTACGACGCGGTGGCGGGTGCCTCGTCCCTCTACCGGGTGGACCGGGACGGCACGGTGACCCGGGCGGTCACCGGACTGACGGTCCCCAACGGCCCCGCGTTCAGCGCCGACGGCACCCTGATGTACCTCGCCGACAGTGTGAAGGGCGTGGTGCGCCGCTATCCGGTCGACCCGGCGAGCGGTGAACTCGGTACTCCGCAGCTCTTCGTGACGTTCTCCGAGGGGCTGCCCGACGGGATGACCGTGGACGACGAGGGCGCGCTGTGGGTCGCCGTGTGGGGAACCGGCACCGTCCACCGGTATCGCCCCGACGGGGTGCGCAGCCATCTGCTGCGGCTGCCCGCCGCCCAGCCCGCCGGGGTCTGTCTGCACGGCGACACGCTCCATGTGACCAGCGCCAGGGGCGGTCTGGCGGACCCGGGCCCGTACGACGGCGCCGTCTTCACGGCCCGCGTCGAGGTCCCCGGCCCGCCCGCCGCCGCGTACCGGCCGCTCTGACCGGCCACGGGCGGGGTTCCGGGCTCGTTCGAGCTGAACGGCCCGTGTACGCAGGCGAAATGGGCGTGCGCCTCGCCATCAGGGCGTGAAGTGGGCCTGACGGCGAGGGGATCGGGTGGGACGTCGAGGGACCCGGTGCCAACTCCGGGTAACGAGTGGGCGTCGGGGTTCCCGGTACGGCTGCGGACCAGGGGGACCGGGGGAGTACTGTGCGCTGGTTGTCAGACCCCCCGTACGGAAGTACGACAGTTCGTGGAGGATTCATGAAGGGAACACCCCGTGCGTGGAAGCGCTCGGGCGTCCTCGTGGCGGGCGCGGCCGCCGGGTTCGTCGGGCTCGGCCTCTGCGCCCTCCCGGCGTCCGCCCACACCCCGGTGTGGTCCGTGACCTGCTCCGAGGTGACCGTCGACCTCAAGGGATACCAGGACAAGAACGACAAGGTCACCAACACGGTGACCATCACGGTCGACGGTAAGGACCTGCTGCCGACGAAGAAGTTCGGAGCCGCGTTCTCGGACAAGCTGACGCTGCCCGGCCACAGCGAGGAGCTGGAGGTCCGGCTGGTCGTCGAGGCGGGCGACGGCGACCAGTTCGACGTGGACGAGACGAAGACCGCTCCGGTGTGCGAGTCCCCGAAGCCGTCGGGGACACCCGAACCGTCCGGCACCCCGGAGCCGTCCGGGCCGGGCACCCCGACGCAGACCCCCGTGCCGTCGGAGCCGCCGTCCTCGGGCCCGGCGCAGCCCTCGGAGCCCGGTTCGCCCGAGCCGAGCGGGACCGGTTCGCCGGAGCCGTCCGAGCCCGCGGCGAGCGGGAGTTCCACGGCCCCGGCCGTGCCCACCCCGGCGTCCAGCACGGCGCCGTCGGACGAGGACCTGGCCGCGACCGGCGGCTCCAGCGCGACCCCGGTGATCGCCGGTGCCGCGGCGCTCGTCGTGCTGGCCGGCGGCGGCATCCTGATCGCCACCCGCAAGCGGCGCGGCGCCAGCGACTGACGCCCCTGACAGCCGTACCGGTGCCCCGCCGTCCCCCGGACGGCGGGGCACTCCGCGTCCGCCCGGCCCGGCCGCCGTCCCGGTCCAGCGCAGGCGTCGGACACCCGTACGAAGGTCACGTCCGGCCATGTGACACGTGCCGGGAAATCGCGTTGCGGACCGCGTGCACCGCACCGCACCATGCGACGCGACCGGTCGGACGAGGGACGGATACGACGAGTGACGTGGAAAGACGACGAACGGCAGGTGCTCACCGGTGCCGACGGCATACCGGTGATGACCTATGTCAGGGGTGAACGCGCGGGGCTCCCCTGCGCGGATCTCGCGGAGGTGACCGGCCCCGGCGCCGTACCGGCGGTGCTGGCCGGTATGCCCGGCTGGGCCGTGTCCGGCGGGGTGGAACTGGGGCGGGCGCTGCTCGCCGAGGGCGCGCGGGTGCTGCGGCACGCCCACGGGATGCGCCGCGAGCTGACGGGGGATCTGCCACCCTTGGCCCCTTTCCCGGCGGGCCCGGACGGCCCGCCGTCGGTGGTGCCGTACGACCGGGACCCGCGCGCGCTGCTGCCCGCCTGGCGTGCCGCGTTCGGCCCGGGACACCCCGACCACCATCCGGGCGGGGACGAGGAGGCGTTCCGGGAACGGCTGGCGCCGCTGCTCGGCGGACGGGTGCTCGGGCCGGTGCTGCCGTGCAGCGCGCTCGCCGTGGACGGCGGCGACCGGGTGGTCGCGGGCGTCATCGTCACGGACCGCGAGGGCCAGCCATGGATCGCGGACGTGTTCCGGGAGCCCGGTCCCCGCTACGCCGGGGTGGGCGACGCGCTGCTGCGGCATGTGCTCGCGGACGCCGCCGCGCGGGGGCTGGACTCCCTCGAACTCGCGGTGACCGACGGCAATCCGGCGCGCCGCCGCTACGAGACCCTCGGTTTCCGTCTCACCGGCACCTATCTCACCGTGATCGTCCCCGGCGCGGTGCCGGACTGAACCGCGTGGCCCCGGACCGCCACGAACGGGCGCGTCTTTCGTTGACAAGGCGCGTATCCGACCGACGACACGATCCGGGAGACCAGCCAGTGAACCTCCGTCACGCCACGCTCGCCGCCACCGCCGGCGCGCTGATGATGTGCGGCGCGGCCACCGCCCAGGCGGCGGCCGCGTCCGTCACCACCGACAGCAACGACCAGGGCCGGTCCGTCGACCTCAGGAAGGAGACCGCGCACCTCACGCACGACATGGACCGCAAGGCGACCACCCCGGTCCATATGGCGGGCTACCTGCTGTCGGCCGCCCGGCCGCGGGGCTGAGCCGCCCCGGGGACCCGTTCACCCCCGGCCCGGGACACGGGTCCCCGTCGCGCGTCCGCCCCGATGCCGACGCGGGGCCACCGCCGCCGGTCGCGGCGGGGGCGCGCCGTACTGGACCACGGCCACGGCGATCAGTCCGACGGCCAGCCCCGCCACCGTCCAGGGGCCCAGCGGCTCACCGAACGCGAGGGCGCCCCATACGACCGTCACCGGAGCCATCAGGAACATCAGGGTGTTGACCCGGGTGACACCCACCCGCCGCAGCATCAGCCAGTACAGCCCGTACGCGCCGAGTGTCGCGACGGCCGCGAGCCAGAGCGTCGCCGCCCAGAAGTCCGGGTCGGCCGGCGGGACGGCGGAACCGCTCACGAGCGCCGCCGCCGCGCAGAGCACCGCGCTGGTCCCGGTGTGCAGCGTCATCGACACCGCCGGGGCGACCCGGGTGGGGGAGCGGGCCTCCAGCACGGTCGCCGCCACCAGGGACAGCATGCCGAGCACCGGTATCGCGTACGCCCACCACGGCGCCGTGGTCCCCGCCGCGTCGGCCGCGGCCACCAGCCCCGCACCCGCGACCCCCAGGCACAGTCCCGCCCACTGCCGCCCCGACACGTACTCCCGCAGCAGCGGTCCGGCCAGCGCTCCGGCGACCAGTGGCTGGATGCCGTCGATCAGCGCCGTCGTCCCGCTGGAGACGCCCAGCTGGATGGCGTAGTACACCGCCAGGACGTACCCGCTCTGGGACAGCGCGCCGATCACGATCTCGCGGGCGGCCTCCCGCGCGGTCAGTCCGCGCCAGGCGCCCCGCGCCCGCAGCGCGGCGAACGCGAACAGCAGCAGGGCCAGCGGCACGAACCGCCACATCAGCACCGTCAGCACGGGAGCGGTCCCCGCCCCGAGCTTCGCCCCGATGAACCCGGAACTCCAGCACACCACCAATGCCGCCGAGAGCAGGACGTTCACGGTTCCTCACCTCCCACGACCCGATCACCCGTGGGCCGTCTCCGTTCCGGGTATACCGATCTGTTTACCTCGGCACCCGGCTCACTATACAGATCGGTCTACTATGGGGAGGTGAGTACTTCTTCGGACCGTGACAGCGACAGCGACAGCGACAGCGACCGTGGCAGTGGCAGTGGCAGTGGCAGTGGCAGTGGCAGTGGCAGTGGCAGTGGTAGGGGTAGGGACCACGACAGCGGCTCGACCGGCTCGGGTGGTCCGCCAGGCGCGGGTGGTCCGGAGGCTCCGGCGGCCGGACTCCGCCGGGTCGCCATGACGCCCGCCGGGCGCCGCGTACTGGCCGCGGCCGAGCGCCTCTTCTACGACCGGGGCATCCACGCGGTCGGCGTCGACCTCATCGCGGCCGAGGCCGGAGTCACCAAGAAGACCCTGTACGACCGCTTCGGCTCCAAGGACCAGCTCGTCGTGGAGTACCTCGCCGACCGGGACGAACGCTGGCGCGCCTACCTTCTGGACCGGCTCGGCGCCGCCGCGCCCGCCGACCGGCTGCGGACCGTCTTCGACGCGTCCGCCGCCTGGATGACCGAGCACAGCCCGCGCGGCTGCGGCATGGTCAACGCGCGCGCCGAGATCAGCGACCCCGGGCATCCGGCGCTCGCCGTGATCAGCGGTCAGAAGCGCTGGATGCTGGATCTCTTCACCCGGCTGGTCCACGAGGGCGGCGGCGCCGGAACGGGACGGCGGGCCGACGCGGTGGCCCGCTCGGTGATGCTGCTCCACGAGGGCGCTCTGGTCGCCCATGGACTGGGGCTCTTCCCCGACCCGATCGGCCACGCGGGCGCCCGGGCGGTCGAACTGGCGGGGCCGCCCGGACGGGGACGGTGACCGGACCCGTCGTCCAGGGGGCGCCGTACCTCCGCCCCGGGGTGCCGGGCCCGGTGCGCCGACCTAGGCTGACGGCAGTCCCAGGGGATCGGGAGGTCCGTCATGCCGCGTCCCGTATGGTCGGGGGCCATCACCTTCGGCCTGGTCACGATCCCGGTCAAGGTGGTGCCCGCCACCGAGAACCACAGCATCTCCTTCCATCAGTACCACCGCACGGACATGGCCCGGGTCCGGGTCAAGAAGGTGTGCGAGACGGACGGCCGGACCCTCTCCGTGGACGAGATCGGCCGGGGTTTCCAGACCCCCGACGGCGACACGATCGAGATCACCGAGGACGAGCTCGACGCCATCCCGCTGCCCACCGCGAAGGCCATCGAGATCTCCGGGTTCGTGCCCGCCGCGAGCATCGACCCGATCCGGATCGGTGAGGGCTACTACCTGGAGGGCGCCGGACAGGTCGCGGCGAAGCCGTACGTCCTGCTGCGCAAGGCGCTCGAACGCAATGCCAAGGTCGCCGTCGCCAAGTTCGCCTGGCACGGCCGGGAACGGCTCGGGCTGCTGCGGGTGAAGGACGATGTCCTGGTGCTGCACGCCATGAAGTGGCCCGACGAGGTGCGGTCCCCCGACGCGCTGGTGCCCGGTGACGTCGAGGTCGGCGAACGGGAGATCGAGGCCGCCGTCACCCTGGTCGACAGCATGCCCGCGACCGAGCCCTCGGCGTTCAAGGACGAGTACCGCGAAGCGCTGGAACAGGTCATCGCCGCGAAGTCCTCCGGCACCGCACCGCCCGAGGCCGTGCCGGACGAGGAGCCCGGCGGCGAGGTGCTCGATCTGATGTCGGCCCTGCGGCAGTCCCTCGAACGGACCCATGGCGAGGAGGCCCCCGCGGGCCGCGAGGCCACCGTCCATGAACTGCCCCGCAGGTCGGCCCGGCGAGGCAGCGCGAAGGGCGCGACGGGGGACGGGGCCGCTCGGGGTACGTCGAAGAAGGCCGCCGCCAAGAAGGCACCCGCGAAGAAGGCCGCCGCCAAGAAAGCACCCACGAAGAAGGCGGCTGCTGAGAAGGCGCCCGCGAAGAAGTCGGGTGCGGCCAAGGGTGCGGCGAAGAAGGTCCGGAGTCCGGCGAGCACCGCGAAGAAGTCGGCGAAGAAGTCGGCGTCCGCGTCCACCACGAAACGGAACACCCGGACCGACAAGTCGGCGTGACGGACCCACGGCCGGCCGGGGCGCCGCGATGGGCGTCGCGCGCGGCGAGGGGCCGGGCCCCGGCTCCGCCTTCCCGCTCGCAATGCCCCCGCCCCGCCCCCGCGCGTTCCCGCCCCCGGGTGCCCGTCCGCGGTCGCCGTCGACCCGCGCTTCGGTCGCGGCCCGGCCCCTGCCGCGCTCCACTGCCCGGGGCCGCGCGGCCCCGGGCCCGGCATCGCCCCCGTACCCCGGTCCCGAACAGCTGTGCCGTGTGCCGGATCGCGCCCCGAATGGCCTCACTTCACGCCCTTCCAGGCGTCAAAGGCGACCTTTCGTGCATATCGTCGGAGGGCAGCCGAATCCCAAGGTCAGGAGGCCGGTACTCATGACGAAACGTGGGTGGCGGAACAGTATGGCCGGGGAGCTCTCGGCCGAGTTCGCCGGAACCTTCATCCTCATCCTCTTCGGATGCGGAGTGGTCGCGCAGGTGGTCGCCGCCGGTATCGGTGACCACGACAGCATCGCCTGGGCCTGGGGCCTCGGCGTGACACTCGGTGTGTACGTGGCGGCCCGGATCAGCGGCGCCCACATCAACCCCGCGGTGACGCTGGCGCTCGCGGTGTTCAAGGGCTTCTCGTGGCGCAAGGTGCTCCCGTACGCGCTCGCGCAGACACTGGGTGCCTTTCTCGCCGCGCTGCTCGTCCGCTGGAACTACAGCGAAGTCCTGGCCATGGCGGACCCGGGGCACACCTTCAAGACCCAGATCGTCTTCTCGACCCTGCCCGGCAACGGCAGCCTCCCGATCAGTGAGTGGGGGGCCCTGCGGGACCAGATCATCGGTACGGCGATCCTCCTGTTCGTCATCTTCGCGGTGACCGACCTCCTCAACACACCGCCGGGCGCCAACCTCGGACCGCTGATCATCGGTCTGCTGGTGGTCGCCATCGGGATGGCGTGGGGCACCGACGCGGGCTACGCCATCAACCCGGCCCGTGACCTCGGCCCCCGGTTCGCCAGCTACATCACCGGCTATCACGACGCATGGCGAGATCAATACGGCAACATCTACTTCTGGGTGCCGATCGTCGGACCGCTCGTCGGCGGTGTGCTGGGGGCCGCGGCCTACCGCTTCCTCATCAGCCCGTTCCTGACGGAGGCCGACGCGAAACCGCAGGAACCCGGCCGGGTACCCGCGCCGGACGGCGAGAGCTGACCTCCGGGACCTCCGCCGCGACCACGTGCCCACCCGGGTCCGCCCGGGTGGGCACGTCGTTCTACGCTGACCGCGCGCGGGTCCCCGTACCTGTGGGGGAGGACCCGACCGTGACCGAGCCGCCCGTGCCGCCGCCGGGTGGGCCGCCCGCACCGGCTTCCGCAAGACCCCGCGAACCGGTCGACCCCGATGTGCCCGGCGGCGCCGGACGGGCGCCGGACGGGCAGTGGCCCGTGCTCGGGGCCGTGGCGGTCGGCGGGGCGCTCGGGGCGAGCGCCCGGTACGGGGCGGTGCTGCTGTGGCCGACCACCGAAGGGGACTTCCCCTGGACCACGTTGGGTGTCAACGCGGTCGGATGCGCCCTGATCGGGGTGCTCATGGCCGCGCTCGCCGCCGCCCGGGCCCCGCATACGCTGCTCCGGCCGTTCCTGGGTACGGGCGTGCTCGGCGGGTTCACCACCTTCTCGGCCTACGCCCTCGATGTGCGGCAGCTCGTCCACCACGGACGGCCGGGTCCGGCCGTCTGGGCGCTCGTCCTCACCCCGGTCGTCGCGTTGGCAGCGGTCTGGGCGGCGGCCCGGGTCACCCGCCGGACGCTGCGCCGGAGGGCCGGATGACCCCGGGCAGCGCCACCGTGGACTGGCTGCTGGTGATCGTGGGGGCGGCGGTCGGCGCGCCGTCGCGGTACCTCACGGACCGCGCGGTCCGCACCCGGCACGACTCGCTGTTCCCCTGGGGCACCTTCGTGGTCAACGTGGCGGGCTGTCTGATGCTCGGGGTGCTGACGGGCGCGGTGCTGGCCGGGGCGGTCGGTTCGCGGACGTATCTGCTGCTCGGCACCGGTCTGTGCGGGGCGCTCACCACGTACTCGACCTTCTCCTACGAGACGCTGAGGCTGGCGGAGGAGGGCGCCGGGGTCCGCGCGGCCCTGAACGCGGTGGGCAGTGTGGCCGCCGGGGTGGGGGCGGCGTTCGCGGGCGCGGCGGCCGGATCGGCGCTGTGGGGATGAAGGCCGAAAGGTGTCAACCTCGGGTTGACGGCAGCTGGAGTGTCAACCTAGGGTTGCCTCATGACCGAAGCGCAGCACATCAAGCCACCCGTCCGCCTCGACGATCTGATCGACGCCATCAAGACCGCGCATCCCGACACCCTCGAACAGCTCACCAGCGCGGTAGTCGCCGCTGACCATCTCGGTGAGGTGGCCGACCATTTGATCGGCCACTTCGTGGACCAGGCCCGCCGGGGCGGAGCGTCCTGGAGCGACATCGGCAGGAGCATGGGGGTCACCCGCCAGGCCGCCCAGAAGCGGTTCGTGCCCAAGAATCCGGGGGAGCCCCCGGCCCTGGACCCCGGTCAGGGCTTCAGCCGCTTCACCGTCCCCGCGCGCAATGTCGTCACGGTCGCCCACAACGACGCCAGGGCCGCCGACAACGACCAGGTCGGCACCGTCCATCTGATCCTGGGGCTGATCACCGAACCGCGATCCCTCGGAACCCGCGCGATCACCGCGCAGGGCGTCGGCCTCGACGCCCTCAAGGAGGCCGCCAGGGCCGCCCTGCCGCCCGCGGCCGAGGACGTACCGGACCTGGTGCCGTACGACGCCGGGGCGAAGAAGGCGCTGGAACTGACCTTCCGTGAGGCGCTGCGGCTCGGTCACAACTACGTCGGCACCGAGCATCTCCTGCTCGCCCTGCTGGAGTTCGAGGACGGCCGGGGCGTGCTCTCCGCCGCGGGGGTCGCCAAGGCCGCGGCGGAGGAGTTCGTCGTCACCGAACTGGAAGCCGTACGGGGATGATCCCCGGCCCGTCCGGCGGCGACCGTGTGCCGGGGCGTGCGCCGCGTCGTGCGCCGGGGTGCGCCCGTTCGTGCGTTCGGCCGCTCGGCGTGTGAACCGTCACAGGCTGAACCAAGCGGCGGCCGGGAGCGTATGAGCAGGTGAAACCGGAACGTACCGGCGAACCTGCCCACCCGGGTCCGACCGCCCCGGCCGGGCCCCGGGGGCGGCGCAACCGCCCCCGGGGCCGCCGGGGCGACCGTCCAGGGTGGCCGCGCCCCCGCGGAGGCCCCGCATGCCCATCAGCAGAGACACCGACCTCACCTCGTCCGACCCCGGCGGCGCGGCCCCGCCGCCCGCGCTGCCGCAACGGCTCCGGCGCTGGGCCGTCACCGCCCGCGACCAGGCCGCCGTCAGCGCGCTGACCGAGGAGGCCGGGCTCCTCGGCCGGGACGACATACGGCTCGTCCTCGTCAGGGAGGACACGGCCACCGGGCTCCGCTGCGACTGGTCCGCGCTCGCCCGCCAGCTGTACGTCCTGGAACTGTCCGCCGCCGAGCGGGTGTTCCTCGGCTTCGTGCTGTCCATGGCCGGTTCCCATCAGACCGCCCTGTCCAGGGTCCAGGAACTGGACGAGGCCCGGCTCGCCATCGTCCTGCGGGCCCTGGTCCGGCTGTCCGGGAACGGGCGGATAGCCGTCGGCACCCGGGTGTGAGCGGCCACCGACCGCCCGGTGCGCCTGTTCCCCGCGTCGTACCGGTGGGGCGCGAACATGCCCGGAACGGCGCGGAGTTCTGTGCCGTAGCGCGTACGGCCGTCGATGGCGGTCCGGTGAATTCCCGTCGGACGGAAGCCGCCCGTCCGTGGGCCGCTCGACGGGACCGCAGGTCAACGAGGTGCGGGGGAGACGGGTTTCGGCCAGCCGCCCCGGAGCGACGCGCGGTGGTCTGAACGCGGGGCGCGGCTCGCCCGTACTCAACGCCGTTCGGCCGCTCCACGGCTCGCCGCCACGGGCGGCACCGCTCCCCAGGAGGTCACCCCGTTGAAACACCAACGCATACCCAAGCGCAAGGCGGCTGTGGCGGGCGCCGCTGTCGTCGCCCTCGGCACCGCGGCCGTCCTCCTGCCGAACGCCGGTGCGACGCAGAGCGGCCCGGACACCCCGGCCCTGCGGCAGTTCACCCCGCCGGCCGCCTCCGAACTCTCCGCGCGGCTCGCCGACCGGCTGGGCCAGAACTTCGGCGGCGCCTACTACGACAGCGACGAGCGGCGTGTCGTCGTGAATGTCGCCGGTAACGACGACACGGCCGCGGACCAGGTCCGCGCGGCCGGAGCCGTCGTCCGCAGCGTCGAGCACAGCGTCACCGAACTGAAGGCCGCCTCCAGCACCCTCAAGGCCGAGGCCACCATCCCGGGAACGTCCTGGGCCGTCGACCCCGTCACCAACGAGATCCGGGTCACCGCCGACCGGACCGTCAAGGGCGCCGACTGGGACCGGCTGAAGGCCACCGTCGCCGGACTCGGCGCGGACATGGCCCGGATCGAACGGGCCGCCGGTGAGTTCACCCCCTTCGCCTCGGGCGGTGACGCCATCCTCGGCGGCGGCGCGCGCTGTTCACTCGGCTTCAACGTCACCACCCGCGACGGCGCCCCCGGCTTCCTCACCGCGGGCCACTGCGGGGTCGCCACCGCCCGCTGGACCGAGGCCAACGGCACCCCGCTCGGCACGATCCAGGAGGCGACCTTCCCCGGCTCCGGGGACCTCGCCGTCGCGTCGTACGACGACCCGGCGGCCCAGGCGCCGAGCGTGGTCGCCGTGGGCCAGGGCCGGACCGTCGCGATCCGCCAGGCTCTCGACGCGACCGTCGGCCAGGAGGTCTCCCGGATGGGCAGCACCACCGGGCTGCACGAGGGGCGGGTCACCGGTCTGAACGCCACCGTCAACTACGCCGAGGGCACCGTCAGCGGACTCGTGCAGACCGATGTGTGTGCCGAACCCGGCGACAGCGGCGGCCCGTTGTTCACCCGTGACGGCGGAGCCGTCGGTCTGACCTCCGGCGGCAGCGGCGACTGCGCGGGCGGCGGCATCACCTTCTTCCAGCCCGTCACCACCGCGCTGACCGCCTTCGGCGCGACCCTCGGCGACGGCGGCAGTGGCCAGCAGCCGCCCACCGACCCAGCGCCCCCGCAGGACGGCACCACGACCCCGCCCGAGGACGGCGCGCCGGGTGAGGACGACGACTGACGCGCCCCCGAAGCGGGCGGTCCGGCCGTCCCGGCAGCACGGCCGGACCGCCATCGGGCGTCCTTCGCGGCCACCGGGGAACAGCGCTTGACCTCAATCATGGTTGAGGCCGGATGCTGCTCCCATGAACGCGACGAGCATGGACGACAGGACCCGCGCGGCCGAGACCGAGGCGATCGAGCAGGTCGTCGCCGAGATCCAGTACGCGCAGCGCAACGAACTCCCCGACAGATTCGCTGCCTTGTTCCGCCATGACGCGATCTGGACGACGGGCCACGGCAAACGGCTCATCGGACGGGACGAGATCGCGGAGTTCACCCGCAAAGTGCTTCCCGGCTCGTCGAAGCACGGATTGGGTACCTATGAGGTGGTGCACATCCTGTTCGTCCGCCCCGATGTCGCCGCGGTCAAGGTCCGCCAGCGGTACGTCACCCCGGACGGCGAGCTCATCGAGAGCGAAGGTGAGGGCACCCCGCTCCATGTGATGTCCAAGGAGGACGGTCGCTGGGTCCTGACGGCCAGTCAGAACACCCAGGTCTTCGCCGAGTAGCCCGCACCCGGCGGAGCGCATCAGCCACCACCCCGAGCCACGCGGTCGCCGATCCCCCCACGGCACCCCGTGGCCCCCACCGGGGGTGGTCCGGAAGGCACCCGCCTCCGGACCACCCCCGCATCCGTGTGCCGGCCGCCGGTGACTCCGCGCCCACGAGGGTTCCGTGACCCCGTGTGTCGTGGTCGCCTTCGGCGTCCGTCCGGCCAGGTTCACTCGTCCCGCGAACCCCGGCCTCGCCCGCCCGCGCCCCACCGGCGCAGTGCGGTGACGGCCTCCGCGCGGTCGCCGGGCGACAGATCCGCGATCGTGACGTGGTGGTTGCCGCCCGGCACCCACAGCACGCGCGCGTCGCCCCGGCCGGTCCGGAAGGGCTCCGCGACGGAAGGGTCCTGGGTGCCGTTGACGAAGAGCAGCCGGGAGGCGCGCCGCCGCACCCAGCTGTCGATGTCGGGCATGGCCTCGGTGTCGAACCGCATCGGGATGTCCCGCGGCACGAAACTGCGGGGCTCGACGGCGTCCGGGTAGCGCAGCAGTCCGTCCAGATGGGCGGTGGGTACGTCGAGATAGCCGAGCTGTGTGCCGAGTTGGTACCAGTAGGGGATGAAGTCCCTCGCCGTGGAGTCCGCGTAGGCGGGCAGGGCGGCGGTCCGCTCCAGCCATGCGTACAGCGCGTCGGTGGAGGCGTCGGGGCCCGGGACGCCCGCGGCGTCCTCGGCGGTGTGGCGCTGCCAGAACATGAACGGCACCCGTAGCACCGCGGTCTCCAGTGCCTTGTCGGCGCTGCCGATGACGCGGAAGGTGTCGCCGGTGGCGGCGGCCCAGGTCTCGTAGCGGGCGACCAGGTGGCCGCGGCGCAGCAGCATCTCCCGCTGGACCGTCCTGAGCGCGTCACGGGCTGCGGCGGTGCCCACATGCTCCAGGAACCGCACATAGGCGGAGTCCTCGCGGTCGTCGACATTGTTCGGGGCGGAGTAGGCGACGGTCCCGTCCACGTCGTGCGGGTGGAAGCGGCGGTGGTACACGCTGGCCGTACCGCCCTTGCTGCCGCCGGTGGAGATCCACGCACCCGGGTAAAGGCGGCGGAAGAGGCGCACCACACGGTGATGATCCGCGGCGGCCTGCCGGATCGTCAACGTCTCGAAACCGGGAGCCGCCGGACGCGAGGTGCCGAAGAAGCGGTGCTCCACACCGATCTGATTGCCGCCGAGCAGGACAGCCGGTTCGGTCCGCCGTGGCACGAGCGGCACTTCGTATCCCGTGCTGAACAGGACGGTCGGGCGGTGGGCGGCGGTATGGAGCAGGGTCAGCCGCTGCTCGAAGGTCCCGGCCCCGGGCGCGCCGTGGTCGACCGGCTGGCGCAGCCCGAGCACGAAGAAGCGGTAGCCGGGCTCGGCGCCCGGCCGTTCCTCGATGACACGCAGGCCTGGCAGCGCCCGCAGGGCGTCCATCGGATCAACGGTGCCTACGGGCTTCCGCTCCGCGGCCCGCACGGGGGCCGCGGCCAGGCCGGCCGCCGAGGCCGCCGACGCGGCGGAGGTGAGCAGACGTCGTCTCGTGGGGGCGCGCATGCGGGTCCTTCCTGTGCCGACCGCCTCAAGTACATCGGGCGGCGGCACCTGGAAGATCCCCCACGCGAGGGGACCGGCTCCCCCTGCCGGGGGAGGGGGAGCACCGGACGGGCGGGAGGGAGCGCCTACGCGTTCCGTGACGCGGGCCGCGCGCGGACGAGCGTCCTCAGCATCGCGGCGCCCGTCGCCACCGCCGCGAGGTGCAGGACCGCCGCGAGCGCGAGGTTCTCCGGGAGGGAAGCGTCGGCCGGTCGTGCGACCGCCAGGTACAGGGTAAACGGGAACTTCCAGCCGCTCCAGGCGAACAACGAGCCCGAGCCCAGCCAGCCGAGCACCGTCGGACCCCATCGAGGGACACGCGCGGGCCGGCCCCGGACGGCAGCCCAGACAGCGGCGGAAGCCGCCAGGGCCCAGAGTCCGAAGACTCCGGACAGCGTGTGCCAGACGAGGTCCCGATCGTCGCGGTGGGCGACACCCGCGGTGCCGCCCACCGCCCAGTACAGCCAGACGAGACCGACCGCGGCGCCGACCGCGGCCGTCCACGGCGGCAGCCCTGGTGAGCCCCCTCCGCCGTCCCCGAGCCGCCCGGCGAGCGCCTCCGGCCAGCGCCGCCGCAAATACATCGGCAGCGCGAGGGCCAGACCCAGCCCCGTACCCACGAATCCGATCTGGACCAGCACGGCCTCCCAGACCGGCATCGACGGGTCGGTGCCGCTCCCGGATTCCGGAGCGTCCAGCAGCGAACCGAGAACGGCGTACGGGAGCACCGGGACGAGGAACCCCGTCCCGACCCAGGCGCAGAAGACCAGCGGCGCTCCCGGTATGCGGGTTCCCCATGGCCTCACCAGTGCGAGCGCCATCGCGATCCCGATGCCCGCCATACCGATCGTGGCGCTGTTCAGCAGCACCCACTCCGCCTTGCCGAACCCGGCCCCGACCGGCAGCAGCCCCAGGAGCGAACCGACCACCCACGACACCTTGATCAGCAAGTACGGCGTCAACGCCAGCGCCGCCCCGTATGCCGCGAACCGCCCGACCCGATCCCAACGATCCACCGGAACTCCCCTCTCAGGAAACGGAGTTCAAGCCTCGGTCCGGAGCGCGCCCGCAGACATCGACCGCCAGGCGTATCCGCCTCCCCACCCAGGACGAGGGAGCGTCGGCCGACAGGACCACCGTCCTGGGTGATCCGGGCTTCGCGGCGCACATGTGTGCCCGGGGCGGGCGGTCAGGCGGTGGAGCGGGTGGTGACCTTGCGGGTCACCCGGAGCAGGCATTCCTTGCGGTCGAGGGGGTTGTGGCCGGTGCGGGCCCGGGAGGGCGGTGTGCCGGGGCGGCGAACGGAAAGGTGCCCGGTGGGACGTGTGACCCCGTCCCACCGGGCACCGGCGTGGTGCGCGCGCCCGGGATCAGTCGTCGAGACCCCGGTCGATCGCGCGGATCGCCTCACCGTCGGCGGTGTCGCCGTCGAGCGACCAGACCATGGCCCCGCCGAGGCCCCGGTCCTGGACGTACTTGGTCTTGGCGCGCAGGACGGTCGGGTCGTCGTACGTCCACAGCGTCTTGCCGTCGAACAGCCAGGCGTCGCCGTTCTTCGTGCCGCGGTGGAGCTTGTACGTACCGGACTCGGCCAGCTTCTTCAGGGCCTTGTAGTCCTCGAAACCGGCCTGGAAGGTCGCGGGCGCCGGGCCCGTGTTCGGCTGGTGGAGACCGTCGCCGCCGCCGGTGACCCCGGTCCAGCCCTGTCCGTAGAGCGGCATCCCGACGACCAGCTTGTGGGCGGGAGCGCCGCGCCGCAGCCAGTCGTTGACCGTCTGGTGCACGCTGAAGTCGTTCTTGGCGTAGAGCGCCGACTGCTGGTTCGTGGTCCTCTCGCCGGACACGTGGAAGTCGTAGCCCTGGAGGTTCACGAAGTCGAAGTCGCGCATGATCTTGCGGACCTCGAAGCCCGCGTCGATCTTCGCCGGGGCGGTCGGCACGTACGCCGACAGCTCGTAGCGCTGGCGCTTCTTCTGCGACTTCGCGTACGCGTCCAGCTCGGTACGGAACTCGCTGATCAGCGCGGTGAAGTTCTTCTTGTCCGCGGGGGTGTAAGGCGTGTCGTCGTCGCCGGAGGAGCCCGGCCACTCCCAGTCCACGTCGATGCCGTCGAAGACACCGGCCGCCGCGCCCTCGCCGCCGCGGGCGCCGTCCACGGGCAGGTTGCCCTTGATGTACAGGTCGACGCAGGACTTGACCAGTGCCGTGCGCTTGGCCGGGGTGCTGACCGCGTTCGAGAAGTGGGTGGACCAGCTCCAGCCGCCGAGCGAGATCATGACCTTGAGGCCGGGGTGCTTCTTCTTCAGCTCGGCGAGCTGGTTGAAGTTGCCCGCGAGGCGCTGGGTGTCGTTGTCCGCGACGCCGTCGACCGAGTTCGCGGCGTCGATGGGCCGGACGTAGTCCGCCCACGGGTCGCCCTCGCCCGGGATGCTCTCGATGAAGCACTTGCCCTCGGGATTGACGTTCCCGAAGGCGTAGTTGATGTGGGTGAGCCGCGCCGCGGCGCCGCTCTTGTCGAGGTCCTGGACCTGGAAGTCCCGGCCGTAGACACCCCATTGGGTGAAGTACCCGATCCGCCTGAGATCGGGCTGGTTCTTCTTGTCCTTCTGCGAGCTGCTGGTGTCGGCCGAGGCGGGAGCCGTGACCATCAGGGAAACCGGAAGAGACGCGGCGCAGGTGGCTATGGCCAGCCTGGCGAGGATTCTTCGACGCATGTCGGGAAGTTATTGGTCTGGACCAGACCGGTCAAGAGGTTGAACCAATGACGATGGCCGGGAACCAGCCACCCCCCTCGCCCGGCCCCCGGTGCCACCGCCCCGGCTGACCTGGCGCTACCCCCTTTTGTCTGTCGCATTGATGAGGATTCGTCAGTTCCTTTCCTGGCATTCATCATTGCTGGTTCCGGCTGGTCCGGAACCGACCACGGAGTCCCGGTGGCCGGCCGAGGTGTCTCGGTAATCGGCCGCGGTGTCCCGGTGGCCGGGCGAGGTCTTTCGGTAACCGGCCGCGGTGCCACCGGAACGGCCGCGAGGTCGGTGCGCGCCGGACGGTCGCACGGCGGCGGGACCGGTGTCACGCGATCGCCGCCGCGTACGGCCGTCCATCGGAACGGCCGTACAGAGGAACGGCCGCCCGGACCGCCGTCCCCCAGCCCGCCCGCACCGGGCCCCCGCAGTTCACCCGGCGAGCCGCGCCACCGCCCCATACGATGGACCGGAGCGCCGAGTACGACGCCGTACTCACCGACCGGGGGGGCGGGAGACGTATGCCGGAAGCTTCCGTCGCTGCACGCACAGTGATCCTCACCGTGGACGACGACCCGGGGGTGTCCCGCGCGGTCGCGCGGGACCTGCGGCGCCGTTACGGCGGGGAGCACCGGGTGGTGCGCGCCGAGTCCGGGGACGCGGCGCTGGAGGCCCTGCGCGAGCTGAAACTCCGCGGTGAACAGGTCGCCGTCCTGCTGGCCGACTACCGGATGCCGCAGATGAACGGCATCGAGTTCCTCGAACAGGCACTCGACATCTTCCCCGGCGCCCGGCGCGTGCTGCTCACCGCCTACGCCGACACCGACGCCGCGATCGACGCGATCAACGTCGTCGACCTCGACCACTACCTGCTCAAACCGTGGGACCCGCCCGAGGAGAAGCTGTACCCCGTCCTGGACGAGCTCCTCGACACCTGGCGGCACACCGACCACCGGGCCGTTCCCACCACCAAGGTCGTCGGACACCGCTGGTCGGCGCGGTGCTCCGAGGTCCGGGAGTTCCTCGCCCGCAACCAGGTCCCCTACCGCTGGTACTCCTCCGACGAACCCGAGGGGCGCCGCCTCCTCGAAGCGGCGGACACCGACGCGCTGCGGCTGCCGCTGGTGATCACCCCCGACGGCACCGCCCTGATCGAGCCCGGGGACCAGGACCTCGCCGCCCGGGTCGGCCTCGCCACGACCCCCACCGCCGACTTCTACGACCTGATCGTCATCGGCGGCGGTCCGGCCGGTCTCGGCGCCGCCGTCTACGGCGCGTCCGAGGGCCTGCGGACCGTCCTGGTGGAACGTTCCGCCACCGGGGGCCAGGCCGGCCAGAGCTCCCGTATCGAGAACTACCTCGGCTTCCCCGACGGGGTCTCCGGCTCCCAGCTCACCGACCGGGCCCGCCGCCAGGCCGCCAAGTTCGGCGCCGAGATCCTCACCGCCCGCGAGGTCACCGGGCTGGAGATCAACGGCGCCGCCAAGGCTGTGCGGTTCTCCGACGGTCACGCCATCGCCGCGCACAGCGTGCTCCTCGCCACCGGTGTGTCGTACCGGCAGCTCGACGCGCCGGGCGTCGCGGACCTCACCGGCCGGGGCGTCTACTACGGCTCCGCGCTCACCGAGGCCGCCTCCTGCCAGGGCCACGACGTGTACGTGGTCGGCGGCGCCAACTCCGCGGGCCAGGCCGCCATGTATCTGTCCCGGGGCGCCAAGTCCGTCACCGTACTGGTCCGGGGCGGTCCGCTCGCCGCCTCCATGTCGCACTACCTCGTCCAGCAGGTCGAGGACGCCCCGAACATCACCGTCCGCACCGGAACCGTCGTCGAGTCCGCGCACGGCGCCGACCACCTCGAACAGCTCACCCTGCGGGACACCACCACCGGACACACCGAACTCGTCGACGCCCAGTGGCTTTTCGTGTTCATCGGCGCGGCGCCGCTGACCGACTGGCTCGACGGGACGGTCCTGCGGGACCCGCGCGGCTTCATCGTCGCCGGACCCGACCTCTCCGCCGACGGCGCGCCGCCCCCCGAATGGGAGCTGGACCGCGCGCCGTACCACCTGGAGACCAATGTGCCGGGCGTGTTCGTCGCCGGGGACGCCCGCTCCGAGTCCGCGAAGCGGGTCGCGTCCGCGGTGGGGGAGGGCGCCATGGCCGTCATGCTGGTGCACCGCTACCTGGAGCAGTCATGAACGGGCGACCCACCCCCCTGCCGTGCGAGGCGGCGGAACTGCGCACCCTGTTCCTCTTCGAGAAGCTGGCACCCGACCAGCTGGACCGGCTCTGCCGGGAAGGCGCCGTCGAGCGCTACGACACGGGCCCCGTGTACACCGAGGGCGAGCCCGCGACCTGCTTCTACGTCCTGCTCGACGGCACCGTCGTGATGTCGAGACGGGTCGGCGCCGACGACATCGAGATCAACCGCACCTCCGACCCCGGGGTGTACGCGGGCGCCTTCCAGGCCTACCTCGGGGACCGGGTCCCGCAGCGCTACAACAGCTCGCTGCGGGTCACCGAGCCCTCCCGTTTCTTCGTGCTGTCCGCCGACACCTTCGCCATGATCATGCGCGAGTGGTTCCCGATGGCGGTCCACCTCCTGGAGGGCCTGTTCTTCGGCAACCGCTCCACCCAGCAGGCCGTCGGCCAGCGGGAGCGGCTCCTGGCCCTCGGATCGCTGTCCGCCGGGCTCACCCATGAGCTGAACAACCCGGCCGCGGCGGCCGTCCGCGCCACCGCGTCGCTGCGCGAACGCGTCGCCGGGATGCGCCACAAGCTCGCCGTGATCGCCTCCGGCCCCTACCACCGCGACACCCTCGCCTCCCTGGTGGAACTCCAGGAACGCACCGCCGAACGCATCGCCAAGGCGCCGGGTCTGAGCCCGCTGGAGGCCAGCGACCGGGAGGACGCCGTCGGGGACTGGCTGGACGACCACGGCGTCGCCGAGGGCTGGCGGCTCGCCCCCACCTTCGTCCAGGCCGGACTCGATACCGAATGGCTCGACCAGGTCGCCGCGACCGTCGACCAGGACACCCTCGAAGGCGCCGTCCGCTGGCTCAACTACACGGTCGAGACGGAACTCCTCATGAACGAGATCGAGGACTCCTCGACGCGGATCTCCCATCTGGTGGGCGCGGCGAAGCAGTACTCGCAGCTGGACCGCGCCCCCCACCAGGACGCCGACATCCATGAACTCCTCGACTCCACCCTGATGATGCTCACCGCCAAGATCGGCCCCGGGGTGACCGTCGTCAAGGACTACGACACCGGCCTGCCGCGCATCCCCGCCTACCCCGGTGAACTCAACCAGGTGTGGACCAACCTCATCGACAACGCCGTCTCCGCCATGAAGAGCGTGCACCGCGCCGACGACCCCGACCAGGGCACGCTGACCGTGCGGACCGCCCGGGACGGGGACCGCGTCCTCGTGGAGTTCGGTGACACGGGACCCGGGATGCCCCCGGAGGTCCGCGGCCGCATCTTCGATCCGTTCTTCACCACGAAACCCGTCGGTGAGGGCACGGGGCTCGGACTGGACATCTCCTGGCGGATCGTCGTCAACAAGCACCACGGGGATCTTTCGGTGGCCCGCTCCGAGCCCGGTGACACCCGGTTCCAGGTGCGTCTCCCCCTCACTCCGGCGGACCCCGACCCGCCGGCCGACCCCCAGCCCCCCGAGGAGTCCTCATGAGCCTTCCCGACGGCATCGACCCCACGGCCCTGCCCTCCGGCACCGGTTGCGCCGAATGCGAGACCTCGGGCGGCTGGTGGTTCCATCTGCGGCGGTGCGCCCGGTGCGGCCATATCGGCTGCTGCGACAGCTCACCCGCGAAACACGCGACCGCCCACGCCAAGGACAGCGGACATCCGCTGGTCCGCAGCTTCGAGCCCGGCGAACAGTGGTTCTGGGACTACGACAGCGAGCAGATGTACGAGTCCGGTCCCGCCCTGGCGCCCCCGCAGGCCCACCCGGTGGAGCAGCCCGCGCCCGGACCCGTGGGACGCGTCCCGGCGAACTGGGCCGAGACCTTGCGCTGAGCCCGGGTGGCGGGTGCGCCGGACGAGCGGGTCCCGGGCACGGCCGACCGGTGGTCCGTGTGCTTCACGGTGCCTTTGACCAGGGCCTTCACCGGCCGGTCCGGCCGCCTGACACGTACTGTCCGCGGCCCCGCCCGTACCCCGGGTGCGGCAAGCGTGTGCCGCTTCGGGTGCGGGGCGGCGGACCGCCCTGAAAGATGGGGGATGCGCCGCCCATATGCGGGCAGGCGGGGCCGGATAGGGACGAGAGGTCTCAGGGAAGGACGGACACCGTGGCGCGACCCAGGATTCTCGTGGTGGGGGCAGGCTTCGCCGGAGTGGAGTGCGTACGCCGGCTGGAGCGCCGGCTCTCCCCCGGGGAGGCGGACATCACCCTCGTCACGCCGTTCTCGTACCAGCTCTACCTCCCGCTGCTGCCGCAGGTCGCGTCGGGCGTGCTGACCCCCCAGTCGATCGCGGTGTCCCTGCGGCGCAGCCGCAAGCACCGCACCCGGATCATCCCCGGCGGGGCCATCGGGGTGGACCCGGCGGCCAAGGTCTGTGTGATCCGCAAGATCACCGACGAGCTGGTGGACGAGCCGTACGACATCATCGTGCTGGCCCCCGGCAGTGTGACCCGCACCTTCGACATCCCGGGCCTGATCGACCACGCGCGCGGGATGAAGACGCTCGCCGAGGCCGCCTACGTACGCGACCATGTCATCGCCCAGCTCGACCTCGCGGACGCCTCCCACGACCAGGAGGAACGTGCCTCCCGGCTCCAGTTCGTCGTCGTCGGCGGGGGCTACGCGGGCACCGAGACCGCGGCCTGTCTCCAGCGGCTCACCAGCCACGCCGTCCGGCGCTATCCGCGGCTCGACGCACGGCAGATCAAGTGGCACCTCATCGACATCGCCCCGAAGCTCATGCCCGAGCTGGGGGACCGGCTCGGGCTGGTCGCATTGGAGATCCTGCGCCGTCGGGGCATCGAGGTCTCGCTCGGGGTGTCCGTCGCGGAGGCGTCGGCCGACAAGGTCACCTTCACCGACGGCCGGGTCCTGCCGTGCCGCACCCTGATCTGGACCGCCGGGGTGGTGGCGAGTCCGCTGATCGCCACGCTCGACGCCGAGACGGTCCGCGGACGCCTCGCCGTCCGCGCGGACATGAGCCTGCCCGGCGCCGACGGGGTGTTCGCGCTCGGCGACGCGGGCGCGGTGCCCGACCTGGTCAAGGGCGGGGACGCGGTGTGCCCGCCCACCGCCCAGCATGCGATGCGCCAGGGCCGCAAGGTCGCCGACAACGTCATCGCGTCCCTGCGCGACCAGCCGCTCCAGCCCTACGAACACCAGGATCTCGGTCTGGTGGTCGACCTCGGCGGCCGGGACGCCGTCTCCAAGCCGCTCGGTGTCGAACTGCGGGGGCTGCCCGCGCAGGCCGTCGCCCGGGGCTACCACTGGTCGGCTCTGCGGACCAATGTCGCCAAGGCCCGGGTGCTCACCAACTGGGTGCTCAACGCCGTCGCGGGCGACGACTACGTCCGCACCGGCTTCCTCGCCCGCAACCCGGCCACCCTGCGCGACTTCGAACACACGGACGCCTATCTCTCCGCGGAGCAGGTCCGCGCCCACACGGCGGCGCTACGGGCGTCCGGCACCTGACCGCCCCACCCAGGTCAGGGCGCGGAGCCGACCAGCCAGACACCCGGCAGCGCGGCCCGGACCGACTCCAGCACGGCCTCGTCCCGGGCCCGCGCCCACATCCAGTCCTCGCCGTCCGCGCGCAGGATCACCTCGTCCCCGCCGAACCAGCGGACCGGCGGGCCGTCCGGGGCCGCCCACACCGGATACCGGGGCAGCGGCAGCGGGGGGAAGGCGTCCGCCAGCGCGGCCAGGGTGACCGGGTCGAGTTGGCGGTTGTCGCCCGGGGCGCCGGGGGCCAGCACGCACTCCGACAGGACCATCTCCACACAGGCCAGCGAGAAGCGGTCCAGGAACGGCGACCACTCCTCCTCGTCCGTCGGGCGGAACAGCACCGGGGGATCGTCCCCCTCCCCGAGCGGTACGCCCCACTCGACGACGTAACCGTGCTCCACCCGGAACACCAGCTTCCCGCCGGTCTCGTCGGTGTCCAGATGCGCGGGCCGCACCAGCCGGTCCTGGCCCCGGACCAGATCGTCGCGCCGTCCGAACAGCAGATACGCGTCGCGGACGGCGGCGGGCAGACCGATTTCCAACCGCTCCTCCACCGCCAGCAGTTCGCTCTCGTCGCTGCCGTCGCCCGGCCCCAGGGGGCGCGCCCAGCGCGCGGCGAAGCGCTCGACGAATCCCCAGGCCCGGTCGGGCGCGCCGGAGCCGACGGCCGCCGCGAGCGCGCTCCTCAGCTCGAAGTCACCAACCATGATCATGAGACTAGCCGGACCCGGCGGGCGCCCGTGTGCCGTACGGCGAGATCGACGTCCCGGGACGGGCGGCCCCGGTGTCCGGGTCGGTCGGGTCACCCGGACGGCCGAGTGCGGCACCGGTTCCTGGACATGGGCCGTCGCACGCGGGCATGGGCCGCGTTCGCCGCCCGCCAGGGGCGAAATCGGACAATCGGCATAGAATGGCGAGGTCACAAGCCCGGACCGGACGTGCGGCGGAGATGAGTCGATGGCGTCGAACCGCCCCGCGGACACCCCTGACGACCTGCTGGCCAGACTCGGTTCCCTGACCGCGGAGGCCAGGGTCCGGGCGGAGGCCCAGCGGACCCAGGTACAGCTCGCCCTGGCCCTCCAGCGCGGCATGCTCCCGGGGGAACTGCCCGTCGTCCCGGGACTGCGGGTGGCCGCCCGCTACGCACCCGCCTTCACCGGGCTGAACGTCGGCGGCGACTGGTACGACGGTTTCCTCCTGCCCGACGGCTGCATCGGCTACTCGATCGGTGACGTCCAGGGACACACCATCGAGGCCGCCGCCTTCATGGGACAGGTGCGGGTCGGCCTGCGGGCGCTCGGTTCGGTGACCAGCGACCCCGGCGAGCTGCTGGCCAGCACCAATGAACTCCTGCTGTCCATGGGCGCCTCCCTCTTCGCCACCTGCACGATGGTCCGCTTCGACCCGGTCGCCTGGGAGCTGCGCAGCGCCCGCGCGGGCCATGTCCCGCTGGTACGGGCCACCCCCGACGGGCGCGCCGGGGTCATCGAGGACGAGGGCGGGCCGCCGCTGGGCGTCCAGCCCGGCGCGGTGTACCCGGTGACCCGCTACCGGCTCTCCGGGCCGGGGGTGTTCGTCCTCGTCACGGACGGTGTCGTGGAGGGCCCCTCGCTGCCGCTGGAGGACGGGCTCCAGCAGGTCGCCCGGCTCGCCGGGGTCGGCACCGGCGCGGCGCTGAGCGCGGAACCGCTGGCCACCTCGGTGATGCGGATCGCCGACTCGATCGGCCACGAGGACGACGCGGCCGTCCTGGTCATCGCCCACGACGGGCCGCCCGACGCCGCCCGTGAGCACCCCGCCCCCGCGCACCGCGCGCCCTCCGGTCCACCGGACGCCTGACCGGGTCGGACACCAGACCCGGGCCGGACGCCTACGCAGGTCGGACGCCTGCCGCGGGCCGGACACCTGACCCGGGTCCGGCGGCCCTCGCGCGGGCCGCCGAGCGTGTCTCGACGGGCCGACCGGCGGCCGCCGGTGTCTGATGACTGGCGTGGTGCGAATCCAGCTCAAGGGCCGCCGGGCCGCCGTCCTCGTCCTGGCGAACCTCGCCGTGGCCGCCTGCTACTACCTGGGGGGCCGCCTGGGGCTCCTGAAGGCGCTGGTGGTCGAGGGCTCCGTCGTGAGCCCCGTCTGGCCGCCGACCGGTATCGCGCTGGCCGCGCTGCTGCTCCTCGGGCCGGGCGTCTGGCCGGGCATCGCGCTCGGCGCCCTCCTCGTCGTCCACCATCTCAGCCCTTCGCTGGAACCCGGCGCCCTCGCCATCCTGGTGGGCAACACCCTGGCCCCGTTCTGCGCCTACGTGATGCTGCGGATCGTCGGCTTCCGCACCGAACTCGACCGGCTGCGGGACGGCTTCGCGCTGGTGTTCCTCGGCGCGCTGCTGGGCATGCTCGTCAGCGCCACGGCAGGGGCGGGCCAGCTGCTGCTGGGCGGCAGTATCTCCGGCGGGGAGTTCTGGCCCGTGTGGGCGGCCTGGTGGACCGGGGACGCGCTCGGGGTGCTCGTGGTCGCCCCGGTCCTGCTGATCCTGTGGCGCGCCCGGCCGCCGCTCTCCCTGGACCGCTGGCCCGAGGCACTGGTACTGGCCGTCTGCGCGGGTGTCGTCGCCCCGTTCGTCGCCTACAGCACCCTCAGCCTGCTGTTCCTGGTCTACCCCCTGCTGATCTGGGCCGCGCTGCGCTTCCAGCTCCCCGGCGCCACCCTGTGCGCGCTCTATGTGTCGGTGGTGACGGCGGTCTCCGCCGCGGACGGCGACGGGCCGTTCCGGGACCACACCCGGCTGGGAGTGATGATCAATCTCCAGGCGTTCAACGGGGCGATCGCCCTGACCGCGCTGCTGCTCGCCGCGCTGGTCACCGAGCAGCTGAAGACCCGCCGCCATGTGGAGGAGGCGGTCGCCGAGCTGGCCGATGTCGTGGAGCGGCTCGCCCCCGGGGAGGGCCCGGGACGGCGTTCGCACGGTGGGTGACGGACGCGGGGCGGCCCCGCGCGGGATCCGTACGGTGCGGAGGTCCCGGACGGGGTTCGGGGGAGATCTGGACAGTGTGCGCACGGTGGGTGACAGCCGCAGGTGGGAGCGGCGTGCCGCAGTTCACAGAGGAGTCGGAACAATTCGGGCCGACCGGTCGTTCTTGGATATGTGGACGCGGAGGGAACAGTGTCCCCGGGCTCAACCTTCCGCCCACGAGGACGATCGTTCGGCTGAAGCCTCGTGGAGCCTTCCGCCGTGAGGCGACCGCCTTCCGCGTCCTCCCTGAACCGCCCCGGCTGGTCTCCCCCCGTCCAGCCGGGGCGCCTTGTTTTCCGCCACCGGCGCCTTCCGCGCCGGCACCCGCGCGGCGGTTGCCGACGCGGCCGGATCGCTCCTCCCGGGGGAGTCGGCCGGTGCGGGTCCGGAGCGCCGGGAAGCCACCGTTTTGAGCGCCGCCCGAACTCGCGCCCCGGTGGGTCCGCGATGCTCGGGTCGCCTCAAACGATCAGGACGATACGCAGGTCAGCGCCCGTGTCGAGGCGTCCGCCAGGGGGCGCGGCCGACAGTGTGCGCGGTTCGGAACGAACTGGCCGGAACCCGTCTTACCGCGCGGTTAGAACGAGCGCTGGTCGCACCGGTGTTCGTAATTTTGTCTAGACCTATTTTGTCTAGACCTCTTGCCCCGGCCGCGATCTGCGGGCTACGTTTCCGGTCGTTCCGAAGTACTTCAAGTTTCCTTCAATTCCCTTGACGAGCAAGGCTGGAAGGAGCATGTCCGCATGCAGGACCGGAGTCTGACCAGGCGCACCATCCTCGCCTCCGCCACCGTGGTGGCGGCCGGTGTAACGGGCGTCGTGGGCGTCACGGCCACCCCCGCACTCGCCCACAACCGTGACGCGCGCCTCAAGAAGATCATCGCGAAGATGAGCATCGAGGCGAAGATCGGCCAGCTGTTCGTGCCGTACTTCTACGGCACGTCGGCCACCGACCCCAGCGCGGATGACCGGGAGGACAATCTGCGTGAACTCGGCGTCGCCACCGCCGCCGAGCTGATCACCAAGTACCACGTCGGCGGGGTCATCTACTTCTCCGGCTGGGCGAACAACATCCAGAACCCCCGCCAGGTGGCGGAGTTGACGAACGGGGTCCAGAAGGCCTCGCTCAGCCTGCCCACCCCCATCCCGTCCCTGATCTCCATCGACCAGGAGCACGGCGCCAACGTCCGCATCGGCTCCGGCGCCACCCAGCTGCCGGGAGCCATGGCCCTCGGCGCGGGCCGCTCGCTGTCCGACGCCCGTACCGCCGGGCAGATATCAGGTATCGAACTCGCCGCCCTGGGCATCCACCAGAACTTCGCCCCGGTCGCCGATGTCAATGTCAACCCGCAGAACCCGATCATCAACGTCCGGTCCTTCGGGGCGGACCCCGAGGCAGCCGGCCGGATGGTCGCCGCCCAGGTGAAGGGTTATCAGAGCGTCGGCGTCGTGGCCTGTGCCAAGCACTTCCCGGGCCACGGTGACACCGCCCAGGACAGCCACACCGGGCTGCCCGTGATCACCCACACCCGTGAGGAATGGGACCGGATCGACGCGCCGCCGTTCCGCGCGGCCATCGCCGCCGGTGTCGACTCGATCATGACCGCCCACCTCCAGGTCCCCGCGCTCGACGACAGCAACGAGCCGGCGACCCTCTCCCCGAAGATCCTCCAGGGGGTGCTGCGCGGAGAGCTCGGCTTCAAGGGCGTCATCGTCACCGACGCCCTCAACATGACCGGTGTGCGCACCAAGTACGGCGACGACCGGGTCCCCGTCCTCGCCCTCAAGGCGGGCGTGGACCAGCTCCTCTTCCCGCCGAACATCGACGTCGCCTTCAACGGCGTGCTGGCGGCGGTCCGTTCGGGCGAGATCACCGTCGCCCGGCTGGAGGAGTCCGTCCTGCGGATCCTCCGTCTCAAGGACAAGGTGGGCCTGCTCAGCGGCAGTCCCTACATCTCGCAGAAGGAGGTCGACCGCGTCGTCGGTGCCCGCAAGCACCAGGCCATCGCCGCGCGCATCGCCGACCGCACCACCACGCTGCTGGTCAACAAGGGCGAGACGCTTCCGCTGCGCCGCAAGCAGAAGAAGCTGCTCGTGGTCGGCGCGAGCCCCGCCTTCCCGACGGACGCCGCCCGTACGTCGATCCCCGAGCTGACCAAGGTCTTCGGTGAGCTCGGCTACACCACGACCGCCCTCGCCACCGGCCGCGCCCCGACCGCCGCCCAGGTGGACGAGGCCGTCGCCGCCGCGTACGGCCGGGACGCCGTCGTGGTGACCACCGACAACGTCGGCCCCACCAGCGCCCAGCGCACCCTGGTGGCCCGCCTGCTGGAGACGGGCGTGCCCGTCATCCACCTCGCGGTCCGCAACCCGTACGACATCGCCCAGCTCCCCGGGGTACGGGCCTCGCTCGTCTCCTACTGCTGGACCGAGGTCGAACTGCGCGCCGCGGCCCGGGTCATCGCCGGCCGGACCGAACCGCGCGGCAAGCTGCCGGTGCCGATCCAGCGCGCCGACGACCCCACGAAGGTGCTGTTCCGCTCCGGACACGGACTGTCGTACGACGACTGACCCACAGCGGATCCCCGCCGAAGCGCGGACGCGGTGAACACGGACCGCGCCGCGCCCCCCACCTCAGCGCGGCACCCGCCGCCGTGCCGTACCAGGCACCCGCGCTGGTCCGGTGGAGCCGGACCCCACCAGGAACCGGCTCCGCCCGCAGGTCCCGGTGTTCGGGGAGGACATCGGAACAACGCGAGGAGCCCGGTCCCTGGGGGGACCGGGCTCCTCGTCCGTCATGCCGTCACACCGCCGCGACCGGCTGGAGATAGCGCGCCAGCAGATCGTCCAGCGAGACGATCCCGGCGAGCCCGCCCGACGCGTCGCGGACCACCGCGAGCGACGCCCGGCGTCTGCGCAACTGCTCCACCGCGTGCGCGACGGTGTCGTCCACCGTCAGCTCCGGCAGCGACCTCGCCAGCTCACGCGCGGTCGTCGCCCGCGAGCGGGTCCGGGCCACCAGGGCGTCCCGGGTGTGCACCGACCCCACCACCCGGCCGGAGTCCCGGACCAGCAGCCTCGTCCGGTCGGCGGCCGAGGCCACCCCCAGGATCGTGGCCGGTCCGGCGGACGCGTCGACCCAGGTGATGTCGGACGCCGGGACGAGCAACTCCGCGACAGGCGTCAGCGGTTCCGTCAGCGAGCGGGTGATCAGCTCGGAGTCGGCCGCGCTGATCAGCCCGAGCCGCCGCGACTCCGCGACGAGATCGGTGAGCTGCTCCCGGTCGTGCACCGGGACCAGCTCGTCACGCGGGGTGACCCGGCACAGCCGCACCAGGACGTTGCTGACCGCGTTGAGCACCCGGATCAGCGGCCGGACCGCCTTCACCACGGCCCGGAACGGCGGTGACAGCAGCATCGCCGACCGCTCGGGGTGCGCGATGGCCCAGGACTTCGGCGCCATCTCCCCGACGACCATGTGCAGGAACACCACCACGACGATCGCCACCGCGAACGACACGCCGTAGCTCACCCCGTCGGGCAGACCCCAGTGCCGCAGCACCGGGTCCAGCGCGTGGGACACGGCGGGCTTGGAGATCGACCCCAGGCCCAGCGTGGTCACCGTGATACCGAGCTGCGCGCCCGCGAGCATCAGCGACAGCTCGCGCATCCCGGACAGCGCGGCCTTCGCACCGCGCCGCCCCTCGGCGGCCGCCTTCTCCATCCGGTGCCGCTTCGCCGCGACCAGCGCGAACTCGGCGGCGACGAAGAACCCGCTGCCGATCAGCAGGAGCACGGTCAGGAACAGGGCCACTGGCAGACTCATACCCGCGCCCCCTCTTCCGCGCGCTTCGCGACCGCGCCGCGGCCGGCGGACCGCTCACCCGGCTCGTCCCCGTCCCCCGAGGGGGGCACGGGCAGCGCCTCGATCCGTACCCGGCGCGGCACATGCCGGTTCAGGGTGCGGACGTCGATGAGCGCGGAGCCGCCGTCCGGCAGCGTGACCGTGAGCCGGTCACCGATCGCCGGGAAACGGCCGAGACGGTCGACCACGAGTCCGGCGACGGTGTCGAAGTCGTCGTCCTGCGGCAGCTCCACGCCGATGGCCTGGGCGACCTCGTCGAGCCTGCGGCCCGCGTCGACCAGCCAGCCGGAACCGTCGGGCACCGCCAGCTCCGTGACCCGGTCGGTCTCGTCGGCGATGTCACCCACCAGTTCCTCCGCGATGTCCTCATAGGTGACGACACCCGCGATACCGCCGTGCTCGTCCAGCACGACCGCGAACTCGTCGTCCAGCTCACGCATCCGCGCGACGGCCCCGGGCAGCGGAAGCGTGTCGGGCAGCAGCAGGGGACGGCGGGCCAGCTCACCCGCCGTGGCGACGGCGAGCCGCTCGGCGGGCAGCCGGGCCAGCTCCCGCACCCCGAGCACCCCGGCGACATCGTCGGGATGGTCACCGAGCACCGGATACGTCGAATGGCCGTACCGCGCGATCAGCTCCACCGCCTCGGCGGCCGTGGCGTCCGCACGGACGAAGACGGTGTCCGCGCGCGGCACCATCACCTCGCCCATGGTCCGCTCGGAGAACTCCAGGGCGTGGTCCAGCAGCTCGGCGGTGTCCCGGGGGAGCGCGCCCCGCTCATGGGACTCCCCGATGAGCTGTCCCAGCTCCTCCAGGGTCGCGCCGTGGTGCAGCTCCTCGACCGGCTCGATACCGATCATCCGCAGCAGCCGCGCGGCGGCGTTGTCGAAGATCCGCACCACGGGGCCGACGACCTTCAGATACGCCAGCGTGGACCCCGCGAGCGACTTCGCGAGCCGCTCCGGCACCGCGATGGCGAGGTTCTTCGGCGCCAGCTCGCCCAGCACCATCTGGATCACGGTCGCGACGACGAACGCCAGCGCAACCGAGATCCCGTCGACGGCACCATCGGGCACCCCGACCCCGGAGACCAGCGGCTTGAGCACCGCCGACACGGACGGCCCGGTGAGGAAACCGACGATCAGGCCCGTCACCGTGATGCCGAGCTGCGCGCCGGACAGCATGAAGGACAGCCGTCCCATGACCTTCAGGGCACGCGCCGCGCGCCGGTCACCGGCCTCCGCCTCACGCGCCAGCGCGAGCCGGTCGGCGGAGACGTAGGTGAACTCCTGGAGGACGAAATAGCCTGTGCCGACGGTCAGCAGAAGGACCGCCACCAGGCCGAGTGCGGCATTCACCGAACACCACCCCGCCGGATGCCGCGATCACGCGTAAGAGGGCGGGATGGTCCGGGACTATGTCCCGGAGGATCAGGGTCCGTCTTCTGGGCGGACAAAGTGGCCACTCCTTGTAGGTGGTCGATATCAGCGTGTTCCCTACAACGAACACTCGCCGATCATTGTTCCCGCCCCTTCCGTGGCCCTTGTCGCCGGGTCCCCGGGGCCGGGAACGGGTGCCTGGCGGACCCGCTCCGCCCACCTGGCACCCGGCCCGAACCCGCCCCTTACCTGGCCCGCCGTACCCCGCCCGCCGGACCCGCCACCCGTCCGGCTCCCCGAAGGAACCGGACGGTGGACCGGTCAGCCCGCCGGAGCCGTCTCGCCCGCCTCGCGGCCCGCCTCGTCCGCCTCACGCGGCCGGTCGGCCGCGCGCCGCCCCCGCCGCCCGGCGGCCAGGGCCACCGCCCCCGTCACCAGCGCCGCCGACACCAGCCCCGCGCTCACCCACACGGGTGAGCGGTACCCGTGTCCGGCGGCGATCGCGACACCCCCGAGCCAGGGTCCGAGGCTCGCGCCGACATTGAAGGCGGCCGTCGCGCCCGCCCCCGCCAGGGTCGGCGCGTCGGCGCCCGCGTACAGCACCTGGGTCACCAGCGTCGAACCGATGGCGAACGCCAGCGCCCCCTGGAGGAGCACCAGCGGCAGCACCACCTCCGGACGGGCCGCGCCCAGCGCGAACACGGCCCAGCCGACCGCGAGGACGGCCGTGCCCCAGGCGAGCACCGCCACCGGCCGGGTGTCCGCCAGCCGTCCGGCCGCGCTGACCCCCGCGAAGGAGCCGAGCCCGAACAGCGTCAGCACCCCCGGCACCCAGCCGTCCGGGATGCCGCTCACCCCGGTGACCAGCGGGGCCAGATAGGTGAACGTGCAGAACGTGCCGCCGTTCACCAGCGCGCACAGCGCCAGCAGGAGTACCGGTCGACGGCGGCGCAGCACCCCGAGTTCGGCCCGGACGTCCCGCAGGGTGGGCACCGGTCCGTCCCCGCGGCCCGCCGGGACGGTGAGCGCCACGGCCAGTACGGCGGGCGCGGACAGCACCACGACCGCCCAGAACGCCGACCGCCAGCCCCAGTACTGCCCGAGCAGCGCACCGCCGGGCACCCCGGCGACACAGGCGAGTGTGACCCCGCCCAGCAGGACGGCGGCGGCCCGGCCCTTCGCGTTCGGCGGGACCATCCCGGCGGCGGCGGTGAACGACACCGCCAGGAATCCCGCGTTGGCGAGCGCCGAGAGCACCCGGGTCATCAGAAGCACGTCGAAACTGTCGGTGAGCGCGCCCATCGCATGGGCGGCCAGGAAGACGACGAGGAACAGCAGCAGCGCGTCACGACGGGACCAGCGCATGCCGATCACCGCCATCAGGGGCGCCCCGATCACCATGCCCACGGCGAAGGCCGAGGTCAGGGACCCGGCGGCCGGGACGGTGACATGCAGGTCATGGGCGATGTCCGGAATCAGTCCGGACAGCATGAACTCGGACGTGCCCATGGCGAAGACCGCCAGTCCGAGCATGTAAAGGGCAAAGGGCACCGCGGAACTCCACAGCCGATTCGAGATCCAGCAAGGGAAACCGGTCGGCGGTCCGCATGGCAGCGCGCACACCCCTGGCGCCGATGGCGCGGGGGAAGGGCGGGGAAGCCACCGGACGGCCGGTGGCTAGCCTCTGTCGGACTCGGGGCTGTTCACGCCGCGCACCCTACGGACTCCGGCCCCGCCCCGTCCACCGGATATCCGGCCCGCCGCCGCACCCCGCACCCCGCACCCCGCGCCCTCGTGGCCCGTCCGCTCAGTGCCGCCGCGCCGGGCCCCGGTGCGGCGGCTGTTCCGGCGCGGGCCGTACCGGCACCGGCCTGATCCCGCGCCGCTCCGGCGAACCCCGCGTCACCAGCAGCGGTTTGCCGTAGTGCGTCACCCGCAGCGGCTCGCCCGACAGCACGCTGTACGACGCGGAGTCCCCGGTGATCTCCACCCGCAGCCGCCGCCCCACCACCTCCAACGTGAACGCCAGTCTGCTGAACCGCTCCGGCAGCCGGGGCGCGAAGTCCAGGGTGCCGCCGCTCAGCCGCATCCCGCCGAACCCGGCCACCAGCGCCATCCATGTCCCCGCGAGCGAGGCGATGTGCAGGCCGTCCCGGGTGTTGTTCTCCAGATCCTCCAGGTCCATCAGCGCCGCCTCGGCCACATAGTCGTAGGCGAGCGCGAGATGCCCCGACTGCGCCGCGATCACGGCCTGGCTGCACGCCGACAGCGACGAGTCCCGGACCGTCAGCGGCTCGTAGTAGGCGAAGTTGCGGGCGGTGTGCTCGTCGTCGAACCAGTCGCTGCACTTGTACATCGCCAGCACCAGATCGGCCTGTTTGACGACCTGCTTGCGGTAGATGTCGAAGTACGGGAAGTGCAGCATCAGCGGATACTGGTCCGCGCGGGTCGCGGCGAAGTCCCACACCTGGTGCCGGGTGAACCCCGACGACTGCTCATGCACCCCGAGTTCCTCGTTGTACGGGATGTTCATCGCGTCGGCGGCGTCCCGCCAGGCCGCGCTCTCCTCGTCGTCCACCCCCAGCTCCGCCGCCCTGTGCGGATGCCGCTCCACCACGTCGGCGGCGGCCAGCAGATTCGCCCGCGCCATCAGGTTCGTGTACGTGTTGTCGTCCTGCACCGCGCTGTACTCGTCCGGCCCCGTCACCCCGTCCACATGGAACTTCCCATGGTGGTCGTGATGACCGAGCGAACGCCACAACCGGGCCGTCTCCACGAGGAGTTCGACGCCGGTGTCCCGTTCGAAGAGCTCGTCGCCGGTGACCGTCACATAGCGGACGACCGCGTCCGCGATGTCCGCGTTCACATGGAACGCCGCCGTACCCGCCGGCCAGTACGCCGACCCCTCCGACCCCTCGATGGTCCGCCAGGGGAACGCCGCGCCCTGGAGGCCCAGTTGCGCGGCCCGCTCCCGGGCCGCCGACAGGGTGTTCTGCCGCCAGCGCAGCGCCTCCGCCACGGCGTGCGGGGAGGTGAACGTGAGCAGCGGCAGCACGAAGATCTCGGTGTCCCAGAAGGCGTGCCCGTCGTACCCGGAGCCGGTCAGCCCCTTCGCGGGGATCGCCCGCTGCTCCGCGCGCGCTCCCGCCTGGAGGACGTGGAACAGGGCGAACCGCACCGCCTGCTGGATCTCCTCGTCGCCGTCGATCTCGACGTCGGAGCGCGCCCAGAAGTCGTCCAGATACGCGCGCTGTTCGGTGACCAGACCGTCCCAGCCGCCGCTCTTCGCCGCCGCGAGCGCCGCGTCGACCTGGTCGCTCACCGCGGGCAGCGAGCGGGTGCTGGACCAGCCGTACGACACGATCTTGTCGAGCCGCAGGGTGTCGCCCGGCGCCAGCGCGGAGGCGATGGTGAGCCGGGCGACATCGGCGCGGCTCTCGCAGCTCGTCGTGGTCGGGCGGGGTCCGGTGACGACATGGTCGGCGGCCGCGGCCACCCGCAGCTCGCTGGCGCGGGTCCGGTGCACCAGCTTCAGCCGGTTGCCCGACGCGAAGTCCTCCTCCGCGTCCAGCGGCGACTCCAGGGCCACCGCCGTGCGCGGGTCGCCGTCGGCGCCCGGCAGCTGCTCGTTGGCGACCAGCTCCGACTGCACCACGATCCGTACCTCGGAGTCGACGGGCTCCACCTCGTAGCGGACCGCCGCGATGGCCCGCTGGGTGAACGACACCAGCCGGGTGGAGCGCACCCGGACCCGGCAGCCCGCCGGGGACACCCACTCGCAGGTACGGGTCAGCAGTCCCGTCCGCAGATCGAGGGTGCGTTCATGGGACACCAGCCGTCCGTAGCGCAGATCGAACGGCTCGTCGTCCACCAGCAGCCGGATGATCTTGCCGTTGGTGACATTGATGACCGTCTGCCCCGACTCCGGGTAGCCGTACCCGGCCTCCGCGTAGGGCAGCGGATGGAGCTCGTACACCCCGTTCAGATAGGAGCCGGGCAGTCCGTGCGGCTCACCCTCGTCCAGATTGCCGCGCCAGCCGACATGCCCGTTGGACAGGGCGAACACGGACTCGCTCTGCGGCAGCACCTCCAGGTTCAGCGCGCGCTCGCGCAGCGACCAGGGTTCGACGGTGTACGACGAATGGGTGATCACGCGGGTGCCCCCAGTTCGGCGAGGTCCTCGACGACGGTGTCCGCGCCGTGCGCGCGCAGGGCGTCGGCCTGGCCGACCCGGTCCACGCCGACGACATAGCCGAAGCCGCCCGAACGGCCCGCGTCCATCCCGGCGAGCGCGTCCTCGAACACCGCCGACCGCCCCGCCGTGACGCCGAGGTCGGCCGCCGCGGCGAGGAAGGTGTCGGGCCGTGGTTTGCCGGGCAGGGCGCGCCGCCTGGCGACCTCCCCGTCGATCCGTACGTCGAAGAGGTCCTCGGCGTGGACCGCCCGCAGGATGTCCCGGCAGTTGGTGCTCGACGACACGACCGCGGTCCGCAGGCCCGCCGCGCGGACCGCGTGGAGGTAGCGCAGCGATCCCTCGTACGCCTCGACGCCGCCCTCCCTGATCCGGGCCAGCAGCAGTTCGTTCTTGCGGTTGCCCAGCCCGCACACGGTCCCGGCCGTCGGCGGATCGTCCGGGGTGCCCTCCGGCAGTTCGATGCCGCGTGCGGCGAGGAACGCGCGCACCCCGTCGGCGCGGGGGAGACCGTCGACGTACCGGTCGTAGTCGTCCTGGGAGAAGGGCCGGAACCCGGCGCCGTCACGGTCCCGCAGGAAGGCGTCGAACATCTCCTTCCAGGCGGCGGCGTGCACCACGGCCGTCCGGGTGATGACCCCGTCCAGGTCGAACAGACAGGCGGTGATGGTGTCCGGGAGACCGAGCTTGCTCATGGGCGAGAACCCTCCGGGGTCCGGGTCACCGACGCGTCGGCGCGGTCGCCGCCATCGTAGGACGCCCCGGGCCGCGCCACTCGTCGGCGGCCGCCCGTCCGGAGCCGCGGTGGGCCCGGACGGCCGTCGCCGGGGGTCACCCCGGGTCGCCGGGGTCACCGCCCGTGCCGAGGAAGTGGAAGCCGGGCCTGGGATGCATCAGGAAGTCATGGTGGGAGATGTTCCAGGCGTACGCCCCGGCCATCGCGAACACCACCCGGTCCCCGGCCCGCAGCCCGGCGGCGGGGACCCGGCGGGCGAGGACGTCCTTCGGGGTGCACAGCTGGCCCGCGAGGGTGACGTGCTCCCCGGCCGCCGCCCCGCGCGGCCACGGATGCGGCCACTCGTCGACCGGCAGCACCACGCACGGCTGGTCGTGGCCCTTGGTCGCCGGGGTCCGCAGATGATGGGTGCCACCGCGTACGACGGCGAAGTCCTCGCCGTGACTGCGCTTCACGTCCAGCACCTCCGTCGCGTACCAGCCGCAGTACGCCGTCAGCGCCCGTCCCGGTTCGATCCGCAGCGTCGGACCGGGGTGGGCGGCGAGCAGCCGGCGCAGCGCGGCGCCGTAGCCCGCCCAGTCGAAGCGGTCCCCGGGGCGCGCGTAGTCCACGGCCATCCCGCCGCCCACGTTCACCTCACGCAGCGGCACCCGGTGCCGGGCGGCGAGCGCGGCGGACCAGCGGACCACCTCACCGGCGACGGAGGCCAGCTCCGGCGCGGCGAGCCCGCTCGCCAGATGGGCGTGGGTGCCCCACCACTCCAGCTGGGGGTACGTACCGTCGGTGAGGTCCCGCAGCACGTCGTCGGCCTCGGACGGGTCGATCCCGAACGGGGTCGGCCCGCCGCCCATCGCCAGCGCCCCGCCGCTGAGCGCGCCCCCGCCGACCGTCAGGTTGAACCGGGTGAGCACCGGCACCCGCACCCCCGGCGCCACCCGGGCCGCGAGGTCCGCGAGCATCCGCAGCTCGTGTCCGCTCTCCACATGGAACCGGTGCACGGGCCGTTCGGACGCTGACGTACCGGGCGCCCCGCGGTCCAGGGCCGCGAGGAGTTCCGCCGGGGTCTTGCCGGGCCCGCCGAACGCGATCGGACGGTCGGTGGCCCCGGCCACATGGGTGAGTTCACCGATCGACGCCACCTCGAAGCCGTCCACGAACGGCGCCAGCGCGGCCAGCACCGGCGGCTCGGGGTTCGCCTTGGCCGCGTAGTACAGCTCGACGCGTCCCGGCAGCGCGTCCCGGACGGCCGCCGCGTGGTCGCGCAGCGCGTCGAGGTCGTAGAGATAGGCGGGCAGCCGGTCGGCGGGCAGGGCGAGGGCCCGCGCGCGGACCGGCTCGGTGGGCGCGGTCACCGGGCACTCCAGTCGGTGTCGGTACGGCTGGCCCCGGACAGGACGTCCTCCGCCAGCGGCGACGGCAGCCGTACGTATCCGGCGTCACGGTCGGCGGAACGGTCCCAGCGGGCCAGCAGATTGGCCTTCGCGGGCAGCGGGACCCCCGCGAGCAGCGCTCGCAGCGGCGGCGGGCAGCCGTGGCCCCGGGCGTACTCCTCGATGGTGGCCCGCAGCCGCGCCCACAGTTCGCGTTCATGGTCCGGGTGCAGATCGGCGAGTGCCGCGAGGATCTCGGCGGCGTGGTTGACGAGCAGGCAGTACACCACCCGGTCCCAGCCGCGCCGGGCGTCGTAGGTCAGCGGACCCGCGACCTCGGGCGGCAGCGCGGCGAGGGCGTCGGCGTGGTACCCGGGGAGCAGCTTGGTGCCCTCCAGGTCGCGGAACAGGATCTGTACGGGCGTCCCGTCGCCGTCCACGCACACGATCACGTTCTGGAGATGCGGCTCCAGGACGACCCCGTGGTCCAGATAGGCAGCCAGGACCGGTGGCACCAGCAGCCGCAGATACGCCGACCACCAGGCGAGCGCCGCGCCCGGTCCGGCGCCCGCGAGCAGCCGGGACACCTGGGCGGGGCCCGTCGCGTACTCGTCGGCGACGGCGGCGGCCAGCAGCGGGGTCGCACCGGGCCGGACATGACGCTCCAGCCCCTCGCGGACGATGACCCCGAAGCCCTCCAGCAGGGTCCGGTCGGGCCGCCCGTCGGGGCCGGGCAGCGCCAGCGAGCGGTACGCGGGTTCCCGCAGGACCGCCGTACCGGGGAAACGGGCGGCGAGGTCCGCGAACACCGGGGCCAGCAGCCGGGTCAGCGCGACCGCGCCGGTCAGCTCGTAGGCGGCGTTCTTGCGCAGACAGTTGGTGATGCGCACGTTCAGACTGAACTTGAGGAAGGCGTCGCCGGTGTGCAGGGTCCGTACCGAGGCGGTGGGCCGCACGTGTTCGCCGCCCGCGCCGAGATCGAGGACATCGCCCCGGGCGAGGGCCGCGCGCAGCGCCGGATGCCCGCCCAGCATCTCGTACTGCCAGGGATGGGCGGGCAGCAGCCGGTAGCCCGCGGGGACCGGCCGCAGCCGGTCGACGGGACCGGTGGCGTCGGGGTCGGCGCGCTCCTCGGCGAGCAGCGCGTCCCGGACGGCCAGCATCCGCAGCGGGAACGACGCACCGGCCTCCGGGGCGTAGGCCGCCCAGCTCGCCGGGTCGCCGCTGTGGGCCTTCGGCGTGGGATGGAACCGGTGGCCGAACAGCAGGGACTGCTCGGAGTCGAGGTACACCGACAGCGGGTCGCCGCCCCGGGTGGCGGCGCCTGGGCGGGGCGCGGCGAGCGCGGCGCTGACCCCGCGATGGCTCGCGGTGACCTGGCCGAGGAACTCGTCGTTGTCGGTCCCGGTGCGCAGCGAGAGTTCGGCGCGGGTGTACTCGGCCAGCCGCAGCCAGTCCACCTCGGACCAGGCGCCGTACCCGTCGCCCTCCTCGGTGCCGGGCCCGGCGAGCCGTTCGGTGACCGGGCCGGTGAAGCGGTGGGAGCCCAGCAGCGAGGTGCGGCGCAGCGCGACCCGCAGCAGGACGCCCCGGCGGGGAAGTCTCAGCAGCAGATGACCGCCGATGACGGCGGCCTGCCGTTCGGGCCCCGACACCTCGCGGAGCAGACAGTTGAGCAGGGTGTGCGCCACGGCCAGATCCGCGCCGGGCAGCGCCGGGACAGGGGCCGGAGCGTCCGGCCGGCCGGGGATGGTGCTGGGCATCGGCGGGTTACGCCCCTCGCAGAAGATAGTTGGGACCGGTGGTGTAGTGCTTGTTGATGTCGGACGCCCCTGAGCGCTGTTTGGTGAGCAGCGTTCCCGCCGTCACCATCGCCTTCACGGGCAGCTTCGCGGCGTCCAGTACATGGGCGCGCAGCGCGGCGCCGGGCTGGCCCGGCCGGGTGCCCAGCCGTTCGACGGCCTCACCGAGCCGGTCGCGCACCAGGGCGAGCAGCCGCTCCAGCGGCGCGCGCCCGTGCCGGGCCAGTCCGAACGCGCAGGAACCCGCGCACAGATGGACGGTGATCGTCGTGAACAGGTCGAGCACGGGACGGTCGTCGCCGCCGGTGATCCGGGCGTCGTCGAAGCCGGTGAGAGCGCCGGCATCACGGCCGAGCGCCGCGCGCAGCCGTCCGGTGTGGATGCGCGGGCCGTCGTTGTCCTTGAACAGCAGACGCAGCGTCGGCCGTCCGGGGCGGTCGTCGAAGGCCAGCGAGATGTTCTGCTGATGCGACTCCAGCGCTATGCCGTAGCCGAAGAGGGTGGTCTGCCAGTCGAACAGCAGGGTGAGGACCGCGTCGAGCAGGGCGAGCGGGTCGCCGCCGTGGAAGCGGTCCGCGAGCCGGTCTATCACCAGGGCGCCGCCCGGCTCCGGGGCGGTCAGCGCGGCCATCGGCACCACCACCGAACCGTCCAGTCCGTCCGGCCAGCCACGGCGCAGCACGGCGAGCAGCTCATGCCCGGCGTGTGCGTACCGGGTCTCGTCGGCGTGCAGCACCGTGTCCGCGAACCGGGGTTCGCGTGCGGTGACCGCCGCGAGGAGACGCTGGCAGACGGCGCCGTCGAGCAGGGTGCCGGGTTTGATGGTGCGCCGGTTGAGCCGTCCGAGGGTGGCGGTCGCCAGCGGCAGCTTCAGATGGACCCCGGGTCGGCCGGTGAGGGCCACGGTCCGCATGGACAGGGTCGGCACGACCTCGGTGTGCGGCCGGTCGGCGAGCCGCGCCCGGCCGGTGAGCCCCCGCTGCGCGAGGGCGTCCGCCAGTGGGCGGCCGAGGGTCAGGGGATGGACGGGCAGGGCGACATGGTCGTCGTCGAGCGCGCGGTCGAGCCCCAGCTCGGACGGTGACGGCCAGCCGGGTGTCGTGCTCAGTCCCTCGTCGGTCACGGCGGTCCGGGGCAGGGCCAGCCAGCGCAGCCGGAACGCCGGATGGAACTCCGGCGCGTAGGAGCGAAGCTGCCGGGGCGTCAGCCCGCTGCGCCCGCGCCCGGTGGGGTAGACGGGGTGGTCGAGCCGGGCGGCGAGCGCGTCGAAGGGGAGCGGGTCCGTCCAGCGGGCGGGGTCGGGACCGTAGGTGCCGCTGAGCCGCGCGGCGATCTCGTCACGGGTGTCGCGGTGCAGCAGCTCCGCGGTGAGGGACAGCCGGCACTCCTCGGCGAACGCGTCGAAGCCGGGCCGGTCCGGCGGGTCGGCCAGGTCCTTGAGCGCGCCGAGCACCGCGTCGGTGGTGGTCAGGTCGGCCGGTACGCCCCCGCCGTCCTCGTGGCGCAGCAGCGGCAGCCGGGCGGCGAGCTCGCACTGGAAGCCGTCCGGCTCCACCGGCAGGGTCAATGAGCCGCCTGCGGGCAGCGGCAGCCGCAGCCAGCTCCCGTCGGCCCGTTCCACCCGGGTGGTCCGGGTGCGCAGCCCGGCCACGTCCTCCCGGAGCAGGGCGCTCAGGACCCGGACGAGATGCCGGTCCTCGTCCGTGGCGGTCCGTTCGGTCACGGTGTGATCTCCCACTGCTGGGCGGCCAGGAAGTCCCGTACGGCGGTGTCCACGGAGCCCTGGTCCCGGCCGGTCGCCCGGACGACACCGAGGATGTCGCGGTTGGTGTGGTACAGGTCGTGCCGTTCACCGGTCTCCCGCAGCGGACGGTACGTCAGCCGGACGTCACCGAAGGTCAGATCGGCGGGGCCGGGGGCCGCGGTGAGGGTGCCGGGGTGGCGCGCGTACGGATAGTCGAGGAGCGCGGCGCCGTCCGTGCGGGCGCCGAGGTCGGCGGGCAGTGGTTCACCCAGATGGGTGCGCAGGACATGCTCGAAGAGCGGAATGCCGAGCAGTTCGGCGAGCAGCAGGTCGCACTGGTCCCCGATGGCCCGGTAATTCACCTCGATGATCCGGGCGCGGCCGTCCGGACCCACCACGAATTCGGTGTGGCAGGAACCGAAGCCCACACCCAGGGCGTCGAGTTGGGAGACTATCCGGGACACCACGTCCGGGGGATGGGCGGGGACGAATCTCAGACGTTCCTCGATGAAGTACGGGGCGGGGGAGAGCTCCGTGCGGAATCCGCCGAGCACATGCCTGGTCCGCCCGTCACCGAGGGTCTCCAGGGTGTACAGCTCGCCTTCCAGGAACTCCTCCACCACCAGCGCGGCCCCGGGGCGGCGGGCCCGGATCTCCTCGCAGCGCGCGAGCAGCTCCCCGGCCGTACCGGCCATGACGACGTCCTCGCTGGCGACCCCCTCGCGCGGTTTCACCACACAGGGGAACGGCGGCTCGCCGGTGGTGGCCAGGACCTCGGCGGGCGGGGTGCGGCCGGGGATCTCCAGGGAGAACACCCGGTCCGCCCCGGCCGCCGCGAGATGCCGTCTGAGCAGGGCCTTGTCCTTGGTGCGCAGGGCCGCCCGCCAGTCCTTCGCGGGCAGTGCGAAGTACTCGGCGGCGAGCGCGGCCTGGGTCTGGAGATGGTCGCTGTTGGTGAACACCGCGTCCGGGGGACGCCGGGCCGAGATCAGGGCGATCACCGCCCGGAAGTCCCGTACATCGCATTCCAGGACCTCGGTGTCCGGGTACCGCGCGCGGTGCGCGGCGGGCTGGTCCGTGAGCACGGTGACCCCCAGACCCAGGGTCCGCGCGGCCGGGAGGAACCCCTCGGTGACGGAGTCGGTGGGGTTCAGCGCGAGCAGGTACATCCTCATGATCGGGAACACGAGCCGAGAGCTTAGGTTAGGCATGCCTAAGAATGTCAATTCGTCCTGGCGTCATGTTGATTGGCGTGTCACCCCACCGGTGCTAGTAAGGTGAGCCTTTCCTTAGCCCGACGGATTTGCCGCCGTCCGTCACCCCGATTTTCTCATGCCCCCCACCCCCGTTCCCTGACGGTGTTCTAGGAGTGTCCGTGTTCCTGGCCCCGGCGTCGGCCCCGCCCGCCCCTGCCGTGAGCTGTTCCGCCCTGCTGACCGCGACCTACCAGCGCCTCATCGCCTACTGTCCCGCCCTCGACGTCCACACCGCCGAACCCTCGGCGACGGTCCGTCAGGGATGGTTCGACGGCGCGGAACTGGCGTGCCGTGAGGACTTCCTCCACGCCTGGCTGGACAACCACGCGGCGGGTGTCCGCCTGCGCTACGACCACGAGGCCCGGCCCGATGTCGTCGCCTCCCGCGCGCTGCACGGCTATCTGTGGACCGCGGCGCTGCTCATCAGCGGCCCCTGGTACCTCGAACGGCGGGTGCCCCGCGTCCGCCCCGCCGATCTGCGGATCAGCCGGACGAGCGACCGCTACGAGATCGTCCCCGGCGGCTTCTCCTGCCTGCCCGGCGACCCCGCCGCCGGACTGCCCGGCGTCCGGGTGCTGCCCGACGAGGAGTCGCTGCGCGCCGAACTGCGCGCCGCCCTCGCCGACCACGTCCGACCGCTGCTCGCGGCGACCGGTCCCCGGGTACGCCGCGGTCCCCGCGCGCTGTGGGGCATGGTGAGCGACGACCTGGTCTCCGCCATCTGGTACCTCGGCCGGATGCTCGACGAGGAGGACCGCGGGGTCCGCGAGGCGGACGCGGTGCTTCCCGGCGCCGTTTCCCCCTACCCCGGGGGCGCCGCGTTCCGCAATCTCACCTCGGCCGACGGCCGGACCCATCCCACCCGAACCCGGCTCGGCTGCTGCCTCTACTACACGATCCGCCCGGCGGAGGCCTGTGCCACCTGTCCGCGCACGAGCGACGAGGAACGGCTGCGCCGTATAGCGGCCTCCTGACCCGTACCGGGACGCACTCCCCGGTGCGGCTCCCGGTCGGCCGCTCCCGTAGCGCGTCCGCGACGACACCGGCCGCCCTCTCCGGAAGGGACCACCGGACGCGACCGACCCGGGCCCCGGCTCGTACGGTCACATCGTGCCGGGAGGCAACCGGCCGGGCGGGTGACCGTGCCGGGTGCCCGGGCTCACGCCGGGCCGACGGTACGTCAAGATCAAGAACCCGCGTAAATCTGACGAGATCCTCACAACCAAAACCGTATGATTCGCCGTATGTCCACGACTTCCGACCCGGCCCACCGGACCGAGGCGCCACGCACGGCCGCCGAGGTCAACGAGGACATCCGCGCGCTGTGGACACGCGCGGGCGGCAGACTGAGCACCGAACAGCGGCGCGAGTACCAGCGGCTGGTCATGGAGTGGTCCGAGGCCCGTCAGCGTCCGCCCGCGCGGGGTCCGCGCCCCGCCACCCTGCCGCGCCCCACCCGGGCGGCCCCCGCCGCCACCGCCGCCCCGACCGGCTCCGAGCCGCACGCCGCCTGAGCCCCGCCCCCGCCCGGAGCGCACTCGGCGAGCGTGTCGTCCGCGTCCGCGCTCTCCCTGACGCCCCGCCCGCGCCGAGCGTCGGACGCCGAGAGCGACACCACCGACGTGGTCGGCCTGAGCCCCGCCCGCGCCGAGCGCACCACGGCATCCGCGAGGTTCGCCCCGGTGGTCGCCTGATCCCCCTCCCGCCCGTGCCGGGCAAGCGGCGGCCCGTCGGGTAGGACGGCCGCCCGGCCTATCCGCCGGAGCGGGCCGACCGCCGTAGCGCGACGACGTAGACGCCAGCGAAGCCGCCCACCACCAGCGCTCCCACGACCATGAACACCTTCCCCGCGACCGTGAGCGGCAGGACGTCCACGAAGGCGAGGACGAGCATCGCCGCGGCGCACACCGTGTTGACCGTGACGGCCGTCCAGCCGAGCCCCGCCGGAATCGGCCGACGCCGCGCGATCAGCGCGAGCACGACGGCCCCGGCCAGCATGCCGATCCCGAACGCCACCGACCACGGCAGCGGAAGGCCGAGCGGGTCACCGATCCGCTCGCCACCGAAGAGCAGGACCGCGCCGAGGACGGCGGTGCTCCAGGCGTCGGCCCGCAGACCGGTACGGAGCAGATCCGGGGCGGAGACGGGGCGCACCGGTCGCGCGCCGGTCGTGGCCGGGACGGTCATGGGGTACTCCTCCGGGTCGATGGTCGGGGCCGGGACGGGACACCGCCCGGTCCGGCCCCGACCATCGCACCGCGCACCTCATCAGCTCAATGACCTCACAGGTCATGGGCCCCGACCGTCCCCCGTGACTACGCTCGCGGCCATGGAACAGCACCAGTCCTCCCCGTCGGGTGTCCTGCTGCGTGAATGGCGCACCCGGCGCCGGTACAGCCAGCTCGACCTCGCCCTGCTCGCGGACATCTCCGCCCGGCATCTGTCCTGTCTGGAGACCGGCCGGGCCCGCCCGAGCCGCACGATGCTGCTGAGGCTGTCCACCGCACTGGACATCCCGCTGCGGGAACGCAACACCCTGCTGCTGGCCGCCGGTCACGCCCCCGCGTACCGGGAGAGCGGGTTGGACGACACGTACATGGCGTCGGTGCGGTCCGCGATCGACACCATGCTCAGGGCCCATGAGCCCTTTCCCGCCGTGGTGGTCGACCGCTGGTGGAACGTGGTCGACGCCAACCGCGCGACGGGCGTGCTCATGGACGGCATCCCGTCCCATGTGCTGGAGCCCCGGCCGAACGTGTTCCGGCTGACCCTGCACCCCGACGGACTGGCACCCCGGCTCGCCAACCGCACCGAGGTCCGGGAACTCTTCCTCGAACGGCTGCGCCGTCAGGCCGTCGCCACCGGGGACGGTGAGCTGCGCGCCCTCCATGAGGAGGTGCTGGGCTATCCGCACCCCACCGGCCAGGACACGGACGCGCCCCCGGCCGCCGTGCCGGGGCCCATCCAGGTGCCGCTGCGGATACGGAGCCCGCTCGGTGAACTCTCCATGTTCGGCACCCTGGCGACATTCGGTGCCCCGGCCGACGTCACCCTGTCAGAACTGGCGATCGAGCTGTTCTACCCGCTCGACGACTTCACCGCGCGGACGCTGCGCGAGCTGAGCGCGGCGGGGGAGCCCCGGGGCTCCGTGTCGCCGGACCGGGAGGTGTGACCGATGCGCGTCCCGAAGAGCGCGGCGGGAGCGGGGACCGCACCGGCGCCGGTCCGCCCCGGGCGTGGCTGGTACCGGGGTGACTGCCATCTGCACTCGCTGGCGTCGAGCGGCGGCGAGCTGACACCGGAGCAGGTCGTGGCCGACGCGCGTGCGGCGGGACTCCACTTCCTCGCGGCCACCGAGCACAACACCGCCGCCACACATGACACCTGGAGCCGTCAGGCGGACGGCGATCTGCTGGTGATCCTGGGCCAGGAGGTCGTCACCCGCACCGGACACTGGCTCGCCCTGGGACTCCCGCCGGGGCATGTGGTCGACTGGCATTACGGGGTGCGGGACGACGTGATCGAGCGGCAGCTGGCCGAGGTCCACCGGGCCGGGGGACTCTGTATCGCCGCCCACCCGCACGCGCCCTACCCCTCGGGCACCTTCATGTACCCGTACCAGGGGTTCGACGCGGTCGAGGTGTGGAACGGGCCCTGGAGTTCGGACGTGCCATGGCAGGCGGACAACGAGGCGGCCCTGGCCGAATGGGGCCGAAGCCTGGCCGCGGACCTCCACCAGGGACGGTGGCGGCCCGCGACAGGCAACAGCGACACCCACCTCAAGGGCCAGCTCGGTGTGCCGCACACCGTCGTGCTGGCCGAGGAACTGAGCGCCGACGAGATCCTCGCGGCGATCCGCGCGGGCCGGAGCTGGATCGCCGGATCCACCGCGGTCGAGCTGTCGTTCACGGCCTCCGCGGGAGACCGGAGCGCCGGGATCGGTGAACGGCTGGCAACCGGCGGCGAGCCGGTCGTGGCCCGGGTCGACGTACGCGGTGTGCCGTCCGGAACCGTCAGCTTCCACACCGAACAGGGAACGGCGCACCGCGCCCCGCTCACCGGCTCGGGAGCGGCCGTGGTGGAGTGGCGCGTCAGCGCGGCGGACTCGGCGTTCGTCCGGGTCGAGGTACGCCACCCCGGAGGACATATGGCCGCGCTCAGCAACCCCGTCGTCCTGGCCTGAATCCCATGGGACCAGGCGGCCCTTCCGGGTGTGCGCACAAGGCTGCCCGGTCAGGGCCGTCAAGTGCCGTCGACCGTACGGCGCATCGCCGGGCGGTCCTTCCTGCGGCGGGCCACCTCGGTGAACCCGGCTTCCCGGAACGCGGACGCGATGCCGGTCATCGTGTTGTCCGCGCCGGCGGTCCTGCCTGACGCGGGGTCGACAGGGAAGCCCTCGACGGTGTGCTGTCCGTGCTCTGCGGCGAAGCCGCACGCGGCGGTGATCATCTTCGTCTGGAGCCCTCGGTGGCGGTGGTCGCGCCGGACGAACAAGCAGTTGATCACCCAGACCGGTGTGGTATCGAGAGCTTTGGTGACCGGTGAACGCCGCAGGCGCGGGTACTCCGGGCGTGCGCCGATACCCACCCAGCCCACGGGCTCGTCGTCCAGATAGCACACCAGCCCGGGTGGTGGCCGCTGTGCCGAGCGGGTGCGCAGCGCGTCCCGGTTGCCGTCGCCCGCGCCGGCCTGCCATTCCTTGAACGGGAGCCGCCAGTGCATGCACCAGCATCCGCGCGCGCCTCCGTTCGAGCCCATGACGCGCTCGAAGTCCTTCCAGGTCCCGGGTGCGAGCGGGCGGGTCGTGAAATCCGTCATGAGGGTGTCTCTCCTTTGCCAGTCGTCATTTCCGGGACCGCACCGGGACAGGAGTCATGTCCGCAGCCTCCCGCGCAGGGCCAGGGCGATCGGAACGGTCGACAACGCCATGGCCGCGCTCAGTGCCAGGGCCCACCGCCAGCCGGTGACCAGCGCCGCCGCGGTCTCGGGCCGTGGCTGGGCGGCGGTGACCGTGGCGGCCAGTGAGGTCAGCAGGGCCACCCCCAGGGCGATGCCCAACTGCTGGCCGGTGTTCATCACGGCCCCGGCGACGGCCTTGTGGTCGGCGGGCACACCGTCGTTCGCGGCGACGCTGGAGACGACCAGCACGACGATATGGCCGAAGGCGTTGACCGAGGTGGCTATGAGGACCAGCCACCACCCGCCCCGCTCGGGCAGGAAGGCGAGAGGCAGCAGCCCGGTCGTCGCGATGACGATGCCGGCCAGCAGCATCCGGTCGAGCCGTCGGCGCTGGAGGAGCCTGCCGGTGAGCACGCTGTTGACGATGCCGATGACGCCCGAGACCGCGAACACCGCTCCGGTGGCCAGCGCGCCGTAACCCAGCACCTCCTGCACATACAGGGTCACGATGACGAGCATTCCGCCGTAGGCGGCGACCATCACCAGACCGATGAGATTCGCCGCGCCCACGGCCCGTGTCCGGAACAGCGACAGGGGCAGGAGGGGGTGGGGGCTCCGGCGCTCGACCCTGACGAACGCCAGTGCCAGGCAGACGCCGACGGCGAGGAACAGCGACGTGGACGCCCACGCCGTACCGGCTCCGAGTTCTTCGAGCGCGTGGACGACGCACAGCATCGCTCCCGCCGACAGCAGACCGCCCAGGACGTCCAGGCGCCCGGCTCCGTCGACACGGCTCTCGGGCAGGAAACGCGACGCCAGTGCCACCGCCGCGATCACCACGGGCACATTGATGTACATCGTCCAGCGCCAGTCCAGGAACTCGGTGAGCACGCCGCCGCCGATCATGCCGCTGACGAATCCCGCGGACATGATCGCGCCGAAGATCCCCAACGCCCGCTCCCGCCGCGGTCCCTCGGGAACGGTCGCCGTCAGCAGACCCAGGGCGGAGGGCGCGATGAACCCCGCGGCCAGCCCTTGGAGGACCCGCCCGGTGAGCAGGGCGGCCGGACTCCACGCGGCGCCCGCCAGGACCGACGCGGCGCCCAGTACCAGCAGGCCGGTGATGAAGACCCGCCGGCGCCCGTACAGGTCGGCGACCCGGCCGCCCAGCAGGAGGGTCGAGGCGAAGGCCAGCGCGAAGGTGGACAGCACGAGACCTGCCGAGGCGGGCGCGAAGCCCAGTTCGGTGGTCATACGCGGCATGGCGATGTTGGCGATCGAGAGATCCAGCGCCACCAGGAACTGCGCGGCGCAGATCACCAGCAGCCCGAGCCTTCGACGGGTGGGCGGTGCCGCGGACCGGTCGGCGCGCACGTCGCTGAGCGTGTCCTTGTCCTGGGTCATCGCAGACCTTCCCTCCGCGCGCGCACCGCCGGTGCCCGCGGCGCCCTCTCGATCGTCACCATCAAACGGGTTACGATGGTGACGCTAGGAGGGCGGGTCGACATCGTCAAGCGGAACGCGACGACGAGGGGCCCGCGACCGAGGAGGCTTCGACGTGGACAACGGCTCCGACATGCACAACGACCCCAGCAACGCGGCGCCCGGGGCGCTGGAAGCGGTCCGCAGGTTCGTCGACACCGACGACATCTACAACGGCCGCGACGCGCTGGCCGACGTGACGGCCGCGACCGAATGGCTGGTCGCCGAGGGGATGCTGGACAAGGGCCCGTCGATGACCGCACCTGACCTGTCGGTGCTGCGGAACCTGCGCGACGCGCTACGGACGATGGCCGCGGCCAACACCCTGGGCGAGCAGCCGCCCCACGGGGCCGTCGACACGTTCAACGGCCTCGCCGCACGGCACGCCGCCTCGGTCCGCCTCGACGTGGGGAGTGGTGCGACGGCCGCCTCGCTGGAGCCGTGCGAGGACGGCCCCGGGGGTGTTGTCGCACGGCTCGCGGCCGCCGTGCACGAGGCCGTGCTCACGGGGACATGGACGCGGCTGAAGTCGTGCGACAACCCGGAGTGCCGATGGCTGTTCTACGACGGGTCGCGCAGCCGCACGGCCCGGTGGTGCAGCATGCGTGCCTGCGGCAGCATCGTGAAGGCCCGACGCTACCGCGACAGGCAGCGCCGAGGCACTGCGGACGCCTCGTGACACCAGGTCAGGCGGTGCGTCGAGCCTCCGCACGGTAGCGCGGGGCTCGCACGGCCGCCCGGCTGCGTTGGCCTCCCACGGCCGCTCGGCCGAGCCGGTACCCGTGGGTCGGCCGAGCGGGCGGTTCCCGCGCCCTGGCCCGACGCGATCCACACCCGACGCGATCCCGTCCGACGTGATCCACGTCCGACGCGTGGCGGCGACCGCGTCGGCGGCGAACCCGGTTTGTCGCCGCCCGGACCCGGCAGGCCCTCCGCCGCGACCTCGGTGGGCCGTTCTCCCCGCCACCCGCCACCCGCCACCCGCCACCCGCCACCCGCCACCCGCCACCCGCCACCCGCCACCCGCCACCCGCCACCCGCCACCCGCCACCCGCCACCCGCCACCGGCGGTGACCCCGTCCCCCGGGCCACCCCGGGCCACCCCGGCCACCCGCCCCGGGTCACGGAGACGCGGAACGTCATGGAGATGACGCGGAACCTCACCCGGACATGCGGAACGCCCTGTGCACGTCGTCATCCCGGACGCGCGTTCGCCGCCCTTCCCGCCTGTGCCTTCTCACCGTTCCGCCCGGCACCCAGGTCGGGCCGTCGGGCCGCGCCTGGTCGGCGGACAGGTGCTGACCTGGACGGATCGCGTCACGGTCGCCCTCGTCGGCGGGTGGTGGCACTCGACCCGGCCCCGGTCATGACGCACACCGGGAGGGTGTGAAGTCCACGTCCACCGTGTGCACTTCGCACGGCGGCGACGTGCCGGCGAGAGGTGACAACGACGACTGTGCCGCGCCGCAACACTGTGGAAACGTTTCTCCCATCAGCCGGTCGGAACATCCAGCCGGAACTTCGGAACCTGTGAGGAGCGAGTATGAATCCCGAGTACGCCGCGTACTGCCAGACGGACCCCGACTTCTACGACGCCCCCCACAGCGGCGGCGGGTCGACCGGCGGGCCCGAGCTGTTCGGCCCCGCCCGGGAGGGCGCCCCGGACGGCTGGGAAGCCGAGTCGCGGGGGGACTGGCTGTCCTTCACCCCGCCCGGGGTCCGACTGCCCGCCCAGGGCTGGAAGATCCATGTCTCCGCCGGGCTCGACAACGCCGAGAGCGTGCTGCGCCGGGTCCTCGCCGTCTGTGTCACCCACCGGCTGCCCATGAAGTTCGTCCCCGGGCCCCGGCTGCTGCATCTGCGCAACGCCAAGTACGCGGACCGCGCCGGAAGCGGCAAGTTCATCACCGTCTACCCGCACTCCGAGGAGCAGTTCCCCGCGATCGTCGAGGAACTGACGGAGCTGCTCGCCGGTGAGCCGGGACCGTACGTACTGAGCGATCTGCGCTGCGGCGACGGACCCGTGTACGTGCGCTACGGCGCCTTCGCCCGCAGATTCTGCATCGACACGGACGGCCGCACCGTACCCGCCGTGGCCGACCCCGAGGGCACCCTCGTACCCGATCTGCGCGGACCCTCCTTCCGGGTCCCCTCCTGGGTCACCGTGCCCGCCTTCCTGGAACCCCATGTCGCGGCCCGCTCCGCCTCCGCCGGCGTCATGCCGTACACGGTCGAGGGCGCCCTGCACTTCTCCAACGGCGGCGGTGTCTACCTGGCCCGCGACAACCGGTCCGGTGACCGTGTCGTCCTCAAGGAAGGCCGTCCGCACGCCGGACTCGCCGCCGACGGCGCCGACGCGGTCGCCCGGCTCGAACGGGAACGCGCCGCACTCGAACAGCTCGCCGGGCTCCCTTGCGTCCCCGCGCTGCTGGACTCCTTCGACATCGACGGACACCGCTTCCTCGCGCTGGAACACATCGAGGGCACCACCCTCAGCACCGTACTGGCCCGCCGCTATCCGCTGGCCCGCTCCGAGGTCACCGAAGCCGAACTCGCCGAACACGCGGCGTGGGCACGGCACATGTACGGCCTCGTCGAGAACGCGGTGCACGCCGTGCACGACCGGGGCCTGGTGATCAGCGATCTGCACATGGCCAACGTCATCGTCAGCGACGACGACTCACGGGTCGTCCTGCTGGACTTCGAGGCCGCTTCCCAGGCCGACGAGCGGCAGCGGCAGATCGTCGCCAACCCGTCCTTCGTCGCCCCCGCCGACCGGCGCGGCGTCGACATCGACCGGTACGCGCTGGCCTGTCTGCGGATCGCGCTGCTGACCCCGCTGACGATGCTGTTCGCCATCGACCGGGTCAAGGCACGCCATCTGGTGCGCCAGATCACCCGGACCTTCCCCGTCACCGAGGAAGAACTGGCGCCCGCCCTCGCCGAGATCCTGCGCAACCCCGACGGCGCACCCGTCACCGGGCCCCGGCCCGCCGCCCGGAACACCGCCGCCGACACGGCCGGACCCCGGGACGCGGTCACCGACGACTGGGACGTCCCCGAACCCGCCGACTGGCCGCGCAGCCGCGACTCGATCGCACAGGCCATCCTCGCCTCCCGCACCCCCGAACGCGACGACCGGTGCTTCCCGGGCGACATCGCCCAGTTCGCGTCCCCGGTCGGCGGCCAGAGCTTCGGCTATGGCGCCGCGGGTGTCCTGTACGCCCTCCAGCAGACCGGCGCCCCGGTCTGCCCCCAGAGCCTCGAATGGCTCCTCGACCGCGTCAAGGACCCGGCCTCCGGCACCCCGATCGGCTTCTACGACGGCCTCGCCGGCATCGCCTGGACCCTGAACCGCCTCGGCCGCACCGAAGAGGCACTCGCCACCGCGCGACTGATCGCCCGCCAGCCGCTCGACGGCAGATCCGCCGACCTGCACAGCGGACACGCGGGCATCGCCCTGGCACTGGGCGACCTGGCCCGCGCCGCCACCGGCGCCGAGGCCGCCGAACTCGCCGAGGCAGCCGACCGCTGCACCGAACTCGCCGTACGCGCCCTGCACTCCACCACCCCGATCCGCCGTACGGGACTCCTCCACGGCGCCGCGGGCCTCGCGCTGCTGTTCCTGCGCCGCCACGAGAGCACCGGCGACCCCGCGTACCTCGACCTCGCCGCCACCGCGCTGCGCCAGGACCTGGCACGCTGCCGCACCGGCCCCGAGGACGCCCTGCTCGTCCTCGACGGCAAACGCACCCTGCCCTATCTCGGCGGCGGCAGCGCGGGCCTCGCCCTCGTCCTCGACGACTACCTGGCGCACCGCCACGACCCCGGGATGCATGACGCGCGGCTGCGGATCGAGCCCGGACTGCGCTCCTCCTTCTACATCCAGCCCGGTCTGTTCCGCGGAGCCGCCGGACTGGTCCTGCTCCTCGCCCGCACCCCCTTCGGCGACCCCGCCGAACGGCAGCGGGTGATCCTCCGGCACAGCCGGCTGCTCGCCCTGCACGCGGTGCCCTACGCGGGCGGCCTCGCGTTCCCCGGCGAGCAGATGCTGCGCCGCTCCATGGACCTCGCCACCGGCACCGCCGGTTGCCTGCTCGCCCTCGGCAGCGCCTTCGGCGACGAACCCGCCGCGCTGCCGTTCCTCCCGCCGCTCACGCGGCCCACAGACCGGCCCCAGCCAGGGGCCGAAACCCAATGAGATCCATCCGTCCCCAGAAAGGATCAATCATGGCTCTTCTCGACCTTCAGGCCCTGGACACCCCCACCGAGGAGTTCGGCGACACCGCCACGGGAAGCCAGGTCAGCCTGATCGTGTGTGAGTACAGCTCGCTGAGCGCGCTGCTCTGCACCCCGTGATGATCCGCCGGGAGTCCGCTCGATGAGCCGCTGCGCCGGTCCGGCCGACGCACCCGCCCGTCACTCCCGGCTGTGATTCCCCGGTCCCGGGCCCTCGTGGCCCGGGACCGGTCGCGTGCGACCGGCTCCCCGGAAGGACCCCGGCGTGAACACCAGCCCACCCACCACGGGCGGCCCCCGCCACCAGCACCACCCCGGCCCCGCCGGGCCCCCCGCGACCGGGCCCGGGCCGCACCGGGAGGACCGGACGCGGGCCGGACGGCTGCCGCTCGCCGCCGTCACGCTGTGCTCCGTGGCCGCCGCCGGAGCGGCCCTCGCCCTGCCGGCCGTACTGGGCGCCGCCCTCGACACCCTGCTGGCCACCCGTCGCGTCCCCTGGGCCGGACTGCTGCTCGCCACCGCCCTGACCGCGGCCGAGATCCTGCTCGACAGCGCCGTCGCCGTGATCGGCGGGACCACCACCGCACGGCACACCGCCTTCCTGCGCCGCGGTGTGCTCGACCGGGTGCTGGACGCCGCCCCGCACCACGCCGACCGCTTCCGCCCCGGCGACCTGACCACCCGTCTCACCGCCAACGCCGGTGAGGCCGGAGCCGTCCCCGTCACCATCGCCACCGCCGCCGGGACCGTCCTGCTCCCGCTCGGCGGAGCGCTCTGCCTGTTCCTCATCGACCCCTGGACCGGGCTGGCGCTGCTGGCCGGACTGCCGCTGTTCGCCCTGCTGCTGCGCGCACTGGTCCGGGACACGGCCACCGCCGCCGCCGACTACCAGCGCGAACAGTCCACGATCGCGACCCGGCTCAGCGAGGCGCTGGACGGCATCGCCACCGTCCGGGCCGCCGCCACCGCCGACCGTGAACGGGCCCGCGCCCTCGAACCCCTCGACCGGCTCGCCACCCACGGACGGCGCACCTGGCAGGTCCAGGGCCGGGCCGTCGGCGGGGCCGCCGCGCTGCTGCCGCTGCTGACCCTGCTGGTCCTGGCGGTCGGCGGACTGCGTCTGTCCCAGGGCGCGCTCACCACCGGTGACCTGCTCGCCGTCGCCCGGTACGCGGTCCTCGCGGTCGGCCTCGGCGCGCTGACCGGCGCGCTCGGCGCCATCTCCCGGGGCCGGGCCGCCGACCGCCGTCTCGACGAACTGCGCGGGCTGCCCCCGCTCGCGCACCACGGCCGCGTCCTGCCCGGGAACGGCCCCGGCGAACTCCGGCTGCGGGACGTCGGCGTCGTCCGCGACGGCCGCCCCCTGCTGACCGGGGTCGACCTCACGGTGCCCGGCGGCGCGACGGTCGCCGTCGTCGGACCCTCCGGCTCCGGCAAGTCCCTGCTCGCGGCGGTCGCCGGACGGCTCCTCGACCCCGACACCGGGACGGTCACCCTCGACGGCGTCCCCCTCGACGGGGTCGACCCGCTGCTGCTGCGCACCGAGGTGACCTTCGCGTTCGCCCGCCCCGCCCTGCTCGGCGCGACCGTCGGCGACACCATCGCCTTCGGCGCCGTCACACCCGACGGACCGGCCGTCCGCGCCGCCGCGCGGGCCGCGGCGGCCGACGAGTTCATCGCCCTGCTCCCGGACGGCTACCGCACCCCCCTCGACCGGGCCCCGCTGTCCGGCGGTGAACGGCAACGCCTGGGTCTGGCACGGGCGTTCGCCCACCCCGGGCGGCTCCTTGTCCTCGACGACGCGACGTCCAGCCTCGACACCGTCACCGAACGGCTCGTCCAGCGGGCGCTCATCCACGGCACCGGCCACCGCACCCGGATCGTGGTCGCCCACCGGGTGTCGACGGCCGCCGACGCCGACAGCGTGATCTGGCTGGACGGCGGCCGGGTCCGCGCCCACTCCCCGCACACCGAACTGTGGGCCGACCCCGGCTACCGGGCGGTGTTCCGGACCGGAACAGGGGACGACACCCGATGAGCGCCCCCCGCACGCCCTCCGGCAGCCCCTCCGCCACCGCTCCTGATACCTCGGGCGGCACCGCTCCCGGTACCTCCCCCGGCACCGAGCGGCCCGCCGACGCTCCCGACACCGGCACGTCCCCCGACGCGGCTACGGCTCCCGGTACCGAGCGGCCCGCCGACACCGGCACGGCCCCCGACACCGAGCGGCCCGCCACCGCGGCCACCGTCAGCGCCACCGCCGCCACCAAAGGCTCCCTGCGCAGGGTCACCCGTGAGGCCCGGCCGTTCCTGCGCGCGCGCACCGGACCCATGGGCCGGCTTTCGGCCTGGTCGCTGCTGGAGTTCGGCCAGACCCTCATCGGCGGATACGCCGTCGCCCAGGCCCTCGACCGGGGCTTCCTTGACGGCGCCCCGGCCGTAGGACTGCTGTGGCTGGCCGTCGCCGCTCTCGCGGTGCTGCCCGCCGCGCTCGCCACCCGGGGGGTCTTCGCGGGCCTCGCCGACCTGGTCGAACCCCTGCGGGACGGCCTGGTACGACGTGCCGTCACCCGCGGGCTGGGGGAGGCCCTGGACGGCGGCCCCGCCGACAGCCGGTCCGTGTCCCGGGTGACCCATCAGAGCGAGATCGCCCGCGACGGATGGGGCGGACTCGTGCTGTCCCTCCGCTCGTTCGTGTTCACCGCCGTGGGCGCGCTGGCAGGGATGGCCGTACTGTCCCCCCGGCTGCTGCTCGTGGTGCTGCCCCCGCTCCTCGCCGGGATCGCCCTGTTCGCCGTCACCCTCGCCCCCATGGCCGTCCATCAGCGCGCCTACCTCGACGCCGACGAGGCGTTCGCCGCCCATACCGGTACGACGGCTGGCGCCCTCACCGACATCGCGGCGGCGGGCGGCTCCCCGCAGGTGCGCGAACGGGCCGCCCGGCTCACCGACGACCAGACACGGGCCGCCCGCAGTCTCGCCCGCTGGGCCGCCGCCCGGATCGTCGCCCTCGGACTCTGCGGGGCGCTGCCCCCGATCCTGCTGCTGCTCACCGCGCCCTGGCTGCTCGACCACGGACTCACCACCGGCGGGCTGCTGGGCGCCTTCACCTATCTCACCCAGTCGCTCGCACCGGCCGTGCACGCGCTGCTGACCGTCCTCGGGACCGCCGGAGGACGACTGGTGGTCGTCCTCGACCGCTTCACCCGGCCGCTTTCCCTGCCGTCCCCGCCCGCGGCGCACCCCCGCCACGGCCACGCCCTGCCCGAAGCCCCGCTCACCGCCGAACTGCGCTCCGTGAGCTTCGCGTACGGGCCCGCCGCCCGGCCGGTCGTCGACGGGCTCGACCTGGGCCTGCGTCCCGGTGAACGGCTCGCCGTGGTGGGCCCGAGCGGCAGCGGCAAGTCCACGCTCGCCGCCCTCCTCGCCGGGGTGCTGCCCCCGACCCGGGGCGAGGTGCGCTGGCTGGGACGGCCCGCGGCGTCCCCGGACGGCCCGGAACCCACCGCCCTGCGCACCCTGCTGCCGCAGCAGGCGTACATCTTCACCGCCACGCTCCGCGACAATCTGCGCTATCTGCGTCCCGGCGCCACCGACCGGGAGATCACCGACGCCCTCGCCGAGCTGGGCGCGGACCGGCTCGCGGAGCGGGTCGGCGGGCTCGACGCACCGGTGGGCCCCGCCCGGCTGTCCCAGGGCGAACGGCAGTTGCTGGCGCTGGTGCGCGCACATCTCACCACCGTCCCGCTGCTCGTCCTGGACGAGGCAACCAGCCATCTCGACCCGGCGGCCGAGGCGCGGGCGGAGGACGCGCTCGCCCGCCGCCCCCGGACCCTCGTCGTCATCGCCCACCGTCTCGCGTCCGCCCGGCGGGCCGACCGTGTCCTGCTCATGGACGGCGCGGCCACCGAGTACGGCACCCCGGACGAACTCCTCGCCCGCTCCGCCCGCTACCGGGACCTCGCGGGCCACTGGGCACCCGACCACCGGATTCCCCAACCCCGATAGGAGCCTGGCCATGGCCGCCACCCTGACCGCTCACGGCCGGGTGCCACGGCTGCCCCGGACCCGACCGGTTCCCCGGTGGGCCGCATCGCGCGAGGGCGGTTCACAACCACCCGCATTCCTTGGAGAGCCTTATCGCGTCGAGCCGGTTGCGCGCCCCCGTCTTACGTATCGCCGCGGCGAGGTAATTGCGTACCGTACCGCTCGCCAGACACAGGGAACGCGCTATCGACGCCACCGACTCACCGTCCGCGGCCAGCGAGAGAACTCGCAACTCACGCGAGGAAAGCGGTACCTCCGAGGCCTGGAGAAGGGTGAAAGCGAGGGATTCGTCGATATGACGGCCACCCGCCCCGACTTTCCGCACCACTTCACACAGGTGATCCACCGGACCGAATTTGTCGATGTATCCGGTGGCCCCCGCCTCGAACGCGGTACGGAGATCCCCGATACGATTCCGGCGGGCGAGCACGGCCAGGGCGATGTGCTGCCCCTGGCGGCCGCCGCGCAAGGATTCCACCAGCCTCATGATGTCCCGGGAATCCGGACAGTCGAGATCCGTGAGAACTATGTCCGAGGGTGACTCCGCCAGGGCCGCGGGCACACCGTCCAGGTCGGTGGCCGCCACCTTGAGGCCAGGGTCCCTGCTGAGCAGCGAAGCCAAGGACGCCCGCCACAGGGACACCGTGTGCACCAGCAGAACCTTCGTCATGAGCTGCTCCTCGACACAATCTCCCGTGAGTCCCGCCGATCGGTACCCGTCGGGTCTCTTCTCGATCAACCTTCACCCCCAGCACATCAGTGGTGCCATGCCAATACTGTCCGATTCACCGGGAATTGACTGGTGGCCGGATGCACGGGGGAGCAACGGAAGAGCGCGACAGGCACAGTCGTGCGCCCCCACGCCCACCGCCTGCCCCAAATGGCTGAAGCCGCGCACACCGCGGAGCATTTGGCGGGAATTCGATCCGCCGGTGCGCGGGCGGTCGGGGTCGTAGCAGGTGACCCGGGGGGGAATTGCCGCCGATGCGCCGGTGAATTCGTCGATGAAGTGGCGGATCGTGGGGTTGTGGTCGGCCGGTCGGCGTGCACCCTCTGTAATTCCCCAAAGGCATATGCCGATGTGTGCGGTACCCCGGGCCGGACCGGGGTACCGCACACATCGGCGGAGAATGACGGAGAGCCGGACAGGAGCCGTGCTAGCGGGTACCCTGCCCCGGCTCCGGACGGCAGGTCGAGTCCTTCGCGGGCAGCTCACCCGTCGCCAGATAGGCGTTCACCCGGTCGTCCACGCACCGGTTGCCGAAGAAGCCGTACACCGCGTGCTGGTCCGAGCCCTGAAGGGTGATCAGGCGCGACGAGCTCCAGTCGGCACGCACCACCCGCGCCCCGCGGTACGTGGTCCGCGGGTCCCCGACGGAGTTGACCAGCAGCGCCGGGAAGTCACCGGTCACCTTCGTCGGCCGCTCGGCCGGCCGGTCCCAGAAGGCACACGGATTGGCGTTCTGGGTGAACGGACCCAGCAGCGCGTCCTTCGCACGGGCCCGCTCGATGTCCCGCCAGTACACCTCCGGATCACGCGGGGCGGCCTTGTCGGCGCACAGGATGGCGTTCTGCGCACTGCCACCGGCCGAGACCGCGCCGGTGAACACGAACTTCAGGGTCTCGGCGACATCCGGTGACGGGGAGACCTGCGTACCGGACGCGGCCTGCCGCATCTCCCGCACCATGCGCGCGAACCGGTCGAACGCCGCGGCGTTGTCGTCCGACAACGAGCCGAAGACCAGCGCGGGGACGGTGTGCTCGTCGAGCGTGAACTCCCCGAGCCGGAACGGCGCGCGCTCAGCGGAGCGCTGCACCCCCTCCACGGTCCGCACCACGGCCTTCCGTGAGGTCCCCAGCCCATAGGCGCGGTGGCGGTCCGCGACCCATGCCGCCCAGTTCTCCAGAGCCGCGCGGTTCTCCGCGGTCGCGCCCGCCAGCAGCCGCGGGCCGTACGCGACGGGGTCGATGACCCCGTCGAGGACCACCCGGTCGGCGCGGCCCGGGAACATCGACACATACACCTGACCGAGATAACTCCCGTACGAGTAACCGAGGTAGGAGATCTTCCGCTCACCGAGCGCGGCACGGATGATGTCCATGTCCCGTGCCGTGGCACGGGTGCTCGCGAACGGCAGCACATCGCCCACGGCGGTCCGGCAGCGCTCGGCCAGGTCCCGGAAGAGCGCGGTCGTCCGGTCGAACCCGGCCCGGTCCTTCCCCGCCGACCGGAACGCGGTCCCGGTGGGCCAGCCGCAGTCCACGGGGGCGCTGCGGCCGACGAACCGGGGATCGACGCCGATGATGTCGTAGCGGCCCGCCACGTCCTTCATCGCGTCCCGGGCCGCCGGCGCGTCACCCAGACTGGGGCCGCCGGGGCCACCGCCGTTGAGCAGCAGCGGCCCGATCCTGCGGGCCCGGTCCGTCGCCTCGATCCGGGAGACGGCGATGGTGATCGTCCGTCCTTCGGGGTTCCGGTGGTCCAGCGGGACCGTCACCCCGGCGCAGCGCGCGCCCGCCTTCTCCAGGTCCTTCCCGACCTGGTCACCGGGGCCCTGGACGCAACTGCGCCAGTCGAGTTGCTGATGGTGGAAGCGGGCGGCCGGACCGGCCCGCCCCGGGTCGGCCGCCGGACCGGCGGCCCCGGCGGGGGCGGCAGGCAGGACCGACAGACAGACCGCGGCGGCGGTGGCGCCGAGCGCGGCGGTACGGATGGCGCGCGAGGAGCGGGGCATGGGGGTTCCCTTCCAGAGCGGTGGAGTCCCGGCGAACGCCGGTCACCCCAACGTAGGACCCCCGTCGCGCGTGATCACTGGGGTACACCAGTCGCTCCCGGGTGGGGTAATCCCCCCTGAGTCAGGGGGAGTCGGCACCCTTGCGTTCACGCCGGGTGGTGTCCGGTCCTACCCCCGGGTTCCCTGTGACGCGCGCCATAGCCCTCCTCCGGGGTGCTCGAAATGCCGGAACTCCGAGGGCGCACAAGGTGAACAAATGGAGAACAGAAGCTCCGTCCATGTGAAGAGGCGGCTTCGTGGGTTCGCCTATGCGGCCTCCTGGGGAATCGCTGCGGGAGTGAGAGCGCTCTCACCCGTATGGCGGAATTCCCGGGCGCAGCGAGCGGCTCATGGCGGTCCCGAACGCCTTGCGGGGGAGGGCAGTTGGAGTGCCGCGTGGGCGCCGGTGAATGCGTTCCGCTCCGTCGGTCCGGTGAATTCCGTGTTCCGGGAGCGTGGGTGACTCCCCGTTCCGCCCCGGGGTAACGGGGACTCTGTGCCGACGGTGCGGATTCGGGATCGGGTACGCCCGGCGCCGGAACCGCTGGACGTACCCGGTCCCGAAGTGCCGGACCTGTGCGGCCCTCCGGTGCCGGGCGCCCCTGGTCAGTCCGCCGTGAAGGGCACCGTCCGCCACGGTCCGTCAGGGTCGGTGGTCAGCGCCCGGTGCGCGTCGAGGACCTCGGTGTACCAGGACCCGAAGCTCTCCTCGTCGAAGTGCAGACACCGCCCCAGCACGTACCCGGCCGAGAACTCCTCCCAGGAGCCGTACATCACCCTGGCCACCCGGGACACCCGCTCCAGCGCCGCGTACGTCTCCGCCTGCGTCGCGTACCGCGCGCCCCGCCCCCAGCGGGCCATCTGCGAGGCCCGGCCCAGGTCCCAGGCCGCGACCGACCGTATCCGGCCGCCCGGCGGCAGCAGTCCGTCGGCCCGGAACCGGGACTCGTACCGCAGTACCGAACCCACCAGCGCCCGTACCTTGTGCACGAGTTCGCCGGTCTGCTCGGCGGTCGCCCGTCCGGCCTCCGCCAGCCGCGCCCGCAGCACCTCCTCGGCGTGATCCCGCCACAGCCGCGGATCGGCTCCGCCGTCCGCCGCGCCTTCCAACAGCGAGGTCCGCGCGTCCAGCACGAAGTCCCAGCCCCAGGGGCTCACCTCCCGGAGCAGCAGACGTTCCTGGATGTCCAGCCAGTCGTCCCGGTCACCCACGTCCCAGCCCTCGGCCATCCGGTCGACCTCGCCCGTGTGCCCCTTGCCGCCGTGCCAGTGGTGGGCGTTCCAGGGTTCGCCGTTCGCGAAGCACAGATGCGCGCCGCACGCGAGACCGTGCAGCAGGTCGCCCTGCCCCGGACCGCCGGAGCGCAGGGTCACCACCCGGTCCGCGAGGGCGTCCGGGTCGAACAGCTCGTTGTGCGACTCCAGCCAGGCCTTCCGCTCCTCGGCGTCGGTCGCGAAGTAGCGCTCGCAGGGCGTGGCGGCGTTCACGGCCAGCACATCGACGTGCGCGGGCAGATCGAACGCCAGCCGTCCCAACGAGGCGTACTCGTAGACCAGATACGGATGCGGACGCGGCAGCAGTCCCGTCGTGTAGACCTGTGCCACGGTCCGCCCGTCCGGCGCGTCGACGGTCAGCATCGGCAGGTCGGCCGACGCGTCGTCGCCGTCCTCCCGCCGGGCCCGTGCCACGTCCAGCCGCACCGGGTAGTACACGCCCTCCAGCGCGACGGTCCGCAGATAGGCGTGGTCGTTGTCCTTCGCGCACAGTGAGTGCAGCCGCTGCTCGATGTCCGTCGGCGCGGTCCACCGGCTGCCGTCCGCAGGGGCGGCCACCTTCGGGAACACCTCGTCATGGACCTCGTCCTCGACCCCCGTGTCCATCCCGAACCCCCTCTCCCGGGCGCCTCCCAGGCGCCCGTCCAAGATCGAGCCGCACACGCTACCGGCCCCCGCGCGGTACGCCCGCACCCGTCCCCGCGCGCTCTGTCCGGGCAGCCGGACCCGGCACGGAGGCCGGCCGCGCCGGGCCCACGGACCACGGACGCGCCCCGCGGCCGTGCGGCGTGCTGTCCGACAACCACCGTCCGACGAGGCCTCGTTGACGGCTCCTGGCGGGCGTGTCAGCGTCGATCCGCCCACGCACCACGACCGGACCGCCATCCGGGCGGCCCGCACGGGAACCGAGGGGGAACACCATGAGCACACGCGGGACCCGCTGGACCACGGCGACGGCGCTGCTCGCCGCCGGAGCGACACTCGCCGTCGGCGCGCTCGGGTCGGCGGCCCAGGCCGCCGACCACCGCGGCGCCGACCGCGCCACGGGCACGGCCCAGGCGCGGTTCCAGAGCGATCCCACCCCGGAGGAGCAGGAGCGGCTGCGGGAGATCGCGGGCGCCATCTGGACCCCGGAGCTCGCCGCCGGCTGGAACATGAACGCCGAGGTCGCGGGCGTCCTGTCGCAGGCCACGGAACGCATCCTGGAATGTTCGGCGGCGTTCGCCCTCGTTCCCAGGCCGCCGGGGTTCGTCCCGGGCCTCGGCTACCTCGTGCAGTACTGGAAGAACCTGCGTGACTACTACCTGGTCGTCAAGCAGAACCGCACCTACCGCGCCTGCGTGGTGTCGACCGCCGCCTACTACCGCTCCATCATCGAGATGGCGTCGCAGGGCATCTGACCAGCGGGTGCCCGGCCCCGCCCGCGGACCGCCGTCCGGCGGGCGGGGCGGGCACCACCGGTCATCCGTCGTTCGCGGGCCGTTCGGAGTCCGTCCCGGCGCGGGCCTTGCGCCACTCGCCCCGGGTGAAGTCGGGGATCGCCTGGGGCGCGCCCTGTGCCTTGACCGACGCGTGGCTCAGCGGGACGGGCGCCGTCCAGGTCGCCGCGTCGTACACGTCGAAGTCCGGTACCAGGCCCAGCCGCATGCACTGCGTGAGCCGGAACAGCATGATGTAGTCCATCCCGCCGTGGCCGCCCGGCGGGTTCGCGTGCTCCTTCCACAGCCAGTGGTCCCATTCGGCGTAGCGGGAGAAGTCCGCCCAGCGGTCGTCCAGGTGGTCGGGCTCGATGTAGATACGCGCGGGGTAGTCCTCGAAGACCCCCTTGGTCCCGCCGAGGCTGTTGATCCTGCTGTACGGGTGCGGGGTCGACACATCGTGCTCCAGCCGGATGATCCGGCCCTTCGCCGTCCGGAGCATGCTGACCGTACGGTCGCTGCCGATGTACGACTCCTTCCAGCTCGGATGGCCCGCCGGTACATGGGCCTCGCGGTACTCGGCGAGCCCCAGCGCCGGGGTGCCGAAGCTGGAGATGCTCACCACCCGGTCACCGCGGTTGACGTCCATGTAGTTGGCGACCGGGGCGAAACCGTGGTTCGGGTACAGATCACCGCGCAGCCGGGTGTGCCACAGCCGCCGCCAGGGGCCCTCGTAGTAGTCGTCGTCGAACATCAGACCGCGCAGATCGTGGTTGTAGGCGCCCGCGCCGTGCAGCAGTTCACCGAACTTGCCCGCGTGCGCCATCCGCAGCACCCGCATCTCGTTGCGGCCGTAGGCGCAGTTCTCCAGCTGCATGCAGTGCCGCCGGGTCCGCTCCGACAGATCGACCAGCGCCCACAGCTCGTCCAGCCGCATCGCGACCGGACACTCCACCCCTACGTGCTTGCCGCTGAGCATCGCGGCTCTCGCCATCGCGAAGTGCGTCTCCCACGGCGTCGCCACATAGACGAAGTCCAGGTCGCCGCGTGCGCACAGGTTCTCGTAGTCGTCCTCGTCCTTGGCGTACACCGCGGGGGCGGGCTGTCCCGCCGCGACGACCTTCGCGGCGACGCGTTCCGCCTTGTCCCGCACCGGGTCGCACAGGGCGACCACCCGGACCCCCGGCAGCGCCAGGAAGAGATCGGCCATCGAGCCGCCGCGGTTGCCGAGCCCGATGATCCCCACCCGGACGGTGGTGCGGCGCTCGAAGGGAACCCCCGCCATAGTGCGGCCCTTGCGCGCGGGCGTCGCGTCCGGCTCCCGTCCGGCCGCCGCGGCGACCGCGGCGGCGGGTCCGGCCGCGGCGGCGGGACCCGCGCCCAGCGCGCCGAGCGCGAGCCCCGCGCCCGCGGCGCCCGCCGTGGTCCGCAGCACGGAACGGCGGCTCATCGGCCCGTCGTCGCCGTCCTCGGGGGACCGGTCCTGTACTGCCTCGTCGTTCATCGAGCCTCCAGGGGAGCTGATGGTGCGTGGCTTTGTCATGAACCTCACGAAGGACGATGGTCGGTGGGTCCCCTGATGCGCAAGGGGCCCGTTTGGACTCTTGGCGCGAGTGCATGGACTCTTCGCCCGGGCCGCTCGCCGCGGCATGGCCTGATCCACGCAGTCCGGGGCAATCGTCTACCGACGGAAGGAGGAGTCATGCTCCTGGGTGGTGTGGTGAGGAAGGCTCCCCGGTGGGCACTGGCGCTCGCCGTGGCGGCGCTGGCGGCCGGGGTGTTCGTCACGGGGGCCCGGCTGTCCTCCGGGTTCGACGGGATGTTCGGCGAGGAGACCAAGGACCGTACGGGCCCGGTGCTTCTCAAGTCCATCCAGGACATGAGCCGTTACCAGGCCGCGTCCGGCAACTTCCAGGTGGTGGTGGACCTGGAGAAGGACGCGCGCTATCTGCCGGACGCGCTGCGCGGTACACGCGTCCTGTACGTCGGCGCGGGCTCGGTCGACGCGTACGTCGACCTCGGACGGATCGACGAGGGTGCCGTCACCGTCGACAAGGACCGCGGCTCCGCGACCCTGCGGCTGCCGCACGCCCGGCTCGCCGAGCCCGCGCTGGACCCCGACCGCTCCTACGCGGTGTCCAAACAGCGCGGACTCCTCGACCGCCTCGGGGACTTCTTCTCCGACAACCCCGGCGACGAGCGCGCGGTGCAGCGGCTGGCGGCCCGGCACATCGCCGACGCGGCCCAGGAGACCAGCCTTGTCGACCGCGCCGAGGCCAACACCACCACGATGCTGCGCGGGCTGCTGCGGTCGCTCGGCTTCGAGGAGGTGAAGGTGGTGTACGGCGCCGGCTGACGACCGTGGGCCGACCGGAGGTGCGTCGGCCGGACACCCCGGTCCGCGACGGACGCCAGGACCGACGGGCGGGGCGGACGGGCCCGTACCGCCGCCGCCCCGCGCGGGACGGCGGCGGAACGGGCGGGCGGCGGACCCCGGACGGCGGCGCCTACTTCACCGCGACGACCATGGATTCCGGGCCGGACAGATGATGGACCCGGCTCTCGCTGAACCCCGCCTCCGCCAGCCATCCGCGGCAGTCCTCGCCGGTGTACTCGAAGCCGCCGGGTGTCTCCAGCAGCATGGTCAGACTCATCAGCAGCCCATGGACGTTCTCGCGCCGGTCGTCGTCCAGCAGGGACTCGTAGACGATCAGGGTGCCGCCCGGCGCCAGCGCCTCGTACGCCTTGTCGAGCAGGGTGCGGGCCTGGGGGAGCGCGAAGCCGCTGAGGATGTGTCCGAGGACGAGCACGTCCGCCCGGGGGAGCGGGTCGGCGAAGAAGTCGCCGGGCTGGAAGGCCAGCCGGTCGCCGAGGCCGGATTCCTCCTGGCGCCGGTGGAAACCGGGTGCCACGGCGGGCAGATCGAAGCCGATGCCCCGCAGATGCGGGTGGCGGTCCAGCAGATGGGTGAGGACGGCGCCCTCCGCGCAGCCGATGTCCACCACGCTGCGGTGCGGCGCCCAGTCGAAGACCTCGGCCAGGGCGTGCGCGGACCCCATGGACAGCCCGGTCATGGCCTCCTGGAAGACGGCGAGCCGGTCGGGGTCCTGGTACAGGGCGGTGTACATCCCGTCGTCGCCGTCGGTGATGCCGTTCTGCGGGAGCCCGGTGCGCAGCGCCGTTTCGAGGTCGGCCCACAGGGCGTACATCCTGCTGTCGTTCATCTCCAGGAAGCCGCCCGCGTAGGCGGGCCTGCCGCGCACCAGGTAGTAGTCGGCCGCCGGGGTGTTGGCGTACTTGTCGCCGTCGCGGTCGAGGGCGCCGAGCGCGACCAGGGTGTCGAAGAAGTCGCGGGCGGAGCGGGGGTGCAGACCGAGCCGGGTCCGCAGGTCCGGCGCGGTCAGGGGCTGTTCGGCGAGAGCGGTGAACAGCCCGAGGCGGGCGGCGACGAGGAGGACCTTCGAGGCCATGAACCCGGAGGCGAGCTCCATGAGATGGCCGAGGGGCGGGGCGTCGTCCTGGCGGACGGTGGTGTTGCTCAACGGATGGCTCCTGGTGGGGGATTGCCGTACGCCGCGACCGCGCCGCACAGCCCCGAAGCTACCCAAACCTGTGATCGTTCAGACACTTTCGGTGACATTTCGGGGTCACGGGTGGGTGGTGTGAGCCCCGGAGCGAGTACCGGTGCGGTGGACGATCCGTTCCGCACCGGACGTGGCCCGTGGCGCCGGCGGCACTCCATCCGGCGCGAACGGGGCACCCGGAACGGCCGACACGCGTGCCGTGGTGGGCGAGTGCTCGCGGCGCGCGAACGGGACACCGTCCCGCAGGTCGCCCCCGGCGTCCCCCGCGCCACCTGGGGGAGGGTCGCGGCGGCTGCGCTGACCTGCTCTTCGGAGGGTCCGACCGGTTTGACTTTTACCGCCGCTTTACGGTTGTGTGCGGGTCTCACCATCATGACCCGGGGGTCCCTCATGCACCGTTCCATCCGCAATTCCGCCCTGGCCGCGCTGACCGTCGCGGGCCTCGTCTTCGGCCTCAGTGCCTGTTCCGAGGTCACCGACGCGGCCAAGGAGAAGGCGACCGAAGAGGTCGACAAGGCGGTGGACAAGTCGATGAACGAGAAGTACGAGGTCACGTACGAGGTCACCGGCAAGAGCATCGCCAGCATCCAGTACGCGGAGGGCGGCGGCACCGCCACCAACCCGAAGCTCGCCACGGTCGAGAACCCGACCCTCCCGTGGAAGAAGACCGTGACCCTGCGCGGCATCATGCCGCCCTCGGTCCTGCCGCTCGCCGTCGACCCGACCGGTGACTCCGAGGTCGCCTGCAAGATCATCTACAAGGGCAAGCCCATCGCCGAGGAGGCCGGCAAGGGCGCCGCCTCCGCCGCCGGCTGCGTGGCCGTCTCCCCGATCGTCTGACGGTCCGGCGGGCCGGGGACCCGGCCCGCCGCGACCCGCACCGAGCCGTGCACCGGGACTGTTCCCGGGCACGGCTCGGCCGCGTTCACGGTCCCGCTACGCCGTGCGCCCGCCCCGGCTCAGCAGCGGCACACCGATCGCCGCGACGGTCAGCCCGACGATCGCCATCCCGTACGCGACGGCATACGGATCGGTGTCACCGCCGGGCAGCGACGAGAACCCGATCCCCACGTACAGCGCCACACCGCCCGCCCCGCCCAGCTGATCGGCGCACCGCTGCACCCCGGACGCGATACCCGCGTCGTCCTCGGTGACCGAGTGCAGGGCCGCGTTCTGCAACGCCACCAGCGCGACCCCCATACCGGACGCGACGCACACCATCCCGGGCAGCACCGCGACGGCGGCCGAATCCGACGGGGACACGGCGAGCCAGCCGCAGCCGAGACCGGTGGCCACGATCCCGAGCACCGCGCCCCGCGCGTCTCCCACCCGCCGCAGGACACCGGGCACGACGACGGTCGCCAGGATCAGGGTCACCGCCAGCGGCAGGAAGCACAGCCCCGCGGCGATCGGCGAGAGCCCGAGATCCCGCTGCACGAACAGCGTCAGCAGGAAGAACGACGTCGACAGCGCCGCACTGAGCAGCGCCGTCGCCAGGTTGGCGACGACCCGTACCCGGTCGCGGAAGAACGACAGCGGAACCAGCGGATGCGGTGAGCGCCGCTCCACCACCGGGAACGCCAGGGCGCACAGCACACCGGCCAGCGTGGTCCCGGCGGCCGACAGGACATCGGGACGCTGCTCGCCCCACTCGATGACACCGTGGATCAGCAGCAGCGGCGCGGCCGTCAGCAGCAGCGCCCCGGGAAGGTCGAGCGGCTGCCGCGCGGCCCGCCGCTCGTCGGGCGCCACCAGCACCCGTACGCCCACCAGCACCACGGCGATCAGCGGCAGATTGACCAGGAAGATCCAGCGCCAGTGGAGGAGTTGGGTGATCAGCCCCGACAGCAGGAAGCCCAGCACCAGACCGCTGCTCGCGACCGCGGCCCAGACCCCGAGCGCCCTGGAGCGGGCCGCCGGGTCCGGGTAGAGCAGTGCCAGCGTCGACATCGCCGCCGGAGCGGCGAGCGCCTCACCGGCACCCTGGGCGAAGCGGGCCAGGACCAGCATCTCCAGCGAGGTCGCGAGTCCGGCGGCCAGCGACGCCAGACCGAACACCGCCGCGCCCACCAACAGGGTGCGGCGGCGGCCGTGGAGGTCGGCGATCCGGCCGCCGACCATCAGCAGCCCGCCGCCGACGACGGTGTATCCCGTCACGACCCAGGTGAGCTGACGGGCGTCCGCACCGAAGTCGGTGCCGATCGAGGGCAACGCGATGTTCACGACGGTGACGTCGACGGCGATGAGGAACTGCAACAGGGCGAGGACCAGCAGGGTCAGCCGACGGGACCGGGGACGGCCGACGGCAGCGCTCGGCCGCCCGTCACGGGCAAGGAAGGACATGGGAAGCGGTACTCCGGATTCTCAGGAAGACGCGCGCCGCACGGGGGCTCCGTGCGGAAACGGCACACGGACAGACGTCGCCGCCGGGCTCGTCCCCGTATCCGCCGTGACGGCGGCCGGACGCCCGGTCGACCCTGAGAACCTCTAGGTACCGCTCATCCCGCGACCGTACCATCCGCCCGACGGCCGTCCCGTTCCCGCCCTGGGCCGCACCGGAACCGTTCGGCCGGGTCACCGCCACCCGTCTGGGACGCCGCGCTCCAGGCTCCAACCCGCCTCCCGAACACCCGCGTTGGTCACCGCTGGGGGTGCGGGCGGCGGCGGCCGTGACAGGTGTCGTCACCGCGGACACGCCCCCCGCGTCACCCGGCCTTGTCGACCCTGGCCGCCGCACGGTGGCTCGCGTCGTCGTCCGCCGCGTCGTCCCCGGCTTCGTCCGCCGCCCTGTTCGTCGCGTCGTCCGTCGCGCTCCGCGTCCCGCGCAGCGCCCATCCGGCGCCGACCGCGAGCAGCAGCATCAGCGCGCCCCCGGCGACCCCGACCATGTTGAGGCCCGCCGTGAACGCGTCCCGGGCGGTGGCCGTCAGTTCGTCACCGGCGGGGGAGGGCAGCGTCCCGGCGACCGTCAGGGTGCTCGCCAGATCGTCGCCCGCCGCAGGCTCGGAAGCCGTCCGGGCGGCGAACACCGCGGCGACGAGGCTCCCGTTCAGCGCCACCCCCAGACCGACACCCAGCTCCCCGCTCGTCTCGGACATCGCCGCCGCCGAGCCCGTCTTCTCCAGCGGTGCGGCGGCCACCACCAGTTCGGTCGTCAGGACCGGTAGCGGGCTGATCCCGGCGATGGCGATGGCCGACCCGGTCACCAGGGTCGACAGCCCCCCGGCCGTGTCCACCTGGCTGACCAGCGCGAAGCCCGCCACCGACAGCAGCGCGCCGCCCGCCATCACCCGCGCCGGGCCGAACCGCCGCGCCAGCGGGGGCGCGAGCATCATGCCCGCCGTCGCCGCCAGGACCACCGGCAGCATCCACAGGCCCGCCCGCAGCGGGGACATGCCCGCGACCAACTGGAAGTACTGCGGTGCGAGATACTGCACGCCGTTGATCGCGACCAGCCCGAACAGCAGCAGGCCGAGCGCGACCGAGAACGTACGGTTCGAGAACAGCGACAGGTCCAGCAGCGGATGAGCGAGCCGCCGCTGCCGCCGTACGAACAGCGCCCCGCACAGCACCCCGGCCGCCACGGCCACCGCCGTCACCGGGCCGGGCCCCTCGGAGGCCAGGTGCTTCAGCCCATGGACCACCGGAAGCAGTGTCGCGAGGGACAGCGCGATGCTCGGCATGTCCAGCGGGCCCGGCCGCGGATCGCGGTACTCGGGCAGCAGCACCGGCCCCAGGGCCAGCAGCACGGCCATCACCGGGACGGCGAGCAGGAACACCGAGCCCCACCAGAAGTGCTCCAGCATCGCACCGCCGACGAGCGGCCCGATCGCGACCCCCACCGTCATCGTCGTCATCCAGATCGCGATGGCCTGCGCGCGCTGCCGCGCGTCCAGGAACATGGTGCTGATCAGCGACAGCGTCGACGGCATCAGCGTGGCCCCCGCCACCCCGAGCAGCGCGCGGGCCGCGATCAGCATCTCCGCGCTGGTCGCGTACGCGGTGAGGACCGACGCCACGGCGAACACCGCCCCGCCGGTCAGCAGCAGCCGCCGTCGCCCCAGCCGGTCACCGAGCGTGCCCATGGTGACCAGGAACCCCGCGATCACGAAGCCGTAGATGTCCATGATCCACAGGGTCTGGGCGCCGCTCGGCCGCAGATCCGCGACCAGTTGCGGCGCCGCCAGGAACAGCACGCTGACGTCCAGCGCGAGCACCAGCAGCGGGAGCGAGAGCACGGCGAGCCCGGCCCATTGCCTCGGGCCCGCCCGATGCGTGGGACGGGGTGGTGCGTACGACGGCATGGGGGGCCTCCTCGGCGGTACCGCGCGGTGTCGGTGCGACGGGTCGAGGATGCGTGGCGCCGGTCCTGGAAATGTTTCGGTCGCCTCGCTGGGCCCCCGGCGCCCCGGGTTCACCGTGCCTCGGAGAGGCTTCGCCGCCGGGCGTGCTTGTCCCCGCGCGGGTCGCTGGTGACATCGCCGATTCCCCGCACCCCGGAGCCGAGGATCCCCGCACCCGCCGATGCCCCGTACCCGCACCCTGGAGGTCATCCACCCCACGAGATCCCCGTGCCCCCGAGGGCCCCGCACCCCCGGCTTCCGTCCCTCGGCGCGGCCGCCGGTCCGCGGGGACGATCACCGGGCATAGGCTGGGCCGATGCGATTCGGGGTGCTCGGTCCCCTTCAGGTGTGGACCAACAGCGGGACGCCGGTACGCGTACCCGAACGCAAGGTCCGCGCGCTGCTCGCCGCGCTGCTCGCCCACGCCGGCCGTCCCGTCCCGCCCGGACAGCTGATCGACGGCCTGTGGGAAGGCGATCCGCCCGCCGAACCCGCCCGGGTACTGCGTACCAAGGTGTCCCAGCTGCGCCGTGCCCTCGGGGACGCCGAACCGGGCGGACGGGAACTGATCGCGGCGACCCCCGCGGGCCATCGGCTCGTCACCGGCCCCGGCACGGTCGACGCGGAACGCTTCGCGCGGCTCACCGCCGAGGCCCGCGCGAGCCATGACCCGCGACGGCGCACCGGGCTGCTGACCGAGGCGCTCGCGCTGTGGCGGGGGCCCGCCTACGCCGACTTCCGTGACACGTTCCTCACCCGGGCGGTGGTCGAACGGCTGGAGGAGGAACGCCTGGTCGCGACCGAGGACCACGCCGAGGCCCGGCTCCAGCTCGGCGGATTCCCCGAACTCCTCGGTGAGCTGGCCGAACTGGTGGAGCGCCACCCTCTGCGGGAGCGCTTCCGCGCGGCGCAGATGCGCGCGCTGTACCGCGCCGGACGCCAGGGCGAGGCCCTCGCCGCCTACCACGAGCTGCGCGCACGCCTCGCCGGTGAACTCGGCGTCGACCCCGGCCCCGGCCTCGCGTCCCTCCACCGGTCGATCCTGCGCCAGGACCCGGCCCTGACCCCGGGCGACTCCCGGCTGCCGGTACCGCTGACCGCGCTCGTCGGACGGGAGGACGCCGTCGAGGACACCGTCACCCGGCTGCGGACCGGCCGACTGCTCACCCTCACCGGCCCCGGTGGTGTCGGCAAGACCCGGCTCGCCCTGGAGGCCGCCCACCGGATCGCGGCGACCGGCGAGCAGGTGGCACTGGTCGAACTGGCCGCCGTCGCCCGTGACGCCCCCGCCTCGTCCGTCGTCGAAGCCGTCGCGACGGAGCTCGGGGTCCGCGACGAGCCACCGGCGCCGCGCCGCCCACCCCGGCCCGGAGCCCCGGCCGCCGGAGCTCCGGGCCGCGTCCCCGACCGCGTCGACCGGCTCGCCGCCGCCGTCGCGGACCGGCCCCTCCTCCTCGTCCTGGACAACTGCGAACACCTCGCCGACCCCGTGGCGGAACTGACGTCCCGTCTACTGCGGTCCGCGCCCATGCTGCGGGTGCTCGCCACCAGCCAGGAACCCCTGCGCGTCCCCGGCGAGTCGGTGCTCGCCGTCGCACCGCTGGCCGAGCCGCAGGCCGTCGCCCTCTTCCGGGCCCACGCCGCCCGCACCGCGCCAGCCGTGCGCACCGACGGCCCGGCCACCGCCACCGTCACCGCGATCTGCCGCCGTCTCGACGGCATCCCCCTCGCCCTCGAACTCGCCGCCACCCGCGTCGGCTCCCTCGGTCTCGACGGCCTCGCCGGGCGGCTCGACGACCGGTTCCGGCTGCTGGCGACCGCGAACCGGGGAGTCCCCGCCCGGCACCGCACCCTGCGCGCCATGATCGACTGGAGCTGGGACCTCCTGGACCACGAGGAACGCGCCCTGCTGCGCCGTCTCGCGTTCCACCGCGACGGCTGCGCCCTGGAAGGCGCCGAAGCGGTGTGCGCGGGCCCGCCCGTGCCCCGGGACCGGATCGCGGACCTCCTCGCCCGCCTGGTCGAACGCTCCCTGGTCGTCGCCGCCCCGGGACACCACGGGCTGCGGTACCGGCTGCTGGAGTCCGTCGCCGTGTACGGCCGCGAACAGCTCGACGCGACGGGCGAGACGGCGGACGTCCGGCGCGCCCACCGCGCCCATCTGGTCGCCCTCGCCGAACGCGCCGCGTCCGAGCTGCGCGGCCCCGGGCAACGCCGGTGGCTCGACCGCCTCGACGAGGAGTCCCCCGGACTGCGCACCGCGCTCGGCGGCGCCGTCCAGGACGGCGACACCACCTCCGCGCTGCGCCTGGTCGGGGCCCTCGCCTGGTACTGGCATCTGCGGGGCCGTCTCACCGAGGCCCGCCACTGGCTGGACGCGGTCCTCGCACTGCCCGCCGCACCCGGGGACGCGGCCCTCGCCGCCGAGGCAGGGGTCTGGCGGCTCGGCGCCGGACTCGTCCTCGGGGAGACACCCGGCCCGACCAGCCCCGTGCCCCCGGCGGACGCCTCCCCGCACGACCCCGCCGCCGACCCGCCCGCGCTCGCGGCCCACGCCCGCGTCACCACCGACCCGGTCCGCCGGGCCCGCGCCCGCTGGTACCTCGCCTCCCTCCTCGGCTGGGACAACCTCGCGGGCAGTGAACGCCTCGCCATCGGCGCCGCCGACGCCGTCGCCGCCCTCGACGACCCGTGGGGCACCGCGGCGGTCCTCAGCGTCCGCTCCTGGCAGCGGATGGCACGCGGCGACCTCACCGGGGCACGCGCCGACGGAGAACGCTCCCTTGCACTCTTCGACGCGCTCGGGGACGACTGGGGACGCCTCCAGGTCGTCCCCACCCTCGGTTCCCTCGCCGAGATCGCCGGCGACTACGGGACCTCCGCACGGCTGCACCGCCGATGCCTGCGCGTCGCGGAGGAACTGCGGCTGTGGCCCGAGCTCTGCTACCTGCTCTCCGGACTCGGCCGGGTCACCCTCCTCGCCGGGGACCCGGCCGAGGCGGACGCCCTGCACGAACGCGCCCGAAGGCTCGCCGTCCGGCACGGCGACCAGTTCGGCCGCCAGCTCGCCGAACTGGGACTGGGACTCGGCGCCCGGCGGCGCGGCGACCTCGCCACCGCCGAGGACCTGCTGCGCCGCTGTCTGGTCTGGAACCGGGCCCGGGGCGTGGACGTCGCCGTCGCCCTGCTCCTCGCGGAACTCGGCTTCGTCGCGGAACTGCGCGGCGAAGCCCGTACCGCGCGCGCCCTGCACGAGGAAGGACTCGCGGTCGCCCGGGTCGTGGCCGACCCCCGGGCCGTCGCCCTCGCGCTGGAAGGACTCGCCGGAACGGCCGCCCTCGACGGCCGCCCCCGCGCCGCCGCCCGGCTCCTCGGCGCTGCCGCCGCGGCCCGCGAGGAGGTCGACGCGCCGCTGCCGCCCGCCGAACGCGGCGACGTGGACCGGATCACCCGGGCCGTGCGCGCCGCGCTCGACGGCGACCGGTTCGACACCGAGACCCACGCGGGCCGGGCGCTCGGAACGACGATCCGCGCGGACGGCACCGCCCCCGGGACCCCGGAGCACGGCGACCGGCCGCGGGCAACCCGGGACGGCCGATGACCGTCCTTCCCCGGGACAGCACAGTCACCCTTCTCCCGAAAGGCACCCCATGACCACCGACGACCGTGTCCGCCCCGCGACCGAAGCGGACGTACCGGCCGCCGTGCGCACCCTCGCCCGTGCCTTCGCGGACTACCCGTTCACCCGCCATGTCGTCGCCGCCGACGACCACACCGAGCGGGTCCGCCGCTTCCAGGAACTGTTCCTGACCCGGGTGGGCCTGGCCCACGGGCGGGTCTGGGTCGCCGACGACGGCCTCGGCGTCGCCGCCTGGACCACCCCCGAACAGGACCCCGCGCCCGGCCTCGCGGAGGTCGGACCCCTCGTGACGGAACTCGCGGGTGACCGGGCACCGGCGTTCATGGCCGCCGAGGAGGCACTGGCCCCCCACCGGCCGACGGAACCGGTGTGGTTCCTCGCCACCGTCGCCGTGGACCCCGGCATCCAGAGCAAGGGCCTCGGCGCCGCGGTGCTGCGCCCCGGGATCGAGGCCGCCGACCGCGCCGGTCACCCCGCGTTCCTGGAGACCGCGACCGAACGCAACGTCCGCTTCTACGAGCGCCTGGGCTTCAGGGTGACGGCCGGGACCACGCTCCCGGACGGCGGCCCCCGGGTCTGGTGCATGCGCCGCGACCCGGCCTCCTGAGCCGCGTCCGTCTCACGCGTCCCGTCGGCCCGCCCCGCGCCACGCGTGGAGACCCGCCCCCGCCAGGAACAGCGCGAGGGCGGCCAGCCACGCACCGGCCCGGTCACCCGGCTGAGCGGGCCAGACGAGCGGCGTCACCCACCCGCCGCCGACGGCACCGGTCAGGGCCGCCATGTACGCGCCCATCAGCTGGACCATCGGCGGCAGCCAGCTCAGCCGGGCGCCGATGACCACCGCGGCCAGGGCGGCCGTGCCGGTCGCGCCGAGCGTGTTGCGGACCATCGCCTGGACACCGTGCTCCTCGCCGGCCCCGAGCACCGCGCACCCCAGCAGGACCGAGGCCGTCAGTGACAGGACCACGAGGTGCGCGAACCGCCGCGGCCACCAGCGGTGCGCGGCGGTCCGGTCCAGCTCGTCGCTGTGCGTGTACAGACCCGTCCCGATGACGGCCGCCGCCGCCAGCGGGGCGGCCGTCAGCAGCGACGCCCGGACGGACGGGTCGCCCGCACCGGCACCCCGGTCGGCCCACGCGGTGAGCGCGGCGGTCACCGCCAGCGCGACGACCGAGCCGGTCAGCCGCCGTGACCGCAGATACAGCCGACGGCCGCGCGGCGCGGCCACGGACGGGCCGGGGCCCAGGGAACCGCTCGTCAGCGTCACAGCGGCGGCGTCTTCCCGGGCGCGCAGTCCTTGAGGGCCGCGAAGAATCCGGTCAGCCAGGCCCGGCGCCGTTCGTCGGGCAGCCCGGCCAGCCGCTCGGCCGCCTCGGCCCGCCGCTCCAGCCGGGCGAGTTCGCCGGTGTCACCGGCGGCCCAACCCCGCTGACGTGCCAGCCACTCGGCCCGCACGGACGACGGCAGCAGCCACAGCTCCACCGCGCCCGGGACCTCCGACACCCCGCCCGGCGCGGGAGGTCCGCACGCGGCCGGGGGAGCCACGAGATTCGAGGCCGTCGCGGTCAGGTAACCCGTCGCGTCGATCAGTTCACCGCGTACGACGGACAGTCCCGGACGCAGCTCCGGCAGCGGGGCCTCGCCGGGCCGGGTGTCGCGCCGCAGACCGGTGAGCCGGGGCGCTCCCTCGACGTCCGCCAGCTTGTCGGTGAGCGGCGACAGCGCGGCCGTCACCCGCGGCAGCAGCGGCGATTCGGAAGCGGCCACACAGACCTCCGGTACGGCCTTGGTGTCGCACACCTCGCGACGGGACAACGGGTCATCACGCCACATCCGGTCACCGGTCTGGACGATCAGGACGGCCGCGACCGCCGCCGCGGCCAGCGGTACCAGGGTCGTGTACCGGCGGCGCGCCGCGTGGGCGAGCACCACCGCTCCCGCCAGTCCGGTGAACCAGACGGCCGACGCCAGGGGTTGCCACCACACGGCGACCGACCCCGACATGACGTTCTCCGCGTCCATCGGCGTCAGATGCCGGACGCCCGAGGACGCCGTCGCGGTGAACGAGAACACGAGCAGCAGCACGACCGCGTACCCGGGCGGGGTGAGCCTGCGCGGGACCAGCGACCCGCACACATGGCCGATCACGGTTACCGCGACGAGGAACACCGCGTCCGTCAGCGTCGCCGTGAACTCCGGCCGCCCCGGCCCCGCGTACGGCAGACACGCCAGCAACGCGGCTGCGGCGACCAGCAGATACACCGCGGCCGACCACAGCGCCCCGGGCAGCGCCGCCGCCAGCAGCCGCGCCAACGGGCCGCGCGGGGTGCTGGCCAGCAGTTCGACCGTACGCCTGCGGTGCTCCCGCGCCCCCTGCCAGCAGCCCGCGGCCCCCGCCAGCGGCGCTCCGAACAGCACGCCGGCGTACCGGAGCGCTGACTGGGTCTCCGACCAACTGCCCTGCCACCACGACGCCCTGAGCGCCATGGCGAGCCCGAGGGCGCACCCGACGAGCACACCGGCCCACGGAGCGAGCCCCCGCAGCAGCTCGGCCCGCACCGGGTGGGCACGTACCGTGCCGCGCGTCCGCGCGGCCCCGGACACCGTGGGTCCGGGGCGGGTCCCGACGGCGCTCATCGGCGCCACCCCGACCGGCCGCCGACCGACGCCCGCGCCTGCCGGCCCGCGCCCCGCACCGAGCCGGACCCCGAGGCGGAGCCCGGGCCGTGGCCCAGGCCGTGCTCGGCGCGATGGCGGCGCAGCGCGGCCGTGTACCCGCGTTCCAGCGGGCTGCCGTCCCCGTCCGGGCCGCCGCCCGGTTCCGGCCCGGCCGTCCCGCCCAGCGCCGCGAGGCCCTCGGTGGTACCCCGGTACGCGACCCGGCCGGAGTCGATCAGCGCCACCTGGGAACACGCGGCGGCCACGTCCTCCACCAGATGCGTCGACACGATCACGGTGGTGGTGCCGCCCAGCTCCCGGAGCAGCGCGCGGAACTCGACGCGCTGCTCCGGGTCCAGCCCCGCCGTCGGCTCGTCGAGCAGCAGCAGTTCCGGGTCGTTGACGACGGCCTGCGCGATCCCGACCCGGCGGACCATCCCCCCGGACAGGGTCCGCACCCGGTCGTCGATACGGTCGCCCAGCCCGACCCGGCGCACCGCCCGCTCCACGGCCTCCGGCACGGTGTCCCGGGGCATCTCCTTCAGCCAGGCCACGTACCCGACGAACTCCCGTACGGTGAAGCCGGGGTAGTACCCGAACTCCTGCGGGAGATATCCGAGCCTCCGGCGCACCGCCGAGCGCCCCGCCGGGGACGACACGTCGTCACCCAGCAGCACGACCCGGCCCGACGAGGGCGCGGCGACCGTCGCGAGAACCCGGATCAGCGAGGTCTTTCCCGCGCCGTTCGGGCCGAGCAGACCGTGCACCCCCGTCCCGAACGCCAGGTCGACCCCGTCCAGGGCGAGTGTCCGCCGGTGCCGGACCGTCAGCGCGGTGATGTCGACCGCGCGCGTCCCGGGGACGCCGTACCACGGTCCCTCTGTCGTGCTCACAGTTTCTCCATACGATCGAAGGACGCGCGGCGCATGACGACCAGCGCCGCGCAGAGAAGGGCGGCCAGCGTCCAGCCGGCCTGCGCGGCGGGCCCGGTGGCGTGCAGGGGCAGCGGCAGACCCCCGGTACGCCCCGGCGCGGACAGCAGCGGGGGCAGGAACGCCACCGCGAGCCAGCCGCCCGCGAGCAGGGACGCGGCGCGGCGGCAGCCGATGAACGAGCCCAGCGCGAGCGAGCCCGTCGTCAGCGCGAGCCCCGGCAGCAGCCACGCCGCCGCCCCGGGGACCCCGGACGCGGCGGGCAGCAGCGCCCCGGCGGCCGTCAGCAGCGGAAGGCTCAGCAGGAGCACCGCCGCCGTACGGGTCAGCAGCAGCCGCAGACCCCCGGCCGGGGTCGCGGCGGTGATCTCGTGCAGCGGGTCGCTGCCCGCCCCGTACGAGAGGGCGACCCCGAGGGGCGGCAGCGCGGGGGCCACCGCCAGCAGCAGCGGCCGGGCATCCCCGGCGAGCCCCGTGCCGTGCGCCAGCAGCAGCGCGCCGAACGCCACGAGCAGGACGCCGACGGCCCAGGACCCGCGCAGCGCGGGACCCGCCGCCCACAGCAACCGGGCGACCGGCAGCGGCAACGCGACCCCGTGCCTCGCACGTACCGCCCCCGGGTCCGCCGCCCGGCCCCGAAGCCGCCGGTTCCGCACCGGGCCCGCCTCCGGGTTCGGCGCCGGGCCCACTCCTCGGTCCGGCCCTGCGCCCGGGCTCGCATGTCGATTCCGGGTTGCGCCCGCCTCCTGGCTCCGCCCCGGGCCCGCTTCCCGGTTCCGGGCTGCGCCCGCCTCCCGGCTCCGCGCTGGGTCCACCCCTCGGTTCGGCCCCGTGCCTGCCTCCCGGCTCCGCGTCCGGCCGGTCAGCCGGTTCCGCACCAGGTCCGTCACCCGGCCGGTCAGCCGCTCCGTGGCCCGTCGCCCGCGCCGGTCGTTCGCCCGGCCCGGGGCGCGGGAGTCCTCGGGGGCGTCCGCCAGTACCTCCGCGAGAAGCGCGGCGCGGACCTGGCCGAGGACGGGTCCCGCCGCTCCGGCCCGGGCGGCGGCCGAGACCCTGGCCGCGCACGGTCCGCACGACTCCACGTGCTTCTCCACCGACCACGCGCCGGACTCCGTGATCGAGCCGCCGGTGTAGCGGGCGGCGAGCCGGTCGCTGACATGCCAGTCACCCGGTCCGTGCCACCCGCCCCGCCCGCGCGGATCGTCCGAGCCGTCGTCCGCGCCCCGGCCGGGGGTGTCGCCGGGCCGCCCGCCCTGGGGACGGTCCCCGGGGCCGTTCACCGGTCGTGTGCTCATGCCGTGCCTCCCAGCGGACGGGTCCGGGGCGCGAGCCGCTCCAGCGCGACCCGCAGTTCGCGACGGGCGCGTGCCGCCCGGGTCTTGACGGTTCCTTCGGGGATGCCGAGCGCGTGGGCCGCCTCACGGGTGGTCAGTCCGTCGATCACGGTGGCCCGCAGCACGTCCCGCAGCTCCGGCGAGAGACCTTCCAGCGCGGCCCCCACGTCCCCGTACTCCAGTCCCGCCAAGACCCGTTCCTCCGCCGAGGGCGCGCCCGCGCCGTCCCAGGGCTCCGCGACGGCGGTCCGTTCGTGGCGTTCCTGCGCCCGCCGGGTGTCCACCAGCCGCCGTGCCGCGATCACCCACAGCCAGCCGCCCACCTCGGACCCGCGATGGGCACGGGCGGACCGCCATACGGTGACGAAGGTGTCCTGGAGTACTTCGCGCACGGTCTCCGGGTCCGCGCAGCGGCGGCTCAACCGGGTGTGCAGCCAGCCCGCGTGCCGGTCGTACAACACGCTGAGGGCGTCGGTGTCCCCCCGGGCGACGGCCCGCAGCAATGCCGCGTCGTCGTCCCCTCCTGCCCCCGCGGGGCGTATCGGCCTCATGCTCCCTCTATCGCCGCGTACCCCCGATCCGGTTCTCCGCCTGGTGCCCCACCCGTCCGGCATGGGCCCGCGCCCCCGCCCCCTGTGCCCGCGCGGATGCCCCCGTATCTCCGCGAGGCCGTCCCTGTACCCGGGATCCGTACGTCCGCCCCTTACGTCCCGTACCACCCGCCCGCCACCCGACCCTGACACATCCCTGATCTCCGGTCCCGCCGTCAACTTCCCCGCGGGACGGCGGGTCCTCCCCACCATCCGGGCGGGCGGGCCCCGCCCCGGCGGCGATCCGGAGGCGGGCGATGCGCGGCAGCAGCACGGGAACGACGGACGGGCGGCGGCGACGCGGGAGGACGGCCGCCGTGTGCGCGGTCCTGCTGGCGGCCGTCCTCGGTACCGGTGCCGTACCGGCCGGTGCCGCTCCCGGTACCGCTCCTGCGGCCGGGGAGCGGGGGCACGAGGCCACTCAGCGGGCCCTCGACGTCTTCACCGAGTCAGGTCTGCCCGGTGTCCTGGCCCGGGTGGACGGTCCGGGCGGCCGGAGCTGGACGGGCCGGTCCGGGGTCGCGGACCTGCGCACCGAGCGGCCCCGCCGCGACACGGACCGGTTCCGGATGGGCAGTGTGACCAAGACCTTCACCGCGACCCTGCTGCTCCAGCTGGAGGCGCGCGGGGCGCTGTCCCTCGACGACACCGTGGACCACTGGCTGCCCGGCCTCGTCCGGGGCAACGGCCACGACGGCCGGGGGGTGACGCTGCGTCAGCTGCTCAACCACACCAGCGGCGTCCACAACTACACCGACGACGCCGAGTTCCAGCGGCGCCTCGGCCCCGGCTTCCCCCGGTACCGCTATCACGCGTACACCCCCCGCGACCTGGTCGCCTTCGCCATGAGGCACCGGCCCGTCTTCCCGCCCGGCCGGGGCTGGAAGTACTCCAACACCAACTACGTCCTGGCGCGCATGGTCATCGAGAAGGCGGGCGGCGCGTCGTACGCGGCCCAGTTGCGGGAGCGCGTCACCGGACCGCTGGGTCTGCGGGGCACCAGCGCGCCCGGGCACTCGCCGGATCTGCCGGGGCCGCACGGGCGCGGCTACAGCAAGGACGCGGCGGGCCGGATCTTCGACAGCACCCGTCAGGACCCGTCATGGGCGGGGGCGGCGGGGGACCTGGTCTCCACCACCCACGATCTGAACCGTTTCTACCGGGCCCTGCTGTCCGGCCGGCTGCTTCCGCCCGCCCAGCGCGCCGAACTCCTCGACGGTGTCCGGATCGACCCGCGGGGCCGTCAGACGTACGGACTCGGCCTCCAGTCCCGGCTGCTGTCCTGCGGGGTCCGCACCTGGGAGCACTCCGGCGGTCTGCACGGCTCGCTCACCTGGACGGTCAGCACCGCCGACGGCGGCCGTCAGCTCACCTTCAACGTCAACGGCGACTGGCTCGAACGGGAGGAACCGGTCGTCGCCGTGCTGGAGACGGTGTTCTGCCCCGGCGGGTCCCGCGCCTGATCCGGGCCGCCCCCACGCACGGCCCGCCCCCACGCACGCCCCGTCCCCACACACACCCCGCATCAGCCGCGCGGTCCGTATCGACCATGAGGCCCGTATCGACCACGAGGCCCGGATCGCCCGCTGTCCCGGCGGATCACGCGGCGGATGGACGGGCCCCGCCGGATGATCCGGAGGTCACACGGACCGGCGCAGGAAGTCCCGGACGAGGGTGGCGATCTCCGCCCCGTGGGTCTCCAGCGCGAAGTGCCCGGCGTCGAGCAGATGGATCTCCGCGTCCGGCAGGTCCCGGGCGAACGCCTCGGCCCCGGCGGGCCCGAAGATCTCGTCCCCGCGCCCCCAGACGGCGAGGAGCGGCGGACGATGGGTGCGGAAGTACTCCTGGAACGCGGGGTAGCGGTCCAGATTGAACTGGTAGTCCCAGAAGAGCTGGAGCTGGATCTCCTGGTTGCCGGGGCGGTCGAGCAGCGCCTGGTCGAGGGTCCAGGTCTCCGGTGCGATCCGGTCGAGCCGGTCGGCGGGCACCCCGTGGGTGTACTGCCAGCGGGTCGCCTCGGCGGTGAGCAGTTCCCGTACCGCCGTCTCGTTCGCCGCCCGGTCCCGGGCATGGGCGAACAGCACGTCCCAGAACGGGGTGAAGCCCTCCTGGTAGGCGTTGCCGCTCTGGGTGACGATCGCCGTGATCCGTTCCGGGTGGCGGGCGGCGATGCCGAGCCCGATGGGCGCGCCGTAGTCCTGTACGTAGAGCGCGAACCGGTCCACCCCGATCCGGTCGAGCAGCGCCAGTGTCACCTCCGTCAGCTTCTCGAAGCCGTACGGGAAGGAGCCGGGGTCCGGGGCGGCCGACGCGCCGAAGCCGATGTGGTCGGGCGCGACGAGGTGGTACTCGTCGGCGAGGTCGGCGATCAGGTTCCGGTACATATGGGAGCTGGTCGGGAAGCCGTGCAGCAGGACGAGCGTGGGCCGGTCCCGGCTCCCCGCCTCCCGGTAGAAGACATCGATGCCGTCGATGGTCTCGGTCGCGAACCGTGTGTCGTGGACGGACATGGGAACTCCCTGTTCACAGCGGTGCACCACGGAGAGAACGGTCGTTCTCCCGTTGCCCTGTACGATACGAGAACGATGGTTCTCCCGCAAGGAGTGATGACGGCGATGGACGCGGAGACCGCACGGCGGCAGGTCCTGGAGAGCGCCCGCGCCCTCTTCGGCGAACGCGGGGTGCAGGCCGTCGGCATGGACGCCGTCCGCACCGCGTCCGGTGTCTCCCTCAAACGCCTCTACCAGCTCTTCCCCAGCAAGGAGACCCTGGTCGAGGAGGTGCTCCGGCGCCGCGACCAGGCCGTCCGGGAGGGGATCGCCGCCCATGCCCAGGCCACCGGCGCCGACACCCCGTACGACCGCGTCCTCGACGTCTTCGACTACCTCGCCGACTGGTTCGCCCAGCCCGGCTTCCGGGGCTGCGTCTTCATCAACGCCTTCGGCGAACTCGGCGGGACCTCCGACGGCGTCACGGACATCGCCCGCACCCACAAGGCCGCCCTGCGCGACCACTTCGCGGACCTGACCGCCCAGCTCGGCGCCCCCGACGCGACCGCCGACCACCTCGCCCTCCTCGCCAACGGCGCGATGGCCGTCGCCGGGATCAACGGCTCCCCCGAGGCGGCACACCAGGCCCGGGACGCCGCCCGCATCCTGCTCGACGCAGCGACGGGCCCCGCGCCCGGGACATGACCCCCACCGGGGGACAGGCGCACCGACAGGGCCGTCCGGGTGACAACCGCCCCGGCCCCGCCCGGCCGACGCCGCCGCACCACCCGACCGTCGCCCGGCCGTGCTATCACGGCCGGGGGTCACCACGCGTGCCCGCCCTCCGGACGATCCACGCTTGAGGAGACCGCCGATGCCGGCCGAGCCCACCGCGACGCCCCCGGCGCACCGAGACCCCTACGCGATCGTCCGCACCCGCGGCTACCCCCGACTGCTCCTGCTGGCCGCCGCCCTCGGCCTGCCCGTCTCCGCCGCCGCGTTCGGCTTCCTCGCCCTGGTCTCCGCACTCCAGGAACTCACCTGGCACGACCTGCCCCGCGCCCTCGGCTTCGACACGACACCGAACTGGTGGCCCGTCCCGCTGCTCGCCGTCGCCGGACTCCTCACCGGCCTCACCATCCGCCATCTGCCGGGCGACGGCGGCCACAAACCCGCCGAGGGCATGATGACCACCGGCGCGCCCCGCGCCGTCGACCTCCCCGGCATCGCCCTCGCCGCCCTCGCCGCCCTCGGCCTCGGAATCGTCCTGGGCCCCGAGGCCCCGCTCATCGCCCTCGGCGGCGGACTCGCCGTCGCCGCCGTCCGGCTGCTGCGCAAGGATCTGCCTCCCGACACCCTCACCGTGGTCGGCGTGGCCGGCAGCTTCGCCGCCATCAGCACCCTCCTCGGCTCACCGCTCCTCGGCGCGTTCCTCCTGATGGAGGCCGCCGGGCTCGGCGGACCCCTGCTCGGCGTCGTCCTGGTGCCCGGACTGCTCGCCGCCGGGGTCGGCGCCCTCCTGTTCACCGGCCTCGGCTCCTGGACCGGCCTCGGCACCTACTCCCTCACCCTCGGCCATGTACCGCCCGCCGGTCAGCCCGACCTCGCCGGATTCGGCTGGGCACTGGTGGCCGGAGCCGCCGCCGCCCTCATCGGCACCGCCATCCACCGCCTCGCCCTGCGCGTCCAGCACCGCGTCGAGCGCCGCCGCGTCACCGGCACCGTCCTCGTCGGCGCGCTCGTCGGCGTCAGCGCGCTGGTGTACGCCGAGTGGACCGGCCGCGACGCCCGTGACGTGCTCTACTCCGGCCAGGAAGCCCTCGGCCCGCTGCTCGCCTCCAGCGCCGGGTACTCGGCCGGGACCCTGCTGGTGCTGCTCGCCTGCAAGTCACTCGCGTACGGGCTCTCCCTGGGCGGCTTCCGCGGCGGCCCCGTCTTCCCCTCGATGTTCGTCGGCGCGGTCGGCGGCATCGGCCTGTCCCATCTGCCGGGACTGGACCTCACGTCCGGATTCGCGATGGGACTCGGCGCCATGTGCGTGGCCATGCTCCGGCTGCCCATGACCTCCGTCCTGCTGGCCACCCTGCTGCTCGGCAAGGACGGACTCACCGTCATGCCACTGGTGATCGTCGCGGTCGTGGTCTCCTACGTACTCACCCTGTACCTGAACCCGACCCCTCCGTCCGCCCCCGCCCCGGGCTCCGCTCCCGCCACCCCGGGCGCCCCGGACGGTCCGAGCCCCCCGGGCGGCCCGGAGACCGCCCCCACCGGACGGACTTGAGGCCGAGGCGCCCCAGGAGCCGCGACGCCTCCGGGAGGCAACCCCGCCGCCACCCCACCGGGCCGCTGTCCTCCGGTCCTTTGCCGCCACCGCCCGGCCTCTCCCGACACCTTCCGCCCCGCCCGGAAGCACCCCGTCCCCGCAGGCCACCGCGCTACGATCACGCGATGACCACCACCCAGGACAGACAGCTCACCAAGCGCCTCGGCATAGCCATCGCCCTCGTCGCGCTGCTCCCGTTCGTGCTCCCCCTGAACATCGAGTCGAGGTCGGTGCTCAACGGCGAACTCACCTCGTACAGCTATCTCAACATCACCGCCCTCGTCGCCGCGGTGGTCGCCATCAGCTTCACCGTGCGCACCTTCTCCGGCCTGCGCCACGAGTCCCGGCTCACCACCACGTACAAGGCACTGCTCATCGCCCTGGTCGTCGTGAGCGTGTTCCAACTGGTGCGCGGCAGCGGTGTGATCCCGACCGTCACCGAGTGCACCGCCTCCTACAGCTTCGACCTCTGCCGCCCCGACTCCGTCTGACACCCGGCGGGCGCCCCGCTCACCCGGACACCGACCCGTCCGGAGGACTCCTCCCGGCGCGTACCCGCGCCGCGCGCGCCCGTGTGCTCCACTGCCCGGACGAACGCCCCCTTCCAGGCAGGAGCCCGCGCATGACCGCGCCCCGACGGATCCACGTCACCCATGAATGGGGGGTGCTCGAAGAGACCGTCGTCGGACGCGTCATCGACTTCACCTTCCCCGCCGGACTCGCCCACGGAGTACCCGACTCCCTCGGATTCCTCCCCGAACGCACCCGGGCCCAACTGCCGCGCTGGGCGGGCCGGTCATGGTCCGACGCGGACCCGGAGGGCTACGGAGCCTGCGTCGCACAGGTCGAGGGACTGGCCCGCTTCCTCACCGGCCGGGGCGCCACCGTCCACCGCCCCCGTGCGCTCACCCCCATGGAACTGCGGTCCTACGAGGACGGCGGACAGTTCAGCATGCAGACGTTCGTCCGGGACCCCCTTCTCGTCATCGGTGACCACGTCATCGAGACCGCGCTGCGGCTGCCCGCCCGCTACAAGGAACGCTTCGGACTGCGCCCGGTCATCGACGAGGCCGCCGCCCGGGGCGCCCGACGCTCGGTCGTGCCGCCGCCCGCCCCCGTCCCGGTCCCCGACCTCCGGACGGCCACCGGACCGTTCCTCGAAGGCGGCGATGTGCTGCTTTTCGGCAAGGACATCCTGGTCGGCCACGGCAGCGGCGCCGCGACCGACATGGCGGGCGTCCGCTGGCTCGAAGAACTCCTCGGCGACGACCACCGTGTGCACCCGGTGCCGCTGTCCGACCGCGTCATCCACCTGGACGACGGTCTCACCGCCGTCCGCGAGGGCCTGGCCGTCGTCTGCCGGGAACAGTTCACCGACGGACTGCCCGCGCTCCTCGCCGACTGGGAACTCATCGAGGTCGACCTGTGGGACGCGGTCAACCTCCTCGCGGGCAACAGCCTCGTCCTCGCCCCCGGCGAGGTCCTCGTGGACGAACGCCTGCACCGGCTCGCGGATTCCCTCACCGCCCACGATGTCACCGTCCACACCCTCCCCTACGACGCCGTCACCCCCTTCGCCGGCGGCTTCCGCTGCTCCCACCACCCCCTGGTACGCACGCTCCCCGTCCGGTGACGAACGGCGGCGCCGCGCGTCCCCTCGCGACGTGGGGCGGCGCGTACGGGGGAGAAGTGAGGGCCGGGTGAGCGTTCCCCGTCCGCCGACGTGGCTCCGTTAGGGTCGCAAGCATGATTGTGTGGCTGAACGGCACATTCGGCGCGGGCAAGACCACAACCGCGAAGGAGCTGACCTCACGCATCCCGGACTCCCGGCTCTTCGACGCGGAGAAGGTCGGCGAGATGCTGTGGCACGTCCTCGGCGTGCCCGACCGGGACTTCCAGGACTTCCCGCCCTGGCGCGGACTCGTGGTGGAGACCGCGCGGCAGGTGCTCGACCATGTGGGCGGTGTCCTGGTGGTCACCCAGACCGTCCTGGTCGAGCGGTACTGGACGGAGATGCGCACGGGCCTCACCCGTGCCGGTGTCCCGGTGCGGCATTTCCTCCTGCACGCCGACCAGGACACGCTGGTGGAACGCATCGAGACCGACACCAAGGAAGAGAGCGTCGGCGCCCGCCAGTGGCGCCTCGACCATCTCGCCGCCTACCAGGCGTCCTTGCCCTGGCTCCGTCGTGAGGCCGAGGTCATCGACACCGTGGGCATCGCTCCCCACCGTGTCGCCGACATCATCATGGCGAGCGTCGCGAAACCGGCCTGAACAGCGGGCGCCACGGCCGGTTGCCCTCACACCGGGCGGGCGGCTCCTCCCGCAGGCGTGGAAGCGAGGAGATCCCGCAACCGGACGACACCGGCCCGCCAGCTGTCGTCGCCCGACTCGGCCCACAGCTCGGAGAGTTCGGAAGGCTTGTCCACCAGTCCGTCGAGAGCGGTACGGGCGAGGTCCCGCAGGCCGCTGAGGTCCGGCAGGGGCTGCTTCGGCCCGTAGGCGGTGTCGACGGGCTCACCACCGGGACAGTGGGCGGCGACGAGCGCGGCGGCCGCGACCTTCTCCTCGCCGCCACCGGAGTCCAGCGCCTCCCGGACGAGGGAGCCGCGTACGTCCGCCGCCGCCTCGTCCAGCCTGCCGCCGAAGTCGGCCGCGGTGTCGTTGTCGAAGGGGCCGATGTCCCAGGTACCCATGCGTCGCTCCCGGTCGTGGTGATGTCGGGCCATCGTGGCACGACCCACTGACACCGCCCCGGCGTCCGCCAGGCGGTCGGCACCGTACGGGGTGCCGGTTACGCGTGCGGCACCCGGCCCGCAGCCAGGGCGACGGCGGTACGGGGACGAAGGCGCGTTCCGTGCCGTCCGTCGTGAGGGCGCTCGGGCCGACGGCGCTGCCACCCGCACCCGCTCGGCATCCCGGGGGAGGCCAAGGTCATACGTGGGCACCCGGGCGAAGAGAGTCGACGGTCCCTATCCTCGGTGGGAACGCGCAAAGGGCCTCCACGCAGTCACGACGCCCAGCTGCCTCGAATCCTGAGACCGACCCTGGCCACGTATGACGAAGGGACACCTCATCGATGCGCATCCTCCTGATCGGGCCGCCCGGAGCCGGCAAGGGCACGCAAGCCGTACGTCTTGCCTCGCGTCTGTCGATCCAGCACATCTCCGCCGGTGACCTGTTCCGCGAGCACATCGACCAGGGCACCGAGCTCGGACGGAACGCCCGTACACACATCAGCTCCGGCCGTCTGGTACCGGACGGGATCACGATCGGTGTGCTCGCGGAGCGCCTTGGCCGCCCGGACACCGAACGCGGATTCCTGCTGGACGGCTTCCCCCGCAACATCCCCCAGGCGGAGGCGCTGGACGGCATCCTGGCCGACTCGGGGTCGGGACTGGACGCCGTGCTCGACCTGGAGATACCCGAGGCCGAGGTGGTCGGGCGGATCGCCGGACGACGGCTGTGCCGCCGGAACCGCGAACACATCTTCCATGTGGACCACAGCCCGCCTGAAGTCGCGGAAGCCTGCGACGTCTGCGGCGGTGAGCTGTACCAGCGCGACGACGACCGCGAGGCGACGGTTCGCAGACGGCTGGAGATCCACCGCAGCGAGACCGCGCCGGTCGTCGGCCACTACCGGGCCGCAGGTCTGGTGAGCACCATCTCGGCCCTCGGCCAGGTCCAAGAGGTCCTGGACCGCGCGCTGCTCGCGATCGGTCAGGGCCAGAACCAGGTCGACGCCTCCGGCACATCGCGCCGCTGACCCCTCCGCCCCGGCCGCCGGGTGTCCCCCCGGGCGTGGGAGCGGCGCGTGAACAGGCACAGGCCACGGCGGGTCGGCGGCGGTGCGCAGCGGGGTGGGCGGGGCGGCCGCAGCGGCCGTGTACGGCGGGCCCGGCCACGTCTGGCCGTCGGCCCCGCACCCGGGCGCACCGACGACCCGGGGACGGCTGGACGTTCGGGCGCACTGATCACAACGGATTCCTGGCCTGCCCGGCACATGGGCACCCCTCATCGCGCTGGAGGAAGGTGGACGACCGACAGTCTTCACAGCACTCCATCGGCGCCGGGTCGCGCCACTCCGGCAAACCGCCGGTCCGGGTGATGCTGCCGCCCCACCCACCCGACGACACCACCCGCACGGGCGGTTTGGTCAGCCTGGAACAGGGTGAGGAGGACCAGCCTCCGACCGGGTCACCGCTCCCCGGCGCACTCGACCGTCGATCCTCTCCGATTTTCGTCCTGTTCAACCACGTGACAGGCAAGGCGTGTTGTCCTCACAATCGCCCATGTCGAGTTCGGCAGCGCGGCCATGGAAGGGATGGGCATGCCGGTCAACGTCGCTCGCGTCCAGGAGACACAGGTGGGTCACCGGATGAACACCGTGGGCCGTCCGAGCGGCCCCAACGCGGTGAGCTGGGACTACGAGACCACCCTATGGACGATCGAGCGTCCTGCGGACGGTGACGAGCCACTGCGACGCAAGGTCAGATGCGGCACCTGCGAACAGTCCCTCGCCATCGTCGTGTACAGCGTCGCCGACACCCGTCGTCGGCAAGCCCGCTTCCGGGGCTGGACCTGGTTCTGCGCGTTCCTCCTGCTCGCCGGTCTGGCCGGAATCATCTACTTCGGGGTCACGGCGTCGATGTCCTCGGCACCGGGACTCACCTCCCTGGCGTCGGTCTTCGTCACGTTCCCGGCGCTGTGGGTCGTCGGGTTGCGCACGGAGGCCGAGGCGGGGATCACCCACCGGGGCAGCAGCGGTGTCTCGGTGGCCAAGCACGTGGTCACCCCCATCGAACCCCCACCGGCGAGCCCGTTCGGAACGGCGTAGCCCGCTCGGATGCCGGATGCCGGATACCCGCCGCCGGATGCCGGGAGACGCGGAGGGCGAGGTGGGAGCGGGAGGAGTGGCGCGGGCCGGGCGTCGGTCCGTCCCGGCGCGCTGGCACAATCCTGGGCATGGACGGGATAGAGCTGATCCACTCGGGCTGGGGCAAGGGATCGGTCCGGGTCACCCACGCCCCGGCGGGAGTGGCCACGGTGCTGGAGTTCAGGGGCGGGTTGCTGTCGGCCCTTCAGGTGTACGGGATGACCGACACCCCGGACCGGCTGGAGCAGGGCCGCGAACTGATCAACTACTGCTGGGGCAAGGGGCATGCCAGAGCCCTGGTGCCGAAGGAGTACACACACGTCGCGACCGGGAAGCCCGGCGGGCTCTCTCCCCGCTGGAAGCTCGGCTTCGGCACCGGCGACTCACTGGCCGAACTCTCCGCCACCGCCTCGGGCCGCTTCCCCGACGCCCTGCGCTACACCGGCCCGCCCGCACAGGTGAGGCTTGAGGTGGAAAAGTTCCACGCGAAGGTGAGGCACAGTTCGATCTCCGGTGGAAGCGGCACCCAACTCCACCTGAGCTCAGGCCCCTTCCGCGGCACCCTGGCCCTGCCGGGTCCGGGAATCATCGAGGTGGCCTGCCTCGCGAAGTGGTCGCTCACGGTCCTCTGACCGCTGAGCCGCCAGGCGGACCACCCCGCCCCGGACATACGAGGGCCCCGCCCCGCTCGGACACACGGCGGGCCCCGCCCCGGACGTAGGACGTCCCCGCGGCCCGAACGGACGACGGCCCCGGCCCGGACGACAGCCCTCGCGCACGACGCCCCCTCCGGGCCTATGCCGGGAGCGAACCCGCTCCCGTCCGTCCGGGGTGTCGTCGCATACTCGGCCTCATGCCGAGCCGTGTCGCCGTACTGTCCGACATCCATGGAGTACTGCCCGCCCTGGAAGCGGTACTCGCCGAGCCGGACGTCCGAGCCGCGTCCCTCGTCGTCCTCACCGGTGACATAGCGACCGGTCCTCAGCCGACCCAGGTCCTGGACCGGCTGACCTCGCTCGGAGACCGTTTCCTGTGGATCGGGGGGAACGCCGACCGTGAACTCCTCGAACACCGGAGTGGCTTGAGCGGCCCGGACACCGACCCCCTCACCGCCTGGGCGGCCGAGCAACTGCGCCCGGACCACCTCGACCTGCTCGCCGGCCTGCCGAAGTCACGCACCCTGTCACTGCGCGGCTTGGGCAACGTCCTCTTCTGCCATGCCACTCCCCGCGACGACGAGGAGGTCGTCCTCGTCGACTCCCGGCTCGACCGCTGGCGGGACGTGTTCGGCGAACTGGACGACGACATCCGTACGGTCGTCCTCGGGCACACCCACATGCCCTTCGTCCGGCTCGTGCACGGACGTCTCGTCATCAATCCCGGCAGTGTCGGCATGCCCTACGGCCGGACCGGGGCGCACTGGGCGCTGCTGGGCCCTGGCGCGGAGCTGCGCACCACGGACTTCGACCTTGACGCGGCCGTCCGCGAGATCGTCCGCGACTCCGCGTACCCGGACGCCGCCGAGTGGGCCGACTACTTCATCCGGGCCCGCGCGAGCGACGTGGACGCCCTGGAAGCGTTCGGCCCGAGGGACGGACGCGGCGGCCCGCCCCGGACCTGACGGGCCGGGGGCGAACCTGACGGAAGGCGTTCGACCACTCCTCACCGCTGCCCTGCGCGGGTCCGGGCGTGAAGAGTCCCGGACGGGGCATGCGGGGTGTGTCCGGGCCGATGGCCAGGCGCTGAGGGGACCGGCACCGGATTCGTACGGTGCGCCCCTCCTGTCGCCGGTCCGTTCGCCGGTACGCGCAGCTGGGCGAGGGGAAGGCAGCGATGGTGCGGAGTGTGGGTGTGGAGGAGGAGCTTCTCCTGGTGGACGAGGCCAGTGGGGAGCCGCGGGCGCTGGCCACGGCGGTGCTGGCGGCCGCTACGCGTGAGGCCTCGGAGCGCAAGGAGGAGGTGTTCGAGGCGGAGCTGCACCGGGAGCAGCTGGAGTTCGCCACCCGGCCGCAGACCGACATGGGTGAGCTGGCACGGGAGATCGCCGACTGCCGGGCCGACGCGGCCCGCCACGCCGGACGGCACGGGGCGACCGTCGTCGCGCTGGGGACCTCGCCGCTGCCGGTCAGCCCATCCGTGGGTTCCGGTGAGCGGTACCGCTGGCTGGAGGAGCACTTCGGGCTGACCACGTACGAGCAGCTCACCTGCGGTTGCCATGTGCATGTGTCGGTGGAGTCGGACGAGGAGGGTGTGGCGGTCCTCGACCGCGTCCGGCCCTGGCTGCCCGTTCTTCTCGCGATGAGCGCGAACTCGCCCTTCTGGCAGGGCCGGGACAGCCGTTACCACAGCTACCGCAGCCGGGTATGGGACCGCTGGCCCTCGGCCGGGCCGACCGATCTCTTCGGCACGGCCGACCGGTACCACGCCTATGTCGAAGCGATGATCGGTACCGGCGTGCTGCGGGACGAAGGGATGATCTACTTCGACGCCCGCCTCTCCCGGTCGTACCCCACCGTCGAGTTCCGGATCGCCGATGTCTGCCTCGACGCCTCCACCACCGTCCTCGTCGCCACCCTGGCCCGCGCCCTGGTGGAGACCGCCGCCCGGCAGTGGAAGGCGGACGAGCCCCCCGTACCGCACCGGACGGAACTTCTCCGCCTGGCCTCCTGGCGCGCGGCCCGTTCCGGACTGGACGGCCAGCTTCTCCACCCGCTCACCATGCGCCCCGCCCCGGCGGACGAGGTGGTGCGTGCCCTGTACGACCATGTCCGCGAAGCCCTGGAGGACAGCGGTGACGCCCTGCCCGCGCGCGAAGCGCTCTTCGCACTCCTCGCGAACGGTACCGGCGCGAGGGCACAGCGCGAACTCCTGAACCGCACGCAAAGCCTGGGGGACATGGTCATCGCCTGCGCCCGCCGAACCGCCCGGTAGACCGGGCGGACAGCGGCGGCCGTGGGAGCGTGCCTCGCGGGGGAAGGGCAGGGCATCGCCGGGATCGGACTCGTCGTCGTCGGCGTCGCGGTCGTCCGGCTGCTGGTGCGGAGCGTCCGGCGCGGCCGGAACGGCCCGGAGCTCCGTGACGGCCGGCCTTCGCGGACCTCCGTCGGTCACGCCCCTTGGACTGTCAGGAGGAGCGAGCCGATGATGGTGCCTCCGGCGGCGGTGAGCATGCACAGCCGCAGGACCCGCGTCCAGTAGCCGTGGTGTGCGCGGCTCGGTACGGCCCGGTCCGGGGCAGGGTGCTCCCGGGTGCGTGAAGTGCGGGGCGGCAGGGGCAGCGTGGGGGAGCCGGTGAGGAGGAGCACTCGTCGTACGAGGGGCGGGGGCGCGCCGATGAGGCTGAAGGCGACACCGGCCTCCCGCGCCCTGGCGGCCGCTTCCTCCAGATGGCGGAGTCCGGTGCAGTCCATGAGCTGGAGGCTGGTCAGGTCGACGCGGATGCCCGCGGGACCGCAGGCCAGGCACAGCCCGACGGTCGAGCTGAACTCCACGCCTGATTCGAGGTCCAGCTCGCCTTGCAGGCGGATGGTGGCCCATTCGGAACCTGTGGCCGGGTCCGGGGCGAAGGTGGTGCGGTGTGCGAACGCTGAGGGCCGGATCATGCCGCACCCCCGGCATGCCGGGGCGGTGCGGCGCAGACGAGGGCGGGGCCACGGAAGGCCGGGGGCCGGTGGAGGACGGAGCCGGGGGTGACGGGAGGGTCGTTGTCGCGACGAGTGGGCGGGGAAGGCCGGGCGGACCGGGCGGCGGAGGGAACTCGCACGGGGACCAACTCCATACGGCTGGATCACGTTGCTCGGGAGGGCAGGGCCTCACGAGCGACGGTCCTTCGGAGGACCTCGCCACTTGCCGGGGAACAGTGTCCCGTCCGGCCCTGCTGGTGTGCCTGCCGTTCCGAAGCACGTACCGCGCTGCTGCCCCGGCTTCCCCCCGGCAAACGCACATGCTGGACAGAGGCCGCCCGGACTACCGCGTGCCGCGCAGCCCCGAAAATCTCAGGTGAGGTGAAGCAGACCCTGCTCGGGCTGGAGGACGGTGCGCCGCGCCGGTCGGCGGGGCCGGTACGGATGCGAGGCGGTCCCGGGCCCGGTGCGAGACGGGGTCCCGGGCCGGGCTGCGGGGGAGGGCCGTGCGGAGGGGTGGCGCGGCGAGGGCCGTCGTCCAGGGGCAGGTTCGGCCGTTGGGCGGACAGCCGATCGTCGGCACACCGCCGTAGTACTCGCTCGCGCCGGAGACGCGTTCACCCCGGCAGGCGGGCCTCGATCCCCAGGGTGGATTCCGGTCCGAGGACGTCCAGGGCCTCACCGAGTGACCCCGTCACCCGCATGGACGAGGGGCCCGCGGTGCCGGCGAGACGCTGCCGTACCGTCAGGGACGGGGCGACCACGCACAGCCGTGTGTCCCGGGCGAGACCGGCGAGCCAGTCCAGCAGGCGTCCGTTCGCGTCCCTGACGGCGGACGTGTCGACGACGACGGCCGCGCCGCGATCCGCCCCCAGCTCCCGCAGCACCGTCCTCGGGCCGGGCAGATCCTGCTTCCCGCCGTCCGCCGGGATCTGCACCAGCCACACATGCCCTCGGCGCTTCCAGCCCAGTCCGCCGACGATCTCCCGCATGCCCGTACCTCTTTCCCCGACCGGAGTCCCGCGGTCCAGCTCACCATCTCCCGGGCCGACCCGCGACAGTTCGGGCCACCCCAGGATGCATGCGGTCCGACCGCCATTGCTCTCGTTACCCCACCCGGATACGCCCCATGCCTGACGGCCCGGTAAGAACGTCGACGGCCGTGATGCCGGACGTGGTGGCTGCCGGAGTTCTCTCCCGTGCCGGTCCCCGGGGAGGAGGGGGCCGGACGGTCCCGGTGAGAACCGTGGGCCGTGGGAGAACCACACGGCCCACGTAGGTCCGACTCACGGCTCCGGCGTGTGTCCGGGGTGTCCGTGGGTGCGGCGGGCTTCCTTCATCTCCGCCTCGTGAACGTGCTCGTGTCCGTCGATCAGTTCGCGCCGGAGACGGGCCTCGATGTCGGTGAAGGGCCGGTAGTAGTGGCTGTTGTACGCCTCGACGATCTGGAAGGTCCAGTGTCCGGGAATGACGTTGCGGCCCACGATCTCGCGCTCCAGCAGGTCGGCCTGTGCGTGGTGGCCCGCGGCGCGCAGCAGTTCCAGTGCCCGGTCCAGCTTGAGGTCGGCGCCGCCGGTGAGCTGATGGAAGGCGTAGAGGCTGCCGCGGGCCCGTTCCACCGTCTCCAGCGCCTCCGACAGGACTCCCAGCGCCAGTACGGTCGCGTCGCTTGTGCCGTCGGGCCGACGATGTGACGACCGGGAATGCTCCTCGTGGCCGTTCGGGTCTGTGGTCATGGGGCTCCTGTGCGTGTCACGGGCCAGGCCCGGGTGAGGTCGTCCGCGGGCGGTGCGCCGGAAGACGTGCCATGGTCCGTCGCCGCTGACCGCCGCTGACCGCCGCTGACCGCCGCTGACCGCCGCTGACCGCCGGTGGTCCGTGCGGGCCGGGCCGGGCCGCCAGGGGAGGGTGTGATCCCGGTGGGCCTGTCCGGTGACGGCCCGGCCGCCGGAACGCGCCCACTCCCACTCTCCCGTCCCCACTGCCGTACCGCACGTGGTAAACGGCGGAAGACCGATACGGTCCGCCCGGATGCCGCGTTCCGCGGCCCCGACGGACGCCGGGCCGGGACGGGCACACCCGGCCCGTCCCGGCCTCGGCCTCCGCTCCGAAGGCGCGACGGGGTCAGGCCGGCCAGGTGCCCGTCAGTCGTCGGGTGGCGGTGGCGCCCGCCCGTTCGACGGTGGCCTTCACCACGGCGAAGATCGCCCCTTGCAGCGCTGCGGCGACGAGGATCTCCGGCCATGCGCGGTCCTCGTCGGTGGCGTCGGGAGCGTCCTTGTCGTGCTCGATCATCTTCCACGTCCTCCTGAAGGCCGCCGCGGCGAGCATGCCGCCGGCGGCGCCCAGGACCAGGCCGACCGGCCGGTAGGCGATCTTGGACGCCTTCATCGACGCCTCCGGCCGCGTCGGACGACAAGGAGGACAACGAGCGCGGCCCCGACGCCGAACAGAGGAGCGCGGTGGTTCCATGCCTTGGCCGCGACCCGGCCCGTCCGCTCCGGCAGAGTGCCGGGTGCCCCGCTCGCGGCGCGCTCTCCCGCACGTGAGGCGGCGTTCCGCACCTGCGCCGCGGTCCGGGCGGCCCGGTCGACCACGGGATCGGGCGTCTTCTCCTTCAGCAGCTGCTTGGCCTGCTCCGCGGCGCCGCGCACCTGGGCGGCCTTCCCGGCGGCCTGTTCCCGCAGCCGGCTCCTCACATCGGCCTTCGCCGCCAGAGCTTCGACCGTCAGTCCCAACTCCTCACGTGTCTGCTCGATCTGTTCACGCATCTCCTCGACGACGAGCGGCGACTCGTCGTCAGGAGAGGGGGTTCGCTCGGTCATCGGTATGCCTTCTCCTTGATCTGGGCCGCCTCGGCCCTGACGCTCTCGACGGTCCGCTCGGGATCTGCGACGGCCCGCCCGTTCCGGCCGCCCTCGGAACGGATCGGTACCCGCGGCCGGGCCGGAACCGGGTCGTGCGTGGCCCGTCATGGGATCGATCCTTCCTGGAGGCGGGAACACCGGTGTCTGGTGCGCGGCTACCCGGTATCCGCCCGCACACCCCTGCCGCCGGTCGGCACCTCGGCCCCCACCCTCGCCCTCAGTGGCGAGGAGTCGTCTTCGGCCAAGATGGCACCGAACCCCCCTCCCGCTCGTTTTCCTCCGAGGACGAGTGGTAGCCACCTCCAAGGGGCTACCCACGGCCCGGTCAGGGCCGTTCACTCCGTGGAGAGCTGAGGAACCGTGTGGCATGTGACCCGCAGACGTTTCTTGAAGGCGGCCTCCGGCACAGCCGCGGCAGGCTCACTGGTCACCACAGCGCCCGCGCGAGCGCTCGAATCCGCCGCCACACCGGTCGTCGCGGGTGACGCAGTACCGGTGCGGCTGCGGTTCACCTCCGTCACCAACGGCATGGCCACCGCCGCGCACGGCGGGGAGCGCGTCGTCGCGGAGGTGCAGAACATCCTCTGGTCCGTCCCCCGGGACGGAACGGCCGCCACCCCGCTCACCCCACCGGACCTCGAACCCAGCCGCCCGGCCCTCTCGCCGGACGGCCGCAAGGTCGCCATGAGCGCCTACCGCGGGGGGTTTTTCGGTATCTGGGTGATGGACGCGGACGGCTCCGGCCTGCGCCGCCTCACCGACGGACCCTTCGACGACCGGGCACCCGCCTGGTCCCCGGACGGCCGCACCATCGCCTTCTGCTCCGAGCGCGGTGGCGATCCGGTCGCGGGCAGCCCGTACCGTATCTGGGCCGTGTCCGCGGCGGGCGGCGAACCGCGCCGGCTCACAGGGGCGCGGGACCAGCCGGGCCCCCGCCCGGACGGAGCGTGGGAGGACTTCGACCCGGTGTGGTCCCACGACGGCACCCGCGTACTGTTCGTACGCGCCGAAGTCGCCGCTTCCGGCCTCACCGCCCGCACGATCGCGTCCGTCCCGGCCACCGGCGGACCGGTGACCGTCGAGCACACGGCCACCACCGGCAACCTGCTCGCACCCGCTGTCTCCCCCGCGGGCCGCATCGCCTGGCTCCGTAGCACCCCCAGGCCCTCCAGGACAGAAGCGATCGCGTTGTTCGCGGACGGCCGTGCGGTGGAGCTCGACGACGAGATCGCGGCCGCGCCGCCGCGGTGGATCGACGACGAGCGGCTGCTGCTCACCGTCGGGGGCCGGTTCCGGATGATCCGGCCGCACCGGGACCATGCCGGGGAGGAGATCCCGCTCGACGCCACCCTCGAAGTGCGAAGGCCCGCGTACACGGTCAAGAAGTACATGCTGGAGGCCGAGCGGTCCCGCCCGGTCCGCGGTGTCCATCTTCCTCATCTCTCACCGGACGGCGGGAGCATCGCCTTCGCCGCGCTCAACTCGCTGTGGGTGGTGGGTGCGCGCGGCGGCACTCCGCGCAAGGTGTCGCGGAGTTCCCCCACCACCTATGTGCAAGGGCCGGTGTGGTCCCCGGACGGCCGCGCGCTGATCTTCACGGACGACCGGGACGGGCTCAACGCCGTACGCCGCCGTGAACAGGCCGACGGCCGCGAGACGGTTCTCGCTCCCGGCGGCCGGGTCCACGGGACGCTCTCGCCCGACGGTGCCCGCCTGGCCTGTCTGGACCTGGCGGGGAACCTCTTGGTGAAGGACCTCGCCACCGGAGAGGAGAGGGTCCTGGCGGCATCTCTCGGAGGCGGCGGGCTGCCCAGCCGTCCCAGCTGGTCACCCGGCGGACGGTACCTCGCCCTGTGCGACCGCAACCGGCTCAACAACCGCTTCCGCGAGGGCCACAACCTCATCCGCGTCGTGGACACGGACAGCGGCGCCTCGCGACTGCACGGACTGGCCCCGCATGTCTCGCTGTCCGACCGGTACGCCTCGGGACCGGTGTGGTCGCCCGACGGACACTGGCTGGCCTGCGTCAGCGAATCCGCGCTGTGGCTGCTGCCCGTCGGCGCGGACGGCGCGCCCAACGGCCCCGCCCGCGCCCTGTCCGATGAACCGGCCGACCACCCGTCGTGGTCAGGGGACTCGCGAACCCTGCTCTACCAGTCCAACGGCCGACTGCGGCTGCTCACCATCGACGCCTCCGGCTCGCCCTCGGGCGCTCCGCGAACCGTGCCGGTCACCCTGACGTACCGGCGTCCGACGCCCGTCGACACCGTGGTGCACACCGGCCTGCTCTGGGACGGCACCGGTTCCGCACCGCGCGCGGACGTCGACATCCTCATCAGCGGGGGCCGCGTGACGGCCGTCGAACCGCACCGGCCCGGCCGACCCGCCGTCCGTCACATCGACGCGTCGGACCGTACGGTGCTGCCCGGCCTGTGGGACGCGCACACGCACCCGTGGCAGTACACGTACGGTGCCCGGCAGGGAGCACTCCAGCTCGCGTACGGCATCACCACCACGGTGTCCCTGGGCGGGTTCGCGTACGAGCAGACACGGTTGCGGGACGACATCGCGGCGGGCCGGCTGGCGGCGCCCCGGCTGCTGGCGACCGGGGAGTTGCTCGACGGCTCCCGCGTCGCCTACAGCATGGGGCGTGCCCACCGCACGCGTGAGGGATTCGCCCGCTCACTGTCCCGGGCCGCCGCCCTGGACTGGGACTTCGTCAAGACCTATGTGCGGGCCCCCTACGCGCGGATGGAGGAGGCCGCACGTCATGCCCACGAACGCCTCGGGGTGCTCAGCGGTGGACACCTGTGCTCCCAGGGCCTCTTGGCCGGACAGGACCTGACCACGCACCTGAAGGCCACCGAACGCGCCGAGTACGGGCACGGCGCGACCCCCGAGGGACATACCCACCAGGACACCCTGGAGCTCTACACCAGGGGCGACTTCCAAATGATCGCCACGCCATTCGCCGCGACGCTGCTGATCGGGCTGCATCCCGAGGTGGCCGACGATGCCCGGGTCAAGGCGATGATGCCGTCGTGGGACGTCACGGCCGTCGAAGGCATGGCGGCCAGGCAACCGACCCCGGACGAACTGACGTCCCTGCGACGGGAGGTCGGCGTCTACCGCCGGGTCGTGCACGGAGGCGGCCGGCTGCTGCTGGGAACCGACGCCCCCCTGACCCCTGTCGGACTTCATCTGCACATGGCCATGCGGGCGCTGCACCGATACGGCATGTCCCCCGCCGAGGTCCTGACCACCGCGACCCGGGCCCCCGCGCGCGTCTTCGGGGTCGCCGACCACCTCGGTACGGTGGAACCGGGCAAACTGGCCGACCTGACCATCGTCGACGGCAACCCGTTCGAGGACTTCGACGCGCTGATCCGGATCAGCGGCGCCGTCCGTGGCGGTCGGCTGTACGAACGGGCCGTGCTGGAAGGGGCGTTCTCCCACTCCGCCGCGCACTCGGCGCCGCACGGAGGCTGGGCCACCGTCTCGGACCAGATGCTCCGGGACGGCTGCTGCGAAGGCCCTTCGGCGCTCCCTCAGGTCGGGTGGTGAGGGATGGCGCTCTGCCGCACCGGGACGCACGTCGTGCGCGGCGGCCAGACCTCTGACGGCAGATGACCCTGGATGGGGCGGAGCTTCAACAAGCCCCGCCCCAGCCGACAGCCTGCGAGCCGGTCCGCCGGATGCGGGAGGGCGGGGGAGGGATCACCCTCAAGCAGACGCCTCATGGCGGACGGCGGCGTCAGCCAGTCCTCCCGGATCGAAGACCGCCACCGCCACGCGGAGCTCCGGGGGCAGCGCACCCCAGAGCTCCTCCAGGAGTTCGTCCTGGTCGCCGGCCTCGGTCCTGGCTTCCAGGAACGGTTCGTCGGTCGCGACCACGTGGCCGTCGGAACGGTACGTCGTCATCAGCACGGCGTCCCCGGGCTCCAGATCCCGGATGGTGGGCGTCAGCACATCAGCCGCCGAGCGGGCACCCCGGCTCCGTCGTGCGGCTCCGAACCACGCCAAGAGTTGCTGGCGAACTGGACGCTGGTGGATGGCGACTGGGACCTGGTGGCGAACAAAAGCGGGGCAACCCGGCTCGCGCCGGTGTCGTCGAGCACCACGCGCACCTGGAGGCGGACCAGCTTGGGGTGCGAGCAGGAACGGAACAGAGAACAGGCGGAGCTGTCAGAAGTTTTGACAGCGTGTGATCCGGTCCGTTAGCGGGGGCGGCGTTCCGTGGCGGCTGTGACCGCCAGGGCGACGACGGTCAGCAGAATCAGCAGTGCCCAGGCCGGGGTGAAGCTGCTGGTGCGGTCGACCAGCAGGCCCAGCACGGGCGGCACCGTGACGATGGCGATCTGGTTGACGGACATGGCCAGACCCAGGGCAGAGCCGGTCCTGCCCGGTGGAGCCGCTTCGGTGACGTAGGCGACCCACGGGCCGTACCAGCCGAAGCCGAAGAAGCCGAGCCAGACGAAGACGCCGGAAGCGACGACCGGTGCCCTCCCGGCCGGTGCCATCAGCACAACCAGCCCGGCGATCACAGCGACCATGCAGACCAGCACGATGGCATAGCGCCCGGACCTGCTCCGGTCGCTCCATGCCGCCAGGCATATCCGGCCCGCAACGCCCGCACCCTGGGAGGCCACCAAGACCAGGGCCGCCTTCCCGGCGCCGACCGATGACGCCCGGTGGAGGTGGAGCACCGTCAGGATGCCCACGCCGTACTGCACCGAGATCAGGCTGGTTCCCGACAGCATGATCTTCACTGTGGACGGTTCCCGGAGCATTCGTAGCCGGGCGCGGAGCTGTGCCGCGAGCGGGTCCGACGGTTCCTTGCCCTGCGGGGCGGGCGGTGTGGGTGGCCGACGGTAGCAGCCCATGAAGAGGCCGGCTCCGAGCAGCGCGACGAAGCCGCCGGTCAGCAGCGTCGCCCGCCAGCCGAACTCCTCAGCGACGAGCGGGAGTACGGCCGAGGCGAGCGCCGCCCCCAGCGGGAGCCCGGCCTGTCGGATACCCATGGCGAAGCCGCGCTGTGACGCGTCGAACCAGGACGCCACCGACTTGCTCCCACCCGGCTGGACGGTGCTGTATCCCATGCCGACCACCAACAGGGCGACCAGCAGGGTTGTGTATCCCGGCGCCAGGCTCCCCGCGCCCAGAGCCAGCCCGACCACGCCGGCCCCGATCCCGACCACCCAGCGCTCGCTGTAGCGGTCCAGCAGCTCGCCGGCCACCAGCAGCCCGGCCAACGGCACGAGCTGGGCCGCCGAGACCAGCAGACCCAGCTGCGCCGTGCTCAGGTCCAAGGCGCTCTGAAGGTGGACGCCGAGCGCTCCGATGCCGCCTACGAAGAAGCCGGACGCGGCCTGGGTGAAGGTGGCGATGCCCAGCACGATCCAGCGATAGCGCCACGGGTCACGGGCCCGGGATCCGGCGCGTCCACCGGTTTGTTGTGTCATACCGACCACACTGCTGTAATGGTCTTATGCTGCTCAACCCTTACGGCGAGGACGCGGTGAACCTGGCCGCAGACCTGGCCAACCGCCGGCCTGAGAGCGCAGTTGAGCTGGCAGACCGTTGCCGCGCCGCCGGGCTCACGCTGGAACGCCGGGTGACAGCGGACGATCTCAGCCGCTCCCAGGCCGCACTGAACGCCTGGGAGCGGATCGTCGACGCGGCCGGGGAACAGGAGCGCGCCGATCTGCTGAACCGGATGCTGGCCGAGGCAGCCGCCTACCCGCGACTGACCTCCCACCCCGGTACCGGCTGGCATCTGCACTACCGGGACGCGGAACAGCCTCTCGACTCCGTGCTGTTCACACTGTTCGCGGTCGGTACCGCACTGCATCTGGCGGGCCGGGGCATGCACCGGCTGCGACGCTGCGAGGTGATCGAGTGCGGCAGGGCCTTCGCCGACACCTCGCGGACCGGACGACAGCGCTACTGCTCACACCGCTGCGCCAATCGCGACGCCGTACGCAGGCACCGGGCACGAGCCGCGGTCACCTGACCAGTCGCCGAGGCCGTTTCCTAGGTGGTCGCTCGTGAAACGCCCGGCCGCCCGGCGGTCCACCTCGAAGGGTCAGCACCCCTCACCCGCCACCGTCATGCGGACGCTGCGCGAGCACGACGAGAAGGTGGCCACGGCGGCGAGCGTGTGATCACCCGCTACCTTGCGGCTGGTGTCTGGGCCAGGACTCCCAGGCCGGTCAGGAGCGGAACCGCACCAACCACCCTGCCCCGCAAGCCGGATGAGCCGGACTCGGTCCGTGTCCGTGACGCTCAAGGGCAGTCTCCACTCCGGTGCGGGTGCGGGTGCGGGTGCGGGTGCGGGTGGCGGCAAGGCGGGTAGCGATGCGCACGAACAGTCGGCGGACGTGCCGTCGTGGCCATCGGCAAGTCACGCCCGCGGCCAGCTGCTCAAGCTGCTGCTTCTACCTGGACCCGCCCCGCAGAGCCGGCCCTGTACACCTCGGCATGACCCTTGAAGAAGCGGAAGAATTTGAACTTAAAGCCAAAATATAGTGAAAGAGTCCATTTAAGGCCATCGAGTGGCCGCGTGGACGGCGCCACGTTCCTGGGCGAGCTACGTTGACACCGAGTCAGCTGGGGAGTATCTCCGGCTGCATCCATCGAGAGGCACCTCATGCGCTTCACGCGCACCCTCACCGCTTCACGGACCCTCCTCGTCGCCTCCATCGCTGTCGTCGGCCTCACCGCGGCCCCTGCCGTCGCCTCCACCGCCGGTCACGCGGACCCGGCCGCTTCCGAAGCCCGTAGCGGCTTCGGCGTCCTCGGATTTCCTGGCAGCAACGGCACAGGCGGGGTCGGGAGCGGCGGCGGCATCGGTGGTCTCGGAGGTCTCGGAGGTGCTGCCGGCGCCAACGGCAATGGAGGCAACGGGGGCAATGGCGGCAACGCCAACGGCAGCGGGAGCATCGGCGGCCAGGGCGGTGCCGGCGGCGCGGGCGGCGCCAACGGCAACGGTGGGAAGGGGGGCGCAGGGGGCGCCGCCACGCTCGGCGGCACCGGTGGCAAGGGCGGCGTGGGCGGCGTCGGCAACGCCGGAAGCGGTATCCCCGGCGGGGCGGGGGGCAACGGCGGCGCCTCCACCGCAGGCGGTGTCTTCACCGGCGGCACAGGCGGTGCCGGCGGCGCGGCCAGCCCGGTCTGTCCCGGTAAGCCCGGCGGTAACGGCACGGCCGCCACGGCCACGGCGAACGGCACCACCGGTGCCACCGGCGCCGCCGGTAGGTCCACCCTCCCCTGCTGACCTCACCCCTCTGACCGTCCGACACCAGGCCCGCACCGAAGCTCAAGGCTGACGGCGACACCATGACGGAGCAGTCGTCGCGGGCACTGAACGCGTCGAGGGTCGTGCGGATGGGATGCCGTGACCGCCGATGCGGCGCCATACGATGTGCCGCACGCAGGCTCGTACCGGCGGCGTGTTCACGGGTGGCGCGGTCCGGGGCTCCGGGGTCCGTGCACGATCACGGCCCGACGGTGGGCGCTGCTGTGGGCACCGCGGTGTCCGGGGCCCGTCCGTCGGGCTGGGAGTGTCCGCTGCTGGGGGACGGTGTGACGATGCGCTGCTCGTCGGCCGTGCCGTCGGTCGTCCGCCACAGCACGATCAGGAGGGCCATTGCCGACACAACGGCGATGACCGGTAGGACCGGTGGGCGTTCCTGCGGTCCGGTCAGGCGCAGGCAGAGCCAGCCGGCGCATGCCGCCGCGAAGAAGGTGATCAGCGGGGTGAGTTCACCGCGTCTGTAGGTGATCAGCACCGCGTCGGGGTCGGCGGCCAGCAGCAGGAGCGCCGCGCATACCGCGCCGAGCGCCACGATGATGCCGCATGCCCTTCGCAGCATGCGCAGCATGAGGCTGTTGCGGTGCATGTCGTCCTTCCCTTGCGTGGCCCACCGTATGAGGCAGTCGGCCGACCCTGGCGGTATGCGGGAGACCTTAGTCTCCGATCCATGCCCTGCCGGGGGTCGAGCGGATGCCGCGCCAGCGCGGGAGGCTGTAGCGGGTGACGAGGGTCCATGCGGTGCGGGTGGCGTCCTCCACCCACGCGTGCCCGGCTGCGGGCAGGTCACCGACGCCGATCAGGTGCTCGGTGATCTGTTCCTGGGAGATGTGCCCGTTGCCGTGCCCGAGGTACTTCAGGACATACACCGCCAGATAGTCCACGTCGTCTGCCCGTCCCCGGCCGCTGAGGATCTCGTTCAGCCGGTATCCCAACTTGGATGCGATGCTGTTGTCGCCCTCACCCCAGAACTTCGCCACCCGCGGTGGCGGGAGGATGTCGATGAGGTCGATCAGATGGGCGAGATCGGGATCGTCAGCGGGCGTGATGACTTCGGACACGGAGCGGTCTCCCAGGAGGACATTGCCGCGGGCCCGGACGGGGCCGCGGTTGCCGATCATCGAACTCTCCGCGCGGCGACACGCCAGGTGCTGGGAGGAGTGCCCGGTTCCTTGCCCGCAATGGCTGAGAACACCCGCTCGCACCCGGCGACGACATACCTTCAACCACGGTGTGCGGGGCTGATGTCACCGTGCCCAGGGCAGTTGCAGGGCCTCGATCTCCACGTCGTCGAGGAAGGCGTTGATGAGCGGGGCGGGTCCCGCCACTTTGGTGGCCCATAGATCGTGGTCCGTGCAGAGCAGCCAGGTCCGGTCCTGGGCCCAGAGGTTGGACGGGCTCCAGTTGTCTTCCTCAGGGTGGTCGTACAACGCTTTGGCGTCACCGAGCGTGCCGGCCCGGACGTGGAGGTTGTCGAGGTCTGCGGCTCCTTGCAGCAGCGGGTTGTAGTAGGCCAGGCAGCGGGTGTCCGCGCCCTGCGGGCTGTGGTCGGTGAGGATGTCGACCAGTCGGTTCCAGTCGGTTCGGTCCAGGGTGCCCTCGGACGGCGCCTGGATGCCGACCGGCCAGCATCCCGGCGCGATCGAAGGGAACGCGCTGAAGCAAGGCAGCTGCCCCTCGGGTACTACGGGGTCACCGTTCCGCAGCGCCAGCTCGGCCCAACGCAACCGGCGCCAGCGAGGACCGGGGTGCTCGCCCGCGGTACCGGTGAGCACGTCCGCAGCTTCGAAGCCGGGGACGATCCCGGGCCCGCCGTCCGTCAGCGCGGCGCGTCGGTGGTCGAGGTACGACATGCCGGTCGGCCCGAGCTGGTGCTCGTACATGGAGTGGAGCACCCAAGCCGCGTCGGGGAGCGCCGGCGGCATGAACCCGGTGAGCCCGTCCTCGGAGGTCAGTTCCCGTAGCCAGGCGGTTTCACCGGACGCGGCGAGCGGCCACCGGGCGGCTGCCAGGGCGGCGGCTGTCTCGTTCATCGGATCAGGGTCGCACCCGCCCCGACCATCCGTACACCAGACCCTGCGCCTGACCACCGCCCCGGACCTGGCTCTCGGCCAGGAACCGAGAGCCGCCGTCAGCTCGGCGATACTCCGGCAGCTGCACCAGCGGGCGGAACGACGGCCTTGGCGCTGCCTCAGCTCATGAGGGCAGCTTGAGCACGTCAGCGGGGGCGGATATCCAGGGCGGCGATTCCTTTGCGGACCCTCTTCGCCGATTCGTCCAGCTGGTGACGCTCGTGCACCTGCCAGTTCGCCTCGATACGGAAAGGGTCCCCCTTGAAGCGGGGGAAGACGTGCAGATGGACGTGGAAGACCTCCTGGAAGGCGGCCTCGCCGTCGGCCAGGAAGAGATTGACCCCCTCGCACCGCAGGCCGGACAGCCGCAACGCACGGCCGAGCCGGTGAGCCACCGCCCAGATCCGCACACCGATGTCCTCCGGAAGGTCCTCCAGTCCTTCCGCATGTGACCTCGGAACGACAAGCAGGTGCCCCGGGGTCACGGGCTGGAGGTCCATGAACGCGATGACCCACTCGTCCTCGAACACGAGGCTCGCTGCCACCTCGCCCCGAGCGATCGCGCAGAAGACACATCCACCGTCCACGATCTGACCTCCGACCCGGCAACTCCTTGTGCCTCCACGACACCAGGTGCGAGAGCGTGCGCGCCAGTCGATTCCACAGCGCCGGAATGTGACGTGCTCCTGACGGCGCAGTCCGCGCCCGCGCAGAGCGTGGCCGACGTACGTGACCCGCTTGCCCAGGCCGCCACCGCAGCCGCCCCGCTCGTGCGCTGCGCCGCCCCGGCCGACGTCGCTGCCACCGGGCAGCTGCTGAGCCGGTGTTCTCGGCGCTGGGCGTGGTGCGGACCGGGTCGGAGGCTGTCGCGGAGGTCGCCCGGAGTTCCGGCACGATGGACGCCGTCCGAGCCGTCACGCCGGAGGAGCTGGCCGTCCGCAAGCTTCCGGGGCGTCCGGCTCGCTCCTGGGGCGAGGGACCGCGGCGACCCGGTCAGTACAGCGGCGACTGCGGCATATGGTGGTCGGGCCAGAGGGGGTCGGGGGGCGGGGGTGGGCTGGTCCGGTTCTCCGCGGCGGCGTCGGCGAGGCGGCTCGGCCATTCCGCCACCCACATCAGGGCGACCGTCCCGACGAGGGGCCAGAAACCGTCGATGTGCAGCAGACCTGTGAGCCACACGATGAGCCAGAGCACCAGAGCGTTGGCCGACACGAGGACCAGCGAGGCCATCCCGGGCACGGGCACTGCCAGGTTCAGCGCGAACCGCAGATGGAACAGGGCGGCGACAACGGCGAGCGTCAGCCACGAGGTACCCGCCGCCTCCACCCCGTCCAACCACAGCGCCGCGAGCGCCAGACCCGCCAGACACAAGAGGTAGCCGGCCAGCGAACGCAGGGCCTCGGGACGGCGGCGCTTCACCGGCAGGGCGAGCACGAGCAGCAGCACTGTCTCCACGGCGGCGACGACGAGTCCGACGGTGACAAGGTCCTTGAGCCCGCCGCCGAGCTCGGCGTCCAGGCCGAGTTCGGCGCCCAGCTCCACGCCGGCCCATAGGGCGGCGGGCCCCGCGACGGTCAGCACGGCGGTCGACAGCGCCATGCCCAGTCCGACGTAGATGAAGTGACGGCGCATCAGCTCGAAGAGCTTCGAGTCGGAGGTGTCCCGGTCGGGCCCCTCCGTCATACGCCGCTGATTCAGCACCGCGGCCCGTCGGAGCATCCGCCCCAGTGGCATGGGCACGAGCAGGACGACGGCGGTGAACACGACGGCGACGACCACCACGGCCGCCGCCCGCTCGGTCCCGGTGGCGCCGAGCTGTAAGGGGCCGACAACCTCGGAGGCCACCCACACGCCGATGGCCGCGCACGCCCATTCCCTGGCGACCCGCCCCGTAGTCTTCATGGAGCCAGAATCCCGCTCGGCAGTCGGCAGGGGAACCCAGCCCGCAGGCAGTCCTCGATCGGCTGTGCCGCCCCCGTCACGACCGATGCCACACTCGTCCACGACGTGGCCGACAGCGTCCCCGACCAGGCGCGCTGGGAAGCCGAGGGGACCCGGACAAACGGGGCCGGGGGCGCGTGAAGCATCCCCATGTAGCGGGGTCGGCACTTGCGGAGGCGCCCGTCATCCGGGGGTTGATCACCACACGCTCTTCACATGATCATGTCATCATGAGTGAAACCAGGCGTAGATCCATACTGACCGCGTTCACCGGAGCCGCTCTCGGGACCGGGCTGGTGGGAGGGCAGGCCGTGGCCGCGCCCCGCACCACGGCCGCCACGACGGCCGCGTGTCCGACGGTGCCCGTCATCCCGGCCACCCGCCGGACCCCGTTCGTCACGAACACGGACCTCTACCGGGATCCGCAGTTCACCGAGGGCACCCACTACGCGCGCCGCTACAAGCGTCAGGCGCGGACCGACGCCGATCTCGCCGCGTCCCACCCCTTCACCCGCACCACCGTGCTGGCGCTGCACGGGGGTGGCATCGAGCCGGGGACCTCCGAGATCGCCCTCGGGATCGCCGGGTACGATCCGGCGACGCTCGCCCCCGTCGTCCCCGTACCCCCCGACGGCCGGGCCGTGCACGACTACTGGATGTTCGAGGGACTGCTCGGCACACCCACCGGCCCCGGCGACCCCAGCAACAGCGACCTGCACATCACCTCCACCCGCTGCGACGACCTGGTGGCCCTCTCCATGGCGGGCGGCAGCGCCAACGTGATCAGCGTGCACGGCTGCAACGTGGACCAGTTGAAGCAGACCGTCCCGCAGGGCCCGGGGATTCCGAACCCTGCGGTGGACTCGGTCCTGGTCGGCGGCCTCAACGCGACCTTCAAGGCACTCCTCATCCAGGAGTTGGGGCTCGCCAACATCACCGCGTACGACGGCGACCTCGTCCCCGCCCTGGCGGGAACCGATCCCGACAACCCCTGCAACCGCGGCCTGTTGCGCCAGGGCGCCCAGCTCGAACTCACCCTCGGACTGCGGAAGAGCATGTTCGGCACCTTCACCCGCCCGGGCCGCCCCGGCAGCACCACCGCCAAGTTCGGCCACTTCGTCAACGCCTGCCGCAGTGCCATCCACCAGATGGAGCAGCGTACGGACCAGGCGCACTACTGATCGCGAGTCCGTCCGTCAAAGCCGGGGCCCGGTACGCCGTGACGGCGTACCGGGCCCTGCGGTGATCTCGCGCTGCCCGATCGTCGAGCACGCGTCATTCCCGTACCGGTCGGAGGCGGTCGTCCCGGTCCACGCTCGACGTCAGCCGAGGAGTATGCCGGTGCCGGCGGCGACCGGGAGGGTGTTCCCGGCCTTCGGGACTGTCACGCGGACCGGCTTTCCGAAGTCGGTGAGGGTCATGGTCACCGTCATGTCGACCGGGCCCGTGCCCACGGCCATGCGGGTCCGGACGAGTCGCCCACGGTCATCGACCCAGACGTCCGCGAATACCGGCAGGTCGTCGCCCAACTTCTCGCGGATCTGGTCGGCCGCCTTCCGCACGTCCCGCGCCATCCGCAGGGTGAAGGCCTCATGGTCGAGCGTGCCCCGGTAGTGCGCGGCTCGCACCCCGTGGACGGTGGCCTCGCCCTCATGGGAGACGTTCCGCAGTGCGGACACCTGCTTGAGGATGTGTTCGGGGTCGTTCAGCGGGGCCCGCAGCAGATAATGGGCCTCTGCCTTCGCCCGGGGCATGGCCCCCCAGACACCGTCGTCGAGACCCTTGGCACCGGAGATGTAGGCGTTGCCGCCCGCGAAGGTCACCTCACTGCGACCGAAAGGGCCCCCCGGCATCGCGGCCGCGATGCGGCCTTGGTCCGCCGCGAAGTCGAAGCCGCCGGTCACGGTCAGCGTGTACTCCTTCTCACCGTTCGCCATCACGATCTTCTGGTCGATCCGGGCGGAGCTCCTGCCGGTGGTGGTGACAGCCGCCCGCACGGCGGAGTGAGGAGCAGGGGAAACCGCCGTCACGCCAGGCTCGTCAGCGTTCTTGGCGGTCGGGGTGTCGACCGCGGAACAGCCCGCGCACAGCAGCGCGGCAGCGACCAGGGACAGAGGGCGGTGCATGGGTTCTCCGGGAGATGTGGGCGAATACGCATCCGGACCGCGTCACGTGATGCGTTCCGCTGCTCACATATGACCCGAACTGGGGTGAAGTGTCGGGATAGGGCAGGTAGCGGCACTTGGTCCGCTGATCGTACAAGATGCCCTTCGGTCGGGCGTTCGGGAGGGGAGGAGCCGAGGATCTCGCGCAGCGCGTCCGTCCGAGCCCGCGAGGGCGGTCCGGCCCGGCTCGCGCTGCTGTGCCGGGGCATCTGCCCCTGCCCTGTGCCTTGGAACCCGTCCTTGAATCCGTCGGACGTGCACTCCGGCCGTCGTGTCATCCGGGGCAGCGGGTGTCGTCGGCGGGGAGGGTGCCGTGCAGCAGGTAGGTGTCGACGGTGTGCCTGACGCAGTCGTCGGGGTGGTTGAGGTAGACGGTGTGTGCTCTGGCGGGCAGGGTCACGAGTCGGGAGGCGCGCATCGCGCGGTGCATCCTCAGCCCTGACGCGTAGGTGGTGCGCGGGTCCCTGATGGCCTGGATCTGGAGTGCCGGGACCCTGTTGCCGATGGGGATCAGGGGCTGGAGCGGCTCCTGTTCCCAGAACGCGCAGGGGAACGGCGCGTGGGTCAGGGGTCCGAAGACGGGCTGTGAACGGCGGCTGCGTTCCACGGCCCGACGGTAGTGCCCCAGGTCGCGGGGCACGGCCGCGTCGGCGCAGATCATCGCGAGCTGGGCCGCGTAGTCCGCCGCCTGACGGCTCCCCGCGCCCGCGAACATCAGGTCGAGGGTCGCCCGCAGCACCGGCGGCACGATGACCGCCTGCCCGTCGGCCGCGTCCCGCAGGACCCGCAGCATGCCCGCGACCTCCGGGTTCGCCTGGTCGTCGACGAGGGAGAGATAGAGCAGCAGCGGCAGTTCATGGTCGCTGATCCGGTGCCCGCCGATCCGGATCGGCTCCTGAGCCGCCCGCGCGATCACCCTCTCGATCCCGGCGCGCACCGCCGCGGGTGTGGTGCCCAGACCGTACACACCGTCCCGGGACGCGGCCCAGCGCGCGAGGTCGTCGAGCGCCTTCTCGTTGGCGGGGCCCTGACGGCGCACCATCCGGAGCGGGTACTCGGCGGGGTCTGGCGCGCTGTCCAGGACCAGCCGGTCCACCCGGTGGGGGAACATCTGGGCGTAGGTCGCGCCCAGGACCGTTCCGTAGGACTGCCCGAACCATGATGTGCGCCGCTCACCCAGTACGGCACGGACGAGGTCCATGTCCCGGGCGATGTTGCGCGTCGACAGATGGGGCACGAGCCCCGGCGCGTTCCTCCAGCACCTGCGGGCGTCCTCGCGGGACAGCCGCACAGCCGCCCCGAACCCCGCCCGGTCGGCCCCGGGCGCGTACAGCAGCCAGCTGCTGCGGCCGAGTCCGCAGCCGACCGGGGTGCTCCCGCCGAGCCCGCGGGTGTCCATGCCGATGATGTCGTACGCCGCAGCGACCCCAGGGCTCATCACCCTCCGCAGATCCGCGGGCATACCGAGCCCCCGGGCACCTGGACCGCCCGGATTCGTCTGGAGGATGCCGCGCCGCCGAGCCGGGTCCGCCGACGCGACCCGCGAGACGGCGATCCTGATGGTGCGCCCCTGCGGGCGGCCGTGGTCGAGCGGGACGGTGAGGTGCGCGCATTCGGTACCGCTCGCGGCGAGCGAGGCGTCAGCGCACACTCCCCAGTCGACGGACTGGTTCCGGAACCGGTCCAGGCCGTCACCACCGGACCGTGACGCGGGAACGGGGGCTCCTGCGGCCGGTCCGAGGGCCGCGACCGAGAGGACGACAAGGCTGAGCACACTGATCCTCTTCACGCTCCGCACGCTACTGCCGTCGAACCTGATATCGCCCGGTCGGTGGCGATATGTCGTCCAGTTTCACGCACTCCCTCGCGGGCGGGGACGGCCGGGCACCGATCAACGCCCGGACCGAGTACTGGCCGAGCTACCTGGGCGGGCGCGTAGCAGGGCCCACTCCGTGATGCCGCGGCCCCGGAGGGGTTCCCGAGGCGCAACAGCGAGTAGTGGGGTCGACGTTGTTCTGTCAGGAGCGGCGGAGGTTTTCGCGCTCCTGGGCGTTCTGGCCGCGGGGTGTGCCGAGGGTCGTGGTCGTGTCAGGGAGCGGCCTGGTGCGCTGGTGCGCGCCGTAGGTGTCGCCGGTCCTGACGATGGTGGGTGGCGTGGGTTCGGCGGGCCAGCACTGGATGAGGTAGTGCTCGGTGATGTCGTCGGGGGTGAGGTCGACGGCGGTGTCCCGTCCGCGTGCGTGGACGCGTAGCCGGTAGGTGCCGGGGCCGGTGGTGGTGAGCGGGGGGAGTTCTTCGTCCAGGTCGTGCATGAGCGCGGCGACGGCGAGGGTGCCCGAGGGTGAGGGGAAGGAGAGTTCGCTGATCTCCTCCCAGGGCCCGGGATCGTGGGTGGGCGGGTGGTGGTGGCTGCTGACGGTGACGTGGACGGAGCCGCTGTGGATACCCGTGAGGATCTCGACCTGCCCGTCGCAGACGGCGACGAGCCCGGTGATGGAGGCATCCACCTCGTCGGTGTCGACAACGGGTCCGTCCTCGTCCTGGACGAGGAACTGGTGGTAGTCCACACGCACCCGCGTGGCAGATGAGCTGTTCATCGATACGCCTTCCTGCCTCTCCGGAATGGAGACGGGTCTTCAGGTCGGTGGGTTGTCCCTGGGGGCGCGGGATCGGGTGCCGGTCCGGTCGGTGAGACGGTGCCGGGTCTCGTCCGCCCGTTCGGCGGGCCAGAGCTGGAGGTGGTGTTCCTCGGGCACATTGGCGGGGTCGGCTGCGGTGGTGTCCCGGCCGTGTGGGTGGAGGCGGACGCGCCACGACCGCGTCCCGTGGCGTCGGCGGGGCAGCCGGGGAGGATGTCGAGGTTCTCGGTGATGAGGCTGCCGATCATGGGCCCGTCGCCGGTGAAGTACGTGCTGACCTCGACGAGCTCCTCCCTCAGCGTGCGGTCCAGATCCAGCCCAGTGGGGTGAGGCCGAGGGTGCGGGCGACGGATCGGGAGGCGTGATTGTCCGCGGTGGTGCTGTAGAAGAGCACGGTCCTGGTGCGATGCTCACGCTGGGACCAGGCGGCCACGACAGCCGGTGCGAGGCGCTTGCCGCGGAAGTCGGGGCGGGTCCAGACGCCTGCCTCCGCTGCGGTGGCGTTCGACGCGGGGGTGAAGCAGATCGACACCGGCTCCCGGTCGTGGACGGCCATGGCCCACTCACCCATGCGTCCGTCGACCAGTTCGTTCCACTCGTCGGGCTGCCAGTTGTCAGGCCTGATGAGGTGTCCGGCGGTGCGGCGGCCGTCGGTGGTGGAGGCGATGAGGGGCAGCGGGGTCGGGTCCGGGACGGCGAGGCGGTCCGGGAAGACGAAACACGGGCCACCCTCGACGTCCACCGTCCGGTCGTCGAGGGACGTGACCAGACAGCGAAGCGCCTCGGGCAGCCGGCCGGGGCCGTACTTCTCCTCCATGCCGTCGATGGAGCTGGGGAGCGTGAGTCCGGGCGCGAGTGCCAGGAGACGTGCGCGGGGGGACCATGCCCACACCGCGAGCAGGGACGGATCTCTCAGGGCTGTCCGACGGGGGGCGTCCGCGTCCGGTGCGAGGCCGTAGTTCGCGTCGATCTCCAGGGTCAGCAGGCGTTCTTCGTCCCAGCTCATGGCACGAGGCTAGCTTCGTGTCGCGGGCAAGGGGTCGGGCGATGGGGCGGGCAAGGGGTCGGGCGATGGGGCGGGATCCGGGTCTGGACGGGGTGGCGGGCCGCTTCACGCCGTCGTGACATGGCTGGACCCGGCAGGGTCTTCGGCTGGCCGGGGTCAGGGGATGGCCGGAGCCTTCGCCCGCAGCGGGACCGGACCGAACGGAATCTGATCTAGAACACGTCGCGCAGGGTTTCCAGGAGGCGGGCGATGTTCGCCTCGTCGCGGCGGTAGTAGGTCCACTTGCCCCGCCGGGTGGCGACCACCAGTCCTGCTTGCCGCAGCATCGCGAGATACTGCGAGGTGGTCGACTGCCCCAGGCCCGCGCGCTGCTGGATGTCGGTCACGCAGACACCGATCTCGACGTCCTCGGGCTCCTGGCCGGGGAAGCTCATCGGCTCCTTGAGCCACACCAGCATCTGGCGGCGGGCCGGGTTGGACAGGGCCCGGAACACAGCCAGCAACTCCGCCTCCGAGAACATGCGGCGATCGTAACGCACCTACATATTGACGATTTGCGATATGTCGATCTAAGGTAATCGCATGTCTACGTCGATGCGTGTGATGGAACTCGTCCGCTTCGGTGACGCGGACACCGCGTTCGCCATCCGGGAGCTGCCGATACCCGCTCCCGGCCCCGGTCAGGTGCTGGTCCGCGTGATGGCCACGTCCGTGAACCCTCTCGACCTGCAGACCCGGCGCGGCGACTACCGCGATCAGGTGGCGCTGCCCGCGGTGATCGGCAACGACGTGTCCGGCGTGGTGGTCGAGACAGGCCCCGGGGCAGGCGACTTCCAGCCGGGCGACGAGGTCTGGTACCTGGCGCCGGTGTTCGCCGGGCAGGGAACCTACGCCGAGTTCCACGTGGTCGACCAGGCCTTGGTCGCCCGTAAGCCCGCACGGTTGTCGCACGTCGAGGCCGCCGGTCTCGCGCTCGTGGGTGTGACGGCGTGGGAGGCGCTGGTCGAACGCGCCGGGGTGCGGGTCGGGGAACGGGTCCTGGTGCACGGCGGAGCGGGCGGGGTCGGCTCGGTCGCGGTCCAGGTCGCCAGTGCGCTGGGAGCCGAGGTGGTGACCACCGCGCGGGCGCGGGATCACGAGTTCGTCACCGGACTGGGAGCCGACACCGCGATCGACTTCTCGGCCGGCGACTACGTGCCGCAGGTCCGCGCGCTGGGCGGGGTGGACGTCGTACTGGACACGGTCGGTGGGGACACCCTCGCCCGCAGCCCGGAGGTCCTCGCCGACCGGGGCCGCGTGGTGTCCATCGTGGACATCCCCGAACCTCAGAACCTGCTCGCCGCGTGGGGCGTGAACGCGACCTACCACTTCCTCTTCGTCAGCCCCGGCCGGGCGAAGCTCGCGGCCCTCGGCCGACTGGTCGACCAGGGCGAACTCCGGCCGGTGATCGGCGCTGTACTACCGCTGGCCGACATAGCGCAGGCGCACACCCTGCTGGAAGGCGGCCCTCCCGGCGAGGGCCGCGGACGTCCTCGCGGCAAGATCACCGTCGCTGTGGACCGGTGAGTGCGTGGGGCTGTGTCGGTCCCGTGGACCCCGGTGGGGAGTGGCCTCGTTCAACGGCGGGGGAGTCGAGTTGGGACTTCGGGGCGAGGTGGTGTGGCCGATGACGGCCCTCGGTCACTTCAGGTGGCGTCTTGCTGCCTCAATCCTCAATCCCATGACCAGCAGATCGACAAGGCGGCGCGCGTCGTACGTAGCGGGAATCGGCGCCGACGCACGGATTGCCGACGCCGCGCAGGAGCGAGTACGCGGTGAAGCCCTGATCGGCCCCAGGGTCATGGACCATCTGCACTCCCAACCGCGGCCGCCGCCGACACCATCCTGTCCGCAGAGATCCGGCGCCCGGAAACCTGACCTGGGCCCGGCCCGTCGTCGCGGACCGTTGTCGGTGCCGCATGACAGCATCCGGCCATGAGTCACGAGTCCCGCGACTGGCGTGAGTTTTTAGGACGTTGGCAAGACGAGTGGGTTCCGCGCGAGGAGGGTGACGGAGAGCGGGCAGCGGTGCGCCTGGGCAGGCCCGGGGCGGACGAGGCGGTGATCGTCGCGGCCGAAGAGCGGCTGGGCCGGAGGCTGCCGCCTTCGTACCGGCAGTTCCTCGCCGTGAGCGACGGTTGGCATGTGGACGAGACGGCCGGGGTCTACCAGCTCGGCGGCGCCACGGATATCGACTGGTTCCAGGACCCGTACGACGTGACCCCGGTGTTCGAGCAGAATCTGGGCGACGACCCGCGCAGGGAGGACGTCCTGCTCGCCGGGATGTGGCGACGGGCGCTACGGCTGGAGACGGACTCCGACATCTCGCACGCCCTGCTGGACCCGGGCGACCAGGACCAGGACGGCGAGTGGGCCCTCTACGTCTTCAGGGGCTGGAGCGGTGAACTGCCGGACCGGTACCCGTCGTTCCGCGCGTACATGGAAGCCATGTACCGCGGCTTCCACTCCGACCGGGCGGAGAGAGCCGACTTCGTGAACGCGACCACGCGATTCCATGACGCCCGGGTGGAGGAGTCCCGCCTGCTGTCCCTGCGGGGACGGTACGAGGAGGCCGTGCCCCTGCTTGAGGAGGCACTGTCCTTCGGACGGCCGCACAGCGCCGTTCTGCTGACCCAGATACGGCATCTGCTGGAGCCGCACGGCTTCCGGCGGAGCTATGGCGCCCTGGTCGCCGACCCGCGCTACCTGCCGGAGATCCTGCCCGTGGAGGCCATGACGCGGGCACACGACGACCGGCGGTTGGACGGTGACGGCCGCTGGCTGGAGGCGATGACCGCCTGCGGGGCCGTCCGGGAGGCCGCCGGGTCCGTACTGGACGCGGTGAAGTACGGCACCCACCGTTACACGCCTCCCGGCCCCTGGGGCCGGGCCGTCGCCCAGGCCCGGGAATCGGCCCGCGCGGGGGCGAGTGACGCCGCGTGGCGGACCCTGCGGGACGCGCTTCCGCTGTGGGAGGCTCCCGGGCCCTCGCTGATCGCTCCGATCGGCCTGCTCGCCGATCCGGTCCTGGGCCCGCTGATCACCCCGGAGCGCGGGCGGGAGATCCTCGCCGCACCGCGGGCCGGGGCGACGGAACCCGCCCGGTCGGTCGAGGCCGTCCCCACCCGACGGCGCCCGCGTCGGGCAGGACCGGGCAGGTGAGGTGCTGGACGAGGACGGACCCGCCCGCGCCGTTCCCACCGACCGAGGCGACGGCCTCGACCCGACGGACCGTCAGGGGATGCCGCCCATCGGGGTCGGCTGCGGAGCCCGTACCGGACGTCTCCATTCCGGGCTAGGTGGGGCGACGGTGGCCGGACAACCGGTCGGATCCCAGTCCGGCCGCGCCCTCCTGGCCGAGCAGGACGAAGTCCTCAGTGGAGAGGACGACAGGCAGGATGTGACGACGAACAGCATGATCACGTAACAACGCCGCAGGTCACGCAGTATTCGCCCCGCCCACGCGAGGACAGCCTGAACCACCGTCCCGGTGCGATCCGCCTCGCCCACGGGCGGATCGTCCCCCCTGTTGACTCCGTCCCGTTCGACTCAGCAGTGGTCGCGGCGTGCGTACACCGTGATCATCGCGCCCCCGGCCCGGCGCTCGCCGCATGCCTCGAAGTGGTTGGCGAGCGTGTCCCGCTTCACCTGGGCCATCGGGTCGTTCTCCACCGCGCCGCCGGGCGGGGAGCCAACGGCGATGATCCGGTGGCGGGCGAGCATCCGGGTGCGGAGTTCGGCGGGCGCCACCTCGGTGCCGTAGAGGCTGTGAGAGGCGGCCGGTCCACGCTCCCGCGCGAGATCCGTCCCGGTGACGGGCGGGTGTCCGGCGAGTTCCCAGGCCCTGCGCTTACTGCCGAGTGGGCCACGGACGCAGCCGTGACCGGCACGCACCTCACCGGCCGGCTGAACGGGCGGACCCTCGCCCATACCTGCCCCACCTGGCCGGATGACCCGGACCGCCCCGCCTCGCCGCACCCCCGGGGCCGTGGCGGGAACTCCCGTCACCGTGATCCGCGACCCCGGGGAGCGGCTGCGTCGGCTTCGAGGCGGCCGTCCTCGTTGTCGCAGTCAGCGAATTTCCGTGACCAGTCGGCAGCATGGGCTCAGGGACATCGGCCGGGAGGCCGGTCCCGGGCTCAGTGTGATGCTTCGTATGTCTCGCGCAGGGCGGCGGGGGTACGTCCGAGGGTCATTCACGAGACAGCCGTTCGCGTCTGGCGATGTACGAGGCACGTGCCGCCCCGTCAGCGGAGGTTGTCGCCCCACCCTCCCTGGACCATGGTCTGGAAGGCCCACCGCCCGTCCCGTTTGATCAGGATGTCGGCGTACCGCAACTGCTGGGTGGTGCCGCCCGACGTCATCGTCGAGTCGGTGAAGACCACGGCCATCGCGGGGCTCAGGAAGACCGGGGTGCGAACGGATTCGAAGGTGATGTCTTCGGAACCCTCACCCATCACGTGCGTCATGGTGTCGATGAACTGCTTGCGGTCCCACTGGGCCGAGGCGCCCTCGCCCGCAGGGTCGTCGCTGACGAGGTTCAGGGGGAAGACGGCGAGGTCCGCCATCCCTTCGATGTCCCGTCGCGCGGCGGCTGCGTCGTACTCCGCGAACCACGCCTGGACACCGGCGTGGTCGGCGGGGGTCGGGGTGTATCCGGCGTCCGGAAGCTGGGTCACGCGTATTCCTCCAACGAGCTGATCACAAGCGATTACCTGGTCAAGGTATGCCCGCCGACCCCTATTAGTCAAGCTTGACTACTGAGGGGTGGGTGGTGCGGCTCTCCGGCCCTGCGGCGGCAGCGTGAGGTCCGCGATGCGATGCAGCCGACGGTAGTGGCGGGACCCTCCGGGCCGGGTTGACCCGCCGTGGCGTCGTGACCGGACGGGCGATCCGACTGGCCGCGGAACACCGCTCCAGCGGTACGAGGCGCTGGGACCGGTTCCTCCGGGTGGTCGGCGGGGCGTGAGGGTATCCCTGTCCGGGGCAGGTAGACGCCGACGGATCACGCGACGATGGGCCGGTGACCACCACAGGAACGAACGATCTCGGCGGATTCCTGCGTACCCGGCGTGAACGCCTGACGCCGGATGCGGCAGGGATCGCGCCCGGCCTCTCCCACCGTCGGGTCCCGGGCCTGCGCAGGGAGGAACTCGCCGAACTCGCCGGGGTCAGCGTCGGCTACTACACCCGCCTCGAACAGGGCGCGAGCAGCGGTGCCTCGCCCGCGGTCATCGACGCGCTGGCCGCCGCGCTGCGACTGGACCGGGCCGAACACGAACACCTGCGGATCCTCGCGGCCCCCGGACGCCCGAGCCCTTCCCGTTCCCGCAGGAGCAGGCTGCGGCCCTCGGTGCGTGACCTGCTCGCCGCGATCCCGGGAACACCGGCGATCGTGATCGACCACCGCGCCGACGTCCTGGGCTGGAACCGCCTCGGCCACGCCCTGCTGGCCGGCCATCTCGACGCCGACGCCCCGGACGCACAGATCCGGCCGAACATCGCCCGCATGCTCTTCCTCGATCCGCACCACCGCGCCCTCCACCACGACTGGGCCGCCAAGGCACAGGTCACGGTCGCGGCCCTGCACCACGCGTCGGCACGGCACCCCGCCGACACCGCACTCGAACGACGCATCGGCGAACTCGCCTCCAGAAGCCCCGAGTTCGCCCGGATGTGGGCGAGGCGCCCCGTGCGGATCTGCTCCTACCACGTACGCGAACTGCGACATCCCCTCATCGGCCGGGTGACCCTGGCAAACGAGACGCTCACCCTGCCGGACGACGACCAGCAGATCGGCCTCTTCCACGCCCGCCCCGGTACCCCGGACGCCGACGCCCTCACCCTGCTCGCACAGAGCCTCGACCGAGAGCCCGCACCACGAACCACGTCCCAGAAGGAGAACACCCGATGAAGATCATCGTGGTCGGCGGTGGCGGCACCATCGGCAAACGCCTGGTACCCGCACTCCAGTCCCACGGCCACGATGTCGTCGTCGCCGGACGCACCTCCGGCGACCTCCACGTCGACCTCCTCTCGCACACCTCCATCGAAGCCATGTACCGCGAAGCCGGCGCCGTCGACAGCGTCGTGAGCGTCGCCGCACACGGACTCCTCGACGAATTCGCCGCACTCACCGCGGACGCGCTGCACGAGAACACGCGGGCCAAGTTCTTCGGACAGGCGGACCTGGTCCTCACCGGCCAGCACCACTGCGCCGATGGCGCCTCCTTCACCCTCACCTCCGGCATCTTCGCGGACCAGGCATGGCCCCACGCCACCGGCGGCGGCGTCATCAGCGGCGCCCTCCACAGCTTCACCCTCTCAGCAGCGATCGAACTACCAAGAGACATGCGGATCAACGTGGTCAGCCCCACGATGGTCGGCGACTCCACAGAAGCCTTCTCCCCACGCTTCCCGGGCATGCGACCCGTACCCATGGACGAACTCGTCACCCACTACCTGGACTGCGTCGAAGGCACCGACACCGGCCGGATCATCCGCGCCTACGGATAACCACCCCGCTCCGCTGCCGCGGGCCACCACAAGCCCGGCGACGCCAGCCAGAAACCGCAGCAGTCCGGCCCGCACCCCGGCTGGGCAGGACCGGAATCCGGGGCGGTGCCCCCACGGCCGCGTCGTGGCTGCCTGGATTCGGGCAGGTGCCCCGACGGCCCGACCTGGTTCACGCCTCCTGGGGTATCAGCGGGCGTTCGGTATCAGCGGTCGTCCCGTACCCGGCGGGATGCAGGACAGGACACGGGCTGTCCCGGGGTGTCCGGTGCGGCCGGTCTCGGCTGTCTTCCCCGTCTGCTCCAGACGACGGCGGCGGCCAGAACGAGTGCCGCGCGGTGTGGTGCGTGTGGGCCGGGTTCCGACTGCGGTCCGACGCGGCTCCGTTCGCCGTGGTCGGCGGGGTGCGTTGGTCCGCGAGGTTGCGCAGGATCTCCCGTCCCTGTTGCAGGCTTCCGGGCGCGGCGATCATGAGCGCGAGCGCGATACGGGCGGCTTGCTGCTCGGAGAGTGCCTCCTGGGCGAGGCCCAACACGATGGTGCGCAGGTTCTCCTCGAAGATCTCCGTGTCGAAGCGGAGCAGTTGTTCCCTCGGGCGCCGTAATCCCGAATTCTCGGTGATCATGATCACGCGCCCGCCATGAGCGGATGCAACTTCTTTCGCCGGTTTAGGCACGCTTTCAAGCGCATTTCCTCCTTGCTACGTTCACAGGCGACTCATAGATGTGAAGGTCAAGTATTCGGAAAACGAGGGAATATGACGGTTCATCTGCCCGCGCCGGAAGAGCGCGGACGGGTTTGGTCCGGAGGGATTTCGGGCTTCATAGCAGGCAGTCTCGTCCTGACGCTGTCCATCACCCTGCTCGACGGATCACCCGCGAGGGCGCTCCCGGCCGAACCGGCCGCGGAACCCCGGAAGGCGTCGGCGACCCAGGCGGCGGACATCACCTCCGCGCGGGTGGCGGCCCGGCTGTCCGGCAAGCGGGTCGAGGCGCTGTCGGAGCGCACGGAGACCTCCACGACCTGGGTGAACAAGGACGGTTCACTCACCTCGGAACTGACCGCCGGTCCGGTGCGCTTCCGGGACGGGGCCACCGACGACTGGCGGAACGTCGACCTCGAACTCACCGCGCGCGCCGACGGCTCGGTGGCGCCGGTGGCCCACCCCGAGGGGCTGACGCTGGCTGGCCGGACCGGCAGCCCGGCCACGTCGCTCAAGGCGGCGCGAACGGCGAAGGCCACCGATCTGGTGACGCTCGGCGAGGGCGATCAGCGGATCACGCTCCAGTGGAAGGGCGGCCTGCCCGCTCCGAAGCTGGAGGGTACGCGCGCCGAGTACGTCAACGCCGTCCCCGGTGCCGACGTCGTGGTCGAAGCGACCCGGACCGGCTTCGAGCAGTTCGTCGAGATCAAGCGGAGACCGGCCGCCGACGGCTACAGCTACACCCTGCCCCTGAAGGCACAGGGCCTCAAGGTCCGGCAACAGGCCGACGGCAGCGTGCTCTTCACCGACAGGAAGAACAAGAAGACGGCCCTGATGCCCGCGCCGGTGATGTGGGACGCCACCGTCGACCCCGTCTCCGGCGAACACACCCGGCGCGTGCCGGTGGGGATGAAGGTCGCCGCCAAGGGCTCGTCCTTCGAACTGGTGGTGACCCCGGACGCCGAGTTCCTGGCCGACCCGGCCACGAAGTACCCGGTGACGGTCGATCCGTCGACGTCCGCCCTCTCGAACGTGTTCGACACCTATGTGCAGCAGGGCGAGACCGTCGACTGGTCCGCCGACACCGAGCTGGACCTGGGCAACCCCGGTACCACGAACCCCGACGGCACCCCGCGGACCGCCCGCTCGTTCATCTCCTGGAACACCACGCCGATCCAGGACGCGCTGGTCGTGAACGCCAAGCTGTCGCTGTGGAACTTCCACTCCGGCAACACCGACTGCAAGGCATACCCATGGGAGGTGTGGGCGACCGGCGCTGCCACGACCTCCTCGCGTTGGTCCGCCCAGCCGGCCTGGACGGCGAAGCGGGCCACCTCCACCGAGACCAGGGGAAACCCGGGCTGCGCTGCCCAGCCCGACGGCTGGGTCGACGCCGATGTGTCCACCCTGGTCCAGGAGTGGGCGTCGGCCAAGGCCACCCGTGGCCATATGGGTCTGCGCGCCTCCAGCGAGTCGGTCACCGCGCAGTGGAAGCGGCTCAACTCGGCCAACGCCGCGTCCAATCCGCCCAAGCTCGTGGTCACCTACAACTACCGGCCCCGTACCGGCACCAAGCAGGAGGCCGGACCGCCGTACTTCTCCAACGGCGGTACCTACGCCGTCAACACGGTGACGCCGACCCTGCGCGACACCTTCGTGGACGCCGACGGTGACAAGGTCACCGGCACCTTCCAGATCTTCGACAACGCCACCAACACCCAGGCCGGCGATGTCCTCGTCTCCAAGTACGTACCGTCAGGACAGGTCGCCTCCGTCACCGTGCCCACGGGTGTGCTGACCAACGGCAGGACGTACAAGTTCCGCACCTCCCCCTACGACGGCAGCCACTACAACAACGGCTGGTCGGCGTGGAAGACGTTCACCGTGGACACCGCCGCTCCCTCCGCCCCCACCTCCGTCACCTCGACGGACTACCCGTCCACCGCATGGGTCAAGGGCGCGGGCCAGGCCGGTACCTTCACCGTCACCCCGCCCGCCGCCGACCACCACTGGCTCGAATGGTCCCTGGACGGTGTGACCTGGACGAAGGTCGTCACCGGCGGCTCCAACGCCGCCAAGGCCCTCTCCGTCACCCCGCCGCTGGACGGCACCCATGTCCTCCAGGTGCGCGCCGTGGACAACGCGGACAACAAGTCCGAGGCGGCCGAGTACCGGTTCCACGCCGGCCCCGGTGGCTTCCTCCAGCCGTCCGACGGTGAACGCACCGCACGACGTCTGCCGCTGGTCGCCGAGGGTGACGCGAGCAAGTACGACAAGGTCTCCTTCTCCTGGCGCCGCTCCGCGGCGGACAACTGGCAGCAGATCCCGGCCGGTGACGTCACCTCGGGGAGCAGCCCGGTCGCCGCGTGGCCCGTCCCGCTGACGAACGGCAAGAACGCGCCGCTGGCGTGGAACGCCGTCAATACCGTCGCCGTCGACGGCTCCGTGCAGATCAAGGCCGACTTCACCGGACCGGGCAGCGCCTCGGGCAGCACCGAACCGCACACGGTGGTCGTCGACCGGCACGCACCCGGCGCCGCACCCCGACTCGTCGGACCGGGGGCGCTGAACCTGCTCACCGGGGACTTCACCCTCTCCGAGGTCGAGGCTCCGCACTTCGGGCTGTCCGTGACCCGTACCGCTTCCTCACGGACCCCGTCCGCCGGTGACCAGGAAGGCCAGGTAGCCATCTTCGGGGACGAATGGGCCTCCGGGGTGGTCGCGGAGTCCGCAGGTGCGGACTACTCCCACATCACCAGGATCTCCGACACCGCCGTGAACGTGGTCGGCAGCCAGGGCGACGCCGTCCACTTCACCGCCAACGCCGCCAGGACCGCGTGGATCGCGGAACCGGGCGCGGAGAAGCTGACCCTGCGCGGCAGCACGGCCGGCTCGTTCACCCTGACCGACGCCGAGGGCACGGTCACCGACTTCGAGAAGCTCGACGCCGCCGCGACCACCTGGCAGGTCTCCTCGGTGCGACTGGACGGGCGCGGCAACTCCACCACCACGGTCGTCTCCGAGAACGTGTCGACGGCGGGCGGGATCAAGGCACGGCCCAAGCGCATGGTGGCCGCGACCTCCGCCGTCGCCGCCGGCACCTGCGCACAGACCCCCGCCACCCGCGGTTGCCGGGTGCTGGAGTTCGTCTACGCCACCGCCACCACGGCCACCGCGACCACCCCCGGGGACTTCACCGGCCAGGTCAAGGAGATCCAGGTCTGGGCCACCGCGCCCGGAGCGACGGCGGCGACCGCGAAGTCCGTCCAGAGCTACGCGTACGACACCACCGGGCGCCTGCGCCACACCTGGAACCCGCAGATCATCCCGCGGTTGCTCACCGAGTACACGTACGACAGCGCGGGCCGGGTCACGCAGCAGACAAGGCCGGGCCAACTGCCCTGGACCTTCGCCTACGGTCAGGCGGGGAACTCCGCCGCCGCCGGACCGGGCATGCTGCTGCGCGTGACGCGTCCGGGCCTCCAGCCGGGCAGCGCCGGGACCGTGCAGGGCGAAGCCGTCACCAGCGTCGTCTACGACGTACCCCTCACCGGCCCGTCCGCCCCCTACGGCATGGGCTCCGCCGACGTGAAGGCATGGGGACAGTCGGACGCGCCCACCGACGCGACAGCGGTCTTCCCGGCCGACTCCGCACCCGCCTCCCACACGGGCGGCGCCCTCGGAGCCGGGGACTACGCACGGGCCACCGTCCAGTACCTGGGCGCCTCGGGCCACCAGGTCAACGTCGCCGCGCCCGGCGGCCGGATCTCCGCCTCCGAGACCGACCGGTTCGGCAACACCGTCCGCGAGCTCACTCCGGCCAACCGTGCCCTCGCACTCGGCACCACCGCCGCCGACCGCGCCACGCTCGCGGACCTGGGCATCGGGGACCTGCCCAGCGCCGAACGGGCCGAGCTGCTCTCGACCCGCTCCGTCCACGACGCCACCGGGACCCGCGAACTCCAGGAACTGGGACCGCTGTCCCGGATCGACCTGACACGGGACCTCACGTCCGGCACCACCACCCTCAACTCCGCGGGCTCCTCCGTGGTGGCGCGGGCCTGGACCGTCAACACCTACGACACCGGGCGGCCGACCGACGGCACCGCCACCGTCAAGGACCAGATCACCGGCACCGTCACCGGGGCGCAGCTCCGCGACCAGCCCACCCTGCACGCCGACACCCGTGAGACACGGACCGTCTACGACTGGCAGCGCGGCCTGGCGACCCGGACCGTCCAGGACCCCGGCGGCCTCTCCGTCACCACGGTCACCGAACATGACGCGCAGGGCCGGGTGGTCAAGGAGATCCGCCCCGGCGGTACCGCGACATCGGCCACCACCCGGGTGACCGACTACTGGTCGGCCACCGGCACAGGCACCTGCTCCGGACGCCCCGAATGGGCCGACCTGCCGTGCCGGACCTCACCCGGCGGAGCCGTCGTCGGCGGGGGCACCAACCCCGCCGAGCTGCCGGTCACCGTCACCGAGTACGACCGGTGGGGCAGCCCCGCCAAGGTCTCCGAGACCGCCGGGGGCATCACCCGCGACACCGTGACGACGTACGACGACGCGGGCCGCCCGGTGTCCGTGGCCATGACCGGAGGCATCGGTCAGGCCCAGCCCACGACGACCACCACGTACGACGACACCACCGGCGAAGCCGTCCGGAACACCGCGGACGGCGGTGCCGCCATCACCAAGGTGTTCGACAAGCTGGGACGTCAGATCTCCTACACTGACGCGGACGGTGGAGTCACCCAGATCCGCTACGACCTGCTCGACCGGATCACCCAGACCTCCGACTCCGTCCCCTCGACCGTCACCTACACCTACGACCACCAGGCCGAACCCCGCGGCCTGGCCACCAGCACCACCGACTCCGTCGCCGGTGAGATCGGCACCGTGTACAACGCCGACGGCGCCGTGACCAAGGAGACGCTCCCCGGCGGCCACACCCTGTCCCAGGAGATCGACCCGACCGGCTCGGCCCGGTCCCGGACCTACACCAGGAACTCCGACAGCGCGGTCGTCCTCAGCGACTCGATCGAGACATCCGTCCACAGCCAGCGGACGGCCCACTCGGGCTGGTCGAACCAGCAGTACCGGTACGACGCCGTCGGACGGCTGGCCGGGGTCGACGACACCGCGGCCACCGTCTGCACCCGTCGCTCCTACACCTTCGGGGAACGCAGCACCCGCACCGCCCTGACCACGGCCACCGCGGCCCCGGGCCTGGACTGCCCGACCTCCGCGGGCACCACCACCACCCACACCTACGACAGCGGTGACCGCCTCACCGGCACCGGCTACGTCCACGACGCCTTCGGCCGGACGACGACCGCCCCGGGCCACGGCACGCTCTCCTACTACGCGGGCGATCTCGTCCACCGCCAGACGGTGGGCTCCAGCCGCCAGACCTGGCAGCGCGACCCGGAGCTGCGCGTACGGTCCTGGACCACGGAGACCGGCTCCGGCAGCACCTGGACGCAGACCGCGTCCAAGCGCAACCACTACGACAGCGACTCCGACAGCCCCCGATGGGTCGTGGAGGACACCGCGACCGGCGCGATCACCCGCAACATCGTCTCCGCCGCCGGAGCCCTCACCGCGACCAGCACCAGGACCGGTGACGTGGTGCTCCAACTCACCAACCTGCACGGGGACGTCGCCCTGCGACTCCCGCTGAACAGCGCCGAGGCGCCGACGGCGTTCGACCACGACGAGTACGGCGGTCCGCGCGACAGCCGCCCGGCCGCCCGCTACGCCTGGCTCGGCGGCAGACAGCGTTCCGCGGACACCCTGTCCGGACTCGTCCTCATGGGCGTCCGTCTCTACGACCCGAAGCTCGGCCGGTTCCTCCAGGCCGACCCCGTTCCCGGCGGGTCGGCGAACGCCTACGACTACGCCAACGCCGACCCGTGCAACAGCTCCGACACCACAGGGCTCGCACCCAAGTGCGGGAAGGTCCACAAGACCAACGGCTACAGCCTCCAGATCATCACCAGGCGCCGCGGCGGCGGTGTGACCCGGGACGGCCACCGCTACATCGGGTACTACGTGGAGACCCAGATCAAGGGCTTCGCGAACCGCTACCTGTCCAGGAACGCCGTCTACGCGGAGACCTGGGGCACCCGGCCCGGCAAGAGGAGGATGACCAAGCTCCAGGGCAAGGCCAGTTGGTACACGCCCTGGAAGAAGCAGTGGGAGGTCCACTACAACATCCAGGTCAAGCCCGGTACGAGGATCGTGACCCACGGCAACGGCGTGGTGATCGGCTGGAACGGCTTCGTGACCGCGGTCTCGTCCATCTGCAACGCCAGCTCCTAGCCGGTCCACAGCCGCGTACGGTGATGCCCGTACGGTGATCACATCGGTGCGTACGCGGCGCACTCCCGGGGTGGCCCACCGAAGCCTCGGTGGGCCACCCCGGCTCGTCAGGAATCCCGCGAGGACACCGCCTCCGTGCCCGAAGGACCCACACATGCCCAAGAACCTGGCAGAGCTCGCCCACGCCGCCCTGACGGCCGAAGCCGAGCGGGACACCGCCGTGACCCAGGCCGCCGCGGTCCGGCCCGGCATCGGGGCCGGACCCGTCGTCGCCGACATCTGTGTACGCGGCGACCTCGGTTTCGTGCTGCTCCTGCACCGGCGCCGTGACGGCCAGGCCGCCGAGGAGCTCTATTTCTCGACACGGCGGGACGACGGGTCCTGGACGGCGGCCGATCACCTGTCCGGAGGTGTCCTCGGGATCGACCCGACCGACGGCCGGGATGTCGCGGGCGTATTGCGCGGCAGACCGCTGGCGCCGTTCGGGGAGTCGGAGACCGAGCTGTTCACCGGACGGCCCCAGGCCGACGAAGGGTACGAGCGACTGTGCTTCCACGAGGTACTCGTGGGCCAGGAGGTCGGCCGTCTGGACGTGGAACGCGCGTCCTCGGGACCCGACGCCGAGCCGTCCCGGTTCCGCAAGACGCCCACCTGCGGAGTCGCCCTGTTCGCCCTCCTTCCGGGGGAGCGGCTCACCGTCCGTCCGATCGTGGACAACGGCGGTGCACCCGGGGCTCCGGGGCAGGCGTACGAGCTGACCTGCTCCGACGACGGACCCGGAGCCGGCCCTGAGCTCCGGCCTGCGGACCTGGGCTGACCGGTGTTCCACACCTCGGCGGCCCGGCCCTCCGCCGGAACGCCAGTACGAACACGCCGATCGTGGGGACGTGGGGACGTGGGGACGTGGGGGGCAGGGGGTGTGACGGCTCTGTCCGGCTGCCGGCCTTCGCCGGAGCGCGTGGCCGCGGTGGGTGCGGGGCCGGGCTCGTGCGCTCCTGTGCCGCCCTGGCATGCGCGAGGGCGGCACAGGACCGGGCTCAGGCGCAGGAGGTGAAGACCGGGTTGGTGTTCGCGATGTAGTGGGTCGCGCCGCCGGCCGGGTCGTCCTTGAGGGGGACGGTGACGGTGTCCTCAGCGGTCCAGGGCAGTCCGCGCGCGTCGAAGGTCCAGGTCCCGGTCACCTTCGTGGCCAGCACGGACAGGGTCACCCAGCCGTACTGTCCGGCGGGCACGGGCACCGCGACCTGGTTGCCGACGGTCTCCGAGCCGCTCCAGACATGGGAGAACTGGTTTTCGAGGGTCGCGGTGACCTTCACCGCCAGGTTCGGGAGGTCGCCGGTGGTGAAGCCGGTCGACATCTTGGTCGAGACGGTGTTCTGCCAGCCGGTGGTCTTGTTCACCGCGAAGGTCTGCGTGATGGGTCCGCTGGTGTTGTTGAGCCACACCGACGACGCGCAGACGGTCGGGAGCGGAGCCGCGGCGGTTTCACTCCGCGCTGCCCAGGAGCAGGTGGAGGTGTCCTTCTGGCACTGCTTGGCGGCGTACTCCACCGCCAGTTTCCGTGCTTCGGGGACGGTGGACCACCGCTGGTTGGCCCGGCCGTGGCAGCTTGACTGTCCCGTCCACGCGTCGTCGTACTGGGCGTCGGCGGTGAGGTCGAGACACGCGTTGTTGTCCTCGTTGCGGATCATGAACGCGTTGGCGGTCCCCCGTACCGGCTGGAAGTACCACTGCTGGGTCTTCTGGCCCCGGCAGGTCTGCTGGCGCAGGGCGGGCCACGCGATGTCGACGCACTTGCCTGTCGTGTTGTTCACGATGGCGAAGGACGAGTCGGACGGATCGACGTTCAGACGCCAGGACTGGTGGTGGCCGGGTGCCGTGTTGGTGACGAGGAAAGCCCCGTCACCGAGTGAGCCGTTCTGCACGTCGAGCAGGCGGCCATTGCTGAGCGAGGTGAAGTCCAGGCACTGGAGCGGGGATCCGCAGTTCTCCGTGGTGCGGTCCCCGGCCGTTTCCGCGTGGGCCTCGGCCGTCCGGAACGGGGATGCCACGATGCCCAGGACCATCAAACAGGTCACCAGAGCGGCGGCGAGCACACGCCCACCGGGAGACAAGCGCCTCGGGACGAAAAGTAACGACATGGGCGGGTCACTTCCTCTTTCATCTGTGTGTCGGTCTTGTTCGGTTCATATGGGTGGGTAGTACCAGGAGCACGCGTCCGGACGGGGGTCAGGTGCGAGCGAACGCCGCCTCCGAGCGCGGAACGCGGTACGTGAGGGCCTGAGTTGCGCAGCCGTGACCACCGCTCGCCGTCGTCCCCCGCGGGGCCACGCCCGTCAGGACGGCTGTTCCTTCCGGCCGCGTGTCCGAGTGGACGAGTGCCCTCGGCGCGTCCCGGCGCGCGCTATCGCCGGCATGACGCCGCGAGGATCAGCAGCAGGAAGAGAATTCCCAGGACCGGAAGGCAGCCGAGACTGTTCGGATTCTTCCGGTTGATCTCCACGCTGCCGCCCGGGGGAATTCCGGGGTGCTGCCTGGCGTAGTGCTGGATCTGCTGGTACTCGCCCTGCGACTCACTGAGCCAGCCGGTCCTGTAACCGCATTCTCCGCACCAGTGCCGGTACGCCATATCAACTCCTCACACGTACCTGTGCCGGACGGTTCGGTCGATGCGCCTTCACCGCCGCCGGATGCTCGGGCACTCGGACGGATCGGGCGCCGCCGACTCCCCCGGTGTGCCGCGGTGCCGGTAAGTACGACCACGACCCGAGCGGGCGCAGCCCCTGGGGGCGGCTTGTGGCTGTGCACCTCCGATGCTGGCCTTCGTGCCGCTCGGATGGACAGGTCACCGCACCGGTCATCCATGACCGGTCGTCACGGTAGGCTCCCCGCAGGCTGTAGACGCAGGTGGAGAGGACGCACGTAGTGGCGGATCGACTCGGCACGCTCTTACGCCGGCTGCGCAAACAGTCGGGTCTGACACAGGAACAGCTGGCGGAGCGGTCGGGAGTGAGCGTCAGCACCATCCGCAGACTGGAGACCGGCAGATCCGCCGACCACCGCGTGGGAACGGTCAATCTGCTGGCGGACGCTCTGAAGGCCGGGCCGGAGGACCGTCGGCGGCTGGCGGCCGTCCTCGCAAAAGAGGAAACCGAACCAGCTCTCGAATCAATTTCCGAATCACCCTCGACTTCCAGCCCCTTACCGTCTCGGTTATCGAGCCAATTCGCCGGTGCGGCCGGAGAATTGGCGGCGGAGATCAGAAGCCGCTGGCAACTCGAAGAAGAGCGGCGCCGGGTCCACGATCCCTATCCGCTCCCGGTGCGATGGCATCAGGCACCGACCGATCTGATGGACCATCCCGAGAACATTCAGCGCCTTCCACCGGGGACCGCGCCGAGCCCCATGGATCTGGACAGCGATCTGCCGCACGTCGCCGAGGTCTACGGACGCGTCCCGTCCGGCCGGATGGTCTTCCTCGGCCGGGCCGGTTCGGGCAAGTCGATCCTGACGATCAGGTTCGTCCTCGACCTCCTGGCCGACCCCGCCGCCCTCAAGCGGGTCCCCGTGATCTTCAGCCTCGGCTCCTGGGACCCGACGGCCACCGTGCTGCACGACTGGCTGACCGACCGGCTGCTGCGCGACCACCCCCACCTGGTCCAGCGGGTCCCGAGCGGAGCGACACTGGCCGCCGCGCTCCTCGACGCCGGCCTCATCCTGCCCGTACTGGACGGATTCGACGAGATCGCGGAAGCCCTGCGGCCCACCGCACTCGCGGCGCTCAACACCACCTCGCTGCCGCTCGTGCTGACCAGCCGCCGCCGGGAGTACGCCGAAGCGGTCCGGGCGGCAGGTACCCCCCTGACCTGGGCCGCCGGTGTCGAACTCGCCGACCTCACCCCCGGCGACCTCACCGACTACCTGCCCCGCACCTCCCGGCCCGTCACCGCCCGGGGGAGCAGCCGGGACCGGAACGCCAACGTATGGGACCTTGTTCTGGAGACGCTGCGCACCCAGGACACCGTGGCGAGCAGGAACCTCACCAGAGTCCTGAACACCCCCCTGATGGTCGTCCTCGCGCGGACGATCTACAGCGAGACATCCGGCACAAGTCCGAAAGAACTGCTGAACACCACCCGCTTCCCCACCGAACACGCCCTTGAGGAACACCTGCTGGCATCCTTCGTGCCGACGGTCTACCGCCGCACCCCCGTACGGGCCGTCAGCGGCGGCCGTGGCCGACGGGACGATCACGACCCCGACCGGGTCCAGTACTGGCTCGGCTACCTGGCCCACCACATGGCCCGGCTGGAGGACCTCGATCAGCGGGACCTCGCCTGGTGGCGGATCGGCGACGCGCTGCGGCGCTCGACCCGCATCATCGCCGTCGTGCTGACCTGCACGCTGTCCGTCACGGTGCCCCTCTGGCTCATCGCCGTGATCGCCCTCGGACTCGGGTCGGGCGACAGCGCGGCGGGAATCGGCACGGTCATCCTGGAAGGGGCACTGTTCGGACCGGCCGCCGGCCTCGCCTTCGGGTCCGTGTACTGGCTCATGTCGAGATTCGGCACAACGGCCTTCACCCCGGCCCACGTACGGCTGCGACTGCCCGGTGTCCGCCGCACCCGCGCCCGCGTCGGCGGCCGACCGATGCGCACCTTCACCTCCCGGTTCGGGCCCGTGCTGCTGGGCGGATCCGTGATGGGCGCCGGATTCGCGCTCGCCGTCGCACTGGAACACGCACTGGTCAAAGGGACCCCGCTCACCAGCGGTACGGTGATCGAAGGCACGCTCGTCAACATGCTGGCCTTCGGGCTGATCTTCGGCTCGGCCACCGCACTCGTCTTCGGACTCATCGCCGCGCTTGAGACGCCCCTGGACATCGCCACCGCGGCCACACCGGCCGGTCTGCTCGCCGTCAACCGCGAGGCGGTGGGCCGACAGGTCCTTGTACTCGTACCGGCGCTCACTCTCACGATCGCGCTCGGCGGGCACGTCGTCACCGGTCTGCTGCGGAACATTCTCGGACCGCTGAACTGGACCCCGTCCGCAGGGCTCTTCATCGGAGCCGTGGGCGGACTCGGCGGCGCGTTCTCCTACGCCCTCGCGTTCACCGCCTGGGGCCAGTGGATCGTCCTCACCCGCGTCTGGCTACCGCTGACCGGCGAACTCCCCTGGAACACCGCCGCCTTCCTCGACGACGCCTACCGGCGAGGAGTCCTGCGCCAGACCGGCGCCGTCTACCAGTTCCGCCACAGCCGACTCCAGCACCACCTCGCCGACTCGTTCCGCCGGCACCACCGCGGCTACACACCCGCCAAGTTCACCGCACCGCCGCCCACGCACCCCGGCGGGGCAGCACACCGCGCCGATGCCGCACGGAAGCGGGAGGACTGAGCCGTCACACAGACCGACACCCCGTGATCCGGTCGGCCGCCGGACCGGCGGCAGACCGGTGGGGGTACGGGCGGACGGCAGGCCGGCGGGACGGCGGTCACCGGGCGCGCTCCTCGCGGATCGGAACCGCCGATCCCACGTGTGGTCCTGAGGCACCGACTACAGGTCCGCGAGCCAGGGATGTCCCGGGTGTACGCGGACGAGCAGCCCGGCCAGGGTCTCGCGCTGGGCCCGGGTCATGTGCGGGACGGTCACGTCGAAGTCCCTCCGGTCCTTGCGGCGGGTGTGCTTGGCCTTGAACAGCAGCACCAGTTCGGGTGCCAGATACGGGATGCCGTCCTGGGTGCGATGGACGATGTCGCTGTAGGGAAGCCGGATTCCCTCGTCGCGTCGGCAGATCCAGGTGTCACCGTCGTGCGGTTCGCGGAACACGTCGAGCAGGTAGTCCCCGGTGGCCGGATCGCGGAGCCATGTCTGATGTACGGCGGCCAGCACCTCCGGTGTGGCGTCCTCCCAGATCCGGCCGCTGCCCGCCGCGTCGAAGACATGACCGGGAAAGCGGTGGCGGATCTCGGGAAAGCTCGCGGCCGGAATGGCGATCTCGATGTCCCCATGGGAGCGCGTCTGTCTGCCGAGGAACAAGTCCAGCGCCCAGCCCGCGGCCACGTACCAGGGCGAGCCGATCCCGGCCAGCCGCCGCGCGACCTCACTCGGGGTCCAGCAGGACGCCCATCTGCCGTGGAGGGCTTCGATCTCGTCGGGTGACAGCTCGACGCCACCGCTCGGCAGTTGCTCGCTCACCGTTGCGAACCTATCAGCGGACCCGACGGTCCCTGGCCGCGGCCGAGCTGGACCCCTGCTGGCTGTATTTTGCTGACATCGGGCTGGTCAACAGCGCCTTGCCCCGGACAGTGGCGAGGTACTGGCATGCGATACATCCTTCTCACCCCCTTGCTGATGGCTGCCCTGACCGGATGCTCGCTCCTCGGTCAGGAAACCTTGTGCACCCAGGCCGACGCGGACTCGCAGGTCTCCGCCATGTGGCGGCCCGCCGACTTCGGCGGCCGTGACGCGGCGCGGATCCGGCTGTGCGTGGATGGCGCCTGCAAGGAGCGGACATCGGGAGGTGCCGACGACCCGTTCGCCACGATCTCGGTCCGGCTCCCCGACGGCATCGGTGCGTCCACCGTGCCAGTCCGGCTCACCGTCACGTCAGCCAGGAGCGGGGACATGATCGTCAAGGACAGCGTCCGGGCCAGGCTGACAGAGCAGCACCCCAACGGCGCGTCCTGCTCGCCCAGTGCTTGGACGGCGACGTTCCGAGCCCACCCGGAGAAGGGCCTCACCTCGCCCAAGGGCATGAAGCTTCAGGGCTGAGCCCCCGGCACAAGCGCCCGCTCCTCCGGCATCACCACCGCGGAGGTGGGCGCATCGCTCTCCGGAGTACCGACCACACTCCCCTTACCTGGTGCGACAGGATGGTGCGGGTCGCGCTGGTACCTCGTTCGCGTGGGAACGCCGACGTTCGGAAGGCCAGACGGCCGCGCTGGGAACAGGGGGTCCGGCCGGCACGGTTGTACCGACCGGGGGACCGGTGCCGCACGGGCGGGGAACACGGAGGCCAGAGGGGTTGTCCGCCTCACCAGGGTCCGGGCCCCAGGATCGCGGTACGCCCGTCGCGCGGTCGGACCAAGACGTTGATTTCGCAGGAGGACTTTTCATGACGACTGACCGACCTTTGACGCTGATGGCAGTGCACGCCCATCCCGACGACGAGGCCACCGGAACCGGAGGGGTCCTCGCGCGGTACGCGGCGGAAGGCATCCGCACGGTTCTCGTGACATGTACCGACGGCGGTTGCGGTGACGGACCGGGGGGTGTCAAGCCGGGCGATCCCGGGCACGATCCGGCGGCGGTCGCCTTGATGCGCCGTGAAGAACTTGAGGCGAGCTGTGAGGTGCTGAAGGTCAGCGATCTGGAGATGCTGGACTACGCCGACTCCGGGATGATGGGCTGGCCGACCAACGACGCCCCGGGATCCTTCTGGCGGACCCCCGTGGAGGAAGGCGCGGCCCGGCTCGCGGAACTCATGCGGCACTACCGGCCTGACGTGGTCGTCACCTACGACGAGAACGGCTTCTACGGCCACCCCGATCACATCCAGGCCCACCGCATCACGATGGCGGCGCTGAAGATGACCGAGCAGGCGCCGAAGGTGTACTGGACCACGATGCCCCGCTCGGGGATGCGGCGGTTCGGGGAGCTCATGCGCGAGTTCCATCCGGACATGCCGGAGCCGGATCCCGCCGAGGCCGCCGCGATGGCCGAGATCGGCCTGCCCGACGATGAGATCACCACGTGGGTGGACACCACCGCGTTCAGCGGCCAGAAGTTCGACGCGCTGGCCGCGCACGCCAGTCAGGGCGAGAACATCTTCTTCCTCAAGATGGGCAAGGAGAGGTTCGGCGAGTTGATGGGCATGGAGACCTTCGTACGCGTCCAGGACGCCACCGGCACGGCCGTACCCGAGAACGATCTCTTCGCCGGACTGCGCTGACCCACCTGTCCGGAGCGGAGCCCGGGGAAGCTCATCGGCCGCACGGCGCGATCGAGCGCTTCGCCGTCCCCGCCCGCGCCGGGGTAGCTCCTCGGCTCCGCCCGCCGGTGGGGGAATCGCGGCGTCAGCCCTGGTCGCGCGGGTGGGGCCGACGTCGGCCTCGCCCGCGCGGGCGGATCGCCGATGCCCCCACGTATATCCGTGTCGACCTACCCAACCGTCGGCCGAGCCGGACCGCGCGTCATGGTGGGCGACGCCGACATCCCGGCCCTGAGCAGTGGGCTGAGCAGCTTCTGACTGTCCGGCGCGGCGATCAGCCGGATGATGCCCGAGCGTGGCAATGGCCGTCCCGGCGGCCGTCGGCGGCACCCTCGCCCGGTTCGACGACATCCTCGCTGCGGCCGCGCGCACTCGCCGGGCATGTGACGGCCGTGGGTTTCGACGCGGACAACGGCCGCCTGGATGTCGCGCCCGACGCACCCGCGTACGGCACGAAGCCGCGCTGGAGCCCGCCGAGGCTGATCGCCTCCGTCCCACCCTGAGCCTTTACCCACCTCCTTACTTAGGTTAGCCTCACTTAATTCAGACAGTCTGTCTGTGAAGGAGGCGGCATGGCCCTGACCGATACCCCGGCGGCACCCCGACAGGAGACCGGCGACCCGCCCGCTCCCGCCGGACGGATCACGCCGGAGAACGGCGCGGAACGGGCCCGTGCCGTCCTGAAGGGACTGCTCGCCCCCGTCCGCGTCCGCATCCGGATCGGCATGGCGCTCCAGATGATCGGTGCCGCCGCCGCGGTCGTCCCCTTCATCGCCCTCGCCGAACTCGCCCGCACCCTGCTCGCGGCAGGCCCGACGGACGAGGACTCGGTGCGCCGGGCCGTGATGATCGCCCTGATCGGACTGTCCGCGCGCGGCCTCTTCGGCGCGGCGGCCCTGGCCGTCACCCACTTCGCCGATGTCGGACTCCAGGCGTCACTGCGGCGCCGGATCGTGGCCAGGCTGGGCCGGGCCCCGCTCGGCTGGTTCGACACCAACTCCTCCGCCTCGGTGCGGAAGGCGGCCCAGAACGACGTCCACGATCTGCACCATCTCGTCGCGCACAGCGCGGTCGAGACGGTCGGCGCGATCACCGTCCCGGTCGCCGGTTTCGGCTATCTGCTCTGGCTGGACTGGCGGCTCGCGCTGCTCGCCGTCGCCACGATCCCCGTCTACGCCGGCGCATACGGCTGGATGATGCGGGACTTCGGCCCGCAGATGGCCGCGATGGACGCCGGGATCGCGGCGGTCAACCGCAGCATCGTGGAGTTCGTCCAGGGCATCGCGGTGGTCAAGACCTTCGGCCGCACCGGCCGGGCCCATACGAGCTACCGGGAGGCGGCGACCGGCTTCGGCCGGAACTACAGCGACTGGGTGCGGCCGATGCTCAAGCTGGAGGCACTGGCCTCGATGGCGATCTCGCCGCCGGTGGTACTGCTCATCAATCTCGGCGGCGGCGTCTGGTTCGTCTCGCACGGCTGGGTGGCGCCGGTCGATGTCCTGACCGCCTCGCTGGTCGCGATGATCCTCCCCTCCTTCCTGGTCACCCTCGGCTTCGGCGCGCAGGCCCGGCGGGAGGCGGAAGCGGCGGCGCTGCGCATCGACTCCGTGCTCACCCTCCCCGTACTGCCCGAACCCGAACACCCGCGTGTCCCCGAGGGGCACGAGGTCGCGCTGGAGGACGTCGCCTTCAGCTATGACGGCGAACGGCGGATCCTGGACGGGGTGAGCCTGCGGCTGGCCCCCGGCACCCTGACCGCGCTGGTCGGCCCGTCCGGCGCCGGGAAATCCACCCTCGCCTCCCTCGTCACCCGCTTCCACGACGTGACGGCCGGCCGGGTCACCGTGGGCGGGGTGGACGTCCGCGAGCTGAGCACCGCCGAGCTCTACCGCAATGTCGGCTTCGTGCTCCAGGACGTCCAACTGGTCCGCGGCACGCTCCGCGACAACATCCGGCTCGGCAGACCGGAGGCCGGTGACGACGAGGTCCGGGCGGCGGCCGAGGCGGCCCGGGTCCATGAGCGGATACTGGCGCTGCCGGACGGCTACGACACGGTGGTCGGCGAGGGGCTCGCCCTCTCCGGCGGCGAGGCACAGCGGATCTCCATCGCCCGCGCGCTCCTCGCGGACACCCCCGTACTCGTCCTCGACGAGGCCACCGCCTTCGCCGACCCCGGGTCGGAGGCCGAGATCCAGGACGCGATAGCGCCCCTGGTCGCGGGCCGGACCGTACTGGTCATCGCCCACCGGCTCTCCACCACCGTCACCGCCGACACCATCGCCGTACTCGATCACGGGCGGCTGGTGGAGAGCGGGACCCATGACGCACTGCTGGCCGCCGACGGCCGCTACGCCCGGCTGTGGGCGACCCATGAGAGGACCAGCGCATGATCCGCGACCTCGCGGCCACCCTCGGCCCGGACCACCGCCGGGACCTCGGCCGCTATCTGGGCACCCTCACCCTCAACGGCGTCGCGCAGGGCGCGGCGGTCGCCTTCCTCGTGCCCGTGGTGGGACGGCTGCTGGCGGGCGACACCGACGGCGCCGCCGCCTGGCTCCCCTGGATGGCGGGAGCGGTGGCGCTCTCGCTCGTCACCCACTACGCCCAGGCCATGCTGGGATTCCGGCTCGCCCTGGTCATCCTGACCACGCTCCACCACCGGCTCGGCGACCATGCGGTGACCCTGCCGCTGGGCTGGTTCGACAGCACCACGGTGGGACGGCTGAGCCGCATCGGCACCAAGTCGGTGCTGTCGATCGCGGGCAGCTGCGCCCATCTGCTCCAGCCGCTGGTCACCGGAGTCCTCGCCCCGGCCACCGTGGTCGTGGTGATGTTCTGGCACGAGTGGCGGCTCGGACTCGCCGTGCTGGTCTGCTCGCCACTGATCCTGCTGGCCGCGCGGCTCTCGATACGGCTGCTCGGGCGGGCCGACGAGGAGAACGACCGGGCCGGGGTGGAGGCCGCCAACCGGGTCCTCGAATTCGCCCGCAACCAGGCCGTGCTGCGCGCCTTCGGGCGCACCACCGGCAACTACCGGCCGCTGGAGGACGCCTTGGAGGAGCAGCGGACCGCCTCCCGCAGGCAGGTGCTGCTCTCGATGCCCGGCATGCTGCTGAGCGGTTTCGCCGTACAGTTCTGCTTCTCCGCGCTGATCGCGGTGGGCGCCCTGCTCGCGCTCCGGGACAGCGTCGACCCGGTCGAACTCGTCACACTGCTCGCCCTGGTGGCCCGCTTCACCGGACCGCTGGCGGAGGTGGGCGAGCTCGCCGGGGTGCTGCGGATGGCCGGCAACGACCTGCGCCGGGTACGCGCGGTGCTGGACGAACGGTCGCTGCCCGCCCCCGAGCGCTCCGCCCCGGTGCGCGCCCCGGGCGAGATCGAGCTGACCGGGGTGCGGTTCAGGTACGGGGACGGCCCGGCCGTGCTCGACGGAGTCGGCTTCACCGTGCCGCCGCGCACCATGACCGCCCTGGTCGGGGCCTCCGGCTCCGGCAAGACCACCCTGACCCGGCTGATCGCCCGTTTCTTCGACGTCCGCGAGGGCACCGTACGGGTCGGCGGGGTGGACGTCCGGGAACAGCGCACCGAGGATCTGATGGCTCAGCTGGCCCTGGTCTTCCAGGATGTGTATCTCTTCGACGACACGCTGATCGGCAACATCCGGATCGGCCGTCCGGACGCCGGCGACGACGAGATCCGCCGCGCGGCCTCGCTCGCCGGGGTGGACGAGATCGTCGCCCGGCTCCCGGACGGCTGGGAGGCCCGGGTCGGCGAGGGCGGCAGTGCGCTCTCGGGCGGCGAGCGCCAGCGGGTGTCGGTCGCCCGCGCCCTGCTCAAGAACGCGCCCGTGGTGCTGCTCGACGAGGCCACCGCCGCACTCGACCCGGAGAACGAGGCGGCGGTGCGGCGCTCCATGGAGGAACTGCGCAGAAACAGCACCCTGCTGGTCATCGCCCATAGGCTGAGCACCGTGACAACAGCGGACCAGATCGTGGTGCTCCACGAAGGACGGGTGGCGGAACGCGGCACCCATACCGAGCTCCTCGCCCTCGACGGGCATTACGCACGGTTCTGGCACGAGCGGAGCCGGGCGGCCGGGTGGCGGATCACCGCGGCGGGCTCATGACCGACGGCACTCCCGGCCGGACCCCCCGCGGGGTCCGGCCGGGCCGCCGCCCCGGCCCGTCGCGGTCGCTCACCACCCGGGCCGTCGCCGAGGCCGCGCTCGCCGAGGGGCTGGCGACGTTCAGCATGCCCAGCGTCGCGGCCCGGCTCGGCGTCAGCCACTCCACGCTCTACCGCTATGTGCAGGACCGCGACGATCTGCTGCGCACCGCGATCGGGGTGGCCGTGGACCGGGTCGAGTGGCCGTCCGAGGAGCTGCCCTGGCGCGAGCTGCTGGGGCGGCTCGCCGACCGGCTCTGGGAGCTCTGCGACACCCATCCGGGTATCGCCCAGGCCGTGCTCACCACCCCGGGCACCCCGCCGGCCATCATCGAGCGACTGGTGCGCTACGGCCGTTCGCTGGTGGCGGCCGGGCTCAGTGACCGTGACGCGGTGGTGTCGGTGGACTTCGTCGCCGAACTGACCCTCACCTCCTGGATCGCGATGCGCCATCTCGACGGGGAGACGGCGGCCGGAGGCGGCCGGACCGTACGGGAGGAGTACCGCAGCAGCTGGTCGGTCGACACCCCGTTCCTGGAGGTGTTCACCGCCGAGGACACCTGGCACGGGCGCGGCTGGTTCACCGACAAGCTCGGCATCTATCTCGACGGACTGGCCCACCGGATCGACTCGCGGACCGGCACCGGCGGCCCGCGGGACTGAGCCCGCGGCCCGCCTGCCGGACGGTTCCCGGAGCCTGCCGCTCCTGTGCCGGACGGCTCCCGCGTGCGAACCGCGCTCCGCCGTGGGCCGACCCGTCCAGCGGCGACTCCTCCCGGACCACGGGGCCCGGTGTCGATACGGAGTGTTCGCCCGCCGTGCTGTCAGCTACCGGATATCGAGGCAACGACCGGCGTAGTAGGTCGCGAGTTCGTGGTTGTCGAGGTAGTCGTCGAACCCGATGCGGTACGCGAGCGTCAGTTCGACCGGCGAGGGTTTGTCGTCGAACGGCCGGCTCGCGCGGATGGCGTCGAGGACCTGCGGCATCGCGTACTGGAACCGCAGGCCGCTGCGGACGTAGTGCGGCAGGCCGTCGATGCTGCGCACCTCGGCGTCCTCGGCACCCGCTCCGGCGTAGATCGGACGGGTCGTGTTGTCGTAGCGGAAGATCTCGTTCAGCAGCGGTCTGTGCCGCTCGGGAACCTTCGGCAGGATCGCCTCGTCCCACCACCGCTGGAAGATCGGCGCGAACCGCGGGTCGGCGTAGAGCTTGTGCAGCGACTCGACGACCAGGCCGGAGTCGGTGAACTCGCGGCCGTGGCCCAGTAACTCGGCGACGGCCGGATCGGCCGAGTCCTGGAACCAGTCCGACAGCATCAGCAGTGCGGCGCTCTGGGTGAGCCCGGCGAGCTCCCGCAGCGGCACCCAGATGTGCCGGAAGTACATGTTCTCGCTCATCATCCGGGCCCAGAACATGAACCGCTGCATCATCGTGTTCTCCGCGACCGTGACGGTGCGGTTGGCGAGAACGTACTCGAAGTCGTCGTTGTCGCCGCGCACGGTGACGAAGCCGTGCTCCTCGCGGTTCTCCGTGTAGTTCGTGTTGGGCAGCAGCAACAGGGGGTAGACGGCGATACGGGACACATGTTCGGACAGCCGGTCGTAGCCCGTCAGGAACGAGTCGACCGTCTCACCCGGCGCGCCCCAGATCAGCTCGGCATAGGCGTCGAGCCCCTCCGCCGCGAGCCATGCCGCCAGATCCTTCCACTGGTTCAGCCGCATATTGCTTCTGCCCATGTCACGCAACGCCGTGTCGTCCAGGGTCTGAAGCGCCACGGTGAACGAGCTCTGGAACCCCTCGGCCTTCATCCGGCGGATGATGTTGTGGAACGTCTTGGACTTGTTCTTCGCCCACGACGTCTCCAACGATCGCGGGAACCCGTATTTCTCGCGCGTTCTGACGAGGTCCTCGACGAACTCCGCGTCCGGCTGCCGCATGCCGAAGTTCGAGTCGCACAACACCACCGTCGGAATCTGGTGATAGCCGAAGAGGTCGAGTTCCGCGCGCAGCCGCTCACGGGAGAAGTCGCGCATCCGCTGGCCGACCGCGCCACCCCAGTAGCAGAACGAGCACTTGTACGGACAGCCGCGGTTGGTCTCCATCAGCGCGACGTCGTAGGGGAACCGGCCGTTGTGGTCGAGCAGCGGGATGGCCCCGGTGAGGAACGGCGACGGAATGATGTCCAGGTCGTCGATGCGCGGTGCCTCGGCTGTGGTGTGGATCGTGCCTTCCTCGTCGCGGTAGGAGATTCCCGGCACCTGCGCGAGGTCGTGCGGCGACTTCTCCTCAAGAACGGCGAGCAGCAGATCGCGGAAGGTGAACTCGCCCTCGCCGTTGGCGACCACGTCGACCTCGGGGAAGCGTCGGAAGACGCGTTCCGCTTGGTGGGCGACGTGCGTTCCGCCGAAGACGACCCAGCCGTCCGGGCGCACCGACTTGTAGGTCTCGGCGAGTGCGCCGAACTGGTTGAGGTTCCAGCCGAGGACCGAGAACGCCAGCACGTCCGGCACGACCCCGGAGAAGATCGTGCGCGCCATCGAGCCGAGCGATTCTCCACCGCGGAAGTTCTGTATTCCCACGTCGAACTCGGGTCCCACCACGGGATCGGCCTGTGCCGCGGCTGTGAGGTAGCCGGCGGCGAGCGGCATCGACTCCTTGGGCATGTCCCAGGCGCCCTGTTGCACGATCAGCGCGCACCCGCGCTTTTCCCGTGAACGTGGTCGTGGTCGTGGGAACGGAAGTGTGGACCGACTCACTGTTCTGCCCCTATGCCGCCAGGCCGCCAGGTTCCCGCGGGCGATTCACGCCGTGCATCGTGTGCGTTGTGGTTGTCCGACCGGCTCCGACGTTCCACCGCGGGGATCAGCGCGGCGCGCGCTCACCGTCGAGTCGTCCCTCGACGGCGGGCGGACGTGGAGTGCGATGAAGGTGACGAAGCGGTCCACCGCCGCGCCAGTGTGAGGACCGTGCGTCGATCCGGTGGCTCAACCGGTCGAGTTGTCCATGGCGCGGCGCAGGGAGGCCGGACGCAGGTCGGTCCAGTTCTCCTCGACGTAGGCCAGGCACGCCGCCCGGCCGTCCGGGCCGTGCGCCACTTGCCACCCGGCGGGCACCGGAGCGAACTCCGGCCACAGCGAGTGCTGTTCCTCGTCGTTGCGCAGCACCCAGAACACCCCGTTCTCGTCGTCGAACGGGTTGGTCGTCTCAGCCATTTCGCCTCCCGGTCGCCGCACCCTACAACGCGCCGCCGGGTGGTCAACACTCCCGCCCTCTCAGCACGTTGACCCCCGACGAAAGGGGTCCGGGTGCCGGGCCATCCGCGTGGGGGAGGACCGTCCGGTTCACCGGTCTGCCCAGCCCGGGTAGGTCCGCGGCAGGCACCGGACGCCGCGGGCCGACCGGGAGTGAATGGTCGGACACTGCCTGGACGGGGATGCTCCGCGACGCGATCTGTTCCCGGCCCCGTGTTCCGGCGCACACGACCGGAGCGGGAACGTCCGGCGGGCCGGGGCGTCGGAGATGATGCGGCCCGGCACGGCAATCCTCGTGCCGGTACCGGTGATCGCGGCCGTACCGGGCAGCCCGCGACGAGTGGTGCGCCGCCCGCGCGGCGGCCGGGATCGGCTCCCGGGAAGTCTGGGTGGGCCGCCGCTGGAGGTGTGCGTGCGGCGCGGCGCGAAGGGACCGCAGGCCAAGGCGAACGCCGGTCGGAGCACCGGGACACCCGGTGGACCGGACGCCAACGCGAACGCCCGTCGGAGCACCGGGACAACCGGGACGACCGGAAGGGCCGGGACGGCCGGGAAGGCTGGGGCGGAGGACGACCCGTACGAGCCGGCCGAGGCACCCCGGCTGCGGCTGCGGCTGCGTACGGCCGCCACGGCCTCGGTGAGTGCGCGGCGGGCCTGCTCGGTCTCCTTCGCGGGGTTGCCCCGGCCCGCCCGAGCGGGCGGGCCGGGGCGGTTGGGTCAGATGCGGTAGCCGAGGCTGCGCAGCTGCTGACGGATCGCCTCGTCGTCGGCCGTGGCGGTGCCGCTGATCGCGGCGCCCGAGTCGGTCCGCACGAGGGCGACTTGCTCCTCACGAAGGTTCTCGTTCACTGGTTCTCCTTCCCCTGCTTCGGTGTTCATCCTGTCCGGTCGGACAAGCTCGGTGCCGCCCTTAGGGTGGCGGCATGGATGGTGACATGGACGACCTGGCCTACGACGCGACCGGTACGCCGGCGGTTCGGCTGCGCCAGTGGGAGCGGTGCTGGCCACCGGACGACCCGCATGCCAACTTCAAGGCCGAGGTGGTCGACTACGGGCTCCTCGATCCGCTGGAGACCGTGCGCGGCATGTCCCGGAACCTGGACATCCCGGTCGGTGCGATCGTCCGGTACGTGCTGGCCAAGTGGGCCACCGGCGGCAGCGGCGGCCTGCTCGAACTCGGGCCGGTGATGGTGCCGCGCATGTGGGAGCCGATCGCGGCCGCGGAGGAGGCCGATTCCGACGAGCAGCGGCTCGCGGCGTACCACCAGCTCCGGCAGATGATCTCCTGGCTGAAGGTGCCGCTGGACGACCCCACGGTGTACCCGCCCCAGTGATCGGCCACGTGCCCGGCTCTCAGTGCTCACGGCGCACCACCCCGGTCACACAGCCGATCCCGCCGGCCGCCCGCAGGTACTCGCCGATGTCGATCTCGTCGACGGCCACACCCGCCCGCTCCAGCGTCCGCCGGATTCCCGGGCAGCCCGCGGGCATCAGCACCCGCCCCGGCGCGAGCACCAGCAGGTTCATCCCGCGCCGCACCAGCAGTTCCTCGTCCGGCGGCAGCGCGATCACCCGGTAGCCGTACTCGGCGAGCAGCGCCGTCAACTCCGGTGGGCTCGCCGCCCGGTGGACGACGGCGGTGGACGGGTCGAGGAACACCACCGTCCCCAGCAGGTGCTGTACGCCCGGCGCCAGCGGTACCGTCACCACCCGCGCCCCCAGTCCCGCGACCGCCGAGGCGACCTCGGCCGCGCCGGCCGCGTTCGTGCGGAACCCGGTACCGACGAGCACCGTCGACGGGTCGATCCACAGCGCGTCGGCGCCCTCGAACACGGCGGTGCCGGACACCGTGCGCAGGATCGGGAACCCGGCCTCGGCCAGGGCGAGCGCGGCATGCCGTTCCTCGCCGGCCCGCTGCGCCGACGCCATCCGCGCCAGCACCGCCCCGGCCGGGGTCATCCAGAACAGGTCCCGCGCGAACACCACGTTCGGCGTCGCCGCGGGGGACGTCAGGTGTACCTCGACGCCGTGCTCCCGCAGGCGGTCCGCCAGCGCGTCGCACTGCGCCCGCATCGCCGGGAGGTCCACCGGCCCGAGCATGAGCGAGGCCCCGGGCCGTCGCACCTCGGCGAGGCTGTCCGGCGGGCGGACCAGCAGCACCGACCGCAGCGCGGCCGTCTCCGACCGGTACCCGCACGGCGCCCACACCTCCCCGGCCGCGACCTCGTCCATGTGCGACGCCGTCCGGGGGACCCACCCCTGGCCGCCGTGGGTGCTCAGCTCAGATCCAGTGGTCGTCACGGGCATAGCCAAGCCTTTCCGCCATCGCGAGTACGTCGGGACCGAGCGCGGACCGGATCTCCTCCTCCCGCGCCCGCCACCGGCCGGGGCGTGGTGCGGCGGTGGCCACAGTGGCGGCGATGCCGTCGGTCGCGGCCCGTTTCAGCGGCCCGTCGAACGGGATCCCCAGCCAGTCCGCGATCCGTTCGACGGCGTCCGTGCGGGCGTGCGGACCGCTGATCATGTCCTCGAACCGCACCGTGTGATCCGCCCCGTGCGCGAGCACCGCACGGTGGCTCGACAGCCACTGGTGGGCGCAGACCCGGGGCAGGGGGGCGGCGGTGTACTCGGGCCAGCTGGGTGGCAGGTCGAACTTCCACCAGTGCCGGTCGGCCGGCCGCACGTCTGCGTATCCGGTGATGCGCAGCGGCTCGTCCAGCCGGTACGCGTGGAATCCGTGGTGCAGCCATCCGTCGACCAGGCCGTTGACCGACGCGGCCGGGTTCCTGGTCAGGTGCAGCACCCGCAGGCGGGCGTTGGGGAACGCCGCCCGCAGGAAGCCGAGCCGGTAGGCGTTGCCGGGCGTCTTGATCACCAGTGGCTTCGTGGCGACCTCGTGTTCGTCCGCGGGCCGCCACGGGCGGGGGAGGACGAAGGGCGGCTCTTCGAGCAGCACGTCACCGGGCGGCCCGGCCGGCCGTGGTCCCGGTGACCGCCCGGGAAGGTCGTAGTACCAGGGGTTCACGCCGGCCATGTCGATCAGCGCCCGCGCGAACCGGGGGAGATCACGGTCCAGTACCCCCTCGGCGGTCCGCACCAGGTCGACGGGATCGAGGTCCAGCCCCGGCCACTGCATGACCAGGCGCCACGCCGCGTCCACCGCCAGGTTCTCCACGCCGGTGCCGGGAGAACCCGCGTCCAGTGCCAGTTCCGCCTCGAACAACGCCCGGGACCGCGGCGGGAGCCCGTGCCAGTGCGCCGCGTCCAGCACGTCGGATCCGGTGCCGTTGTGCGGGTGGTCGAGGCCGACCAGCCGCAGCAGCGGATTCAGTTCGGCGCGCAGGTGCAGCAGGTGCGGCGAGGACCGGAGCAGTTCGGCGAGCATGCTCGACCCGCCCCGCGAACTCGACGCGACGACGACGAGATCGCGCACCTTCGCGCGGAAGTGCGGCACCGGCGTGCCCCGCAGCGGCCGCAGCGCCTCCAGCCCGCGCACGACCTCGGCGACCGGGCGAACCACGGTGCGGCTAGGCATGGTCGGGTTTCCGCACCGAGTACACACACCACCGCCACCGGTCACGCACCGAGCCGTCCGGCAGTACCTCGAACGGGTGTACGGCGCGTACCTCGCGCGGCGCGTCGTAGTAGAGGCGGTAGATCTCCTGCCGGCTCGCCGGTGTCGTCTCGTGGGTGTCGATCCACCGGTCGATCGACTCCCACAGGAAGTACTCCTCCATCCGCACGTCGGTGAACCCGCCGCCGGTGAGCAACCCCCGGAAGTCCTCCTCGCGGAACATCTGGTACAGCAGTGGCTGCTTCTTCTTGAACACGCGGAACATCCAGAACGCGTCCACGTCCGAGTACGGCACGATCTGCCCGACGATGAACTGCCCGCCCGGCCGCAGCACACGGAAGATCTCCGACACCGGGCGCTCCGGCTGGGGCAGCAGATGCAGTACCTCCCGGGTGACCACCAGGTCGAAACTGGCGTCAGGGAAGGGCAGGTCGTAGACGGTGCCCTGGTGCACGACGTCCAGCCGGGTGGCGGCGAGCGCGGCCATCTCCGGGGTGAGGTCCAGCCCGACCATCTCGCCGACCCGGCCGCGGAACGCGCCGCCGACGACGCCGCTGCCGCAGCACACGTCCAGCATCCGGGCGTCCTGCGGAACCGCGCACAGCTCCGCGTGCTTGCCGAGCAGGTCGTCGTCGGTGAGCCAGGCGCACGAGTCGTGCCAGTCCTTCGAACGGATCCCGAACTGCCGCTGGTAGACCGCGTAGTCGACCTCGACGGCCTTGGTCCGGGAACGGGCCGTCCGCCCGGCCAGCCGCGCGGCGAGCCGCGCCCGGCTCGCGTCGACGGCCCGTTCGGCGATGCGGCGGGCCAGCTCCGGGTCGGCCGCCAGCGCGCGCCGCGCCTGCTCGGTGACGACGTCGAACACGCGGGCGCCCGCGTCGTCGTTGCGCAGGGTGCGTTTGGTCTGGCCGTCGAACCGCGCGTCCGGGATCCGGATCGCGATCACCGCGGTCAGCCCCTCCAGGATGTCGACCACGGTCATCTTGTCCGCGGCCGGGCCGAGGTGCTCGGCCACCACCCCGGCCAGCGCGCCGCGCAGCGCGTCCACGTGCGACCCGCCCAGGTCGGTGCGGATGGTGTTGACGTAGCTGAAGATCTGCTCCGCGTACCCCTCGGTCCACTGGACGGCGGCGTCGATCACGCACCCGTCCCCGGCCCAGGTGATGGTCGTCGGCTCGGCGTGCACCTTCTCGGCGTCGCGGGCGCGGTACGCGAGCAGGCCCCGCACCCCGGTCATCTCGCACAGCGACTCGTGCCGCCCGGTGCGGTGGTCGATGAGATCGACCCGCAGGCCCGGGTGCAGATACGCGATGTCGAGCAGCCGGGCGTGCAGCAGCTCCGCGTCGAGCTCGCACGAGGAGAAGATCTCCGGGTCCGGGCGGAACCACACCCGGGTGCCGCGGCGGTCGCTGTCGCCGACCCGCTTGAGCGGGGTCTCGATGGAGCCTCGGGCGAACGACTCGCTGTGGTGCGCGCCGTCGCGCCATACATCCAGCCGCAACCACTGCGACAACGCGTTCACGCAGGCCAGGCCGACGCCGTGCAGCCCGGCCGAGGTCGCGTACGAGGAGTGGTCGAACTTGCCCCCCGAGTGCAGCGTGGTGAGCACGAGCTCGCACGCCGGGATCCCGGCCTCCGGGTGCGGGTCGGTGGGGATGCCCCGGCCGTCGTCGGTGACCGAGCAGGAGCCGTCGTCGTGCAGCTCCACCGAGATCGCGCCGCAGTGCCCGGCGGCGGCCTCGTCCACGGCGTTGTCGACCAGTTCGAGCACCAGGTGGTGGGCGCCGTCCGAGCCGGTCGACCCGACGTACATCGACGGGTTGCGGCGCACCGCCTCCAGCCCGGAGTAGACGGTGATCGCCTCGGCGTTGTAGTCGGTGGTCATGGCGCTCCGTTCCCGGCGAACCGCGGCTCGGTCAGCCCGGTGAGGGCCTGCTCCAGCCGGTCCACGTGCGACTTCTTCAATGTGCACAGTGTCTCCAGCCAGCTCGCCAGATCGGCCACGCCCTCCGTGTGCGCCCGCGCCGCCAGGCCGGGGTAGCGTTCGGTGGCCTCCCCGAGGTCGCCGCTGATCGCCGCGGCGAGGTTGCGGCGGGTGTCGCCGAGGGCGAGGCCGGTGCCCGGATCGCCGCCGCCCAACAGGTCGCGCAGCACGTCCAGGTGCCCGTGGGCGGCGCAGGCCACACTCTCGGCGAGCTCGCCGAACACCCGGGCCGCCTCGGTGTGGCCCTCGATCCCGGCGACCTGTGCGAAGTAGGTGTACCGCGCCGCGGTGGCCGCCTCGGCGAGGAACGCGGCCCGCACGCCGTCGGCAAGGGACTGGTCCGGTTCCATGATCAGACCCTCGTTCCCGAGGCGACGACGAACAGCATGTGATCGGTGATCCGCCCGTCCGCCTCGGCCACCGCGTGCCGTGCGCGGAACGCGGGTGACGCCTTCCGGTAGCGGTCCCGGATGGCCTCCCGCGCGTCTTCGCCGATCGCGCCGTTGTCCGACCACACGTCCACGTCCTCCACCGACACGTACCGCTGCGAGCTCACCGGATCGCACCCGGCGCCGGTGAGCAGGGCCTCGACATCGCCGGGCCGGAAGAAGTGCCGCCGGGCCGGGTTGCGCAGCCGCAGGATCTCGAAGTACTCGTCGCGGTCGTCGTCCCCGTAGGCGCACAGGTGGGTCAGCACGACCCGCCCGCCCGGCCGGGTCACCCGCACCATCTCCCGCACCGCGTCCGGCAGGCTCATGAACTGGATCCCCTGACGGCACACCACGATGTCGAACGTGCCGTCCTCGAACGGCAGTTCCTCGGCCGGGGCGATGACCAGTTCGTCGAGCACGTCGCCCGTCTGCTCGGCCATCTCCGGCGTGATGTCCACGCCGACCAGCCGCCGTACCCGCCCGGCGAACAGCCTTGACACCAGGCCGGTGCCGCACGCCACGTCCAGGACCGCGTCGCCCGGCCGGGGCGCCGCCGTGGACAGCATCAGCTCGCCGAGCGTGTCGTCGGTGCACCACGAACTGGACCGGTCGTAGGTGCTCGCGCGGTCCGCGAAGTGCGTGCGGACGCTTCCTGTCTCGTTCATCTGCTCTCTCCTGCCGGAACCAGGGGACGGCCCGGCCTCGCGCGGCGGCGCAGCCGGCGGACGGTGGCGTCGCGCCGCCAGCGCCGGAAGTGGTTGCGGTCGGTGCGCAGCGATCGCGCCTCCACCGCCAGCCGCACCGCGAAGCCGCGCAGCGCGACGCCGAAGGGCCCGGGAGCCGGTTCGCCCAGCGAGGCCCCGTCGAACGGGTAGCGAAGCGTCTCCATCGCCCGCGCGGCCACGCTCTCCACCTGACGCCGCTCCCGGTCGGACAGCTCCCGCCGGTGGGCGCCGATCCGGGCCGTGGTGATCGGGTCGCCCGCCGTGCGCCAGGACGCCGACAGCGACGCGGTCACCCGGGCGTTGCCACCGAGGTGGTGCGCCAGCATCGCGGGCTCGAACGCCTCACCGATGAAGTCGCAGATCGCCCGGATCTCCCGGTCGGGCGCGGACACCAGGTCCTCGTACCGCACCAGGTGCACCACGGCCGGCCCCCACCGCTCCAGGGCCGCGCGGGCGAGCTCCTGCTCGGCCGCCCACCGCTGCGCCATCCGGTACGGGTGGCAGTAGCCGAACACGGCCCGCTTCGCGGACGCGGCCACATCGCGGGGATCGCGCACCAGCCACAGGAACCGCGCGTCCGGGAGTTCGGCGAGCACCTCGTCGACGTGCTCGACCATGAACGTGCTCTTGCACCCCCACCGGGCCGCGCCCTCCGCGACGCGGTACTGGTCGTAGATCGCCGACACCACCCCGAACAGCGACGGGCCGGCCGCCCCGGCCACCGCGCCCCGGTCGATCACGTGCGGCCACGGGTGGATGTGGTCGCGCAGCAACCACATCGCGTCGCCCACCATCGCGTCGACATCACCGTGGTACGGGATGCCGGACAGGTACCGCATGAAGTGCGGAGGATGCGGTACCGCGATCCGCGAGTGCGCGTCGAGCACCAGCCGCAGCAGGTTCGACCCGGAGCGCTCGGTCCCGATGATCAGGATCGGGCCGTCCTGAGTGGGCACCCGTCAGCCCCCGACCGCGAGCTTCTTCGCGCCGCAGTCCATCAGGGTGCTCCCGACCGCGGCCACCTCCGGGTCGGCCACCTTGTCCAATGTGTACAGCTCGGAACCGGGGACCAGTGGCGCGGCGGCGGAACTCCACTCCGTGCGCCAGCCGTTCCCGGCATACGACGTCGACCGCTCGGTGCCGTCGGCCGGCTGCGGGTGGAAGTACTGGAAGTGCTCCGGCCAGTGCTGGAAGTCCATCACCGGGCCGGGCTGATAGGCGTCGTACACACGCTTGTACGCGTCCCGGCAGACCTGCTCGGGCAGCCCGCTCACGTTGAGGAACTCGTCCTCGTGCAGCGCCTGTTCGACCGACAGCCAGTTCAGGTGGTCGATCTCGGAGCGAATCATCTTGTTCTGCCGCGCGTTCTGGTACACCGTCGTACCGGGCATGGCCGACAGATACTTCACCCGGGTCACATGGTTGTACTGCTCGGCGAACTGCACCATGTCCGACAGTGACTCCTCGGTCTCGTTCGGCAGACCGACGATGAGCAGCGAGCCGAACCGCACGCCGCCGTCGAACGTGGTGCGCATCGCGCGGACGGTCAGGTTCTCGCTGCTGCCCTTGCGGGCCTCGCGCAACACCTCGCGGCCCAGCGACTCGACGCCGTACAGGATGATGTCCGCGCCCGCCTCCCGCATCGCGTCGATGCGCGGTACGTCCATGTCGGCGCACCGGGTCAGACAGGTCCACCGCAGATCGTGCTGGGAGATCACGTCGCACATCTCGATGGTCTGGCCGCGGTGCGAGCTGAACGTGAGGTCGACGAAGAAGCAGAAGTCCACGCCGTACTGGGTTTTCAGCCAGTCGAGGTCCCGGTCCATCTTCTCCGGCGACTTCGCCCGCACCTGCGGGGTGGTGCGATAGCAGAACGAGCAGTCCATCTTGCAGCCGCGGCTGTAGGACGAGATGACCTGCGGCTGCATGCCGAGCGGCGAGCGCGCCTGAGGCCACAGGTCGAGCCGCATCCTGGGCAGCGCGTCGAGATCCATCATCTGGCCGCGCGGTGGCGTGCGGCGCGCCTTGCCCTTCTCGTCCCGGTAGCAGATGCCCTTGATGGTCGGGAGATCCTGCTTCCACGCGCCGCGGGAGTAACTCTCCATCAGCTCCAGGATGGTGATCTCGCCCTCGCTGATCACCGCGACGTCGCAGTCGGTGTCCGACATGAATATTGCCGGAACGGAAGTGACCAGCGAGCCGCCGCAGATGATCGGTATCTCCGGGTGCGACTCACGGACCATCGCCATCAGCTCGCGACAGAACGGGAAGTTGTCCTCGAACGTGCACACACCGAGCACGTCGGTGCCTTCGACGATCTGGTCGTACGCCGCCTGGAGGGGGTTCGGGGTGTAGCGGACGTCGATGATGCGCACCGGGTACCCGGCGTTGTGCAGCACGGTCGAGATGTACGTCGCACCCTCGTAGGGTGAGGTGAGGAAGAACTCCCACCCGCGCGGCATGGTGAAGGGCGAGGGCCCCACGACGAGGGTGAACCTCGGCAGCGTGGGATCGACAGGCACCGGTTCGGCGTCCTGGTTGCGCATCTGATCGATATAGCGCTGGTCGACGCTGCCGTTCGCGTCGGCATACAGCTCCAGGGCCAGGGACAACTTGCGCGCCATATGAATTCTCCCTCGCGTCGATGTCGTGGACGCTCCGCTGGCCAACTGTAGGGGCGGGATGTGCTGTTCGGCACAGGTGTTCATGCCGCGCTGTTCGCCGTTGTCGTACGCGGGGAGCCCGTTGCTAGCCTTCGGGGCCGCTGGCCGTCGACAGAGGAATACAGAGGAACCCCGGTGACCACACAGCCGAACATCCTGTTCATCTCCTTGGACACCGTGCGCGCCGACGTGGCCTATTCGGGGAAGTACCCCGGCGTGGAACGGCTGCGCGCGAACGGGGTCAGCTTCACGCAGGCGATCTCGTCGTGCCCCCTCACGCCGGTCAGCCACGCCACGGTGTTCACCGGGCTCCAGCCGCCCCGCCACGGGGTCAGGCATCTGTTCCGCGAATCGCTCGACAAGCGGGTGCCGACGCTCGCGGAATGCCTGTCGGCGGCCGGGTACACGAGCGGCGCGGTGGTGTCCTGCCCCGGCCTGAACAAGTGGTACGGGATCGACCGCGGGTTCGACTTCTACGACGACGAGATCCCGCTGCTGCCGGACGGCCGGGACCCGCTGTCGGTCGGCGACGTGAAGCTGCGTGGGCTGGCGCTCAAGCGCGCCCCGGTGGTGGTCGACCGCGCCACCCGCTGGCTTGAGTCGCTGGAAGGCGACGGCCCGTTCTTCCTGTTCGCGCACTTCTTCGACGCGCACTGGCCGTACGAGCCGCCGGAGGATGTCGGCGTCGAGGTGGCGAACCCGTACGAAGGCGAGGTCGCCTACACCGACCACTACGTCCAGCTCCTGCTGCGCCGCATCGCCGAGATGGGCCACGACATCGAATCGATGCTGGTGGTGTGCTTCTCCGATCACGGCGAGGACCTGGCCGGGTGGTACCCCAACGACCACGCCGGCGACCTCGGTCACCCGTACGAGGAGGGCCACGGCTGCCTGCTGTTCGACGCGACCCAGCACGTGCCGCTGATCATCAGCGGCCCCGGGGTGCCGGCGGGGATGAGCGTGGACAGTCAGGTGCGGCTGGTCGACATCATGCCGACGGTGCTCGACCAGCTCGGTCTGGACCCGCGGTCGTCGGACGGTGCCTCGCTGACCGAGTTCTTCGCGGCCGGCACCGGGGCGTCCCGCGAGGCCTACTCGGAGACCTACTTCCCGCAGGAGCGGGCCGCCGCCTCGGACGACTACCCGGACCTGAAGGCGCTGCACTCGGTGCGGGCGGACGGGCGGAAGGTGATCTGGGAGGCGGACGGGCAGCAGGTGTGGGCCTACGACCTCGCCGCCGATCCCCACGAGCTCGGCGGGCGGGCCCTCGTGTCCGATGAGGACGCGTGAAACCCGGGGCGACCTCGGATCCTCGTTCGGTCCGCCGGGTGCTGATCGCGAGCACGATCGGCACCGCCATCGAGTGGTACGACTTCTATCTGTACGCGACGGCGTCCGCGCTGGTGTTCGGCCCGCTGTTCTTCCCGGGGTCGTCGACCGCCGGCGGTGTGCTCGCGTCGTTCGCCACCTACGCGGCCGGGTTCGTCGCGCGCCCGCTGGGCGGCCTGCTGTTCGGCCACTTCGGCGACCGGGTGGGCCGCAAGTCGATGATGGTGTGGACGTTGCTCGTCATGGGCATCGCCACGTTCGGCGTCGGCCTGCTGCCCACCTATGACACGGCCGGTGTCCTCGCGCCGGTCCTGCTGGTGACGTTGCGTGTCGCGCAGGGCATCGGCATCGGCGGCGAATGGGGAAGCGCGGTGCTGCTCAGCACCGAACACGGCCCGCCCGGACGCCGGGGCTTCTTCAGCAGCTGGCCCGCGATGGGCTTCGCGCTGGCGTTGTTCGCCAGCAACCTGACCTTCGTACTGCTCTCCCAGCTGCCCGAGGAGGACTTCCTGACCTGGGGGTGGCGGCTGCCGTTCCTGGCGTCGATCGTCCTGGTCGGCATCGGTATCTGGGTCCGGCTGGGGATCGAGGAGACACCGGAGTTCGTGCGTGGCCGGGCGGAGAGCCGCCCCGCCCGGGTACCGGTGATCATGGTGCTGCGGCGGTGGCCGCGCCGCGTGGTGATCGGCATCCTCGCCTCGCTCGGCACCGGGTCGGTGATCGCGATGTTCACCGTGTTCCTGGTGGCGCACGCGGCGAAGTCCGGGCCGGAGGTGCGGTCGACCGTGCTGACCTGGCTGATGATCGCGGCCCTCGGGGAGTGCGTGACACTGCCGCTGTTCGGCGCGCTGTCCGACCGGTTCGGCCGCCGGCCGGTCATGATCTTCGGCTACGTGGTCTCGGTGGCGGCGCTGATCCCGGCGGGCGCCTGGCTGTCCTCCGGCGATCCGACACTGGTCGCCCTGGTGTTCATCCCCGCGCTGACCCTCGCGCACGGCGCCATCTACGGTGGCCTGGCCGCGTTCCTGGTGGACCTGTTCCCGACGATGGTGCGGTTCTCCGCGATCGCCGTGACCTACCAGGTGGGCGTCACGATCTCCAGCTTCTGGCCGCTGGTCGCGGTCGCGATCGTCGGCGACGCGTCGGCGCTGCTCCCGGTGGTCGCGCTGTTCGCGGTGGTCCAGCTCGCGGCGGCGATCGCCGTGGCGTGCGCGCCGGACTCACGCGCTGACGCGGACCTGGCCGCGGATCCGGCAGGCGAACGCCGACCAGTCGGCCGCGCAGTCCAAGGCGAGGTCGGCGACCACCGGTGACCAGTGCGGGGGGACGGCCGCCGCGAGGCGGTCCCACTGCGCGGCGTCGAGGGTGTTGGCGTCGAGCAGCCGCAGGAGCGCGCGGCCGGTCTCGCAGAACCGCAACGACGGATCGGTGCGCAGCGAGCGCAGCAACCGGTCCCGCTCGGCGCGCGGCGTGCCGTTGCCACCGCCGGTGCTGTTGCCCGGTGCGTTGTTCTCCGGTGCGTCGTTATCCGTACAGTTTTCGGCGGAAAGGCGATGCCGCGGCGGAATAGGATTCTCGCCGCGCCGCATTCTTTCCCGGACATCCCGGGCGGTGCCGACCGATATTCCGGCGATTCGGGCGATCGCCCGCAACGAAAGATCTGGATTGTTCGAAATTGCCTGACTCGCAATCGTGCGTCCACGGGAGGCGTCGAGTGGCCGCACTTTCCCGTCGCGGCCGAGGCGGGTGTGCAACTGAGTCATTTCGCCGGTTGCACGCTGCCGGATCGCGGCCACCGTCTTGGTGGACAAACCGGCTGTCGACGCGATCAGCCGGTCCGACAGGTGCGGATGCGACGAGAGGATCCGGGAGGCGGCGGCGGTTCGGTCGGCCAGCGTCAGCGGTAAACCCTGGTTCACGTTGGCGCTCACGGCCAGGACGAACGCGTCCTCCTCGGTGCCGTCGACGAACCGCACGCCGATGGTGGCGTCCCCGCGCAGCTTGGCCGCGCGCAAGCGGTGCACGCCGTCGATCACCCGCATGGTCGGCCGGTGCACGAGGATCGGCGGGAGGTCGTCCGGACACTGCGCGAGCGCGCTGACGTGGTCCGGACTGGAGCCGGCGACCCGCACGAGACCCGTTTCCGTCAACTGGTCGACCGGCACGGACGTAGGCGGCGTGTCCCTTGGTTGCGTATCCAGCGATGTCCCGCTCATCCGAACCCCTCCAGATGGGCCAACCCATTTCCGAGTACGACTCGGTCACGCTCGGCAGCGCGCAACTGATCAGGTCTCGGGGAAGCGGCTACAAGATACTGGCCAGGTTATGGCGCCGAACAGACCGGCGGGACAAGCTTTCCATGAGCAAGTTCTCATCATTGCCATCGTGGTCAGCGCATCGGGTGAGCGCCGAACTAAGCACCTCGTCGACCTCGTTGACACCGATCCGCGTCATAAGACAGAGTTCCCCTCGTTCCCCTAATGGATTTCCGTGGAACACGGAGTGTGAAACCGCAGTGGACGCGCGAATAGATACGGTGAATTCCATACCGGCCGAGACGATGCTGGGGATGTTCCGGCGCCAGGTCGCCCGGAGCCCGGAGTCGATCGCGGTTGTCGCCGCCGGCGGCACGCTCTCCTACGGTGAGCTCGACGCCCGCGCCTTCGCGGTGGCGGGCGGGCTGCGGGACCGCGGAGTCGGGCCGGACGACATCGTCGCCGTCGCGATCCCACGCGGCGCGGACATGGTCGTCGCCGTCGTCGCCGTCCTCGCCGCGGGAGCCGCGTATCTGCCGGTCGACCCCGCCCAACCGCCGGACCGGGTGGCCGCCGTGCTCGCCGACGCCCGTCCCGCCCTGGTGTTGACGCCGGGGGAGCTGCGGGCGCTGGAGGCCGCGCCGGTGTCCGCCGCCCCGGTGACGGATCCCGATCCGGCGAGCGCCGCCTACGTCATCTACACCTCCGGCTCGACCGGACGGCCCAAGGGCGTGGTCGTTCCCCATACGGGGATCGCTCGACTCGTCGCGGCGCAACGGGAACGCTTCGGTGCCGGACCGGGTGCCCGGGTGTTGCAGTACGCGTCGGTCGGCTTCGACGTGGCCGTCGCCGACCTGTGCATGGCGCTGCTCACCGGGGCCGCGCTCGTTCTCGCGCCGCCCGAGGGACTTCCGCCCGGCGAACCGTTCGCCCGGTTCGTCGCCGAGCACGGCGTCACCCATGTGTGCATGCCACCGAGCGCGCTCGCCACCCAGCCGGACATGGCGCTGCCCTCGGTCGCCTGCCTGATCGTCGCGGGGGAGGCGCTGGGCCCGGACCTCGTCGCCCGGTGGTCCGCCGGCCGCCGGATGATCAATGCCTACGGCCCGACCGAGACGACCGCGTGCGCCACCATGAGCGCGCCGCTCACCGGCGGCCCGGTGGTGCCTATCGGGGCGGCGATCCCCGGCACCGAACTGCGGGTGCTGGACGAGAAGTGCGCCCCGGTCGACGAGGGCGAACTGTACATCGGCGGCGCCGGGGTCGCGCGCGGCTATCTGGGCTGCCCCGGGACGACCGCGCAGCGGTTCGTCGCCGATCCGTGGGGTCCGCCCGGGTCGCGCATGTTCCGCACCGGCGACCTGGTCCGCGTGCTGCCGAACGGTGACCTGCTGTTCCTCGGCCGGGCCGACGATCAGGTGAAGATCCGCGGTCACCGGGTCGAACCGGCCGAGGTGGAGGCCGCGCTCGGCGCTCACCCGGCGGTGGCGCGGGCCGCCGTCGTCGCCCGCTCCGGACCGCTCGGCGCCTACCTGGTGGGCTACGTGCTGCCGCGCGGCGCGAGCGTGCCGGACCTGCGCGCGCACCTCGCCGAGCGGCTGCCGGCCCACCTCGTCCCGGACATGATCGAGGTGGTCGGGCACTTCCCGTTGACCCCCAACGGAAAACTGGACCGGGCCGCGTTCGCCGAGCCCGCGCCGCGGGCGTCGGGCTCGCTCGCCGACGACCTCGCCCGATTGTTCGCCGAGGTGCTGTCGGTGGACGCGGTCGCGCCGGACGACGACTTCTTCGCCCTCGGTGGCACCTCGCTCATGGCCACCGCGCTGGTCAGCCGGATCCGGGTCGAACTGGCCGTGGACGCGTCCGTGGCCACCGTGTTCGACGCCTCCACACCCGCAGATCTCGTCGAAGCCCTGGTCGCGATGGACCCGGTCGACCCGGCCGGGGGCCGGACATGAACGTCGTCATCGTCGGGGCGGGGATGGCCGGAACCATGCTGGCGATCCGGCTGGCCCGCCGCGGCCACCGGGTGGACGTGGTGGAGCGGCGCGGCGACCCGCGCGGCACCAACGGCCCGGACGCCGCGTCGATCAGCGTCGGGCTGTCCGAACGCGGGCGGGCGGCGTTGCGCGACATCGGCCTCCTGGAGGAGGCCCTGGCCAAAGCGGTTCCCATGCGCGGGCGGATCGTCCACCACAGCGGCCGGACCACCTACCAGCCCTACGGCTCTGACGACACCGAGGTGCTGCACTCGGTCCGCCGCCACGACCTCAACATCGCCCTGCTCGACGCCGCCGAAGCGGTCCCCCGGGTGCGGCTGTGGTTCGGGCACCGCGTCACCGGCCTGGCCGGAACCGAGGTGCGGACCGCGGCCCGGACGTTCCCGGCGGATCTCGTCGTCGGCGCGGACGGCGCGTACTCGACCGTGCGCGCGCACCTGCACCGCCAGGTGCGCGCCGAGTTCCACCAGACGCATCTGGACTGGGGCTACCGGGAGTTCACCATCCCGGCCGTCGACCGGCCGGAGGCGCTGCACGTGTGGCCGGGCAGGCGGGGACTGGTGGTGGCACACCCCAACCCGGACGGATCGCTGACCGGCACCGTGTTCCTGCCGTTCGACGGCGACACCGGATTCGCGGGGCTGCGCGACAAGGCGCGGGCCGGGGCGTTCCTGGCCGAGGAGTTCGGCGACCTGACCGAACTGGTGCCGGACCTGGTCACCCAGTTCCTCGCGCACGAGCCGGGCAGCCTGGTGACGGTGCGCACCGCGCCGTGGCAGCACGACCGTGTCGTCCTCGTCGGCGACGCCGCGCACGCCGTGTACCCGTTCTACGGCCAGGGGATGAACGCCGCGTTCGAGGACTGCGCGGTGCTCGACGCCTGTCTCGCCGAGCACGCCCCGGGCGACGCGCTCGCCGCGTTCGAGGCCCGCCGCCGTCCGCACACCGATGTGCTCGCCGAGCTGTCCGCCCGCAACTTCGTGGAGCTGCGCGACCGGGTGCGGTCACCGGTGTTCCTGGCCCGCAAACGGATCGACTTCACGCTCGGCCGCCTGTTACCGGGGTGGCGGACGCTGTACGCGATGATCAGCCACAGCAGCCTCCCGTACGGCGACGCGCTCGCCCGGGCCCGCCGCCAGGACCGCCTCCTCGGCGGACTCGCCGGGCTCGGCGCGGTCACGTTGCTCGCTGCGGCACGGCGGAAGCGGAGCGGGAGATGCTGAGCCACCCGTCGGGTGACGTCGCGCTGTTCGAGCCGGACCACCCGGACCTGCCTGCCGCCGCCGAGGTGGTGCTGGCCTGGGCACGGTCCTACCTGTGCCGGCCGCACCCCGATCTGGGGCGGAGCGGCGACGTCTGCCCGTACACGGCCGTCTCGCTGGAACGGGGCGGGCTCTTCCTCGCCGAACACCCCGGACGGCCGGACCTGCGGGCGGTGATGACCGCCTACCGCGACTGGTTCCCGGACCTGCCGCCGCGTGACGGGCCGCAGGCCAGATACCGGACGGTCCTGGTGGTGCTGCCGGACATCACGCCCGGCGAGATCGACCGCATACAGCGAGAGCTGAAGCCCGGATTCGTGGAACGCGGTCTGATGATCGGTGAGTTCCACCCGGGACCGCCGTCCGCGCCCGGTCTGTGGAACCCGGACTTCCGGCCGCTGCGCAGCCCGCTGCCGCTGCTGGCGGTGCGGCACATGGTGGCCGCCGACGCGCCGTTCCTGCGGGCGGACCCGGAGCATCTGGCGGCGTACCGGCGCCGGTTCGGGGACCGGGGAGCGTACCGATGACGGTCCCGCTCCCGCCCGGGGCCAGACGACTGTGGTTCCTTGAGGCGTTCGCCGAAGGGGCACCCCTGCACAACAACCCGGCGGTGTTCCGGCTGGCCGGCCCCGTGTCGGTGGACGCGCTCCAGCGCGCGGCGGATCTGGTGGTGGCCCGGCACCCGGTGCTGCGCACCACCTTCGACGAGGTCGACGGCGAGCCGGTCGGACGGGTGGGTCCGGTGGGCGCCGCGGACGTCGTGGTGCGGACGGTGCCGGACGCGGAGGCGTTCGCGGCGCAGGCCGCACGGGAGCCGTTCGACCTGCGCACCGGGCCGTTGTTCCGGATCCGGCTGGGCCGGATCACACCGACCGACCACGTACTGGTGATCAACACGCATCACGCGGCCGTCGACGGTAGGTCACTGTCGGTGCTGTGCGAGGAGATCAGCGCCCTGTACGCCGACCCGGCCCGGCCACTGCCGGATCCCGGGGCGCCGCCGGACACCGTCGACCACGACCCGTCCCGCCGGGTGTCCGAGCTCGACGGTGTGCCGGACCTGCTCACCCTGCCCACCGACCGGCCCCGCCCGAGGATGCGCGCCTTCCGGGGGGAGCTGCGCCGCCACACCGTCCCGGAGGGTCTCACCGCGCGGGTCGACGCGCTCGCCCGCGCCACGCGCGCCACCCGGTTCGTCGTGTTGCAGGCCGCGTACGCCGCCACATTGGGCACGACGGCCGGTCAGGACGACGTGGTGGTCGCCACCCTGGTGTCCGGGCGGCCGGGACCGGAGTTCGCCGGCGTCGTCGGAATGTTCGTGAACCCGGTGCCGTTGCGGATGGGGATCGGCGGCGATCCGACGTTCCGTGAGCTGGTGGCCAGGGCCCGCCGCGCGGTCGCGGCGGGACTGGGCGGTGCGGCGGTCCCGTTCGACCGGATCGTCGAGGCGGTCGGCGCCTCCCGCGACCCGAGCCACGCGCCGCTGTGCCAGGCACACCTCGTGATGCAGGACCCACCCGAGGTGGTGTTCCCCGGAGTGCGGGCCGACCGGATGCCGCCGGACACGGGCACGGCCGACGTCGACCTCACCGTGATGGTGGAGTCCGGCGGCGCGGAGATGGCGGTGGTCACCGAGCACGACACGGACCTGTTCGACGGTGCGACGGTCGACGGTGTCGCCGGGCGGCTGCTGGCCTTGCTGGACCGCGCGTGCGCCGACCCCGACCGCCGGTTGTCGGCGTTGACGGCGGGGTCCTCGGTGATGGCCGCGCCGGTGGCCGGGCCCGCCGGTGCTCCGGCGCCGTCGACCGTGCTGGAGCTGATCCGGTTCGGCGCGGACGGCCTCGCGGTGGGTGAGTTGTCCTACGCCGAGCTGGAGCGCCGTTCGGCGGCGCTGGCCTCGGTGCTGCGGGCGAAGGGCGCCGGGCCGGAGGCGTGGGTCGCGGTGGACCTGCCGCGCGGCACGGACCTGGTGGTGGCCGTCCTCGGGATCTGGCGGGCGGGCGCGGTGTACGTGCCGGTGGAACCGTCGTGGCCCGAGCCGAGGCGCCGGGCCGTCACCGGGGCCGCCCGTGTCGTGCTGACCGAGATCCCTGACCTGCCGGAGGAGTTCGAGCGCGTCGATCCCGGAATCGGCCCCGAGTCACTGGCGTATGTGTTCCACACGTCCGGGTCGACCGGCCGCCCGAAGGCCGTGGGCGTGCCGCACCGCGCGGTGGCCGGGATGCTGGCCCGGTCGACGGCGCTGGTGGGGCTGGGCGCCGGGGACGTGGTGGCGGCCATGATCTCCCCGGCGTTCGACATCTCGGTGTGGGAACTGGTGGCGCCGCTGACGGTGGGCGCCCGGGTGGCGCCGGTACCGCCGGAGATCGTGGTGGACGGGCCCGCGCTGGCGCGGCGTCTGACGGCCGAGGGGGTCACGGTCGTCCAGGTCACCCCGTCGGTGTGGGCGGTGCTGGTGGCGGCCGGAGGCGTGCCGGAGTGCGTGCGCGTCCGGGTGTCGATCGGGGAGGTGCTGACGCCGGAGCTGGCCGGGTCGCTGGGCGGGGCCGAGCTGTGGAACACGTACGGCCCGACCGAGACGACGATCTGGTCGACCGCCGAGCGGGTGCGCCAAGACAGCCGGTTCGGCATCGGCGACCCCCTCGACGGCGTGGCCCTGCGTCTGCTGAACGCGGGCCTGCGACCGGTCGACGACGACGTGGTCGGCGAGGTGTACCTGGGCGGATTCCCGCTGGCGCGCGGCTATCTCGGGGCGCCCGGCCGGACGGCCACGAGGTTCGTCGCCGACCCCTTCTCGCCGGTCCCCGGCGCGCGTATGTACGCGACGGGCGACCTGGCGCGGCGCCGCCCGGACGGCGTCGTGGAGTTCGTCGGGCGGGTGGACGCGCAGCTCAAGGTGCGCGGCCACCGGGTGGAACCGGCCGAGGTGGAGGCCGCGCTGCGGGCGGACCCGGAGGTCGCCGACGCCCGCGTGGCCGGTGACGGTGACCGCCTGGTGGCCTATGTGATCCCGGCCGCCGGGCGGCCCCGCTGGCCGAGGGTGCGGGAGCGGCTGAGCCGTGTCCTTCCCGCCTACCTGGTGCCCTCGGCGATGGTGTCCGTGGACGCGTTCCCGCTGACCAGCTCCGGAAAGCTGAACGTACGCGCCCTGCCCCCGCCGTCGGAGGACGCCGTCGCCGCTGCCCCCCACCCGGGTCCGGAGACCACGATCGCGGAGATCTTCGCGGGCCTGCTGGCCCGCCCGGTCAACCGCGACGACGACTTCTTCCTGTCCGGCGGCCATTCCCTGGCGGCGGTGAAGGCCGTCGCCAAGATCCGGGCGTCCCTCGGCGTGGAGGTGACGATCAGAACCCTGTTCGCCCACCCCACCGTCGCCACCCTGGCCGCCGCGATCGATCCGGGCCAGGCCGACCTCGGTACTCCGGAGATCCCGCACATCCCCGCGTCGGCGCCCGCTCCACCAGGGCAGCTGTCCGGCCCGCAGCGCGGACTGTGGATCATCCACCAGGCGGGCCAGGACGACGGCGCCTACGTCGTGCACGCCGCGCTCCGGTTGGAGGGTGCGCTCGACGAGGCGGACCTGCGCGCCAGGTTCGCCCGCACCCTGGCCACCCAACCCGTCCTGCGATCGGCGATCGTCGTCCATGACGACACCCCTTGGCTGAACGCGGCGCCTTACGCGGACGAGTTGGCGGCGAGGGCCTGGCGCACCACCGACCTGAGCGCTCACGCGGACCCGTGGCCGGAGGCCGAACGCCTGGCCGCCCAGGACGCCGACCACCCCTTCGACCTGACCCGGCGTCCGTTGGTGCGGGCCCACCTGATCAGAACCTCTCCCACGACCCATCTCTTGACGATCACCGCTCACCACCTCATCTGCGACGACACCTCGATGTCGATCCTGCTGAAGACCCTGACCACCGTGGATCCGAACTCCGCGCCCCTGTCCGGTGCCACGGACGTCCAGGGGACGAAGACGGCGCCCAGCACGAGGCCCGGCGCACCGGGACCACTGATCCCCACGCCGGCGGCCGTGGGTCCACGGCAGCGCACCACCGCGTTCTGGGCCGAGACACTCCGCGACGCCCCGGCTGTCTCCGGACCCTCGCCGGACCACCCGTACGGCGCGGCCCGGACCCCCGCGTCGGACAGTTCGCCGCACCCGGAATCCGGCCCGGCCCCGGCGCACCCCCGCCACGCGGGCGCCGCCCCCGGTGCCACCCACCGGTTCACCGTCCCGGCCGGGCTCGCCCGCCGCTTCGCCACCTGGTGCCGGGGCGAGCGGGCCACCACCTTCGCCGGTCTCCTCGCCGTCCTCGCCCTCGTCTCCTCCACCCGGGACGGTGGTGACGACCTCGTCGTCGGGGCTCCGGTCAGCACCCGTCCGCCCGGGTGGGACGACGTGATCGGCATGTTCGTCACGACCCTCCCGCTCCGGCTCCGCACGAACCGTGGAGCCACCCCCCGCGACCTGCTCGCCGACGCCACCGGGGTGGTGGCCGACGCGATGGACCACGCCGACATCTCGCTGGCCGACATCCTCACCACGGTCCCCACCCCACGGCAGGACCACCCCCTGTTCCGGACGATGCTGGTCCTCAACCGCGAGACGGCGCCCGTCACCTTCACCGGTCTGACCGCCACCCCGGTGCCGATCGACCGCGCCACCAGCCGTTTCGACCTCACCCTGCACATCAGGGAACGCGAGGACGACTGGCCCGCCCTCATCGACTACCGCACCGACCGGTACGAGGCGGACACGATCACCAGGATCGCCGACCAGCTGCTGGCGGTCATGGAGGCCGTGGTCCGCCACCCCGGCCTTCCGCTGGCGCAGCTGGACCTGTTGTCCCCGGCTGACAACGCCGTCCACACCGCCCTCGACACCCGGTCCGATCCCGCCTCCCCCGGCGGACCGGACACACCGTCCACCGGCCCGGCCGTCCGCACCCGACCGGCCGCCACGACCGTGGTGGACCTGATCGCGGCCCGCACCGCCCGGACCCCTGACGCCACCGCCGTCCTCGACCTCGCCGCCGCGCCCCTCACCTACCGCGACCTGGACCGCCGATCCTCAGCCGTCGCCCGCCACCTGCGCGAGGCAGGCATCCGGAGCGAGGACCCGGTCGCGGTCGCCATCCCGTCCAGCGCCGACGCGATCGTCGCGATCCTCGGCGTGCTCAAGGCGGGCGGATGCTTCGTCCCCGTCGACCCCGCCCAGCCGCTCTCCCGCCGACAGGCCCTGATCACCGCCAGCGGCGCGAGGACCGTGCTGACCCGCGACGCGCTCCCCGCCACCGGCCACCACGAACCCACGCCCATCCACCCGTCCCAACTCGCCTACGTCGTCCACACCTCCGGCTCCACCGGCGAACCCAAGGGCGTCGAAGTACAGCACGACACCCTCCTCAACCTCACCACCGCGTTCATCGCCGAACACGGCCTCACCGCCGCGCACCGCCTCCTCATGGTCCCGCCCCCGCACTTCGACGCCGCGTTCGGCGACATCTTCCCGGTCCTCGCGGCCGGGGCCACCCTGGTCATCCACCCCGACCCAGGGAGCCTCACCGGACCGGACCTCCTCGGCCTCTGCGTCGAGCACCGACTGACCGCGGTGGACACGGCGGCTCCCCTCTGGCAGCGCTGGGTGGCCGATCTCGCCGGGAAACGCCTCCCGTTGGAGCTCATGATGGTCGGCGGCGACATCGTCCCGGCGGCGACCGTCCGCGCGTGGGCGAAGCACGGCATTCCCCTCCACAACCACTACGGCCCGACGGAAGCCACCGTCTGCGCGACCAGCCACCGCACCGTCGACGGCAGCGAGCACCCTACCCGGCTGCCGATCGGCCGCCCGCTGCGACACGTCCGCGTCCACCTTCTCGACCGGGCTCTGCGCCGGGTGCCCGTCGGCGTGGTCGGTGAGGTCTACATCGGAGGGCTGGCGCCCGCCCGGGGGTACCGGGGAAGCCCGGCCGCGACCGCCGCGGCGTTCTTCGCCGACCCGTACGGCGCCCACCCCGGCGCCCGCATGTACCGGACCGGCGACCTCGCGAGGCTGAACCCGCACGGCACGTTCGAGTTCGTCGGCCGGGCCGACGACCAGGTCAAGATCCGCGGCAACCGGGTGGAGCCGGGGGAGGTGGCGGCCGTGCTCGCCGCGCACCCGGCCGTCGCGGAGGCCGTGGTGGTGGCCAGGGGCGACCGCCTCATCGGCTACGTCGGCGCCCCGGCCTCGACCGCACCCACCCGGAACGCACCCGATCCGACCACCCCCGACGCGCGGGTCGCCGTCCCGGACGCTTCCGGCCTGCGCGCCTTCTGCGCCGACCGCCTGCCCGCGCATCTCGTGCCGGACACCGTCGTCGTCCTCGACGCCCTGCCCACCACAAGCACCGGCAAGGTCGACAACACCGCCCTCCCCGACCCCCCCACCACCCCCTCCGCCCCGGCGGATCCGCCCCGGACCGCCACCGAGCGGGCCGTCGCCGCCATCTGGGCCACCGTCCTCGACCGGCCCGACGTGGACCGCACCGCGGATTTCTTCGCCATCGGCGGGCACTCGCTCATCGCCGCCCACGTCCTCGCCGCCGTCCGCGAACGCCTCGGCGTCACGGTGCCGATGCGCACACTGTTCACCGCCCCCACCGTGGCGGCGTTCGCGGCAGCCATCGACGACGGTGCCTCGGCGGACCTGCCCACGCTCGACCGGTTGCGCGCCGACGCCGTCCCCCCACCCGAGATCCGTCTCCGCGCCGTCCAACCACCCGGCGCCCCCTCGGCCGGCACGCCGCGCCGGATCCTGCTCACCGGCGCCACCGGCTTCCTCGGCCGCCACCTCCTCGGCCAGCTCCTGGCCCGGACCGACGCCCGGATCCACTGCCTCGTCCGCCAGGGCTCGATCGGCCGGCTGCCGGTCACCGACCGCGTGATCCCGGTCCCCGGCGACCTGTCCGAACCCGGCCTCGGCCTGTCCACGGAGGACCACGACACCCTCACGACCGTGGACGCGATCTACCACAACGCCGCCGTGCCGCACTTCGCCGCGCCCTACAACGCCCTCAAACCCGCCCACGTCGACGCCACCGCCGCGATCCTGCGCCTGGCCGGTGACAGCGGCGCCCCGCTGCACCTGATCTCCACCCTCGGTGTCTTCCTCGGGGACGCCTACGACGGCCGTGTCGTCACCGAGGACGACGCCCCCACCGACCCGAGCGGTCTCACCAGCGGCTACGACCTCAGCAAATGGGTGGCCGACGCCATGGCCGCCGCCGCCCGCGGCCACGGCCTGTCCGTCTCGATCCACCGCATCGCGGCCATCGTCGGCGACACCGCCACCGGCGCCGCCGACCCGCGCTCCGCGTTCAGCCGCTGGATCACCGGATGCGTCGCCGCGGGCGCCGTCCCGGACACCGCCGAGGTGCTGGACATGGTCCCCGTGGACACGGTGGCCGCGGCGGTCGTCGCGCTCTCACAGGTCCCGGACCACCTCGGTCGGGACCACCACTACCACGGCGACGGCGGCCTCACCCGTGCCGCCCTCGCCGCCACCCTCACCTCGGCCGGTCACCCGACCGAGGTGGTGCCGTACCACCGATGGCGGGAGCGGATGCTCGCCGACCCGGCCGGGCCCTTCGCCCCGCTCGCCTTCTCCCTGCCCGAACGCCCCCGCCCGCACCCGCGGTTCGACTGCTCCCGCACCTGGGCCGCCGCGGCCGGGGCGGGGGTGGGGTTCCCCCCGGCCAACGAGCGAATGCTGCGCAGGCACCTGGACTTCCTCACCGGTGCCGGCGCGCTTTCCGGAAGTGGATGATCATGCCATTGCCCGAACAATCCTCTGGTGTCCCGGCTCCGGTACTGGACCGGCTCGGCGCGGCCGGGTACCGGGCCATGATCGCCGGTGTCCGGCTCGGGGTGTTCACCGCGCTGGAAACCGGCCCGCTGTCCGTCGAGGAGCTGGCCACCAGGATCGGCGGGACCCCGGCCGGGACGCGCAGCCTGGTGAACATCCTGGTGGCCTTCGGCTACCTGCGCCACGACGAGGCCGGGGTCACGACCGCCGCGAAGCCCGGCTCGGAGGACGCCGAACTGTTCTGGTACGAGACCCTGTTCGAGCAGTGGGCCGACATCGAGGACACCATCCGCACCGGCACACCCCGCCGCGGCTTCTACACCTGGCTGAGCGAGCGCCCCGCCCTCGCGGGCCGCCTGCGCCGGATGCTCGCCGGCGCCGCCGTGGCCCTTGCCGATGACATCGCCGCCGCGCTGCCTCCCGCGGCGACCGTCCTGGACATCGGGGGCGGCCACGGCGACCACACCGTCGAACTGTGCCGCCGTCGTCCGGACGTCCGGGTCACCGTGTTCGACCTGCCCGAGACGATCACCGCCCTGCGCGAAGACGCCCCGCGGGACCGGGTGACGGCGCAGGCAGGGGACTACCTCACCGACGACCTGGGTTCCGGGCACGACCTGGTGCTGCTGTTCAACGTCCTGCACGGCCACCGCCCCGAGGAATGCCGCGAGCTGTTCCAGCGCGCGGCGAAATCGTTGTCCCCCACGGGAAGCATCGTCATCCTCGACCACGACCGGGAACCACCGGCCGGGCTGGGTCCGGCCGCGGCCGGGTTCCTCGCCATGTTCGACCTGACCCTGTGGCAGGGCCACGGCGGCGGCGTGCACCGCTACACCGACCTCGCGGCATGGCTGGGCGAGGCAGGGCTCACCGAGTCGCGGGTCGTGCCGCTCGCCGCGTCCCCGCTGGAGAAACTGCTGATCGCCGGTCGGCCGTCGTGACCGCCGACCCGTACCCGGGCTACGACTGGTTGCGCGAGCACGACCCGGTCTGCCCCGTCGACGGCCCGCACGTCCAGGGCCGGATGTGGCTGGTGACCCGGTACGACGACGTCCGCGCCTGCCTGGCGGACCGCCGCCTGGGCAGCGGCGCCCCGGTCAACCCCGACCCGCACCCGCCCGGTCTGTCCAATCTGGACGAACCCGGACACGCCAGGCTGCGCCGGCTCATCGCCGCGGCGTTCACCCCCGCCGCGGTGTCCCGCCTGCGTGATCGCACCGCCCGGACCTGCGCGCACGCCGTCGAGTCGTTCGCCGGGCGGGGGCACGCGGACCTCGTCGCCGAGTACACCCGGCAGATCCCGGTCGCCGTCATGCACGACCTGCTCGGCGTCCCGGAAGCCGAGCGCGCGCCCGCCGCCGACGTGCTCGACATGTGGTACCGCGCGAAGTTCCAGCAGCCGCGTGACGAGGCGAAGCTGGCCGAGCTGCTCGGCTACGTCCGGAAGCTGGTGGCCTACAAACGAGCGCACCCGGGGGACGACCTGCCGACCCGGTTGATCGAGTCGGGCGCGCTGACCGGGGACGAGCTGGAGGTGATGGTCATGACGCTGATCGGCGCCGGTCACATCACCACGATCCAGTTCCTCGGCACCACCGTCCTGCGCCTGCTCGGCCACCCCGGCCGGCGAGCCGCCCTGCTCGGCGGCGACATCGACTGGTCCCAGGCGATCAACGAGCTGCTGCGCCTGGACTCGCCGTCGCACGTGGCGGAGTACCGGTACGCGGGCGAGGACATGACGATCGCGGACGCCCGCGTGGGAGAGGGCGACGTGGTGCTGCTGTCGCTGGCGGCGGCGAACCGCGACCCGGACCGGTTCCCCGACCCCGACGCCCTGGACCTCACCCGCGATGCCCGCCCGCACCTGGCGTTCGGCCACGGCGTGCACACCTGCCTGGGCAGCCATCTGGTGAAGCTGGAGACGGAGATCGCGATCACCACGCTCTTCGACCGCCTGCCGGACCTGACCCTGGACATCCCGGGCGACGAGGTCGACTGGGGCTACGCCCCGACCTTCCGCGGCCCCCAGGCCCTCCCGGTCACCTTCACCCCCCAGGAGCCGATGACCTCGTCTCCGCTGGGGGACACGACGGATCGCGGGAACTTGACCAAGCGGTAGGGCCCTCAGGGTCTGTCCGGACGGGGCTGGACGGTTCGACGGACGGCTCCCGCGCCGGACCGCCTGGTGCGGTCAGATCATGGCTTGCCCCATATCTCCTACGACGGTGACCTTGCCGCCGTCGCCGGGGTCGGGATCGGGCATGATCGATTCCGGGTCGACGAGGTAGACCTCGTGACCGTCCAGCGTGAGCCGACGCACGACCTCCAGCAACATGCGCCGTGCCACGTCATCGATCGAATAGACCATCGTGAGGTCCAGAACCACCCTGACTTCCGCGGGGGCGGTGCTCACGGCTTCCCGGACGACTCTCTCGGCTCCGGCGAAGCCGATCCCGCCTTGCAGTTGGAGGACCCGGACCGCATTCGGTCCGATGCCGGTGACGTGGTTGGACCGCACGATGGCACGCGCGGCGGCCGGCACCTCCATCACATGCAGACCCATGTCGGAGGAGAACCGCTCGAACAGCGAAACCCCGCGAACGCTGTTCCCGTGGGCGTCCAGTCGTGGTGAGAACGTGGCGATGCCGATCTGGCCGGGGAGCGCCCCGATCAGGCCCCCGGCCACGCCACTCTTCGCCGGAATGCCGACCTGGGTCGCCCAGTCACCGGCCGCGTCATACATCCCACAGGTGGACATGACACTCAGCACCTGACGCACCACCGGTTCGCGTACCACTCGCTCACCCGAGAGGGGATTGACGCCGCGATTGGCCAAAGTGGCGGCCATCATGGCCAGATCTCGCGCGGTGACCAGCACGGAGCACTGACGGATGTAGCCCTCGACAACGGCCCTGGGGTCCTCGGTGAGGATGCCGTAGCCACGGAGCATGTACGCGATGGCGAGGTTGCGGTGCGCGTGCTCCATCTCCGACACGCACACCGCCTCATCGATCCTCAGCGGACGACCGGCGAATGCCGAAAGGCCGCGGACCACGCGCTCCACGCGCTCCGCCGGATTCATGCCCTCCGAACCGGCCAGCGAGTGGGTGGTGATCGCACCGGCGTTGATCATCGGATTGAAAGGGCGCCCGGTATCACTTTCGAGGGAGATCTGGTTGAACGCCTCTCCCGACGGCTCGACACCGACTTTGGCGAGCACAGGGCCGAAGTCGCGATCAGCCAGTGCCAGCGCGTACGCGAACGGCTTGGAGATCGATTGGATCGTGAACTCGGTATCGATGTCGCCGGCACCGTAGACCTCCCCGTCAGGCGTGGCGAAGACCGCGCCGAGGCGCTCAGGGTCCGCTGCCGCAAGCTCAGGGATGTAGTCCGCCAGCTGTCCAGCAGTGTCCGGCTCGACATCTCCGAGAGCCTCGGTCAGATAGTCGGGAATGACCGACCGCATGTGTTCTCCTCCATACCGCTGGGGCGATGAATGTGCTGCGGCGTCAGCGCTGAGGCCGCCGTGCTGCGTGTGCCTTCCCGACACTCGTCGGCGCCTCACCGCATCACCACGCCGACGCGTGAACCGTAGCCGCAACCCTCCTGCTCGGCGCTCCTCCGCTCAGCCGTGTGGCGTAGCTGCTTCGGGTAGGACGAACCCCCGCTGAGCCGGTACGCAGGGCTCGGCGAGAGCTGAGGCAGGCGTGTCGCAGGGGCGGGCATCCGACTGCCGGCTCCGCGAGCTGGAGTCTCAGGCGATGCTTCCGGCAGCGGCGGTGATTTCCACCTCGATGATCAACGAGAGCCTTTGGAGTTCCTGATCAATAGTTGTGCGGAAACACCCTGCCGCGCACCACTCACCGTGATTTCTCACGGCGGAAGCCGGATGGGCCGTCAGAAATGTTTGAATCAAAGGCGGACGTCCATTCGCGCTCACCCCGCAAGCGGATAGCCGGGTTCCGATTCTGATGGGCGAGGCGACGCCGAAAATCTCTCTTGTGGAGCAAGGCCCATTGATCTATCGTCCACGTGATCCAACTCCCGTTACCCCATTGGAGAGTCTTACGTAGAGGGACGATCCCCATCGCCGCCGACTTGACCATTGCGCTGCTCCCCTTGCAGCCGACAGGGGCATTCGCCGCCACTCCCGGCGCGCGCCCCGAGCTGGAAGAAACTGCCCACCGGCCACTGGGTCGTCCGCTGCCGATCCCCTTTCCCACCCGAAACACCTGTGCCGACCTCCCGCGCAATACCTTTCGATGGAGCAATACGTGAAGAGACCTGTACGGGTCATGATCGCCGCCATGGCAGCGGCCATGCTGTTCACCGCGATACCGCTGGATACCGACCCCCTGCTCGGCGTCGGCCCGGCCTTCGCCGCGGTGAACGGTCCGGTCGACCCGCCGCTGTTCGACAAGACCCAAGGCGGGGGCACCGTCCGCGTCAACGTCGTCACCAACCGGCGCGCGGACCTGGCCTCCGCCTCCGCAGCAGGCGAGACCCTCGTCTCCTACGACACCGTGCCGATGGTCACCCTCCGCACGAACCACGCGGGCTTGCAGCAGCTGAACTCCAAGCCGGGGGTGATCGGTGTCAGCGAAGACATCCCGGTCCCGGCGACGCTGGACGAATCCACCGTCAAGATCGGCAGCAGCAGGGCTGCCGCGGCAGGGAAGACCGGCGCCGGTACCGCGATCGCCATCCTCGACACCGGCGTCGCCACCAACCACCCGTTCCTCACCAACCGCGTCAAGACCGAGTCGTGCTTCTCCGTCAACGACAACACGTACGGTTCCACCAGCCTCTGCCCCAACGGCACCGCCCAGCAGGACGGCCCCGGCAGCGCCGACGCCGACACAGGCACATGCGCCACACTGAACGGCGCCTGCTCCCACGGAACCCATGTCGCCGGCATCGCCGCGGGCAACGGAACCGGCATCAGTGGAGCCCCCGCGCGCGGCGTCGCCCCCGGGGCGGACATCATCGCCATCCAGGTGTTCTCCAAGTTCAACTCCGACGAGTACTGCGGACCCGGGGCCGGCCCGTGCGTGCTGAGCTTCACCAGCTCGCAGATCAAGGCACTGGAGAAGGTCTTGGCGCTGAAACAGGCCGGAACCGACGTCATCGCCGCGAACATGTCCCTCGGCAGCGGACGTTGGACCACCGCCTGTGCTGCGGACCCCCGCAAGATGATCATTGACAGCCTGCTCACCGCAGGCGTCGCCACGGTCGTCGCGGCGGGGAACAACGGTTATCCCGACGCGGTCAACGCCCCCGGGTGCGTTTCCTCGGCCGTCACGGTGGGGTCCAGTACCGACGACGACCAGCTCTCCACATTCAGCAACCGCGGCCCGCTGCTCGACCTGCTGGCACCGGGCACCTCCATCGTCTCGTCCGTGCCCGGCAACACCTACGCCGGCAAGAACGGCACCTCGATGGCCGCCCCGCACGTGGCCGGCGCCCTCGCCGTGCTGAAGCACGCCTACCCCACCGAGGGCATCGACGGCCTGGTCTCGCGCCTCGCCACCAGCGGCACCCCGATCGTCTACACCGGGGCGAGCACGCCGCGTCTCGACGTCGGCAGGGCGGTACCTCCCTACACCCCCGGTACCGGATGGACCTTCGCGGGGACCGCCGACTACGACGGCGACAGCCACTTCGACACCATCGCGCGAGACGATGCCACCGGAATCCTCTACCTCTTCCCCGGCGCGGGCGCCGGCCACAGCACTCGGACACGTGCCCCGATCGGCATCGGCTGGCAGAACTTCACCTTCGTCGGTGTCGCCGATTACACGGGTGATGGTCACCCTGATGTGGTCGCCCGTAACAACGGTAACGGGAATCTGTACGTCTATTCGGGCACTGGTGGAACGGGTTACCTCACCGGGGGTGCTCCGATCGGTATCGGTTGGCAGAACTTCACCTTTGTTGGTGTCGCGGACTACACCGGTGACGGGCATCCTGATGTGGTTGCCCGTAATGACGGTAATGGGAATCTGTATGTCTACAGCGGGGTCGGCGGGACCGGTTATCTGACGGGGGGTGCTCCGATCGGTATCGGTTGGCAGAACTTCACTTTCGTTGGTGTCGCGGACTACACCGGTGACGGGCATCCTGATGTGGTTGCCCGTAATGACGGTAATGGGAATCTGTATGTCTACAGCGGGGTCGGCGGGACCGGTTATCTGACGGGGGGTGCTCCGATCGGTATCGGTTGGCAGAACTTCACTTTCGTTGGTGTCGCGGACTACACCGGTGACGGGCATCCCGATGTGATCACCCGTAATGACGGCAACGGGAATCTGTACATCTACACCGGAACCGGCGGGACCGGCTACCTCACCGGAGCCATCGAGATCGGCAATGGCTGGTGACGCCCAACCGTTGAGCCGACACGAGGGCGCTGTCCGGTACTTGCTCCCCGCCGGCGCCCTCACGGTGCGGGAGGCCGCCCCGAGCTCTCGGTGCCTGCTTCCGGCCCCGCGGGCCCGTCCGCAATGAACGGGCCTCGCCTCAGGCGCCGTTCCGCATAGCAGCGGCGAACCGCCTTACGCCGGTGCGGGCGGGAGCGCGCCGACTGGCCGTCGGCGGACCAGCGGGGAGAGACTGACGGGCATGCGAATAGAGCGACACCCCGTGGCCGAAGCGTCGATCGCCGAAGCCCTGGACGATTTCACCAACCGGATCTCACGTCTGGTCATCTCCACGTCGAAGGGCGGCCCCATGGCCGCTTCGGAGTGGTTGTACATCGGGGACGCGTACCTGGACCACCTCGGGGCGCTGTCGGTCGCGGACCCCGGCCTGGACACACCGGAAGCCCGGGCCGTGCTGAACGACGCGGCCGCGGCGACCGTGGGCGCCGTCCAGTACGCCGCGTACTGCCCCCACATCGCCTTCCACATCCACCTCGACTACGTCAACTTCGGGATCGGCTACGACGCCGGGGAAGGCATCCCGCAGAGCATCAGCACGCAGACCTGGATCGACGCGTTCTGCCTCGCGGTCCTCACCGGTGGCGCCGAACGGCACGGGGAAGCCTTCCACTTCGCCCGCCAGGACCCCCAGCACGGCACGCAAGGGCAGCCGTCGACCGAACTGATCCACGGCCTGCTGGCCTACACCCTGGGCACACTTGAGGACGACGACGCCCCCTACCCGCCCACGAAGGAACACACGATCGCCGCGCTGGACACCGCGATCGCACGGATCCGCACCCACCACGAGACCCACCAGGGCAGGCCGGACCACCTCCACAGCACGGCGCTCGACGCCCTGCGCGCCCTGGCCTGCGGCGACCGGGACACCTTCACGGACGGGATGGCCACTCTCCTGCGCCGGCACAGCGCGCCCACGCGGCCCAGCACCGTCCCCGGATCGCTGCTGCCCCTGCTGCCGCTCGCCCTGGCCGCACTCGCCTACCGCCGTGAAGGCTGGTGGCTCCCCTTCAGCACCGACTACCTCCCGCGCACCCTCGTCACCGGCTTCGAGACCGCGGGACCACGGGTGGGACCGTACGGCGCGACCCGGCGCCCCGACGCCGTCGCCGAACTCGGCGCCGGACCCGTCACGGTGGAACGCCCCGGCACGGTCGAACCCCTGGACCCCGACCACGAGGACGCCCTCGGGTGCGACATCCGGGAAGAGCTGGCGGACGCCGGGAAGGCATGGCGCCTGGGCATGGCCATGTCCGACCTGGTCATTCTGGTCAGGGCCCGGGCCCTGACCAGCGACGACGCCTCGGACCGGCAGATCCGCGACGTGCGCCGCGCGTCGAGGGCCGGGGCCGCCTTCTTCCGGGCCGCGCTCGCCGAACCCGGAACCACCGTCGACGTGACCGTCGAGGGCGAGAAGATCCCCGTCGCCGCCTACACGGGCGTGGACGCCGGGCCCGCGCCCTGGCAGAAGGCGGTCGGCCTCGCCCTGATCAGCGGGGCACGCGACGACCTCGCACCACTCGTCCTCAGCGGCACCCGCTTCCTCCGGAACGACCCGTCGGCGTTCGCGGCCTACCGGCTGGCGCTCCTCGCCTACCTGCACCTTGACGATCCCCGACCCGCCATGGACGCGGCCCTGGAAGCCCACCACCGGGCCAGGAACTGGGGTTTCCTCATGCCCCCGGCCGTGCTGCTGTCCCAGTTGGTCGACGGGGACGAGCAGAGCTTCAACCTCGCGCTCCTCGACGCACTGGAGGAACACCGCGACTACTACCGGGTCGGCGACCGCGCCGACGATCCCGACCGGGCACTCAACCTCGACATCCTGGCTCTCACCTGCCACGCCCGCCGACGCGGCTGGAACACCCTGGTCGCCGGCCCATACCTGCCGCCCCGACTCCTGCACCACACCGCGCCCCTGCCGGGCGACACCGGCCCCGCCTGAGGGGAGCTACGGAACCGGGGGACACCCGGTTCCGTAGCCGCCGGCAGGTGAGCACTCTCCGCCGGAAGCAGTCGAGTTCTGGTGTGCCTCCTCCGGGAGGCCGAGAGCGACAACGCCCGATGCTCCCGCGCTCGCCGACATGGTCCGCGGCGCCGGGGGTGCACAGGACCCCCGGCGCCCACGCCGCACAGGTCCGTGCACACCCCGGATATGTTGGCGTCGATGATTGGAACACGAAAAGCTCGAACAGACGACTGAATATGAATTCCGGTACTTGGTGGCGCGGGGGGTCCGTATTCGATCCGAGGGCGACGTTTACATGCACTCGGACAACAGCCGCGCCACGCATTCACGATCATAACTGGCTGCTCGTCACATCTGTTTCGTCACTGCATACTCAACGACCCCCACATGCAACGGAGCGCCGTTTCAGCACTCGACACCGTTCTGCGGGTATGCGATAGTCGCTTCAGATATTTCCTGTTGAACAGGATCAGGCGTATCGCGGGATTGTGGTTCTACACACCTGCACATCCAGGAAGTTGAGCCCACGCCTGGCGCTAAGGAGCACGAGTTGCCCATTTCTAGGCGCCTGATATCGCCCAAGGGGCACGTCTGGGAGACAGGCGAAGTCGCGGCCCGCATATTCGATGCCACCGAACGTTTTGCACGCCGCGGCCTCGGGCCCGGTTCGCGGGTGATGATGAGCGGGGCCAATTCCCCGGAATGGGTCGTCGATCTGCTGGCGCTCATCCACCTCGATGCCTCGGTGGTGCTGGCCGACCATCGAGCCACGCCGTCACAGCGATCGCGGATTCGCACTCAAGCGCGCGTGGTGGCCGAAATCAGCGACACCACGGGCCACGCCGCGGCGCCACGGCCCGCTCCGGACACGGCGGCCGTGCCCGACGCGGCGGCCTGGGCCCTGCGCCAGGATGCCGCGATCTCATGGTCGTCGGGTACGACAGGCGACCCCAAAGGCATTGTGCGCTCCGGTCGTTCGATCCTGGACAACCTCGCGCTCAGCGCGGAACGTATGGGGTACCGGCCTGACGACGTCTTCCTGCCCGTCCTGCCGTACTCCCACCAATACGGTCTGTCGCTGGTCCTGACCTGGTGGCTGGGCGGAGGCACGCTCGTGGTCTACGGGTCGGCCACCCGGCTGGACCGGGCGTTCGCGGTCGGCGTGGAGCACGGCCTCTCCGTCGTGGACGGGGCCCCGTCGACCTACTACAGCCTGCTCAACCTGCTCGACCGTCGTCCCGCTCTCGCGAACGCGCTGACGGCGGTACGGGCCTGGTGCGTGGGCGGCGCGCCGCTGGGACCCGACCTGGCGGCCCGGTTCCACGCCCGCACGGGCCGACGCCTCCTCGACGGCTACGGCGCGACCGAGGTGGGAAACATCGCGCTGGCGCCTCCCACCGATCCGATCGGGTGCGGCACACCGTTGCCCGGCGTGGTCGTCGAGGTCCACGACGAGCAAGGGAAGCCGCTTCCCGACGGCCGAATCGGCGAGCTCGTCGTACGCAGTGACGGCCTGATGACCGGCCACCTGGGCGATGACGGTGAGATCGTTCCGCTCTCGGGTCCGGTGCACCGCACCGGCGACATCGGCCTGCTCGACGGCGCCGGCCGTGTCTTCCCGGTCGGGCGCAAGCACGCCGTGCACCGTGACGGCCACACGCTCTATCCCGACCACCTCGCCGCGCGGGCCGGGTCGGCCGGTGCGCGGACGGAGGTCGTCGCCGTGCCCGACGCGCGTCTGGGCTGCCGTCTGGTGTTCGTGATCACGGACCCGGACGCCCGCGAGCCCGCGCACTGGAAACGGCTGCTGCGCTCCGTGCTCGCCCGCTACGAGCAGCCCGACCACGTCATCGTGCTTCCCGCGCTGCCCCTCACGAACACGGGAAAGCCCAACAAGGCCGCTCTGGAGAAGATCGCCATGAACTCGCTGTCCGCTTCGCACCCCACGACCACGGACGTCACCGTGTCCGGCTCGGCCATCGGTGCGGCCGAATACCGCATCCCCTTCGCCGACCGTGTCGACGCGCTGGGCGCGGTGCGCCGGTACGTGGCCGACAACGAGGACACGGTGATGAGAGTTCTCACCGAGTTCTCGCCCCACCGGACCGCGCGCGCGGAGATTCGTTCGTTCCTCGCCACCCTCGACGGGGCGGAGGAGGAGATCCGCCGTGTCCGGCCCGGCTGTGTGCCTCGCGCCGCGGTGTTCGTCCCCTCCAACATCCCGCTCTATTCCTACGCGCTTCACGTGCTCGTGGCATCCCTGTACAGCGACGTCATCACCTTTCGGCCGTCCTCGGAGAACAAGAGCCAGATGCAGCGCTTGCACACCCTGCTGGCACCGGTCCACCGCTTACCCATCAAGCTCTTCGAACTCAGCCAGCGCAAGTTCGTGACCGGTCCGGTACGCGAAGCGGACCTCATCGTCTTCACCGGCCGCTACTCCAATGCCGAGACCATCCGCGAAGGGCTGGCGGAGGACCAGCTCTTCCTCTTCTTCGGCAACGGCATCAATCCCTTCGTGATCGCACCCGACGCCGATCTCGCGCGTGCCGTGGAAGATGTCACGAGAATCCGGCTCCACAACTCAGGCCAGGACTGTTTCGGTCCCGACGTCCTGTTCGTGCCCGAGGGCCGCACCGACGACTTCGTCGACCTGTTGTCCGAGGGGCTGGCTTCGCTGCGTTTCGGGCGGAACGACGACCCTGACGTCGACTACGGTCCGATCTGCTACGACTCGGCGCTCGTGAACTGCTCGGACTATCTGGTGCGTCACGCGCGTCGCATCCGGTACGGCGGGCGCATCGATCTGCGGTCCCGCAGGATCGAGCCGACCGTGCTGCTGTGGGGCTTCGACGACAAGATCCCGCTGGAGGAGATGTTCGCGCCGGTCTTCAACGTCGTGGCCTATCCCAGCGCGAGGCTGCTGCGTGATCGGTTGTCGAGCCCCTACTTCAGCGAACGCGCGCTGGGGGCGATGCTCTACGGGAGCGATCCGGAGACCGTGAAGGTCCTGTCCAAGCGTCACCACACCTGTGTCAACCACACGCTGCTCGACGCGGAGGACGGCAACCGCCCGTTCGGCGGATTCGGGATGAGGGCGAACTACCTCTCCTACGGCGGCGAGCGGCACGCCGAACCACTGCTCACCTCGCAGGCCGTGGCGCGGAACATCCCGACGGCCGCCCCCACCACAGTGGGTGGGAAGTGACCCGGGCCGGCCGACGGTACACCGACGCGTGGTCCGCGATCGTCGACCTGCTGGTGGCGAACGGGGTGGACACCTGCTTCGGGTTGCCCGGCGATGATCTGGAGTTGCTCCGCGCCCTCGACGCCGCGGGCCTGGACCTCGTGCCGTGCCGTGACCAGCGCAACGCGATGTACATGGCGACCGGCTACGCCCTCCAGTCGGGGAGGCTCGCCGTATGCGCGCTCGGCAAGGGCCCGGCCGTCACCCACGCGGCCACGGGGCTGCTGGAGGCGCGGGAGTCCGGTGCGGCCGTCCTCGTGCTCGCCGCCGGCGTGCCCGAACGGCGCCGGGGGAGTGGCGGCTTCCAGGAACTCGACCAGGTCGCCGTGACAACGCCCCTCGTGCGGTGGGCGCACCGGGTGGGTCATCCCGACCGGGTCGTCCCCGCCACGGTGACGGCGCTGACCCGGGCCATGGGGCCGCCGGCCGGACCCGTGTTCCTGGAGGTACCCGATGATGTCCGCACGGCGGAGATCGTCGTCACCGGACCGTGTCCGACGCTGCCCGAACCACTGGTCGTCGAGTCCGGCCCGGTAGTACCGGGACCGGCACTGGCGGCGATCCGCGCGAGCCGGCGTCCGGTGGTGCTGGTAGGCGGCGGGATGCGGCACCGCAACGCCGACGGTGTCGTCGAGCGCTTCGCCGGACGCCTCGGCGCGGCAGTCTTCACCACCGCGTCCGGCCGCGGTGCCGTCGACGAGCGCCACCCGCTGTTCTGCGGTGTCGCGGGGCTCTACGCGGCGGCCCCCGCCCGTGAGCTGTGGTCGTCCTGCGACCTGGTGGTGTCGCTCGCCGGGCGACTTGAGGAGACGGTCGTCGAAGGCGGAACGCCGTGGCCCCCGGTCCCGGTGGTGCAGGTCAACCTCGATCCGGGCGGGCTGTCCGCCGAGTTCTCCGGCCCGCGTGTGCTCGCGGACGCCCGGCACGCCGTGCTCAGCTGGTCGCGGGCGCTGGACGAGGACCGCGACGCCGAGCACGCGGACGCGACCGAGGCGTGGGCAGGCGAGGTCGCCGTCGCCCGCAAGGCCATGGCGCTGGAGGTGGAAGCGGAACTGGCCCGCGCGGCGACGCTTCCGGGGATCCGCGTCGCTGAGCTGCTCGCCGCGCTCGACGCCACCGCCGGCGGGCCCCGTGTGCTGGTCCAGGAGAACGGGTTGCAGGACATGTGGTCCTACGGCTTCCCCTTCCGCGTCGGCGGCGGGTCCATCGTGCCGTCGGAGCAGACCCCCTTGGGCTTCGGGGCGGCCGCGGCCATCGGGGTCAAGCGGGCCGCCCCGGGCCATGAGGTCACCGCGTTCATCGGAGACGGAGCGTTCCTCGCGGCCCGCGCGGACATCGCCGTCACCGCTCCGGCCCATGGCGGCGTCCTCTACGTGGTGCTGTGCAACGGCGGCTACGGCTGGCTGGACGCCCAACGCGCCCGACTCGGCCTCGACGCCGAGCTCTACCCATTCACCCGCCCGGGCGCCCCGCCGCCCGTGCTGGACGGGTCGGACATCCACTGCCGAGTGCTGTGCGACAAGGCCGCGCTGACCGATGAGGTCCTTGCCGCGCGACGGTTCTGCTCCCGGGGAGGCACCGCCGTGCTCAGGGTGCCGGTCGCCCCCGACGACATCCTCCCGGCCCTCCACGACGCCGGGGTGGTTCCCCAGTGACCTACGCGGCAGAGCGGGACGACGCCGGACGGGGCCGGGCCCGACGCCGGGTGCTGGTCACCGGGTACGGGGCGGTGACGCCGCTGGGCCACAGCGCCGACGAGACGTGGACGGCGATGCTGGCCGGGCGCAGCGGCATCGACACCGTGGACGGGATGGACCTGACCGGTCTCGATGTCCGGATCGGCGGCCAGGTCAAAGGATTCACCCCCGGCCGCTACATGCCCCCGACGGTCAGTCGTCGCGCCGACCCGTACGCGCGGTACGCCCTCGCCGCGGCACTGGAGGCCTGCGAGCACGCCCGGCTCGTCGTCGACGACGGCCTGGCGCCGCGGGTCGCCGTGATCATCGGCAGCGGCTACGGCCCGGTGGGCTCGATCTACCGTGCCGCGAACACCCTGCGGGACAGAGGGCCACGGGCCATCAGCCCCTTCACCCAGGTCACGACTGCCATGGACAGCGCCGCGGGCGAGATCAGCATGCGTCTCGGCATTCAGGGGCCCAGCCGTGCCCAGAGCACGGCGTGCGCCAGTGGCGCGGACGCGGTAGGCGCGGGGATGCGCATGATCAGCCATGGGGAGGCCGACATCGTCATCGTCGGCGGCGCCGACGCCTGTGTCACCACCGTCGACCTCGCGGGCAGCGGCAACGCCCGCGCGCTGTCCAGACGCAACGACGACCCGACCGCGGCATGCCGGCCGTTCGACACGCATCGCGACGGGTTCGTGATGAGCGAGGGAGCCGCCGTGCTGGTGCTGGAGGCCGCCGAGGTGGCCGGCAGCCGAGGGGCGACGCCCTTGGCCGAACTCACCGGCTACGGGGCCAGTTCCGACGCCCATCACTGGACGGCCCCGCATCCCGAGGGACGCGGCGCGTGCCTCGCCGTCGAGGCGGCGCTGCGTGACGCGGGGATATCGGGCGCGGACGTGGACTACGTCAACGCGCACGGCACCGGAACGCTGCTGAACGACGCCACCGAGACGGCCGTCCTGCGCAAAGTGCTGGGCGATCGTGTCACCCGGATCCCGGTCAGCTCCACCAAGTCGATGACCGGGCACATGATCGGTGCCGCCGGAGCGGTCGAACTCGTGGCCTCGATCCAGGTCCTCCGCACGGGTGACGTCCCCCCGACCCTCAACTGCGACGAGCCGATCGACCCGGACATCAACTTCGTTCCGCACCGGGCGCAGCACCACGACGGTCTGCGGACCGCGCTCAGCAACTCGTTCGGCTTCGGCGGCCACAACGCCGCTCTCGTGGTCCGAGCGGTATGAGGTCCCGGCCGTGAACCACCTTCCGGAACCGATCCCGCGCACCGCCACCGTCACCCGCAGCGGGCCGCTGACCTGGGTCCAGCAGTGGCACTGGTTCGAACGCACCATTCCCTCACCACGGCGGGTCAACCCGACGCCGCTCGCCGACCACTGCCACGTTCCGCCCCAGGCGACCGTCGCCGATGTCCACCGGGCGCTCGCGTCCCTCACCGCCCGCCACGAGGCGCTGCGCACCACCGTCGACCCGATCCGCCCCGTACAGCACGTCCACCACGAGGGCTGGGCCCCGCTGCCGGCCGACCTCGTCGATGTTCCCGCCGTCGACGCCGACACCGTGGCGGCCGCCACAGCGGAGCTGGCCGCCCGCCCGATCGATCCCGAGCGGGATCCGCCCTGGCTCGCGCGGGTGCTGCTGGAGGCGGGACGGCCGCGCGCGGTCCTGCTGGCCGCCCACCACGTCATGATCGACGGCTGGGGGCTCGCGGTACTGATCGACCAACTGCACGATGAGCTGAGCGGCGCCGACGCATCGGCGCAGGCGTCCACGCATCCGCTGGACATGGTCGCCGCCCAGCCCCTGGAACGCGCCCGCGCGGCGGAGCGTGAGTGGCTCACGCGTCTCGCGGACAACCCGACCGGAGTGCTGGCCCCGTTCGGCGGGAGCGGCGACGGCACCGGGCGCCACCGTCTCCAGTACCGCTCGGTGGACGCCCACGACGACCTCGACCGCGTCGCCCGGCGATATCGGGTCAGCCCGGAGGCCGTGGTGCTGGCGGCACTGGCCCACGAGGTCGTCACCCGCACCGGCGAACACCGGTTCCTCGCGTCGGTGGTGGTCTCCAACCGGACCCGGGCCGCTCTGCGGCACAGCATCGGCGTCCGGGCGCTGACGGTCCCGGTGCAGATCGATCTCCGCCCGGGCGCGGCGTTCGGCGAGGTCGTCGCCTCGGTCGCCGCCGCGTCCGCCGCGGCCTACCGGCACGGTCAGTACCGCCCCGCGGAGCTGGTCGCCGCCCAGGCGCGCATGGACCGCCGCCGCGGTGTCGTGACCGTCCCCACGATCGAGTACAACTGCTACTCGTGGCCACGGGACCATCTGGTCCCCGCGCCGGACACCCCGTCGAACGGGCCGGCCACCTGGATCAGCAGCGCCCCTGACGAGCCCTGCGAGACGCTCTACGTGGACCTCGGCCGCGACATCGGGGGCGTCACCCTCGATGTCACCGTCGGAGACCATCTGCTCGACGCCGCGCAGGCCCAGGCGCTGCCCGTCCGCCTGTGCCGTCTCCTGCGGGCGCTCGCCGACGGTGCCACGTGCCCGGTTCCGGCGCACCCGCTCGCACCGGCCGCCTCCGGATGGTGGCGCGCCCCGGAGGGCTGGGTGTGCCTGACCAAGGTCGAGGACGTCCTGCGCGGCCACCCCGGAGTGCTCGACGCGACGGTGACGCCCGGTGGGAACGCCGCGGGGGAGGGCAAGGAGCCGCACCTCGTCGCGCGCGCCCGCACCGCTCCTGAGGTCACTCCCGGCGACTTGCACCGCCACGTCCTGGACCACCTCGGTGAAGTGCCCGGTCTCGTGGCGCCGGGCCGCTATGTCCTGTCCCCGGCGGCACCCGGATCCGGCGGCCCGTCCGGCCGGTCCCGCACCGCCACCGTCGGCACGGGAACCCCGCGGGTCCCCACGCGTCCGCCCGTGACAGGCGCCGAACGGGCGCTGGCCGCAGCCGTGGCCGCTGTCGGCCCCGGCGGACCGCCGGTCGGCTCGTTCGGCAGCCCTGATGCCGTGGACATGAACCGTTGCCTCGCCGACCACGGAGTCACCCTGGTCGCCGTCCCTCGTCTGCTGACGCTCCTTCACCGGTTCGGCTTCACCGGGATCGCGTCGGACGAACTGGCCGGAACGGCCTCACTCGGCCACCTCGCCGCGGCCCTGGAGCCCTTGCCGCCCCGCGCCCCTTGTGGAGGAGAAACCACACCATGACCGCGTCCCCCGCCCCCGCTCCCTCCGTGGACCGCCTGGCCCCATGGGCCTTCGCGGCCTTCGTCGAGGCGAACACGCACGACACGGCGTACCGCCCGCCGGTGGTGGACGGTCCCGTCGGACCGACCATCGTCCGCGCCGGCCGGGAGCTGGTGAACTTCGCCAGCATCAGCTTCCTCGATCTGCCGCGCCACATCCCGGTGCGACATCACTTCGCGGAAGGGGCGCTCGCCCACGGCCTGAGCACCAGCGGATCCAGGATGACCCAGGGAATCTGCCGCCCGCACCAGACGCTGGAGGAGACGATCGCCCGCCACACCGGCAAGGAGCGGGCCATCAGCTTCGCCACGGGGCTGCTGGCCAACATCGGGTTCATCCACGCCATGAGCAGTTCCGCGCACTTCGACGCCGGGATCGAGGTGCGCAACCGCGACACCGTCTTCATCGTCGACCGTGACGTCCACTGGAGTGTCTGGAAGGGCCTGGAGGGCCTCGACTACGGACGCAACGTCCACGCGTTCCGGCACAACGACGTCTCCGACCTGGCACGCGTCCTGAACCGGGTCCGGGCCCGCAAGACCGTGGTGATCGCCGAGAGCATCTACTCGGCGGACGGCACCATGGGGCCGATCGTGGAGATTCTCGACGAGTGCGACCACCACGGCGCCGTCAGCATGATCGACGACGCGAACGGCTTCATGGTCTACGGGCCCGAGAATCGTCCGTACGCCCGGGAAGCGGCCGCGATCCGGGAACGGGCGGACTTCGTCATGGTGTCGCTCTCCAAGGCCATCGGTCTGGAGGGCGGCGCGATCGCCGGACCGGCGGCGGCCATCGACGCCTTCGAACTGCTCTCCGGCACCTCCATGTTCACGGCCGCCATCCAGCCGCCCACCGCTTACACCGCCAAGCGCACGATCGACGTCCTCGCCGGCGATCCGGGGATCGTCGACGACTACTTGGCGCACGCCGCCCGCCTTCGCCGACAGATGCACGAGGCCGACACCCCGACGACGCCGACCGAGTCCTACATGCTCTCGGTCCCGATCGGGAGCGACGCCGCCGCCTTGCAGATGCGGGAGTGGTTCGTCGAGGACGGCTACCTCGTACCCGTCTTCTCCTACCCGGCCGTCGCACGCAATCAGGCGCTGCTGCGCTTGTTCCCGCACGCGGGCCACACCGAGGAGCAGATGGACGGCTTCCTGCGCACCCTCCGCGCCTACCGACGGCGCCTCGGGCTCTGACGTCCCCGCCGAGGTTCGCCACACCGACCGAAGAAGGAGAAATCCGTGGTGAGCAACACCGACATCCTCCACGCCGTCGCCGACATCGTCCACGAGGTCGCCGGGGTGGACCCCGCCGAGGTGACCGCCGAGAAGTCGTTCACCGACGATCTCGGCGTCGACTCCCTGTCGATGGTGGAGATCACCGTGGCGGTCGAGGACAGGTTCGAGGTGAGGATTCCCGACGACCAGGTAGCGGAGCTGAGGACCGTCGGCGGTGTCGTGAACTACATCGACGGCCACCGGTGACCGCTGCCGGATGGCCTGGCCGTGGCCCCGTTCGGCTCGTGCCGTTCGTCGTCGCCCGGTCACCCGCCCCTCCCCTCCGCGGAACCCGACGCGCGCGGAGCGTCGTTGACCGGCAAGGGTTCGGACGCGCACAGGGTCGTTCCCCGGCGCCGAACAGGACCCGCTTCGGGAGAGGTGCCGCGCACACAACGGTCTCCCAGAAGGCCAGGCGGCCATGAGCCTGCTCGATCGCTTCCGGCTCGACGGCCGCGTCGCCGTGATCACCGGCGCCTCCTCCGGGCTGGGTACCGCCTTCGCCACCGCCTTGGCCGAGGCCGGCGCCGATGTCGCGCTCGGGGCCCGGCGCGCCGAGAGACTGGAGCCGGTGCGCACGGCCGTCGAGGCGCTCGGCCGCCGTGCCGTCACCGTGCGCACCGACGTCGCCAAGCCGGAGGACTGCCGCGCGCTGATCGACGCGGCGGTGCACGCGTTCGGGCGGGTGGACATTCTTGTCAACAACGCCGGGATCAGCGGTGAACGACCTGCGGAGGAGGAGACACCTGAGCAGTTCCGCGAGGTCATCGACATCAATCTCAACGGCTCCTACTGGATGGCGCAGGCCGCGGGCGCGGTGATGCTCCCCGGCAGTGCCATCGTCAACGTCTCCAGCATCCTCGCGCTGGTCACAGGTGGTCTGCCGCAGGCCGCCTACTCGGCGTCGAAAGCCGGAATCCTCGGGCTCACCCGCGATCTCGCCCAGCAGTGGACCCCCAGCAAGGGCATCCGTGTGAACGCCCTCGCACCGGGTCTCTTCACCTCCGAGATGACCGACGGCTACGCCGAGGGCTATGTCGAGGCGATGATGCCGAGGGTGCTCTCAGGCCGCATCGGACAGCCCGAGGAACTCGCCGCGGCTTTGGTCTTCCTCGTCTCCGACGCGGCGTCCTACATCACGGGCACCACCCTGACGGTCGACGGGGGCACGCACATCGCCTAGGCGACCCCACCGCGCGGCATCGCCGTGGATGCGCGCCGCACCAGGCGGAACGCCGCCGTCCGGCCGGTGTCCAGCACGGTGCCGCGGCTGTTCCCGGCCATCGGCAGGAGGGGCACGTCACAGGTCATGCCAGCATCGACGACGAACCGCCGGACCCCACTGCGCCTCAACGGCGCGAGCACCTTCGCTCCACCGGTACCGCGGACGTGCCTCTCCTTGCCGGGCGCGGGCGCGGGCTCGCAAGCGCCGCGGCTGTCCCGACGCGGTCACCCGGTCCGTGGTCCGGGGCGCGCGGGCGGATCGATTCCGGCACGCCCTTCCTGCGGGACCGGTCCACCGAGCACCCCAGGGAGCCAGCGATGACGACGGAGCCGACCGCAGGTGCCCTTCCGCGCGAGCCGCTCGGTGATCCGCGCCTGCTCCGCCTGGTCGTGGGCCAGGGGCTGGCGGGCTTGGTCGACGCCCTGTTCCTGATCTGGCTCACGCTCTTCGTGCTCGAACTGTCGGAACCCGGGATCGCCACAGGGCTCGTGCTCGTGGCGGCGGCACTGCCGCGGGCGGCACTCCTGCTTCCTGCGGGAGTACTGGTCGACCGCCTCGGTCCTGCCCATGTCGTGACCGGAGCCTCCTGGCTCCGGTTCGCCGTCCTGCTCGCTCTCTGCGCCCTGGTGACCTTCACCTCGCCATCGGTGACGGCGGTCGCGCTGCTCGCCGCGCTGCTCGGCGTCGCCGACGCCGCCTACTTCCCCGCTGCCCTGGCCTTGTTGCCCGCCGTCGTACCGACCGAGAAGCTCCCCCGGGTCAACGCGCTGGTGCAGGGGGCGGAGTCGGGGGGAGACCTGGTCGGCCCGGCGGTGGCCGCCGGAGTCATCGCCGCGGTCGGCTTCGACGCGACGCTCGGTGGGATCGCGGCCATGGCCGCGCTGGCCGCCGTCGCCCTCGATACGTTCGTCCGCGCGGTACGGCGCGATGAAGACGCCGGGCACGCCGCTGGTCCGGACGGCATCGACGGTGAGCAGCCCAGCAGTGCACGTGCTCTCGGCGCGGGCTTGGGATACGCCTGGCGTGAACCGCTGGTGCGAGGGATGCTGGCAGCCGTCGCCCTGATCAACATCGCTGTCGTGGGCCCCGTGATCGTGGGCGGCGCGGTGCTTGCCGATCAACGCCTGGGCGGCGCGGGATCCCTGGGCGTCGTGCTCTCCGGATTCGGCGCCGGCTCACTGGCCGGCTCACTGTCGGCCGGGGGGCGGCCGCCTGCCCGGCGTGGCTGGGCCGTGGCCGGCGGGGTCGCGGCGATCGGGGCGGGGGTGGCCGGACTCGCCGCCGTCACCCACGTCGTTGCCGCGACGGCGGTCGTCTCACTGGTCGGCCTCGGGTCCGGGTTCCTCGGAGTGGTCGTCGTGGCCACCCTGCAGGAGCGAGTGCCCAAGCACCTGCTGGGCCGAGTACTCAGCCTCGTGGTGCTGGCCACGGTGGCGTTCGACCCGTTCTCCTACCTGATCGCCGGTGTCCTGCTCCCGTACGGCACGACGACGCTGTTCCTGGTCTGCGGGAGCGCAGTCCTGGCAGGCGCCGCCCTGGTCGCCGCGAGCCCGGCGATCCGCTCCCTGCGTTGACTCTGTCGACCGCCGGTCACCTGCCGACCACCGGGCCCGGCGAAGGGGCTCCGCGAAAGGGCTCTGCGAAGGGACTCCGCGAAGGGGCTCTGCGTGAGCCGGACAGCCATGCGTGGCCCGACCCGGGAGGCCGGTCCGCGCGCGGCGGCCGCTCCTCGTGCCTCGGTGGCATTCCGGGGTCGGCCCGGGAGGGCGGGCGGAGTCGGTCACCGTGATGGGGCCGGGCCCGAGTACGGCGGCCATGGGTCCCTCGACAGCGGGGGAGGGACCCTACGGGCTGGCGGAGGGCACCGTCGGCGGTGCCGTACCGGACGGTGAGTGCACATGCGTGGTCCAGGTCCGGAACCTTCGCAGGCCCATGCGCTCGTAGAAGCCTCCGGCGGCCATGGGGTTCTTCGAGTCGACGTCCAGGACGGCCCACCGGTAGCCCTGGGCCCTCGCCCGGGCGAGGGTGTGGGTGAACACGGCGCGGTACAGGCCTTTGCCATGGAGCGCGGGTTGTGTACCGGCGTTGGCGAGATAGAGCTCGCGGTCGGTGCGGGTGTCCGTCAACTCGGTGCACATCAGGTAGCAGAGGATCTCCTGCTCGTGCTCCGAGAGGAGGAGGAACGAGGACCCGGGCCTGAAGTGCGGGCTCCCGGTGATGGTGTGGCGCCACGTCCGTGTCGTCATCGGAAGGCTGCCCCAGTGATCGGCGAAGATCACGTTGCGGGCCGCCAGGAGCTGCGCGTCGAACGCGTCGTCGAAGGGCACGATCGCGGTGCCGAGCGGCATCGCCGGTGCGGCGATGGGCTGTGGGGTGCCCAGGTCCAGCCGCATGCCCCAGTGGATGCGCTCGCGCCGGTACCCCGCGGTGTCCAACGCCTCGGCGAGCCACGCTTGGCCGTGGTGGGTACGGACGTGAAGCTCCAACAGGGTGCCGTCGGACAGCTCGCGGTGGCGCCGGACACCGGTGTCACGGCACCACTCCAGGAGTCGCTGGACCATCGCTGGAGCGCGGTGCGCGGGGTGCACCGCGATGTCGAGGGTCAGTTGGCGGACAGGACCGGCGCCTTCCCGGATGCACGTGGTCGCGTAGGCGACCGGCTCACCGCCGCACCAGACGGATGCGGTACCACCGTCCAGGTCGATGCCCGAGGCGTTCAGGTTCTCGTGGACGCCGTCCGCGCCCCGGACCGCGACCCCGACCCCGTCGGCCGCTTCGCAGACGGTGAGCAGCGCCGCCACCGAGGCGGCGTCGGTGACGGCGAGCGGGCGCCATCGTGCTTCAGCCACGTCCGCGGGCCGCCATCCCGCGGGCACCGGGTACGACGACCTGCCCGTCGGTGACGAGCATGAACCTTTCCAATCCCGGCACGAGCACATTGACGACGGCGAGGTCCGCGGTGACATGGTGGTCGCGTTGGTAGACGGCGAAGCCGTGCCCTCGTAGGACGGTGAGGAGCCGGTCGAGGTGACCCTGGGGCGTGTCCGGCGCCACCGTGTCCTCGTACGCCCTGAGTTCGGCCGAAGCCAGGGCGGTGGTGAAGTCCGACAGGTAGCACGCGTGCAGCTCGGGGTACGGCCCGGTGTCGTCACGCTGCTCGGGCAGCAGGTGGGCGTACTGCTCGCGCAGGTGCATCGTGCTGTGGAGCTGGATGAGTTCACTCACTGCTCGGGTGACGGCGTACCGGCGCGACAGCGATGCTCCCCACCCGCAGATCCGGGCCGGCTGCCCATGCGGGGCCGGCAGGTAGGCCGTGTACGCCGGGACACCGAGGTCGCTGGTCATGTCGATCAGGTGGACCCGACGCCCCGTGTGCGCCTCGGCGAAGGCGAGCAGCGCGGCCACCTCGTCCGGCAGCGTCGCCGGATCCACGACGGCCAGCCGCTCGGGTCGCTCGCGGAGGAACTGGCCGATCAGCAAAAGGGAGAGCGCGTCCCGCTCGATCAGCTCGTTGATCGCGTGCACGGCGGCTTCCACCGGGTCCGCGCCGGCGGCCCAGCCGTTGTTGACCGAGTAGCGGCCGACCGCGCGGTAGTCGTAGCTGTCACCCGCGACCCGGCGGGCCCGCGCTCCGGCCGCCCCCAGGTACTCGGGCATGGACAGGAAGAGGGGGACGAGCGCGTCCGGCGCACCGGCGAGCGACCGGTACGGCAGACAACCCAGCGACTGGTCGGGCACCCGGCCCAGCAGCCCGACGGCGATATCGCGGGACAACGGGCCCTTCGCGAGGGTGTGGCCGCGCGCCAACCGGATCTCCGCCGGGTCCAGTCCGTCCACACCGCAGAGGTAGTGCTCCAGCGCCTCGAACAGGGCTCCCGTCCGGGCCTCGTCCCGGCTCCCCTTGCCCAGACCCAGCCCCGTGCGGAGATCCTCGCCGTCGCGGCGCAGGATGCACCGCCAGGTGCCGGGGCTGCCGTCGAGAATGGGTTCCAGATCGGCCTCCACAGAGAGAGCGGCGGCAGCGGACCGCGCGCGGTCGAACGCCTCGCTCAAGGGCAGGCTGCGCTCTCCCGACCGGGGAGCCGCGGTGTACGCGGAGGTGGTCACGGTTCATCCCGTCTGCTGGGTGACTGCGGGCCGCGGCAGGTACCCCCGCCGCGGCCCGCAGCCCGCGAATCTGCTGGCTGTGGACCGCGTCAGCTCTCGTCCGCCGACTCGTTCACCTGGCCCTGGCACTGGTCCGCGAGTTCAGCGAGGGTCTGCTCCTCGGCCGGGGCCAGCACTACCTCGTCCGGGTGGAACTTGACACGGTCCTGGAATCCGCCCATGCGTACAACCTCCTGAGACTGAGGAACCGGCCGCCTGGCCAGCGGCCGCGATCCGGGACGCGGCCCTGGCCGGGAGGCGTCCTGCCACTCATCGTGGGGTCCGGGCAACGCCATGTGAATGCTTGTCCGTTCGTGCGACTTGCGCGAGAGTCCGCACATGGCCGCACCGCTGTCCGCGCCCCCACTCGGTTCCCCAGCCCTGCGCGATCCCCTCACCAGGACCCTCGAACTCACCGGCGCGCACTGCGCCCTGTCCCGTGGCCTCACCGCCGCGGGGGACTGGGCCCTGGCCTTTCCGGCGCCGGGCCGACTCGGTGTCCAAGTCGTGCTCCAAGGCGTCATCTGGCTGGTGATGCAGGGCATCGACCACCCCGTCCGACTGGAGGCGGGCGATGTCACCGTCCTCAGCGGAGACCGTCGGTACACCCTGGCGAGCGACCCCGCGGTGCCGCCGATCGACGCGCTGCCCCTGCTCCAGGCGACCACCGAGACCTTCCTGCACATCGGAGGCGAAGGCCGGGAGACCGTCGTCATCGGCGGCCACATCGACCTCAACACCGCCGGCAAGGACCTGCTGCTGACCGTGCTCCCGCCGCTGATACACGCCAGCGCCACCACGACAGAGGCCGCCACGGCCTGCTGGCTCATGAACCAGACACTGCGCGAATCCCGGTCGGACGCCCCGGGGGCCGCCTTCGCGACACAGCACCTCGCTCAGCTGCTCCTCGTACAGGTCCTGCGCATCTTCCTGACCCGTGTGAATGCCGAAACCCACCAGACAGGCTGGCTGCGCGCCCTCGCCGACGACCGCATCGCCCCCGCCCTGCGCCTCATGCACGGAAGCCCGGCCCTTCCCTGGAGCCTTGCCCAGCTCGCCCGCGCCGCGGCCATGTCCCGCACCAGCTTCACCCTGCGCTTCAAGGAGGTCGTGGGCGTTCCGCCCCTGACCTACCTGCGGGCCTGGCGGATGCGCCTGGCGCAGCACACCCTGTGGCTGGAGGACACGCCCGTGTCGGCGATCGCCTCCTCCTTGGGCTACAGCTCGGAGAGCGCCTTCAGCAACGCCTTCAAGCGCAGCACGGGCATGGCCCCCCGCCGCTACCGGGAGGCCGTACGGGCGACCTGAGCCGACCACTTCTCGCGCTACGGAAGCCCGGGTCGACCAGGCGGGCTTCCCCGGACGGGAAGCGCAAGAGAGCGTCGGTCCACAGAAGACGGCGGTCAGCGAGGTGTACGGCGTGGCCGTCTAACGCGGATACACAGGTAGGTGCACCGACCGAGCCCGTCCGCGACCGCAGACGGCGACCCCATCGGGACGGGGCGATACGACGGAGCCCGGGAAGGGCCGCGACATACACTCGCGCTGAGGGCGAAGCGCCAGGCCGGGATTCCGGCCCCGGCGTGAGGGAGGGGTCAGGATGTTCCGTTCGAAGAATTCGAAGAAGAAGCTCGACGATCTGATGGCGCAGCTCAGGCCCGATTTGAGTCGGGAATCGCTCGGCGTCGGGCCCGACTTCCCGGGCGTCGCCCCGAACCCGCTGCTGAGCGGTGATGCGCGGAAGCGCAATGCGGAACTGCGTACGGGGGCGCTTGCGCTCGGCGTTCTCGTCGACTGGCGGGAGGTCAACAGCAGTCCACGCGTGGTCCTGATGTTCGACGTGGAGACCGCCGGCGGCATCTCGTTCCGCGGTATCGCGGACGAAGACCTCACGATCACCGAGCTCACCCGACTCGCCCCAGGACAGACGTTGCCCGTGCGCTACCGGCCGGCCGTCATGGACCACTACGTCGCCCTGGCCCGGGACGCGGACCCCGCTCACGTGCGGCAGCTCTCCGACGGGATCGCGAGTCGCAAGCGGACCTGACCCGAAGCCGTTGGCCGGATCCCCAAGGCTTGTCCGATGATTGATCTTGTGGCGGGTCGAGGTGGGTTGACGGACGCGGCGGGGGAGCGACATTGATCTCCTGTTGCCGCAGGTGGACGGGTGTGGCCGTCCGTGGCGTGATCACCTGCGGGTGACCGATGGTGTGTTGTGGCTGCTGCGGACCGGGGCCCGTGACGCGACCTGCTCGGGCGGTAGGGGCCGTGGCAGACCGTCTACGGCCGTTTCGCCCGCCGGGAGGCGGACGGCACGTGGGCAGGGCTGCCGGAACAGGGGCCGGGTGGAGTGCACCGTCCGGGTCGGCTCCACGGTCAACCGTGCCCACCAGCACGCTGCCGACCGTTCCGCGCGATCCCGACCAGATGCGACAACTCGCCGATCGTCACCGCGCCGGAATCGTCCTGGCCTCCCTGATCCTCTGGCTCCGCGAACCAGCCAGGTGCTCATTGGTCAGACACGGCCTGGCAGCCGGCGCAGCAGTAACACGTTCCTGCACAGCAGATGACGCAGTGCAGGGGGCACAGCCCGCAGCCGTAGACGCAGCAGTGGTCGCACGGGTCGGCCAGGATTGCGCCCAACTGCTCGTCGCTCAGGGCCAGCAGGTCTTCGAGGTCATTTCGGGGCTGCCGCACCCGTTCGAGAACCCGTTCGATCCGGTCTCGCCTCAGCTGGTCGGGAGCCTCGTCCCGTGCCCGCTCAAGCACCGGAACGACCTCGTCCGCGTCGCGCAGCCCCTCAAGCCGGGCCAGCACCTCGGCCCCGTAGTCATCGATCTCCTCGGCGTTCCTCCTCATACGCCGCTGGACCCGCATCAGCTCCTCGGCCACACCGTCCGGAGCGTCACGCCGGACCGCCTCGATCACCAATGCCTTCATGTAGTCCGGAAGGAACCAGCGATCCGTCACGAGCGCGTCGGGAACCGCCTTCTTGAGGCCGAGACCCGCAACCGCCGCGGCCCGGGCCTCGTCGTTGTCGATCATCCACTGAATGGTCGCGCGCGTCACAGGGGGTACTCCTCAGTTCATTCCCGGCGGTCCAGCGCCCACCCTCCCCTCCCGGCGCCGTGACGAAGCCCGCGCACTGCCGAGGCCGCCGCCGCTTTCACTCGCACGCATCCCGTACAGGCAGAATGCCTGCCCAGGCTCCGCAGTGAGAGCGATGTCGGCCCGGGGCGGCCGAGGAGGCCGATCAGCGCGGAGAGGTCGGAGAGGGCGCCCAGTGTGATCCAGCCGGCGCCGTAGCCCGCGGCGGGACGATCTTCCCGAAGACCAGGGGGACCACGAAGCCGCCGACCGCTGCGAGGGTCAGCATGAGGCCCACCGCGGTGCCGATGTGCTCGGCGTCGACACGGGAGACGCCGGAGGGGACGCACAGCCGTGCGGGGAAGCTGAAGCGGAACAGGAATCCGATCGCGGCCGAGAGGAACCACAGGAGCGGGGCCGAGCGGACGGGGATCAGGAACAGGGCCGCCCCCGCGCAGGTCCGCTGTCGCCCGACCACGCACTGCTTCCTGCAAGCCCTTCCCCCGGAGAATCCCGTCCGCCGAGTGAGGCGTCGGGGGAGGCCGTACGGCGCTTAGGGAGGGCGCCGCGGCAGTGGTGCGGTGGTGGCTGTCGAGGACGGTGTCGGGGGCTTCGGCTTCCCGGGCGGCCGGAATCCGGCACAGCCCCCCCCGTTGCGGTGGCTGCGGAATCGCCCGCAGCACCGTGACGGGGATCCTGCCGCGGGGGAGGAGGGTGATACTGGATATGAGGGCCGGTGTTCGCTGCCGGTCGGGCCCGGACACGGACCGGGCAGCGAGGACGGACCGGTGCCGATGCTTGTGAGGGGAGCCGTTCATGACCACGGCGAAAGACCTGTTCATCATCAGTCTGGACCGGGGGGCGGAGCGGTCCGTCGGCCAGGGCGACCTGTCGCTCGCACTCGCGGGAGCCGAGCTGATCGATCTCATCGGTGCCGGGACGGTTGCCGTGGACGGTGATCGTGTGGTGCCGGATGGGCCGCCGGTGCCGGACGACCGGCTTGTGGCCGAGGCTGCGGCAGGGCTCACCCGGCAGGCGCCCTACGAGCGGATCGAGGACTGGCTGTGGCGTCGGGGCCGGGACCTGACGGCCGCGTACCAGGCTGCCCTGGAGGAGGACGGCGAGCTGACCAGCAGGCGGAGCGGGGCCTCGCCCTTCGGCCCGCGGCACGTGGGACCGGTCGATTCGCCCGCGCGCCGCCGGGCAGTCGCGCGCTGGGAGGAGAACGAACCCGTCCTGGGCGCTCTCGCCTCGGCCGTCGGCATCGGCGAGGAACGGTCCGGCGACGAGCCCGGCCTCGCCGACGAGGCGGTGACGGCAGTGGTGGCCGCTGTCCACGACGCGGTGATGGAGCTGGAGGCCGTGCGTCAGAGGCGGTCCATCGAGAGCTCGGCCTTCGCCAATCTGTGGCGCGGCGTGTGAGCCGGCCGGTGATGCAGGCGCCGTAGACCCCGGTCATGGACGCGCCGTGGAGCCCGGTGCCCGCGGCTTCATCGGAAGCCGCTGGCGCCGGGCCGTTGTCCCTGTGTGATCAGGGGGGAGCGACGCCGAGGGACAGGCCCGCATGGTTCTCGGCGTTCCCTCGCCGGTAAGCGTGGCGTGCCTCGGCGCGCGGGGCGAGTGACGACCCCAGCGCCGCGACCGGCTTCTACCGGTCCTCCCTCCCGACGTGGCTCGGCTCGGCCCGAACCGCCGGGTCGGTTTGTGGCGCGGGCCCGATCCCGTACAGCGTGTCCAGCGCGGCACGCTGGGCCGGGTAGGCCAGAACGAGGGCGGCCACCTCCGCCTCGTGGGCGGGCAGTCGGGCGGCGGCCAGCAGAGCTCGTGCGACCGAGGCCGGGTCGGAGGCCGCCTGGGCGGGTTCCTGCGGTCCTTCTGCTGATCCCTCCGCGCGCGGCTCGGTCATCCGGACCTCCCCGCTCCCGGGCCGCTGCCGGTCAGGTCCGGGACCCGCAGATGCCAGCCGGTAAGCCGCTGCAAGGCGTCCCCGACACACAGGACACGGTGGTCCCCGCCGACGGGACCGGCGATCTGGAGCGAGAGCGGCAGCCCACGGCCGGTCCGGCCGATGGGGACGGCCAGCACCGGATTGCCCACGGCGTTCCAGTAGGGGGTGTGGATCATGGAGAAGACCTGTTCGTCGTTCTGATGGCCGTGTGCGTCGGAGAGGACGGCAAGGTCCGGTGCGCCGATCGACGCGGTGGGACAGACGACGATGTCGACCTCCTCGAAGAGCGCGTCGAGCGCCCGCTGAGCCGCTCGCCGTACGCGCTGGGCCTGGACGTAGTCCGCCCCGGAGACGAAGGCCGCCCGCGCCAGCAGGCCCCGGGTGGCGGCGAAGTAGTCGTTCCAGCGCTCGATCAGATCGCCTCGGTGGTGGGCCAGGCCCTCACTGATCGCCGTGGCGAGGGTGGCCTGGACCGTCTGGGCCCGGTACGGCAGGACGACAGCGCAGGCCCTGGCACCCAGACCGGTGAGCCGGCCGACCGCCGCCTCGAAGGCGGTGGGGACCGCGGGGTCCCCACCCGGCGGGAAATGCCCCTCGTGCACGACCCCCATCCGCAGTCCGCTGAGATCGGGCGGCCGGTCGGCGGCGTCGTCCCACCCGGAACCACCGTCCCAGCGGGCCCGTCCGTCATGGGGAGGGCCCGCCAGCACGTCCAGGACCGCGGCACAGTCCCGTGCGCTCCGCGCCAGCGGCCCGATCCGGTCCAGGCTCGGCGCCAGCGGTACGCAACCGTCCCGGGGCACCAGGCCGTACGTGGGCATCAGCCCGGTCACCCCGCAGAAGGCGGCCGGCATCCGGATACTGCCGCCCGTGTCCGAACCGAGGCCGGCCAGGAACAGACCGGCGGCGACACCGCTGGCGGTACCCGAACTCGACCCTCCCGCCCAGGCGGACGGATCGTAGGGATTGCGGGGGACCGGGAACGGCTTGGCCGGGTCCGGTATGCCGCAGCCGAACTCCATCGTGGTCGTCTTACCCATGACGACGGCTCCCGCGGCTCTCAACCGGGCGGTGACAGTGGCGTCGTGACGGGTGTCCCGGAACGGATTCGGGACCAGGCTCTGGGCGGTCGTGGGCCCCTCCGCAGCCGCGATCAGGTCCTTGATCCCGAAGGGGATGCCGTGCAGCGGGCCCCGGTCCAGCCCGGCGGCGAGTTCCCGGTCGGCCTGCTCCGCGGCGAGGAGCGCGGTCTCGTCGAACCGCGCCAGACAGGACCCGAGCAACGGGTCGTACAGGTCGGCCGAGCGGATGGCGTCCTCCGTGAGCGCGACACTGCTGATCTCTCCCGCCCGCAGCGCGCGCGCCGTACCGCTCAGCGTGCGAACGGCTTCACGGGACGCCGCGGAGGACCGGGACGGTGACGGTGACGGTGACGAGGTTCCGGACATGGCGTGATGAGGCATGGGAATCCCCTCGCGGATAGTGGTCCGTGCCCTTCTCAGGGATGGTCCGGTGCCCACCTTGCCCGCTCGATCCGGGTTGAGTTCAATGGAGGGATGACGGACGATTCCGTGCCCATCCGGAAGGTCGCCGACCACTTCGGACTTCCGCTCTCCACCCTGCACTACTGGGAGCGCCGGGGGCTCGTCACACCTCACCGCCGAGCGGGAATGCGCTGCTACGACACCGACCAGCTGTACCGCATCGCACTGATCCGATTATGGCGCGGCACCGGAACGATGTCGCTGGACGAGATCGCCTCGCTCCTGGCGGGGCCGGCCGCCGACGGCCTGTGGCGGCGGACCGTCGTCGACCGGATCGCCGCCATCGAGGCCCAGCGAACCCGGCTCGGCGCTGCCCAGACCTATCTGAGTCATCTGCTCACCTGCCCGCACGATGAGGCATTGGACCGCTGCCCCGGCTTCCGCTCCCACACCCCCGTCCCCCCTTCACCGTCGTGATGGTGCGGGACAACGAGAAGCCCGGCGAGAACCGGATCGCCACCGCGCGGTACCGGCCCTCCCGCTGCCAGGTGGTACGGGCCGCAGAGTACGGCCATGAGCGGCCGTACACGCCCTGTTGACGGCATGATCTTGGCTCCTGAGAATCGCGAGTTGGAGATCAGGATCGTCGAACAGAGGGAGATCCATGCGCGTACTTCGCACCTTCGCCCCGTTGGCCGCGGCGCTGCTCGGCCTGCTGGCCGGGGCGGTACCGGCCGGTGCCCTCTCGGCAGGCGCGGTACCGAGGGCCACCGCGGCACAGGCCGGTACCGCCACCTACAAGGTCTGGCACTGGAACATCTCCGGTCACGACAAACACCTCGGAAAGCCGGACCACATCGTCAGTACGGTCCTGGGGTCGCTGAGCTTCCGCAACCCGGACTTCATCTCGGTCAACGAGGTCTGTCCGGCCCAGTACCAGGCCATCCTCAAGGGACTCCAGAACGCGGGCTGGCCGCAGAACCCGGCCAACTTCGCCCGCTTCGAGCCCATGCCGCACGCCACCGCCGACCTGTGTGCCAAGACCCCGGGAAGCCCGGACCAGGACCCGTACGGCGTCGCCGTGTTCAGCCGGTTCGCACCGAGCGGCACCGACCGGATCACCCTGCCCCCCGACGGGCAGAGGGCCCGCAAGCTGCTCTGCGTGCCCATCGCGTCGAAGCCCGGCCATCCGCGCTTCTGCACCACGCACGTCACCTACCAGGCCGCGACCAAGCAGGCCCAGCTCGACACCGTGCGCACGCGGATGGAGCAGTGGACGGCTGCGGGCGACACGGTGATCGCCGCCGGTGACTTCAACGTCCAGCCCCATGACCCCCTGATGAACACCTGGTACGCGCCTTCGGTGAACACCCCGGACAACGGCTGCGACGCCCAGGGCAACCACTGCAACACCGGGATGTTCCGCGAACTGGACGACCTGGACCCGATCTGCTCCGGCTGGGGCGAGCAGACCACCGAGGGCCTGTTGGCGGGCAGGTGCGGACAACCGGCCAAGGTGGACCACATCTTCGCCGCGGAGAGCAAGCTGGTCTCCTACCAGGAGGACGCCCATCCGATCAGCCAGACCGCCTGCAACAACAACCCCTGCTCGGACCATCGCATCGTCGATGCCACCGTCATCGTCTCCACTCCCTGACGTCCCGGCTCCTCGGTCCGCACGGCCTCATGAGCCCGGAGGAACTGCCCGATCGCCCTCGTAATGATCACCGCCGCCGTGCCGATGACGCGAACACGAAAGGCGGTTGGCCGAAGGTGTGGTTCGGATCCGATCGCCCTGTGCGGAGGTACACGAGAGACTGACCCTGGATCGGGGCGGGTGTTCGCTCGTCGGCCGACGGCCACCGCGAGCCACTCGCCTCGCACGTCACCGTGCGGCCGGTGACGAGCACGCTCTCCGGTTCCCGGACCGACACCCGGTACGGGAACGGCACAGCGGGGATCTCCACCCCCGAGTGGTTACCGGGTACGGCACGGGCGGCTCAAGGCCGACGTCGAACATCCGGGGGTGATCGACGCTCTGCGGCCCAGCCTCATCCCGTGGAAGTTCCGGCGCTGCGGGGGAGGCCCGGCGGCCTGGCGCATCCGGAGCGACCGCGGCACCACCGCCTCTTCGCCCCGGCCCTGGACGGTCACCCTGACCAGGGTCCACCACGCTGCCAACACCGCGCACAGCCGAGGGCCGTGCCCGTCGCGGTGAGGCGACGGGCACGGCCCTCGGGTGACCGGTGGTCCCGGTCGGGGTCAGTGGGTGGCAGCTCCGTAGAGCACGACGGAGGCCGCCGCGGCCGACAGCAGAACGAGCCGTACGGCGGAAACCCATTGAGCGAGACGGCGCCGGCGCTCCCGGCGCAGCAGGAGCCGTGTCGCGCCGAGCGACATGAGAAGGAACGCCGAGGACCCGTAGAAGACCGCGGCCTCGGCGAAGTGCTCGGCGTCCGACATCTCATGGTCCTCGGTGATCCCGGGCAGCAGCAGCCCGATCACGCCCAGGACAGCCGCCACCAGCACGGTGACGGTCATGTCCGCGGCCAGAGCCAGCGACCATCCGGTGCCGAGTGCCCGCCGTGGTTGGGTGGTCGACTGCGTCATCGTGGGTCACCTTCGGTTTCTGTGTGGGACGGCCATGGGCCGGGGTCCAGCGCCGCATCGCGAGCCTTCCGTTCTTCAGCGCCTTCGAGCAGCGGTTGCACGCCGCCTTCCTGGCACCTATGCACGTCCAGGCCGTCAGGGGGTATTTTTCCGCAGTGGCCTCCGAACCCGGATGAGTGAACTCGCTGACGCCTTGATGTCGGTCGCTGGTTCCTGATTGAGGATGGGCGCATGGCGGAGTGGGTGGGTCTCTTGGCCGGTACGCGGTGAAGGAGACGGTTGCTGTCGCACTGATCACGGCGTCTTCCACGCTGCTGGGCGGCGGATTCCCCGCAATGGCCCCGCGGTACCTGGGGGCACGGCACGCCAGGAAGCGGCAGGAGGCGTTCATCGCTCCGTGCGCCCCGGGGAGCGGCTCCAGGCCCCTCCGGCGGTATCGGCTCAGCGCATGAGGGTGATGGCGTAGACAAGGAAGAACGCGGCGAAGACGACCCCGATGAGCAGAATGATCGCCAGTGGCACCTTGGCCCAACCGCGGCTCGTGTCCTGACGGGGTCCCGTCCCGGACGACGTACTCGATTCGGCCGGCGGAGTCTCTCCGGGCGGGGCCCCGCCGCCGGGCTCTCCCGGATCAGGCCCGGGATCAGTGTTGTCGAAGCTCATGACCCTCACATACCCCGCGAGGAACCGTCCGAGCGGATGTTCGCCGAAAATGGGGCAAACGTGACGGCCGATCGCTGGGGCGGCCCGGCCCGATCGGCGGCATCGCGGTCATCCGCTACGAAGTGAGCCTCACCGTCCGCAAAGCCACCGCCGTACGCGTCACCGGCCTCTGACCGTCAGTCCGGTTCGCGTCTGGGCGCAGTCGGCGGGAGCGGGAGGTGCGGCCGGGGCGTCAGTGGGCGGGGGTGCGGGTCAGGGTCAGCCGGACGTTCTGCCGGTCGGCGTGGGCGGCCAGGGTCTCCGCGAGGGTCCGGGTCCCGTCGCGCGGGCGGAGGCCGTCCAGCCGTATCCACATCGACCGGTCGCCGGCCCGCCGTATCCACCCCAGCCAGACGGGGAAGCGGGGCGTGTGCCGCCCCTCGGCCGGCCGGACCACGAGCCAGTCACCCGCGTTCCGCGAGACGAGTTCCAGGGAGTCGATGTCGTCCCAGTGCCAGCGGCTCACGGAGTCGGCGACGATCAGGGTGACTCCGTTGGCGGCGATGTCGAGGCCATGGCTTCTGAAGTACTGAATGAGCGCCAGGACGAGCGGCACCAGGGCGACGAACGGCGTGACGAAGATGATGTCGAAAAATGCCGTGGGTGAGCCGCTGAGCGCGACGCCCGTCACCACGGGCACGGCGGCCACCGGCAGGAAGATCCGGCGGCCCGGACGGCCCCGGAAGCGGCCCGGGGACGGCGGCACGCCGTGGCCGGTCGCCGGTGCCGCGCGTCGGGGCGCGGTCCGAGGCGTCGGCGGGGTCACGGGCCGGTGCGCGCGCCCGCGTCCGGGCGGCGGGGTGGGCCGGGGCGGAACTGCGGGCGGCGGCGGCACGGGAGCGGCTCGGGGGCTCCCACCGGGGTGTCGGTGGTGGGGGCGGCGGCGGTGGGGGCGTCGGCGACCAGCTCCCGGTCCGGGCCGCGCGGCCTCGGCGGAGGCGGTCCGTCCACCCGGGTGGGCGAGCGTAGGCCGCCGGGGGACAGGGGGCCCGACGGCGGAGGTACGGGCGCCGCACCCTGGAGCGGGGCCACCGGGGCCGCATCACCCGGGCCCGAAGGGAGCGGGGCCGCGCCCGGGAGCGGAAGCGCGGCGTACCCGCCCTCGGGGGCGGGCACGGGGGTCGAACCCAGGGAGTCGGGCGCGGGTCCGGGGATCGAACCCGGGAAGTCGGGCGCGGGTCCGGGGGTCGAATCCAGGGAGTCGGGCGCGGGTCCGGGGGGCGAATCCGGGAAGTCGGGTGCGGGGAATTCCGACCGGTGGGGTGGGGCGGTACGGGGGGCGTCGGCACCGGTGGCGGTGAATACCTCCAGCAGCCGGGCCGGGGAGGGACGGCGGTCCGGGTCCCGGTGGAGACAGGCGCGCACGGCCGGGCGCAGTGCCCCGGGGACGGCCGACACATCCGGCTCCTCCGCCACCACCCGGTACGCCAGCGCGAGCGCCTGCCCGACGCCGAAGGCGCTGCCGCCCGAGGCGGCCACCAGCACCGCCCCCAGAGCGAAGACATCGCAGGCCCCGTGGACCCGCTCGCCCGTCACCAACTGCTCGGGCGCGGTGAACCCCGGGGTGCCGACGACGACCCCGGGCGCGGTCAGCTGGGACCCCTCCAGGGCGTAGGCGATCCCGAAGTCCAGGACGCGCGGCCCGTCATCGGTCAGCACGATGTTCCCGGGCTTGAGGTCCCGGTGGACCAGTCCGCAGGCGTGGATCGCCTTGAGCGCCTCGGCGAGTCCGGCCCCGAGCGCCCGCAGGGCCCGATCGTCCATCGGCCCGTGCCGGGCGACGGCCTCGCTGAGCGTCGGGCCCTTGATGTAGGCGCTCGCCATCCAGGGCCGTTCCGCGTCGGGGTCGGCGTCCACCACGGCGGCGGTGTGGAAGCCGCCGACTCTGCGGGCCGCCTCCACCTCGGTTCTGAAGCGGGCGCGGAACTCCGGGTCGGCGGCGTACTCCGGCCGGACGACCTTGATGGCGACGGCCCGTCCGGACGGCGAGCGCCCCAGATACACGGCGCCCATGCCGCCGCTGCCGAGCCGTCGCTCGACCGTGTAGTCACCGATGCGTTCCCCGGTCACGGCCGCCCTCCTCGTGTCTGACGGCACGATCCCGGCAGACTGCGTCCGTTGTCAACGCGGCTGCCCGCCAACGGCGTTCGGGATTCCGCGACGCGCGTATAGAATCTCGCGCCGAGTTCACCGGCGGCTCCCGGTCTGCGGCGATCGAAGAGACTCGGTGCGTACGTGCGCACGCACCCCTTGCAGGCCGAACAGGACGAGAAACTCAACCACGCCGCCGTCGGCGCTGCCCAGCCATTGGGGCAGGGACGTGTCGAACTCGGCTGCCTCACCGGGCGGCAGCGTCAGGTCGCGCTCGCCGATCACGAGCCGCAGGCGTCCGTTGAGCACGTAGAGCCATGCGAAGCCCTCGTGGGTCTGCGGGGTCGGCCCGGTCGCGGGTGTGGCGGTTGGCCGTTTGGGCCCATATCGCTGTCCGCGTCGACTTGACCTAAGCCTTGGTTCACGTTTGAGGCTGTTCGTGCGGCGCCCGCCGCGACCGGGGACGCATCCCGGAACCGATTGCTCTGAACCGGAGGTCCGGCCATGTCCGAGACAGTGATCGAGTGGATCGGGCAGCACGCCCATCGCCTCACCACGTTCGATTCCCGAGCCCCGCTGACCGATCTCCTACCGGTGGCCGACCTCGTGCGAGATGCCCAGGTCGTAGCCGTCGGCGCCGCGGCCCGCGGGGCCCACGAACTGTCCGCCCTCTCGCACAGGCTCGTCCGGTTGCTGGTCGAGGAACTGGGATTCCGCTCACTCGCGCTGGAAGGCGACGACGCGTCACGGCTCGGACTCGACGAGTACATCAGGACCGGAACGGGGGACCCGCGGATGATGCTGTCCGAGGCCCGGTCCTTCTGGCAGACCGAGGAGATCCTCGACGTCATCCACTGGATGCGCTCCTTCAACCGTCTGCACCCCGATGACCCGGTTCGGTTCGCCGGCGCCGCCCGCTCTCCCCAGGGCCAGGCCTCCCCGCTCGACGGCCTGGCCGGCATCGAGCGGAATCTGGCCGAGGGCACCATCCAGTGGCATGAAGACACCTCGGACAGGATCGTCTACTTGGGCGGAATCGCGCACACCGTCAACGGCGATCCGCGGACCGTCTCTCCCTCTTCCCCGCCGATGACACACCGGAACGCGGGCAGCTACCTCCGCGAGTACTTCGGGGCCGGCTATGTCTCCATCGGCCTGACCTTCCATCACGGCACGGCTCCCTACCAGGTCCTGCCCCCTCCGGCGGAGTTCGCTGACGCGGTCCTCGGAGGAACTGGGCTGGATGCCTATCTTCTGGACCTGCGCGCCGATGGCCCACCCCCAGTGCGGACCTGGCTCGACACGCCGACCAGGACGCGCCTGATCGGTCCGGACTACGACCCCGACGACAATGCCGCCTACCATCTTTCCGGTGGATCGCTCGCAGACTGGTTCGACGCCATCCTCCACACGCAAGAGGTCACCCCGGTCCGCGCCCTCTCCTAGGGGACCGCGTCTTCGACGTGAACGCCAAGGGAGCCTTCTTCACCGTTCAGCGACTGGCGACCCTGATGTCCGAGGGTGGGGTGATCGTGTTCGCACCGTCTCCAACGATCAGATCTTCCCCGGCCGCGTCGTGTACTCCGCGGTGAAGCAGTCGGTACGCCGTGCGGGAGGTCGCGGGCTCCGCGTTCGCGGTTCGTCTCCCAGGTCCAGCTCGAACACGCCTGGAACGCCTTCGTGAAGCACCACCAGCCCTTTATCATAAGCGAGTTGACAGTGTTGCGTGCTACGGGCCAGTGATGAGGCGTCCATGACCAGTCTTCCTGAGATCTCCGCCGAGCTTGCCACCTACTTCTCACTGGCGGCAGGGACCTTGGGCGCCGCCATGGTGGCGAGTGCCGCGCAGCGCATCACGGACGGCTCGATCGAGGCGGGCCAGGGCTGCTTCCGCAGGCTCTTTCGCGGCGGCAGCGGCGAGGAGGCCGTGGTCGCGCTGCCCGCCGGGCACAGCGAACAGCGTGCCGACCAGTTGCTCGGTTCGCTCTCCCCCGAGGACAGGGAGCGGCTGGCCGAGGCCCTGACGGCATGGGTCGGCGAACAGCGGGACCACCGTCTGGAAGAGGCGCGCCTGGCGGAACTCCTGGTGGACGCGAAGGCGCCCACCCGTACGTACCACGTCACGGCTCACGGCCCGAACTCCGCCGCTGTCGGCTCCGTAGGGGACGGTGCCACCTTCCACTTCGGCGGCGGTCGTCTCGGGGACGGAGCGTGAGTTCGGCCGACCCGGGCGGGGGCCCCGGGTCCGCCCATGTCAGCTCCAGGGGCGTCGGCTCGTCGTCGTTCGGTTCCGTCGGTGACCACGCCACGTTCAGGTGGGAGCTCAAGCGGCCGTTGACGCACGTCGCCTGGCTCCCCGTGTCCATCTTTCTCGTCATCGCCGTGACCGTCGGCTTCGCCTTCTTCGCTGTCATCGAATGGCCTGGTGGCCCGCGGGGCCAGTACGTGTGGTTCTACGCCTTCACGGCCCTCGCCCTGCTGTTCGCCGGTGCGGCCGCGCTCTCTTCGGACCGGGGCGGGCAGGCCGGTGACGTCGTGCGGCCGGGCGTCGGCACGCGGCGGCGGAGAACGGCCCGCGCCGTCCTCGTCGGTGCCGCCATGTTCTGCTGCGGTGGAGGCGCGCTCGCCTGGGTGGACGTCGATCGCACCGGCGAGGTCGGCGCGGAGATGACCGTCCGGGGCACACAGCCCGTGGACGAGAAGGGCGGCATTCTCACGGTGGAGATGGCGCGGCCGACGGCCGGCGACGTACGGGACAAGCTGCGTCTGACGCTGGTCGTCGTCGACGACGACCCCCGCACGCCCACCTGCGTCGGCAGGACGACGGCCACGATCACCGCCGTCACCTCGGGTGTCACACCGCACACGGAGGAGTTGGCCGCGGAATCGACCGTCGACTTCCACCTCGGAGGGGGCCAGGGCGCAGTCCGATGGGTGGTCGAGGTACGGCCGGAGAAAGGCTGTTCCATGCGCCTCGCTCAGGCCGGTGGAACGCTGCACAACCACTGAACCGAGATGAATGTGAGGGCCGTTCATGGACAGACGCCGTTCCCGCGCCATCCGCGCCGGTGCCGCCGCGGCGGCACTTACGGGAGCCGCCCTCTCCGGGTGCTCCTCGGAACCCCCGTCGCTGTTCGCCGAGGGGAGGATCGAGGTCGGCGCCAAGAGCGATCAGCCGGGCACGAGCCACTCCCCCCACGACGGCCAGTTCGCGGGTTTCGACATCACGGTCGCCACGGAGGTGCTCCGCGCGGTGGGGGTCGAGTCGGTGGATTTCGAAGGCGTGCTGTCCGAGAACCGGGCCCGCGACCTGCACAAGGGTGACGTCCAGCTCGTCGCGGCCACCTATTCGATCACGACGCAGCGGATGGCGCCGAAGTCGGAGAAGGGCGATGGGCTCGACTTCGTGGGCCCCTACGCATCCACCCACCAGGGCATCCTCGTGCGCACCGGGGACGCCGGGCGCTACCAGAGCCTCGACGATCTCCACGGGAAGGAAGTCTGCGTCTGGAAAGGCACTACCTCCGAGAGGGAGCTCGCCAGACCCGCGCACGAGAAGATCCGCACCATTTCGGTGACAGACGCGCGCGACTGCATCAAAAGACTGCGCAAGGGGCAGAGCGACGCCGTCTCCACCGACCAGCTGATTCTCTACGGATTCGCGGCGGACGACCCCAGCTTCACCGTCCAGGAAGACGTGACGTTCGGCCCGTTCAACGACTACGGCATCGCCATGCTCAAGGGCCACCGCGGCGACTGCGAGAAGCTCAAGCAGGCCCTCGTCGAGTACGCGCGCGGCAATGACTGGGACCGTGACTTCGAGATCAACCTTTCCGGTGTCCCTCAACAAGTCCGCGAGAACGCCAGACCTCAGGAAGCCGATATCGACCGTTACTCCTGCCGCGACAAGCCGGGCAACGCGTAGACAGCCGGATCACAGCAGGTCATCAACCCTGGCGACCTCTTCGTCACAGGCCCCGCCTTGGCGCGGGAACGCATCGAACAGCGCTGGGACCGGACCCCGGGCAACACCCGCCGCACCCTCGCCGACGATTCCCCCCCGCCCTGGTGGAGCCCGGAGCCGTCCACCGCCACCCGGACGTCCTGCGAAGGCCCCTGTACTCACGGGCCTTCCACAAGAACTCCTTGACGCGACTCCCTGCCCGTGACACTTCACCACCCCACCCCAGGACACGGTCAGGCGAGCTTCGGGTACTGGTCCGCTACCGGACGGGCGGGCTCTCCGCGGAGGGCTCCGAGGCGACCGGGACCGCCAGCCCGGAGACCACCTCCGCGCTCGGGAGCTGAGCGAGGGCGGCCCCGGGCAGGATCAGCTTCCCGCGTCGCCGTCCGCTGCCGATCAGGACGTAGGGGGTGGCCGCGACGGCCTCGTCGATCAGCAGCGGCCAGGCGGCGGGGAGCCCGATCGGAGTGATGCCGCCGTATTCCATACCCGTCTCGGCGACCGCGGTGTCCATCGACGCGAAGGACGCCTTGCGGGCACCGAGGCGCTTGCGCACCGTCCTGTTGACGTCCAGGCGGGTGGTGGCCAGCACCACGCATCCGACCAGGATCTGCTCCTGCCCGCGCTTGGCCGCGACCACCACACAGTTCGCGCCCACCTCCAGGGGCACGTCGTACACCTCGGAGAACACGGCGGTGTCCGCCTTCTCCGGGTCGGTGTCCACATAGAGCACGGACTCGGCCGCCGTGCGGTGCTCCCAGCCGCGCAGCGCCTCGGTGACCGCGGGCGGCGTCAGGTCGGGTCGGTCCAGCGCGGGAGACGCGGAGTCGAAGCGCCCGAAGGGCGGGGTCGTGAGGGTCGGAAAGTCGCTCATGCGCCCGCACTCTAGCCCGCCGAGCGGCGCGGGCCGCCGCGGGACGGGAACTTCGTGGCCGTCCCGCGGGACTTCGGCGGGCCTCGCCCCTGCCCGTGCGTGCTCGCACGCGGGGCGAACGCCCGTCCCCTGATGTCTACGTGGGTGAATCATCCGATTCGGGCGTTTCACCGACTCCACGTCTTGCGGTGGTACGCGGCGAGCTGGAGGAACTGGTCGTTGGCCACGCTGGTACCGACACTGACGCGGACCCCCTCGTTCGGGAAGCCCCGGACGAGTACGCCGTCGCGCGCGCAGGCCGCGGTGAACTCCGTGGTGCGTTCCGCGGTGGGCAGCCATACGAAGTTCGCCTGCGACGAGGGCACGTCCCAGCCCTGGGCCGTGAGTGCGGCGTGCAGCCGTTCACGTTCGACGACGAGTGCCTCGACGCGTTCGCGCATCGCCGGTCCTTCACGCAGCGAGGCCACTGCCGCGTCCTGCGCGAGCAGGGTGACACCGTACGGCAGCGCGGTCGCGCGCAGGGCCGTCGCGACCGGCTCGTGCGCGACGGCGTACCCCACGCGCAGGCCGGCCAGCCCGTACGCCTTGGAGAAGGTACGCAGGACGCAGACGCGCGGACGCTCCCGGTAGAGGTCGATGCCGTCCGGGACATCGTCGTCGCGGACGAATTCGAGGTACGCCTCGTCGAGCACCACCAGCGCGGTGGGCGGTATCCGGTCGAGGAAGCGCTCCAGTGCTGCCCGGTGCACCACCGTGCCGGTGGGATTGTTGGGGTTGCAGACGAAGACCACGCGGGTGCGCGGGGTGACCGCGTCCAGCATGGCGTCGAGGTCGTGCACCGCGCCCGGGGTGAGCGGCACCTGGACCGGGGTCGCCCCGACGACCGCGGTCAGCTCCGGATACGCCTCGAAGGAGCGCCACGCGAAGAGCACCTCGTCACCGGGGCCCGCGGTCGCCTGGAGGAGTTGCTGGGTGACACCGACGGAGCCGATGCCGACCGCGATGTGCTCCGGCGGGACGCCCAGGTGGCCGGCGAGTTCCGCGGTCAGGCGCCGGCAGGCGGGGTCCGGATAGCGGTTGAGGCTGCCGGCCGCGGCCACGGCGCTGTCCAGGACGCCTGGCAGCGGTGGGAAGGGGTTCTCGTTCGCGGACAGCTTCCAAGCCGGTGCGTCCTCGCCGGGGGCGGCGGGGACGCGTGGTGCCGATCGCTGACCGGTCATCCGGGGTGCTCCTTCCGTGGCGCGCGGCTGCGCACCCATGTCGACTACTCGCTGGACCCGGTACTGAGGACGACCCCGGCGAGGGCCAGGAAGACGCCTCCGCCGACGTAGCGCTGGACGTTCAGGAAACCCTTGCTCTGCTGGGCACGGCCGCGGACAAGATTGGTCAGCAGCCCCCAGCCGCTGTTGGTGACCATGCCGACGAGTACGAAGATCAGGCCGAGTACGAAGGTCTGGAGCCACACGGCGCCGGCGTCCCTGTCGACGAAGGCCGGCAGGAAGGCGAGGAAGAACATGGTGCTCTTCGGGTTGAGCGCGTTGACCACCAGTCCTTCGAGGACGATCCGGCCGCTCGGGACCTCCGTCCGCTTCTCCCCGGCCGGAGCGGCGACCTCGACGGGGGTACGCAGCCGGCGGATGCCCAGATAGACGAGATAGAGGGCGCCGGCGTACTTGACCACCTGGAAGGCGGTCTCGGACGAGGCCACCAGTGCGGAGAGCCCGACGACGGCCGCGAGTACCTGGATGAAGTCCCCGCAGGCCAGGCCGAGGGTGGACAGCAGTCCGGCGCGCGAGCCCTGGTCAAGGGTGCGTCCGCTCACGTACAGCACGGACGGGCCGGGAATGAGTAACAGGACCACTGAGGCGGTGAAGAACCACCAGAGAGTCGATGGTGCGGGCATGTGGATCTACTCCTGGTTCTGACGGGTTCGGCCGTTCGGGATCACGGCGCGCCCCGGCACCCCGGTGCCCTGCCAGGTCCAGCAGCGGACAGTGCTCACGGGGGCGGGCGCCACCAGTGCGGCGCGCACGCCGTATCCCACCGTAAGATCCCACACATTCCACGCCCCGGATTCCTCCAACTCCACCGGGACACGGCAGTCGTTCGCCTTCGCGTACGCCTCACGCCGGGTCCAGCCGGTGAAGAACGCCCGACGCCCCTCGGCGTCCGGCAGCGCACGGACGGCCGCCGCCTCGTCGGCGCCGAGAAAGCGGGTCGCCATGGCCCGGTGGTCAAGCGCCGGGTCGACGACCTCGACGTCGATCCCCACCTGGCCGTCGCGGGCCACCGCGAGCAGCGCGGTGGCCGCGGAGTGCGAGAGGTTGAAGTCGAGGCCCTGGGTGGTCGGGCCCGCCAGCCGGGGACGGCCGCGCGCGCTGCGCACCAGAAGCAGCCGCCCCGGGCTCACCCCCGTGCAGCGGGACAGTATGTCGCGGAGCGCGGCCCGGCCGACCACGAACCGGTCCCGTTCGACCGGCAGCCGGCACCGGCGGGCGCGGGCCTCCTCCGCCGGGGAGAGCCGGGAGCGCAGCTCGGTGAGCCGGTCCTGCGACACGTCCAGCCCGATGCGCCACACGTGCACGCACGAGGTGTCCACGTCCACCCGGTCGGGGCTGGGCGGCCAGGTGTTCCTGAGGCCGCTCATGCAACGGTGCTGCCCGTCGTGCGGTGCAGCACGACCTTGATCGCGCGCAGCAGTTCAGCCTGGGAGGAATGGAGGAAGAAGTGCCCGCCATCGAGCATCCGCATGGTGAAAGGGCCCGTGGTCCGGTCGGCCCAGGCGGCGATTCCGTCCTCGTCGACGTGGCTGTCCTGCCGTCCGCCGAAGGCCGTGACCGGGCAGTCGAGCCGGGGCTCCGGCGTGTAGCGGTAGGTGTCGTTGAGCTGGAAGTCGGCCCGTAGGCCGGGCATGACCAGGCGCATCGTCCGCGGATCGGAGAGGACCTCGGCGGTGGTGCCGCCGAACTCCCGCAGCCGATCGAGCAGTTCGTGGTCCGGCAGGTCGTGGACGAGGGGTCGGTTGTGGGTGAGCTGGGGCGCGCGCCGCCCGGAGACGACCAGGTGCTCGGGCCCGCGCAGCCCGGCGTCGCGCAGCCGGCGGGCGTACGCGTAGGCGATGAGCGCGCCCATGCTGTGGCCGAACAGCACGAATGGCTCCCGGCAGTAGGACGACACGGCCTGCACCAGGTCGGGCAGGAGCTCGTCGATATCGGTGTAGGGCCGCTGCAGGATGCGGGACTCGCGGCCCGGCAGGCGTACCGCGCTCAACTCGACGTCCGAGGGAAGCGCGTCGGCCCAGCCGGTGAAGGCGGCACTGCCACCGCCCGCGTAGGCGAAGCAGAGCACTCGCAGCCGGGCCTCGGGGCGGGGCCGGGGGGTGACGAGCCAGCTCCGCGGCGCCGGCGCCGCGCTCACAGCGCACCGTCCAGGGTGTCCGGCACGGTGATCTTCATGTAGTCGGGGTAGGCCGGGATGTCGGTGAGATCGGCCTCCAGGGTGACGAGTTCGCCGTCCCGGGCGACCTCGCGGAAGCGGGAGAACTTGTACGTCACGAACATCATGCGGTTGCGGCCGTTGGGCAGGAACTCCGACAGCAGCCGCACCCCGGCGTCCTTGGCGCGCTCCCGCAGATAGGTGATGAGGACGCCGCCCACCCCCCGGGCCATCACCCGGCACGACATCAGCAGCAGCTTGATCCGCCAGGCACCGGAGCCGCGTTCGATCAGGACGAGACCGATGGTGCCGTACGGGCCGTGCCGGTCCACCAGCCGCGCGACGAGCAGCTCGTGGTCGGGCGACGTGCGGAACGCGTCGAGTTCCTCGTAGGAGTAGGTGTAGCCGGTGGTGTTGAGCTGGTTGGTGCGGACGGTGAGTTCCGCGGCGCGCTGAAGGTCCTCCTCGGTGGCCCGGGCGATGGTGAAGCGCATGTCCAGGGTGGCGAGGAAGTCCTCCGTCGGCCCGCTGTACTCGCGCTCCACCTCGGCCCGTACCTGGTCCGCGCGGTACATGGTCCGGCGTTTGGCGGAGTCGTCCGTGATGAAGCGGGGGGTGAACTCCGGCCGGCCGGTCAGTGCGGCGGCGTCGGTGGCGTCCACGCAGAGCAGTTCGGGCACCGCGTAGGCCACTTCGGCCCGTTCGAAGGGGTCGTCGTCGACGAAGGCGAACGCGTCGAGGCCCAGGTTGAGGGAGGCGGCGATGGCGCGTACGGACTCCGACTTCGCGGACCAGGTGATCTGCGGATACAGGAAGTAGTCGAGCAGGCCGTGGCGTTCCAGCGCCGCGGACGCGGCCTCGTGGTCGTTGCGACTGGCCACGGACTGGAGGATGCCGCGCCGGTCGAGTTCCGTGATGACCTCCCTGATGCCGGGGCGCAGCGGTACGTCACCGTCCTCCAGGAGGATGCCGTCCCAGACGGTGTTGTCCAGATCCCACACCACGCACTTCACGGTCCTCGCGGGGCGCGCGCCCGTGCTCTCGCTGCTCATGCCGTCACCTTCTCGTCGTCGGCCGAAGCCGCATTCGATGTCGCCGCCGGGGCGGTCGCGGGGCGGGCCGGCGCGTGTCCGACGTACGCGGACTGGGCGATGGTCGTCTGCTGCAACTCGGTGGTGCCCTCGATGAGCTCCATCACCTTCGCGTCCCGCATGTAGCGCTGTACGGGGTACTCCTCGCCGCAGCCGTGCGCGCCGTGGACCTGGACGGCGTCCGCGGCGCTGCGGAAGGCGGTGGTGGACGCGAAGTACTTGGCGAGCCAGGTGGCGTGCACGCTCTGCGCGTCACCCGCCTCGCGCAGCCAGCCGGCCTGCTGGCACAGCAGCCGGGCCGCCGCGGCGCCGGTGGCCATGTCGGCGAGCATGCGCTGGACGAGCTGGTGGTCGCGCAGCCGCTTGCCGAACTGCTCGCGCCGGTCGGCGTAGGACAAAGAGGCGTCCAGGCATGCCTGGATCAGGCCCACACAGCCCCAGGCGACGCTGTAGCGGCCGAGTTCCAGGGCGGTCGCGGCGACCGCGGTCAGTCCGAAGCCCGGCTTGCCCAGCAGGGCCTCGGCCGGCACGCGGCAGTCCCGCAGCTCCAGTTCGGCGAGCATGGACGCGCGCGTGCCCAGGATGCCCCGGACGGGGGTGACATGGAGGCCGGGTGCGCCGCGCTCCACCAGGAAGGCGGTCTCGCGGCCGTCGAGGCGGGCGAACAGGAGATAGACGTCGGCCCGCTGGCCGAAGGTGATCCACCGCTTGGCGCCGTCGAGGACGAACCCGTCCTCGGTGCGGCGGGCGGTGGTGACGAGCCCCTTCACATCACTGCCCGCGCCGGGTTCGGTGAGGGCGAAGGCGCCGATGGCGGCTCCGGTGGCCAGCCGGGGCAGCCAGCTCTCGCGCTGGGCCGCGGTGCCCCAGCGCCCGATGGCCTGCGAGGCCATGCCGTGCACGGTCAGCAGGCTGCGCACGGAGGAACAGGCCCGTCCCGTCTCCTCGTTGAGCAGGCCGAAGCCGATCGCGTCGAGAGCGCTGCCGCCGTACGCGGCCGGGACGCAAGCGCCGAGATACCCGGTGGCGGCGATCGTGGTGATGAACTCCTCGGGAACTGCCGCGCTCCGGTCCCAGGCATCCGCGTGCGGGGCGATGTGGTCGCGGGCGAAGGATTCGTACTCCTCGCGCACCGCGGCCTGTTCGGGGGTCAGTTGTACGCGTGTGGCCATGATGATCTCCGTACCGGGGCGGGCGGTCAGCTGCTGACGGGCGCGGAGCACTTACGGGTCACCAGGGCCGCGACCGCGTCGACCGTGCTGAAGTTCTCGATCTCCAGGTCCTCGTCCTCGACGGTGAGCGCGAACTCGCTCTCGACGAAGAGGACCAGCTGCATGATGAAGAGGGAGTTCACGAAGCCGGTCGCGAAGATGTCCTCGTCGTCGGCGATCCGGTGATCGCCGAAGAACCGGGCGAGGAACTCGCGGATCTTCGGCTTGGCCTCTTCGATGGTCGTGTCGTGGGGCATGGCCTGACCGTTTCTCTCGGGTGGGGCACGAAGACGGGAATCGGGGGTACGGGACGCGCCGGTCTATGTGGCCCGGGCCGTGGCGTAGTCGAAGAAGCCGCGTCCGCTCTTGCGGCCGAGGAGGCCGGCGTCGACCATTCGGACCAGCAGCGGGCACGGCCGGTACTTGCTGTCGGCGAACGCGGTGTGCAGACCCTGCACGGACTGGAGGATGGTGTCCAGGCCGATGAGGTCGGCGGTCGCCAGCGGGCCCATCGGGTGGCCGAAGCAGCTCCGGAAGATCCGGTCGACCTCCTCCGCGGTGGCGACCCCCTCGTGCACGAGGTAGACGGCCTCGTTCACGGTGAGCATCAGAACCCGGTTGGAGACGAACCCCGGGGAGTCCTGGACCACCACACCCTCCTTGCCAATCTGGGCGAGCAGCCGGTGGGCGGTGTCCAGGGTGGCGTCGGTGGTGTGGTGGCCCCGGATCATCTCGACGGTCGGCTTCAGGGGCACGGGGTTCATGAAATGCATGCCGAGGACCCGGTCGGAGCGGGTGACGGACGCGCCGATCCTGGTGATCGGGATGACCGAGGTGTTGGCGGCGAAGACGGCGTGCGGGGGGCAGAGCGGGTCGATGCGTTCGTACACCCCGCGCTTGAGATCCCAGTCCTCGGTGATGTTCTCGATCACGAAGTCGACGGTGTCGAAGCCCTCGTACCGGGTGGTGTACGCGATGCGCTTGGCGACGACCTGCCGGTCCTCGGTGGGTCCCTTCGCGCCGAGGACCCTGCTGAACCGCAGCCCCTGGGCGATCTCCTGGCGGGCCCGGTCGAGAATTTCGTCGGTACGGTCGACGAGGATCACCTCGTGGCCGCTCTGCGCCAGGGACTGCGCGAGACCGGTACCCATGACTCCGGCACCGACGACACCGACCGTACGCAGGGTTTCCGTCATTGGGACAACTCCTTTTCGGCTGGGCTCATTTGGATCGGTTGGTGAGGGCTCTCCCCGAGCTGGGGGCGGAGCACGTCGGCGAACTCCGCGACGGTCAGCGCCTCGAAGAGGGTGCTCAGCGGGATGTCCACGCCGAACGCGCGCCGGACCCGGGCGACCAGCTGGAGGCCGAGCAGGGAATGACCCCCCAGTTCGAAGAAGTCGTCGTGTATCCCGATCTCGCGAAGTCCGAGCAACTCCGCCCAGAGCGCGGCGAGTCGTGCCTGCACGGAGTCGGCGGGCGCCGCGTAGGCGGTGCCTACATGGGGCCGCGGGTGCGCCGCCCCGATGTCCGCTCCGGCCGCCGGGGCCGCTGTGCCGGCGCTGGTACCCAGGATGTCCGCGCGGACGGCGTCCAGGTCCTTGGTGACCACGACGACCTGGGGCCCCACGTCGGAGCCGAGCACGCGCAGCAGCGCCTCGACCCCCTCCTCGGGCCGGATGCCCTGGTCGAGGTGGTCCCGCAGACCGCCCGCCGCGCTGTTGGCCAGGGAGGAGCGGGCCGCCGGCGGGAAGCGGTACGGGGCGACCTCGGCCGAGGTGCCGTCGCGCAGCGCGCCGATCCGGGTGGTCAGGTCGGCGACGCGTTTGAGGACGAAGTCCTCGATGACGGCGACCTCCCGGCCGTCCGCGTCGAGCAGCCTGAAGTCCGCGGTGAAGACCTCCTTGCCCGCTTCGTCGGGCCCGTGGAAGCGATGGTGGCTGAAGATCCGGCGAGGCAGCGGGGAGAGGAGGCGCAGCCGCCCGTAGGAGAGCGGGATACGGAACTCGCGGGCCAGGTTCATACCGTGGAAACCGGCGGCCAGGTCCAGCAGCGAGGGGTGCAGCCTGATGTGCTGGAGGTCGTCGGCGAACTCCTCGGGCAGTTCGAGTTCGGCGAGTGCCTCCCGCTCTCCCAGGTACACCCGGCGCAGGCAGTGCGAGCGGGGCCCGAACCCCATCGGTCCGGTGTGCTCGACGGCGCCGAGGTCCCGCATGCCCGCGTCCGCGATCAGCGCGGCCACATCGTGCCGCCGCGCGGGCCCCGGGTCGTCGAGCGGTCCGACCTCGCCGGTCACATGGACGTGCCACCCGTCGCCGTCGGCTCCCGGGGCGTCCGGAACGACGCGGCTCACCACGGAGAACCGCATCGGCCGCTCGGCCTTGTCCAGGACCACCCGCAACTCGTGGTGCCGGTCCTCGCCGACGACGACCGGCGAGAGGAAGGTGACCTCGCGCAGCTCCACACCGGTGCCGCCGCGCTGGTGCTCGTGGGCGGCCCTGACCAGTTCCAGGTGACCGGTGCCCGGCACGACGGCGCTGCCCGCCATGCGGTGCTCGTCGATCAGCCAGGAAGTGGCGGTGGACAGGGAGACGGCGTAGACCGCCCGGTTGTCGTCGTCGGCCAGGCACTCGTCGATCAGCGGATGGTCGACCGGACCGGTGCGACCGCCACCCGTGCGGGGCTCGCCGATCAGGCGGGCCGCCATACCCACGTCCTGCCAGCCGTCCCAGTTGACGGACACGATCCGTGGGCTTCCGGCCCGGTCGCCGCTGTGGGCGAGGACGTCGAGGAAGGCGTTGGCCGCGACGTAGTCGACCTGACCGACACCGCCGGTCAGCGCCAGCGTGGAGGAGCACAGCACGGTGTATTCCGGTTTCAGTTCCCGGGAGAGGGCGTCGATGACGAGTCCGCCCGCCACCTTGGGGGCGAGCACGCGCAGCGCCGTGTCCACGTCCTTGAGCTGGGCGAGACCCATGGCGGGTACGCCTGCGGCATGCACCAGGCCGTGGACCGCGCCGAACCTGCGGACCACCTCGTCGGCGACCGCCCGCATCCGGGCCTCGTCGGTGACGTCGGCCGCGACGGGGAGCACCTCCGCTCCCAGCGCCTCCAGTTCGCGTACGGCGAGGACACGCTGTGCGGCAGGGTCGTCGGCGGGGCGTTCGGCGAGCCAGTCGTCCCAGGTCTCGCGAGGCGGCAGGGGGCTGCGGCCGACGAGCACGAGCCGGGTGCCCGGGGTCCGTGCCAGGTGGCGGGCAAGGGTCAGGCCCACCCCGCCGAAGCCACCGGTGATCAGGTGGACGCCGCCGGGACGGGGACGGCCCGCCGCGGAGTCGTCGGCGGTCAGCCGGACCGGTCGGTGGCCGGGGGCCCAGCGCTCGCGGCCGCGCAGCACGGTCAGCGTGCGTCCGGACGGACGCAGCAGCTCGGCGAGGAGGCGTTCGGCGCCGGCCTGCCCCTCGGGCAGCGTGATGTCGATGGCACGGCACGCGGTCTGCGGCTGCTCCAGCGGCAACACCAGGCACGGACCGAGGACGGTGGCCTTCTCCGGTGCGAGATCCCCGGTGCCGGGCGCCGCGTGAGCGTTGCTGGTGACCACGGCGATGTCCAGGGTCGCCGCGCCGTCGCGGCCCGCCGTCGCGTGGTTGAGCCGCAGCAGGCTGGAGAACCCGCGTTCCAGCGTGATGCCGAGCGGCAGGCGTGGCCCGACCGTCCACAGGTGGACCAGGTGCCCGGGGAATCTGCCGCGTGCGTCCAGGTCGGCTGCCAGGCGCCGGTAGTCCTCGCCGTCGCCCGGGGCGATCTCGTACGCGCCGTCCGACACCTGCCGCCATCTGGCGCCCGCCCGCACGGTCGTGACCCGGTGGCCCGCCGCGGTGAGTCCCTCGGCGAGCGAGTCGCCCGTGCCGTGGTCGTCGAGGAAGAGCAGCCAGTCGGCTCCTGTCTCCGTCTGTTCGCCGGAGCGGGCCCCTGTGGGGTGCGGGGGCAGCGGTTCCCAGACGGGCACCTGGAACCAGTCGGTGATGTCCGGCTTCTTCACCAGGGACGGCGCGGGTGTCCCGGTCCACCGCGCCGGTCCGGGATCGACCCAGTGCCTGCGGCGTTCGAACGGGTAGGCCGGCAGCGACACCTTCGGAGCGCCGCCGCCGCGCAGAGCCGGCCAGTCCAGGTCGACGCCCGCCGACCAGAGCTTGCCGGCGGTGGAGAGCAGGAAGCCCTCCTCGCTCTGCCGGTCGTACTCGCCGGGCAGCGAGGCGAAGGCCGCGGGCCGACGGGCTTCGTCCTGGCCCGCGGGCCGGGCCTGGAGGGCGAGGCTGCTCAGGGACTGCCCGGGACCGATCTCCAGCAGGAGCCGCCCCGTATCGCCCCACAGCCGGGCGACGCCGTCCGCGAAGCGCACCGGGTGGCGCAGATGGCGGCCCCAGAAGACGGGGTCGGTGGCCTGGTCCGGGGTGATCCAGTCGCCGGTGACGTTCGAGACGTAGGGGATGCGGGGCGGGGCGAGCCGGATACCGGCGACGAGTTCGGTGAACCGTTCGACGGCCGGTTGCATCATGTGCGAGTGGAACGCGTGGGAGGTGCGCAGTGCGCGGACGGCGATGTCCTCACCGGTGAGCCGTTCCGCCAGCGCGTCGATCCGCTCGGTCTCCCCGGCGACGACACACAGCTCGGCACCGTTGACGGCCGCGAGCGACAGGCCCTCGCCGAGCAGGGAGCGCACCCGCCGCTCGGACAGGGGCACCGCGAGCATGGCGCCGCCGGGCAGCTCCTCGATGAGACGGGCCCGGGACGCGACGAGCAACAGGGCGTCGTCGAGGGAGAGCACCCCGGCCAGACAGGCGGCCGCGTACTCGCCGATGCTGTACCCGATCAGCGCGTCGGGCCGTACTCCCCAGGACTGCCACAGGAGGCCGAGGGCGTACTCCAGGACGAAGACGGCCGGCTGCGCGTAGAGCGTGCGGTCGAGTTCGGTGCGCGGGGTGGCGCCGCCCGTGGCGCCCCGGCCCAGCAGTCGGCGCAGGTCGGGGCGGCCGTCGGCGGCGGTCGCGGGCTCGGGCGCCGGATGGATCAGGGTGCGCAGGTCGAGCCCCAGGTGGGGGCGCAGGATCTCGGCGCAGCGGTCGACGGCGGCCCGGAAGACCGGCTCCTGGTCGTAGAGTTCGCGCCCCATGCCGGGGCGTTGCTCACCGAGGCCGGGCAGCAGGAAGGCGACCGAGGGTGCCGGGCCCTCGTGGTGGCCGCCGCGCAGGCTACGGGGATCGTGGGCGCGCAGCGCGGCAGCGGCCTCCGGCAGACTTCCGGCGACGAGGAAGCGGCGGTGGGGGAAGGCCCGGCGTCCGCTCTGCAACGTGTGCGCGACGGCGGGGAGCGGGAGGTCGGTGGCGGTCTCCAGACGGTCCGCGAGCCGGTCGGTGGCCTCGTCCAGGGCGACCGGGGTGCGGGCGGACAGCACGAGGAGCTGCGGTCGGCCCCCGTCGGCCGCCTGAGCTCCGGTCCCCGCCGGGGAGACGCCGCCCGCCGTGTACGAGGACGCCTCCTCCAGGACCACGTGGGCGCCGGTGCCACCCATACCGAAGGAGCTGACGCCCGCCCTGCGCGGCCCGTGGTCGTCGCGCCACGGGGCGAGACGGGTGTTGACGTAGAACGGGGTCGCGTCGAAGTCGATGTCCGGGTTGGGCTTGTCGAAATGCAGGCTGGGCGGGATCTGCCGGTGCTCCAGCGCGAGGACCGTCTTGATGAGTCCCGCGATGCCGGAGGCCACATGGGTGTGCCCGATGTTGCCCTTGACCGCGCCGATCGCGCAGCCGCCACGGGCCGCGCCGCCCCGGCGGAAGACCCGGACGAGGGCCTCGATCTCGATCGGGTCGCCGACAGGCGTGCCACTGCCGTGGGTCTCGACGTAACCGACGGTGGCCGGGTCGGTCCCGGCGGTCTCCAGCGCGGCGGCGATGATGCGGGCCTGGCCTGCCGCGCCGGGCGCGGTGAACCCGACCCGCTCGGCACCGTCGTTGCCCACGGCCGAGCCCTTGATGACGGCGCGGATCGGATCGCCGTCGGCGAGAGCGTCCTCCAGACGCTTGAGGACGACCACACCGGCGCCGTTGGAGGCGACGGTGCCCTCCGCCGCGGCGTCGAACGGGCGGCAGTGCCCGTCGGAGGAGAAGATGCCGCCGGGCTGGAAGACATAGCCGGCCTGCCGGGCACGGACGGTCGCGCCGCCCGCCAGTGCCGTGTCGCAGTCGCCGCTGAGCAGCGACTGGCAGGCGAGGTGAACGGCGACGAGCGAGGTCGAGCAGGCGGTCTGGACCGTGAGGGCGGGGCCGGTGAGACCGAACTTGTAGGCGATCCGCGTCGCGAGGTAGTCCTTCTCGTTGGCCAGGTTGCGGGCGAACTCCTCGGCCGCGTCGGTGGGGTCGGCGTCCGCGGCGAGCCGGGCGAGATAACTGCCGTAGTAGGAGCCCGCGTAGACGCCGACCGGACCCGGCACCGACTTGGGGTCGTACCCGGCGTCCTCCAGGGCCGCCCAGGCGCATTCGAGCAGCACCCGGTGCTGGGGGTCCAGAAGTCCGGCCTCCTTCGGGTTGAACCCGAAGAACTCCGCGTCGAACAGCTCGGCATCCTCCAGTACCCCTTGCGCGGGTACGTAGTCGGGGTCGTCGATCTGCTCCTGGGGGACGCCGGCTGCCGCCAACTCCTCAGGGGTGAACACGGTGATGGACTCGGTGCCCGAACTGAGGTTGCGCCAGAAGGCCGCGGCGTCGGGTGCCCCGGGGAAGCGGCACGACAGACCGATGACGGCGATCTCCAGACCGGTCAGGGTGCCCCCGTCCTCGACGGGCCCGCGTGCTTCGGAGCCGTCCGGTCCGCTCGTGTCGTGTGCGCGCGCGCCCCGCGGAGGCGTCGCGGGCGGGGCGGCCGAAGCCTCAGGGTCGTGCGCGGCCACGGTGTGCTCCATCAGTTGCTCTCCTCGGTCACGGTCCGCTTCCTGAGGCCGCGCTTGCGCAGCAGCCGGTCCTTGCCGCGGTCCGCCGCTCCTTCCTTGCGGGACCCGGTGATCTCGGGCGTCACCTCGGCGTTGCCGTCGCCGGCCAGATGAGCGGCGAGCGAGCTGACGGTGGGGTACATCGTCAGGACCACCACAGGCAGTTCGCGGCCCAAGGTGTCGTGCAGCCTGGCCGAGAGCCTGGCGAGCAGCAGGGAGTTGCCACCGAGGTCGAAGAAGTTCTCGTCCGGGGCGACCCGGTCGCGCTCCAGCACCTCGGCCCACAGTGCGGCGATCCGCCGCTCCAGGGGACCTCGCGGCTCCCGCGTCGGCCCGGCGGTGGCCGTGGCGACGATCTCGGCGAGCTTGAGCCGCTGCACCTTGCCGGCCGGGCTCTTGGGGACCTCGGCCATGAGGAACACCCGGCTGGGGACCTTGTGGTCGGCGACGCGCTCCGCGGCGAACTCGCGGATCTCACGCTCGGTGACGGTTGTCCCGGTGTGGGGCACGATCGCCACGGCGAGGTCCTCGCCGAGCGTGGGGTGCGGCAACCCGAACGCCACCGCGATCTTGACGGCGGGGTGGCCCGTGAGTACGTCGTCGACCTCGGCCGGGGACACCTTGGAGCCGCCCCGGTTGATGATCTCCTTGCTGCGCCCGACGATGTAGAGGTAGCCGTCCTCGTCGAGCCGGCCCTCGTCGCCGGTGCGGAACCAGCCGTCGGAGAAGGCCACCCGGTTGGCCTCCGGGTTGTGCTCGTAGCCGGCTGTCACATTCGCACCCCGGATGGCGATCTCGCCCGACTGCCCGGGGCCGAGCGGACGTCCGGCCTTGTCCAGTACGGTGACGGGTTCGCCGACCGGGATTCCCACGGAACGGAGTTTGCGGTTGCCCGGGGGCAGGGGGTTGCTGGTGACCAGCGAGCCGGCCTCGGTCATCCCGTACGCCTCGATGACCGGCGCCCGGAAGACGTCCTCCAGCGCGTTCAGGACGGGGCCCGGCAGCGGGGCCGACGCGGAGCGGATGAACCGCAGGGCGCTGGAGGCGAGTTCGGCGGCGTGCTCACCCGCCACCGCCAACAGCGCCTGGTGCATGGTGGGCACGGCGGTGTACCAGGTGGGCCGGAACTCGCTGAGCCAGTCGAAGAAGAGGGTGTCGGAGAAACCGGGGGTGCACACGATGCCGCCGCCGCCGGCCAGCGCGGCGATCAGGGTGCTGGTCAGGCCGTGCGCGTGGAACAGCGGCATGACGCTCAGGCACAGGTCGTTGGCGCCGAGGGCGAAGGCCGCCCGGGTGTTGCCGGCCGCCGCGCCCAGGTTGGCATGGGTGAGGGGGACGAGTTTGGGCTGTGCCGTGGTGCCCGACGTGTGCAGCAGGAGCGCGGTCTCGTCCGGTGCCGCCCATCCGGTGCGGGGGGCGGGCACCGCTTCGGCCGAGGAGCGCAGGCCGAAGGTACCGGCCGGGCCGGAAGCGTCGGGTGCGAGCTCGACGATCCGGATGCCGCGGTCCTTGGCCACGGCGATCGCCGCCGAGTCGCTGCCCTCCTCGACGAGCAGCGCGTCCGCGCCCATGTCGTCGAGGTAGAACGCGAACTCCTGCTCCCGGTAGGCCGGGTTGAGCGGGGCGGCGGTGGCGTGGGCGGCCACCGCGAGGAACGCGAGCGCCAGGTCGGGGCCGTTGGGCAGGACGAGGGCGACCCGGCTGCCGCGGCCCACGCCGAGAGCGGCCAGGGCCGCGCCGGTCGATGCGACGCGGTCCCGCAGCCGTCGGTAGCCGGTCGGCTCCCGCCCCGGCGCGTGGAGGGCGGCGGCATCGGGGCGCAGCTCCGCCTGGCGGTCGAGCAGCTGCCCGAGATGGGTGAAGGGCTGATGCGGTGTACCGGTCATGAGTGCTCACTTCCTTCGTGTGCGGTGCCCCGCGCAAGGAGTTCGGCGTCGGACCGGGCGGCCGGCGGCCGGAACCCGCGGGAGCCGACCCGCACCGACACGGGCCGTGGCCGGTCGGAGGTGCCGAACCGGTGGAGGACACAGGCGGCACTGTCCTGTCCGTCCATGGATTCGCCGCCGGGGCCGGCCGGGAGGCGGCCCGCCCGGTGTGCGCCCGCCCCGTGCGGCGCTTGCCCGGGGGCGGCTGGTTCCCCGCCCGCGACCCGCTCCCGTGGGACCGGTGCTTCGCGGGCGGCCGGGTTCACCCGGGCGCGGCCGAGCACGCGACATCCTCCAGGGAGTACACCCCGGTCGGCGCGTCGGCGGCGAACCGCACCGCGCGCAGGATGCCCGGCAGGAACGCCGCCCGGTCGGCGACGCGGTGCAGTACCTCGATGTGTTCTCCGGCGCCCGCGGCCAGCACCCGGTGTTCGCTGACGGCGTCGCCCATCCGGAACGCGCCGATCTCGGGCTCCCGGCGGCCCGGCTGTCCCGGGCGCCACTGGTCGGCGAGAAAACGGGCGGTGTTGCTGGGACGGTCGCGCTTGCCCGCGAAGTGGACGTCCACGACGCCCGCGTCCCAGCTCTCGTCGACCTGTTCGGAGAGATTCCGTACGAACCGGGCCAGGGCCAGCAGCGCGAGGCTGAAGTTGGCGGCGATGACCACGGCACGGCCGCGAGCCGCCTCGGCGGCCAGCGCGTACTCGGCCTCGCCGAGACCACTGGTGCCGATGACCAGGGGACAGGGGGTGGTGAGCGCCTGCCGCAGCAGCGTGGCGGTGGCCTCGCGTGCCGTGAAGTCCACCACGACCGGCCGCGTCCCGGGCAGGTCGGCGAGGTCGGCGACCACCGGCACCGGGCCGGTGGCGGCGCCCCGGACGGTGTGCCGGGCCGTGAGGCGCATTCCGGGAGCGCGCTCGACCGCGTCGGCGATCAGGTTCGCCATACGGCCGTCGCGTCCGCAGACCACGGTGGGAATCGTCACGACCGCACGTCCTTCGGCACCAGGCCCATCCGGCGCGCCAGTTCGCCACCGGCCATGCGCCGGCCGCCGAACCACGCCTGGACGGTGCGGGTCGGCCAGCCCGTGGCGCCGACCGCGCTGTCCGCCAGCCCGAGCTCGGTGCTCATGTCCTCGGCGACCTGTACGGTGCGGCTCAGCAGGTCGGTCGAGGCGAGCAAGGCGGCGCCGACGGACGTACCGCCGGGTTCCTCCGCCTTGAACTCCGCCCCGAAGCTGGCGAGGGCCACCGCCAGCGACACCTCGATCTCCAGCTTGCTCAGCTCGTGCGCGAGGTACTGCGAGGTGCTGAGTGCTTCGGTGCCGCTGCCGGTGAGCGCGAGTTCACGCCGCAGATCGGCCACGACCCCGGCGCTCCAGGTGAGCGAGCGGCGGGAGAACTCCCAGGCGTAGCCGTCGAACACCGCGGACAGGGGGCCCTCGGGCGCCCAGGACACCGGGTGGGACAAGGCGCCTTCCTCCACGGTCACGCCGTCCAGTTCGATCCATCCCCAGCCCTCGGCGCGCCCGGCGCCGTACCGCCGCAGCCCTTCGTGGGTGTGCGGCAGCAGCGCGAGCCGTGTGGCGTCCTCGTCCACGACCCGGAGCCACAGGAGGGAGAGTTCCGCGTCCCTGGAGGCGTACCGGAAGCGTCCCGTGAGCGTCAGCCGGCCGTCGCCGGACCGCTCGGCGTGGACAGCGGGGACGGGCAGCGCGAACTCGCTGTTGGGTGTGAACAGGCCCAATGCCGCCCGTCGTTCACCGGAACGTACGCGGGAGACGTGGCCGTCGGGATCGTGCGGGAACAGGTCGAGCAGCGGCAGGACGGCCAGGAGATGCTCGGTCCGCGCGGCGGCCTCGGCGAACGGTCCGGCTGCCCAGATGTCGTCGAGTTCCTGCCGGTGCGCGTCGGCCGCGTCCGGAGGCGGGCCGGCCGCGGGTGCGCTCTCGTGTGCAACGCTCACAGCTCTCCTCGCTCAGGCGTGGGCGCGGACGAACCGCGCGATGGAGTCGACGGACATGAGGTGCTGGGGGTCGGCCTCGGGGTCGATGACCGCGTCGAAGCGCTGTGCCAGCGCCTCCATGAGGTTGATGTAGCCGATGGAGTTGACTCCGGCCATGTCCAGCGATCCGTCCGCTGCCCGCAGGTCGGCGACGGTCACCACCCGTCCGGTGGCCACTTCCACAAGTTTCTCGATCTGTTCGCGCAGACCGGTGTCGATGCCTTCGTCGGTCATGTGTGTCCGTTCCTGTACGGGGCACGCGGCGTGCGTGCTACGGCGTTCGGGTGACGAGATCGCGCAGTTCGGTCAGCCGGACCTTGCCGGCGGACGACCTGGGGATGGCCGGCAGAAAGGTGATCCGGCCGGGCACCTTGTACGGCGCGAGCTTCGTCCGGCAGACGTTGACGACATCGGCGCGGGCGAGGCTGCCGCAGACCACGGCGTGCAGTACGGTCTCGCCCCGCGCGTCCTGGTCGGCGAAGACCGCGGTGTCGCGCACTCCATCGATGCCGAGCACCACCCGCTCGATCTCGGCGGGATCGACCTTGCGTCCGGCGAGGTTGACGGGTCCGCCGAGCCGCCCGGTGACGTACAGCCGGTCCTGGTGGATCAGGCCACGGTCACCGGTGCGGTAGTAGCCCTCGGTGTCCAGCCGTTCCTCCAGGCCGTCGGGGACGTTGAGGTAGCAGGTGGCCATCGACGCGGTGCGCACCCGTACCTCGGACTCGCCGTCCTCGCGCGGAAGGATCCGCAGGGACACACCGGGCAGTGCGGTACCGAGGCCCTCGGTGTATCCGGGGTCCCGCTCGAAGGTGCAGGGGCCGGTCTCGGCGATGCCGTAGTAGTCGGCGATCCGCACGCGGTAGCGGGACTCGAAGCTTTCCCGGACGGCGGGATCGAGCACCGCGGCGGCGGACACGGCCAGACGCAGGTCCGAGAACGCGTCGAGGTCGGGGGCAGGTGCCTCGGCCAGCAGCCGGTAGGCGAGCGGGAAGGCCACCAGCCGGGTGGCGGCCGAGCGGCGCAGGGCTTTCGTGATGCCGCTGGACGTGGGGAGACCGCGGTAGACGTGGAGTTCGGCGCCGACGAGGAAGACGGGCAGCAGTGAGGTGTTGAAGGCCAGCCCGTTGGTGAACGCCGCCAGGCAGAGCACCCGGTCGCCGGCGCCGAGTCCGGTGCCTGTCGTCCAGTTGAGTGCCGCGCTGTGCACGGCCGTGTGCGAGAACTCCAGGCACTTGGGGGCACCGGTGGTGCCCGAGGTGAACCGGCAGGTGGCGGTGGTCCGCCGGGGCTCGGGCGCCTCGACGCCGGGGCCGGGACCTGTCGGCCGCGCCAGGACGTGGCGGCTGCCGGGCACCGGCACGAGGCCGGAGGGAAGCGGGAAGTGCTCGGCCTTGTCGGTGAGGAAGGTGTCGACGCCGCAGCTGTCCCTGATGCCCTGGAGTTCCGAGGCGCCGAACTGGGAGTCCACGAGGAACGGCAGGCGTCCGGCGATGAGCAGGGCGTAGTACGAGACGAGATAGTCGGCGCTGTTGGCGGCGTACAGGGCGATCCGGTGCTCGTCGGGGCCGAGCAGATCCACCAGGGTGCGGGCCCGGTCCTTCACCCGCTCGGCGAGCTGACCGTAGCTCAGTTCCTGGTCGGCGTCGACGACTGCCCGCCGCCCGGCGTGCTCGGCGCAGGCGGCGAGGAAGACCTCGCCCAGCGGCGGCTGCTCAGCCACGGCGCCTCCCCGGAGCGGCGGCGAGGGCGGGCGCGTCGAGTTCGGCACGGCAGGCCATGGAGTGGTTGGCGATGGTGAGCATGGTGGTCTGGCTGCCGCCGGACATCCGCAAGCCGCGCAGCTGGGCGTGGGCGTGCAGCGCCGTGCTACCCCACATGTATCCCGCGCCGCCCTCCAGGTCCGTGGACAGGGAGGCGAGTTCGGTGGCCTTCTCCACGCAGAACCACTTGAGTTCGGCGATCTCCGGTACGGTGCTGCCACCGTCCGTCAGCCGCAGGAAGCACTCGGCGAGACCGGCTTCCATCAACTCCTGGTCGGCGCGGGCGCGGGCCAGGGCGTGCTGGTTGACCGGCCATTGCGCCAGCGGCCGGCCTCCGAGTTCACGTGTGGTGGTGTGGCGGACGATGTGCTCCAGCAGCATGCGGTGGGTGAAGAAGGCATCGGCGGCGATGAGGAACCGCATCCGTGACATCACCCGGTTCCAGCGCATCAGTTGGCTGATCCCGCGCCGTGAGATCACCTGGCGGACCGGCACCCTGGCCGAGTCGAACTCCACCAGCGCGGAGTCCACGGAACGGGTGCCGAACTTGTCGTAGACCTCGGTCACCCGCACGCCGGAAGTGGCCTTCTCGACCAGCACGATGGCCGGTTCGCCCTCCAACTGGACGCTGACGAAGCACAGGTCGGCGTTGGCGCCGTTGACCACGAACTTCTTGCGGCCGGTCACCACCACCTCGTCACCTACGATGACCGCCGTGGCCGGTTCCTGCGCCGAGGGGTCGGTGTCGCACTGGCAGGCCACCAGCTCGCCCGAGACCAGCCCCGGGAGGAACCGGTCGCGCAGTTCGTCGTCCTGGGCGGAGACCAGCCAGTCGCAGGCGATCTCGTTCTGTACGTGCATGCCGAGGGCGAGTCCGCCGTCGCCGACCCCCGCCAGGGCCTCGCCGAGCACCAGCGCTCCGAGCAGGCCGAGCCCCTGGCCGGAGTACTCGACGGGGAGGGACACCCCCATGAGGCCGCGACGGGCCAGCTCGCGCCAGGCGTCCTTGCGGATGTGCCCGCCGGGGGCGGTCCGCCACTGTTCCAGCCATTGCGGGGTGAGGCAGTCCGACGCCCGCCGGGACAGGTCCCGGTGCGCCTCGGTCAGCCGTGGGGTCAGGATGCTGTTGCTCACCATGGAGATGGACACGCTGCTCTCTGTGATCGTGGTGAACGGCGGGGATCAGCTGTGCAGTGCCGGGCTGAGGCCGTGGCTGTAGGCGATCGGCGCACGGTCCCACTTGACCGCGGTTTCGTCGGGTCGGCCGCACGCCAGGACGTAGATGACTTCTTCGTGTCCGTCGAGTCCCACCAGCCGGGAGACCAGATCGGTGTCGAACCCGCCCAGGCAGGTGATGCCGACACTCTGCCCCGCGGCGGCGAGACAGAGGCGCTGCGCGGCGCTCGCGGCGTGGTGGTGAAGCTCGGCGAGGGCCTGGCGGCCCCGTGTCCCGAGCAGTGGGCCCATGGGTGCGTGCAGTACGAGAAGCAGCGCCGCGGAGCGCACCACGTCCTGGTTCATGCAGGACGCGACGACAGCCTCCTCCGTACCCCCGTCGCCGTGCAGGGGGTACAGGATATGCCGGTCGGGTGTGTACGCGTAGCTGCCCGGCGCGATGCCCTCGACGGAGCGGACGAGGACACGCAGGCCGGCCCGCGGCCCGTCTGCGGAGTCCGTCCCGGTCTCCTGACGGAGCTCGGCCAGGACATGGCCGAAGGCCTCCTCGCCGAGGGACGTCGGCAGGAATCCCTTCGCGGAAGCGCGGGTCAGCGCCAGGTGCGCGAAGGCGGCACGGTGGCCGTCCGAGCGCAAGCCGTCCGCCCCGGCGAGCCTGATCGCCGCCGTACCGGATCCGCCCGGTGTCCCCGGCGCACCGTGCGCGTCGGGCGCGGCGGCGGGCGCCTGTGGGATGGCGGCCACCGTACGCGAACTGCCGTACCGGCGGGGCGTGTCGTCCTGGCGGTGGAAGGTGCTGATGGACCGCACCGAATGCCATGCCTCCTGCTCGGCCGTCCCCGGTTCCTCGCGGCGTGTGCCGTCGCCGTGGCGCCAGATCGGTACGGCGAAGGGGTTGGCGACGGCGCTGGACTCGACGGGATCCGCCGTCGGCGTGGCGGTCAGCGTGATGAGGGCTTGCGGCTCACGGCACAGACCGGTGAGTCCGAGCACCTCGGCTGCCGTGTCCCGGTCGAATCGCAGATACGTGACCGCCCGGAACCCGGCGCTCTCGGCGGCCATCGTGATGTTGGTCGCCGCGTGCGCACCGTCGAGATGGGTGTAGAGATACCCCCTGCGCCCGTACTTGCGCATGGAGGTCCACGGCCTGCCGACGAGGGCGACCACGGCGTCCGGTTGCGGGGCCGGAGCCTCTGGGAGGGCCAGCAGCCCGGCCAGTACGCCCTGCTCGACCGCCCCGATCTGGCGCAGACAGCAGCCGGCGACCTCGTATTCGTACAACTCGTAGGTCGTTGCGCCACGAAAGGCGACGAGTAACTCGAAGGGATAGAGCGCTCCGGCGGAGGGTGTGGTGCGCGCCCGCATCAGAGTCCGGCCCTTGGTGATCACAGCACCGGCGCGTTCGCCGTATCCGAGCCCGAGCACTTTGGAGACCGCGATCCACGACGAGGGGATTTCCGGCAGTGCTGCCTGGACGGTCCCGGTGACGGCCGTGTCCCCGGCGGTCAGCGGTTCCGCGCGTAGTCGTGTCTCGTCCCAGAACCGTGCTAAAAGCGGGTCGAGACGTTCATTGACGTCCGTGCCGCTCCTCGTTTCCACAGTACTCATACCCCCCTATGGCCGGCGCCGCGATGGGCTGTCGCGTCGTGTGTGGCCGCTGTGTGTCCCGCCGGTGATCCCGGCAGCCGACGGTTTCCCTTGAAAGGCATCGTCAGTTCCCTCCGCAATATCCGCTGGAATTCACGTCCGCAGGGCGTAACACATCGACTGCGGCCACTCCGCTTGATCACTGAGTAACTGGACTCTGTCGAGCACGCCCAAACATTGTGCGCAGAAATATTCGGATGTCGATCTGGTCGTTCTGCCGCATGCGGATCTCAGTACCTTGTCCGCTTTTTGGGCATGGCGAGGCCTTACCTTTGCTCGCTTTTGGTGACTTCTATAAGCGGCGTGAGTGTTGGTCAACAGTCGATGAAGCATGGGAGTTCGACGGCAGGAAGGGCTGTCAAGGAAGCCGCACAGGGCAGGGCGGCATGCGTGTATGCACCGTTTCGGCACGAGAACTAGGCCCGATTGGATCTTCCCGACGGCTCCACGGTGTCGTTTCCCTTGGTGGTCCCTGTGCTCTCCGGCCGCAGGCAGCGGTGCCAGGAAAGGCGTGTGAGGACGACAGGGTGATGGCTGGACATCCCTACCGTGATCGGCTCACGCGACAACTGCCCCGAATCATGAACTGCTCGTCCCCCTAGGCGGTCCAGGAATGCGATGATCCATCCTGCGGCACCGTCGGGCCGTCGCCAAGAGAGATCTCACATTTCGAGATGATTCGGCGGATCAGGCACGGTCGGGCGCCGGAAGGTGCTGGGTCGATCGTTTGTAAAGTCGTTCATCACCCTAACGTCCAGGCCATGAACGGCAGCGCACTTACTCGCCAAAGCTGCGAATCGGATAGCGCTCGCCTGTGTTCGGAAATCGGTGAACGGTGAATTCGCTGCGGGTTGACTGTGGGGCTGAAGATTCTTTCGCCGACGGACGCTGGACGGCGCGCGGTTTGAAACTGGAATAGGCGGTCGTGTCGCAGGTCAGAACGATGCGGTGCTCGCCGACCCGGCCGAAGGGCGCGTCCTCCACCTTGATTCGCCGGCCCGGCACACTCACTGATCACCTTGGTGATCGACTCGTAATCTTCCTGTGATCTGCGAGACGGGTTCTCGCATGACGCTGCGGAAAGGCGGATTCCACGTGGCCGGAACTGCTCCCCTTCCGGCCGTCGGACCGATGGCTGAGCTCTTTCAGCGCGGACTCGGATTGCCGTGACGCCGACGAGGTGCGCAGCGCACGAGGCTTCCGGGCTGTCGGGGAAAGGTGTTCGAAGTCTCAATCCACGCACGCAGGAGCCGCGTTGGTCCCCTGTCCTGCCGCACTCGACCTGCCGCACTCGACCTGCCTCACGACCTGGTCGAGTGGGTCATCACGCTGATCGTCACCCGCGAGGGTGACCGCCGCTGCGAACCACCGCCGCACCAGCGTGCGCCGGTCGGCCCGGTGCACCTGCGCCGGCACGACGCCCCGCCCTGCCCGCAGAAGGAGGGCGCGGACGCGGCGCAGGCGGGCCGCTCAGGCGCTGATCGGCAGCCCCGTGTAGTTCTCGGCGAGTTCGGCGGCGGCATGTGGCGATGTCGCGAGTCGGCGAAGTCGGGAGAGTTGGAGACGGGCGTCGAAGGGGGAGTGGGCAGGGTCCTGGTGCAGGGCGGTCGTCATGGTGGACGAGAAGTGTTCCGCACCCCAGACCCTGCGCAGACAGGTGTCGGAGTAGGCGTCGAGGAGCTCCGCCGAGCCGGTGTCCCGCGCGTGCTCCAGGGCGCGGGCGAGGGTGATCACGTCGGACGCCGCCAGATTGAGGCCCTTGGCACCCGTCGGGGGGACGATATGGGCGGCGTCACCTGCCAGGAACACCCGGCCGTAGCGCATGGGCTCGGTGACCGAACTGCGCATCGGGAGTTCGGACTTGGCGGATATCCTGCCGCGTGCCAGTCTCCAGCCGGGATCGTCGGTGAGGGCGAGGCGGCTGTCGAGTTCGTCCCAGATCCGCTCGTCGGGCCAGTCGGCGGGGTCGGTGCCGTTGGGAACCTGGAGGTAGAGGCGGCTCACGGTGGGGGTGCGCATGCTGGCGAGGGCGAAACCGCGCGCGGAGTGGGCGTAGATCAGCTCGTCGTAGACCGGTGGCGTGTCGGCGAGAATGCCCAGCCAGGAGTAGGGATAGGTCCGTTCGAACGTCACACGGACGGACTCGGGGATCGCGCGGCGTGCCACTCCGTGGAAGCCGTCACAGCCGATGACGTAGTCGCAGGTGAGCCTCTGGTCCTTTCCCTGATGGGTGTAGTGGACGATCGGGCGGTCCGTCGCGGCACCCTCCACCTCACGGACCGTCGCCTCGAAGAGGAGAGGCCCGCCCTCCTCCGTATGGAGCGCGATGAGGTCCTTCACGATCTCCGTCTGCGCGTAGACCATGACCGAGCGCCCGTTCGTCAGGGCGGGGAAGTCGAGTCGGTGACCCTGGCCGTCGAAGCGTAGTTCGACACCGTGGTGCACCAGGCCCTCACGGTCCATTCGCGCGCCCGCGCCGGCCGACCGGAGAGCGTCGACGGTGCCCTGTTCGAGGATGCCGGCGCGCTGGCGGTTCTCCACGTGGACACGGTCACGGGCTTCGAGAGTCACGGTGTCGATGCCCGCGTTGTGCAGCAGCCGGGCGAGCAGCAGCCCGGCGGGGCCGCCTCCGATGATGGCGACGGTGGTGCGCATCAGTGGTTCTCTCCCAGGGGCTCGGTGGTTTCGCGCAACACCCTGTCGGCGACGGCGAAAGCGGAGTTGGCGGCGGGGACACCGCAGTAGACCGCGGTCTGGAGCAGGACCTCACCGATCTCCTCCGGGGTGAGCCCGTTGCGGAGGGCGGCGCGGACATGCATCGCCAGCTCGTCGTGGTGGCCTCCCGCGACGAGTGCGGTGAGGGTGATACAGCTGCGGGTGCGCCGGTCCAGTGTGCCGCCGCTCCAGATCTCGCCCCAGGCGTAGCGGGTGATGAGGTCCTGGAACCGGGCGGTGAAGGGCGTGGTCCCGGCGACGGCCCGGTCGACGTGTGCGTCACCGAGCACGGCTCGGCGTACGGCCGTCGCAGCGGCCGTGGTGTCCGCCCGGGTTCCGGCCGCGGGCTCACCGGTGGTGAAGTGGTCCAGCAGGAGGGCGAGGACGATCCGTGGCTGCTCCACCGGGGCGAGATGCGCGGTCCGGGGCAGTTCGACGAGACGGGAGCCGGCGATCGCGTCGGTGAGGGCACGGGCGTGAGCCGGTGGGGTGGCCCGGTCGTCGCGACCGGCGACGACGAGTGTGGGGGCGGTGATCCGGGCGAGGTCGGGCCGTAGGTCGGCTTCGGCCAGGACATCGCAACAGGCCGCGTACGCCTCGGGGTCGACGCCGCCCTGGTCGGCGCTCAGCGCGGCGACCGCCGGATCGCCCGAGGCGGCGAAGGCGGGGGTGAACCACCGGGCGGGTGCTGTCGCCGCCAAGGACCCGGGCCCCTCGGCCCGGATCAGCCGGGCCCGCTCCCGCCAGGGCCCCGGCTCGCCGAACCGGGCCGACGCGCAGACGAGGGCGAGCGCGGTGACGCGCTCGGGCGCGTGGGCCGCCAGCCAGGCGCCGACGGCCCCGCCGAGGGAGATCCCCGCGCAGGCGAAGGTCTCGTGACCCAGTGAGTCGGCGAGATCGAGCACCCCGTGTCCGAGGTCGGCGAGGGTGGCGGGGAGCGGGCGGGCGGATGACCCGCCATGGCCCGGGAGATCCCAGCGGATCACCCGGTGACGACGGGCGAGGGCGGCTGCCTGCCGGTCCCAGACGGCGAGCGAGGTGCCCAGGGAGGGGCCGAGGTAGAGCGGTGGCCCGTCGACCGGGCCTTCGGCGCGATGGTGGAGTGTCATGAGGGGTCCTGGGGGAGTCGGCGCTCCAGCGCACGGTCGGTGAGGGGCGCGGCGGAGCCGAGATGGCCGGACGGGTCGGTGAGATCGGGCGGCAGCGCGTCCAGCATCAGACGCACCGGTACCAGGGAACGGCCCGGCGGCGGCTCACCAGGCGCGGAGTGCTGTTCGGCCCGGGGCGCGGGGCGGGCCGGGTCGGAAGGCGAACCGGCACGCGGGTGTTCGGCACCCGCTTCGTGGCGCAGTGCGTCGAGCAGCGGGACGCCGTCCCGGGCGGTGCGTCGCGCCGCCCGCTCCAGCAGTTCTCGTGCCGCCTCCCTGCCGATGACCGTGCCGAGGTGCGCGTTCAGCCGTTCACTGAGCAACTGCCCCCCGGTCTGCTCCAGATTGAGGCGCATCCGGTCGGGGAAGACCCGCAGCCCCGCTATGAGTTCATGAGTGTGGTGCGCGGCCCCGCCGGTGAGTCGCAGAGCGGTCCGCAGCGGCTCCCATTCGGCGTGCCAGGCGCCGGCGGGCCGTTCGTCCTCCGCGACGAGTGAGCCGAACAGGATGGCCGCCAGCGCCGGGACCTGACGGGCGGTGGAAGCGATCAGGGTCGCTCGTACGGGATTGTGTTTGTGCGGCATGGCTGAGGAACCGCCGCCCCCCGACTCCGCGACCTCCGCGATGTCCGTGCGGGAGAGCACCAGCACATCCGCCGCGATCTTGCCCAGCGCTCCGGTGGCGAAGGCGAGGGCTCCGCCGAGGTCGGCGATCGGGGTGCGCAGGGTGTGCCAGGGCAATGCGGGTGCCACCAGGCCGAGTTCGGCGGCGTACGCGGTGATCAGCGCCAGTCCGGGGTCGATCCCGCCTTGCTCGTTCCCGGCGTCCGGCGCGTAGGCGTGGAAGGCGGCCAGCGTGCCGGCCGCCCCGCCGAGCTGGACGGGGAGCGAGGCGCGGACCCGGGTGAGCCGGTCGGCCGCGTCCAGGACCAGGGAGCGCCAGCCCGCCGCCTTGAGCCCCAGGGTGATCGGGACGGCGTGCTGGGTGAGGGTGCGGCCCGCCATCGGGGTGTCGCGATGGGCCCTGGCGAGCCGGGCGAGCGCGTCGGCCGTCCGCCGGAGGTCCAGGACGATCGGACGGAGGGTACGGGCGGCGACCAGGACAAGGGCGGTGTCCAGGATGTCCTGGCTGGTGGCTCCCCGGTGCACGTACTCCGCGTGCTCCGGGACCAGGTCCGCGACGGCCCGGGTGAGATCGGCGACGAGCGGGATGACCGGGTTGCCTCCACCACGGGCGCGCAGTGCCAGCGAGCGGACCTCGAAGCGGTCGGCGCGGGCGGCTTCGGTGACCGTGCGACCGGCGGCCGAGGGAGCCTGACCGGTGACGCACTGGGCGCGGGTGAGTGCGGCCTCGGCGTCGAGGAGGGCTTGGAGCACGGCCCTGTCCCCGGTCGTCGCCTCGGCGGGCACGCCGGCCCACGCGGGTGCGAGCAGCCCGTGGGCCGGGTACGCGCCCTGTGGATCAGTGGTGTCGGAAGTCAAGGAAGACCGTCTCCTTCTCCCCCTGGAGGTGGATGTCGAAGCGGTAGGTCCGCTCCCCGTCCCCGGTGGCCATCAGGGTCCGCGCGCGATCCGGCGGCAGCGTGCTCAGCAGGCGGTCCTCGGTCGGCCGCACGAGATAGGCGCGGGTGAAGAGGTGGTGGGTCAGTCCGCGGGCGAAGACACACAGGGCGAGATAGGGCGCGGTGGCGGGTGGGGCGAGGGTGCGTATCGCCCAGTGGCCGTCCGCGTCGGTGGCCACCCGTCCGAATCCGGTGAAGTCGACGCCGTTGCGGCCCGCGAACCCGCCGTTGACGGGATCGCGCCGCATGGAGCCGGGGCCCGGGCGCGGGACGGTCTGCCAGCTCTCCAGGAGCGCGTCCGGTACCGGGTCGCCGCCGCCGTCACGGACGGAGCCGTGGACGGTCACGACCTGGGAATGGCCGCGGGGGGCGATGTCCGCACCGCCCGGGAACGGGAGCGCGTATCCGTAGAAGGGGCCGATGGTCTGGGCCGGTGTGGGGAGGATCATCGGTGGTCCTCGGGGTCGGGGAGGGTGGCGGTGGGTCCGTCGAGGACGATGTCCCAGTGGTAGCCGAGCGCCCGTTCGGGGGTGGACAGCTCATGCCGGTACTCGGCGACGAGCCGGGCGCGGGCGGCCGGGTCGGTGACCGACTGGAGGATCGGGTCATAGGGGAGCAGCGGGTCGCCGGGGAAGTACATCTGCGTGATCAGCCGCTGGGTGAAGTGCGTGCCGAACACGGAGAAGTGGATATGGCCGGGCCGCCAGGCGTTGAGGTGGTTGCGCCAGGGGTAGGCGCCGGGCTTGATGGTGGTGAAGCGGTAGCGGCCCTGGTCGTCGGTGAGGCAGCGTCCGGCGCCGGTGAAGCCGGGGTCGAGCGGGGCGGGGTGCTGATCACGCTGGTGCGCGTACCGCCCGGACGCGTTGGCCTGCCATATCTCGACGAGCTGGCCGCGTACCGGGCGGCCCACCCGGTCGAGGACGCGTCCGGTGACGGTGATCCGTTCGCCCAACGGCTCCCCAGGGTGCTGCCGGGTCAGATCCGCGTCGAGGCCGGTGACATCGGTGACCCCGAAGACCGGCCCGGTCCGTTCCGCGGCCTCCGGGTCGTCGGTCAGCGGGATCGGGACCTGGTGCGGATGACGGAGCAGAGTGCCGCGGTACGGCGCGAAGTCACGAGCCGGGTGGTGCCGGGACGTCGTGGCGGCGCTTTCATGGGCCGCCGCGATCTCGGCGCTGATCTGCCGCTGGGTCGGTTCGCTGAGGGACACGTGTCACCGTTCCAGTACGAGGGCGAGACCCTGGCCGACGCCGATGCACAGGGCCGCGACCCCGGTGCCCGAGCCCGCCGCGGCGAGTTGATGGGCGACCGCGCCGGTGATACGGGCTCCGGAGGCGCCCAGCGGATGGCCGATGGCGAGGGCTCCGCCGCGCGGGTTGACGACAGCGGGATCGAGGTCGGGCCACTGGCCGACGCAGGCCAGGGCCTGGGCCGCGAAGGCCTCGTTCAGTTCGAGGACGTCCACTCGCGCCGTCCTGCGGCCCGCCTTCTCCAGCGCGCGGTGGACGGCTTCGACGGGGCCGGCTCCGAATGGCCGCGGTTCGATGCCGGTGACGGCGGTGACGGCGGTGACGGCGGTGACGGCGGTGACGGCGGTGGCGCTGACGCGGGCGAGCGGCTCGCGTCCGCGGGCGCGCAGCCCGTCCTCGTCGGTGAGCAGCAGCGCGGATGCCCCGTCGCTGAGGGGTGAGGAGTTGCCCACGGGGGTGCGGACCGCGTCGACGACATAGACCTCACGGAGGCGGTCGGGCATCTCAGGCTCCTCCGGTCATGGTGGCGGCGACGCGGATCGGGGCGGCGGTTCTCGCGCGTACTTCGGCGGCGGTGACACCGGGTGCGGTCTCGACGAGCAGCAGGCCGTCGTCGGTGATGTCGAGGACGGCGAGATCGGTGATGACGCGTCGCACGCAGGCTCTGCCGGTGAGCGGCAGGGTGCATTCCCGCACGATCTTCGGGGAACCGTCCTTGGCGGTGTGGGTGGTCAAGGCGATGACCCGACGCACTCCGTGGACCAGGTCCATCGCGCCTCCCATGCCCTTGACCAGGTGTCCGGGGACGGACCAGTTGGCTAGGTCGCCGCCGGCGGAGACCTGCATGGCTCCCAGGACGGCGGTGTCGATGTGTCCGCCGCGGATCATGCCGAAGGAGAGGGAGGAGTCGAAGCAGGCCGCTCCGGGCCGGACGGTGACGGTCTCCTTGCCCGCGTTGATCACGTCCGGGTCGACCTCGTCCTCGGTCGGATACGGGCCCACTCCGAGGATGCCGTTCTCCGAGTGGAGGACCACGTCGATCCCGGCGGGGAGGAAGGCGGGGACCCAGGTGGGCAGTCCGATGCCGAGGTTGACGTACGACCCGTCGGTCAGTTCGGCGGCGGCGCGGGCCGCCATTTCGTCGCGTGTCCAGGGCATCAGGCGTCCACCGTCCGGGTCCGTGCGGCTGCTTCCGGCCCGCCGGACCGGACCGTTCGCTTCTCGATGGCCTTGTCGGCGGCCTGTGCGGGGGTGAGGGGCACCACCCGCTGGACGAAGACGCCGGGCAGATGCACGGCGTCCGGGTCCAGCTCGCCCGGCTCGACCAGTTCCTCGACCTCGGCGATGGTGATCCGGCCCGCCATCGCCGCGAGCGGGTTGAAGTTGCGGGCCGCCCTGCTGAAGACGAGGTTGCCCAGCCGGTCGCCCCTGGCGGCCCGTACGAGGGCGAAGTCCGTGGTGATGGCGGGCTCCAGAACGTGATCGAGGCCGCCGAAGGCGCGGATCTCCTTGGCGGAGCTCAGCTCCGGGTCCGCTCCGTAACGGCGGGGCAGACCTCCCTCCGCCACCTGGGTGCCGACTCCGGCCGGGGTGAAGAAGGCCGGTATGCCGCAGCCGCCCGCGCGCAGCCGTTCCGCGAGGGTTCCCTGGGGCACGAGTTCGACCTCCAGCTCACCGGCCAGGTACTGACGGGCGAACTCCTTGTTCTCCCCGATGTACGAGCCGGTGACGCGGGTGACGCGCCGCGCGGCGAGCAGGGTGCCGAGCCCGGAGCCGTCCACCCCGCAGTTGTTCGAGACCACGTGCAGTCCACCGGTCCCGCGGGCGAGGAGGGCGGCGATCAGGGTGCCCGGCACACCGCTGAGACCGAACCCGCCGACGGCGAGCGAGGCTCCGTCCCCGATGTCGCCGACCGCTGCGGCGGCGCTGTGACTGACTTTGTCCACGGAAGCTTCCTTTACGGGGTGACGACGGCATGTGTTCGCCAGGTGAACTGGAGTTCATCGCTTGACGCGCCCCGAGTGCGCGTTCGCCGGCCGGGACCTCAACGGTGGCGAACCGCCGAAGTGCGGGGTGCCGCGCGACCCGGAGGACCTGGAGGACCCGCAGGCCGGCCGGGCAGCAGCCCGGAGGATGGCGCTTGGGTCAGGGGCGGAGGGCGGCGCCCTGCGGCCCGGAACAGGGCCACCTCAACGCCCAGTCCGCGGAAGAGACCTGGCTGCCCCTCACCGGCCGACCGCCGGCGCCCGGTCGCGGGAGCTCACGCCCCGGCCGGGGGAGCCATGGTGATCAGCTTCTCGGCGGGCAGCCGCAGACGTACCGTGCCGGACGTGAACGCGTCCGGGCCCGTGGGGGAGCGGACGGTGAGCAGGCCCAGCGGGGTCTGCACCCGGTGGAGGAAGTGTCCGCCCACGTAGTGGTGGTCGAGGGGGGTGCCGGTCACCTGGTTGGGCTCCGTACCCGTGCCGTCGCCGAGGTCGAACACGATGTCGTCGGGGCGGATACCGAGGGTGAGCGCGGTGCCCACGGCATGGTCGCCGGGGCCCGTGCGCAGGTGCCGGCCGCCCGCCGTGACCTCCAGACCGTGCGCGTCCGACGAGACGACCGAGACGGCACGGACGAGGTTCATATGGTCGAGGAAGTTGGCGACGAACTCCGTCGCGGGCGCGTTGTACAGCTCGTGCGGCGGGCCTTCCTGGACGATCCCGCCGCCCTGCATGATGCCGACCCGGTCGGCGAGCATCATCGCCTCCTCCTGGTCGTGGGTGACGAGCAGACAGGTGATGCCCGTCCGCCGGGACAGCTCCTTGAGCTCGATACGGAGGTCCATCCGCAGTCTCGCGTCCAGGTTGGAGAGCGGTTCGTCCATGAGCAGCACCTTGGGGCGCAGCGCGAGTGCCCGGGCGAGTGCCACCCGCTGCTGCTGGCCGCCCGAGAGCTGTGTCACCTTGCGGTCCGCCTGCTCGGTCAGCCGGAACATCTCCAGGGCCTCCTCCACCCGGGCCGCCGCCTCCGCCCGGTCCGGGCGCCGCACACCGCGGCGCAGGGGGAAGGCGATGTTCTGCCGGATCGTCATATGGGGCCACAGGGCGTACGACTGGAAGACCATCGCCTGAGGTCTTTCCTCGGGGCCCACCCAGACCGGGGGTGCGTGTCCTGAGACCTGCCGGCCGTCGATGGACACGGTGCCGGTGTCGGGTCGTTCCAGTCCGGCCACGATGCGCAGCGTGGTCGTCTTTCCGCAGCCGGACGCGCCCAGCAGGACGTAGAACTCGCCCTCGGCGACGGACAGGGAGACATCGCGCAGCGCCGGCACCCGGTCGCGGTCCTGGGCGAAGGACTTCGAGACGCCTTCGAGGTCGATCATGGGAGCTCCTAGAGGGACTGGCGGCGGGCGACGCGGCAGAAGGCGATGAGCAGGACCGTGATCAGTCCGAGCTGGATCACCCCGAGGGCGGCGGACAGGCCGGTCTCGCCCGCCGAGCTGTAGCCGAAGATCCGGGTGGACATCACATCCGTGCCGTCGCTGGAGAGGATCAGGGTGATGGTCAGTTCGCGGATGGTCAGCAGGGCGATCCAGAACCAGGCGTAGGCCAGGCTGCCGCGCACCACGGGCAGGACGACGGAGACGAACGCCCGGCCCCGGCGGATGCCGGAGACCGCCGCCGCCTCCTCCAGTTCGCCGTGGACCTGGAGCATCGTTCCGTGGAGGGTGCGGTACGCGGTCGCCACGAACCGGCAGGCGACCACGAGGGCGAGGAAGGCCGCGGTTCCGTAGAGCGGGAGCCATCGGTAGGCGGAGAGCCCGACGTACACGAAGGACACGGCCATGACGATCGACGGGACGGCGAGGGTCATCATGATGAGCGCGTCGAGTCCGCGCCGGCCCCGTACGGTGGTGCGGGTGACCAGCCATCCGGCGCAGGCGGCGAACGCCACCGCGGCCGTCGGTACCACCGCCACCAGCAGGAGCGTGGTCGGCAGTACCTCCCCCAGATCGTAGGCGGCGTCGGTGTAGGCGGCGAAGGACAGCTCCCCGAACGCCTCGGCCGACGGGGGCCGCAGATAGGGCACCAGCGAGGCCCAGACGAGGGTCAGCACCGGCAGCACCACACCGATCAGCGCGTACAGCCCGATGAGGCAGTATCCGGCGACCCGGCCCCGCCGGGTGAGTCTGATCGGTTCACGGGCGGCGCGTTTGCCGGTGACCGTGGCCATCTGTCCGGCGCGGCGCATCGCCCGGTAGTAGCCGAGCATGATGAGGCCGATCCCGAGTGCCATCCCGAGCCCGACGGCGGCGGCGTTGCCGTACTCGGGGGAGCCGGTGGCGCCCTGGGTGTACTGGTAGATCAGGGTGGACAGGACGGTGATCCGGGCGGGCATCCCGAGCATCCCGGCGTAGTCGAACACCTCGACGGCGACGATGAAGAAGAAGATGGACACCCCGGCGATGGCCGGTGCCGCGATCGGGAGGAGCAGTTGGAGGGCGGCCCGCAGCCGGGGGATGCCGTGGACCGCGGCGGCCTCCTCGACGTTGACGTCGATGACCCGCAGGGTGGGCACGAGCATGAAGAACGCGGGGCCGGCGAAGTCCAGTCCCTGGAGCAGGATGATCCACTTCAGGCTGTAGACATCCGTGAGGGGGCCGCTGCCGCCCAGCTCCCCCCACCAGGTGTTGATGATCCCGTTGCTCGGGTTGAACATGAAGATGTAGCCGAGGGCGACGAGGAAGCCGGGGATCGCCATCTTCGCGGCGGCCAGGAAGAGGATGACGCTCTTGCCGCGCAGATCCGTCCTGGCGTAGAGCCAGGCCAGCGGGACGGCGACGAGCAGCATCACGATGACGCTGCCCACCCCGAGCACCAGGGTGCGCAGCAGCGTCCCGGCCAGTCCGCTGGAGCCGAGTACCGTGCGGAAGTTGTCGAGCGACAGCTCTCCGCCGCCGAATCCCTCTCCCGGGCCGAACGCCGCCCAGACCAGTCCGGCCATCGGGACGACGAGCACCACGCACAACAGGGCGATCATCACCCGTACCACGACCAGCGGGGCGTCGACCCGGCGTCGTGCGGTGCGGCCCGGTGGTGGATCGTGCCGCGAGGCGGTGCCCTTTCCCCCGGTGCGCTTGCCTTCGGGGGCGGGGCGCGAGGTGGTCAGTTCCGGCACCTTGTCCGACCCCATCCCTACTTCCTCAGCAACTGTGCGAGCTGCTTGTTGACCTTCTCGTAGTCGTTCATCCACCAGTCCGTCCCCGCGGTCATCACCCCGCCGGCCTTCTCGGCCAGGAGATACAGATCGGTGCCGGGGGTGGTGTGGCGGGGCCAGTCGAGGACCTCGTACGCCTTCTTGCGGCCCTGCTCGGTGGCGTTGAGCCAGTAGAGGAAGAGCTGCGCGGCGGCGGGGTTCTCCGCTCCCTTGACGACGAGTCCGGCGCGCGGCACCACGGGCACCTTGACGGGTGCGTAGTCGACGGGTGCCTTGGCGACGCGCTGACGCTCGCCTATGCGTACTCCGTAGCCGATCGGGAACTCCCCGCTGCTCACCTGGGTGCGGATGGCGGTCGGTACCGAGGCGAGGGACACCCTGCCGTCCTCCAGCAGTCGGCGCACGAAGTCCAGGGTCTTGTCGACGCCGAGTCCGGCGGCCAGCGGGCTGAAGACATCGGGCAGCCCGGCGGTGACGATCTTGCCGCGCCATTTGTCGGTGAGGAGTTCCTCCAGGGACTTCGGGACGTCCGCCGCCTGTACGTCCTTGGTGTTGTAGAGGACCGTCCGGGCGATCTCGGCGATGTGGATGCCATGGTGGTCGGCCCAGACATCGTCGGCGGCGACCCCTTCCATGGAGCCCCAGTCGACCGGCTGGACCAGGCCCGCGCCGCTGAGCTGCTTGACCACCAAGGGGGTGGTCGCGAACACGTCTATCGACGGAGTGACCTGGGCCTTCGCCTCTTGCACCAGCTTGTTGGCGAACGCGGGGTCGGGTTCGCCGCCGACGAACTTGATCCTGAGGTCGACGCCGGTGTCGGCGCGGAACGCCTGGGCGAGCTTCCTGGCGTGGGCCGGGGTACGGGAGTCGGTGCTGATGAAGAGCCGTATCTCGCCCTCCTTGGCCGCCTTGTCGGCCAGCGGTCTGAGGGAGGAGGGCAGGTTCCCGCCGGAACCGGCCTTGCCGGAAGAGGAGCCGGAGCCGTCGCCGCAGGCAGCCAGCAGACCGCCGGTCCCCACCGCGGCCATGCCGTGCAGAAGAGCGCGCCGATCGATCGATACAGGCCGCTTTGTCATGAGCAATACCACCTTGCCGGGAGGGTGGCCGGGCAGTCCGGCCGGAAGGGAGGAAGGACCGGGGTGCGGGGATACCCGGCTGTACGAGGTCCGACTGCTGGGGCCGCCGGAGGGTGCGGGCGTGGGGCCCAGGGCGCGGGCCGACCGGTGCGACCCGGCCGGAAGGGGCCGCGCGTACGGCCGGGGCGCGGGGAGAGCCGGGCCGGATCGACGGCGCCATTGGCGTGGTGCGCGGGGTGGCGGTGGTGACCGTATGGCCGGTCGAAGCGGATCGTATCCGACCGGAACGGGTTGAACCAGGCCGGATCATCAGGGTTCGGGTGGGCGACGGTCCTGCTCCGCGCGCCCGGGCCGAACGGTCCCGGGCACGCGGTCGGGGGGCGCCGCACCAAGGGGCCGGTCGCCGTGACCTACGCCCGCACGCCGGCCGAGGCGCTGGAGCGGGGACCGGACGCCGTGGCCGGTGCCTACACCTCGACCGAGTTGAGCCGGGTGGAGACGGTGTTGAACTCACGGCAGCCGGACTCCGTCGCGGCCACCACACCGCCGACGATCGCGCCGCGCCTGCCGAGCCGGGCGTCCGGCTGGAGGGAGAAAGTCATACCGGGCTCGATCTCGAAGTCGAAGAAGGGGCCCGGGTGTCCGTCCGCGTGCGGGTAGGCGCCGGCGAAGGAGTCGACGTGGTCCCGGATGCCGAGGGCCGAGCCTCCTCCGGACAACAGCGGGTTCAGCGAGGCGAACTGCGGGGTCAGATGCCACATCCCGGCCTCGGTGAGCGGCACCTCCATCGCCGCGCACACCTCGGCGAAGGACGCGCCGGGCCGTACCGCGGCGACACCGGCCTCGTAGGACGCGCGGGCGACCTCCGCGCAGCGCAGCGTCTCGGCCGGGGGCGTGCCGAGGGTGAAGCTCATGTTGACGTGGGTGTTCAGCTCGGCGTAGTTGGGGAAGATCTCGGCCCACACCATGTCGGAGCGTTCCAGCCGCCGGGCGCGCTCCGGGCGGGTCAGCCAGGTGGGTTCCCCCCAGGCGTAGTTGTCCAGGCCCGTCTGGAAGAGCATCCAGGTGACGCGCATCCCTTTGCGCAGCATCGTCGCCACACCCTCGGCGTACAGCTCCGTCTCGTCCAGGCCCGGCGCGGCCAGCGCCATCATGGCCTCGACGGCCGCGTCCCCGGCCGCGGCGGCGGTGGCGATGTGCTCCAGGTCCTCGTCGCTGCGCCGGGCCATCACCAGTCCGTAGTCGCGGGTGACGTCGAGCAGTGTGGCGTCGGGCAGTCCCTCGCCGATCGCGTCCCAGACGGACCGGGAGACCCAGCCGCCCGGGTAGAACGGCGATCCGTACCCGGCGCCGATGACGCCGAGCCGGCCGCCGCCGAGCTGCTTCTCCCGCGCGATCCGCGGCAGGAGTTCCGGCGCGGACCCCACGCGGATGTCCTCGATCCAGGTCTCCAGACCGCGTTCCCGGGTGAGCTGGTGCTGCGCCGCGACCTGGGCGGCGAAGGCCACCATCGTGGGTTCGCCGTGCCGGGGGACGACGAAGTGCTGGTAGCGGCGGTCACGGAAGAGGTACTGGCCGGCGTCGTAGCGGTCGCTGCGGTCGGCGCCGAAGACGAGCAGGCCGTCGAGCTCATGGGCGTCCATGAACTCCTGGGTGCGGCGCATCCGGAACGCCCGCTCGTCGTGCGGTTCCCCTTCCGGGGTCCCGGTGGCGGGTGCGGTCCCCGGGGTGGTCCCGGCGATGGTCGGAGTCGGCACGGATGGCTCCCTTCGTAGCCCCTCGAACGGTCACCCGCGCACTCGGCGGGGACGGCGGGGCATGGGCTCAAGCCCTCATGGTCGGATGTCCGTCAGGTCGGCCGATGCCGTCGTGTGCGGCGGTCGCGGGCTCATGACCTGGAGGGTTGATCTGCGTTGCCGAGACCATAGACCCCGCCGTCCGGGACCCACAAGGCTTAGGTCAAAGAAGCTTTTAGTTAAGTTGTTGCGTGTGTATCCCGTGCGGCCCGGCCTCCGTGGCGCGACGGATCGCCGCACGTCACGCAGGCCGGGGCCGGGCCGGACGGCCCCGGGAGGCCGGTCAGTCCAGGTCGCGCAGCCGGGTCTCCAGCTTCTTCAGCAGACCGGCGAGCTGCCGCCGCTCGTCGGGGTCCAGCGTCCGGAGCATCTCGCGCTCCCGTTCCAGGTGATCGTCGATGATGCGGTCGATCAGGGCGAAACCCGCCGGGGTGAGCTCCGCGTACACACTGCGGCGGTCCTCGGCCGAGCGGATCCTGCGGATCAGCCCGTCCCGCTCCATCCGGTCGAGCCGCATCGTCATCCCGCCCGATGTGAGCAGGGACGAGGTCGCCAGTTCCCGCGCCGTCTTGCGATAGGGCGGCCCCATCCGGCGCAGGCTCGCCAGTACGTCGAAGATCGACTGATTGATGGAGTGGCGGTCGTACATCCGGTTCGACAGATTGCGGACCAGCACCCCGCAGCGGGTGATGCGGCCCACCACGTCGATGCTGTCCGCGTCGAGGCCCGGCCGCTCCCTGCGCCACTCGGCGATGATCCGGTCCACCTCGTCGGGGGTGTCCTCCCGGGCGGGCTCCGGGGCCCGGTCCGCCGACCCCGGCGACGCGGGATCGGACACGGCGGAACGTCTGTCGGGTCGATGGCTCACGGGTGCGCCCACCTACGGCTCGTCATGAACAGGCTGGACGCGGAGAATATCAGCCCTATGTATTGACGCTCTAAGAGACTTAGATCTAAGTTTTCTCCCGCTGGACCAGCCGGACACCAGGATCCGGTGGTGGGAGCGCCGGCCCAGCGGCGGCGAGAGCCGCTCCCGAACCGGCGGAGAGAGAGGTCGTCATGGCCGGCACAAGCATGGACATCATCGTGGCGGGGCGGCACCGACCAGGGCGCGGCGCGGTCATACGGTCGCTCGACCCGGCGACCGGGGCCGTCCTCGCGGAGGTCACGACCGCCACCGCCGAGGACGTCGACGACGCGGTGACAGCGGGCGCCGCCGCCATGCGGGACCCCCGCTGGCGCGGTCTTCTTCCCCATCAACGCGCCGCGCTGCTCCATCGCGTCGGCGCGCTCATCGAGGAGGAGGCGGAGGACCTCGCCCGGCTCCAGGCGCACGACATCGGCAAGCCCCTCACCGAGACCCGGGCCCTGGTGGCGAGTGCCGCCGGGACCTTCCGCTACGTCGCCGCCGCGCTCGAAACCCTGGACGAGGAGCTGACCACCCCGCGCGGCCCCTATCTGAGCATGAGCGTGCACGAGCCGATCGGCCCGGTCGCCGCCATCACCCCCTGGAACTCACCGATCGCCAGCGAGGCCCAGAAGGCCGCGCCCGCCCTCGCCGCCGGGAACGCGGTACTGATCAAACCCGCCGAGTGGTCGCCGCTGGCCGCCCTGCGGCTCGGTTCCCTGCTGCTGCGCGCCGGTGTCCCCCCGGGCCTGGTCAGTGTGCTGCCCGGGCCCGGACAGGTGACCGGTGAGGCACTGGTACGTCACCCGGGGGTCCGCAAGGTGGCCTTCACCGGCGGTACCGGCACCGGTCGGCGGATCGCGTCGATCGCCGCCGGGAAACTGATGCCCGTCTCCCTCGAACTGGGCGGCAAATCACCGGTGATCGTGCTGCCCGACGCGGATCTCGACCAGGTCGTCCAGGGGGTGCTCCTCGGCATCTTCTCCTCCCAGGGACAGGCATGCGTCGCAGGCTCACGCCTCTTCGTCCACCGGTCCGCGTTCGAGGAGTTGACCGGCCGCGTGGTCGCGGCCGCCGAACGGCTCGTCATCGGCGACCCGATGGCGCAAGGCACCCATATGGGCCCGCTGATCTCCGCGGAGCACCGTGCCGCGGTCGAGTCGTACGTCCAGCTCGCGGCCGACGAGGGCGGGCACATCCGCACCGGGGGCGAACGGCCCACCGGACCCGGTCTGGACGGCGGCTTCTACTACCGTCCGACCGTGATCACCGGACTCGACCCGGCCTCACGCGTCTGCCAGGAGGAGATCTTCGGCCCGGTCCTCGCGGTCCTCCCGTACGACGACGAGGAGGAGTTGGGCGCGCTGGCCGACTCCACCCCGTACGGACTGGCGTGCGGGATCTGGACCCGCGACTACCGCAGGGCCTGGCGCCTCGCCCGCCGGATCGAGGCGGGCACCGTCTGGATCAACACCTACAAGCAGCTCTCCGCGTCGACCCCGTTCGGCGGGGTCAAGGAGAGCGGCATCGGGCGCGAGAAGGGCCGGCAGGGCATCCGGGCCTACATGACGCAGAAGAGCCTGTACTGGGGCCTCGACGCGACGCCGTCCGCCTGGGGCACCTGAGCCCTGAACGCCCCGGGCACGGGACCGCGCCCGGACGGCACCCGGCCCCCTTCCCCGGCTCCCGGACCTCCGGTCGAGCCGCCCGCACCACCCCTGACCTTCCCCCTGACCTTCCCCACGGCCGGCCGATCCGGTACGGCCCCCTCCCCGGCGGGCGACCAGCCCGTCACCAGCGAAAGGACACACCGTGAGCGAGCAGAACGCCACCACCCGCGAGTCGACCGAGGCCGCCCTGCGGACGCTCCTGGACTCCTGCGTCGCCAGCCGTGACTCCCGGCACGAGGACTGGGACACCCTCGGCTTCCAGGCCAAGGCGGGGGACGAGTTCCGCCGGGCCCAGATCCGGTACATCGGCTCCGGTGCCACCGGCGACCACGACGGCGACGACCGTATCCTCCCGGCCGGGCACTTCACCTTCTCCAACATGCGGCTGCCGGCCGGGGCCGTCGGCCCGGAGCACACCCACCACGACGCCGAAGAGGCGTTCTTCGTCCTCGAAGGGCGGCTGGAGGTCACCGTCCACGACACCGAGGACGGCACCCGGACCGCGAGCCGTGTCCTCGGCTACCGGGACCTGGTACGGGTCCCTGCCGGGGTGCCGCGCAGCCTGCGCAACATCGGCACCACCGACGCCCTGTTCTGTGTGGTCATCGGCGCGAACAGGCCCCAGCTGCCCACCTACCCGCCGACCTCCGCGATGCACGGGATCACCCGGGGCTGACCCCGGCCCCGCCACCGAACGCCCGCACCCGGCCCGGTCCCGCGGTCCCGCCCGGCCCCTGAGGAGTCACCCGATGAACGAAACCGCCACCACCTCCGGCCCCACCCACGACGGCGCCCGCCCCGCCGACGCGGGAGAGCGCCGCGCCGGCCGCGCCGGAAGCTCCGCCGATCCGCCGCGGCCCGTCGCCCGACTGCGTTCGCTGCGCGCGGTCTCCCTCCACACCCCGCGGGCCACCGAGTCCGCGGAGTTCTACAGCGAGGTGTGGGGACTGACCCCGGTCGAGCGCGGCGACGGGGCGGCGTGGCTGCGCGGCACCGGACAGGAGCACCACATCCTCGAACTCCACGAGGCGGAGCGCAACGCCCTGGGCAAGATCGTCTTCTCGGTCGGGGACCGCCGGGAGGTCGACACCGCGGCCCGGCGGCTCGCCGCGCACGGGACGCGGCCGCTGGCCGGACCGGGCGTCCTGGACCAGCCGGGCGGCGGCTACGGACTGCGGTTCGCCGACCCGGAGGGCCGCCTCGTGGAACTCTCCTGCGAGGTCGAGGCGGTCGTCCCCGGCGACCCCGAAGGCCGGGCCGCGATCCCCCGCAAGCTCGCCCATGTGGTGCTCAACACCGTCGACATCGACGCCGCCTGCGCCTTCTACACCCAGGTGCTCGGCATGCGGATATCCGACTGGTCGGAACACCGGATGGCGTTCCTGCGATGCAACAACGATCACCACGCGATCGCGTTCAACCAGGCCGAGTGGACCTCGCTCAACCATGTGGCCTACGAGATGACCTCCATCGACCACTTCATGCGCGGCATCGGCCGGCTCCGCCACCATGACCGGCTGCCCCTGTGGGGACCGGGACGGCACGGCCCGGGGAACAACACGTTCTCCTACTTCGCAGATCCGGCCGGGCTGGTCTGCGAGTACACCTCCGAGGTCGACCAGGTCCAGGAGGACACCTGGCTCTGCCGCACCTGGCGGCGCACCCCCGCCCTGTCCGACCTCTGGGGCACCGCCGGGCCGCCGTCCACCGACGTCCGTACCCGGATGGCGGGCATCCCCGACCCCGGGCACCGCGGGACACCGGCATGACGGAACTGACGGTGGCCCTCCTCGGCCACGGAGCCATCGGGTCCGTCATCGCCGACGCGCTCCGCGAAGGACACGTGCCGGGCGCCCGCCTCGTCGCGGTCGTCGACCCCGCCACGGCACCCGCCCCCGGGCTGCCGGTCGTGCCCCTCGCCACCGCGCTCGCCCGCGCCGAACTCGTCGTCGAATGCGCCGGACAGACCGCACTGCGCGACACAGGCCCCTCGGTCGTCGCCGCGGGCCGGCATCTGCTCGCCCTCTCCACCGGGGCACTCGCCGACGACGTGCTGCACCGGCGTCTGCTGGCCGGACCCGGCAGGCTCAGCCTGTGCGCCGGCGCGGTCGGCGGACTCGACCTGCTGACCGCCGCCGGCGCCCTCGCCCCCTTCGACACCGTCACCATCCGTACGTCCAAGTCCCCCGGCTCCCTGGCCCGTCCGTGGATGACCGAGGCCGAGACATCCCGGCTGCGCACCACCGCCGAACCGTACGAGGTGCTTCGCGCCCCCGCCCGCGAGGTCACCCGCGCGTTCCCCGCGACCAGCAACGTGGCGGCGTCCGTGGCCCTGGCCGTCGGTGACTGGGACCTCGTCGAGGCCGTCGTCGTCGCCGACCCCGGGGCCACCCTGAGCCGCCATGAGATCGAGGCCACCGGCCCCGCGGGCCGCTACCGCTTCGAGATCGCCAACCTTCCCTCACCGGCGAACCCCCGCACCAGCGGCATCGTCCCGTACGCCGCGCTCCGCGCGATCCGCGCCCTCGCCGGGAACCCCGGAGGCGTCGTATGAACACCCCCGCCGTCACCGGCGGACACCTCACCGCGGGCGGCGTCCGCGTCCACGTCGACACCGCTGGCACGGCCGGTTCACCCGTCCTGCTGCTCCACGGCATCGGCTCGTCCGCCGCCTCCTTCACCGGACAGCTCACCGCACTCGCCCGCCACCACCGGGTCATGGCCTGGGACGCCCCCGGCTACGCCCGCTCCGGCGATCCCGGCGCCCGCTACCGCATGGACGACTACGCCGACACCGCCGCCGCCCTGCTGACCGCCCTCGCACCGGGCCCCGCCCATGTCGTGGGCGTCTCCTGGGGCGGGGTCGTCGCCACCCGGCTCGCGCTGCGCCACCCCGCTCTGGTGCGCTCACTCGTCCTCGCGGACTCCACCCGGGGCTCCGGCCGCACCCCCGAGGGCGCGGCGGCCATGCGGCAGCGCGTACGGGAACTGGCCCGGGACGGGGTCCGGGAGTTCGCCCGGGCACGAGCTCCCCGGCTGCTCTCCGACCAGGCGCCCGACGCGGCCGTCGCCGCCGTACGCGAGGTGATGACCGCCTCCGTACGACTGCCGGGATACACCCGGGCCGCCGCCTCCATGGCCGACACCGACCACACCGCGGCCCTGCCCGGACTGAACGTCCCCACGCTCGTGCTCGTCGGTGAACACGACCGGATCACCGGGGTGGAGGAGTCCCGGACCCTCCACCGGCTCGTCGCCGGGAGCAGGCTCACCGTGATCCCCGGCGCCGGGCATCTCGCCAACCAGGAACAGCCCGCCCTGTTCACCGCGCTCGTCGCCGGCTTCCTCGCCGAACAGGACGGCGCGGCGCCCGGCCCCGCCCACCCGGACGCCGGGCCCACCGCCGACGCACACCACGGCGACGGCCCCCGCCCCACGCCGAAGGAGGACCCATGGACCTCGGACTGAGGGAACGCGCCTATCTGGTCACCGGCGCGAGTTCGGGCGTCGGCCTCGCCACCGCCCGGCTCCTGCTCGACGAGGGCTGTTCGCTCGCGGTCTGCGCCCGCGACGGCGACCGGCTCGCCCGGGAGCTCGGCCCCGACGGCGACCGGCTCGTCACGACGGCCGCCGACGTCCTCGACCCCGAGGCGGTCGCCCGGCTCACCGACGCCGCCCGACGGCGGTTCGGACGGCTGGACGGCGTCGTCAACAACGCCGGCGGCTCACTGATGGCGCCCTGGCCGGACACCACACGCACCCAGTGGCGCGAGGAACTCGAACTGAAGCTCTTCTCCGTCCTCAACACCGTCGAGGCGACCCTGCCCCTGCTGAGCGCGTCCGACGCCGGGGCCGTCGTCAACGTCAACGCGATCCTCGCCCGGCAGCCCGAACCCCGGCTCGCGGCCACCTCCGCGGCGAGAGCCGCCCTCCTCAACCTCACCCGCACCCTCGCGGACGACCTCGGACCGCGGGGCATCAGGGTCAACTCGGTGTGCCTGGGCCTCATCGACACCGGCCAGTGGCGGCGCCGCCACGAGGCCGAGGGCGGCGCCCTCGACTACACCCGGTGGAGCGCCCGGCTCGCCGCCGACCGGGGCATTCCCCTCGGAAGGCTCGGCACCGCCGAGGAAGTCGCCTTCCCGATCGCCTCCCTGCTCTCCCCGAGGTCCGCGTACATCACCGGAGCCACGGTCGACGTCGGAGGCGGGGTGGGCCGCTATGTCTGACCCGCGCCCGCCGGACCCGGCGCCGATCACCCGGCCCCGCGACAAGAACGGAGACCCACGTGTCGCACCACGATGAAGGACCCCGGAGCGAGAGCCACGGCAACGGCGGTGATCTGCTGGTGACCGTGCTGCGCGAGCAGCACGCCGAGGTGGTCTTCGGCGTGGTGAGCGTGCACAACATGCCGCTCGTCGAAGCCGTCGACCGCGCGCTGAGATTCGTCCCCGTGCGCCACGAGGCGGCGGCCGTCAACGCGGCCGACGCCCACGCCCGGGTCACCGGCGGCCTCGGCGTCGCGCTGACGAGTACCGGCACCGGCTGCGGCAACGCCGCCGGATCGCTGATCGAGGCCCAGTCCGGCGGGGCGTCCGTCCTCCATGTCACCGGCCAGATCGACAGCCGCTACCTCGGCCTCGGCCGGGGCGTGATCCACGAGACCCACGACCAGACCGGGCTGCTCCGGGCGGTCTCGCGGCACACCGCGACCGTACGGCCCGGCGCGGACGCCGGGGCCCTGCTCCGGTACGCCGCCGTCCGCGCCCGGACCCCGCCGCGGGGCCCGGTCAGCGTCGAATGGCCGATCGACCTCCAGTACGCGCGGCAGCCACTGACGGGCCCGGCCGCTCCCGTCGCCGCGCCGCCCGACGCCGACCCGGAGCAACTCGCCGCGGCGGCGGCACTGCTGGCGGACGCACGCCGTCCCCTGATCTGGGCGGGCGGCGGCGCCCGGGAGGCCGCCGGCCCCCTGCGCGCCCTCGCGGAGCGGCTCGGTGCCCCGGTGCTGACGAGCAACGCGGGCCGGGGCTCCCTGCCCGAGGACCATCCGCTGGCGGTCGGCAACTTCGCCGCCTCGCCCGCCGGCCGGGAACTGCTCGCCTCCTGCGATCTGCTGCTCAGCGTCGGCACCCACTTCCGCTCCAACGAGACGGCCGACTACGGACTGCCCGTCCCGGCCCGCCATGTGCAGATCGACATCGACCCACGCGCCGTGGGCCGGGTGTTCCCGGCCGCCGCCGCGGTGGTCGGCGCCGCGGCACCGGTACTCACCGCACTCCTCACGGCTCTGGGGGAGCACACCGCCGAGGAGGGCTGGCGGGCACACGGCGCCGCGGCGGCCACGCGCGCCCGCTCCGAACTGCGCACCGCGATCGGGCCCTACGCCCTGATCTGCGACACCCTCAGGGACCGGCTCCCCCCGGAGTCCGTGATCGCCCGCGACGTCACCATCGCCTCCAGTCAGTGGGGCAACCGCCTGCTGGAGATCCACCACCCCAGCACCAACCTCTTCCCACTCGGCGGCGGGATCGGCCAGGGGCTCGCGATGGGCATCGGCGGCGCCCTCGCCAGACCCGGCGTACCCACCCTCGTGATCGCCGGGGACGGCGGTCTCGCGGTGCACCTCGGCGAACTGGGCACCCTCGCCCAGGAACGCCCCTGGCTCGTGCTCTGCGTCTTCAACGACGGCGGATACGGCGTGCTCCGCAACATGCAGGACGCCCATCGCGGCAGGCGCAGCGCGGTGGATCTGACGACGCCCGACTTCGCCGCGCTGGCCGCCGCGTACGGACTGCCCTTCCAGCGGGTCACCGACGCCGGTGACTTCCCCGCCGCGCTCGACAAGAGCCTCGCCACCCGTGGCCCCTGTGTGATCGAGATCGACGTCACCGCGATCGGTCCGACACCCGTCCCCTTCACCCCGCCCGTCCCGATCCCGGGTTCCTGACCCGCCGCGATCGGCCCCGACACCCTTGGACGGACCCCATGACCGACACACTCCTCGACGGACAGACCTACCTCGACAGCCTCCGCGACGGCCGCACCGTCTGGATCGACGGCGAGAAGGTCAAGGACGTCACCGAGCACGCGGCGTTCCGCAACAGCGCCCGCTCGATCTCCCGGCTGTACGACGCGCTCCACGACCCCGAACTGCGCGACACCCTCACCTTCGAGGACGACCAGGGCATCAGGACCCACCGCTTCTTCGCCCCCTCCCGCACCCCGGACGAGCTGCTGAAGGCACGTGACGCCATCGCCGCCTGGTCCCGTCTCGGGTACGGCTTCCTGGGCCGCACCCCCGACTACAAGGCCGCGTTCATGGCGAGCCTGTCGAGCGACCCCGACCTCTACGCGCCGTACGCGGACAACGCCCGTGCCTGGTACCGCCGCTACGCCTCGCAGGCCCTCTTCCTCAATCACGTCCTGGTGAACCCGCCGGTCGACCGCAGCCGACCGGTCCACGAGGTCGGCGACGTGTATGTGCGGGTCGTCCGCGACAACGACCGGGGCATCGTGGTCAGCGGCGCGAAGATGCTGGCGACCGGCTCCGCGCTGACCCACGCCACCTTCGTCGCCCAGAACAGCGCCGTCAGCATGGAGGCCGGCAAGGCGGAGAACTTCGCGCTCGCCTTCATCGCCCCGATGGACACCCCGGGCTGTGTGCTGATCAGCCGCAGCTCCTACGAGGCCCGTGCCGCCAGCCCGTTCGACCACCCGCTCTCGTCCCGGTTCGACGAGAACGACGCGGTCCTCATCTTCGAGGAGGCGCTGATCCCCTGGGAGAACGTGCTGATCTACCGGGACGTGGAGAAGGCCAACTCGTTCTTCCCGCGCTCCGGATTCGTCAACCGCTCCCATCTCCAGGCCGGCACCCGGTTCGCCGTCAAGCTCGATCTGATGGCCGGGCTGCTCGCCCGCGCGGTCGCGTCGAACGGCACCGGCGGCTTCCGCGGGGTCCAGGCCGCCCTCGGTGAGGTGATCACCCTGCGCAACACGGCCTGGGCGCTGACCACGGTGATGGCGATGGACCCCGTCGACGGTCCCGGCGGGACCGTCATGCCCAGCATCGAGCACGCGGGCGCGCTGCGGATGTTCACCTCGCAGGCATGGGAGCGGGTCCGGGAACTGTTCGAGACGCATCTCGGCGGCGCCCCCCTGGTCGTCCCCTCCAGCCGGCACGATCTGGCCCATCCGGAACTGGGCCCGCTCATCGAGCGGTACTACCGGGGGTCGGACTCCTCCGCCGAGAGCCGCATCAAGCTCTTCAAGCTGGTCTGGGACACCATCGGAACGGAGTTCGGAGGCCGTCACGGGCTGTACGAGCGGGTCTACTCGGGCAACGCGGACCAGGTCAGGATCGACGCGCTCAACGCGGCGCGGCGCGGCGGGCTCGCCGCCCGGCTCGACTCCGTCGTCGAGGACTGCCTGGGCGACTACGACCTCGACGGCTGGACGCGCGGACCGTGGGCGCGGTCGTGAAGCGGCCCATGAGCACGGCCGTGGAGCGGACTTCGGGCCCGGAGCGCCGCGTGGCGGACCCGGCGCCGGCCCCGGAATCGCCGGACGCGCCGGACCAGCCCCTGGACCGCGCCCTCTTCCGGCATGTCATCGGCCATTTCATGAGCGGGGTCGCCGTCATCACCACCCATGAGGGCGGCGTCGACCACGGGATGACCGCGAGCGCGGTGTCCTCCCTCTCCCTCGATCCGCCGATGCTGCTGATCTGCGCCCACACCAAGGCGCCCACCCATGCCGCGGTGAAGCGGGCGGGGGTGTTCGCCGTCAATGTGCTCGGGGAGGACCAGGAGCATCTCGCCGCGCAGTTCGCCGGACCGCGCGCCGACAAGTTCGCCGGGGTCGACTGCGACCGGGGTGTCCGCGGCGTCCCGGTGCTCTCGGCCGCGCTCGCCGCCCTTGAGTGCGAGGTGATCGAGGACGTCGTCGGCGGCACGCACCGGGTGTTCCTCGCCCGCGTCGTCGGCGCCAGCGCGCGGGACGGCGCCCCCCTCGGGTACTTCCGCGGCAGGTTCGGCCGGTTCGAGCTGGCGCAGGACACCACCGCGTACGAGCAGTTGCGGGAGCTCGTCGTCCACCGCACGCTGCCGCTCGACGGCAGTCTCGACGTCGACGACCTCGCGGCCCGGCTGCGGACCCCGCCGTCCGCGGTGTACTACGCCATGACCCGTCTCATCGGCGAGGGGCTCGTGGGACGCGACCCGGAACGGGGCTATGTCCTCGTGCCGCTCGACACCCGGGCCTCGGACGAGGCGTTCGACGGGCGGCTGGCCATCGAGCTCGGGGTCGCCGCCTCGCTCCCCGGGCCGTTGAGCCCGGCGGTGGCCGACCGCTGGCGGCGGATCGCCGCGTCCGCCGAACGCCATGTGCGCGGCGGACGGATCACCGACCTCGACGGCTATCTCGTCGCCATCGACGAGTTCCACGACTTCCTGATCGCCCTCGCGGAGAATCCCACCCTGCATCAGGTCTACCGCGCGCTCAGCACACCCGGCTTCATGGCCGCGGCGCTGAGCGGCGGCGGCGCGCCCAGCGCCCACGCCGTGGACGAGCACTACGAGATCATCGACGCCTTCGCCGCCGGCGACTCCGCCGGGATCGCCCGGCTGCTCACGCTCCACAACCAGCACACGAAGCAGGCGCAGCACCTGGGCATCCGCAACGCGGGAGGCCGTGTCTGACCCCGGCACACGGGAACGGCCCGGTGCCCGCGGCTTCATCGGAAGCCGCGGGCACCGGGCCGTTGTCCCCCTGTGATCAGGGGAGCGACGCCGAGGGGCAGGCCCGCGTGGTTCCCGGCGTTTCCACCAGGGCGACCGGTCTTGCCTTCACGCACTGGAGGGACCGTACGACCGAACGGGGCCATCACCTGACCTTGTATATGGAGGATGGGCCGGTGCAGATACCCGTCACGATCCGCGGGATGCGCCAGGTCCCGCCCGAGGAACTGCGCGTGCTCGTTGGGGGTGACCGGTGCGAAACGCAGGCCCCGGGCCCCGTCCGTCCGGCCGTGCCGGAAACTCGTCGGCCGGGCGGCGGCAGCGGTTTCGGCCCGGGCAGCGCCCGGTCCGGTGGCCCCGGCCCCGGCCGCGACCGTCATCACGGCGGTGGCCCGCACCATCGAATGCCGGGAGAGCGCCCCGGCGACGATGTCACCGGCGTGGGTGTCGTGCGGAGGCGCATGGCGGACGACGTGCTGGGCGGGTTCCTACGTCCGCTCCCACGCCGCCGACAAGGAGCATGAGCTCCCTTCGGTCCACGACTCCTCCTGGCCGATCCTGAGTCAGGACGACTCGGCCGACATGCGCGCGGCCCTCACCGTTCTGGCCTTCCGTGACCCTTCACACGACAGAGACTTCCGCCCGGACCCGCGCGGCACCCGGCTCGACAGCGTCGAGCTCGTCGCCTCGGGGCAGCGGGCCGTCCTGCGGGATGCGAGGCCTCCCGGCATGTCCCTGATCCACGCGGCCCTGATCCACGCGGATCTGTCTGGTGCGGACCTGCACGGTTCCACCTTGTCCGGAGCGGACCTGGCCGGTGTGAAACTGACCGGCGCGCAGCTGACCGCGCACTGCCTCGGGCCTCTCGCTCGGACCTGCCCGAAGGCAGTCGAACGACGGGTTGACATTGACGCAGTGTCAAGGTTTTAGCGTAGCGGGCGACTCCGTAAGCGCAGGATGCACGAAGGACCAGTGGACACATGGAATCGCAACACGAGCGCATATCGCTCCCGACCGGTTCGGGTTGGCTCTTGGGCCTGCTGCTGACGACTTTTGTCATCGGTACGGATGACTTCGTCATCGCCGGGATCCTTCCGGAGATCTCCGCCGACTTGAGGGTGAGCGAGGGGGCGGCGGGTCAGTTGGTGACGGTGTTCTCGATCACCTACGCGATTGCCTGTCCGGTGCTCGCGGTCGCCACCAGCCGGGTGCCGCGCAAGGCGCTGATCGTGGGAGGGCTGGCAGTGTTCGCGGTGGTCAACTTCATCACCGCGCTGGCACCCTCCTTCGGGACGCTGATGGCGCTTCGGGTGGTGGCGGCGCTGGTGGCCGCCACACTCTCGCCGGCGGCCTTCGCGGTCGCCGGCCGGCTCGCCGCGCCGGAGCGCACCGGCAGGGCGATCGGCACCGTGGCCGCGGGGCTGACCCTGTCGCTGGTGGCCGGCGTGCCCTTCGGCTCCTGGGTGAGCGGCGTGTGGCAGTGGGAGGCCACCTTCATCGCGGTGGGGGCGTTCTCCTGTCTGGCGGTCGCGATCACGGCGCTGATGCTGCCCTCGATTCCGCAGACCCGGGTGATCGGGGTCGCCGAGCGGCTGCGGTTGCTGCGTCGGCCCCCGGTGCTGCTGTGCGTGCTGGGCACGATGCTCGCGGCCTGCGGCGGGTTGATGCCCTATATCTACATGGCCCCCATCACCCACGATCTCACCGGCGTCGGCGGTCAGTACGTGGGCGTGTTCATCGCGATCGTGGGTGTCTCGGGCGCGGTGGGAACGGTGCTGGGCGGACGGCTGACCGACCGGTGGGGTGTGGACCGCACCCTGCTGGCCGCGTTCGGCGGCGTGGTGGTGGCCGCTCTGGTGCTGCTCGCGGTCGGCGGCATCGGGCAGGGGACGGTTCCGGTGTGGGTGGTCGGCGTCGTGCTGGTGCTGTGGGGGGTTCCCGGATGGGGCAACAACCCTCCGATGAACGCCAGGGCCATGCACATGGGCGGCGACGCCGCCACCGAGGCGCTGGCGCTGAACACCAGCGGACTGTACGCGGGCATCGCGCTGGCCGGTGCCATCGGCGGCGGTGCGGTCAACGCCTCCGGCGGAATTGGCGTCCTGGTGGTCGCTTGCGTCGCCGGCCTGATCACCATCGTCGTGATGGCGATGTCCGTACGCCGCTACCCCTCTCCCACCCGCGCGCCCGAGGGCGGCACCGCTCCCCGCGAGGTCGCCCTTCCGTAACCTGTCACCACCTCACGACCAGGCACGTTCACGCCATGCGGAGCAGGGTGAAGAGGTTCACCAGCGCGCTGGGTATCATGGCAGGCCTTGAAAAAGGGGGGCGCATGCGGATTGGAGAACTTGCCAACGCGGCCGGTGTTTCGACGCGGGCTCTCCGATACTACGAACAGCGCGGCCTGCTCCAGGCCCGTCGCCAGGGCAATGGGTACCGCGAGTACGACGAGTCTGCCGTCATCCGCGTGCACAATGTCCGGGCGCTCCTCGACGCAGGCCTCAAGGTCGACGACATTCGCGAACTCAACTTGTGCCTCGACGAGAAGCAACTTGAGCATATTCCGACCTGTGAGGCCTACGTCCTGTACCAACAGCGGCTTCGAGCCGTGCAGGCCCAGTTGGCGGCGCTCACAGAGGTGGAGAGCAGACTCCGGGCCAAGCTCGCCGGGGTCCCTAAGTGATCCGCGTCCCGCCCGCCGCGCTGCCCGGGCCTGCCGTGACCGGTGAGGATTCCCGCCCGGCGAGTTGAGCCGGCGGCAGTGCGCGGACTGTTCGCGGCCGCGGCGGTAGAGGACAGCGCGGCGCAGGTCGCGGTCAGCGGCTCACCGGCGAACTCGCCCGGACCCAACACCGAGCTCACGCGGCTCAAGGAATGCCACCGGTGCCTGCTGTCGGTCCTGGCGGCCAAGGACAACGAGCTCCAGAGGCTCCGCCGGCTCAGTACGGCCGCCACGGTCCCGGATCACCGGCAGGGGGACGATGCCTTTGGCGCCGTCCGGGCGCGGCGCGGGATACGGAGCGCAGGCAGGTTCACACGTTCTCGCCGGGGTCCGGGAGGCTTGTGGTGATGATGAGGGTGGCGTACGACTCGCCGGGCCCTGGTGGACGGGTCCACGAACGGGTGACGAAGCTGTGCAGCGGGCCTTCCAGCAGGGCGGTGCGGGGCAGGGTCAGTCCCAGGGCCCGCTCCAGGGCGGCCAGCGCGCCCCGCGTCCCCGGCAGCCCGCGGTCGGGGGTGTTCCGGTCGTCCGCGTCCGTCCAGGGGTCCTCATCGCCCCGCCACTCCCCGGTCGTGCCGGGAAAGCCGTCGAGCGACAGCCATGGCGGTATCTCCCCGGTCCAGTGCGGGTCGACGTCCCCGGCCGTGACGGTGAACGCGCACACCTCCTCTCCGTCGACCCCGACGGAGAGATGGAAGCGGGTCCGGGTCCGGTCGAAGGTGCCGACGCTGTGCCAGACGACCACCGCCCTGGTCCCCTGCGAGGCGGCAGCGGCCGGGGAGACGAAGCGCTCCTCGCCGAAGCCCCTGGCTCTGCCGTCGAAGGCGAAGCTCCACCCGGGGGCCGCCTGCCCGACCCAGGCCAGGGCGCGGTCGTCGTACGACGTACTGCCGAGTGCCAGGCCCAGCCGGTGGTCCGCGTCCCACGTGCTGCGGGGCGGGTACAAGCCGTCCGGCCCGGGCGTCACTTCCCGCTGCGGCCGGCCGCCGGGCCCGGGGCCGCCCCCGCCCGGGTCCTTCAGACGGGCCGGCAGGCCCGCCGGATCGGGGTCCGCGACGAACACGGCCCGATAGCCCCCATCGAACCGGTCCGGCACCTCGTCCTCCAGCCAGGACAGACCCACCGGATCGTCCCCCGGCGCCTCCCCGACGGGACCCAGGACCGTACCGGGCAGCTCCCGCTCCGGCCGCGCGAACTCGCCCCGCGGCAGAGCCAGCAGCAACCGCCCCCGCTCCGGGGTGATCACCGGACCCAGCACCGGATCCGCGAGCAGTCCCAGCGGTGCCATATGGTCGGGGCCCAGGGGCCGCCAGTGAGGCAGCGCGGCCCACAGCAGCCGCCACGCCTCGTTCCACCGGCCCCAGCGGGCCAACTCCCGCGCCTTATCGGCCGCCTCCCCGAGCGGCCCTTCGGCCGTGAAGCGGTACGTCCCCTCCCGCGCCGCCCGCAGCGCCTCCTCCGCCCTCTCCACCGCCTCGGGCGTCGTACAGCGGGCAAGCAGCGCCCACGACTGGCCGGTACTGCTGTCATGCCGGTCCGTCGTGGCGAAGCCCGCCGCGGCCACCGGAAGCAGATCAGGGGCGTACACCGGGTCGACCGCGAGGACATCGACCGAGTACGCCGAAGCTTGTGCTGAGAGCAGACAGTCCAATTGCCCCCGCAGCAGTCCGGCCCGCGGCCTGCCGTACTCACCGGCCTCCCGCAGCAGGGTCAGGGCCTCCTCGTACTCCCCGCCCAGTGCCGCCCGCCGGGCCAGCTCTACCACGGCGTCCTGCGCCCGCGTCGTGTCGTTGGCGAACGCCGGTCCTTCGCCGTGAGCAGCCTTGTGGGCGGCCGAGCTGTGAAAGGACCGGTATCGCTCCAGCATGTAATGGCGGAAGGACGGAAAGCGGTCGGGCGGCGCGGCCCGCCAGTACGCCCACTCGTACACCGCCCACTCACCGTCCGCGTCCCGGTCCAGCGGATCGATCAGGACCAGCGTCGCGTCCGTCTCCGCGTCCAGACGGAACGCGCGGTGCCACATCCCGGCCTCCAGCAGCTCCTGCGGCGACGCGTCCTCGTCCAGGCCCTCCGCGAAGATCTCGGCGAGGCCGTGGGCGTTCTCGTGCGGATCAATTTCCCGGGTCCCCGCCAGCCGGTAGACGGGGTGGTCCTCCGGCCGCCAGCCGTCGCTGATCCGCAGGAACGTGTCGAGCGACGGCGGCAGCCGATGCCCGATCCGCTCTTCCAGGGCGGCGATATCCGCGTCCGACGCCCCCGGACAGCCGAGCCACCGGGCCGCCGTCAGCTCCGGGTCCCATTCGTCCTGCTCATGGGGGTCCTGCGCGTCCGCCCACTCCCCGCTCCAGCGAGTGAGGAACTCCCGCCAGTCGAACGGGGTTTCGCTCGTGGTCTCGTCCGTCGAAGTCATACGGCGAGGGTGACACCCCCCACTGACAACGGGTCCCGTCGCCGCTCCTGCCGGATCGTTTGTGCGGGTGTTCCTCTCCGCCGGACCGCCCTCGGGAGCGTGGAGCTGGATACCCAGGGGGCGGGGCGTCGTACGCGGGAGCCGTCGCGGACCAGTACCGGGGCCATCGGCAGCCGGCCCAGTACACGGACCGGTGGGTGAACACGGTCCTGGTCGGCCGGTCCGGCGACGACAGCCTCCCCGGAATGCCGTCGTCGCAGCCGGACCCGATCCCAGACAGCGGGCGTTGCCCGGACACGTGCCCGGAACAGGTCGAGGCCCGCGGCATGTCCACACACTCGCGCGGCCTGGAAGGGAAGAGCGCGCCCGGGCCACGGGACCGTCCGTCTGGTGACCGCTGCCTGGGAGACCTGCTGCGATCCCCCGCTGTGCTGCCCGGGCCGAAGCGGCTCGGATACCCCTGGGCGGAAGGACGGTGCGGGGGATTCAGGGGGTGCTTGTGGTCCTCGTGGTGGCGCGGTACCGGCCCGGTGGCATGCCCACCACTCGCCGGAACGCCGCGCTGAACGCGAACTCGCTGCCGTATCCGACCGATGCGGCGATCCGGCCGACCGGGAGATCGGGCTGTTCGCACAGCGCCGTCTTCGCGAGTGCCATACGCCAGGCGGTGAGGTGGGCGATCGGACTCTCGCCTACCAGCTCCCGGAACAATGGCGCGAACGCCGCCCGGCTCATACCTGCCACCCGGGCGAGCTCCGCGACGCTCCACGGATACCCGGGCGCTTTGTACAACGCGTCGAGCGCCCGGCCCACGCGATCGTCGCCGAGCGCGGCACCCCATGTCCCGGCCGCTGCCGGCCGCTCCAGCTCGGCTCTGATCCCCTGGAGCAGCAGCACCTCGACCAACCGCGCGGCGAGCAGGGGCGAGGCGGACCGGCCGTCGCGGACCTCCTCGCGGAGAGCGTCGAGAATCCGGCGCAGCCCCGGAAGGGGATCGCCGCCCGCGTTCGGCCCAAGATGGATCACCGGAGGCAGGGCCCGCAGAAGAAGGCCGCGTGCTGCGCCGGTCAGCGCGAGTTCGGCGCACAGCACCACCGTGCGCACCCCGTCGCCGCCGAAGCTGCGCCGCACCGACAATCCGCCTTCCGGCAGGGGACCGTGCCGTTGCTCCTCCATCATGACCCGGGCGTCCGGGCGGTACTTGAGCGAGTGCGGGACACCGTGCGGCAGGATCACCAGATCCCCCGGCCCGATCCGGGCCGTCCGCCCATCGGCGTCCAGCCACATCTCGCCGTCGAGCGGATGATGCAGGGTCACGGTGTCCCGGGGCCCCATCCGCACCCCCCATGGCGCGCCGAGCTCGATGCGCCCGAACCGTGCGGTGCCGACCCGTATCCGGCCGAGCAGCGTACCGAGGGCATCCGGCCCTGAACGATCGCGTAAAACACCTGGACTCAGGCGCATGTCCGCCCCTCCTGCCGCTTCCTACGCTCAAACGAACACCCGGGAACCCGGGACAGCCCGAGAGCGGGAGCCCCCGGAAGGCCCGAGTGGCCCCGGAGCATGCCTGGAACTCTCGACGACCCCAAGGAACAGGGAGACCGCACCACCATGGATATCTTCATCACCGGCGCGAGCGGCTACATCGGCTCGGCTCTGACCCGTACCCTCGTCGCCCGCGGCCACCGGGTGCGCGGACTGGCGAGGAGTGACGCGGCCGAGGCCAGGGTACGGGGGAACGGCGGCGACCCGGTCCGGGGCAGCCTCACCGACCTCGCCGTACTGGCGGCACAGGCGGCCGGCGGTGACGCTGTGGTCCACACCGCGGCTACCGACACGGCGGACCGGCCCGCCGTCGATGCGGCGGCGGTGACCGCCATGCTCGACGCGATGGAGGGCGGCGTCTTCATCACCACGACCGGTGCGCCGCGGGCCCGCTCGTCGCGGACACCGGTGACCGAGGACGACACCGCGGAGCCCACCGGACCGCTCGCCTGGCTTGCCCCGGCCGAAGCGCGTGTGCTGGAGGCCCCGAGAGTCCGTGGCGTTGTCGTGCGCCCCCCGATGGTGTACGGCGACGGCGGCGGACCGCTCGCCCGGCTGGTCGGCCAGGCCGGCGCCGACGGTGTGGCGCGCTACACCGGTCCGGGCGACAACCACTGGTCCACCGTGCAGGTGAACGACCTCGCGACCGGGTATGCCACGCTGCTCGAACAGCCCGCCCAAGGGGTGTTTCATATCGCCGAGCCGGTCCCGGTCGACATGGCGTCGCTGGCGGCCGCGATCGGTGAGGCCGCCCGGGTACCGGTGGCGTCGTGGAGCCTGGCCGAGGCGCTGGAGACCCACGGCCCGCTGGCCGGATTCCTGGCGATGGACGCGGCGCTCGACGCGAGCCGGCTGCGATCCCTCGGCTGGTCACCGGTCTTCGGGGAAGCACTCGGCGGCATCTGCGGCGCGCTGCGCAATCCCGTCCAGGGGTACCGCGCTTCCTGAAGGGTGTCGCGGAAGGCTAGGTCGGGGCATTCGGCGTGTGCCGGGTCGTCCCGGCCGCCTCCGACCGGTCCAGAGCGATCACGCTGACTGGACGCCCACGGACGGGGCCCGTCACTGCGCCTGCGCCGCTACCAGGGTCCGCACGCGTCGCGGGCCCTTTCGGGCCTGCCGTTCTTCACAAGGGCACAAGCGTTCAACGCGTGCACGCTTCCGATTGCGTGTGGACTCTTGCGGCGCCGGATCGCGGCAAGAAGGGTGGAGAGGAAGAACGGTTCTCACACCGGGGTATCGGCGGCCCGATGGATGTCCACCGAGCGAGTCCGTCGCGCCTTGGTGGGGATGGCCGCTGAACCGGCCGCCGGTGCGGCGGTTCCCGCTCGCTCGGGGACACGACATGTCGTGGTGTCCCACCGGGGTGTGAGGCACCCGTCCGGCCCGGAACGTGCGATCGAACGCTGGGCTGGGTGCCGGGCCTACGCAGGACTTTCGGCTCGATGCCGGGACCCCCCTTTCCAAAAACAGGCCTACGAGCGTGCCCCGGACTTGGGGCCGGCCTGACACGAAATCGCAGAGGAGCGAGGAGCATGGCGATGGATTCCCAGTTCGACACGGCGGTGGCCGCGTATGAACGCAGCATGGAAGAGATGCCTTTTCGGGAGCACATAGAGGAATACAGCTTCTTGAACGCGGTCGGCGATGTCACCGGGCGGGATGTGCTCGACCTGGGCTGTGGCAGCGGGTTGTACGCCCGCCGGTTGCGCGGCGCGGGGGCGGCCCGGGTCGTCGGGATGGACGAGTCCGCCGCGATGGTCGAACACGCCCGCCGGCGCGAGGAGCGCGAGGGCCTGGGTGTGGAGTACCTGGCCGCGAACGCCACCGATCCGGGCGCCACCGATCTGCCCGGCATCGCCGGGGCGTTCGATGTGGTCACCGCCGTGTACGTACTGCCCTACGCCCCCACCCGAGAGGCGTTGGAGGGGTTCTGCGTCACCGCGCGACGGGCGTTGCGCCCGACAGGCGGCCGGTTCGTGGCCGCGGTGCTCAACCCCGGTTTCTCCACGGACCCCCAGTGGTACCGCGGCTATGGCATGCGTCTGAGCGTGCGGCAGTCGCCGGCGGAGGGCACCCCGGGGCACCTGCGTGCCTGGGTCGGGCAGGACGTGCTCGACCTGGACCTCTTCCGCTGGTCCGCGGCAGCGCACGAACAAGCCCTGGCCGCAGCAGGTTTCGACCGCGTCTCGTGGATCCGCCCGACCGTCTCCGAAGAGGGCCTGGCGAAGCACGGAGAGGCGTTCTGGGAGAACTACCTCACCTGCCCCCACTCGCTGATCATCGACGCGCAGGCCGGCCCCGGGTCCGAACCCGCCGACCGTCCCCTCCCGGTGGAGAACCCCGCCCCCACTCCGGCGAAGTGAGACCCCGCTCCGATGAGCCGGCTCTCCGCGGTTCCCCCGACTCAGAACGACCAGCAGAAGATTGAGGTCACCAGCATGAGTCAGATCCAGGACACACACGCACACGTACCCGGCACCGGCGCCAGCACCGGCACCGACCTCCCGCCCTCGCCGCCGCAGGAGCCCATCGCTCCCAGCGGGTTCCGGGTGGAGGGCCTCGACCTCCACGACCCGCGCCTCGCCGAGCGGTACGGCACCGTGGTGCTCGGCCTGTCACCGTTCAACTCCTTCTACTCCACGGAGACCGTGACCGCGCTGTGCCGAAGCGCGTCGGTGTCCTTCGACGATGTGCATGTGGTCCTTCCGGGGGCGCCCGAATCAGCACTGCGCCACATCTCCGCGGGCAAGGCGCCACGGCGCGCGGTCCAGCGTTCCAAGCGCGTCATCCACAACATGCGCAATGTGGCGCGTCGCACCCTGGCCGATTGCGGGGTGCCCGACACGGACTCCAGGGTCCACGTACTGACCCGCTTCGCCGCACACCCGCGCTACCGGGAGGTCCGGACCCGCATCGAGACGGCGTACCGCACGCAGACCCCGATGCGGGAGGCGGTGTGCGCGATGACCCGCACGGCCCTGGAAGCCTCCATCGACTCCGAGCCCACCCCCGCCCAGATTGAGGACAACACCCGCTACATCTTCGCCGAGTCCCCGCTGCTGCTGGACTCGACCGGAGTGCTGGCGCGACCCCGTGCCCTGTTCGTGTACCACCGCCGGGTGCCCGTCTACGACGTGGTGGCCGACGGTCAGGTTCCCGGTCTCACCATCGGGTCGGGCCATGTCCTGTCCGTGCTCAGCGACGAGAGGAACGACCGTGATGACCACGATTCCCGATGACCTGACCTGGCCCGACTCCTTCCCCACCCGCGGACACGGGCTGCCACCGGAGATGTTCGACCTCCTGCGGCGCGAGCGGCCGGTCGCCCGGGTTGCGTTCCCTTCCGGCCACCACGCGTGGCTCGTCACCCGCCGCGCCGACATCACCGCCATCGGATCGAGCCGCAGCTTCTCGCGCGATCTCACCTGCCCGGGCGGGCAGCGCATCGCCGGAGACGACTTCAACAGCGTGCCGGGCGGCATCTTCAACCTCGATCCCCCCGCGCACACCACCGTGCGGCGCGTGGTCCAGCCGTTCTTCAACCCTGCCGCCGCGACTGCCCTCAGGCCCGCGGTCGCCCTGGCCGCCACCGACCTGGCGACGGCGCTACGCGACGGCCCCAACCCCGCTGACCTGCACCGCGCTTACGCGCATCCGCTGGCGGCGACACTGGCTTGCGACCTCATGCGCGTGGCACCCCGGCAACGCCGCAAGATCGTGCCCCGGCTACGTTCCCAGGTCGACTACACGACACCGGCTTCCGCCATCGACACGTCCACCCGGTGGATGCTCGACTTCGCTGACGAAGTCATCGACGCCAAGTCGGCGGACTACGACGACAACCGCGAACCGCGGGACCCGGTGGAGGCACTGATCCGCACCCACCGTCACGGGACCATCACCCGGGAGCAGATGCACGCCACGGTGATGTACCTCTTCGTCACCTCCGCCGAACCGGTCACCGGCCCCGTCACCACCGGCGTGTACACCCTGCTGCGACATGGCGACCAACTCGCCCGGATACAGCGCGACCCCACCCTGTGGCCCGACGCGGTGGCCGAACTCCTACGGCTGCACCACAACGGCATGACCTCCATGCCCCGCCTCGCGTTGACCGACACCGAAATGCACGGGGTACTCATCCGGGCCGGCGACGCCGTCATCACCCCCTGGGTCGCCGCGACCTGGGACCCGGAACACTACAAACAACCAGAACGATTCCGCCTCGACCGCAGTGCGCAGGAGGACCCGGCCATCACCTTCGGCACCGGCCCCCACTTCTGCCTCGGCGTCAACATCGCCCGCATGTACTTGGAGACCGCGCTCTCCACCCTGTTCTCACACCTGCCGGACCTGGCCCTGGCGGCCAAACACGAGGACATCGCCTGGGAACCGGACACCTATCTCTTCACCCGGCCGGTGGAACTGCCCGTCACCTGGTGACGGACCACCTGTCCCACGGTCCGGCGACGAGCCGATGTCCCCAGCGGGCGGAGGGGGACTTCGATCCGGGCCCGGGTGCCCTCCCCTGCGCCGTGCGCCTTCACCGCGGCTTGCCACCAGGCGTCGTGGATGGGTGCGGAACGGCCGACGGCGCGAGCCTGGTCAAGGGCGGTGGCGCCGGGCAGGGCACCCGGTTTCCGGATCAGTGCCTCCAGGTAGTGGTCGAGGCCAAGGCGGGCAGCGCCGCAGGCGATGAGCCGATCGTGCCGGGCGACTTCCTCACGGCCGTCGTAAACCACCCGCTCAGAGGCGTGCAGCCCGCGAGGTCCTGGCCGCCGCCCGCGGCCGGGTCGGCAGATGCCCCAACGCCGCCACCGGGAAAGTCACCGAAGCCGCCCGCGACCCGCTACCCGACCCCGGCCGCCCCATCACCTCGATCGCCGACCCGCTCCACCGACCAGGCCCACACCCGGGCCGAGCACCCGGGGCCCGCTCGACGCGGTCGCCTGCTGGCGCCACAGCACTGCCGAACGGACCTCGTTCACCCGGGCCCTGGACGTTGTCCGCCGCTCAGTGATCTCACCGAGCGGCTTTTCCCCCTCAGCCCACGAGCGGGACCGACGCCTCGAACTCCCCGAAATCGGTCACATCCTCCTACCCCGCGAAGATCCCGTGGCTGCCCCCGCAAGATCCGTTCCTGCATCACCGGCTACGCCGGCAAAGCTCCAGGCGAACCCTCCAGCCGCCGTCGACCACCAATCGTCGTGGCCTTGAACAACCGGTGGCACGACCACCAGGCCGGGTAGCCGGGTCACGGCAACGTGACCCGGCTACCCGACCAAAGCAACGGCATTTTCCACCTCAAAAGGGTTTAGATCATGCGGAAGAGGTCAGCGGCGGCGGAGACATCAGTGAGGTCCTCGATGGAGCGGAGGTTGTCGCACAGGGCGTCCAGGACCGAGTCGGCTTCGGTGGCGCGCGGGGCGCCGATGGCCACGCCGAAGACACGGAAGCCCAACCGATGCTTGGCGATGTTCCAGCCACGCATCCACTCCTCGGCGATGCCGCACTCATCGTCGGTGATCATCACGATGTCGCCACGTCCACGGGCGGCGTCGTTGAGCTCCTCTGCCAGTAGTTCGCCGGCCGCAGTCAGGGGCGTCTGGTAGCTGGTGCCACCGCCGAGGAAGGTCTCCGCGAAGTCGAGCACCTGGGCTGGGTCGGCGGGTTGGCCGGCCGGGAAGCGGAAGACCTGGATCTTGTCGGCAGCGGAGAACAGGATGCCGACGAAGTCACGCTTGGCATGGCGGGCCTGGTCCAGCAGCGCCAGGGCGCACGCCTTGGCCCACGCCTCCCGGCTGACCCCGTCCCGCCCCGCGATGTACATGGAGTGCGAGGTGTCTACGCACGCGATGATGGCGCCCTGGCCGGTGGCCTGCTCCCCCTGACTGTGGTAGAGCATCAGCTCCCCTGCGGCGTAGCGCGCGGCGAACACTGCACGCAGCTCAGGCAGGCCGAGGTTGACGAGTTCGGAGGGGATGACGCGGGAGAGATCATCGCCGAGCGTGACGCCGACCAACTCCCCGGTGGCGTTCGCCACCTTTCGGGCGCGTTCACCGCTCGCCATCTGCCGGAATCGACCGATCAGCTCGGCCCACTGCGCGAGACGGCCGGTGCGCAGCCGCTCGGCGAGCTGAGCGCGCTGGTCGAACGGCATTTTCTCCAGCTCGCCTGGACCAACGCCCCATGCCCGCATCAGCGCGGCTTCCCCTCGCACGATCTCGACGGCCTTCATCGCCGCACTGCGCGCGGTGGCACCCATACCGGGTGCCGCCGCCGGGAGGGCCTGCGCGGCACTTCGGTCGCTCTGCCGCGCGGCAGCTGTGGCCGCCTTGATGGACTGTTGTACGGCGTCGGATGCCGAGACTGCGGTGTCCTCGTCGGCGCTGCCGGCTGTTTGTCGGAGCGCCTCGCACAGAGTGGTTGCATCGCTTGCGGCATTCTGCGGGGCCTTCTCCACCTGCTCAGCTTGTTCCTGGGCGTTGCGGGAGTGTTCCAGCATCCGGCGCAGTGCGGGGGCCTGGGCGAGTACGGCCATGGCTGCGGCATAGGGGTCGCCGACCGTCACCCGGCGCAGCTCGGCGAACTCACATGACTCTGCCAATGCGGTGATGATCTGGTGGTTGACCAATCGGGAGCGGTCCATCTCCGCGCGCTCGCGCAACCGCGCACTGACCTTGTAGGCGGCTTGAAACGCGTCGGCCAAGAGGTCGGCGCCGCAGCCATGGCGCTCGTTCAGCTCCTTGGCCAGCTCGCTGAGTCCGGCCGACTGCTCGTAGGTGTCGCGCCAGGAGATCTGGTCGAAGCGGTCCACGACGACGGTTGTGCGGTGCCGCTCGGGAGCTGTGGTGGAGGTGCTCAGCTTCCCCCCGGCCCGGCTCGACGACTCGTTGTGCCCGCTCGGAGTCCTGCCCATGGCTGTGACCTCCCGGTGCTCAGAGCTGGGTCTGCACCATGCTCGCGTCCATGCCGAGGGCCTCGGTGAGAACACGGGCGCGAACGGCGCGCTGGCGGCCGGTGACTCGGTCGATGGCGGCAGTGGACCGCCCGGCGCCCGCTGCCTCCTTACGCAGCTTCGCCAACCTGTTCCCGGCTGTGGCGAGCTTGTTGTGGGCCTTCTTGATGACCCACTCGCTCAGCGCCTCGCGTGACTGCCCGGCCATGGCTTCGAGCTGGGCCTCCAGCTCCTCGATGACATCGGCCAGGTCGAGTGCCTCCTTGGCATCGGGGTTGACCAGCTGCAGTACTTCGCGTTCGACGGTCGGGCGCTCGGTGGGGGAGTCCCACAGCACGTGGGTGAGTACCGCCAGATCGGCCTCGGTGACCGCTGGGCGGCCATCCAGGAACGCAGATGCCTGGAGCAGCCCCACCGCCTGCCGCCAGCGGCGGTCAGAGGCGATGAGTTCCTTGCGGCGCAGGGCGGCTCGCAGCGTACACACCGCGTCCACCATCACATCGGGGAGATCCACGGCCGGGACGGCTTCGGCCACGGCGTGCTGCAATGCGCTCAGTTCGACCGTGGTCCGCGTCAACGGGGTCGGTCGGTTGACGGCGGAGCGCACCAGCGCGGCGAAGTTCGATGGGTCAGCCAGATACCCGACTTCGATCCGCACCAGCAGCCGGTCGTAGATCGCGGCCGAATCCTCTCCGATAGGCAGTTCGTTGCTCGCCGTGATGGCTCCGATCAACGGGCAGGAGAGTGGTTTGCCGCCGTTCTCTGGGTGGTAGAGCCGTTCATTCAGGAAGCCCAACGTCTCGTTCAGCGCCGCCGTGGAGCACTTGAAGATCTCGTCGATGAACGCGATGTGCGCCGTCGTGGCGCGGCCCTCGTAGACCTGACGGTACTCACCCCGGGCCAGTGCGGCGACGTCGATGGGACCGAAGATCCTTGTCGGCGCGGTGAACTTCGAAAGGAGGATTTCCCAGTAGGTCGCACCCTCGACCCTGCCCGTGAGCTCCCGGGCCATCTCAGACTTCGCCGTTCCGGGCGGGCCGAGTACCAACGAGTGCTGGCCGGCCAACAGCGTCATCACGAGAGTTCGCACCACGTCAGCCCGCTCAAAGAAGCGGTCCGACACTTCGTTGCAGATGGCCCGCAGCCTCTTGGCCGTGTCCTGCGAGTCCTGTGCCTCCATATGCAACTCCCCATCCATGAAGCCGGGTTGAGCTCAACGCTGCCCGGCGCCGACTCGCCGAACGGCTCGTGGGTATTCTGCACGCTGCCTCGATACCGGCACACCGAACGACGAGGCGACCGCACGGCCCCACCGCGCCCACGCACTCGACGTGTGACACCTCAGCCCCTGGGATCGTTCGTTACGCGGGTATGCGTCCTGTGCGGGGAATGGTGGTCGCCCCTCCTGGGGTGACGGCGGGAGTCCCGCGCGGGCGGGGTCTGCGGGCGAGGGGCTTGAGGGTGCGGTGGACGACGAACCATTCGACGACACCGGCGCTGACGAGTATCGATGCCCAGGCCGAAGTGGCGTAGACGTCCTCGAATCTCAGCCATTCGTACCGGGACCGGACCGCGAGTCCGAGCATTTCGATCACGCTAGCGAGGGGAAGGAAGCTCTGGCAGTCTGAGCTTCTTCTGATACTGGCAGTCATCTGTTGCCGTGAAAGCCCGGCCGAACGGTCACCGCACCGCGGTGAAGCACGCCGCGTGACATCACGAGGGCGCCGCGCGAGAGGAACGACACCAGGCAGTGCTCGGCTCACGCCAGCTGTGCACGGGAGTGACAGGCCCGTCGCTGAGATCAGTGGCGAACTGTGGTCTCAGGCCCATGTTCCGCATGGCCGAGCGGAAGAACTCCGCCTGGTGGCCGCCGACGATCGCGGCGGGCCCGAAGACCTCCGGGGTGGCGAGGCTGTGCAGGTGCCCCCGCTCGTCTTCGCCGGGGGGACTTCATTCCTTTCGGGACCTTGCCCGGCCGGCATGGTCGGTGGGTGTCTGGCCATAGTGTGTCTTGAAGGCCCGGATGAAGTGGCTGCTGTCCGCGAACTGCCAGTGGGCGGCGAGTTCCGAGATGCTCAGCCGGCCGAACGGTGCGGTGAGGGCGAGCCGCGCTTCTTCCAGCCGCCTGCGGCGGATGTAGGCGGTCACTGGTTCTCCTCCTGTGGCGAACGCCCGCTGCAGAGTGCGTACGGAGACACTGAGTTCGCTTGCGAGCATGCTGGAGGAGAGGGAGGGGTCGGTGAGTCGGCTGTCCGCCAGGTCCTTCGCGGCCTGGGCGAGGGCGGAAGCCAGTAAGGGTTCCTTGTCGTCGAACCGGTGTCCCGCCACCGCCTTGGCCAGTTCGATCAGAGCGCTGTGGGCGGCTCGCACACCGGCCGGGCCGAGGTCGGTCACGTTGGCGTGGATCATGTTCGTGTGAGCCACGAGCAGGCGCACCTCGGCCGAGTCCAGCGAGCCGGCAACGATCTGGTTCCCGAGCAACGGTTTGAGCATGGTGGCGGGTAGTACGACGATCTTCGCCGTCGTGTGTGGGGCCGTCGCGAAGTGCGAGGGCCGCCCGACGTGCCGAAGGAGGAACTGCCCGGCGGATACGGTGTGCTCATCACCGGGGCCGCCAAGAGTCCATGCGCCGCGCTGCACGACCCACATCCGCACCTGATCCTCGACATCGCCGAGGGCGGCGGTCCGGATGGCTGATGCGCAGTTGACATCGGTGATCGCCGCATCGCGTACCTTCGCGACGCGGCCCTCGACCCGGAAGTCGCCCGTCGTGGCCGGGCTGAAGGTCGGTAGCGGGAAGCCGTCACCGACCTGTGTCTCCCACTCGCGGCGGAAGCTGGCGAATCCTCGCGGTAAGGGACCCGGGGTAGTGGTGTCCAGGGAGAACGCCCCCCGCGAGTCGTCGGCCCCTGCCTCAGTACCTGCCATCGCCCGTCGATCCGCCTCTCTCGGTGTGGCGTTCCTATCTCGTGGCGCCGATATTCAATCGGCATGTCGCGAAGGTTCAATCGCCCGCCGAGCCGCCGCCCGTAGAGTCCAGTGGCAGGCGAGAGTCCGGCGGGAGACTGAAGCCGGGTAGTCGCACCATGCCCCGGCAAACTGTCGGCCCGGGCACTGCGGTGAAACGGGTTCTCCCCGGTCGCGCTGTTCTCGCAGCCGGGCGAAGCCATAGAAATGCCCCACGAGTTCAGCCCTGCGGTTACGGACCACCCTACTGGCCACCATGGGCGTGGGATACGCAAGAGTTCCGAAGATCTGGATGTGCTCGTCACGTACGGGCACATGTCCGCGACAAACGCTGGAGGAAGTATGAAATCGTCCTTACGTCGAACTCTCGGAGTCATTGCCGCCACGATGGCCGCCCTGGCTGCAACGGCTCTACCAGCCAGCGCCGCAAGCGACCGTGTCTCACCGCTCATCCACCGCGTGAGTTGCGACCGGACCGACTATCTGGAGGTCCACGGCAACAACGGTCAGAGCGTTCTCTGTTTCGCCGACCGCGGGTTCATGGGCGTCGCCATCTATGGCATCAACTGGATTGAGTCAGGCAACAACAGAGCGGAAATTCAGTTCCAGAGGAGTGTGGGCAACCCGAGGATCGAAAGCGTCACCATGGGAAAATGGAGTGCGTGGAACCCCGGCCACGTGCACAAGGTGACTCGGATCGAGATCTTCTGATAGCCGAAGAGTGAGCGTCCCTCGTGGTACGGCGGAGCCGAACGGACGGTCCGAGGCCCGCCTGGACCCACCTGCTCGAAAGACTGCTCCAGCCCCGGCCGCATCCGGCCCCATAAGCCCGGGGACTGCTCCGCCGGACCGCCCTGCCGCCTCAACGCCCCAAGCCGGAGAGGGCTGACACGGAGGCAACATTTCACCCCGCGCCCAGCCCGGCCCGTCGAGTGGTGCCGGGCTGGGCGCGGGCTGCCCGCAGTCGTCGAGGACCTCGTTGAGGGCAACGACGGCCGGGGAGATCTTCGGGTCGCCGGGCTCACGGGGCTTCTCCCGAACAGTGGGCCGGCTGCTCCATGGAGGCGTTGATCTCTTCGAGGAAGATCAGCACGCCGCCACGTCGATGGCAAGGTCGACCGCGGCGTGGTCACGGTGACGACCTGCTGGCCGATGAGCGTCTGTGCTACCCGCTGCACGCGGTGCCGTACATCCCCACCCACCACTTCCTGACCGGCAAGAAGGGCCCAGGCTTCCGCAGCAAGCTGCCGGCGAACCGGCTCGCAAAGCCAAACAGGCCGGAGTGACGTCACGGGCGGTAGCGGCCTTCCGCGACGGACACACCATCACCTGGTGGGCTGCCCGAGGCATCGCCGGGGAACTGACGGCAACGTCCGCCTCGTCGTGGCTATCGCCCACCCGCAGACCCTGCCCGCGAGTCGACCTGGTACGGCCACCGACCTGCCCCGGCCCGGTACCCCCAGCCCGCAGCCGCGGTTGACCTGGCCGAAGCCGTAAGGAGCCACGGGCTGAGACGCTGACGCCCACCTGATCTCTACCGCCCGGTTTGACGAACCATCGCTAGGCGTAGGTGTAGAAGCGGGTGTGGTCGAGCATCGCGGCCGGGGTGACGTTGTTCCATGGGGCCATGGCCTGGTTGAGCGCCACCACGCCCGTGGTGCTCACTGCGGGCAGATAGGAGTGCTGCGGGTGGCGCCGCTGCCAGTCCGCCCAGACCTTGTCGACGAAACAGTGGTGCAGCCAGAAGACCGGATCATTGGGAGACACGCTCTGCAGCATCTGCCCGCCGACCCAGTTGTGCACCCTGTTGTGCAGGCCCGGACCGGCTCCGCCTTCGAGGCTGTTGCGGAACCCCGGGGCGGTGAAGTCCCATGGCGTCATGTCATACGGGGTGACGGCGAGAACGGTGTTCAGCTCGGCCCTGGTCGGCAGTGGCATGCCCGTTGGCGCCATGGCACGCCGGAGGAAGGGCGCGGTGTCGTCCTGGACGGTGATGCTCCAGTTGCCGGTGGAGTGGGCGAAGGGGCCGTTCATCACCTGTCCGTCCGGCCGCCGGCCGTTTCCCCCGAGGAAGTTGGCCGACCAGAGGGAGGATGTGGGGGTCCGGTCCCTGGTCCAGTCCCAGTACGGGATGGACACATTGGGGTTGATCGACTGGAGTGCCCGCTCGAAGTCGATCAGATATTGGCGGTGCCACGGCAGGAACGACGGTGATTCGTGCCCCTGCCGTATCGGGCCCGTCATATCGGAGATGAAGATCTCGCGATGAGTGGTGACGAAGGGGTCGTACCGGCCTCTCCGCTTGAGTTCCACCACGGCGTTGACGAAGGCTCGCTTCTCGGCGGGGGTGAGGTTCGCCTGATTCTTCCGTACGGTCATGGCGGCTGCTCCCGGTTCAGGCGGTGGGGGTGTGGGGGACGAGGTCGGCGCCCATGAGCGAGGTCACCGCGGCGCGGGCGGTGGTGTGTGGGTCCGGGAACGTCTGGTAATGGTTCATCACGCTGGTCCAGCTGCTGTCCGGTTTCTGCATCACATGCAGTTCCCGGCCGTCGATCAGGACGCGATAGCCGGTGGCGGATGTGTGATGCTGCCCGTGCGCCTCGCTCTTGGCGTTGGCGTCGCCGGGTATGCCCTGGATGCGACGCCCTTCGAAGACTTCGCTGAAGGGGGCCGGGACGGCTGTGTGGTGGTGCTTCGTGCCGGCTGCGGTTCCGGTTGCTGCGGTGGTGGACCGGCCGGCCTTGTCCGGTGTGGCGTTCGCGGAAGCTATGGCTATTCCGGCCACGGCTATGCCCGCTGCGGCACCCGCGACGGTGCCGAAGGCTTGGCGTCGGGTGAGTTTGGTCATGACAGAGAGACCCCCTGATTCACGGCTGTACGCGGCCAGATGATGAATTCGGGCCGCTTGCGTCATGAGTACAGGCCGTAGGAGTGCCGGAGAAGGGACGAATTCTCGGTTCGGTGTGAAGTGGTCATTTTGAAACTGGACAGCCGGTGGCTGGTTCTTTTCGCGTCGAGTGGGTGGCCGTATGTGCGGGGGTGTTGAGGTGAGGATTCGATGAGAATCACTTCTGCCTCATGAGAAATGCCCTTGACAGGGCAATGTGTCGTGTCCACGTCCGCACAGGTAACGTGTCCGGAATTAGACCACCGTGCGAGGTGCGGGCCGTCGCCGGCTGATCAACGTGGTGCCCTCCAGTAGCTGGCCATCCGGAAGAAGGACGGCCGGGGCGGGTACCTCGTACGGTCCGGCGACGTCTACCACCCGAAGCCGCCCGCGATCCGCGCTCGCAACGGCTTCAGCGTGCCGGGCGGGGCAGCGGCTTGTGGGTGGCGAGGAGGGCCATGTCGTCGCGGTGAGGCCGCCCGAGAAGCGTTGTACGTCGTCGACGAGGGTGCTGAGGAGGCGGGCGGGGGTCGGAAAGCGTCTGCCCGTCAGGCGGAGTTCCAGGTCGTGGCCACCGTTCCGGTCCGCGCGGTCCCGGTCCAGCGTTTTCTCCGGGCGGGCCGCCACCTCGGGGAGTGTCCTCTCGTCGTGCGACGCCTCGCGGAAGGCGCCCAGGACGATGGGGACGGTCTCGATCGCGGTGATGCCCTTGCCCCGGACGTCGCCCATGACCAGCCGTACACCGTGCGGGTTGGAGCACGCGCTGTAGAGATCGCCGCCGATCATCGCCTCCCGCTGCGCGGCCTCCTACCGGGTGGTCAGGTGACCGCGGTGGTGCGGGCGAGGTGGTCGACCATTGTCGATGAATCTCCGACTCGGATCACTAGCCGCACATGGAGGAATGCTGGAGTCTTGGCTGAGCGGGGGCCCCTGTTCCCGCGGACTGCGCGATCGACAGCACTGAGGAGCGGTCCATGCCGGACAGCGGTTCACGCGGTCCTGAGAATCCGATCCGGGTTTTCCTCTTGGACGATCACGAAGTGGTGAGGCGCGGTGTGCGTGATCTCCTCGGCGACGAGCCGGACATCAGCGTGGTCGGCGAGGCGGGGACCGCGGAACAGGCTCTGACGCGGGTCCCGGCGCTGCGCCCGGACGTGGCGGTGCTCGATGTGCGGCTCCCCGACGGAAGCGGAGTGGACGTCTGCCGGGAGCTGCGCTCGCGAATGCCCGACCTCGCCTGCCTGATGCTGACGTCTTTCGATGACGAGGAGGCCCTGCTGGACGCCGTCATGGCCGGGGCGTCCGGGTATGTGCTGAAGCTGATCCAGGGCGGCGATCTTGTTGCGGCCGTGCGCACGGTGGCCTCGGGCAAGTCCTTGCTGGATCCCAGCGCGGCGGCCCGGTTGATGTCACGGCTGCGGGGTGAGGACCGCGACGAGTCGGCGGCGGACGCTCTGTACGGTCTGACCAGCCGTGAACGTGACATCCTCGCCCTGATCGGCGAGGGCCTGACCAATCGTGAGATCGGTCTGCGGGTCTTTCTCGCCGAGAAGACGGTCAAGAATCACATATCTCGCGTGCTGGCGAAGCTCGGTGTCGAGCGGCGTGTGCAGGCGGCGGTCATCGCCACCCAGGTGTCCGGAGCGGCGGAGGGGAGGCCGGCCGCCGCCGCGAGAGCGGGTTCGGACGGTTCCGGACGGGCGGATCCCGATCGGTACCGTGGTCCCGGCCGATGAGCCCGCAGCGCGGTCGGTTTGGCCGTGAGCCGGTGCTTCGGCCCGTCCGGGCACTCGTGCCCGTGACAGCGGGTCTCCTGAGGCAGCCCGAGGAGCGTGTTCGGTGACACACGCACAGGACAGCGGAGCCCGGCCCGCACAGGGCGGGCGGCAGGAGTGCGATGAGCAGCTCGCTCTGTTGCAGGGGCGGCTGGATGCGGCGCACAGCACGCGTGACCGGGTTCAGGACCTCATGGAAGTGGTGATGTCCGTCGGGCGTGACCTGGAACTGGAACACGTCCTGCGGCATGTGGTGAAGGCGGCGACGGCTCTGGTGCGTGCGCGATACGGGGCCCTCGGGGTCATCGGTCCGGATCACGAGAAGCTCGTCCAGTTCCTGACCGTCGGTGTGGACGACGCAGAGGCCGCCGTGATCGGCTCGTCGCCGTCCGGCCACGGCATCCTCGGCGAGCTGGTCGCTCACCCTGAGCCCCTGCGTCTGGCGAAACTCTCCGAGCACGCCTCTTCCTACGGCTTCCCGGCCGGTCACCCCCCGATGAGCACCTTTCTGGGAGTGCCGATCCGGATACGCGGCCAGGTGTTCGGCAATCTGTACCTCACCGAGAAACTGGGTGGTGCCCAGTTCGACGCCGAGGACGAGTCGATCCTGACCACCCTGGCCGTGGCGGCGGGCGTGGCTATCGACAACGCCCGACTGTACGAGAGGTCCCAGCAGCGGGAGCTGTGGCTCCAGGCGACGGCCGAGGTCACGCAGAGCCTGCTGTCGGGCAGTGAGCGCGCTGTGGTGCTCGCTCTGATCGCCGACCGGGCGCGAGAGATCGCGGGCGCCGATCTGGTCGTGGTCGCGCTGCCCGCTGCCGACCGGGACTCGCTGGTCGTGGAGCTGGCCGACGGTCTGGAGGCCGACCGGTACCGAGCTCTGCGTCTGGCGGTGTCCAGCGGACTGATCGGTACGGCGTTCACCCGTGCTGTGCCGGTCACCGGTGAGGACATGGATGATCCAGGTCCCGCGGCGTACTTGGGCGGGCCGACCGGGCTGGGTCCGGGCGTGGCGATTCCCATCGGCACCGGCGCCGGCGTGCGCGGGGTCCTGCTGCTTGTCCGTGCCTCGGGTCGTGCGCCGTTCCTCGCCGAGGAGATCCGCCCCGTTCTGGGATTCGCCGGTACGGCCGCGGTGGCCATGGAGCTGGCGGAACGCCGGAGCGACACCGAGCAGATCGTGCTGCTTGAGGAACGCGACCGGATCGCGCGCGATCTGCACGATCTGGCGATTCAGCGACTGTTCGCCACGGGGATGACGTTGCAGAGCGCTGGACGCTTCATCGACCACCCCGAGGCGTCGGAACGGGTGGAACGTGCGGTCGACGACCTGGACGCAACCATCAAGATCATCCGCTCCACGATCTTCGGGCTGCGGACGCAGGTCGAAGGCGAGGGGGAGAGACTGCGGGCCCGTACGGTGCGGGCCGTGGCCGTCGCGGCGGCGAGCCTGGGCTTCTCGCCCGGTCTGCGCAAGGAGGGCCTGCTCGACACCCAGGTCTCCCGGTTCGTCGCCGACCACCTCTTGGCCGTCCTGGGCGAGAGTCTGGCCAACGTCGTCCGCCACGCGCGCGCGAGCCGGGTGGAAGTGACGCTGCGGACCAACGGCCGTGAAGTGACCCTGACCGTAGCCGACGACGGGGTCGGGATCGAGGGGAGCGGGCGGCACAGCGGTCTGCGGAACCTGTCGGACCGGGCGGAACGCTGCGGCGGCACGATGGAGTTGTCCTCGCCCCCCGGCGGCGGAACTCGACTGGTGTGGCGTGTCCCGGCGGCCGGACCTTAGGGCGGGGCAGACCTTCCCGACGGCGGTGCCGTGCCAGTTGCTGCGTCAGTGGGGTTCGCCGCGCCACCGAGCGCGGGCGTCGCGTTCCGAGGGGAGGCCGGAGCCCAAGCTGGTACGGGGTCGCGCGTCCTCGTACCGGTCGAGGACGCATGGAACGGGATGCGGTGTGGGCAGGCGGCTTGGGCGTGTCCTGGTCGACTGCGTTGCCGATCACGGCAGTTGGGGTTTGCACGGGCATCGCCGGGAGGAGGCCAGGAAGCCGATGCCTGCTGAAGGCCCGCTGTTCCTCCGTGAGGTATCCGGGCACCGGGTCGCAGCGTGCTGCCACATCCTGGCGGGGCAGACCGAGTTGTTCCCGGCCCCGTGTGGTGCGGCCCCTGGCGTAGCGCGGGCGCTGAAGTGGGGGACATGGCACAGCTTGCCTGTCGTCGGCCGAGAGCGGGGGAGGGCAGGGGCGGTGTGTCCGCCCCTGCCCTCCCTGGCAGAGCGCTCGCATGGGGTCAGGCGTGGGGCACCACGGCCACTGCGGCCTTCGAGTGGTGCAGCACGGCGTGCGCGACGGAGCCGATGTGCGCGCCGACGCCCACCCGGCGCTCCCTGCGGCCCACGACGAGGAGACCGGCATCGCGCGATGCCTCCACGAGGTCGTGCGCGGGGTGACCGAGCCGACACCGCTCGGTCACGGCGACGGTGGGGAACTTCTCCCGCCAGGGCGCCAGAATCTCCGTAAGGACTTCGCTCGTCACCGTGGCCAGATCTGTCTGGGCCGACAGCATCGCGCCCGTCGGATCGCCGCCGTACACCTGGGGAACCTGCCAGCTGTGCAGCGCCCGCAGCGCGAGGCTGTGCCGTTCCGCGTGGGCGAAGCCGAATTCCAGCACGGCGTCCGACCGGTGGGAAGTGTCCAGGCCCACCACGACATCGCCGGACGACTGCCACTCCTGGGCGGATGACGTGTCCTTGGCGCGCACGAGGACGACCGGCGCGGTGCTGCGGGCGATGACCGCCAGTGAGGCGGAGCCGAGGAGGAATCCCGCCAGTCGGCCCAGCCCCCGTGAGCCGAGGACCAGCAGCTCCTGGTCCTTCGCCCCGCAGAGGGTTTCGGCGGGCCTGCCGGGTATGTCGTCGGTTGTCACTTCGAGGCCCGGGTGCCGGGCCTGGAGGCCCTCGATCGCCGCCTGCGGTCCGCCATCGGGCCAGAGTGCTCTCCCGGCACCGGCAAAAAAGGCGCGAACCCCGGGTGAGGTGTCCCGGACATGGAGCAGCCGAAGCGGCAGTCCTCGCCGCGAAGCCTCACCGGCTGCCCACTCCACGGCCGACAGACTCTCGCGCGAACCATCGACGCCTGCGATGACGGTACGGGGCATGTGAACCTCCTGTGGTTGGTCGTCGTGCGGATAGTCCCCACTCTTGCCATGTCATGGGGGCTCGCAGCAGGGGCCGTTGGACCCCCGCCCGTCCCCGACCGGCCCCGGCTGTCGTCGCCGGGCTGCCGTCGGAGGTGTGCGTCACCGGCCGTGCAGCGGCAGAGAGCAGGTCTCGCCCGGGGCGAGGGACACCGTGCGGGTGGGGAGTCTGATGTCGATCGGTGATCGTCCGGATGCGGATGCGGTGACCCGGAACTCTCCGGCCCGTACCTGCACGGTGAGATCCTCATGCCCCTGGTAGCGCACGGAGAAGCTGTATTCGGGGAGTTGCGGCAGCGGTACGGGGTCGAGCCACAGTGCGCCGTCCCGTGTCTCGAGGCCGGTGAGCCCGCGCTGGACGAGGTCCAGGGTGCCGGCCATGGCGCCGAGGTGTATGCCTTCCTCGGTGGTGCCGCCCTGGATGTCTGCGGCATCGCCCGCCAGCACCTCCTCGATGTACGTCCAGGCGTCCTCGCGTCCCAGGCGGGCCAGTACCCAGCCGTGCACCAGCCCGCTGAGGGTGGAGCCGTGACTCGTACGCGGCAGGTAGTAGTCGACGGTCCTGCCCCACATCGCGTCGTCCAGTTCGTAGCCCAGCCGGGCGAAGATCCGACGTAGTTCGGACAGGGGGAAGAGATATCCGAGCATGAGGACGTCGGCCTGTTTGGAGGCCCGGTAGCGGTTGACCGTGTCGCCCTCCGCCTCCAGGATCCGGTCGAGCCGGCGGATGTCGCCGTAGCGTGCCCGGTAGGCGCTCCAGTCGAGCTCGGCGAGCTCGGCGTAGCCGTCGAACTGGCTGATGACTCCGTCGTGGAAGGCCACCCGCAGTTTCCGGGACACCTCGTCCCACCGGTCCAGTTCGCTGACCTGGAGACCCGTTCGCTCGCGTAGCCGGTCCCGGCGTGCCTGCGGCAGTGCGCGCACCACGTCGAGCGCGCGGGCGAGTACCCAGGCGGCGGTGACGTTCGTGTAGGCGTTGTCGTCCAGACCGGGTACCGGGGAGCCGGGACGGGCGTCATGGTATTCGTCGGGGCCGACCACGCCGAGAATTCGATAGCGTCCGGTGGCGTCGTCGTAGGTCGCGAGATCCACCCAGAAGCGGGCGATCTCCGTCAGCATCTCCACGCCCTGGGTGTGCAGGAATTCGGTGTCCCCGCTGGCCTCGCAGTACTGCCACACATTGTGGGCGATCGCCGATCCGACATGGTGCTGAAGTCGTGTGTGGTCGGGCAGCCATCGTCCGGAGCGGGGGTTGAGATGCACCTGCTGGGTCTCCTCCCGGCCGTCGCTCCCGCTCTGCCACGGGTAGAGTGCGCCGGCCCTGCCGGCGTCGGCGGCTTCGTTCCGTGCCTGTTCGAGGCGCCGGTAGCGGTAGGTGAGCAGAGCCCGGGAGACCTGGGGGAAGCGCAAGTTCAGATACGGCAGGACGAAGAGCTCGTCCCAGAAGATGTGGCCCCGGTAGGCCTCTCCGTGCAGGCCGCGGGCCGGCACCCCGGCATCGAGGGCGGCCGTGTGGGGGGAGAGCGTCTGCAGGACGTGGAAGAGGTGCAGGCGCAGGATCTCGCCCGTCTTCCCCGGTACGTCCAGTTCCGCGGCGTTCCACAGGTGCCGCCAGGCTTCGCGGTGAGAGCTGAGAAGCGCCTCGAATCCTGGTGCCCGGTCTGCCCTGTCAAGGGCTGCGTGCAGTGGATCGCTGATGGCGGGGTCGCGTGACGTGTGCAGCGCCACGACCTTGTCGACGGCGGCCGGCCGGCCGGGTGCGAGGGAGAGGCGTAGGAACTGGGTGACCCGGAGGGCGCCCGGATCGGTGTGGCGGTGTTCGACGGGGCCGTCGGCGGTCATACGGCTGGCCATGGCGACGCGTATCGCGGACGTACGGGTGCGGCAGGTCAGCCAGGCGGAGTCCGGTGTGCCGTGCCCGGTGCGGACGTCGGTGAGGTGCTGGCCGTCGAGCTGCCGGTATCGGGCGACGCCGTCGTTGGTGACCGAACCGTCCAGGGCCGCCTCGACGTCCACGCTGCCCGCCCAATTCTCCGCGGTGAACTCGGTCCGCAATACGGCGAGATGCGGGTCCGCCATGTGGACGAGCCGCAGTTGCCGCACGGACAGCACTTGATTGTCCCCGACCGAGTAGCGCGTGGTCCGTTCCAGGGTTCCCGCGCGCAGGTCCAGGCGCTGGTGATGGTCGAGCAGCGCTGTGCTGTCCGGAGTGAGCCAGGGCGCGTCGGTGTTCTCCGCGCCGATCCTGAAGCGCAGGGGCAGCCAGTTGGGCAGGTTGACGATGTCCTCGTTCTCGACCTGCCGGCCGGCCACCGTCGAGGTGAGCCGGTTGTAGCAGCCCGCGGCGTACGTGCCGGGGTAGTGGGAGTCGCCGGCCGGGCATTCGGGCGTGGCACCGCGGGTGGCGAAGTATCCGTTGCCCAGCGTGCACAGGGCCTCGCGCAGCCGTTCCGACGCCGGGTCGTACCCGTGGTACTCCCAGGTCCATCCCGTCACGGCCGGTCCTGGCCGTCGTCGTCGAACAGTTCTGCCAGGTCTGTGACCACGAGGTCGGCGCCGTGGCTCAGTAGCGCGGTGCCCGTGCCCGGACCCACGGTACGGTCCACGCCGATCACAAGGCCGAAACCGCCACGGCGACCTGCTTCGACTCCCGCCAAGGCGTCCTCCACCACCGCGGTGTGCTCCACCGGGGTGCCGAGCCTGCGGGCCGCCTCCAGGAACAGGGCGGGATCCGGTTTGCCCGGCAGCGCCAGCCGGGCCGCCTCACCCCCTTCCACCAGGGCCGCGAAGAGATCCAGCACTCCGGCGCCCCGGAGCAGTTCGCCCGCGTGACGGGACGCGGAGACGGCGGCCATCGGCACGGTTCGGGCGTGCAGAACGCGTAGCAGCCGGACCGTGCCGGGGTACGCCTTGATGCGGCCCTGGCTCAGGCGCTCCACGAAGAGCTGCTCCTTGCGGGCGGCGACCGCCGTCACGGTTCCGGTTCCCGGGAGATCGTCGGGGCTGCCCGCGGGGAGCCGCAGCTCGCGTGAGGCGAGGAACGAGGCGGCACCGTCGAGCCGCGATCTGCCGTCCACGTGGCGCAGGTAGTCAGCCGGGAGAGCGAAGAGCCGTTCGGGCCCGGGGCTCCGTGACGGGTGTGCGCGCAGACACGCGTCGAAGGCGGTCTTCCAGGCAGCGGCGTGGATCCGCGCGGAGTCGGTGATGACTCCATCGGTGTCGAACACGACGGCTCTCATGTCTCGCAGCACGGGAAGACGCGAACGGTCCCGAACGGCGGCAGCGTGGCCGGGATCGGCGGTGGCGTCGCCCGGGATGTCGCCCGCTGCGGTCCGCGGGTGTGCGGTCATGACGGTTCTCCTGTGATCGGCGGGTTCCGGGCGCACGCGAGGGGAACAGGTGACGACGCGAGAGCTCGATGGCACTGGTGGCAAGGTGACGGCGGGTCAGAGGAGCCAGCGGTGCCCGCGTACGAGGGGCAGCCGCGCCCATGCGATGCCCAGGCCCCAGGTTCGCCCGGCGGCCGCCACGGCGAGCAGCACGAGGATGGCCGCGTACAGCACGTGGTAGTCGATGAAAGGATTCGTCGACGTACTGGGCGAACCGTCGGACAGGTGCCGCGCCGGAGGCCATTCCGCCACCCACATCAGCGCCATCATGGCCATGCCGGCACCTGCCGCGAGCCGTAGCGCGATCCCGCTCGCCAGGGCGACGCCGACACCCAGCAGGCCCAGCATGAAGGCCCGGTCCGCCCAGGCGTCGCCGGCCCAGGCATGGAAGGTGCCCTCCATCGGGCCGGCCGAGACGCCGCTCAGGAAGCCCAGCGTCGGCGAACCGCCGTCGATCCATCCCTTGCCGGCCCCGGTCGCGTAGCCCCAGCCGAAGGCCTTGTCGAAGAACGCCCACAGGAAGGTGAACGCGGTGAGGACGCGCAGTACCGCGGCGGTACGTGCGAGAGCGACGGCGGACGGGGCCGCTTCGTCACGCGCGGCCGTCTGGTCAGCGGCCGCTCCCTCCCCCGAGGTCCTGCGGGAGGAGGGGAAGCGGATGCCCGCGAGTCGTCGAGGATGATGCAGCGCCATGGTGGCCCACCCTTGCTTGAGTCACGCGAGATGCGTGAACCCCTTCAGCCTGTCTGCCGGGCCGGTCGCGGGGACCGGTCCGGCTGGCCCCCGGCAGCAGGCCGAAGGTCCCTGCCCGGCAGGCCGGTCGGGTCTCCCGGCCGGGACGGCTGCCGAGAGCCGGTGCCCCGCGCGGGCTGCCCTTCCCCATCTGTCCGGTCGACTCGTCGGCGCGGCCGTCCCAGCGGGCCTGATCCGGACATCGTCCAGCAGCGGTACCGGCCCGGTGCGGACCGGGTGCGGACCGCACCGGGCCGGAACCCGCATCCGCGAGGTCACAGTCCACGCCTGTCAGCCGGCTGCCGGGTCAGACGTGCGGCACCGTGGCCATCGGACACCGGGCGTGGTGCATGGCGGCATGAATCACCGGCCTGGTGTACGGTCCGGGCCGGAGCCGCTCCCGGCGGCCGAGGACGAGAAGCCCGGCCCCGGACGCGGCGTGCAACAACAGGCTCTGGGCACGTCCCGGCCGGGCCATGGTCGTCAACACGGTCTCCGGATACCTCTCGCGCCACGGTCGCACCAGCGCGTCGAGGGCCGACTTGCACTCCGCGGCTGCCTCGGGGCTGACCGCGGCACCGGAACCCGTCGCCGCGATCGGCCCAGGACGGTAGCAGTGGAGAACACGCAGGACGGCGCCTCGCGACCGGGCCACCTCGAAAGCGAATCCGAGTGCCTCTTCGCTCGGGTGTGCCAGGTCGATCCCCAGCACTATGTCGCGGTAGGGGGTATCCGTCGAACTGCGGCCCTCCGCGTTCAACTGGCGCGCGTCACAAGCCTGTTCGCCTGCTCGCACGAGGACGACCGGTGTGGTGGACCGTGCTGTCAGATGCAGCGCCACCGATCCCGACAGGTAGCCGGCCAAGCCGCTGAGCCCCCTCGATCCGAGTACGAGGAGCGCCCCGCCGGACGACGCCTCCATGAGCACGGCCGGAGCGAGTCCCTCTACCTCAGATTCCTCGACGTCCAGGTGTGGGTACGAGGCACCGAGATGATCGCGGGCCTCCCGCAGGATGCGCTGCGCCCAATGACGCTGGCTGATCGCCGGGAGAACGGCGCAGGAGGGATGCGGGGACCATGCCCAGGCGTGGACGAGGCGCAGCGCCGTGTCACGGCGTTGCGCTTCCCTCGCCGCCCACCCGGCGGCGGCGAGGCTCTCGGGAGATCCGTCGATGCCGACGATGACGGGTCGGAGCATGCTGCTCGCCTCCTGCTGTGTGCTGTTCTGAACAGATCGAGGTCGTGGCTCGTTCAGCCGGAGCCTCGCACCGGTGGCAGCGCCGCAAGAGAGGCCGCCCGGCTCCCGCCTGGGGCCGAACGGCCCTCGCCTCCCGATCGCCGGGGCGACGACGATGGAGAACAGCCCCACCCGGCGGTTACCACGGCCGGAACACCGTGCCCGGCGCAACGGTGATCGTCGCCGTCCGGCGGGTTCGGACATCGGCGGGCGGGCCGAACGATCAGGCCCCGCTCGGCATCAGCCAAGGAGCGAGACATGCCCACCCATATCCAGGGAGAAGATTCCTACCTCGACGATGCCGCACTCGCGTCGCTGGACGCGCACTGGAGGGCCGCGAACTACCTGGCCGTCGGCCAGATCTACCTGCTGTCCAACCCGCTCCTCAAAGAGCCGCTGCGACCCGGACACATCAAGCCCCGGCTGCTGGGCCACTGGGGAACCTCGCCCGGCCTGAACCTGGTGCACACCCACCTCAACCGCGTGGCGCGGGAGCGCGGACAGGACACCGTCTGCGTCTGGGGCCCCGGCCACGGCGGACCGGCCGTCCTGGCGAACTCCTGGCTGGAGGGCACGTACTCCGAGACCTATCCGGACATCGGCCGGGACGAGGCCGGCATGGGCCGGCTCTTCCGTCAGTTCTCCTTCCCCGGCGGCGTGCCCAGCCATGTGGCACCGGAGACCCCGGGTTCGATCCACGAGGGCGGCGAGCTGGGATACGCCCTCTCCCACGCCTACGGCGCGGCCCTGGACAACCCGGACCTCCTCGTCGGGTGCGTGATCGGCGACGGTGAGGCCGAGACCGGCCCGCTGGCGGCCTCCTGGCACTCCAACAAGTTCCTCGACCCCGTCCATGACGGGGCCGTCCTGCCGATCCTGCATCTCAACGGCTACAAGATCGCCAACCCGACCGTCCTGGCACGCCTGCCCCGGGAAGAGCTCGACGCCTTCCTGCGCGGCGTCGGACACGAGCCCCTGCACGTCGAGGGCGACGACCCGCTACGGGTGCACCGGGCCATGGCGCACGCGATGGACACCGCACTCGACCGGATCAGGACCGCGCAGCGGCGAGCCCGCGACGAAGGCGTGAGCGAACGCGTCCGCTGGCCGATGATCGTCCTGCGCACCCCCAAAGGGTGGACCGGACCGGCCGAGGTCGACGGCCTGCCGGTCGAGGGCACCTGGCGCGCCCACCAAGTCCCGCTGACCGAAGTGCGCGAGAACCCCGACCACCTGAGCCAGTTGGAGCGGTGGATGCGCTCCTACCGTCCCGAGGAACTCTTCGACGAGGCCGGACGGCCCGTCGGCGCCGTACTGGAGTGCATGCCGGCCGGGACACGGCGGCTGGGCGCGAGCCCGCACGCCAACGGAGGGCTGCTCGTCCGCGACCTGCCGGTCCCGGCGCTGGAACGGTACGCCGTGGCCGTCGACAAACCCGGCGCCACCCTGCACGAACCCACACGGGTCCTGGGCGGCCTGATCGAAGGGGTGATGGAGAACACCGCTCAGCGGCGCGACTTCCGACTCGTGGGACCGGACGAGACCGCCTCCAACCGGCTCCAGGCCGTATATGGGGCGACCGGTAAGGCCTGGCAGGCCCAGACACGGGACACCGACGAGTACCTCGACCCGCACGGCCGGGTGATGGAGATCCTCTCCGAGCACACCTGCCAGGGATGGCTGGAGGGCTACCTCCTCACCGGCAGGCACGGACTCTTCTCCTGCTACGAAGCGTTCGTCCACATCATCGACTCCATGGTCAACCAGCACATCAAATGGCTGCGCACCTCCCGGCGCCTGCCCTGGCGGCGCCCCATCGCCTCCCTCAACTACCTGCTCACCTCTCACGTGTGGCGTCAGGACAGCAACGGCTTCTCCCACCAGGACCCCGGCTTCATCGACCATGTCCTCAACAAGGCACCCGAGGTCGTACGGGTCTATCTGCCGCCGGACGCCAACACGCTGCTGTCCGTGGCGGACCACGTGCTGCGCTCCCGTGACCACGTCAACGTCATCGTGGCGGGCAAACAGCCGTGCTTCGACTGGCTGACACTCGAAGCGGCCCGGGGACACTGTGCCCGCGGTGCGGGAATCTGGGACTGGGCCGGCACCGAGAACCACGACGGGGAGCCCGATGTCGTCCTCGGATGCGCGGGGGACGTCCCCACCCTGGAAGTCATGGCCGCCGCCCAGCTCCTGCGGAACCACCTGCCCGACCTCGCCGTCCGGGTCGTCAACGTGGTCGACCTGGCCCGTCTCCTCCCGCGGGAGGAGCACCCGCACGGCATGCGGAACGCGGACTTCGACGCCCTGTTCACCCCCGACAAGCCCGTCGTGTTCGCCTACCACGGCTACCCGTGGCTCATCCACCGCCTCACCTACCGGCGCACCGGACACGCGAACCTGCACGTGCGCGGATACAAGGAGGAAGGCACGACGACCACCCCCTTCGACATGGTGGTGCGCAACGACCTCGACCGCTACCGCCTGGTCATGGACGTCATCGACCGCGTCCCCGGCCTCGCCGTCCGCGCCGCCGCGGTCCGCCAGGAGATGGCGGACGTACGGCTGCGCCACCACGCCTGGATCCGCGAGCACGGCACCGATCTGCCCGAGGTCAGCGACTGGACCTGGACCGGCTGAGCTCCGGGAGCGGGGGAGGCGGAGTCACGGAGGGGCCAGGGCAGAGACCCGGCCCCCGTGACCCGCCCGGCAGCTCCGCGAACACCACAGCACCCCGCCAGACCGTCACCACACCGCGTCACAGAACCTGTGGCGCCGGAACCAGAGCATCCGGAGCCGCCATGTCCCTCGTGTCCGACGTTCACCCCGAACCGGCCCAACGAGCGGGCCTGAGCCGGCAACAGGCTGCCCGGCTGTTGACCGAGTACGGGCCCAACGCGCTCGCCCCGCCTCCCGCGATCTCCCTGTCCTCCCGCGTCTCCGCACAACTGCGCGACCCGCTGATCATCGTGCTGCTGGCCGCGGTGGCCCTGACCATCGCCACCGCGGACTACGCCGACGCGATCATCATCGGTGCGGTCGTCCTGTTCAACACCACCGTCGGCGTGGTGCAGGAGGTCCGCGCCGACAACGCGGTCGCGGCCCTGTCCGCCATGACCGCCCCGACCGCGCGCGTCCGGCGTGACGGAACGGAGCAGGAAATCGCCTCCTCCGGCATCGTTCCGGGAGATGTCCTGATGCTCGGCGAGGGCGACATCGTGCCGGCCGACGCCACCCTGCTGGCGGCCGCCGCACTCCTGGTCGACGAATCGACTCTCACCGGCGAATCCGTCCCGGCAGACAAGGACGCCCACGGAACAGACCCGGACGCGGCACGGCTGCGGGCCGGGACGGTGGTGGTGCGAGGCCGGGCCGTGGCCACGGTCACCGCGACCGGACCGCACAGCGCCCTGGGCGTGATCGCCGCCTCTCTGCATCCCAGGCAGCAGATGACTCCCCTGCAAAAACGCCTGGCCGGACTGGGCAAGGTACTGGCCCTCGTCACTGTCGGGCTGTGTCTCCTGGTCCTGGCGCTCGGACTGCTGCGTGGTCAGTCGCTGGAACTCATGGCCGTCACCGCGATCAGTCTCGTCGTCGCCGCGGTCCCGGAGTCGCTGCCGGCCGTGGTCACACTCGGCCTGGCCCTGGGCGCACGGCGGATGGCCGCCCGCAACGCGGTGGTGCGCCGTCTCTCCGCCGTCGAAACCCTGGGATCGGTCACCGTCCTGGCCACCGACAAGACCGGCACCCTCACCGAGGGCCGCATGCTCCTCGAACGCGTCTGGACCCCCCACGGCACCGTCACCGTCTCCGGGGCCGGATACGAACCGGTGGGCGAGTTCCTGCATGCCGGCCTTCCTCCCGATCCCGTCCTGACCGGAGCCGTACGCGAAGTCCTCGTCGCGGGAGCGTTGTGCAACGACGCCTCGCTGGTCCCGCCCGCCGAGGCGGGCGCACCCTGGGCCGCCCTCGGCGATCCGACGGAAGCCGCCCTGCTGACCGCCGCCGCGAAGGCCGGGCGCGCCCGCGAGGACCTCGCCCCCACCCGGCCCCGGGTCGGGGAAGTCCCCTTCGACAGCCTCCGCAAACGCATGACCACCCTCCACAGCACCCCGCGAGGGACGATCGACATCTGCCTCAAGGGCGCACCGGAAGCAGTGCTGGCACCCTCGCTGCTCGACGAGGAGCCCGAAGTCCTGGAGCGTGCCCGCGAGGAGGCGGCTGCCCTGTCCGCCGAGGGCTACCGCGTCCTGGCCGTGGCCAAGGGGACCCGCACCGATGTGCCCAACCCCGCGGAGAAGAGCGAGAGCGGCCTGAAGTTGCTGGGCCTCACGGCCATCAGCGACCCGCCCAAGGAAGCCGCCGAGGCGACCGTACTCGCCTGCCGGCGCGCCGGCATCACCTCCGTCCTCATCACCGGGGACCATCCGGCGACCGCCCGCGCCATCGCGGTACGCGTCGGCATCCTGCGCCGCGACGAAGCCGACCGGCCGGGCCTGGTGGTCACCGGCCAGGAACTCGCGGCAGGCAAGGTCCCCGACCTCACCCGGGTCCGTGTCTTCGCACGGACCTCACCCCAGCAGAAACTGGACATCGTCGAGGCGTGGCAGGCAAGCGGTGAGGTCACCGCGATGACCGGCGACGGCGTCAACGACGGCCCCGCACTGCGCCAGGCCGACATCGGCGTCGCCATGGGCCGCCGGGGCACCGAAGTCGCCCGTCAGGCCGCCGACCTGGTCCTCGCCGACGACGAACTCACCTCGGTCGTCGACGCCGTCGAAGAAGGACGCCGCGTCTACGCCAACATCCGCCGCTTCCTCCTCTACGCCCTGGCAGGCGGCGCGGCAGAGATCCTCATCATGCTCCTGGGCCCCCTGCTCGGCCTCGCACTGCCCCTGCGCGCCGGACAGATACTCTGGATCAACCTCCTCACCCACGGCCTGACCGGGGTGGCCATGGGAGCCGAACCCGCCTCCCCCGACGCGATGCACCGCCCCCCGCGCCGACCGCGGCAGCACGTCCTCGGCGACGGCCTGTGGCAGCGTGTCCTGCGCCTGTCGATCCTCGTCACGGCTGTATGCCTCGCAGTCGGCCTGTGGGTCCGGCATACAGGCGGCCCCTGGCAGACAGTGCTGTTCCTGTCCCTGCTGGCCGCCCAGCTCGGCATCGCACTGGGACTGCGCGAGCGGGTTCTCACACGCCGTAACCTCTCCCTCCCGGCCGCCGTGCTGACCGCCGCCGCCCTGGGAGCCGCCGCCGTATATGTACCCTTCCTCGCCCGGCTCCTCGGCACCTCGGCCCCGTCCTGGACAGACATCGGCATCACCGCGGCCGTCGGCCTCACGGCCTTCACCGCAGCCCGCGCGGAAACTCGACTGGCGAAACCCGACGATGACTCCCCCTCGGCCGACCTCCAGCACCTGCGCAACGGCACGGGCAGCTAGTTCGGAGTCCGTCAGGCGCGGCGGCTTGCCAAGCGCCATCGGGTACCTCCGATCTCGTCGTCGATCTTCAGGCACAGGGCGTCCAGGTTGTTCGTGACCCAACGGTCTTGGACGTCATGTCTGCGCGCACGGAGACACCGTCAGTATTCGGAATGACTCGTCCAGGTCGTGTCCATGCCGTACGTGCGCACCGAGCATCTCGCCCCTGTGTTGAACGGCTGGATCGAGCACAGCGTGTGGAGGCGGCAAGACGGAGGCGGGACCGGCGCGCTCTGGCGGTAGCGGACGGCCGGCCAGGGAGGTGCCGGGTCGGACAGCCGGACCAGGTGATCCAGTAGCAGCAGCCGTAACCGTCCAGCCGGCGCGCCAATACCTCAGGGCCTGTATTGAGCCGTGATCAGTCTGCCGCATCCGGCCTTGTTCCGAGGGCGGGTCTGGTAGGCCAGCACACATGACGCGTGCGCAACTGACCGACGAGGAGTGGGGGTTCGTCGAGCGGTATTTGCCGGTGGGTGAGTACGGTCCGTATCCCGGGCGGCTGCGGGACCACAGTGCGAGGGCGTGATCTGGAAGTTCCGCTCGGGAGCGCAGTGGCGGGAGGTGCCGGACCGGTTCGGTGCCTGGTCCACCGTGCACAACCGGTTTCGGCAGTGGCGGGGCGCCGGGGTCTTCGAGGCACTCGGCTGGCCTGTAGGGCCACCCTCACCCGAGAGAGCGGCTGATCGTTCGCCGCTGAACGTGCCCGTGACCCTCAGGGTGCCGCCGAAGGGCCGGTCGTTCACCGTGCACACCGACCGCCGGTGCTGGAGCGTCAAACAGCTCGCTGCCGAGCCGGACGGCCATTCCGCGGTGGAGGCAGTGGTCCGCGAGGGCATCTGCGGGCCGGGGTCGTGGACGGCGAACTCGATGCTGCCCGGGTGCGCGGCCGATGACCGCTGCCGAGGCACTCGCTGCCGGGCTGGACACCCCCACGCTGTGCGAGCTCGCCGGGCTGCCCCGCAACGCGGATACCCGCGATATCCGCGACGCGTTCGAGCAAGCACTCTCCGAGACCGGAATCGAGTTGCCTGAGCGGGGCGTGGCACGGCGCCACGCGCTGCGCCAGCTGGCCGCGAGACCGGTCGACGGGGACATCGCTCCCGCCGACCTGGCGACGGGCGACTGGTGGGAGACGGAAGCCGAAACCGTTGAGGAGCGGGCGTTCGTCTCCCTGATCCCGCGATGCGGCTGCTGCATCGGGTACACGCGGGGGCTCGACCGGCGGACGTGGGAGGCCGGGATACGGACTGCCGCGCTCGCCCTGACGTCGTCTGCGCCGGGCGGCCCCGGCTGCTGACTCTGCCCCGGTGGCATGTCAGCCCCCTCCCGGGGTTGGTCTCGGAGCATCGGGTTCAGGAGGTGATACGGACCGCGTCCCCTGAGGTGACGGCGGGTGCCTGTGCCCGGTATGTACCTGCTGTGAGGAAGGCATGCTGCTGCAATGACGAAGCGGCAGCGGCTCGGCCGAGTGTGCGTCATGCCCGGCGATCCGGCCTGGATCGGGGGCCGCCGCCTGCCTTGAGGACACCTTCCGTCTTCTCGGCAGAGCGGCCGAGGTCGCTGAGGACAAGGACGACGCGGACCGGTACGTCCTGACCGGTCTCACCTACCGCATCGCCGGGTGCGTGATCGGGCGCATCAGGGGCGAGGTCCTCGCTCCGGAGGCCGGGAGACCCGCGGTCCGCCTGCTGACCGTTCCGGCCTTCGAGCTGGACGCCCTGTGGAAGGTCCTGGAGGTCGTGCGGCGGGCGAGGGACGGCGAGGAGAGTGCCGTCGGGGTCCTGTGAGCTGATCGAGAGTTTCGGTCGATGTCTCGCCCTCCCGGACCGCCGCGGCCTTCATCACCGGCCTCGAAAGGGTGCTGGTGGTCCTGACCCTCGGCATCCCGGCCGGCCGGGACCTCACCGCGGCCTCCGTCCTGGACACCCCGGGCTTCGACGCCGGCGCCGCGTACACGCAGCCGGCCACGGTGTGGAGGACCGCCGGTATCGAGCCGGGAGACCCCGGGGCCTCCCGGCGGCTCCCGGGCACGGCGTTCCCCCTCCAGGGCGCGTCGGCACAGCCAGGGTGGTCTGTCTGCCGATGTCCGGGCGCGGCGATGGGGCCGTGAAGCGATGCGAACGAAGGAAGCCTGTTCGTTGGCCAGGGGTGCGTCTGCCCTGTCCTGTGCCCGGATGCGGTTCTGCTGTGCGTACTTGCGGGGAGGGGACTGTCAGTGCCCGGCGCCGGCCTGCTCACCTGTGTCAGGGCCCGAGATCCTCCGTCACGGGCAGGCACTCGGCGAGCAGGTCGAGCACGTCGCGCCAGGCTCGCCGCGCGTGCTGTGGGTGGTAGCCGACGCCGGGGACCACGGGGTGGTCGACCGGCGGGTGGTGGAAGGCGTGCAAGGCGCCGCCGTAGACCGTGAGGCGCCAGTCGACGCCCGCGGCCTGCATCTCGGCGGTGAACGCGTCCCGTTGCGCGGGCGGCATGATCGGGTCCTCCGACCCGACCCCGGCCCACACCGGGCAGCTGATGCGCGCCGCCTCACCCGGTCGGCCCGTGGTGGTCGCGTTGACTGTCCCGATCGCGCGCAGGCTGACGCCGTCGCGCCCGAGTTCCAGCCCAACGGCGCCCCCGGTGCCGTAGCCGACGGCGGCGATCCGGTCGGGGTCGGTCCGCGGTTCGGCGCGCAACACGTCGAGGGCCGCATGGCCGATGCCCCGCATCCGGCCGGGATCGGCGAGCAGCGGCAGGCAACGGGCCAGCATCTCCTCGGGGTCCCCCAGATAGCGCCCCCCGTGCAGGTCGAAGGCCAATGTCACGTATCCCAGTTCGGCGAGAGCGTCGGCCCGGCGGCGTTCGACGTCGCTGAGTCCCGTGCCCTCCGGTCCGAGCAGCACCGCGGGCCGACGGTCGGCACCGGCCGGGAGCGCGAGGTGCCCGATCATCGTCAGACCGTCCGCCGGGTACTCGACCGTACGCGTCGTGATCGTCGTCATGGGACCGGACTGTAGTGATCGTCGAGCCCGGTCCGGCCGGTGTTCTGCCACCGGCAGAACACCGCAGGCATCTCTCCGACATATGGCGCGGGCTAACGAAAGCGGTCAAAAAACCCCGTTCCCACGGCGGCGCTGTCGGATCACCTGCCCAGGCCGCGGCGTTGGAGGCTGACCTTCGCGGCAGGCTTCCGGCGTCGTACCGCGGCAAACCCGTGAAGCATGCATCCGCCCGCCGCCCCGCCGTTGCCTGAAGTCCCGGGGCGGCGGAGGCTGACGGCGATGACATCCTGCGGGGCGGCCCCGGCGACGACACACTCGACGGCGGACACTCGGAGTCCCGCAGCTACGACGACGCCTACGGGAGCCGGTGGCCGCTGGCGATGGTGTCGAAACAGGACCTTGCTTCTGAGCTTTCGGCGGCCAACTCGTGCGGCTCGTACGGTCCGTCAGGGCCGTAGATCCTGGGCGACCGCCCTGTCCTGTTCGTCTCATCGACGCTTGGTCACTGCCAGGAGCAGGTGTGCCCCGTGCATTCAGATCGCGTACCTTCGGCTCCGTGCCCCGCCCTTTGAAGAAGCCCCGCCGGCTGGTCGCCAACGGGCGCGTGTACATGTGGTCGATGCGCCACTCCCACCGAATGGATGCCGACGGCGGGTCGGTGGACTGCCGCCACACCCTGACCCTGTCCCCGCAGCCGGCCGGTACCGGAGGGCCGCTGCGTATCGTCTTTGCTTCCGGTCCCGGCCGGTACGTCCCGGGCGGCGCCCCTTTGGGCTCCGGTGACGTGGGCTTCGTCCGGGGTGCGGGCCTGAACCTGCACGAGCCCGGTGCCGTCCGGGCTCTGCTCGACGCGGCGTTGGCCGGTGGGTGGCAGCCGGAGGAGCGGGGAGCGGTGGAGATCGACGGCTGGTCCCTGCTGGAACCGGCGGCCACCGCGCGAGCCGAGGACGCCGGCGCCGACGGCCCGTAGGAGCGCTCCGCTTCGCCTGACCGCGTCGATCTCCGGGACGAGCCCACCACCGCGGCCTGGAGCGCGGCGAAGGAGCGTACGGCCGCCGCGACCGGGTCCGCATCCCGCCCGCCCGTTTCCAGCGGGTCCAGGAACTCCCGCCGGGTGGGCTCGATTGCCCGTCAGGCCCTTGGCCAGGGGATGATGGGGGACGAGGGCGGGTCTGTGTGGTGAAGTGCGGGCTTGTGACAACTCCGACAGCAGGGAGCGTTTCTTCCGGTGACCGCACAGCCCGGACGTCCTGCGCGCATAGGTCCTGACGCTGCCTCGGTCATGGGTGTCCCGCCGTTCAAGCCCGTTCTCGTCAGAGCGGTGTTCAGGGACGTGACCCTGATGCACGTCTCCCGGCCGGCCGTGTGGGCCGCCGCGTCGGTGACGCGTACGGTGCTGACGCAGATCATCGACGGTGCGAGGAGAGTGGGAGCAGAGCAGGCCCGGAAGAAGCTGATTCCCGGGGACCTTGTCTCGGCACTCGAACGGGACGTCGAGGTCGATGTGGGGGACCAGTGGTACCACTACAGCCCGACGTTCCGGGGCCTGACCGGTGTCCTGTACGGCGCTGAGGGTGTCGTCGTGCCTTCTCGTAGGCGCAGCAGGTCGCGCAAGCCGAGTGCTGTTGTCGGAGCCCACAGGTTCGAGGCCGGGGTCAAGAAGCTGCTGCGGGGCCAAGGGGTGACAGCCGTCCCGGCGATGGTCCGCGACCTGGACGGGATCGCGAGCATGTTCCTGACGAACCTCGCCCGGGACGCGGCCATGGTCGTCCGCGGGGGCGGGGTCAAACGTTTCGGTACGGTCGCCCTGGTGATGCCGGGCGAACCGGCCCCGCCCCTGTCCCTCAAGGACCCCCTCCGGGCCCTGTCCGTTCGCACGGGGGACGGGTGGACCATCGGCAGGGATGACGTCCTGGCCTCCGTCACGACGCAGTTGTTCGGCAGCATCAGGCAGCGAGCCCTCACCGAGGCACGCGAGGCGACACAGAACACTGCGGCCGGCTGAGCGGATGCGACCGGCATCGCCATCGGCCTTCTCATCGACCACGGTGGCGGGCGAGGTCCGTCAGGCGGGGGTGGTCACGTTCCACCGGCTCGACGACACGCGTACGAACGTGATGCTCCAGCTCGACCACGCCCCGCAGGGAAGGCCGCCTACACCGACGGTGACAAGCTCGGGTTCATCCACCGTCGGGCCAGGGGCGATCTGAAGAACTTCAAGGAGTTCACCGGGGCCCAGGGCCTTGAGGCCGACGTCCGGCGCGGCACCGCCTGAACTCCGGCACGGCTATGACGTCTCTTCGTAGAGAGTGGCGCCGGTGGCAGCGGTGGCGAGGGTGATGCTGCTGGTGAGGCGAAGGCCGTACTCGGGGGCGTTGTCGGTGAGGTCGGAGGGGTCCCGGTCGGCGAGAAGGAGGCGCAGCGCCGTGGCCGGGTCGAGGTGTGTCCCGGGGCGCCAGCCGTGGGCTCGGGCGGTGTCGGGGTCCTGGGCGGCGATCTGGCGGCCTGCTCGGGCGAGCTGTTCCGTGTCGGCCACGGCGAGCCGCAGGGTCTGGGTGACGGTCACCTCGGTCAACGCGAGGCGGACATCGGCTGCGGTGTGCCGGCGCTGGCGGGGGAGGGAGACGGCGTCGTGGGTCATCCGTGCGGTGCTCCTTGCGGGGTGGGGTGTCAGCGGGTGGGGGTGAGGACGGCCCAGGATCTGGCGCGGAAGGGCCGGGCGGGGGTGGTGTCGCGGCCGTGACGGGCGGCGAGGGCGGCGACGATGGCCAGGCCGCGCCCGTGTTCGGCGAGAGGGCCGGCCGCGGGGCGGTGCGTGAAGGCGGCGGGGCCGCCGTCGGTGACGGCCACCCGGATGGAGCCGTCCGGGTGCCGGTGCAGGTCCGCCCGGATCGGGCCGACGGCATGGGTCACCGCGTTGGTGACCAGCTCGGAGACGACCAGGACGATGTCCTCGTCCGCACGCCCATGGAGGCAACCGTCAGGCGGCGGCCAGTCACGCAAAGTGTTCCTGGCCCACCGGCGGGCCTCGCCGCACGCGCGGGCGCAGCGGTCGAGATGGATGCGGGTGTGCCGGATACCGGCGGGTCGGGACGCGGCGGGGCAGGTCATACAGGTGGCTCCACAGGTTGGGTGCGGTGACGGTCCGGGCGTGACGGCCTGCGGCCGGCGGGGCGCGGCGTGGTGGCACGCCGGATTTGCGGACACACTCAACTGTGTGACGCACCGCACGACAGGTGCAACGCACAGGATGTACACCATGGGCAGGGTGCGCACCGTGTCGGACACGCCGGGAGGAGGCCGGGATGCCGAGGCCGAGATCGGGGCCGGGCGTACTGCACGCGGTGCTGGCCACCCGTCTCAAGTGGCGGCGGGAAGGAGCCGGCGTGTCCGCCGCGCAGGCCGCTGCGGAGCTCGGGTCCCACGCGGCGACGGTGCGGCGGATCGAGGGAGCGGAGACGTCGCTGGACGCCGGGCAGGTCGGCACGCTGCTGCGGTTCTACGGTGCGGGGGAGGCGGAGACCGCCGAGTTCCTCGCCCAGCTGGCGGAGGCGAACGCACCGCAGTGGTGGCACCCCTGGCGCGACGTCATGGACGAGTGGCAGCAGCAGACGATGGCCGTGGAGACGGCCGCCAGCCTCATCCGGGTCTGGGACCCCGCCCTGGTTCCCGAACTGCTGCGGACCCCCGCCTACACCGAGGCCCTCGACCGGGTGCGGCTCCCCGGGTCCCCGGAGGCGGCCCGGTGGCGGCGCGCCGAGTTCCTGGCGCAGCGGCAGGCCCGGATCGCGGCACGCAAAGCCCGCATCTGGGCCCTGGTGCCGGAGGCCGCGCTGCGCACCCGTGTCGGCTCCCCGGCGGTGATGGCGGAGCAGATCGAGGCCCTGCGCACGGCGGCCGGGCCCCCGCGCGGGCTGCGCACCATCCAGGTCTCGCCGCTCGCCGGACCGGCGCATCCGCTGACCGGCGCCTGCGCCCTGACCCTGTACCGGGTCGATGTCGAGGAGATCCCCGACCATGTGGTCCGGGACAGCCCCGTCGGCCCGCCCGGCATCTGGGACGACACCCTCACCGTGACCGCCTACCGCATGCTGCTGGACCAGGCGTGCGCCGCCGCCCCCGGCCCCGAAACGCCGCTCCCCACCACCTTGTGAGAGGAACAGTGATGACCGACGACCAGCCCGCCCAGCGCCCGCGCATCGACACCTCCGTCGCCCACTCCGCCCGCGTGTGGAACTACTGGCTCGGCGGGAAGGACCACTACCCGGCGGATCAGGCTGCCGGCCTCGCCTACGAAGCCGCCCTTCCCCAGGCCCGGCAGTGGGCGCAGGAGTCCCGGGCGTTCCTGCGCCGCATGATCACCTACCTCGCCGCCGAGGCCGGCATCCGCCAGTTCCTCGACCTCGGATCCGGACTCCCGACGGTCAACAACACCCACGAGGTGGCCCAGCGGATCGCCCCGGACGCCCGGATCGTCTACGTCGACCACGACCCGCAGGTCCTCGTTCACGTCGGCGCGCTGCTGACCAGTACCCCCGAAGGGGCCACCGCCTACGTCGAAGCGGACATGCGCGACACCGACACCGTGCTCGCCGGAGCGGCGGACACCCTGGACCTGTCCCGGCCCGTCGCCCTGGTCTGCGCGGATGTCCTCGGCCACATCGAAGACTTCGACGAGGCACTCGACCTGATCGAGCGGATCGTACGGCGGCTGCCGCCGGGCAGCTACCTCGCCCTGAGCCACTGCGACGCCGACGGCCCCGAGCACCGGGCCGCCCAGGACGCCTACAACGCGACCGGCGCCATCCCCTACATCCTCCGCACGCCCCAGCAGATCGGGCGCTTCTTCCAGGGCCTGGAACTGGTCGCCCCGGGACTGGTGTCCTGGCCGAACTGGCGGCCGGACGCCACCACCGGGACCACCGCCATCCGCGCCGGCTGGGGAGCCGTCGCCCGCATCCCCTAGGACCACCACCCCCTTCCCGCACTCCCGCCCCCTTGCCCACCCGGCCGGAGAACCGCACAGCGCCAACCACCGACACCGCGACCGGCCGTTCACCCCTGCGGATGCGCCGCGGCAGCACCTGCCCAACGCTGGTCGTCATGGACAGCGACGCTGTGGTGATCCGGCGGCTCATCGCCGCGGCCGCCCGCTCCGGCGCCCAGCTCATCGCCGAAGCAGCCCACACCATCAACGGCTGGGCCGTGCTGGCCGACCCCATCGCCGGCGCGATCTACAGCACCCCGCCCGACGCCGCCGAGGACGGGATCCGCGCCGCAGCCGCCCCACCCGCCACCGACGCCGGGGAAACCACCCCCGTCACCGTCCACCCGGCTGCCGGAGCCGCCCTGGTCCTGTGCCCCGGCACCGACACCTCCAGCCGCCGCGCCGACCTCGTGGCCACCGCCACCACCGGCCTCCTCGACGTCCGCGCCCGCCGCACCCTGGACCTCAGACCCGCCGAGATCCGCCTCCACACCGCCGCCGTCCGCCTCCTCCTGCGCGGAGAAACGACCCTCGCCCACACCATCCTCGGCACCCTCGCCCCCACCGCCACCGTCTACCGCCTCACCGGCCCCGACCCCCAGCGCGCCCACCACGCTCTGCGCCGCGCCCTCCAGCCCACCGCGCCGGACAACGGCGAACACACCCTGCTCACCCTCCAAGGCGGCGAACTCACCGTCATCGCCCTCCATCCGGCCGCCGACAACGGCCGTGTCCTGCGCCTCATCGCCCGCGCGGCCGAACGCCACCACCTCCTCGGCGGCGTCGCCGACCCCTGCGCCCTCGACATGATCACCACTGCCTGGGACGAAGCCGGACAAGCACAAACCGCCGCGACCCCCGGCCACCGCCTCGCCCCCGTCACCGGCCTCGGCGACCGCGCCCTGCTACGCCTCATCCCACCCGACCGGCTCACCGCCTGGGCCCGCACCCTGCTCCACCCCCTCGACACGACCGCCCGCCGCCTGCTGAACATCTGGCTCCGCACCGCCTCCATCGGCACCACCGCACACATCCTCGGCGTCTCCCGCGCCACCGTCCGCACCCGCCTGCGCACCACCGCCCACCTCCTCCACACACCCCTGGACTCCGCCACCACCCGGGCCCAGCTCCTCCTCGCCCTCAGAACCCCCACTCCCACCCCCGATGCCGCTGCCACGGCGGACCCGCCCCCCACCCGCGACCCCAGCAGCCGTGCACCGCTCCCCGTCGCCCTGACCGACGAACCGACCGCGCACCGATGGGCCACCACCCTCCTCGCGCCCCTGGACGCTCCGCCCCTGCGGATCGCCCTCCGCGTCTGGCTGCAGCACCTCGGCCACACCGCCCCGGCAGCCGACGCCCTCGGGCTTCACCGCACCACCCTGAACCGCTGGCTCGAGGAGATCACCGAACGCCTCGCCGCCGACCTGACCTCACCGGCCACCCGCGCGGAACTCCACCTCGCCTGCCTGACACTCGACGAGCACAGCGGGCCCGGCGGGCTCCCACGACGCGGCGGCCGGACCTTCACAGGAGGCGCGCCTGCGGAGCGAACACCCCCGCCGCCGGAGAAATGAGCGGACCGAACCGGGACCGCCGCCTGCGATGCGGATGGCCGGCCTCGGCACGCAACGAGGCCGTTCAGGGTCCTCGTTCGGCACACACCGGCCCCGCCGACCACACCCCGCACGCCAGTCGAGTCAGCCCGGGCGGCGTGATCAGCGCGGCGGACTCCCGGGCGTCTCCCGTCTAGTGGGGGGCCACCAGTTGTGGGGCGGTGGCGTGATCCCGGTGCCGGATCTTGGCGCGGCACGGTGTGGCCGATCGCCCCGGCGGGCGCGGGGGATGGCGGATGATGTCGGCACTTCGGTTCCGGATCTTTCGGTGGAGGCGGGAAATGGGGCGGTTCACGGGGCAGCCTTCCGCGGTCGGGGAGCGGGTGACGCCACGGGTGTGGACGGTCTGCTTGGACGCCGCCGGACGCGGTCTCACGGCGGTGAAGGCCACCCGCAGCAGGTCCGCCTGCCCGCCGCAGCGCCTGGACACCCCCGCCATGCTGTCGGGTTCTGCGTTCGCGGATCAGCCGGGCTCTCCGCAGAGCGGGGCGGACGCTTCGATGCCGTACGCGGTGGAAGACTTCGCCTATCCCGGGGCCGCCAGGATTCTTCAGGAGCAGGGCATCGTGCTCAAGGGCGGTGACGGAAACATCACCCTCGTCACCTGTGGCAGTGCGCCGGGACTGCTGGAGGTGTGGGCGCTTGGCGGCAGGCAGGACAGGTTCTGCTTCCGGTTCACCGGGAACCAGGGCTATCTGAGCCGGGAGATTCCGTCCGTCTACGGTGTCAAGGGCAATGCCTACACGACCGACGTCCATATGACGGTGGCCGGGACCGAGAAGTCGTTCACCGTGCCTGAGAGCGGTTAAACCCCTGTCGGGGAATCCGCTGACCGGGTGGCCGGGAGTTCAAGCTGGTGGTAATCACCGCGCGCAGGTTATGCGGGCGGTGTCCTGTTCCGGTTCTGCGTGGCGCTCGAGCACAGGACCCGTTCAGTGCGATCGCTGCGGACGCGCCGGCAAGGTGAGACGGAGGTTCCTCACGTCAGCCCCCGCCGAAGTCGGTAGAGAGGCGTCTGGATTGGGCGAGCTCGGAAGGACAGAATTCAACGGTCTGCTCGGGAGGGCGGACAGGAATGCGTCGTTTCTGGCTGCCTCACGGCGCCGCAAGGACCTTTAGCAACTCGTGCACCTTGCGAAACTCCTGTATGCGCAGCTACACACAGCTCTTCCGTACGCCGGAGTTCAAGTTGTCCCGGATTGCACTTCCGGAACTCGAGCCACAGGACGAAATTTGGACCGGCCAACTTCCCGGCCAGCGTCTTTTCGCCGACTCGCGCGAACCCGGGCACGGGCCGCACCCGTTATTTCCTGCGGATGTCGTCGATACGCGACGAATGGCGTGGCTCGAAACATGCTTGCAGTCGAGTACATGTCGATACATGATCTGCTGGGTCCCTTCGCGGTGCGGACATTCGTGCGACGGAACCCATGGGAAGGTGTCCATGCTGCAGGTTGAACGTGCCTTCGACCACGCCTTATGCCGTACCCCGCTACGGCGGATCTCGTTATCGCTGCGAGGCAGGACGGCCCGCTTCGGTCTCAAGATGGAAGAACATGGGGTCACCGGATCGGTCAAAGCCCGAACGGCTGTGGGCCTGTTACGGGAATTGCATCGTCAAGCGCCCCTGGCACCCGGCACGGTGGTCGTCGAATCTACCTCGGGAAACCTCGGTCTCGCCATGGCACACATTCTCCCCTCCATAGACTGCGTATTTCTGGCTGTCGTGGACCTGAAGACCCCCCACTCGACCAGGCGGGAACTCCTGGAGCGAGGCGCGCGCGTCATCGTCGTGGACGAGCCCGACGGACAGGGCGGCTACCTTTTACGGAGACTCGACACGGTGCGCCGCATCCTCGCCGAGCACCCCGAGTACCGCTGGCCCAACCAGTACGAGAACCCGGCGAGCCCCCGGGTGCACGAGCACAGCACCGGACCGGAGATCGCCGACCAGGCGGGACCGGAGTTGAGCGCCGCGTACGCACCGGTGTCGACCGGGGGAACCCTTGCCGGCATCGCTGCCCATCTGCGTGAACACCGGCCCGATGTCCGCTGTGTCGCCGTCGACGTCACGGGTTCCGTCGCCATCGGCGGCAGCGCCGGACGTCGACTCATTCCCGGAATAGGAGCCAGCCGCCGCTCCGCGTTCCTCCGGGACGGCGCGTACGACCACGCGGTGCACGTGGACGACGCCGAGGCCATCGCGGTCTGCCGGATTCTGCGCGAGGACCTCGACGTGACTGTCGGCGGCTCCACGGGGTGTGTCGTCCGCGCGCTGCTGGCGGATCTCGCCACGGAGGCCGCCGGCGGGTTCCCCGTCTGCCTCGCCGCCGACGGCGGCGCCAAGTATCTCGACACCTTCTACTCCGACGACTGGATCAAGGAACAGGGTATTCACGAGAACGTCAGCGAGGCTGTCGATCGTCTGCGCGCGGACGGCGTCGCCTTCGGCTGGGGGGCAGCGCGGAAATGACCGGCAAGCACGGCGAGAGTCCCGGCACGCACCGCGAAAGCGTCGGCACGCACGCCGACGGTGCCGGCACTCACGAGGAGCGGGCCAAGTGGAGCGACTACCTGCCGTCACTGCAATTGGTGGCGTTCATAGAGTGGACCGGGACCGGTCTGTTCCTGGCCGCCTCGACCATCTACTTCGTGCGGATCGTGGGGCTGAGCGTCAACTCGGTGGGCGCGGGGCTGGCCATCGCGGGCGCGGTCGCCATGCCCGCCGCAGTGCCCGTCGCCCGTCTCGCCGAGCGTTTCGGGCCGCGCAGGGTGCTGGTGGGCGTCGATCTGATTCGCTCGGTGGCGACGCTCGCATACCTCTGGGTCGACGGGTGGCGCGGATTCCTGTGTGTGGCGATCGTCATCGCCGTGACGGAACAGTCGTCGGCTCCCCTCGTCCAGGCCTATGTCGGCGCGCGCGTCGAGAGGAACCTCCGCAGCCGGGTCATGGCCATGCAGCGCACGATCGTCAATCTGGGGATCAGCGCGGGGGGGCTGATCGCCAGTGTGGCGCTCGGACGGGGGGACCGGGCCTCCTTCGACTGGCTGATGATCGGCGGCGCGGCAGCGTACGCGGCCGTGGCGCTGCTCCTTCTCTGTGTGCGTGGCGACGAGGGCGCCCAGCGAACCCAGCCCCGGGTCGGGCTGCTGCTCAAGGACTGGAAGCTGCTGGGATTCACTCTGTACAACGCGGTGCTGTCGCTGTGGACGCCGATGCTGAACGTGGCCTTCCCGCTGTGGCTCGTGACGCGCACGGACGTGCCCGAGCGCTACGTGGGGATTCTCTACGCCGTCAACACCGTGGCCTGTGTCGCCTTGCAGTACCCACTGAACGCCTGTTATCGAACGCCCCGACGCTCCTGGGTCTCCTACGGCGTCGCCGGCGGGCTGCTCGCGGTCTCGTGTGCGGGCTTCTCGCTGGCCCCGGGCGTGGAACCGAGCACGGCCGTCGCCGTCATGGCGGGATCCATCGTCCTCCTCACCTTCGGCGAGGTGCTCCAGGTGGGCGCTTCGTGGACGCTTTCCTACGAACTCGCCCCGGAGCACGCGCGCAGCGCCTACCTGGTCCTGTTCAACCTGGGGCGCACCATGGCCAACCGCGTGGCCGGACCGCTCCTGATGACCGGCGTGGTGCTCGCCCTCGGCACGGCGGGGTGGGTGCTCCTGGCCGGGATCTTCCTTCTCAGCTCGGCGGTTCCCGTCCTCGCCCTGGTCCGACGATTGCCCGCGAAGGCATCCGTCCTCGGGCCCGTTTCCTGACCCCGGTCTCTCCCCGTGTCTGTCTTCCCCGCGAGTTCCGAGTCCCACCCTCAGACCTCAGGAGGTCTCCGCCCGTGGATTTCGAGCGCTACCCCGAGAGTTCCTTTCGCTATCTGACCCGTGCGGACGTCATTGAGGCGACCCGGCGGATCGATATCGTCGACGCCGTCGCCGAGGCGCTGGTGCTGCACAGCGAGGGCAGGTCGGTCCTCCCGGAAGAGGCGTATCTGGGCTGGACGACATCGGGCGGCGCCGCCGCCCGATGCCTGGCCATGCCGGGCGCGCTCATCAGGGAGTCCGGGCCGGTGATCGGCCTGAAGACGATCAATGCGAGTGTCGCCAACCCCGACCGGGGCATTCCCCGGTCCCAAGGGTTCACGCTGCTGCTCGACGTGGACACGGCCCGGCCCGTCGCCCTGATGGAGGCCGCCTACATCAGCGCCATGCGCACTGCGGCGGTGACCGCCCTCGCGGCGCGACACCTCGCCGTCGAGGTACCCCGGACCCTCGCGCTCATCGGCTGTGGCACGTTGGCGCAGGCCCACGCGACGCTCCTGCTGGCGAGTGTGCCGACGCTCGGCGAGGTCATCGCGTACGACATCACACCGGGCCGCGCGGAGAGCCTGCTGGCGTTCGTCGCCGGGCTGCCCGGCGGGGAGCGCCTGGCGTTGAAGGCAGCCGCAGGACCGCGGGAGTGCGTCGCCGACGCCGACCTGGTTGTTCCGGTCACCACGGTCACGGAGGGTTACATCGAGCCCGACTGGCTGAAAGCGGGCGCGCTGATCGCCCATGTCTCTCTCGACGACCTCACCCAGGAGGCGGTGTCGAGCGCCGATCTCGTGGTCGTCGACGACTGGGGCCTGGTGTCCGACGACCCACGACGCCTCCTCGGCCGCATGCACCGCGCGGGCAGCCTGCTCGGGCCCGACGGCCTGCCGCGGCCCGGAGTGACTCCCCTGCCGGGCGCGCGGAGAGTGGACGCTTCACTTGCCGACATCGTGGCCGGCCGCCATCCCGGTCGGCGCGGCCAGAACGACGTCATCGTCACCAACCCGTTCGGCATGTCGATCCTGGACGTGGCCGTCGCCGACCGAGTCCGTGCCCAGGCCGAGGCCCGCGACATCGGCAGCCTGCTCAGCCTCTGAGAGAGAAGAGACACCATGCCCACGCATCAGGACATCCGTGAGGTCAACCGCACCATGTGGTCGTACGGCGAGTACCGGCATGTCGCCGACCTCCTCAGGCCCGGAGCAGTCGATCTGATCGACCGTCTCGCCCCGGAGCCCGGCACGCTGCACCTCGACGTGGCGACCGGAAACGGCAACGTGGCCCTTCTGTCCGCGCGTCGCGGTTCACTCGTCCAGGGCCTCGATCTGACCGACGAGTTCTTCCCGGACGCCCTTGAGCGAGCCGAGCGGGCGGGCGTCCAGATCGACCTTCACCGCGGCGATGCCGAGGAGCTTCCCTTCGGCGACGACTCGTTCGACCTCGTGACCTCGACCTACGGTGTGCAGTTCGCCCCGCATCACGCCGCCGCGGCGGGCGAGATGGCACGTGTCTGCCGTCCCGGTGGGCGTATCGGCATGTGCAACTGGACCAGCCGCAGTTGGACGGCGCACTTCCAGGAGATCCTGTCCTCGTACTTTCCCTCGCCCACGGGAAACCAGGGACAGCCCATGCTCTGGGGTGACGAGGAGTACCAACGAGAGCTGTTCGGGGACTCGTTCGAGCTCACGACGGAGCGTCGCGCGCTGTGGTACGCATTCGACGCCGAGGGGCTGATCGCCTTCTTCGAATCCTGCTTCGGCCCGTGCATCGCCGCCCGCAACACCATCTCCCCTCCGGGCCGGTGGCACGAACTGCGCGCCGAGCTGGTCGAGATGACCGAGCGCTTCGTCACCACCGACAGCCGGGGGACCGGTCTACCTGTGGAATACCTCCAGGTGATCGCCGAGAAGAGGGAGCGACGGTGAGTGACACCCCCTCGCTCGTGCCCGCCGTATTCCCGCCGCTTCCACTCACGGAGGCCCACCGGAAGGCCGCGAGCGCGGTCGCCCTGTCCAGAACCGAGCCCTACGACCTCCGCGACGCGGTGGTCACCCACGTCGAACGCCACGCGGAACGGACCCCGGGGCGACCCGCCGTGGAGGAAGCCGGACGCACCGTCGGCTACGGCGAACTCGCGGACGAGGCCCGGCGGGCCGCGTCGGCACTCGCCGCCCGGGGCGTCGGCCCCGGCCAGGTGGTCGCCGTCGGCGGCGAGCGCGGCAGCGAGGTCGTGACCGCCTTCCTGGCCCTGGAAATCCTGGGCGCGGTCTACCTCCCGGTGGATGCCGGGTGGCCGTCCGCCCGCGTCGAGGACGTCCTCGCCGACAGCGCGGCGAGCTGCCTGATCACCACCGGCAGGCCCGAAGCCCGGGAGTCGCTGGTCAAGGGAGCCGAGGCGGCGGGCTGCCCCACACTGCGGTTCACCCTCGACGAGGAATCCGCCGTCCCCACGGGGCGTCCCCTGCCCCCGGCCCCCGACGAGATCCGCTACGTCCTCTACACCTCGGGTTCCACCGGCCGCCCCAAAGGCGCGCTGGTCGAGCACCAGGGCATGCTCAACCACCTGTGGGCGAAGGTCCATGACCTCGGGCTGGGCGCGGAGGACCGACTGGCCCAGACCGCTCCACTCGGTTTCGACATCTCCGTCTGGCAGATGCTCGCCCCGCTTCTGACCGGTGGCGTCGTGCAGATCTACACCGACGACGAGGCCCAGGACGGCGCGGCGCTGCTGACGTCCGTCGTGCGCCGGGGCACCACCGTCCTGGAGGTCGTGCCCACTCTGATCCGATTCCTGTTGGACGCCCGGGACACCCGTACGGCATCCGTCGGCCCGGCCCAGCCCGAATGGAAGACCCTCGCCGGACTCCGCTGGATGATCGCCACCGGTGAGGAGCTGCCGCCGGCGCTGGCGCGCCGCTGGCTCGCCGCCTTCCCGACGGTCGGACTGCTGAACGCGTACGGGCCCACGGAATGCTCCGACGACGTGACGCACGCGAGACTTGTGGCACCCGCCCCGGACGTGCGCCACCTTCCGATCGGCGGCCCTATCGGCAATGTCACGCTGTACGTGCTGCGCGGAGACGGCGACAGCTGGCTGTCGTGCCCGCGAGGCGAGGCGGGGGAGCTGTTCGTCGGCGGGGTCGCGGTGGGTCGCGGCTACCTCGGTGATCCGCTGCGTACCGCTGAGACCTTCCACCAGGACCCGTTCACCGGGCACGGCCGCGTGTACCGGACCGGGGATGCCGTCCGCGTCCTGCCGTCCGGGGAGTTGGAGTACCTGGGCCGCGTCGACCGCCAGGTGAAGCTGGGTGGCGTCCGGATGGAGCTCGCGGAGATCGAAGCCGTCCTCGGAGCTCATCCGGCCGTGACCGCCTGCGCGGTGACGGTGCACACCCCGGAGCCGTCCGCCGCGCTGGTGGCCCGGGAGACGGGACTCGCACCCGCCGCGGCGGTGCCGCCCCGACTCGTCGGCCACGTGGTGTCGGACCGCTCTCCCCTCCCCGTCGACGAGCTGCGCGCCCATCTATCCGACCGGCTCCCCCAGGCCATGGTGCCATCCGTCTTCGTGGAGCTGGCGGCCCTGCCGCTGACTCGCAACGGCAAGACGGACCACGCCGCGCTTCCCCCGCCGCCCCGCAGGGAACGACCCGCCGCCCGGGCCTACGACGCCCCCCGTGATCCGACGGAACGGCACATCGCCGCCGTCGTCGCCGAACTGCTGGGCACGGGCGCGGTCGGCCGTGACGAGACGTTCCTGGAGCTGGGCGGCGACTCCCTCCTGGCCATGCGGCTGCTGGCCCGGCTGCGCGTCGACGGGACCGCCGCTACTCTGCGCGATGTCCTGGGCGACGGCAGCCCGGCCGCTCTCGCCGCCCTCGCCACGGACTCCGCCCCCGTCGGGACCCCGGCCGAGCGGCGCCCCGCCCCCTCCGCCGGGAGCGCCTCGGACGACGTCCCGCGCACCCGGCCGCTGACGCCGCAACAGGAAGGGGTCTACTTCCACTGGTGTCTCGACCCGGACAGCCCGAACTACAGCTACCAGGGATCCCTGGTGCTGGACGGCCCACTCGATCACGACCGGCTCTCCCGCGCCTGGGACCTGCTGCTGGAGGAGAATCCGGTCCTGCTCGCGCGTTTCGCGGAACAGGACGACAGGCCCGTCCACAGCTACCCGCACTGGCGCGTGCCGCTGCCCGCCGTCGAGCACCTCGGAGAACACGGAGCGGAGGAACGCCTGCGGCGCCACCGGGAGGAGGCCGCCGACGAGGCCGCGCGGCCGTTCGCCCTGACCTCGGAACCACCCCTGCGACTGCGCCTGTTCGCCCTCGGGGACCGGGAGCACCGGCTTCTGGTCACCATGCACGAGATCCTGCTCGACGGCTGGGGTGCCACCGTGCTGTTCCGTCGCCTCGCAGAGCTGTACCGATCGGCACGGGACCGCACGGCCACCGCCGACCGGGAGCGAACCGCGCACTACGACCGCTACCTCGACTGGCACGAGGAACTCCTGCGCACCCCGGAAGTCGCCGAGGCCGGCGCGTACTGGCATCGACAGCTCGCCGGCGAACTGCCCGTGCTCGACGTGGCGCAGCGGCCGAGGCCGAAGCGACCGACGTACCGGGGTCGGATCGTCGAGGCCGTCCTGACAGAGGATCTGACGACGTCCGTGCGGGAGTCGGCGCGCCGCATCGGCGGGACCTCGTTCAGTCACCTCCTCGCCGCTTACGCGCTGGCCCTCGCGTACTACGGCGACACCGACGAGGTGATGATCGGCGCGCCGATGGCGAGCCGCGACCGTCCCGAGCAGGCCGACGTCCCCGCCTTCATGCTGTCGATGCTCCCGCTGCGCATCGCGGTGGACCCCGGCACGACCATCGGCACCTTCGCGGAACGGGTCCGGGACGTGGTGCTCGACGGATACGCCGCGTCCGACCATCCCTTCGGCTGGACCCTGCGCGATCTGCCGGCCACCGCGCGCAGCGGCTCCGCCACGCCCGTTTTCCAGACCATGCTCAACATGCTCGCCTACCCGGCGGCGGGCACGACCGCGGACGGGGTGACCTTCCGATTCGTCGAACTCGACACCGGCTACACCAAGTACGACTGTGCGCTCTATGTGCAGCCGCACGGGCCGGGGGAGCTTCTCCTGCAGTTCGCATATCAGCCGCAGCTGATGGACGAGGACGTCGCCCGGAACGTGCTGGAGAGCACGCTGCTCGCCGCGCGCGCCCTCGTACAGGCCCCCGGCACTGCGACCCGCGCGTTGAACCTGCTGCCGGACGCGAAGAGCCGGTACCTCGTCTCCAACCTCACCACGGGAGGAACCCTCTGATGCTGTCCGACGTCACCGCACCGCATGAGGCCGGCATCGGCGACGGCCCCGCGTCACTCGCGGCGCTCTTCGCCGCGCAGGCCGCCGCCACCCCGGACGCGATCGCGGTGCGGACCGGCGAGCGCGTCCTGACCTACGGCCAACTGGATCTGTGGAGCGGCCGACTCGCGGCACAGCTCGCCGATCGCGGTGTGCGCCCCGGCGGCGTCGTCGCGCTCGCGGCCGATCGGGGGCCCGCCGCTCTCGCCGGTGTGCTCGCGGTGCTGCGCACCGGTGCCGGCCATCTCGGTCTCGACCCGGCGATTCCGGCCCGCCGACAGCGCAGGATGATCGAGGAGACCGCTCCGGACTGCGTACTCGCGGAACCGGGGCTCGACCAGTTCCCGACGCTGGACGCGCCCCGGGTACGGCTGACCGAGCCGACGCGGGGGCCCGTGCTCGCGCCTCGCGACCCGGCCGACGACGATCCCTCGGCGGTGTTCCACATCGTCTACACCTCGGGCACGACCGGGGACCCCAAAGGGGTGCGCATCGGCTGCCGGGCGGTCCTCAACCGGTTGCGGTGGATGTGGCGTGACCACCCCTTCGAGCCCGGAGCCGTACTCGCCGTCCAGAAGTCCGTCTCCCTGGTCGCCTCCCCCTGGGAACTGCTCGGCGGACTCCTGCGGGGAGTCCCGTCCGTCTTCCTGACCAGGGAGGAGGTCTTGGACCCCGCCCTCTTCGCCGACGCCTTCGAACGCGAGCGGGTCACCCATCTGTTCCTCACTCCGCACCTCGTGACCGGGCTGCTGGACGAGGCGGACCGCCGCGGCGGACTCGCGCATCGTCCGGTGCTCGTGACCAGCGGTGCGGACGCCCTGCCGACGGCCACAGTCCACCGGTTCCGCGCGACGTTCCCGGGTACCACCCTGCTCAACCTGTACGGGATGACGGAGACCGCCTCGAACGTCGCCGCGTACGACACCGCCGCGCTCGCCCCCGACGCCGACCGGGTGCCCGTCGGGAAGGCGGTGGCAGGCGCGTCCCTCACCGTGCACGACCGGTACGGTCGGCTGCTGCCCCCGGGAGTGGTCGGCGAGGTGTGGGTGGCGGGGACGCCCCTGGCGCTGGGCTATGTCCGGGCCGCCGGCGACAGGTTCACCACAGGGGACGACGGCGTGCGCCGCTACCGCACCGGAGATCGCGGTCGGCTGTCCGCCGGAGGCGATCTGGAGATCGTCGGACGGGTCGACAACCAGGTGAAAATTCGCGGCTATCGTGTCGAACTCGAAGAGATCGAGGCCACCCTGCGCAAGAATCCGTCCGTCGCCGAAGCGGGTGTCTTCGTCACCGAGGAACAAGGGGAACCCCGGCTGGTCGCCTGTGTGACGGAGGCGGCTGAAGCGGATCCGGCGGCTCTGCGAGCCTTCCTCCGGGATCGGCTGCCGGACTACATGCTCCCGTCACGGATCGTCGTGCTGCCGAACCTGCCTTTGGGTCCCAACGGCAAGCTGGACCGTGTCGTCCTCGGGACGATCGCCGAGAATGCCGCCCAGGGGCCGCGCGAGCGGTTCGCACCGGCCGACGAGACAGAGAGCGTCGTCCTCGGCCTCTGGGAGCGGTTGCTCGGAACGGCCCCCGCCACGCCGGACGACAACTTCTTCGACGCGGGCGGCCACTCCCTGCTGGCCGTCCGGTTCGCGAACCGGCTGGAGACGGCGTTCGGCAAGCGCATCAGCCTGCGTCGACTGCTCGGGTCCCCCACCTTCTCGGGGGTCGTCGAGCTGTGCCGCGACCGTGACGGCGACGCGGAGGCCGGCGCATGACCACGACAGCGGCGTGGGTGCGCTTCACCCTCCGGCCTGACGACGCCCACACGCTCGTCGTCTGCGTTCCGCCCACCGGCGCGTCCGGCACGTCGTTCGACTCCTGGGCGTCGCGGATGCCGACCGGAACGGCCCTCGCGGTCGTGGACCCGCCCGGCCGCGGCCCGCGCCTCGGCGAGCGGCCGGTGACCGACATGGCCGAGTACGCGCAGATGATCGCCGCCGAACTCGCCGGCTCGGACCGACGGCTGATCCTGGTCGGAGTCGGCCTGGGCGGCGTCATCGCGTACGAGACGTGTCGAGCCCTGGCGGAAGCCGGCCGGGACGTGGCGCTCCTGTGCGTGGTGGCGGGCAGGCCGCCGTCGGCCCGCACCGGTGGATCCCGGTCGATCACCGCGGTGGACGCGCGGTCGTACGCGGCGGCAGCCGGCCTCACGGCACCGGAGCCGGTCAAGGGGCCGGAGGCCGCCGAGGAACTTCTCCTGGCCCCGATCCTCGCCGATCTCCGGCTCGGCGCGGGATACGACGGCCGTGCCGCGCCGAGCCTCTCCGTGCCGGTCCGGCTGGTCAGAGGCACCCACGACCCGCGGGTCTCCGAGACGACGGCCCGTGAGTGGGCACGGTACACAGACATCCAGTGGACCGAAGACACCGTGGACGGCGGTCACGACATCCACCGCACGGCCCCCGGGCCGGTGATCCGGGCCTGTGTGCCGGCCCCGGTCGCGGCCGGGGAACCGTCCCGGCGGTCGTTGCTGAGCGTCGGCGTCGGCGCGGTCACCGTCGCGTTCGGCGCGACCGCCACCCCTGCCGAGGCGCTCGCGCCGAACGCGACGGTGACCGCGCCGCTTCAGACGGCCCGGAGCGGAACGGGCCCGGCGACGTTCACGAGCGCCGCCGCCGTCGACCCGGTCGCTCTCGCCTCCGCGATGATCCGTCACGACACCGGCAATCCGGGCGACGGCGCGCTCACCCTGCCGCACGCCCGGATGCTCCGGCACCTCTTCGAGGACGCCGGCGCCCGCACGGAGACGGTCGAGACCCCGAAGGCCGGAAACGTCCACTTCTTCGCCCGAGTCCCCGCCGCGGGCCCCACGGACAAGAAGCCCCTGCTTCTGCTCGGGCACTCCGACGTGGTGCCCGCGATCGGCGACCCGTGGACGGTGGACCCCTTCGGGGGCGAGGTGAAGGACGGACGTCTCTACGGTCGGGGCGCGCTGGACATGAAGGGAACCAACGCGGCCTTCGCAGCCGCCCTGGTGCGACATCTGAGGGAAGGAGCACGCTTCGACCGCGAGGTGATCTTCTGGTCCGACTGTGACGAGGAGCAAGGCTCCCACGGAGTGCGTTGGCTGCTGGACAAGTACCCGGGCAAGGTAGAACCCGGGGTCGTCCTCACCGAGGGCGGCTGGATCCTGAACCAGAAGGACGAGACCACCCCCATGCTCGCCAGTCTGACCTGCTCGGACAGGCGCGCGATCCTCGTCCAGGTGGAGACCCGGGCCTACGCGACCCACACCTCGAAGCCCAACGAGGGCCAGGCGGTGGTCCGCCTCGGTCGGGCGCTCGAACTACTCGGCGACTTCCGTGCCCCCATCCGCCCCAACGCGCTGTCCCGCACCTACTTCAAGGAGTTGAGCCGCGCCACTCGCGACCGCGCGTTCGCGGCCGCACTCCGGGACATGCTCTCCGCCCGCACCCAACCGGCCAGGAACGAGGCCGGTGAGCGCGCGATCAGAGCGAGCGGGCACCCTGAACTGCACAACGCCATGATGCGCACCACCCTCGCGTTCGTAGGCGCCGACGCCGGCTACTACACCAGCATCATCCCGGGCCGCGCCTCCGCGCGGATGCTCGTCGGCTTCCTGCCCGGCGGGGACGACCCCGCCACGGTGGTGCGCGGACTACGTGAGCTCATCGCGGATCACGCCGTGCTGTCCGTCGTGGCCCGCGCGGGCGAGACGGAGCAGCAGGCGTTGGAACGGTTCACCGGATATCTCGCGGTCCCGGCGTCCACGGTCGACACGGACATCTTCCGCATGTGGCGGCGCGCCGTGACGGTCACCCACGGCAAAGTGGCCACGACCGCCGCACAGTTCGAAGCGGTGACCAGCGCTGTCCCTTTCCGTGAGAAGGGAATCCCGGTGTACGGGATGTACCCGTACACCGTCGACCGGGACGCCTTGCGGCGTATGCACGGCACGGACGAGTACATCAAGGTGGAGGAACTGCGCCGCGGCACCGAGACCGTGTACCAGCTTCTCGCTCAGCTGCGCGTGCCGAGAGGAAGCGGATCGGCCACCCGCGGCCGAGAGGGGGCCACGGGTGGCTGACGAGGGGCACGACGCGATCCCGACGGAACTGACCCGCGGGCAGGCACGGCGCTGGCGCGCGGCATGCGCCTCGGACAACCCGGTCGACCAGATGTCACCGACCTATCTGGTGACGGACGAGATCGATCCGCTTCTGCTCGGCCGGGCTCTGGCGCGGGTCGTCCGCCAGCACGCCCCGCTGCGGACGCGCATCGTGGCCGGCCCGGACGGAGAACCCGTGGCGACGCTCCGGGCGGCCCCGGACTCGTACCCGGTGAAGGTCGTCGATCTGACCGGGCAGCCCACCGAACGGCAGGCGGACGCCAGCACCCGCTTCGGGGCGACGGACAGCGCGGTGCCCGTGGATCTGGCGACGGACTGGCCGATGCGTGTGACCCTGGTGACCCTCGAACCCAGGCGCCATCTGCTGTTCCTCACCATCAGCCATGTCGTGGCCGACGGCTGGAGCTGTGGCGTGGTGATCAGGGGCATCCAGAGCCACTTCCGCGCACTGTCCCGCGGGGAGGCCACCGATCCGGGAGATCCGCAGAAAACGCTCGAAGCTGCCTGGGCGGCCTTTGTGGCCGAGTCCGCGGAGCGGGAGCGGTCCGGCTGGTACACCCGTGATCTGGGCTGGTGGCGTCGCCGTCTCGGCGGAGCGTTCGGAGTGCCGGCGTCGGACGCCGGGCCGGGGAAGGGGTCCGGGGAAAGTCCGGGCGAAGGGGCGCGGAGCACCGTGGCGTTGTCCCTGCCTTTCGGTCTCCCCGATCCTCTGGGGAAGGGGATGCGGCAGCTGGCGAGTTCGCTGCGTTCGACCACGTTCACCATCACGCTGGCGGCGCTGGCCGCAGTGCTCGCCGACCTGACGGGAACCCCGGAGACGGTCGTTTCCGTGCCGTACGCGGGACGTGAGGAAGAGGAGCACGAGCCGCTCGTCGGTCTGTTCAGCGACCGACTCCTGCTGCGGGTCCCGGTCGACCGCACGGCGACCTTCCCTGAACTGGTCGAGCAGGCCCAGGACGTGCTCCTCGACGCGGTCGACCACGCGAGCACACCGTCGTATCTGGTCGAGGAGGCCCTGGCACAGGATGACCCGGAAGCCGCGCACGCCCCCTCCGTGTGCATGCAGATCTACCCTCGCTCGATGTGCGACGCCGAGCCGACCGAACCCGGGGATCTGGCGTTCCGTCTCCTGGGTTTTCGCACACCGGCACTGCACGACGGACTGGCCCTGCACATGGTCGAGCCGGACGGCGGCCCCACCACCGGCAGGCTCACCCATCTGCCGTCGTTCATGAACCCTGCTCAGGCCGCCGAATTCCTGGTCTTCCTCTTCCGGGTCCTCTCGACGGCGGTGCGGGACCAGGGCTGCTCCGTCGCCGAGATCCTCCGGGCCGCGAGGAGGGGAACCGGAGCCGAAGGCGGCATCGAAGTCGGAATGGGAGCCGGGACCTCCGACGACGTCGTCCTGTGGGAGCAGGACGACTGGGTCGCCGCCTCGGCGCGGTCCCACCCCTGAAGGCCGCCCGCGAGGCGCCCGTGCCATGGAGGCCGGCCGGTCGGCGAGGAACTCGGGCCGACGCGCGGGTTGCCGCGCTTCATGTACGGGGCCTGCTTGGCAGATGCCACCGAACTGGGGACACGCGATCTGATGACCCCACTGACGGCGAACCGGTGCCCGGCGACCCCCGCTGGCGGGCATGGCCGTCGGGCTCTCGCACATCACCGCGGCCGTCGTGCTAGGCGCGGTGTTCTGGGGTGTAACGCACGGCGGCATTCCGACGTTGACGCAGACCGCAGGGGTGAAGGCGGCCCCGTTCGCTCCCGACACGGCCAACTCACTCCGGGTCACCGGATGGAACATCGGCATGGCTGGCGGCTCCCCGCTCGGCGGCGCCGTCCTGGACGGCGCCGGGGCACAGGCCCTGCCCTGGGTGGCCTCAGCCCTGCTGGCGGCCTCCGCGCTGACGGCCGTGCTCGCCCGGAGCGACGGCTTCCCCCCCGCCCAGCCGTGTGCACGCCCGCGATGAGGCAGCGTGAAGCCCCCGCGGACACGGCCCGGCCGTCCACCCGGAGGCACAGGCATCGCCCACAGCTAAGAGGTCGTCGTCGAACCCGGCGATCATCGCGAGCTCCGCAACCGTCCCGTCCGCGGGCTCGATCGTCCGCAGGGTGTGGGGCATCGCTCTGGCGGCATCCGCGATGATGAACGCGTCGCGGGCGTCGGTCTTCGCCTCGCCGGGGTAAAGATCGGCGATCCGTCGCATCGTGAGTCCGGGCAGGTAGGCGACCTGGCATCCCGCGTCCCGGGCGACCGCCAGCGGCAGGGCCCCGATGGAGGCAGGCTGGTCGACGACTACGAGTACCGTTCCGTGCTTGGCCCGGAGCTTGTCGAAGAGTTCGCGCAGCTTCGGTTCGCTGTTGGGCAGCGGCTTGTCGAACACCTTCTTCCCCGCCCGGTTCACGGCGGTGGCGTGGTGATCACTCTTCCCGACGTCCAGGCGCAGACAGACGTCGATGTCAGTCTCGTCCGTGATGCCCTTCGCTCCCGTGCTCGTGTTCTCCCCGGCCTCACCTGGGGCATCAGCGTGCCGACATCCACGTGACGAAGAGACTGCCCAAAGGGCGCTCGTGCCTCTCATCAGCGGTCTGCCAATGCCTCCGGCACCGGCGACACCACCTTTTCGATCATCTCGACTGGTGGCTCAAGTCATACCGGGGCCGAAGGCCGGGGGCCTCATTGCAAGGCCACGAAGACGGTAACGGGGCCCGGCTCGCCCCCCTTGCGCCGCTACGGCATGCTGCGTCGTCGTGAACGTAACGAGCCCGAAGCGCCTGCGGGGCAGGGCCACGCTGTACCCCGCCCCCTCACCCTCGGCACAGCGGTCCTCGGCGCCCACCGACTCGAAGCCGCACCTCCTGGTTCCACCGGTGCTCGCTGGGGGTGTCGCCGTCGGGAGGGGACCTCACCTCCGAAGTCCCGCAGGGTCAGGAACCCGTACCGACCATGGGCCTGCCGGACAGCTGGCCTGGGTGCCGTCGTCGAGTTGGGCGGCGAGATTGTCGGGGTCGGCGGCGTCCGGGTTCCGCGCGGGGTCAGTCGGTGATCCAGTGTTCGTAGAGGGCGTGGTCGGGGCGGAATCCGGCGGCGACGAGTTCCCACATCATCTCGTCGCTGCCGCCGCCGAGGCGGGTGACTTTGAGGTCCCGCCAGAGGCGTTCCAGGGGGGTGGCGTCCTCGGTGTATCCGCGTCCTCCGAAGAGGTGCACGCATTCGCTGGTGACCTGTTCGCCGAGCCGTGCGGCGGTCACTTTGAGGGCGGCTGCCTCTGCTGGGGGCACATGGCCGTTGGCCGACCATTCGGTGGCGGCCGCGTACAGGCCGAGGCGGGTGATGCGGACCTGGGAGTGGAGGTCGGCGGTGCGCAGGCGCAGGGCCTGGTGGCGGTGGAGGGGTGTGCCGAACTGTCTTCTGCGTTTCAGGTGGGTGATGGCCAGGGTCATGGCGAGGTCGAGGGCGCCGAGGGTCTGGGCGGCCAGGGCGAGGCGTTCGTGGAGGAGGCCGTGGCCCATGGCGGCCAGTCCGGCGCCGGGGCGTACCAGGACCGCTTCGTCGGGGACGGTCGCGTCGACGGACAGGCAGACGGTCTCCAGGCTGCGCATGCCGGTGGTGGTCCAGCGTTTCACCGTGTGGAGTCCGTCGCGGGGAACGATCACGATGGCGGGGCCGTCGGTGTGGCGGCAGAGCACGAGGGCGGTGTCGGCGGCGGCGCCGGGTGACACGTACCACTTGGTGCCGTGCACCTGCCATTGGCTGCCTTTGGGGGTGAGCCGGGTTTCGACGGCGGCCAGGTCGGAGCCGACGTTCTGTTCGGAAGTGGCGACGCAGCAGGTGATGTCGCCGTCGAGGGCCTGACCGAGGAGCGCTCTGGCGTGGTCGGTGGTGGCGTAGCGGCGCAGCAGGGGGACGGCTGCCTCCAGGTGGAGGCCGATGCCGACGCCGATGCCGCCGAGTCCGGCCCGTCCCATTTCTTCGGACAGGAGCACGGAGCGGCCGAGGTCGCCGTGGATGCCTCCGGTCCAGCGTTCGGTGAAGAGTCCGGCGGCGCCGCAGGCGGTCACCGCTGCCCGGGGGAACGTCCGGTCGCGCTCGGCGGCGGGGAGCAGGGGGGCGATGCGGTCGGTGATGAGTGTGCGGACGCGTTCGCGGAACTGCGCGGTCCGGTGACTGGCCGTGCCGAGCGCGAGGTGGGCCGCGAGGCCGGTGGAGTGCGTCGGCCCGGATTCTGCGCGGTCGTCGGTCATGGATTTCGCACCTTTTCGGAGGACTGCGTGTGCGGCGCGGCGGTCGGCCGGGAGGGGGTTTCTCTGGTGGGGGCTGTGCCGGGGCGGGTTCAGGTGGTGGCGGGTGGTGCCGTGTCCGCGAGGGTGAGGAGGTGGGTGAGTGTCGTTTCGGGGGGTGTGCTGACGGCTTCCAGGTCGACGTGCCAGTCGTCCTGGAGGGACATGGTCAGTTCGGCGATGGCGAGGGAGTCGAGTCCCAGGTCGGCGAGGGTGGCGTCGGGGTGGACGGTGTCGGGGGCGACGTTGAGTTTCTCGGTGAGCAGACGGGTCAGGTGCTCGTAGCGGGAGGCCATGGTCATGGGGTTGCCTTGTCGTCGTGGGGGTGAGAGGGCAGGGTGCGGGGGCGGGCTTCGGGGAAGAGCAGGGTGTGGGAGCCCCAGGCGAGGCCGGCGCCGAAGCCGGTGAGCAGGGTGCGCTGTCCAGGGTGGGCGGCCCGGCGGGTGGCGGCGTCGGCGAGGGCGAGGGGGATGGACGCGGCGGCGGTGTTGCCGAGCTCGCGCAGGTTGCCGTGGCGCCTGGTGGCGGGGATGTGGAGGCGGTCGGCGACGGCGTCGATGATGCGCTGGTTGGCCTGGTGGCTGATGAATGCCTCGACATCGTGCGTGGTCCAGCCGGTCTTCTCCAGGGCGGTGAGCGCGGAGGACGTCATCCGGCGTACGGCCTGGGTGTACACGGCACGGCCGTTCATCCGCAGGTGATGGTCGCCGGGGTGGGTACCGGGGGCGCCGAGGGGGGTGCGTGATCCACCTGCGGGGACCTGGGCGTAGGCGGCGCGGGCGCCGTCGCTGCCGAGGTCGGCTGCTTGCAGTGCGCCGGGTTCGGTGGGGGTTCCCGGGCGCAGGAGGGCGGCGCCGGCTCCGTCGCCGAAGAGGATGGCGGTGTCGCGGTCGTGGGGGTCGATCAGGGTGGTGGTGTAGGTCTCCGCGCCGATGACCAGCGGGTGGGTGCAGTGGCCGGCGGTGATGAGGGCGCGGGCGACGGTGAGGGCGTAGACGAAGCCCGCGCAGGCGGCGGACAGGTCGAGGGCGGGGGTGCCGGTGTATCCGAGGCGGTGGGCGACCTCGGGTGCGGTGGCCGGGCAGCGGTGGTCGGGTGTGGTGGTGGCGAGAAGGACGATGTCGGGGTGGATACGGGTCCCGGCGAGTTCGGCGGCGGAGTCCAGGGCGGCCCGTCCCGCGGCGGTGGCGAGGTCTCCGGTGCTGGTGCGGGCGTCGGCCATATGACGGGAGGCGATTCCGGTGCGCTGAAGAATCCACTGGTCGTCGGAGTCGAGACGGTTGTCCGCGATGAGGCGGCTGTTGGAGACGGCCTGTTGGGGAAGGCTCGCGCCCAGTCCGCACAGGACAGCGGTGGTGGCAGGCATACCGGTTCCTTACGGGGCGGGGGCGGCGGGCTCGGGCAGGTGGGGCCAGACGAGGGTGGTGGCGGCCCAGGTGAGTCCGGCGCCGAAGGCGGTGAGTACGAGACGGTCGCCGGGTTCGATGCGTCCGTCGGCGGCGTCCTGGGAGAGGAGGAGAGGGATGGAGGCGGCGGAGGTGTTGCCCACATGCGCGATGTTGGTGGCCATGCGGTGCGGGGTGATGCCGAGTTTGCGGGCGACGGCGGCGAGTATGTGGGCGTTCGCCTGGTGGGCGACGACCCGGTCGACATCGTCGAGTTCCCATCCGGCGGCGGAGATCGCCTGGTGTGTCACCGAGGTCATGCGGGTGACGGCGTGCCGGAACACTTCGGGCCCCGAAACGGTCAGACAGCGTGCTCCGGTGTCGGGGGCAGGAGGCAGGGGCCGGCGTGAGCCGCCCGCGGGGACCGCGATCAAGTCGCTGCCGGTGCCGTCGCTGCCGAGGACGACCGGTCCGATCGTGCCGGGTTCCCCGGGTGTCCCGGCGCGCAGGACCACGGCTCCCGCGCCGTCGGCGAAGATCGCGGAGGTGGCCCGGTCCTGAGGGTCGATCAGTGAGGTCAGTGTCTCCGCGCCGATGACGAGGGCCGTGCGGGCGGTGCCGGCCGCGATCATGCCGCCGACGACCGCGAGTGCGTAGAGGAACCCGCTACAGGCCGCGTTCAGGTCGAAGGCCGCGGTCTGCGGCTGGCCCAGCCGTGCGGCGACCTCGGGGGCGGTGGGCGGGCAGATGCGGTCCGGGGTCGTGGTGGCGACGATCACCGTGTCGACCTCGGTGGTGCCGGCCGATGCCATCGCGAGGCGTCCGGCTTCGACCGCGAGGTCCGAGGTCGCCATGCCGGGCTGGACGACGTGACGGCGGGCGATGCCGGTGCGGCTGTGCAGCCAGGTGGCGGGTGTGCCCAGCCGGTCGCCCAGTTCCTCGTTGGTGAGGACGCGCGGGGGAAGCCAGTGTCCTGCCCCGGCGAGCACGGCGGCGCGGCCTGTTGCGGCCGGGCCGATGACGCTGCCCGGGTCAGCGGAGGGCGCGGGGCGGATGCGGTTCATCGTTGTCCCTCGTGGGGCGGCGGTAGTGCCAGTAGTCGGTGGCCGACGGGTCCCAGCGGCGGCGCAGCGGGTCACGGGCGACCCGCAGCAGCAGACTCAGGGGGGTGAACAGCAGGAAGTAGGCGGGCGGCAGCAGGAGGCTCCACATGCGGGTGATCGTCCCCACCTTCCTTTCAGGGGGTCGTCCGGCCAGGCGTTCCGGGCGTGGTGCCGGGCCGGTCAGTCGAGGGGGATCTCGTCGCGCCAGTCGCCGTCCTCCCGCCAGGCCGGCTGCCGGTCCTTGTGCAGGAGGTAGCCGCCGAGGGCGAGCATGTCGATGCCGGTGCGCATGAAGCAGGTGTAGGCGTCGTGGGGTGTGTGCACGATGGGTTCGCCCCGGACGTTGAAGGAGGTGTTGACCAGTACCGGGCAGCCGGTCCGCCCGCGGAAGGCGGTGAGCAGGTGATGGAAGAGCGGATGGGTGCGCGCGTCGACGGTCTGTACCCGTGCGGTCGAGTCGACGTGGGTGACCGCGGGAATCGTTGAGCGGGGTATCCGCAGGAGCTCCGGTCCGCGGACATCGGTGTCGGCGGCCGTCGGTAGCCGCTTGGCCTGTGCGATCCCGGCGACCAGCAGCATGTAGGGGCTGGTGTGCGGCAGGTCGAAGTAGTCGTGGGCCGCTTCTTCGAGGACGGCCGGTGCGAACGGCCTGAACGATTCGCGGAACTTGATGCGGAGGTTCATGACCGACTGCATGCGCGGATCGCGGGCGTCCCCCAGGATCGAGCGTGCGCCCAGCGCGCGCGGTCCGAATTCCATACGGCCCTGGAACCAGCCCACGATCCGGCCGTCCGCGAGGGCGGCCGCCACCTGTTCCACCAGGGCGTCGCGTCCGGGGCGGGTGTAGGGGATGGAATGCCGGTCGAGGTACGCGCCGATCTCCTCGTCGCTGAACGCCGGCCCGAGGAGGGCCCCGGACATCGTGTCGTGCCGGCTGTCCGGGCGGTCGCGGGGTGCGCCGCGTTCCATGGCGGTGGCGAGGGCCGCGCCGAGCGCGCCGCCCGCGTCGCCCGCGGCGGGCTGGATCCACAGCCCGCCGTCCGAGGCCCCGGCGATCTTCCCGTTGGCGACACAGTTGAGCGCCACGCCCCCCGCGAGGCAGAGATCCTCCTCGCCCGTGAGGGTCCGGCTCGTGCGGGCGAGGCGGAGCAGTACCTCCTCGGTGACGGCCTGGACGGACGCCGCCAGATCGCATTCCCGCTCGGTGAGCGGCTGTTCCGGCAGCCGGCGCTTCCCGCCGAACAGTTCCTCGAAGCGGCGGCCGGTCATCGTCTGCCCGCGCAGGTAGGTGAAGTACCGCAGATCCAGGCGGAACGAGCCGTCCGGTTTGACGTCGATCAGCCTGTCGCGGATCACGTCCGCCCAGCGGGGTGTGCCGTACGGGGCCAGTCCCATGAGCTTGTACTCACCCGAGTCGACCTTGAAGCCGCAGAAGTATGTGAACGCGGAGTAGAGCAGTCCCAGCGAGTGCGGGAAGCGGATCTCCGCGACCTTCCGCAGACGGGTGTCCCGGCCGTGCCAGATGCTGGTGGTGGCCCATTCGCCGACGCCGTCCGCGCACAGCACCGCCGCGGACCGGTACGGGCCGGGGAAGAACGCGGAGGCCGCGTGGGATTCATGGTGCTCCCGGCGGACGATGCCGGGGACGGGCCCCGCGTCCAGTTCCGCCAGCTTCCGGCGCACGGTGGCCGCGCCCCGCAGCCGCCAGGTGAGCCAGCCGGGCATCCGTTCCCGGAAGACGGGGTAGCCGCGGGGCGCCGTGGCGGCGAAGGTGGCCATGACGCGCCGGAACTTCAGCAACGGGTCCTCGTAGTAGGCGACCGCCGCGACATCGGCGAGAGAGGCGCCTGCTTCGCGCAGGCAGTAGCGGACGGCGTCGGAGGGGAACGCGGGATCGTGCCGGCGCCTGCTGAACCGTTCCTGCTGCGCGGCGGCGACGGGTACGCCATCGGCGACGAGCGCGGCGGCGCTGTCGTGGTAGAAGGCGGAGACCCCCAGGATCAGTTCGGTCATGCCTCCGCCTCCTCCCAGCCGCGGGCACGGCCGCGCGGCGAACGGCGGGCCCGGTGGCCCGCCCGGCGCGCCCGGAACCCGCCCGGGGGATCGAGGGAGCGGAACCCGGCACGCACCCGCTGCCAGTCGGCCGACTGGGCCTGGGGGCCGCGGGTCTGGAGCGCGGATGCCATGTAGGCGTCCACCGCGTCGGCGGCCCAGGCGGCGTGGCCGGTGGCCACGTTGTCGATGGTGTTGTGGATGTCGACGAACCGGGTGCTGAAGCCGTGTTCCTTGAGGGCGGTGTGGGCGCGGCGGTACCCGCCGCCGACTCCGGAGAGCTCCATGGCCAGGTTGAGGCCGAGGACTTCGGGCAGGCAGGTCCGTGGATAGCGGCCGATGCTCAGCCAGTAGACGGGCAGGGCGAACGACTCCTCGCGGAAGCCGGGCCACCGCGCGAACTCCCGGGATGCGGTCGGCGGCAGCGTGACGCCCATCTCGGCGAGCACCTGGCGGTAGATGAGGGGGTGGTTGAGGCTGGGCATGCCGTTGCCGAGCTCGTCCCAGTAGGTCTCGAACAGGAAGCGGCCGTGCTCGGACGACGCGAGGGCGTAGTCGGTGAAGCCCTGCAACCAGGCACCGTCGATCAGTGTCAGGGGTGCCAGCTGCACGGTGGCGTCGATCAGCTCCCCGCGTGACGGCAGGGGCGCGCCGTCAGTGGCCTGCTCCCGGTCGTGGCGGTCGTGCTGGTCCAGCAGCCAGGGCCGCAGCCCCTTCCTCGGCCAGGCCGCGGGCAGCAGCGGACGGGGGTCACGGTCGATCCCGTGGCGCGACCGTGCCAGCCAGCCCCGCAGATAGTCGAGGGTGTACCGGCGCAGGGCCGGTGTCCGTGGGCGGCCCTGGAGGAGGAAGTAGGCGGACCGCAGATCCGACGGGCCGCCGGAGTCCGGGGACCGGCGTCCCGGGGTCCGGCGTGACGGGAGGTGGCACGGGGTCTCCTGCGGGACGGGGTAGGAGGCGCGTGGTCGCGCCGGTCCGGCGGGTGGCGCGCCGGGTTCCCTGGGCAGTGAGTCGATCCAGCGGCGTATGACCGTCAGGTCTTCCGGGGAGAACACGCGGAACATCGGCCCGCGCTGGAGCACCAGCCCGTTGACCAGGCGGCTTTCCCGCGACCGGCCCGGCCGCACCAGCGTGCTCGCCGCCAGGACCTCCAGGAATCCGGCCGGGTCGGCGCGGCATTCCTCCAGCCACGCGGACACCGGACGTCCGGCGAGCAGGAACCGGTCGTGATAGACAGCTCCCTCCCTGGCCCGCGCCCGGAGCAGTTCGGCCATCCCGTACGCCGGATCGCGCGCGCACCGCAGGTCGCCGTGCAGGTCGCCGCTCCACCGTCGCAGGGCCTGCCAAGCCCAGACGAAGCCCGTGACGGCACGGCGGTTGTCGTCACCGCGGGGAGACAGACAGGCGCGCACGGTGTTCCAGCGGTGCTCGGAGCGGACCGGGTCCCGGCCGGGACCCGGTCCGCTCCGGCCGCCGGGCGGCAGCAGCGGGGCGGCCGCCACCAGCGGGGGAACCGCGCCGACCGCGGTCAGGCACAGGTCCGCTCCGAGGATCTCGGGCCGGAACTCGTCCGGCAGACGGCTCATGGCGAGCAGCAGCGCGGGGAGATAGAAGTCGCGGTCGGCGATCCTGCCGTCCAGTGCGAGGCGTGCGGCGGGCTCCGCGTACTGGGCGAGGCCGGCCGCACGCAGCGAGGCCACGTAGATGTCGCCCCGGGACGCGCGGGCGCCGCCGACTCCCACGTCCGACGCGTACAGCGCGAGGAGCCGCAGGGCCGCCGTCCCGTCCGCGTTTCCCGCTGCGCTCATCCATTGCAGCCAGGCACCGTCGTGGGCGGCGAACGGGGCGCAGGCCAGCGCGGCCCGCGCGGCCAGGACACCGGCCGTCTCGCCGCTCCCGTCGCACAGGACGCGGTACCGGTCGCGCTCCTCCTCCGCCCAGGTGCCGACGAGGCCCCGCAGGCCGTCCAGGCCGGCGCCGCCGCTGTCCGGCGGGCCGCTGCCGCCGTCCCATCCGGCGGCACCGTCCAGTTCGGCGCGCGTCCGCGCCACCCAGTCGGCTCCCGGGGGCACTCCCTCCGGGTCGGCGGCCCGTCGGTAGAGCGTCCGGCAGGCCGTCCCGTCCGCTGTCGCTGTCTCCGCCGTGGATACGGGCATCCTGTCGTCCTCCTCGCTGTGGTACTGACCGGTCCCGGCTGTGGGCCCGCCGAGTGCCGGCGTCATCAGAACATCGGGTAGATCGAGTTGTCGTTCCCGCGCCGGGCCTTGCGCCGGCGCCATCGCGCTATCACCTTCCGGATGAACCGCACGGGGTGCTCCTTTTCAGGTAAGGGAGAGCTCTTCCGCCAGCAGACGGGCGAAGATGTCGCTGCCCAGGTCGGTGAAGTGGCCGCGGTCGACGAAGAGCCAGTCCTCGGGGGCTGCCGCCCGCGCGATGAGCGGGGCGATCTCCAGGAACCGCACATCCTGTTTCTCGCAGGTCTCACGGAGGGCCTGGGCGTACCGGCGCCCGGCGTCCTGTGTGCCGATCTCGCCGAACATCTCGTCCAGCGGGACACCGAGGTGGGACAGCTTGTCTAGTTCGGTGAACAGGACGGCTTCCTGCCGGGCGGGCTGCCTGCGGATCCAGGGGGCCAGCGGAGTGAGTACGAACGACACGCGCGCACCGGTGGCCGCGGCGAGCCGGCGCCATCCGTCCAGATGCCGTGCGGTGAGACCGGTGGCACGGCTGATCAGCTCGTCGAGATCATGGACCGGATCACTCCGGGACGGCAGGCCGGACGGGCCCGGGGCGGGCCCGGTCCGGCCCCACAGCCGGCGGCCGGGCCTGCGGTGCCGGGCCCGCAGCTGCTCCATGAGCTCGTAGTACTCGTTGCAGTAGAAGAACGCTCCGTGGTCACCCTGGAGTTCGGCCGGCAGCCGGGCGAGGAGCAGGTTGTTCACCCCGGAGAGGATGACGATCTCCTCGACGCCGGGCAGCAGATGCCGGTAGAGCAGCATCATGATCAGTTCCTGGGCGGAGTTGTAGCTCCGGCCGCTGAAGTTGAGCCAGGGAACCGACGGCGCGTAGCGGGACCACAGGAGGGACGGGATGGTCGTGGCGTCGCTGGTGGCGCCGATACCGAGGGCCACGGAGCTGCCGACGAACAGATTCACCGGTCCCTGCTCCGCCGCCCCGTCGAGCGCGGCCCGGCGACCGCCGGGCCCGTGGGTGTAACGGAACCCGAACCGGTCGGTGTTCAGGACGTCCGAGCGGTAGTCCGCGTGGTTGAAGTACATCTGGTACGGCAGGTAGCGCGTGTGGCCGCGGTTGTCGAAGTCGTCGTACTGCCTCATCTGGGGTGTCAGGGCGTAGCGCTGGAGTTTCACTGCGCACCGGCCTCCGTCAGGGCGCCGGTGTAGGCGTCTATCAGGTCGTCGACCGTCCGCAGGGGGGAGTCCCCAGCGAGTCCTCCCCTGAAGGGGTCCACGCCGAGCTGGTCCTCCAGGTCGATGACCACCCGCGCGAGGACCAGGGAGGTGACGCCCAGCCCGTCCAGGGTGCTCGCTCCGGAAACCTGTGGGGCGTGCTGCCCGTCCTCCTCCAGGATCTCGGCGATGGTCCTGAGGGCGGTCGCCTCTACTTCGCTTCTGCTGCTCACGGGTATCTCCGTTCTCTGCGGGGGTCAGGCCGGGACGGTGTACGGCACGCCGTCCCGGCCGCGGGTGGCGATCAGACGGACGGTTCCGACGTTGAGCTGTGTGATGCGGTGTGCGGTGATCCACTCCTCGCAGGTGCGTCTGACGCGGTCCTGGGCGCCGGGGTCCAGCTCGGTCTCCAGCCTCCGCAGGCCGCTGCCGTGCACGATCGGCCACCATGCCCCGGGGGAGGGCAGCGGCATGGGCGTGTCACGGGTACTCACATGAACGCCTGTCAGCCGTGCCTCGGCGGCCAGTGCGCGCAGGACGTCCGGGTCCTCCGTGCGCACCCACGGCAGGTAGGTGCCCATCCCCGGCTGTTCCGCCCGGCATGCGGCGAAGAAGACGGGCAGGACCGGTTCGAAGAGTCTGCGGCCGATCGTGGTGACCGCGAGCGTCCCGCCGGGGCGCACATAGGACCAGAACGACGCGAGGGAGCGGGCCATGTCCTTGGCGAAGTAGAGACCGAGGGAACAGTTCACGACATCGAAGGACGCGTCGCCGGGCGGCAGTTCGTCGATGTCGCCATGGCGCACCGTGACCTGGTCCAGTCCCCGTTCCCGCGCGCGGTCCCGGGTGATGGCGCGCATCTCGGGCAGGATGTCTACGGCCTCGACATAACCGTGCGCCCCGACCCGTTCCGCGCTGCGGATCGTCATCGGCCCCGGCCCGCAGCACAGGTCCAGCACCCGCTGGCCGGGCCGCGGCCCGATCAGGTCGGCGGTGTCGTCGGAGACGAAACCCCAGAACTCCTCGGCGACGGTCGCGTAGTCGAGGGAGGCGTCGCTGTAGGTGGCCTTGGTGTCGAAACTGTCCAGGTCCTTGCTCATCGGGCCTCCCGGCGTGTGGATCGGGCTGATATGTGCGGGCGCTGTGTCCGTGTCCGGGAGCACGCGCCCGGGAGCTACGCGGCGCCGGCGGACCCCGATGCCCGCGGCGGCCCGGGCCCGGGAGAGCGGGTGCGGTCACAGTCCTGCGGCGTAGACGGCGCTGCGCGGTGTTTCCGCGACGCGCTTCCACGCGGTGAATCCGGCCTGTCCGGCCACGGCCCGCAGGGCGGCTTCGCCGGCGTGGTTGCCGAGGGCGGCGGGTCCGTTCTGTGCCGCCGCGGCAGGCAGGCACAGAGCGGCCGACAGGGCCATGAAGAGCATTCCGGTGGGGTGGGTGTTGGTGGTGGGGTCGGGTTCCGCGTTGGGTTCCACGAGCAGCAGGACGGCGTCCGGCTTGAGGATGCGGCGCGCCCCGCGCAGCGCGGCCACGGGGTCACCCATGTCGTGGAGGCAGTTGAAGAAGGTCACGAGGTCGGCCCGGGGCCGTTCGGCGTCCAGGTCGGCCGCGGCGAGGGTGTGGAAATGGGTGCGGTCGTCCAGTTCCTGCTCCTCGGCGATGACACGCGCCCGTTCGACGGACTCACGGTGGGGGTCGTAGCCGTGGAAGACGGACCGGGGGTAGGCACGGGACATGAGAAGGGTGGAGTAGCCCACCCCGCAGCCGATGTCGGCGACGCAGGCACCCGCGGTGAGTCGCTCCGGGAGGCCCTCCACCGCCGGAATCCAGTGCTGGACGATGTTGGCGCGGTAGGCGGGCCTGAAGAAACGGGCGACGGCCCGGAACATCTGCGGCGGGTACTCGCCCCAGTCCACACCACCCCCGGTGCGGAAGCACTCGGCGAGCCGGTCCTCGACACCGTAGAGGCTCTGCAGGGCGGCGAAGATACCGACGGCGGCCGTGGGGGCACCGGAGTCGGCCAGCACCTCCGCGTGGGCCGGGGGCAGCTCGTAGCGCAGCGGCCCGGAACCGTCCGCCACGGTGCGGACATAGCCTGACCCTGCCTGGGTGTGCAGCCACTCGCGGATGTAGAGCTCCTGCGTGCGGGACCGCGCGGCGAGCTCCGCGGGGGTGAGCGGTCCGGCGCCCGCCATGGCGCGGTACAGCCCGAGCCGGTCGCCCAGGGAGACAGCCAGTCCGGTGGCCGCGGTGGCCGCGTCCGCGAACACCGTGTCCATGAACGCTGCCGCGTCCCCGTCGCGAGTCGGCGCCGGTTCCCGGCGGGTCGTGTCCGGCCGGTCCCCGGGGGCAACGGCCGCGACGGGATCACGCGGCGGCGCGGCGGCTACGGCCGACGCGGCCCCGGGTGCCACGGAACGAGGCTCGGAGAGTTCGGCCAGCGCCTCGGTGAACACGTCCACATCACTGTCGGTGTTGTAGGCGTAGAACGAGGCCCGCGTGGTGGCGGGCAGACCGAACCGGACACAGGCCGGGCGGGCGCACAGATGACCGACCCGGATCGCGATGCCCCGCCGGTCGAGGTGCTCACCGACGGCGTCGGGACCGAGGTCCCGGACGGCGAACGAGACGGCGGGCCCGCGGTCCGCCGCGTCGGCCGGGCCGACGATCCGCACGCCCCTCACCCCGCTCAGCTGGTCCAGCGCCCGTGCGGTGAGCCGCTCGTGGTGGGACGCCAGCCGGGCGCGACCCAGCCCGTCGAGGTAGGAACAGGCCGCGGCCAGGCCGATGGTCTGGGCGATCACCGGTGTGCCTGCCTCGAAGCGGTGCGGGGGTTCGGCGTACTCGGCGCCGGTCATCGACACCGACTCGTTCATGTCCCCGCCGGTGAGGAACGGTGGCAGCTCACCGAGCAGACCGGACCGGCCCCACAGCACGCCGATACCGGTCGGCCCGCACATCTTGTGCCCGGAGAACGCGAGAAAGTCCACGCCGAGACCGCTGACGTCCACCGGCATGTGCGGGACCGACTGGCAGGCATCGAGCACGGTGAGCGCACCGACCTCCCGGGCCCGCCGGACCAGCGCCGGGACGGGGTTGATGGTGCCGTACACGTTGGACTGGTGGGTGAAGGCCAGCACCCGGGTACTGCTGTCGACCGTCTTCTCCAGCCCGTCCAGGTCGAGCCGCCCCTCAGCGGTGATGCTCAGCCACCTCAGCTCGGCTCCCGTATGGCGGCACAGCTGCTGCCATGGCATCAGGTTCGAGTGGTGTTCCATCTCGGTGATGACCACGCTGTCACCCGGGCCCAGCGCATGGGAGCGCAGCGCGCGGGGGGCGTGCGAGGCGTTCATCAGGGAGTAGGCGACCAGGTTCAGCGCCTCGGAGGCGTTCTTCGTCACCACGATGTCCTCGGCCCGCCCGCCGACGAAGGCGGCGATCCGGATCCGGGCCGATTCCAGGAGAGCGGTGGCCTCCCGGGCGAGTTCGTGGTGGCTGCGGTGGACGTTGGCGTTGTGCAGCCGGTAGTAGTCCGTCTCCGCGTCGAGGACGCTCTGCGGCTTCTGGGAGGTGGCCGCGCTGTCCAGGTAGACCAGGGGCATACCGCCGTTGACGGTCCGCCGGAGGATGGGGAAGTCGCCGCGCACGGCCGCCGCGTCCAGGACACCTTCCACAGATGCCGCGAGCGGGGCGACCGAGACGGCCCGGTGCGCGGCGCAGCTGCACGACGGATCCGCACTGTTCATGTTCATGGCGCCTTTCAGAACGAACTCTTCCCACCTGTCGCGCGCCCCGGTGACGGGATGCGCCCGGGCCGGGCCCTCGCACCACCGTCGACCCGCACCGGCAGCGTCACAAGTCCACGGATGTCCGGTTCTGTTCAGCTTCTGCAGACGTTAAGAAACCGGGATGCCTGCTGCCCCGAGGACGCCCGCCCCGCGACCGCATGGGGCGGGGCTGTTCGTCTCCCACCCGGCGGACCTGCGGACGGTCACTGCCGCCCGCGCGGAACGGGCAGAGGACGGGGCCGCGCCCGGTCCGGCGGGCCGTTCGCATCCCGCGCACGCATGCGCTCCGCTCACCCATATGACCTCGCGTGGCATCCCTTGCCGCCGCCCCGGACGGCCTGCTTTCATTCGGCGCAGGACAGTGCCCCGCGCTTACGCGGACCAGGCACGTCACGGCGTGGACAGACAGCAAGTTCCGTCGGAATCGGGAGACTTGATGGCCACAGGGCGTTCTCCCAACGCGGCACTGCGGTCGCTTCTCACCGAAAGCGGCTGGAGCGGCGCCGACCTCGCACGCGCGGTGAACACGGTGGGCCGGGAGACAGGGCTGGATCTGCGCTACGACAGGCCCTCGGTCGCGCAGTGGCTCGCCGGAGGCGTGCCGCGTGGTACCGGACCGCAACTGGTGGCAGAGGCACTGAGCCGGAGACTGGGCCGGCCCCTGACCGCGGCCCAAGCCGGCTTCACGGGAGCCGGCACCCCCGACCCCGAGGAACGACCCCGCACCGCGGACACGCTGCGGACACTGGCAGGCCAGGGCGACCGCCGGACACTCGTCTACTCCGTCAGCAGCCTGACGGGCATCCCCCGAGCGGCAGGATCGGGCAGGTACCAGGGCCCGAAGGCTCCGCCCCGGGGCAGCCTCCCCATGCCCTCCGCGCACCTGCGGGGACTCCGGGACCTGACAGTCCTGTTCACCCGCACCAGCCACGTCCTGGGAGCACAGACGGTCCGCGCGCCACTGACCGCATTCCTCGCCACGACGCTCTGCCCCTCCTTCCGCATGCGGACCCGGCCCGCCCTCTACCAGGAGCTCCTCGCATCCGCGGCGTCACTCACCAGCCTGTGCGGCACGGTCCACGTCGACGACGAACTCCACGGAACAGCCATGGAGTTCTACCGTCTGAGTGCGGCCTTCGCGGACGAGGCCGGCGACCGGCACAGCCTCGCCTCCGTGCTGCGCACCCTGAGCATGCAGGCGGGCCGTCTCGGCCACCACACCGCCGCCCTGGACCTGGCCCTCGCCGCGGTGGAACAGGGCCACGGCACCACAGCCGACACCCCCCTTCTCCACGGACAGCTCGCGGCCGCGTTCGCCGCCCTCCACGACAGCGCCGCGGCCCGCACAAGCCTGCGGACAGCCCAGGAACTTGCCTCAGCGGCAGCCGGGACCACCGCACCCCACGCACATACCCGCGTTCTCCTCGCCCAGCTCGCCTTCCACCGCGCCACCGTCGCCTGGCACCTGGACGACCGGACACGTGCGATCGCAGCCCTGGGCGAATGCGCCCGGCTCTGCCCGCCCGAGATGACCGCACCGCGCGCCAACGCCCTCGCCCGGGCAGCCGAACTACAGGCCCAGGAAGGCCACCTGGACCGTGCGTGCGACACCTGGTCGCGCTTCCTCAAACAGAGCACCCTCACCCGGTCACGGAGCATCGACAGAGCCGTCACCACCATGCGCACCACACTGGCCCCCCACCGCGACAGGACCTCCGTCCAGTCGCTCCTGCGGCAGGCCACCCTGCGCACAACAGGACAGCCGCCGGGCTGTGCGAGCTGAGCCAGGCTCCGAAAGGAGGCCTGAGCTTCATCTGCCAGGAGCGGCGGCGACCTCTCCGCCGCTCCTGGCAGAACCACTCCCTGAACGGACCTCGCAAGCCGGGTCCGAGCACCGCGTCCTTGCTCTCCCGCCCTGGATGTTCCCGCTGTCCTGCTCCGGCAGCCCCCCGTTGTCCTTTTCGCGGTCCTGCAATGGGGCCGCCGGCCTCCGGGCCCGGTATGACCGTGTCCCTAAGAATGTGAGGCGGTCCGGGCTATCCGCCGGCCACGCGCTCCGCACCGCTCAGCCGGGACACCAGCTCCCGTTTGAGCACCTTGCCGCTGGGGCCGAGCGGGAAGGCGTCCACGAACTCCACCAGCCGCGGATACTTGTAGGGGGCCATCCGCTCCCTGCTCCAGGCCACGATCCTGGCGCCGAGTGCCGGGCACGGCGTCGCGCCGGGATGTGTCATCACCACCGCGCACACCTCCTCGCCGTGGACGGCGTGCGGCAGTCCGATGACGGCCACCTGGGCGATCGCCGGATGGCGGGCCAGGACGTCCTCCACCTCGCGGGGGTAGACGTTGTACCCGGCGCGCAGCACCATGTCCTTCTTGCGGTCGACGACGGACAGATAGCCCTCGTCGTCCTTGACGCCGAGATCGCCCGAGCGGAACCAGCCGTCCACGATCGCTTCGGCGGTGGCCTCCGGCCGGTTCAGGTACCCGGCCATCACATTGTGTCCCCGGACGACGATCTCGCCCAGCTCACCGGTGGACAGCAGCTCCACCCGGTCCTCCACGTCCGCCCGGGCGATCTCGACCTCGACGCCCCAGATCGGCCGGCCCACCGTGCCCGGCTTCAGCGGCCACGCCTTCTGGTTGTACGCCACCACCGGGGATGTCTCTGTCAGCCCGTACCCTTCGAGGACCGGGCAGCCGAAGGTCTCCCGGAAGGCGTCCAGGAGTGCCACCGGCAGCGCGGAGCCCCCGGAGAACGCCCGGTCGAGCGCGGGCCGTCGTGGATCGGCCCGGGCCGCGTCGAGGAGTGCCACGTACATCGTCGGGACCCCCATGAACAGGGTGCAGTTCTCCCGGACCATGAGATCCAGCGCCCGCGGTCCGTCGAACCTGGGCATGAGTACCAGGGTCGCGCCCGCCCGGAAGCAGGTGTTCATTCCGCAGATCTGGCCGAAGGTGTGGAACAGCGGCAGACAGCCGAGCAGTATGTCGTCCGCCGTGAAGTCGAATGGCGACAGCATGGTGGTGTCGACGTTCATCACCACATTGAGATGGGTGAGCAACGCGCCCTTGGGCCGGCCGGTGGTGCCGGAGGTGTAGAGGATCACCGCGATATCACCGGGATCACGTGGCACTTGACGCTCGATCGGTGTGCTCCGCGCCGCGAGCGCGTCCAGCCGCGGCGCACGGGTGTCCCTCTCCTCCATGACGGTGAGCACGGGTGTGCCGACGGCGTCCGCGGCCTTGCCGCCCTCGGCCAGCAGCGGGGCGGCGCAGATCAGCGCCGCGGCCCCCGAGTCCTTGAGGACGTACGCGATCTCGTCCGCCCGGAGCAGGGCGTGGACGGGGACCGCGACCGCACCGAGCGCGAGCACACCGAAGTAGGCCAGTGGGAAGTGCGGTGTACTGGGCAGCAGCAGCGCCACCTTGTCGCCGGGGCCGATGCCCCGCTCGCGCAGCGCCGCCGCGTATCTGCGTGCCCCGTCCCACAGTTCACGGTAGGTGACCTTCCGGGAGTCGAACACGACCGCCGGGTGCTCCGGTCGCCGCAGCGCGGACTCGGCGAGTATGGCCGCCACGGAGAGGGTCATACGGGTCTCACACGCTCGCTTCCGCGGCCAGCCGTGCCTTGTCCGGTTTCCCGGCACCGGTGAGGGGCAGGGCGGTACGGATGCCGATCTTCGCCGGGACGTGCTTCGGTGAGATGACCGCCCCGACATGGTCCGCCAACTCGGCGGCGGTGACCGTTCCTGGCTCGCGCAGCACCACGGCGGCGTGCATGTGCTCGATCCGGTCCTTGTCCCGCACGCAGAAGACGCCGGCCTGCACGACATCGGGATGGGCCAGGAAGGCGTTCTCGACCGTCACCGGATGGATCTTGATGCCATTGGTCTTGATCACCTCACCGATCCGTCCGCGGAGGTGCAGATAACCGTCACCGTCGACGAAGCCGAGGTCACCGGTGTGCACCCAGCCGTCCCGTACGGTCCGGGCGGTGAGTTCGGGCTCCCCCACGTACTCGCTCATCGTGAACGCTGACCGCACGCAGACCTCACCGGTCTCACCGGTCGGCAGATCGCGGGAGTCGTCCCGGTCGCGTATCCGGACCCAGCCGGGCATCGGCCGGCCGACCGTGGTCCGCAGCCGGGCATCGAGATGCTCGGCCGGTGACAGCATGCTGACGAAACCGGCCTCGCTGGTGGCGTACACCTGGATGAGCACGTCACCGAAGAGCTTGACCGCCTCGGCCAGCCGCTCCGGGGACGCGGGGGAACCCACATAGGTGACCATCTGGAGGCTGGACAGGTCGGCCGAGCCCGCCTCCGAGTGGTCCATGAGCATGTACAACTGGGGCGGTGAGAGCAGCATCCGGGTGATGCCGTGCCGCTCCACGGAGCGCAGTACGTCACCCGGCTCGAACCCGTCCCGCAGGACCACCGAGCCACCGGACGCGAGCGAGTCGTCGGTCGTGGCGCCGCTGGAGTGGCTCAGCGGGAGGGTGGCCAGATAGACCGAGCGCCAGCCCATCTGGAGTCCGGCGGAGATGAAGCCGTTGCGGGTCCGGAAGTCGACGGCGATGCCCTTCGGCTCACCGGTCGTCCCGCTGGTGTAGGTCACCACCGCGGTCCGGTCGAGCCCGATCTCGATGGCGGCCGGATCGAACGCGTCCGGGTTCCCGGCCGTCAGGTCCAGGACATCGGGGCCGAGAGCGCCGAGACCGACGAGGACGAGGGGAGTTCGCGACCGCTCGCTCAGCTCACGAGCGGCCGTGACGTTCTCCGCGTCGACTGCCAGGTGCGTCGCACCGGTCTCCTGGAGGATCTTGAGCTTGGCGTCGGCGGCCAAGTGGTCCGCCGGATCGACCGCGTTGGTGGTGTGCAGATGGACGACCGTGGCCCCGATCAGATTGGCCGCGTACCGCAGCACCAGGGTCGGGGCGGTGTTCGTGACGGTGAGGACCGCTACCACGGCGTCGGTGGCCTTCCCGTCCCCGCCGGTGTGCCGGTGCAGGGCCTGCGCGGCGGACCGGACCAGGGCGGTCAGCTCCGCCGCGGTCAGGGTCCGGTCCTGCCATGACAGGACCACCTTTTCCGGCTCCGCGGAGATTACCTCAAGGATCTGGCTGACATACGTTTCGTTCGACGGCATACGGAACTCCAGTGGTGCCGTGTCGAGGAATTTCCGGGGAGCCTACAACACGAAAGGCGGATGTGCCAGGAGTGTGAATTGCAGAAACGGTTGCGTGAGGAGTTCGGAATTGTCGCAGGCCGCGCCATCGAAGTGATATGCCGCTCTGGGACAATCCCACCTACCAGTCCGAGCCCGCATCGACGCAGTTCACAGAGAAATGAGTTGACGTCATGGACCATTACCTGGAGCTCTTCTCGCGGCATATGCAGGAAGGTGGGTCCGCGGAGGGGAAACGGGAGTTCCTTGAGATCGGACGGCTCGCCGGACAGTTCCCGGCGGCGCGGAGCCGGCGCGACGGGATCGACGCCGAGATCAGTGTGTGGTGCAGCAACGACTACCTGGGAATGGGCCAGCACCCGCTCGTCCTGGCGGCTACCCGGGAAGCCCTCGACGAGTACGGCGCGGGCGCGGGCGGCTCCCGGAACATCGGGGGGACCAACCACTACCATGTGCTGCTGGAGAAGGAACTGGCGGATCTGCACGGCAAGGCGGACGCACTCCTCTTCACCTCCGGGTACACCGCCAATGACGGATCCCTCTCGGTGCTCGCCGGCCGGCTGGGGAACTGCGTCGTCTTCTCCGACGAGATGAACCACGCCTCGATCATCGACGGACTCCGGCACAGCGGCGCGGAGAAGCGTATCTTCCGCCACAATGACACGGCGCATCTGGAGGAGTTGATATCGGCCACCGATCCCGACCGTCCGAAGATGATCGTCACGGAGTCGGTCTACTCGATGGCCGGTGATGTCGCCCCGCTCGCCGAGATCTCCAGGATCGCCCGGAAGCACGGCGCGATGACCTTCCTCGACGAGGTGCACGCTGTCGGAATGTACGGACCCGAGGGAGCCGGTATCGCCGCGGGCCTGGGAATTGCGGACGAGTTCACCGTGATCATGGGAACCCTGGCCAAGGGATTCGGCACCACCGGCGGCTACATAGCGGGTCCCGCCGAACTGATCGACGCCGTACGCGGCTTCTCCCGCTCCTTCATCTTCACCACGGCCCTGCCCCCGGCGGTCGTCGCGGGCGCGCTCGCCGCCGTCCGGCACCTGCGCGCCTCGGACGCGGAACGTCACCGGCTCCGGGAGAACGCGCGACTGACACACCGACTGCTCAGGGAACACGGGATTCCCTTCGTCTCCGACGAATCCCATATCGTCTCGGTCTTCGTCGGGGACGACGAACTCGCCAAACGGATCTCCGGCCTGCTCCTGGAACGCCACGGCGTCTATGTGCAGGCGATCAACGCGCCGAGCGTACGCCCCGGCCAGGAGATCCTCAGGAGCGCTCCCGGCGCCGTGCACGAGCCGTCCGAGATAAGGAAGTTCGTCGCGGCACTGGACGAGATCTGGCAGGAACTGGGGCTGACACGCGCCCCGGACCCGCGACGTCCCGCCACGACGGACGGCTGACCCGCACCTCCCGATACCGGGGCACGCGCAACGCGCCGTCGGGCCCGGTCGGTACGGGCACCCGCCAACGGCGGCGTCCGCACGGCCGCGCTCGTGTGACGGGGTGATGGCAACGACCCCGCGAACAACCCCTGTCCGTGAGATGAACGCGGCTCCTCCGCTTCTCCGCGACCCGTCGGGTGCCCCGCTCGCTTCCGTGTCGCGGCCTGCGCTATCAGGCCGCTATGCGGCTTCGGCAAGATCAGCGTCGCAGGTCCGGTGACGGCACGCGCCGGGCATGACGAGAAGCGCCCCAGCCGGTGCGCGGCCCGCGGAAGCGGGCGTCCGCGAGGGTCCGGTGACTGATGGTCCTGCTCGGCGTGAAGGAGTCCGGAGACACGATGGCGCACCCAACCGGTACGGGATCACCGCTGCTGTGGACACTGGCCGGCGGCGGCAGGGAATCGCTGGCGGCCGGAGCGCGCGAGCTGCGCGCGTACCTGGCCGGCCATGACGACTGGAGCCCGCGGGACATCGCGTTCACCCTCGCCCACCGCGCCGCTGAGGGAAGCAGGCGGGCCGCGCTGGTGGCGCAGGACCGTGACGGATTCCTGGAGCGGCTGGACGCGCTCGCCCACGGCAGGAGCATGCCCGGTCTCGTGGAGGGGACCGGGGGCCCCCACCGGCGGGTCGCCTTCGTGTTCTCCGGACAGGGCGCCCAGTGGCCCCGGATGGCGGTGGACCTGCTCGACACGTCCACGGTGTTCCGCGACCGGATGGACGCGTGCGCCCAGGCCCTGGAACCCTTCATCGACTGGTCGCTGACGGACGCGCTGCGCGACCCGGACGCGCCGGACGCACCTGCGGCGGACCGGGCCGACGTGGTGCAGCCCGTGCTGTTCGCCGTGACGGTGTCACTGGCCGCGCTGTGGCGCTCCCACGGCGTGGAACCGGACGCGGTACTCGGGCACAGCGTCGGTGAGATCACCGCCGCCGAGGTCTCCGGCGCGCTCTCCCTGGACGACGCCGCCCGGGTCGTGGCCCTGTGGAGCCAGGCCCAGGCGACCCTGGCCGGACAGGGGGACATGGTCTCCGTCATGGCCCCGGTCGACGAGGTGGCGCCACGACTGGAACGCTGGGACGGCCGCCTCGTCGTCGCCGCGCTCAACGGCCCGCGGTCCGTGATCGTCTCCGGCGACCGCGACGCCGCGGCCGAACTGCTCGCCGAACTCGCGTCGGACGCCGTGCACGCGCGCAGGATCGCGGTGGGCCTGGCCGCCCATTCCCCCCAGATCGACACGATCGTCCCCCGGATGCGCGCCGACCTCGCGCCGATCCGGCCCCGCACACCGAACCTGCCCTACTACTCCGCGCTGACCGGCGGACGACTGGACGTCCCGGTGCTGGACGCCGACTACTGGTGCCGCAATCTGCGCGGCACCGTCAGATTCCAGCAGGCGGCCGAGGCGCTGCTGCGGGACGGCCATGACGTACTGCTGGAGGTCAGCCCGCACACCGTGATGACCGCTGCCCTCACGGACACCGCGCGGGAGCACGGATCGCGCGCCGCCGTCCTCGGGACGCTGCGCCGGGACCAGGGCGGCCCGGGCCGGTTCCTGACCTCGCTCGGTGAACTGTATGTGCGCGGTGTGACACCGGACCGGGAGGCGCTGTCCGCCGGACAGCGCGCCCAGCTGCGGGAACTGCCGCTCGCGGCCCTGGCGGAGCCCGGCCCGGCGGACATGACCCCGTCGGGTGACGGCGACGGGCAGCGGGACGACGGCGTCGCGTTCCATGCGGTGCTGGTCTCGATGGACGCGTCGGAGCAGCGCGCCGCGCTGGCAAGGCTGGTGGCGGGAGAGATCGCCGCGCTGACCGGGCGGTCCGATCCGGTGCCCGGCGATGTGGCCTTCCTCGACCTGGGATTCGACTCCGTCACCGCGGTGGAACTGCGCAACCGCCTCAGCGCGGCGACGATGCTGCGCATCCCGGCGACGGCCGTCTTCGACTGCCCGACCCCGGATGCCCTGGCCGAATACCTGCGCGCCGAACTCGTCGGTGACCGGCCCGACCGCGACACGGACACGGTCGTGCCGGCGCGGGCCCGGGACGACGACCCCGTGGTGATCGTCAGCATGGGATGCCGCTACCCGGGCGGCGTCAGCAGTCCGGACGAACTCTGGGAACTGGTGTCGGCCGGTGCCGACGCCGTCTCGCCGCTGCCCGACGACCGTGGCTGGGACACCGCCGGACGCTACGACCCCGCACCGGGCACGCCGGGCCGGTACTACCAGCGCGAGGCGGGATCACTCGCCGACGCCACCGAGTTCGACGCGGAGTTCTTCGGTATCTCACCGCGTGAGGCGCTGGCGATGGACCCCCAGCAACGGCTGCTGCTGGAGACGGCCTGGGAAGTGCTGGAGCGGGCCGGGATCGACCCGGCCACCCTGCGACGGACCCGGACCGGTGTCTTCGTCGGGGCGATGACGATGGACTACGGACCCCGTCTCGAACAGGGCGCCGACGCCGGCGGCCATCTGCTGACCGGCAACACCGGAAGCGTCGCGTCGGGCCGGCTGGCCTACACCCTCGGTCTGGAGGGAGCGGCTGTCACCGTGGACACGGCGTGCTCGTCGTCGCTGGTGGCACTGCACCTGGCGGTGCGGGCCCTGCGTTCGGGCGAGTGCACGCTGGCGCTCGCCGGTGGTGCGACGGTGATGTCCACGGTCGGCATGCTCGTGGAGTTCAGCCGCCAAGGTGGTCTCGCCCCGGACGGCCGCTGCAAGGCCTTCGCGGCGGCCGCCGACGGCTTCGGTCTGGCCGAAGGCGTGGGGATGCTGCTGGTGGAGCGGCTGTCGGACGCGCGGCGTCTCGGCCATCCGGTGCTGGCGGTGGTGCGGGGCTCCGCCACGAACCAGGACGGTGCGAGCAACGGCCTGACGGCGCCGAACGGTCCGTCGCAGCAGCGGGTGATCCGTGCGGCGCTGGCGGACGCCGGGCTGGCGGCGTCCGAGGTCGACATGGTGGAGGCGCACGGCACGGGGACCCGGCTGGGTGACCCGATCGAGGCCCAGGCGCTGCTCGCGACATACGGACAGGGGCGCCCCGCCGAACGCCCGGTGTGGATCGGCTCGTTGAAGTCCAACATCGGACACGCCCAAGCGGCGGCCGGTGTGGGCGGAGTGATCAAGTCGGTGCTGGCGCTGCGGCACGGGGTGATGCCGAAGACCCTGCACGTGGACGGTCCCACACCGGAGGTCGACTGGTCGGCGGGGGCGGCCGAGCTGTTGACGGAGGCCCGTGCGTGGGAGGACACCGGCCGTCCGCGCCGGGCCGGCGTGTCCTCCTTCGGCATCAGCGGCACCAACGCCCACGTGATCGTGGAGTCCGCGCCGGTCGGGACCCCGGCCGTGCCGGTGGCGGATGCCCAGCGGCCCGGTGCGGTGGTGTGGCCGTTGTCGGGGCGGGACGGTGCGGCGTTGCGCGGGCAGGCGGCGGCGTTGCACGCGCGGGTACTGGCGGAGCCCGGGTTGGACGTGGCGGATGTCGGTCACTCGCTGGCGGTGGGGCGTTCGCGCTTCGCGGAGCGGGCGGTGGTGGTCGGGTCGGACCGTGACGAGCTGCTGGCCGGTCTTGCGGCGTTGTCGCGGGGGTTGCCCGCGGCGGGTGTGGTGACCGGTGCTGGTGGGGTGGTGTCGGGTCGTTCGGTGTTGGTGTTCCCGGGTCAGGGTTCGCAGTGGGTGGGGATGGCTGCGGGGTTGTTGGACGGGTCGGTGGTGTTCGCGGGGCGGATGGCTGAGTGCGAGCGGGCGTTGGCGCCGTATGTGGACTGGTCGTTGTCGGAGGTGTTGCGCGGGTCGGGGGTGCTGGCTCGGGTGGATGTGGTGCAGCCGGCGCTCTGGGCGGTGATGGTGTCACTGGCCGAGGTGTGGCGTTCGTTCGGTGTGGTGCCGGATGCGGTGGTGGGTCACAGTCAGGGGGAGATCGCCGCCGCGTGTGTGGCGGGTGGTTTGTCGTTGGAGGACGGGGCGCGGGTGGTGGCGCTGCGCAGCCGTGCGGTGGGTGCGCTGGCGGGCCGCGGCGGCATGGCGTCGGTGCCGCTGCCGGTGGATGTGGTGCGGGAGCGGATCGCTTCGCTGGGTGGTGGGTTGTCGGTGGCGGCAGTGAATGGTCCGTCGTCGACGGTGGTGTCGGGCGACGCGGACGCGATCACCCTGCTGGTTGATCAGCTCGTCGAGCAGGGGATACGGGCGCGTCGTATCGAGGTGGACTATGCCTCTCACTCGGCGCATGTGGAGGAGATCCGCGAACAGCTCCTGTCCGATCTGGCCGGGATCGCTCCTGTCACGGGTTCGGTGCCGTTCTTCTCGACGGTGACGGGTGGCTGGTTGGACACGGCGTCGTTGGATGCTTCGTACTGGTTCCGGAATCTGCGGGAGACGGTGCGGTTCGGGGCGGCGACGCGTGCGTTGTTGGGGGAGGGTTTCCGGTTCTTCGTGGAGCCGAGTGCGCATCCGGTGCTTGCGGTGGCGGTGGGGGAGTCGGTGGAGGCCGCGGGTGTGGAGGCGGCGGTGCTGGGGACACTGCGGCGCGGGGAGGGCGGCCTCGAACGGCTGCTGCTCGCGCTGGGCGACGCGTATGCGCAGGGCGCGCCGGTCGACTGGGAGCACCTGTACGCGGGGACCGGGGCCCGGCGGGTGGAGCTGCCCACGTACGCCTTCCAACGCCGGCGCTACTGGCTGACTGCCCCCGCCCTCGTCCCGGCTTCCCCCGCCGAGGACCGCTGGGACGATCTGGAACTACAGGACCCCGCCCGGCTCGCCGAGGCGCTGGGGGTCGGCTGTGCCGCGCTGGACGAAGTCCTGCCCGCCCTGGCGACCTGGCGTCGCACGAGAACCCGTGAGCGCCGGGCGGACTCCTGGCGCTATCACGTCGCCTGGTCACCGCTCTCGATCGCTCCGGTGGACGGTCTCGTCGGCCGCTGGCTCGCCCTGCGTCCCGAGGGCGACGCCGCGGCCGCCGTCCTGGACACCCTCGGCGACGCCGGGGCCGACCTGCTCCAGTGTGTCGTTGCCGACCCGGGCACCAGTAGGGAGCAACTGGCCTCGCTGCTCACCAAGGAGGTGGGGGAGCAGCCGATCGCCGGGGTGCTGTCGCTGCTGTCCTGGGAGGAGCGCACCCATCCCGAGCACCCCGACCTCCCCGGCGGTCCGGCGCTGACCCTCGCGCTGGCCCAGGCACTGGAGGACGCCGGGATCGGCGCCCCGCTGTGGACACTGACGACGGGAACGGCGGTTCTGGGCGGTTCGGAACGGCCCGGACACGTCGGCCAGGCCGCGTCCGCCGCCCTGGGCCGGACGCTGGCACTGGAACACCCGCACCGCTGGGGCGGCTCGGTCGATCTGCCCGAGGTGCTGGACGCGCGTGCCGCCCGCCGCTTGTGCGCGGTGCTCGCGGGAGCCGCCGCCGACGAGGATCAGGTGGCGGTGCGGTCCACCGGGGTCCATGGGCGCCGTCTCCGGCCCGCCGCACCGGCCCCGCCGAAGGCCCGTACGGACGGCCCGGCCGCCCAGGTGCCGCCCGGCACGGACTGGCACGGCACCGTTCTCGTCACGGGTGGCACCGGTGGTGTCGGTTCGCACACGGCGCGCTGGCTCGCGGGCCAGGGGGCGGAGCGGCTGCTGCTGGTCAGCCGTCGCGGCGCCGGGGCACCCGGCGCGGACGAGCTGCGGAAGGAGCTGACCGCGCTGGGCGTCGAGGTGGCCTTCGCGGCCTGTGACGTCGCCGACCGGGCCGCGCTGGCGGAGCTGGTCGCGGACATCCCGGCGCGGTACCCGCTGTCCGCCGTCGTCCACGCGGCGGGCGTACTGGACGACGGCGTGCTCGACGCCCTGGACCCCGCGCGGCTCGCCGCCGTGCTGCGCGCCAAGCTGACCGCCGCGCGCAACCTCCATGAGGTCACCGCGGGACTCGATCTGTCGGCCTTCGTGGTGTTCTCGTCGGTGATGGGCGTCGTGGGCAGCGCGGGGCAGGGCAACTACGCGGCCGCCAACGCCGCCGTCGACGCGCTCGTCGCCGCCCGCCGGGCCACGGGACTGCCCGGGACGGCCGTGGCCTGGGGCGCCTGGGCCGGGCGCGGAATGCTCGCGGACGGTGTCGCCGAGCGGCTGCGGGACTTCGGCATGCCGGTGATGGAGCCCGAGTCGGCGGTCACCGCGATCGGCCGGGCACTCGCCGAGGACGACGCGCTGGTCCTGGTGGCCGATGTCGACTGGCGGCGCTTCGCCGCGGGCATGGGACTGCGGTCCGGCGCCCTGCTGGACGGCATACCGGCCCCGGGCACGGCGACGGCCGTCCCCGACCCCGCCGCCGCACGGTCGGCCCCGGACGCCGGCTCCGCCGGTACCCTGCGGCAACAGATCGCCGTACTGCCGCGCCATGAGGACCGGGTCCGGACCCTCACCGAGCTGGTGCGCACCCACGCGGCGGCCGTTCTGCGCCACCCCGATGCCGGGACGGTCCGGCCCGCAGTGGCGTTCTCCGCGCTCGGCTTCGACTCACTGACGGCGGTGGAACTGCGCAACCGGCTCGCCGCCGCCACCGGACTCGCGCTGCCCGCCACCGTCCTGTTCGACCATCCCACGCCGTCGGCGCTGGCCGGCCGGCTGCTCGCCGAACTGGGCCTCCCGGACCCGACGGGCGGGAGCGCGGCATCCGCCGGAGCCGAGGGGAACGGGGTGGGGGAGTCCGGCCGCGACGAGCCGATCGCGATCGTCGGCATGGGCTGCCGCTTCCCCGGCGGGGTCGAGCGGCCCGAGGACTTCTGGCGTCTGCTGTCGGAGGGCACCGACGCCGTCGGCGACTGGCCGTCGAACCGGGGCTGGGACACCGAGGGCCTGTACGACCCGGACCCCGACCGGGCCGGTACCACCTACAGCAGACAGGGCGGCTTCCTGCACGACGCCCCCGGGTTCGACGCGGAGTTCTTCGGGATCTCGCCACGCGAGGCACTGGCGATGGACCCGCAGCAACGGCTGCTCCTGGAGACCGCGTGGGAGGCCGTCGAGGGGGCCGGCCAGGACCCGACCGCGCTGAAGGACCGGCAGGTCGGGGTGTACATCGGCACCAACGGCCAGGACTACTCCGCCCTGCTGGAGGGGGCCGAGGGGATATCCGAGGGCCATCTGCTGACCGGGAACACGGCCAGTGTGCTGTCCGGGCGGCTGTCCTACGTCCTCGGCCTCCAGGGGCCCTCGCTCACCGTGGACACCGCGTGCTCGTCGTCGCTGGTGGCCGTGCATCTGGCCGTGCAGGCGCTGCGGCGCGGTGACTGCGAACAGGCGCTCGCGGGCGGGGTGACCGTGATGAGCACACCGAAGCTCTTCGTGGAGTTCAGCCGCCAGCGCGGACTCGCCGCCGACGGCCGGTGCAAGGCGTTCTCGGCGGAGGCGGACGGCACGGGCTGGGGCGAGGGCGCCGGTGTGCTGCTGCTGGAGCGCCACCGCGACGCCCTGCGCCACGGCCACCCCGTCCTCGCGCTGATCAGCGGCACCGCGGTGAACCAGGACGGTGCCAGCAACGGGCTCACCGCCCCCAACGGCCCGTCCCAGCAACAGGTCATCCGCGCCGCGCTGGCCGACGCCGGGTTGCGCGCCGACCAGATCGACGCGGTCGAGGCCCACGGCACCGGTACCAGGCTCGGCGACCCCATCGAGGCGCAGGCGCTCCAGGCCGTCCACGGGCCACAGCGCCCGGCGGACCGTCCGCTGTGGCTCGGCTCCGTGAAGTCGAACATCGGCCACACCCAGGCGGCCGCCGGTGTGGCCGGGGTGATGAAGATGGTGCTGGCCATCCGGCACGGCGAACTGCCGGGCACCCTCCACGCCGGTGCGCCGAACCCGCACGTCGACTGGTCCGGCGGTGAGGTCCGCCTGCTCACCGGGCGCACCCCGTGGCCCGAGACCGGGGGCCCGCGCAGGGCGGGCGTGTCGTCCTTCGGCATCAGCGGGACCAACGCGCACGCGATCATCGAACAGGCACCCGTCACGGCGGTCGTCCCCACCCCGGACCGGACCGACGGCCCGGCCGTACCCCCCGCGGACCCCACCGACCCGGTCCTCCCCGCCGCGGAGCCCGCCGACGTTCCGCCCGTGCCCCCCTCGAATCCGGCCGCACCCGCCACCACGGCCACCGTCCCCGCCGGCCGTACCGGACCGCCCGTGCCGCTGCTGCTCTCGGCCAGGACGCCGGAGGCGTTGCGGGCACAGGCCGAACGCCTGCGGGCCCGGCTCGACGCCGACCCGGATGTCGAACTGGCGGATGTCGCCTACTCGCTGGCCACGGGACGCGCCCCTCTCGAACACCGCGCCGCAGTCCTGGGACGGGACCCGGCGTCCGTCCGCCGCTCGCTCACCGCCCTCGCGCGGGGCACGGCGGCGGGCCCGCTGCTCACCGGCGGCGCCGGACGCCCCGGCCGGACCGCCTTCCTCTTCCCGGGACAGGGCAGCCAGCGGGCCGGGGCCGGTGCGGAGCTCTACCGCGACGACCCGGTGTTCGCCACAGCCCTGGACGAGGTGCTCACCGGACTGGACCCGCACCTCGACCGTCCGCTGCGCGACATCCTGTTCGCCGCTCCCGGAACTCCCGGGGCGCAACTGCTCGAACGCACCCGCTACACCCAGCCCGCCCTGTTCGCCCTGGAGACGGCGCTGTTCCGGCTCGTCCAGCATTGGGGGGTGCGGCCCGACCTGCTGATGGGGCACTCGATCGGTGAACTCGCCGCCGCCCACGCGGCGGGTGTGCTGGATCTGCCCGACGCCTGTGCGCTGGTGGCGGCCCGCGGCCGGCTGATGGACGCGCTGCCCAGGGGCGGGGCGATGACGGCGGTGGAGGCCACCGAGGAGGAGGCACGGCAGGCGCTGCTGGACGACCGCACCGGACGGGCCGCCGCGGGGCGGGAAACGGACCGGGACACGGTGGACATCGCCGCCGTCAACGGTCCCACCTCCGTGGTGCTGTCCGGTGACGGCGACGCGGTGCGGCGCCTGGCCGGGGCGTTCCGCTCCCTCGGTCGGCGCACCCGGACCCTGAACGTGAGCCACGCGTTCCACTCCGCCCGGATGGAGGGGATGCTCGACGAGTTCCGGGACGTGGCCGAGTCGCTGACCTATCATGCGCCCGGGATCGAGATCGTCTCCAATCTGACCGGGCGGACGGCCACGGCCGACGAACTCCGCTCGCCGGACCACTGGGTACGCCATGTCCGGGGCACCGTGCGCTTCCTGGAGGGAGCCCGCCGACTGCGGGCCGAGGGCGCCACGGCGTTCCTCGAACTCGGCCCCGGCGGTGTGCTGTCCGCGATGGCGCACTCCTGCCTCCCGGACCCCGGCGAGTGCGCGACGGTGCCGCTGCTGCGTGACGGCCGCGCCGAGACGGACGCGGTCCGCACGGCACTCGCCTCGTTGCATCTGCGCGGTGTACCGGTGGACTGGTCGGCGGGGTGGACCGGCACCGACGTCCGGCGGGTCGACCTGCCCACGTACGCCTTCCAGCGCCGGCGTTTCTGGCCGGAGGCCGCCCTCGACCCGGTCCCCGCGTCCTGGCGCTCCCGTCGCGCGTCCGCGACCGCCGCCGGCCTCCACCGCTACCACGTCGACTGGCAGCCGCTCACCGCGCCCGTGTCCACCCGGCTCTCCGGCCGCTGGCTGCTGGTCACCCCGGACGGACCCGGGGCCGAGGACACCGCGCTCGCCTGCGAACAGGCCCTCGCCGGACACGGCGCCGACGTGGTGGTCATCCGCGTCGGGGCCGCCACCACACGCGCGGAACTGGCCTCGGTGCTGCCGGAGTTCGGCACCCTCACGGGTGTGCTGTCCCTGCTGGGCCTCGCCGAGGGAACCCATCCGCGTCTGGACACGCTCGACGCCTGCCTCACCGGGACCCTGCTGCTGCTCCAGGCACTGGGCGACAGCGGGATCGACGCGCCCCTGTGGTGCGCCACACGCGGAGCGGTGGCCGCGGACGGCACGGAGACGGCCCGCCCCGAACAGGCCCAGATATGGGGCCTGGGCCGGGTGGCGGCACTGGAGCATCCCCGGCGCTGGGGCGGCCTGGTCGACCTGCCGGAACCGCTGGACGAACCGGCACTGGACGGGCTGTGCGCGGTGCTGGCCGGACTGGACGGCGAGGACCAGGTGGCGCTGCGCGCGCCGGGACCGCTGGGCCGCCGCCTCGTCCGCGCGCGGACACCCGCGACCCCCGCGGCCACGCCGTGGACGCCACGCGGCACGGTACTGGTCACCGGAGGCACCGGAGGTCTCGGCGCCCAGGTCGCCCGCTGGCTGGCGGAGCGCGGCGCGGAGCACCTCGTCCTGCTGAGCCGCCGGGGCCCCGAGGCGCCGGGAGCCGCCGGGCTGGTCGCCGCCCTGGCGGAGTTCGGAGCCCGGAGCACCGTAGTGGCCTGCGACGTCGCCGACCGGGGCGCACTGGAGCGGATCCTGGAGCGGTTGCGCGACGAGGACGACACCGTACGGGCCGTGGTGCACACCGCGGGGCTCACCACGGACACCGCGATCACGGACTGCGCCCTGGAGGAGCTGGCCGAACGGACGGCGGCCAAGACACGCGGCGCGGCGCACCTCGACGCCCTGCTGGAGGGCCATGAGCTGGACGCCTTCGTGCTGTTCTCCTCGATCTCGGCCACCTGGGGCAGCGGCGGTCAGGGCGTGTACGCGGCGGCGAACGCCTATCTGGACGGGCTGGCGGCGGCGCGGCGCGGCCGGGGACTGACGGCGACCTCGGTGGCCTGGGGCCCCTGGTCCGGCGCGGGCATGGCGGACGGCGCGGTCGGCGACGGCCTGCGCCGCCACGGACTGGTGCCGATGGCCCCCGCGACGGCGCTCGCCGCGCTCGGCCTGGCGCTGGAACTGGACGAGGGCCAACCGGTGGTCGCCGAGGTGGACTGGAGCCGCTTCGCGCCGACGTTCGGTTCGGTACGGGAGAGCGCGCTGCTGCGCGGGCTGCCGACGGCCCCGCCGCCCCCGGCGGCGGACGCTCCCGCCGGGCCGGGCGCGGACGGTGACCCGTCGTGGCGCCTCAGGCTGGAGCGGCTCTCCGTGCCCGAGGGCCGGAAGCTGCTGCGGGAGCTGGTCAGAAGCGAGGCGGCCGCCGTACTGGGCCATGAGTCGGCCGGTGGCTTCGCGGCCGACCGCCCGTTCCGCGAGGTGGGCTTCGACTCGCTCACCGCCGTCGAACTGCGCAACCGGCTGGTCGCGGCCACCGGTCTGCCGCTCCCGCTCACCTCCGTGTTCGACCACCCGACGGCCGTCGAGCTCGGCGCGCACCTGTTCGCCGGACTGAGCGACACGGACGCCGCCACCGCCGACGGCCCGGCGGTTTCCGTCCCCGGGCCCATGGCGTCCGACGAGCCGCTGGCGATCGTCTCGATGGCCTGCCGCTTCCCCGGCGGTGTCCGCTCGCCCGACGACCTGTGGCGGCTCGTGGCCGACGGAGTGGACGCGGTCGCCGCGCTGCCGGCCGACCGGGGCTGGCCGCTGGACACGCTCTACGACCCGGACCCCCTGAACCCGGGCACGTTCTACACCACCGGCGGCGGATTCCTCGACGGAGCAGCCGAGTTCGACGCGGAGTTCTTCGGGATCTCCCCGCGCGAGGCGCTGGCGATGGACCCGCAGCAGCGACTGCTGCTGGAGACCAGCTGGGAGGCGCTGGAACGGGCCGGACTCGATCCCGCCTCGGTACGCGGCAGCGAGGGCGGTGTCTACGTCGGCGTCGCAGCCCAGGGCTACGGCACCGGACCGCAGAACCCGTCCGACGAGGTCGAGGGGCACCTGCTCAGCGGCAATGTGACCAGCGTCGCCTCCGGCCGCGTCGCCTACACCCTCGGACTCGGCGGCCCCGCCGTGACCGTGGAGACGGCCTGCTCGTCCTCCCTGGTGGCGCTCCACCTGGCCGGCCAGGCACTGCGCGCGGGGGACTGCTCGTTCGCCCTGGTCGGCGGTGCCGCGGTGATGGCGAGCCCGGACGTCTTCGTGGAGTTCAGCCGTCAGCAGGGACTCTCGCCCGACGGCCGCTGCCGGTCCTTCGCCGAAGAGGCGAACGGCACGGGCTGGGGCGAGGGGGTGGGCGTACTGCTCGTCGAACGGCTGTCCGACGCACGGCGCCTCGGGCACCCGGTGCTCGCCCTGGTCCGGGGCACGGCGGTGAACCAGGACGGCGCCAGCAACGGCCTGACCGCCCCGAGCGGCCCCGCGCAGCAGCGGGTGATCAGGACCGCGCTCGCCGCAGCGGGGGTGTCCGGTGCCGAAGTCGACCTGGTCGAGGCGCACGGCACCGGTACGGTGCTCGGCGACCCGATCGAGGCCCAGGCCCTCCTTGCCACCTACGGTCAGGACCGGCCCGCCGAACGGCCCTTGTGGCTGGGGTCGCTGAAGTCCAACATCGGGCACACCCAGGCCGCCGCCGGGGTCGCCGGAGTCATCAAGACCGTGCTGGCCCTGCGGCACGGCCAGCTCCCCCGCACACTCCACGCCCAGGAGGCGTCGAGCCGGGTCGACTGGTCGGCGGGCGCGGTCCGGCTGCTCGCGCGCACCCGCCCCTGGGACGCCCCGGACGGGGACCGGCCGCGCAGGGCCGGCGTCTCCGCGTTCGGGATGAGCGGCACCAACGCCCACGCGATCCTGGAGGAAGCACCCGCCACCGGCTCGGCACCGCCGCCCGAAGACGTGTCCGACGGACCGTCCGAACACACGGCGACGAAGGTTCCCTGGCTGCTCTCCGCGATGACCCCCGCGGCGCTGCGCCGCCAGGCACGACGACTGGCGGAGCAACTGCGGGCCAACCCCGGCCAGAACGCCGCCGAGGCGGCCCGCGCGCTCACCACCACCCGTCCCGCCCTGCCCTGCCGGGCGGCCGCGACCGGCCGCGACCGTGCGGGGCTCCTCAACTGGCTGGACGCCCTCGTCGCGGGAGAACCCGCGCCCGACGCGGTGCGGGACCGGGTACGCGGCGGCCCTACCGCCTTCGTCTTCCCCGGTCAGGGCTCGCAGTGGGCCGGTATGGCCGTGGAGGCGCTCACCGCCTCGCCGGCGTTCGCCGACGCCATCGCCGCCTGCGGACGAGCCCTCGCCCCGTACACCGACTGGTCCCTCACCGAGGTGCTGCGCGGAGCGCCCGGCGCGCCGACGCTCGACCGCGTGGACGTCGTCCAACCGGTGCTGTTCGCCGTCATGGTCGCGCTGGCCGCGCACTGGCGCGACAGCGGGATCACCCCGGACGCGGTCGTCGGACACAGCCAGGGCGAGATCGCCGCCGCCTGCGTCGCCGGAGCCCTGTCGCTCGACGACGCGGCGCTCGTGGTGGCGCTGCGCAGCCGGGCGCTGCTACGGCTGGCCGGGCGCGGCGGCATGGTGTCGGTCGCCGCCTCCGCCGAACGGACCGCGAGCCTGCTGCCCGACGGCGGACGTGTCCATGTGGCCGCGGTGAACGGCCCCGACGCCGTGGTCGTCGCCGGAGAACCGGAGGACCTGTCCGCCCTGCTGGCGGCCTGCGCCCGAGAGGGGCTGCGCGCCAGGGCGATCCCGGTGGACTACGCGGCCCACTCGGCCCAGGTCGCCGAGATCGAGGACGAACTGCGCGGCGCCCTCACCGGGATACGCCCACGCGCCTCGGCCGTCCCGCTCTACTCGACGGTGACCGGCGGGCCCGTCGCGGGAGAATCGCTCGACGCCGCCTACTGGTACCGCAATCTGCGCGAGCCGGTCGACTTCGTCGGAGCCACCCGCACCCTGCTGGAAGCGGGCCACACCCTGTTCGTCGAGGTCAGCCCGCATCCGGTGCTGCTCGCCGGGATCGAGGCGGTGGCCGGGGACGCCGGATGTGAGGTGTCGGCGGTCGGCACACTGCGGCGCGGTGACGGCGGCCGGGACCGGCTGCTGGCCGCACTCACCGAGGCATGGGTGAGCGGCGGCGGCCCGGTGGACTGGTCGCCCTGGACGGAGGCTTCCGGTCCGGACGCCACTCCACCCCTCCCGCTGCCGACCTACCCCTTCCAGCGCGACCGCTACTGGCTGCCCACCCCGGGCCGGACCGGCGCTCCCGCCGCCGTCGCGACCGCGGCGGAGCCCGCCGGGACCACGGACGAGCACGACGAAGCACCCGCCGCACGACTGGCGGCCCGGTTGGCCCCGCTGGACCGGCAGGCACGCCGCCAAGCGGTACTCGACCTGGTCACCGGCCACGCGGCCGCAGTCCTCGGCCATACCGGGACCGGTCCGGTGCGACCCGAGCGCTCCTTCTCCGAGGTCGGCTTCGACTCGATGCTCGCGGTGCGCTTCAGGAACCGGCTGGGCGAGGCCACCGGACTGCCCCTCCCGCCGACGCTCGTCTTCGACCATCCGACCCCCGCCGCGCTTGCCGCACACCTGGACGCGGAGCTTTCCGCCACGTCCGAGCCGCCCTCGCCACTGCTGGCCGAACTGGACCGGCTGGCCGCGCTCCTCGCGGCCGTACCGCCAGGGGAGGCAGACGCCGACGGAGTCGGCGAGCGGCTGAACGAGCTGCTGCGCGGCTGGGGACAGCGCGCCGCTCCCACAGGTGGCAAGGCGCCCCCGCCCGGACCGGTGGACGACACCGCGACGGCGACGGCGGACGAGCTGTTCGCCCTGCTCGACAACAACTTCGGCACGGCCTGAGAGAGAGCTGGCACCGATGTCCGACGACAAGAAGCTGCTCGACTACCTCAGGCGCGCCACCGCGGATCTCGGTGACGCCAGGAGGCAACTGCGGGAAGCCGAGCAGGCCCGCCACGAACCGATCGCCATCGTCTCCATGGCCTGCCGTTATCCCGGCGGGGCCAACTCCCCCGAGCTGCTGTGGGACCTGGTCTCCCGGGGCGTCGACGCGGTCTCCGAATGGCCGGTCAACCGCGGCTGGGACATCGGGGCCCTCTACGACCCGGACCCCGACCGGCCCGGCACCTCCTACACCCGGCACGGCGGATTCCTCCACGAGGCCGCCGAGTTCGACGCGGAGTTCTTCGGGATCTCCCCCCGCGAGGCACTGGCGACGGACCCCCAGCAGCGGCTGGTGCTGGAGACCGCCTGGGAGGCGGTCGAGCGGGCGGCGATCGATCCCCGGGCGCTGCGGCGGACCGGCACCGGTGTCTTCATCGGGGCGATCGGCAACGGCTACGGCGCGGGTTCCCGTCATCTCCCCGAGGTCCAGGGCCTGCTGGACACCGGGACCGCGAGCAGCGTGGTCTCCGGACGGATCGCCTACACCCTGGGCCTGGAGGGGCCCGCGGTGACCGTGGACACAGCCTGCTCGTCCTCCCTGGTCGCCCTGCATCTGGCGATCCGGGCCCTGCGGGCGGGTGACTGCGCGCTGGCCCTGGCCGGCGGGGTCTCGGTGATGGCGACCCCCGACGCGTTCGTGGCGTTCAGCCGCCAGCGCGCGCTGTCGGCGGACGGACGCTGCAAGGCGTTCGGGGCCGACGCGGACGGCACCGGCTGGTCCGAGGGCGCCGGCGTACTGCTGCTGGAGCGGCTGTCGGACGCGCGGCGCAACGGCCACCGCGTGCTGGCGGTGGTACGGGGTTCGGCCACGAACCAGGACGGGGCGAGCAACGGCCTGACGGCGCCGAACGGTCCGGCGCAGCAGCGGGTGATCCGTGCGGCGCTGGCGGACGCCGGGCTGGCCGGGTCCGAGGTGGACGTGGTGGAGGCGCACGGCACCGGTACGACCCTGGGCGACCCGATCGAGGCCCAGGCGCTGCTCGCGACCTACGGGCAGGGCCGCCCCGCCCGGCAGCCCTTGTGGCTGGGCTCGTTGAAATCGAACATCGGCCACACCTCGGCGGCGGCCGGGGTGGGCGGCGTCATCAAGATGGTGCTGGCGATCCAGCACGGCGAACTGCCCCGGACCCTGCACGCGGACCGGCCGACCCCCATGGTCGACTGGTCGTCGGGGGCCGTGGAACTGCTCTCCGAGGCCCGCGCCTGGGACGACACGGGGCATCCGCGCCGGGCCGGGGTGTCCTCCTTCGGCGTCAGCGGCACCAACGCCCATCTGATCCTGGAACAGGTCCCGGCGGAGGAGACCGCTCCCGTCACCGGCCCCGCGACCGATCCCGGTGCGCACCCGCTGCCGTGGCCGCTGTCCGGGCGGACCGATGAAGCGCTGCGGGACCAGGCGGCCCGGCTGCTGGCACATCTGAGTGCCGGCCCCGGACCACTGCGGCCCGGCGAGCTCGGCCGCGCACTCGCCACCACACGTACGGCCTTCGAGCGCCGGGCCGTGGTCGTGGGCGAGGACCCGGACCGACTGCTCGACGGAGTGAAGGCGCTGGCCGAAGGCCGATCCGTACCGCAGTTGGTCCGGGGCGACGGAGTGTCGACCGGCCGTTCGGTGTTGGTGTTCCCGGGTCAGGGTTCGCAGTGGGTGGGGATGGCTGCGGGGTTGTTGGACGGGTCGGTGGTGTTCGCGGGGCGGATGGCTGAGTGTGAGCGGGCGTTGGCGCCTTATGTGGATTGGTCGTTGTCGGAGGTGTTGCGCGGGTCGGGTTCGTTGGCCCGGGTGGATGTGGTGCAGCCGGTGTTGTGGGCGGTGATGGTGTCGCTTGCGGAGGTGTGGCGTTCGTTCGGTGTGGTGCCGGATGCGGTGGTGGGTCACAGTCAGGGTGAGATTGCTGCTGCGTGTGTGGCGGGTGGTTTGAGTCTGGATGACGGGGCGCGGGTGGTGGCGCTGCGGAGTCGTGCGGTGGGTGCGCTGGCGGGTCGTGGGGGTATGGCGTCGGTGCCGCTGCCGTCCGATGTGGTGCGGGAGCGGATCGCCTCCTGGGACGGCCGGTTGTCGGTGGCGGCGGTGAATGGTCCGTCGTCGACGGTGGTGTCGGGTGACGCGGACGCGGTCACCCAGCTGGTTGACGGGTTGGTGGGGGAGGGTGTCCGAGCGCGTCGTATCGAGGTGGACTATGCCTCTCACTCGGCGCATGTGGAGGAGATTCGTGAGCAGCTTCTCGCTGATCTGGCGGGGATCACTCCGGTGTCGGGTTCGGTGCCGTTCTTCTCGACGGTGACGGGTGGCTGGTTGGACACGGCGTCGTTGGATGCTTCGTACTGGTTCCGGAATCTGCGGGAGACGGTGCGGTTCGAGGAGGCGACACGCGGGTTGCTGGGGGAGGGGTTCCGGTTCTTCGTGGAGCCCAGCCCGCACCCCGTGCTCAACTTCGGTGTCCAGCAGACCGCCGACGCCGCCGCCACCGCCGACTCCGCGCAGGGCCCGGCGGTGGTACTGGGCACGCTGCGGCGCGGTGAGGGCGGCCTCGACCGTTTCCTGTTGTCGCTGGGCGAGGCCCACGCGGGCGGACTGTCGCCCGACTGGGAGCAGGTGTTCGCCGGACACCGTTCGGACGGCGTCTCCCTGCCGACCTACCCGTTCCAGCGCCGCCCGTACTGGCTGGAGGACACCGGCGCGGTACCGGGCGGTGGACGCGAAGGGTCTTCGGAGGGCGACGACTTCTGGGAGGCCATCGGCGGCGGCGACCTGGACCGGTTCAGCGCGACCCTCGGGGTGAACCCCGAGGACCCGCTGAACGTGGTGCTCCCCGCGCTCACCACCTGGCGCACCGAGCGCGGGGAACGCTCGGTGGTGGATTCCTGGCGCTACCGCGTGACCTGGCGGGCCCTGCCCGAGGGCCCCGCGGCCGCACTGACCGGCACCTGGCTCGTGCTGTCGCCGGCCGAACGGTCCGGGCAGCAGGCACACCGGTCGGCCGCGACCGTCCGGGCCCTGGAACAGGGCGGGGCCACGGTGGTCCAGGTGCGGCTCACCGAGTCGGAGGCCGACCGCGCCGTACTGGCCGACCGGGTCCGTGAGGCCCTCGGCCCGGTGCCCGGTCCGGTGGCCGGGGTGCTGTCGCTGCTGGGCCTCGACGAGCGCCCGCACCCCGCCCACCCCGCCGTCCCGCTGGGCACCGCGCAGAACCTGGCCCTGGTGCAGTCCCTCGGTGACGCCGGGGTCGACGCGCCCCTGTGGTGGGCGACCCGGGGCGCGGTATCGGTCGGGGGCGCGGACACCGGGAGCCCGGTCAGCGCCGAGCAGAACCTGCTCTGGGGCCTCGGCCGGGTGGCCGCCCTGGAGTACCCGCAGCGCTGGGGCGGTCTGATCGACCTTCCGGAGAACCTGGACGAGGACACCGCCCCGCGGCTGTGCCGGGTGCTGGCCGGCGCGGCAGGCGCCGAGGACCAGGTGGCCGTGCGCGCCACCGCCTGCCACGGCCGACGGCTGGTCAGATCCCCACTGGGCGACGCCCCACCGCGGCGCGCCTGGCGACCCGGCGGCACCGTGCTGATCACCGGCGGTACCGGCGGGATCGGCGCGCAGATCGCGCGCTGGCTGGCCCGGCGCGGAGCCGGGCAGCTGGTGCTGGTCAGCCGGCGCGGCGCGGACGCGCCCGGCGCGCCTGAGCTCTCCGAGGAACTGGCCGCTCTCGGTACCCGGGTCACCCTGGCCTCCTGCGATGTCGCAGACCTGGACGCCTTGCGCGCCCTGAAGGACAACCTCGAACAGGACGGCCACCGGATCGGCACCGTCTTCCACGCCGCGGGGGCCGGACTGCTGGTGCCGCTGCCCACCACCGATCTGGACGAGTTCGCCGACACCCTCCACGCCAAGGTCGGCGGAGCCAGGAACCTGGACCTGCTGTTCGACGGGGACCCGCTCGACGCGTTCGTGCTGTTCTCCTCCATCTCCGCGGTCTGGGGCAGCGCCGACCACGGCGCCTACGCCGCCGCGAACGCCTACCTCGACGGTCTCGCCGAGAACCGCCGCAGCCGTGGCCTCGCCGCGACCTCCGTGGTGTGGGGGATCTGGAACCCCGAGGGCGGGGCCGGGATGGCGGCCGAACTGGTGGAGGAGACCCTGCGTGGTCACGGCGTCCTCTTCATGCCGCCCGCCGTCGCGATCACAGGACTCCAGCAGGTACTGGACCACGACGAGACGGTGGTCCTGGTCGCCGACATCGACTGGGACCGCTTCGCGACGGTGTTCACCTCGGCGCGTCCCAGCCCGCTGATCGCCGAACTGCCCGAGGTGCGCGCCGCGCTGGCCGCCGACCAGGCCACCGGCCCGGACGGCACCGCCGGGACGTCGTCGGTGCTGCGCGAGCGGCTGGGTCCGCTCCCGGCGGCCGAGCGGACACGGGTGCTGGTCGACCTGGTCCGTACCCACGCGGCGGCTGTCCTCGGTCATGACTCGCCGGACGCCGTCGCCCCCGGCCGTGCTTTCCGCGACCTCGGCTTCGACTCGCTGACCGCCGTGGACATGCGCAACCGGCTCAACGCCGCGACCGGGCTGCGGCTTCCGGTCACCGTCGTCTTCGACTACTCCTCGGCCACCGCGCTGGCCCGGCATCTGGAGACCGGGCTGCTGGGAGCGGCCGAGCGCCCCGCCGCCGTCTCCCCGCCCCCGCCGGTGGTGTCCGCCACGGACGACGACCCGATCGTGATCGTGTCCATGAGCTGCCGCTACCCCGGCGGGGTGCGCACCCCCGAGGAACTGTGGCGCCTGGTCGCCGACGGGCGCGACGCGGTCTCCGGGCTGCCGTCCGACCGCGGCTGGGACCTGGACGCGCTCTACGACGCGGACCCCGACCGGCCCGGCCGGAGCTACGCCGCCGCGGGCGGATTCGTCCAGGACGCGGACCGGTTCGACCCCGGGTTCTTCGGGATCTCGCCGCGCGAGGCGCTGGCGATGGACCCGCAGCAGCGGCTGCTGCTGGAGACCTCCTGGGAGGCGATCGAGCGCGCCGGCATCGATCCGACGTCCCTGCACGGCACCCGGACCGGGGTCTTCGCCGGTGCGTCCTACCAGGGCTACGGCGGCACCCTGCGGGATGTCCCCGACGAACTGGAGGGGCTGTTCATCGCGGGCATCTCGACCAGTGTCCTGTCCGGGCGGGTCGCCTACCAACTGGGCCTCCAGGGGCCTGCCGTGACGGTGGACACGGCCTGCTCCTCATCGCTGGTCGCGGTGCATCTCGCGGCCCAGTCGCTGCGTTCGGGCGAGTGCGCGCTGGCGCTGGCCGGCGGCGCGACGGTGATGGGCACCCCGCTGTCGTTCACCGGCTTCAGCAGGCAGCGCGGACTCGCCGAGGACGGACGCTGCAAGTCCTTCGCCGCCTCGGCGGACGGCTTCGGCATGGCCGAGGGAGTGGGCCTGCTGGTGCTGGAACGCCTCTCGGACGCCCGCCGCAACGGCCACCCGGTGCTGGCGGTGCTGCGCGGCTCGGCGATCAACCAGGACGGCGCGAGCAACGGGCTGACCGCGCCCAGCGGGCTGGCCCAGCGGCGGGTGATCAGCGACGCGCTGGCGAACGCCGGGCTGACGCCCGCCGAGGTGGACGCGGTGGAGGCCCACGGCACCGGCACCCGGCTGGGCGATCCGATCGAGGCCGACGCGCTGCTGGCCACCTACGGTCAGGACCGGCCCGCCGACCGGCCGTTGTGGCTGGGGTCGCTGAAGTCCAACATCGGGCACACCCAGGCCGCCGCCGGGGTCGCAGGCATCATGAAGATGGTGCTGGCGATGGGCCACGGACAGCTGCCGCGGACCCTGCACATCGACCGGCCGTCCCCGAACGTCGACTGGACGGCGGGCGCCGTCTCCCTGCTGACCGAGGCCACCGCCTGGCCGCGGACCGGCCGGCCACGCCGGGCCGGGGTCTCCTCGTTCGGCCTGAGCGGCACCAACGCCCACGTCATCATCGAACAGCCGCCCGCCGGTTCCGTACCCGCGCAGCCCGGCGAACCCGCCGCGCCCGCCGTACCCACGGAATCCGCCCCCGCCCCCGGGTCCGCCGCGCCGGACCCGCACGCCTCGCCGGTCGCCGTCCCGTGGATCGTGTCCGGGCGCACCCCCGAGGCCCTGCGTGACCAGGCGTCGAGACTGCACGAGTATCTGACGGAGCGTCCGCAGATACCGGCCGTCGACGTCGGCTACTCCCTGGCGACCACCAGGACCACGTTCGAGCATCGCGCCGCCGTCGTCGGCGACGACCGCGCGACCCTGCTGGACGGTCTGGCCGCGCTGGCCGAGGGAGAACGCGCCCCCGGCCTGGTCGACGGCAGCGTCGCCCGATCGGCCAGGACCGTCTTCGTCTTCCCCGGCCAGGGCTCCCAGTGGACGGGCATGGCCCAGGAACTGCTCGATCACGCCCCGGTGTTCGCCGCGCGGATCGCGGCCTGCGAACGCGCCCTCGCCCCGTATCTGGACTGGTCGCCGCTCGCGGTTCTGCGGGACGAGCCCGACGCGCCCCCGCTGGACCGGGTGGACGTGGTGCAGCCGGTGCTGTTCGCCGTGATGGTGTCCCTGGCCGAGCTGTGGCGCTCCCACGGAATCGTCCCCGACGCCGTGGTGGGCCATTCCCAAGGGGAGATCGCCGCCGCATGCGTGGCCGGTGCGCTCTCCCTGGACGACGCGGCACGGATCGTCGCCCTGCGCAGCCGGGCGTTGCTCGCCCTGACCGGACGCGGCGGCATGCTGTTCGTGCCGCAGCCCGTGGACGCGGTACGGGAACTGCTGGCCGCCTATGACGGGGCACTCGACATCGCCGCCGTGAACGGACCGACATCGGTGACGGCCTCCGGCGACCCGGCGGCCCTGGCGGAACTGCGCGAACGGTACTCCGAAGCGGGCGTACTGACCTGGCCGGTCCCCGGCGTGGACTTCGCCGGACACTCGCCGCAGGTCGAGGAGATCCGGGAGGAACTGCTCACCCTGCTCGCCGGGACCGCGCCGCGGACATCCGGCATCCCGTTCTACTCCACGGTCAGCGGCGGCCCGCTGGACACCCTCGCCCTGGACGCCGAGTACTGGTACAGCAATCTGCGCCGCCCCGTGGAGTTCGGACAGGCGGTCGACGCGCTGATCGCCGACGGGCACCACACCTTCGTCGAGTGCAGCACCCACCCCGCGCTGACCGTCTGGCTCCAGCAGGCCGTGGAGGCGGCCGGGGCCGGTGACGGAGCCGTCGTCGGCACCCTGCGCCGGGCCGAGGGCGGCCCCGCCCGCTTCCTCGCCGCGCTCACCGAACTCCACGTGCGCGGACTGCCGGTGGACTGGGAGACGGTGTTCGCCGGAACCGGTGCGCGCAAGCGGTCCCTGCCCACCTACGCCTTCCAGCAGCGGCGGTACTGGCTCGACACCGGCGCCCCCGACCGGACCGCCGCCGCCATGACCGGCACCGGCCCGGCCGACTCCGGGTTCTGGGACGCCGTCGACCACGGGGACCTGGACGCCCTCGCCACCACCCTGCGGGTCGAGGACGGGGAACTGCGGGCCTCCCTCGCCTCCCTGGTGCCCACCCTCGCGGACTGGGCGCGCGGCCGACGCGGCGACCGGACCGCCGACAGCTGGCGCTACCGGGTCGCCTGGAAGCCCCTGCCGACTCCCGGACGGCCCCGGCTCGCCGGGAGCTGGCTGGTCGTGTCCCCGGCCGGCGCCGCCGAGGACCCGGCCGTCGCGTTCGCCGTGGACTCCCTGCGCCGGCACGGCGCCGCGCCGGTCCTGGTCGAGGCGGGCCCCGACGCGGCCGACCGGAGCCGCTTCGCCGCACTGCTGCGCGATGCCCACGACCGGAGCGACGGGCCGCCCGCCGGGGTGCTGTCCCTGCTCGCCCTGGCCGAGGAACCCCACGGCGAGGGATCGGCGCTGCCGCTCGGCCTCACCCTGACGGTCGCACTGCTCCAGGCGCTGGGCGACCTCGGCGCCGACGCCCCGCTCTGGTGCGCCACCAGGGGCGCGGTGTCGGTCGGCCGCTCCGACCGGATCGACAGCACGCTCCAGGCGCTGGTCTGGGGCCTCGGCGGGGTCGCCGGGGTCGAGTACCCGCAGCGGTGGGCGGGCCTGGTCGACCTTCCGCGACGGCTCGACGACCGGGCCGGGGCCCGGCTGGCCGAGGCGCTGACGGGCCTGGACGGCGAGGACCAGCTGGCGGTACGGGCGTCCGGCGTCTTCGGCCGCCGGGTCGTCCACGCCGGACTCGGCGACACGGCCCCCGTCCGTGACTGGACACCGGACGGCACGGTCCTGATCACCGGCGGAACCGGCGGTCTCGGCGCCCAGATCGCCCGGTGGCTCGCCCGCACCGGCACCGCGCGTCTGCTGCTGACCAGCCGGCGCGGCGAACAGGCCCCGGGAGCGGACGCCCTGCTGGCCGAACTGCGCGGACTCGGGGCCGACGTCACCGCGGCGGCCTGCGATGTCGCGGACCGCGAAGCGCTGGCGGAACTGCTGGCCGGCATCCCGGCCGAGCGTCCGCTGCGTGCCGTGCTGCACACCGCGGGCGTACTGGACGACGGGGTGATCGACTCGATCACCCCCGAACGCGCGGCGGGAGTCCTGCGCCCCAAGCTGGACGGCGCCCGCAACCTCGACGCGCTCACCCGCGAGTTCGACCTGACCGCGTTCGTGCTGTTCTCCTCGCTGGCCGGCACGCTCGGCGGCACCGGCCAGGGCAGCTACGCCGCCGCCAACGCCTACCTCGACGCCCTGGCCCGGCAGCGCCGTGAACTCGGGCTGCCGGCCACCTCGGTCGCCTGGGGCCTGTGGGGCGGCGACAGCCTCGCCTCGGGAGCGGTCGCCGAACGGCTGATCCGTGACGGTCTGCCGGCCATGGACCCCGGGTCGGCCACGGTCGCGCTGCGACAGGCACTCGACCACGACGACACCGCCGTCCTGGTCGCCGACTTCGCCTGGGACCGCTTCACCCGGGCGTTCACCGCGCTCCGGCCCAGCGCCGCCCTCGGGGATCTGCCGGAGGTGCGGGAGGTGCTCGCCGCCGCGCGCGGCTCCCAGGACACGGCCGACGGCGCCGGGCCGCCCGCCCTGCGGCTGGCCGCGCTGCCCCCGGCGGAACGGGACCGGGCCCTGCTGGACCTGGTCCGCGCCGAGGTCGCCGCGGTGCTCGGGCACACCGGACCCGAGGCGGTGGAACCCGACCAGGCGTTCAAGGACATCGGCTTCGACTCGCTGACCGCCGTCGAACTGCGCAACCGGCTCGCCGAGGCCACCGGGCTGCGGCTGTCGGTGACCCTGGCCTTCGACTACCCGACGGCGACGGTCCTGGCCGGTCATCTGCGCACCGAACTGCTGGGCGCGGCCGGCCCGGCGACGCTCGCGGAACCCGAGCGGGCACCCGTGACGGCGGCGGTGCCCGACGACGAGGCGATCGCCGTCGTCGCCATGAGCTGCCGCTACCCCGGTGGCGTCAGCACCCCCGAAGAGCTGTGGGAGCTGGTCACCACCGGGCAGGACGCGATCTCCGGCTTCCCCACCGGACGCGGCTGGGATCTGGAGGGCCTCTACGATCCGGACCCCGACCGGGTCGGCAGCACATATGCGCGGGAGGGCGGCTTCCTGCATGACGCCGACCGCTTCGACCCGGCCTTCTTCGGGATCTCCCCGCGCGAGGCACTGACCATCGACCCCCAGCAGCGCTTGCTGCTCGAACTGTCCTGGGAGGCGTTCGAGCGGGCCGGTATCGACCCGCTGTCGCTCAAGGGCAGCGAGAGCGGCGTCTTCGTCGGATGCAGCCACCACGACTACGGCTCACGGGTCACCGAGCCCTCCGAGGAGTTCGAGGGCTACCTCGGCATCGGCAGCGCGGGCAGCGTGGCGTCCGGACGGATCTCCTACAGCCTCGGCCTCGAAGGCCCGGCGGTCACCGTCGACACCGCGTGCTCCTCCTCCCTGGTCGCGGTGCATCTGGCGGCCCGGTCGCTGCGGGCGGGGGAGTGCTCGCTGGCGCTCGCCGGCGGGGTGACCGTGATGTCGACACCGGGCGCCTTCGTGGAGTTCAGCCGGCAGCGGGTGCTCGCCGAGGACGGCCGCTGCAAACCGTTCGCCGCCGCCGCGGACGGCACCTCCTGGGCCGAGGGCGCCGGGCTGCTCGTCCTCGAACGCCTCTCGGACGCCCGGCGCAACGGACACCCGGTGCTCGCCCTCGTCCGTGGCTCGGCCGTCAACCAGGACGGCGCCAGCAACGGCCTCACCGCGCCCAACGGCCCCTCCCAGCAGCGGGTGATCCGGGCGGCGCTCGCCGACGCCGGGCTCGCCGCGTCCGAGGTGGACGCGGTGGAGGCGCACGGCACCGGGACCCGGCTGGGCGATCCGATCGAGGCCCAGGCGCTGCTGGCGACCTACGGCCGGGAGCGGGGCGCGGAGCGGCCGTTGTGGCTGGGATCGCTGAAGTCGAACATCGGGCACAGCCAGGCCGCCGCCGGGGTCGCCGGGATCATCAAGATGGTGCAGGCCATGCGGCACGGGGCACTGCCCAGGACCCTGCACGTCGACACGCCGACACCCTACGTGGACTGGTCCGCCGGCGCGGTCCGGCTGCTCACCGAGGACACCCCGTGGCCGCGGACCGGCCGCCCCCGGCGGGCCGCCGTGTCGTCGTTCGGCGTCAGCGGCACCAACGCCCACACCATCCTGGAACAGCCCACCGATCCGGCCCCGGACCCCGCGGACACCCCCCGGAAGGTCCTCGCACCGGCGTCCGCGACCGTCCAGGGGACATCCGCGCTGCCGTGGCTGCTGTCCGCGCGGAGCGCGGAAGCGCTGCGCGACCAGGCCGGACGGCTGCTGCGGCACGTGGAGCAGAACCCGCAGCTCCCCGTCGCCGGTCTGGGCCGGTCCCTGGCGCTGAACCGCAGCGCCTTCGAGCACCGGGCCGCCGTCACCGGCACGGACCGGGAGTCCTTGCTGCGCGGGCTCACCGCCCTCGCCTCCGGCGATCCGTCGGCGGACCTGGTGCACGGCGTCACCGGCGCGGCGGGGAGGACGGCCGGGAAGACCGCCTTCCTGTTCCCCGGCCAGGGCAGCCAGCGGCCCGGCATGGGCGCGGAGCTGTACGCGCGCTTCCCGGTCTTCGCCGACGCCTTCGACGCGGTCTGCGCGGAGCTCGACCCGCTGCTGGACCGCCCGCTGCGCGAGGTGATCGACGCGGCCCCCGGCAGCCCCGACCACGGCCTGCTGGACCACACCGGATACACCCAGCCCGCCCTGTTCGCCATCGGCGTCGCGCTGTTCCGGCTGGTCGAACACTGGGGTGTACGTCCTGACTACCTGCTCGGCCACTCGGTGGGGGAGCTGGCCGCCGCCCACGTCGCCGGTGTGCTCCCGCTGGCGGACGCCGCCGCCCTGGTGGCCGCGCGGGGACGGCTGATGCAGGCCCTGCCGGCCGGAGGCGCGATGTTCGCCCTCGGCGCCGGGGAGGAGGACGTGCTGCCGCTGCTGGCGGGCCGGGAGAAGGCCGTCGGGCTGGCCGCGGTCAACGGCCCGGCCTCGACCGTGATCTCCGGTGACGGGACGGAGGTGGCCGAACTCGCCGCCGAACTCGCGGCGCTCGGACACAAGACCCGCCGGCTGCGGGTCAGCCATGCCTTCCACTCGCCCCTCATGGAGCCGATGCTCGCCGGGTTCCGCGAGGCCGCCGCGCGGATCGAGCCGGGTGAGGCCACCGTCCAGGTCATCTCCGACCTGACCGGGGAACCGGTCACGGCCGAGCAGCTCGGCTCGCCGGACCACTGGGTCGACCATGTACGCGGCACGGTGCGGTTCCAGGACGGGATACGCCGCCTCGAACGCGAGGGCGTCACCTCGTTCCTGGAACTCGGGCCCGACGGCGCCCTCACCACCATGGGCCAGGACTGCCTCACCGACGGCGCCGTGCTGGTGCCGCTGCTGCGCCGGGACCGGCCCGAGGCCGCCACGGCCACGGCCGCCCTGGCCCGGCTGCACGTCCACGGCGTCCCGGTGGACTGGGAAGCCGTCCACCCCGGCGGCGGAGCCGACCCCACCGACCTGCCGACCTACCCCTTCCAGCGCCGGAGCTACTGGCTGGAGGGCAGCTCCGCCGGAGCGGACCTGCCCGCGGCCGGACTGCTGACGGCCGATCACCCGCTGCTCGGCGCCAGCTCCGAACTGGCCGACTCAGACGGCTTCCTGTTCACCGGCAGGCTCTCGGTCCGCAGCCATCCGTGGCTGGCCGACCACGGGGTCTTCGAAGGCGTGCTGTTCCCGGCCACCGCCTTCCTGGAACTCGCGGTCCGCGCGGGCGACCAGGTCGGCTGCGGCCAGGTCGAGGAACTCACCCTGGAGGCGCCACTGGTGCTCCCCGCGAGCGGAGCGGTCGCGCTACAGCTCACCGTCGGCGCCCCGGACGGCTCCGGCGCCCGCCCGCTGAGCGTCCACGCCAGGCCCGAGGGCGGCGGACCCGACACACCCTGGACCCGGCACGCGAGCGGCCTGCTGACCACCGGCGACGAGCCGGTACCGGCCGACCCGGCGGACCTCGCGCCATGGCCGCCGGCCGGAGCCGTCCCGCTCGATGTGGAAGGGCTCTACCAGCGCTTCGCCGAGGGCGGATTCGCCTACGGCCCCGCGTTCCAGGGCCTGCGTGCGGCCTGGCGGCTCGGTGACGAGGTCTTCGCCGCCGCGAGCCTGCCGGAGCGGCAGCAGCCGGACGCGGCCAGGTTCGGCCTGCACCCGGCCCTGCTGGACTCCGCCCTGCACGCGCTGGTGTTCGACGTGCTGCGAGGTCCCGCCAAGGGCTGGCTCCCGTTCTCCTGGAACGGGGTGCGGCTGCACGCCTCGGGCGCGTCCGAGCTGCGGCTGCGGCTGACCCCGACCGGCCGGGACGCCGTCGCGGTGCTGGCCACCGACGGCACCGGACAGCTGGTGGCCTCGGCGCGTTCCCTCGTGCTCCGGCCGGTCTCGGCCGATCAGTTCAAGGCCGCGCGAGGCGGACACCACGAGGAGCTGTACCGTCCCGAGTGGCAGACTCTCCCCGAGCGCGCCGCGCCTGCGGGCCGCGACCTCGGCCCGGAGTCCTGGACCGTGCTCGGTACGCGGACACCCTGGTGGTCCGGCTCCCCGCCGCTCCCGGGCCGGGCGGTGACGGACCTCGCCGCACTGGCCGCACTCATCGACGCGGGCACACCGCCGCCCCGGCTGGTGCTGGCGGCCTGCCCGCCCGTCACGGCAGCGGCCGGGCCGTCCGGCGATCTCCGCGACGCGGTGCACGGCGATGTCGGCGCGGTCCTCGGTCTGCTGCGCGAGTGGCTCGCGGACGAACGCCTCGCCGGGTCCCGGCTGGTGCTGGTGACCTCGGGCGCGGTGGCGGTCGGCGACGACGTCCCGGACCTGGCCGGGGCAGCGGTGTGGGGCCTGGTCCGCTCGGCGCAGACGGAGAACCCCGACCGCTTCGTCCTGCTCGACCTGGACACCCACGAGGCCTCACCCGCGGCGCTCGCCCAGGCTCTCGCGTCCGGGGAGCCCCAGCTCGCGATCCGGGCGGGGGCGGCGCATGTCGCCAGACTGGCCCGGGTCCCGCTGTCCGCCACCGGGCGGGGGCCCGGCTGGGACGCGGGAGGAACCGTCCTGATCACCGGCGGCACCGGTGCCATCGGCGCCCACGTCGCCCGGCACCTGGCCGCCGAACACGGCGTCAAGCACCTGCTGCTGACCAGCCGCAGCGGTCCCGCCGCCGAAGGGGCGGCGGAACTCCTCGCCGATCTCACCGCGCTGGGCGCCGAAGCCGAGATCACCGTCTGCGACGCCGCCGACCGCGACGCTCTCGCGGCCCTGCTGGCCGGTCTGCCGTCCGCACACCCGCTGACCGGGGTGGTGCACGCCGCGGGCGTCCTGGCCGACGGCGTGGTCGCCACCATGACGCCCGACCAGCTCGACCTGGTGCTGCGACCCAAGGTGGACGCGGCGATCAACCTGCATGAGCTGACCGCCGGCCTGGACCTCTCCGAGTTCGTCCTGTTCTCCTCCATCGCGGGCGTCTTCGGCGGCATGGGCCAGGGCAACTACGCGGCCGCCAACGCCTTCCTGGACGCCCTGGCCCACCGGCGCCGCGCCGACGGCCTCGCCGGACGCTCCCTCGCCTGGGGGCTGTGGGCCAACCGGACCGGGATGACCGGCGGCCTCACCGAGGCCGACCTGCGACGGATCGCCCGGGGCGGGATCGTCGCCTTCACCCCGGCGGAAGGACTGGCGCTGTTCGACGCGGCCGGGGCACTGGACGAGGCGGTCGTCCTGCCGCTGCGGCTGGACACGGCGGCGGTACGGGCGCAGGCCGCCACCGGTGGGGTCCCGGCCCTGCTGCGCGGCCTGGTGCGCCCCGCGGCCCGGCGCGCCACGGCGGGCCCGGCCACCGACACCGGACCCGACCGGGCCGGAGCACTGAAACAGCGGCTCGGCCCCCTCGACGGGCCGCAGCGCGAACGGGTGCTGCTCGACCTGGTCCGCTCGCACGCCTCGATGGTGCTCGGCCACAGCGGCGCCGCCGCGGTCGAGCCGGGACGCGGCCTCCTGGAGATCGGCTTCGACTCGCTGACAGCGGTGGAGCTGCGCAACCGGCTCCGCGCCGCCACCGGACTCCAGCTCCCGGCGACCCTGCTCTTCGACTATCCGACCTCGGCCGCGATCGCCGCACACCTGTCCGCCGAACTGGTCCCCGAACCGGGGCCCGACCCAGTGCCGGGACTGGCTGAACTGGACCAGCTGGAACTCGCCCTCGGCGACGGCGTCAGCGACGGCGCGGCCCGCGACCGGCTCACCGGCCGGCTCCAGGAACTCCTGACACGCCTCGATCCGGCGGCCGACGCGGCCAACGGCACCGGCGCCGCGGACGACGGGATCGAGGGCCGCATGGACGGTGCGACCGACGACGAGCTCTTCGACTTCATCGACAACGAACTCGGCATGTCATGACACCGACCAGGCACACGGACCAAGGCGGCGAGGCAAGGGTGAACGACGACAGGCTGAGGGACTACCTCAAGCGAGTGACGGCGGACCTGCACCGCACCCGCCTGCGCCTGACCGAGGCCGAGGCGGCGGGCCGCGAACCGATCGCCGTCGTCGCGATGAGCTGCCGCTACCCCGGCGGGGTCCGGTCGCCGGAGGACCTGTGGCGCCTGGTCACGGACGGCACCGACGCGATCACCGGCTTCCCCGACGACCGTGGCTGGGACCTGGACCACCTGGACGACCCGGACCAGCTGCGCAACGGCACCAGCTACGCCGCACGGGGCGGATTCCTCGACGGCGTACGGGACTTCGACCCCGGATTCTTCGGGATCTCCCCCCGCGAGGCCCTTGCCATGGACCCGCAGCAGCGGCTGCTCCTCGAAACCACCTGGGAGGCGTTCGAGCGGGCCGGGATCGACCCCGTGTCACTGCGGGGCAGCAGCACCGGGGTCTTCACGGGGATGATGTACCAGGACTACGCGGTACGGCTGCGCCAGGTCCCCGACGACGTGGCCGGCTACCTCGGCAACGGCAGCTCCGACAGCGTCGCCTCGGGCCGGGTCGCCTACACCTTCGGCCTGGAGGGCCCGGCGGTGAGCGTCGACACCGCCTGCTCGTCCTCCCTGGTCGCGATCCACCTCGCCGCCCAGGCACTGCGCGCGGGCGACTGCGCCCTGGCGCTCGCCGGGGGCGCGATGGTGATGTCGACACCCGTCCCCTTCGTGGAGATGAGCCGGCAGGGCGGTCTGGCCAGGGACGGCCGCTGCAAGTCCTTCGCCGCCACCGCCGACGGCACCGGCTGGGGCGAAGGCGTGGGGACGCTGCTGCTGGAGCGCCTCTCCGACGCCCGCCGGAACGGGCACCCCGTCCTCGCGCTGATCCGCGGCACCGCCGTCAACCAGGACGGCGCCAGCAGCAGACTCACCGCCCCCAACGGCCCCGCCCAGCAACGGGTGATCCGCCAGGCACTGACGAACGCCGGACTCACCCCCGCCGACGTGGACGTCGTGGAGGCGCACGGCACCGGCACCCCGCTCGGCGACCCGATCGAGGCCCAGGCCCTGCTGGCCACCTACGGGCAGGACCGCACGGACGGGCAGCCGCTGCTCCTCGGTTCGCTGAAGTCCAACATCGGACACACCCAGGCGGCGGCCGGGGTCGGCGGCGTCATCAAGACCGTACTGGCCATGCGGCACGGCACGGTCCCACCGACCCTGCACGCCGAGGACCCGTCCCCGCGGATCGACTGGACGGCGGGCGCGGTGCGGCTGGTCACCGCGAGCACTCCATGGCCGGACACCGGACGGCCGCGCCGGGCGGCGGTGTCCTCGTTCGGCGTCAGCGGCACCAACGGCCACATCGTCCTGGAACAGGCGGACGACCCGGCCGAGCCCGCGGGCGACGACGAGACGCGGGAGACCCGGGACACCGCCGACGGCACCCCGCCGCCCGTCGTGCCCTGGGTGCTCTCCGGACGCACCGCCGAGGCCCTGCGCGCCCAGGCCGGACAGCTCCGGGCCCATCTGGACGCCCACCCCGGGCCGGGCCCGGCCGAGGTGGGCCACGCCCTCGCGACGACCCGCGCCGCCCATGAGCACCGGGCGGTCCTGATCGGCGCCGACCCGGACGAGTTCCGCGCCGGCCTCGACGCCCTGACGGCCGACACCCCCGCCCCCGGCCTGGTGCGCGGCATCGCCGGAACGGGCGGCGCGGTCGCCCTGGTCTTCCCCGGACAGGGATCGCAATGGGCCGGAATGGCGGTCGGGCTGCTGGACCGCGCGCCGGTCTTCGCCGCCCGCGTGGCGGACTGCGAACGAGCCCTCGCGCCGTTCGTCGACTGGTCCCTGGAGGCCGTCCTGCGCGGCGCCCCCGGCACACCCCCGGCGGACCGGGTGGACGTCGTACAGCCGGCCCTGTGGGCCGTCATGGTCTCCCTGGCCGAGCTGTGGCGCTCCCACGGCGTCACCCCCGGCGCCGTCATCGGCCACTCACAAGGGGAGATCGCGGCGGCGTGCGTCGCGGGCGCCCTCTCCCTGGACGACGCCGCCCGCGTCGTCGCACTGCGCAGCCGGGCGATACGCGCCCTGTCCGGCCGCGGTGGGATGGCCTCGGTGGCACTGCCCGCCGAACAGGCCGCCGCACGGATCGCCCCCTGGAACGGCCGGCTCTCCGTCGCCGCGGTCAACGGACCCGCGTCCACGGTCGTCTCGGGCGATACCGACGCCCTGGACGAGTTCCTCGCGCGAACGGCGGCCCAGGACATCCGCAGCCGACGGGTCCCCGTCGACTACGCCTCGCACAGCGCCCACGTCGAGGACATCCGGACGGAACTGCTCACCCAGCTCGACGGACTGACCCCGCGCCGGTCCGGCATCCCGTTCTACTCCACCGTCAGCGGCGGACCGCTGGAGGACACCTCCGCCCTGGACGCCGACTACTGGTACCGCAACCTGCGCGGCACCGTCCGCTTCGAACAGGCCACCCGCGCCCTGCTGGCGGACGGCTACCAGGTACTGCTGGAGAGCAGCCCCCACCCCGTCCTCACCGTCCCGATGCTGGACACCGTCGAGGACGCGGGCGCCGACGCCACAGCCGTCGGCACGCTGCGCCGCGACGAGGGCGGACCACGCAGATTCACCGAGTCCCTGGCCGAACTCCATCTGCGCGGCGTGCCCCTGGACTGGGACACCGTCTTCGCCGGACGCCGCCCCGGACGGGTGGAACTGCCCACCTACGCGTTCCAGCGGGATCCGTACTGGCTGGAGGACGGCGCCGCGCCCGCCGCCGACGTCACCTCCGCCGGACTGACCCCCGCGGACCACCCCCTGCTGGGCGCGGTCGTGGTCCTCGCCGACAGCGACGGCCTGCTGCTCACCGGCCGACTGTCGACCCGCAGCCACCCGTGGCTGGCCGACCACGCGGTCCAGGGCAGTATGCTGCTCCCGGGAACCGCCTTCCTGGAACTCGCGCTCCAGGCCGGAGCCCGCGTCGGCTGCCCCCGGGTCGAGGAGTTCACCCTCGAAACCCCCCTGGTGCTGCCCGAGCGGGGCGGGACCGTACTGCGGCTCACCGTGGGCGCACCCGACCGCCGGGGACGCCGCCCGCTCAGCCTGCACTCCCGGCCCGACACACCCACCGGCGAGGACCCGGACGACGACGAGTGGGTCCGGCACGCCGAGGGCGTACTGGCCGAGGACCGCGCGCAAAGCGCCACGGACGGCGAACCGGCGCCCTGGCCGCCGCCCGGCGCCGAGCCCATCGCCCTCGACGGACTATACGACCGCTACGCGGCCGGCGGATTCGTCTACGGTCCCGCCTTCCAGGGCCTGCGAGCGGCCTGGCGGCGCGGCGACGAGACGTTCGCCGAAGCCGTCCTGCCGGCCGGGCCCGCCCCCGACGCCGACCGCTTCGGCCTCCACCCGGCGCTGCTGGACGCGGCCCTGCACGCCACCGGACTGCCCGGCACCCCCGGCGCGGACGCCCACCCCGGGGGACGGCTGCCGTTCTCCTGGACCGGTGTCACCCTGCACGCCACCGGCGCCGGGGCGATCCGCGTCCGGCTCACCCCGGCGGGACCCGACGCGGTGGCGCTCCATGTCACCGACCCGACCGGCCGCGCCGTGGCGACGGTGGACGCGCTGGTGCTCCGGCCCGCGGGCACCGGACAACCCGCCACCGGCCGCCCCGGTACACGGCGTCACCAGGACCTGTACGAGGTGGAGTGGGTCGCCGCGCAACCGGGCGGGACCCGAGCACCGGTCCACGTCACCGCGGACCTGGCCGCGCTGGTCGCCGAGGTCGACGCCGGGGCGCCGGTGCCCGAAACGGTACTGCTGGCCTGCGCGGAGCACGAGGACGCGGGCGGCCCCGCCGAGACGGTCCGCTCGACCGTCCACCAGGCCCTCGCCGACGTGCGGACCTGGCTCACCGACGCACGCTTCGACGCATCACGCCTGGTGTTCCGCACCCGGGGCGCGGTGAGCGCCGGGCAGGCCGTGCGCAACCCTGCGCACAGCGCGCTCTGGGGCCTGGTCCGCTCCGCCCAGTCCGAGCATCCGGGACGCTTCGCCCTGCTCGACCTCGACCCCAGCGACGAATACGGCACCTCCGCCGGCGTCGCGGCGGCCCTCGCCTCGGGAGAACCGCAGTCTGCCGTACGGGGCGAGGACGTCCTGGTGCCCCGGCTGGCCAGGATCGCCAGGAGCGAGCCGGACGGACCGTCCGCACCCGTCCGGGCACTCGACCCGACCGGCACGGTCCTCATCACCGGAGGCACCGGCCTCCTCGGCTCCCATGTCGCCCGCCGCCTGGTCACCGGGCACGGCGTCCGGCGGCTGCTGCTGCTGTCCCGCCGCGGTCCGGCCGCCGCGGGCGCCGGGGCACTGCGCGCCGAACTCACCGGACTGGGGGCCGAGACCGACATCGTCGCCTGCGACGCCGCCGACCGGGACGCCCTCGCGGCCGTGCTCGCGGCCGTGCCGTCCGACCATCCGCTGACCGCCGTGGTCCACACCGCCGGCACCCTCGACGACGGCGTCGTCACGGCACTCACCCCCGAACGGGTGGACGGCGTCCTGCGCCCCAAGGTCGACGCCGCCCTTCATCTGCACGAGCTGACCCAGGACCTGGACCTCGCGCACTTCGTCCTCTTCTCCTCGGCCGCGGGCACCTTCGGCGGCCCCGGACAGGCCAACTACGCTGCCGCCAACGCCTTCCTCGACGCCCTCGCCGAACAGCGCCGGGCGGCGGGACTGCCGGGTCAGTCCCTGGCCTGGACCCTGTGGGAGCAGCCCAGCGCCCTCACCGGCCACCTGGAGGACGCCGATGTGCGACGCGTCGCCCGTTCCGGGATGCCGCCGCTCTCCACCGAGCGGGGGCTCGCGCTCTTCGACACCGCCCTCACCGTGGACCGTCCCGCCCTGGTGCCGATACGCCTCGACACCACGGCCCTGCGGTCCGCGGCGGCGGACGGCACACTGCCGCCGCTGCTCCGGGGTCTCGTACGCACACCACCGCGCCGGGCGTCGGCCACCGCGGACACGACGGCCGACGACAACGCGCTGCGGCGGCGTCTCGCGGCACTCGACGCCGCCGGACGGACACGGCTGCTGGGCGAACTCGTCCGCACCCACGCGGCATCGGTCCTCGGCCACGCCTCCCCGGACGCCCTCGACCCCGGACGGGCCTTCCGCGAACTGGGATTCGACTCGCTGGCCTCGGTGGAACTGCGCAACCGCCTGACCGCCGCCACCGGTCTGCGGCTTCCCGCGAGCCTGGTGTTCGACCACCCGACGCCGACGGCGCTCGCGGACTTCCTGCGGACCGGACTGACGGACACGGTGTCCGCCCCGGTCCCCGCCCCACCCGCCGCGGCGACCGGCCGGGACCAGGACGCGGACGACGACCGAATCGCGATCGTCTCCGTGGCCTGCCGCTTCCCCGGCGGTGTCCGCTCGCCCGAGGATCTGTGGCGGATGCTGGCCGAGGGCCGCGACGGCATCTCCGGATTCCCCACGGACCGCGGCTGGGGCCTGGACACGCTGTACGACCCCGATCCCGACCGGACCGGCACCTCCCTCACCCGCGACGGAGGATTCCTCCACGACGCGGCCGACTTCGACGCGGAGTTCTTCGGCATCTCGCCGCGTGAGGCGCTGGCGATGGACCCCCAGCAACGACTGCTGATGGAGACGAGCTGGGAACTGTTCGAGCGCGCGGCCATCGACCCGTCCACCTTGCGCGGCGCTCGCGTCGGAACGTACGTCGGGCTGATGCAGCAGGACTACGCCGCACGCCTGCTGCCCTACATCCCCGAGGACGTCGAGGGATTCCTCGGCACCGGCAACTCGGGAAGCGTCGTCTCCGGCCGCCTGGCCTACTTCTTCGGACTGGAGGGCCCCGCGGTCACGGTGGACACCGCGTGCTCGTCGTCGCTGGTGGCCCTGCATCTCGCGGTGCGGGCACTGCGATCCGGCGAGTGCTCCATGGCCCTGGCCGGCGGTGTCAACGTGATGTGCAGCCCCGAACTGTTCGTGGAGTTCAGCCGCCAGGGCGGTCTCGCCCCGGACGGCCGATGCAAGTCCTTCGCCGCGGCGGCCGACGGCACCGCCTTCGGTGAGGGCGCGGGCATGCTGCTGGTGGAGCGGCTGTCGGACGCGCGCCGCAACGGGCATCCGGTGCTGGCGGTGGTGCGGGGTTCGGCGGTGAACCAGGACGGCGCGAGCAACGGCCTGACGGCGCCGAACGGTCCGTCGCAGCAGCGGGTGATCCGTGCGGCGCTGGCGGACGCGGGACTGGTCGCGTCCGAGGTGGACGTGGTGGAGGCGCACGGCACCGGCACGACCCTGGGCGACCCGATCGAGGCCCAGGCGCTGCTCGCGACATACGGACAGGGGCGCCCCGCCGAACGCCCGGTGTGGATCGGCTCGTTGAAGTCCAACATCGGGCACACCTCGGCGGCGGCGGGTGTGGGCGGAGTGATCAAGTCGGTGCTGGCGCTGCGGCACGGGGTGATGCCGAAGACCCTGCACGTGGACGGTCCGACACCGGAGGTCGACTGGTCCGCGGGGGCCGGCAAGCTGCTCACCGAAGCCCGGGCGTGGGACGACACGGGACGTCCGCGCCGGGCCGGTGTCTCCTCCTTCGGAGTGAGCGGGACCAACGCCCACGTCATCCTGGAACAGGCCCCCGCGACGCCCCCGACCGACCGGCCCGGCCCGCCGGACACCGCGCCCACCGCCGTCCCCTGGCTGCTCTCGGCGCGCACCCCCGAGGCGCTGCGCGCCCAGGCGGCGGCACTGCTGGCCGAGTTCGGTGACGGATCGGACGTCTCCGCCGACGACGTGGCGTTCTCCCTGGCCACGGGCCGTACCGCCCTGGGACACCGTGCGGTGGTGGTGGGCACCGCGGAGAAGCTCGCCGACGGATTGGGCGCGTTGTCGCGGGGGTTGCCCGCGGCGGGTGTGGTGACCGGTGCTGGTGGGGTGGTGTCGGGTCGTTCGGTGTTGGTGTTCCCGGGTCAGGGTTCGCAGTGGGTGGGGATGGCTGCGGGGTTGTTGGACGGGTCGGTGGTGTTCGCGGGGCGGATGGCTGAGTGCGAGCGGGCGTTGGCGCCGTATGTGGATTGGTCGTTGTCGGAGGTGTTGCGCGGGTCGGGGGTGCTGGCCCGGGTGGATGTGGTGCAGCCGGTGTTGTGGGCGGTGATGGTGTCGCTTGCGGAGGTGTGGCGTTCGTTCGGTGTGGTGCCGGATGCGGTGGTGGGTCACAGTCAGGGTGAGATCGCGGCGGCTGTGGTGGCGGGTGGTCTGTCGTTGGAGGACGGGGCGCGGGTGGTGGCGCTGCGCAGCCGTGCGGTGGGTGCGCTGGCGGGCCGGGGTGGCATGGCGTCGGTGCCGCTGCCGGTGGATGAGGTGCGGGAGCGGATCGCTTCCTGGGACGGCGGGTTGTCGGTGGCGGCGGTGAATGGTCCGTCGTCGACGGTGGTGTCGGGTGACGCGGACGCGGTCGCCGAGTTGGTCGAGCAGTTGGTTCAGGAGGGGATACGGGCGCGTCGTATCGAGGTGGACTATGCCTCTCACTCGGCGCATGTGGAGGAGATTCGTGAGCAGCTTCTCGCTGATCTGGCGGGGATCACTCCGGTGTCGGGTTCGGTGCCGTTCTTCTCGACGGTGACGGGTGGCTGGTTGGACACGGCGTCGTTGGACGTTTCGTACTGGTTCCGGAATCTGCGGGAGACGGTGCGGTTCGGGGAGGCGACGCGTGCGTTGTTGGGGGAGGGGTTCCGGTTCTTCGTGGAGCCGAGTGCGCATCCGGTGCTGGCGGTGGCGGTGGGGGAGTCGGTGGAGGCCGCGGGTGTGGAGGCGGCGGTGCTGGGGACACTGCGGCGCGGGGAAGGCGGCCTCGAACGGCTGCTGCACTCGCTCGGTCAGGGATATGTGCGGGGGCTGGAGGTGGACTGGTCCGGGGCGTTCCCGGGGGCCCGGCGGGTGGAGCTGCCCACGTACGCCTTCCAACGCCGGCGCTACTGGCTCGACGTTCCGACCACGAGCTGGGACGTCGCGTCGGCGGGACTCGCCACGACCGGGCACCCGCTGCTCGGCGCGGCGACGCAGGTCGCGGACTCCGATGAGCTGCTGCTCAGCGGCCGGGTGTCGCTGGAGACCCATCCCTGGCTGGCCGACCACGCGGTGTCGGGCGTCGTGCTGTTCCCCGGCACGGCCTTTCTCGAACTAGCGCTGCGCGCGGCGGCCGAGGCGGACTGCCCCGTGGTCGAGGAACTCACCCTCGGGTCGGCGCTCGTGATGCCGGACGAGGGAGCCGTTCAGCTACAGATACGGGTCGGAGCGTTCGACGGTGACGGCCGACGACGGCTCAGTGTGTTCGCCCGCGCCGCGAGGGAAGCCGACTCGCCCTGGACCGAGCACGCCAGCGGCACTTTGGCGCCCCAGCCCGCCGGGGACACGGCCGGGGCCGTGTCCCCCGCCGGTCTGCTGAGCTGGCCACCGCCCGGTGCCGAGCCCGTGGACACCGACGACCTCTACCAGCGATTCGCGGAAGCCGGTTACCACTACGGCCCCGCCTTCCGTGGTCTTCGCGCCGCGTGGCTCCGCGACGGCGAGGTGTTCGCCGAGGTGGTGCTGCCGGAGCCGCAGCACGCCGACGCCGCCGGATGCGTGCTGCACCCCGCACTGCTGGACGCCTCCCTCCAGATCGCCGCGCTGCTGCCCGATCAGGACGGCCGGGCCCGGCTGCCGTTCAGTTGGACCGGGGTGACCAGCAGGATCACCGGGGCCACCACCCTGCGCGTGCGGCTCACCGCCGACGCCCCGGACGCGGTGACCCTCTCCGCCCATGACCTGGCCGGTCAGCAGGTGCTCGGCGTGGAGTCCCTGCTTCTGCGGCCCCCGGCCCCCGGCGGACCGCTGTCCGCCGCCGCCCACGCCGATCTGCTGTTCCACCTCGACTGGACACCGGCCACCACCCGGGCCGACGGCCCCGCCCCGACCTGGGCCGCCCTCGGCGGCGCTGTCCCCGGCGCGGATTCCTGGCCGGACCTCGACGCCCTGGGCGCCGCCCTCGGGTCGGGCACCGCCCTCCCCGAGGTGATCGTCGCGACGGTCGCGACCGCCGCCCTGCCCGACCCGGCCGACCGGGTGCACGCCACCGCGCACGGTTGCCTCGCCCTGGTCCAGCGGTGGCTGGCCGACGAGCGGTTCGCCGCGGCCAGACTGGCCCTGCTCACCACGGACGCGGTCCGTACGGGGCCGACCGACCGTCCCGTCGACCCCGCCCAGTCCGCCCTGTGGGGTCTGGTGCGCAGCGCGCGCGCCGAGCATCCCGGCCGCTTCGTACTCATCGACCTGGCCGGGGCCGGTGAACAACCGGCGGGCGCGCTGCCCGCCGCACTGGCGGGCGGTGAACCCGAACTGGCGCTACGGGCCGGGGCGCCGCTGCTGCCCCGGCTGGTCCGCGGGGGCCGGTCCGACGGGACGCTGTCCCTGCCGGCCGATCCCGCCTGGCGGCTGTCCACCGACGGCCGGGGCTCCCTGGAGGACATCGCGCCGGTGCCCGCTCCCGCCGCCCTCGCCCCGCTGGGCAAGGGCGAGGTCCGGATCGCGGTGCGCGCCGCCGGGCTCAACTTCCACGACGTCATCGCCACGCTCGGTCTGGACCCCGACCCCGAACAGCAGGGTCTGGGCAGTGAGGGGGCCGGAACCGTCATCGAGACCGGCCCCGGCGTGGACGACCTGGCCCCCGGGGACCGGGTGATGGGGATCTTCGGGGGCGCGTTCGGCCCGGTCGCCGTCGCCGACCGCCGCACCATCGCCCGGATACCGGCCGGCTGGTCCTTCGCCCGCGCCGCGTCCGTGCCGGTGGTGTTCCTCACCGCCCACTACGGTCTGTTCGATCTCGGCGGGCTGCGGCGCGGCGAGTCCGTACTGGTCCACTCCGCCGCGGCCGGCGTCGGCATGGCGGCGGTCCAGCTGGCCCGGCACGCCGGGGCGCGCGTGTTCGCGACCGCCGCCCCCGCCAAGTGGGACGTACTGCGCGCGAACGGACTGGACGACACCCATATCGCCTCGACCCGCACCACCGACTTCGCCGATTCCTTCCTCACGGCCACCGCCGGACAGGGCGTCGACGTCGTACTGGACAGCCTGGCGCGGGAGTTCGTCGACGCGGGTCTGCGACTGCTGCCGAACGGCGGCCGGTTCGTGGAACTCGGCAAGACCGACATCCGCGACCCGTCGACGGTCGCCCGGCAGCACCCCGGTGTGCGCTACCGGGCGTTCGACCTGATGGAGGCCGGTCCCCAGCGCATCGGAGAGATGCTCGCCGAGATCCTGGACCTGTTCGAGCGCGGTGCGCTCCATCACCTGCCCGTCACCGGCTGGGACATCCGGCGTGCCCCCGCCGCCCTGCGCTCGCTCAGCCAGGCCCGGGGGGTCGGCAAGAACGTCCTGCTGCTCCCCGCGCCGCTGGACCCCGAGGGCACCGTCCTGGTCACCGGGGCCACCGGCACCCTGGGACGAATCCTGGCCCGGCATCTGGTCGTCGCGCACGGCGCCCGGCATCTGCTGCTGGCGGGGCGCCGGGGCGGCTCCGCCGCCGGAATGCCGGAACTGGTGGAGGAGCTGACCGGCCTCGGGGCCGCGGTGACGGTCGCCGCCTGCGACGTCGCCGACCGTACCGCGCTCGCCGCCCTGCTCGCGGCGGTGCCCGGTACACATCCGCTGACCGCCGTCGTGCACGCGGCCGGAGTCCTGGACGACGCCACGATCGCCCGTCTGACGCCGGACGGCCTCGACCGCGTCCTGCGGCCCAAGGCGGACGCGGCACTCGCCCTGCACGAACTGACCCGGGACTCCGACCTCGCGGCCCTGGTGCTGTTCTCCTCGGGCGCCGCCCTGTTCGGCGCGGCCGGGCAGGCGAACTACGCGGCCGCCAACGCGGTCCTCGACGCCGTGGCCACCGAACGCCGGGCCGAGGGGCTGCCGGGCCTGTCCATCGGCTGGGGCCTGTGGGAGGAGCGCAGCGTGATGACCGCCGGGGTCACCGGGGACCGGGGCACCGGGGCGGGCGCGCTGACATCGGCCGAAGGGCTCGCCCTGTTCGACGCGGCACTGAACTCCCCGCACTCCTACCGGCTCGCGGCCAGGATCACCCCGTCCGCCCTGCGGGCGAACGACCGGCTGCCCGCCGTGCTGCGCGGCCTGGTACGCCCCGCCCGCACCGGCACCGCCTCCTCCGCCGCGGCTCCCGCCCGCTCCATGGCACAGCAACTCGCCGCGCTCCCGGAGGCCGAGCTGTACCGGACGCTGCTCGATCTGGTGCGCGGGAACGCCGCGGCGGTGCTCGGCCACAGTTCACCGGACCTGATCCGCGCGGCACGCCCGTTCAAGGAAGTCGGATTCGACTCCCTCACCGGGGTCGAGCTGCGCAACCGGCTGGTGTCCTCGACCGGGCTGCGGCTGCCGCCCGCGCTCGTGTTCGACCACCCCACACCGGAGGCGCTGGCACGCCATCTCACGGCGCTGACCACGGCCGCACGCCCGACGGGTGACGCGGCGGTCCGGGCCGGACTCGACACCCTGGAGGCACTGCTGGAGGCCCTGCCCCCGGACGGCGTCAGCGACGAACTGGCGTCCCGGCTGCGGGAGGTGCTGTCGCGCCCGCTGCCCGGCGGGACACCCGCCCCCGCCACGGACGGGGGCGACGCGCACGATCTGGCTCCCGACCGGATCGAGTCGGCGAGCGACGACGAGGTCTTCGACTACATCGACAGGCAGTTGGGATCCGCGTGACCCGGGGCCCTGTCCGCGCTGCCCGAGCCTCCCGAGACCAGAACGGCGGTGTCCTGTGAGCGACCAGAGGATGCGTGAGTACCTCAACCGGGTGACCATCGACCTGCGGGAGACCCGGCGAAGGCTCGGGGAGGCCGAGGCCCGGAACCGCGAACCGATCGCGATCGTGGCGATGAGCTGCCGCTTCCCCGGCGGTGTCCGCACCCCGGAGGACCTGTGGGACCTGCTCGTCGCGGGCCGCGACACGATCACCCCCGTCCCCGACGACCGGAGCTGGCAGACTGCCTGGCCGGCCGGTGAAGGGGTCCCCGGCCAGGGTGCCTTCCTCGACGGCGCGGCGGACTTCGACCCCGAGTTCTTCGGTATCTCGCCCCGTGAGGCGGTGGCGATGGACCCGCAGCAGCGGCTGCTGCTCATGGCGTCCTGGGAGGCCGTCGAGCAGGCCGGCATCGATCCGCTCACCCTGCGGGGCAGCCGCACCGGGGTGTACGCCGCGGCCATCGACCAGGGGTACGCGACACTGGGCGCCACCGCCCCGGAAGCCGTGCGGGGGTTCCTGATGACGGGGAACTCGATGAGTGTGATGTCCGGGCGGGTGTCCTACGCGCTCGGCCTCGAAGGCCCCGCCGTCACGGTGGACACCGCTTGCTCGGCGTCGCTGGTGGCGCTGCATCTCGCGGCGCGTGCCCTGCGCGCCGGCGAGTGCTCGCTCGCGCTCGCCGGCGGGGTCAGCGTGATGGCGCTGCCGGCGGTGTTCGTGGAGTTCAGCCGACAGGGCGCGATGTCCGCCGACGGCCGCTGCAAGCCGTTCGCCGCCGCCGCGGACGGCACCGGCTGGGGCGAGGGCGTCGGCATGCTGCTGCTGGAGCGGCTGTCGGACGCGCGGCGCAACGGCCGTCCGGTGCTGGCCGTGCTGCGCGGGTCGGCGACGAACCAGGACGGCGCGAGCAACGGGCTGACCGCGCCCAACGGCCCCTCCCAGCAGCGGGTGATCCGGGCGGCCCTCGCGGACGCGGGGCTGGCCGCCCGGGACGTGGACGCGGTCGAGGCCCATGGCACCGGCACCACCCTCGGCGATCCGATCGAGGCGGACGCCCTGCTGGCCACCTACGGTCAGGACCGGTCCGCCGAACGGCCCTTGTGGCTGGGGTCGCTGAAGTCCAACATCGGGCACACCCAGGCCGCCGCCGGGGTCGCCGGGGTCATCAAGACGGTGCTCGCGCTGCGGCACGGCGTGCTGCCCCGCACCCTGCACGTGGACGAGCCCACCCCGCACGCCGACTGGTCCTCGGGCGCCGTCGAACTGCTCACCGAGGCCCGGGACTGGCCCGCCACGGACCGTCCCCGTCGGGCCGGGGTGTCCTCGTTCGGTATGAGCGGCACCAACGCGCATGTCGTCCTGGAACAGGCACCGCGGCCGGACCTGACAGCCGAACCGGACCTGACAGCCGAACCGGACCCGGCAGCCGACCCGGACCCGACAGCCGGATCGGGGACGGGCGCCGGGCCGGGGACATCCGTGCTGCCCTGGGTCCTGTCCGGCCGCACCGCGTCCGCGCTCCGGGACCAGGCGGCCCGGCTGGGCGCCCGTCTCGCCACGGACCCGGCCGCGCGACCGGTCGACATCGGGTACTCCCTGGCGACCACCCGCTCCGCCTTCGAACACCGTGCGGTGGTGATCGGCGACGGACGTGCCGCGCTGCTGGACGGGCTCGCCGGTGTGTCCACGGGCGACCCGGGCGTGTTCACCGGCGCGCCCGGGAACCCGCCCGGCGCCGCTGACGTCGTAGCGGGCGCCGGCAGGGTCGTCGAGGGCCGGACGGCGCTCGTGTTCCCCGGCCAGGGCTCCCAATGGGTCGGCATGGCACGGGACCTGCTCACGAGCAGCCCCGTCTTCCGGGACCGGCTGACCGAGTGCGGCACCGCCCTCGCCGCCCATGTCGACTGGCCGCTCCTCGACGTCCTGGAGGACGCGCCGGGCGCACCCTCCCTGGAACGGGTGGACGTGGTGCAGCCCGTGCTGTGGGCGGTGATGGTGTCACTGGCCGCGCTCTGGGACTCCTGGGGTGTCCGGCCCGACGCCGTGGTCGGCCACAGCCAGGGGGAGATCGCCGCCGCCGTGGTGGCGGGAGCGCTGACGCTGGAGGACGGGGCGAAGGTCGTCGCCCTGCGCAGCCGCGCCATCCGGGCCCTGGCCGGACTCGGCGGCATGGCCGCCGTGTCCCTGTCCGAGGAACGGGTCCGGGCCGAGATCGCCCCCTGGGCCGAGAAGCTGTCGGTCGCCGCCGTCAACGGACCCGCCGCCGTCGTGGTCTCCGGAGAGACACAGGCCCTCACCGAACTCCTCGCCCACTGCGCGTCCCAAGGAGTGCGGGCCAGAGCCGTACCCGTGGACTACGCCTCGCACTCGGTCCAGGTCGAACGGATCAGGTCCCAGGTACTGGCCGCGCTGGCGGATGTGCGCCCGGCCGCGGGCCGGGTGCCGCTGTTCTCCACCGTCACGGGAGACCGGCTGGACACCACGGTCATGGACGCCGACTACTGGTACCGCAACCTCCGCCGGACCGTCCGTTTCGACACGGCCGTCCGCTCCCTGGTCGAACAGGGCCACGAGGTGTTCGTCGAGGTGTCGCCGCACCCGGTACTGACCATGGCCCTCCAGGACACCGCCGAGGACATGGGCACCGCGGACCCGCCCGTGGTCGTCGGCACCCTGCGCCGGGACGACGGCGGACCGCACCGGGTACTGACCTCGGCCGCCGAACTGTGGGTGGCGGGCGTGAGCGTCGACTGGGCCGCGGTGTTCGCCGGCACGGGGGCCCGTCCGACGGCCCTGCCCGGGTACCCCTTCCAGCTGCGGCGCTACTGGCTGGAGCCCGAGGCATCGCAGAACGCGGGGCCGACCGGCGCCGACCCGCACGACACGGCCTTCTGGCACATGGTCGACCATGAGGCCCCCGCCGACATCGCCGCCCACCTCGCCGTCGACGAGGACACTCTCGGCCGGGTCCTGCCCGCTCTGCGCGGCTGGCGCAGACAGCGACGGGACGAGACCGTCATCGACTCCTGGCGCTACCGCGTCGGCTGGCAGCCACTGCCCGACCCGGCCGCCGCCACCTCCGCCGCCGGCACCTGGCTCGTGGTGCTGCCCGCCGGTCACGGATCCGACGAACGGGTGCGCGGCCCGGTCCTGGCGCTCACCGAAACGGGCGCCACGGTCGTCACGGCCGAACTCACGGCAAGCGACATCCGACGCGAGGAACTCGCGGCCACGCTCACCGCCGCCCTCGGCGGCGGCGCTCCGACCGGAGTGCTGTCGCTGCTGGCCGTGGCCGACCAGCCCCACCCCGACCACCCCGCACTGCCCACCGGGACGGCACTGACCGTCGCCCTGGTGCAGACACTGGGCGACCTCGCCCTCACCGCGCCCCTCTGGTGCGCCACCGCCGGAGCCGTGTCGACGGGAGCCGACGATCCGGTCACCCACCCGCGCCAGGCCCTGATCTGGGGCACCGGACTGGTGGCCGCACTGGAGCTGTCCGGCCGCTGGGGCGGACTGATCGATCTGCCGCCGGACCTCGACGCCCGCGCCAGGACCCGGCTCGGCGCGCTGCTGACGACCCCCCGCGGCGCCGACGGCGACGGACATACGCAAGCCCTCGGCCACGAGGACCAGCTCGCCCTGCGTGCCTCCGGCCTCCTCGCCCGCCGCCTCGCCCACGGCACCAGGAACGACAGCCGGACGAGGAGCTGGAAACCCCGTGGCACGGTCCTGCTCACCGGCGGCACCGGGGCCGTCGGTCCGCACATCGCCCGCTGGCTGGCCCGAAGCGGCGCCGCACACCTCGTCCTGCCGGGCCGCCGCGGCCCCGAGGCCCCCGGCGCGACGGAACTCACCGCGGAACTGGCCGCCCTCGGCGTGCGGCTGACCCTGCCCGTCTGCGACCTCACGGACCGGGACGCCGTCGACGCCTTGCTGACGGGTCTGGAAGCAGCCGGTGACCCGGTCACCGCGGTGGTTCACGCGGCCGCCTTCATCGCGCTCGCCCCGCTGGACAGCACACCCATGTCCGCGTTCGAACAGATCGTCGCCGCCAAGGCCGCCGGCGCCGAACACCTCGACGCCCTGCTCGACCGGGAACTGGACGCCTTCGTCCTGTTCTCCTCGATCGCCGGCGTCTGGGGCAGCGGCGACCACGCCGCCTACGCGGCGGCCAACGCCTATCTCGACGCCCTGGCCCAGCACCGCCGGGCACGCGGCCTCACCGCCACCGCCGTGGACTGGGGCGTCTGGCAGGCCGAGAACCCCTGGCAGACCCGAGTCGCCGGTGAGGACGCCGACCTGTTCAAACTGGAGCAGCACGGTCTGCCCCGGATCTCCCCCGACATCGCCGTCCACGCCCTGCAACAGGCACTGGACGACGACGAGACCGTGGTCGCCGTCGCCGACATCGACTGGGAACGGTTCGCGGCGGTGTTCACCTCCACCCGCCCCAGCCCGCTGCTGACCGGTGTCCCCGAGGCCCGCCGCGCCCTGGAACGCCCGACCGGCGACGACGGCGCCGAGGTGCCCGCCGCCGCCCTGCTGCGCCAACGGCTGGCCAACCTGGGCGAGGCCGAACAGCGACGCAGGCTGGTCGACCTGGTCCGCACCCACGCGGCCGCCGTCCTCGGCCATCCCACGGCGGACGCGATCCGGCCCGGCAAGGCGTTCCAGGACATGGGATTCGCCTCGCTCACCGCCGTGGAACTGCGCAACCGGCTCAACGCCGCCACCGGCCTGCGGCTGCCGTCCACCCTGATCTTCGACCACCCGTCGTCCACCGCGCTGGCGGAGGAGATCCGCGCCGAGCTGCTGGGCGGGCGGACCACCACGGCGCAACCGTCCGACCCGGCCGCCACCGCCCACCCTCAGGCGCCCGAGGACGACCCGATCGCGATCGTGTCCATGGCCTGCCGCTTCCCGGGCGGCATCGGCACCCCCGAGGAACTCTGGCGACTGCTCGCCGAGGGCGGCGACGCCGTCTCGGAGTTCCCCACCGACCGCGGCTGGGACATCGACGCGCTCTACGACCCCGACCCCGACCGCCCCGGCACCTCGACCACCCGGCGGGGCGGCTTCCTGCACGACGCGGCCGACTTCGACGCGGAGTTCTTCGGCGTCTCACCGCGTGAGGCGCTGGCGATGGACCCCCAGCAGCGGCTGCTGCTGGAGACGAGCTGGGAGGCGATCGAGCGCGCGGCCATCGACCCGGTGACCCTGCGGGGCAGCCGCACCGGGGTGTTCACCGGCGTCAACTACGCCGACTACGCGGCCGTGGTCGCCCAGTCGGGGGAAGGCGACGGCCATCTGCTCACCGGCAGCGCGCCCAGCGTGGTCTCCGGCCGGGTGGCCTACACCCTCGGCCTCGAAGGCCCCGCGGTGACCGTCGACACCGCCTGTTCCTCCTCACTCGTCGCGATGCACCTCGCCGGCCGGGCGCTGCGCGGCGGCGACTGCTCCATGGCCCTGGTCGGCGGTGTCGCGGTGATGGCGACCCCTGGCGCCATCGTCAGCTTCTCCCAGCAGCGAGGACTGGCCGAGGACGGACGCTGCAAGGCGTTCTCCGACGACGCCGACGGGATGGGCATGGGCGAGGGAGCGGGCGTCGTACTGCTGGAGCGGCTGTCGGACGCGCGCCGCAACGGGCATCCGGTGCTGGCGGTGGTGCGGGGTTCGGCGGTGAACCAGGACGGTGCGAGCAACGGTCTCTCCGCGCCGAACGGTCCGTCGCAGCAGCGGGTGATCCGTGCGGCGCTTGCGGACGCGGGGCTGGCCGGGTCCGAGGTGGACGTGGTGGAGGCGCACGGCACCGGCACGACCCTGGGCGACCCGATCGAGGCCCAGGCCCTGCTCGCCACCTACGGGCAGGACCGTGCGCCGGACCGGCCCCTGCTGGTCGGCTCACTCAAGTCCAACATCGGTCACGCCCAGGCGGCATCGGGTGTGGCGGGCGTGATCAAGACCGTGCTGGCGATGCGGCACGGGCAGGTACCTCGCACCCTGCACGTCGGAAAGCCGTCGGCCCATGTCGACTGGACACGCGGAGCACTGACCCTCGCCACCGAACCGCGGCCCTGGCCGGCCGGCGGTCGTCTGTTCCGCGCCGGAGTCTCGTCCTTCGGCCTGAGCGGCACCAACGTCCACCTGATCCTGGAACAGGCGTCCCCGCCCGACGACGCCCCGTCAACCGCGCGGACCTCCGTTCCAGCGGTGCCCTGGCTGCTCTCGGCGAAGAGCCCCCAGGCACTGCGGTCCCAGGCCGAGCGTTTGAGCCACCACCTGAACGGCCACTCCGCACTGGAACCACGCGACATCGGATTCTCGCTGAACGCGCGCACACCTTTCGAACACCGAAAGGCACTGATCGGGAGCGGAGACGAACTGCACTCCCTGCTCAGCCAGTTGACGGACGGCACGTCGGGATCATGGGACAGCGGTCGGACCGTCGAAGGCCGTTCGGTGTTGGTGTTCCCGGGTCAGGGTTCGCAGTGGGTGGGGATGGCTGCGGGGTTGTTGGACGGGTCGGTGGTGTTCGCGGGGCGGATGGCTGAGTGTGAGCGGGCGTTGGCGCCTTATGTGGATTGGTCGTTGTCGGAGGTGTTGCGCGGGTCGGGGGTACTGGCCCGGGTGGATGTGGTGCAGCCGGCGCTCTGGGCGGTGATGGTGTCACTGGCCGAGGTGTGGCGTTCGTTCGGTGTGGTGCCGGATGCGGTGGTGGGTCACAGTCAGGGGGAGATCGCCGCCGCGTGTGTGGCGGGTGGTCTGTCGTTGGAGGACGGGGCGCGGGTGGTGGCGCTGCGCAGCCGTGCGGTGGGTGCGCTGGCGGGCCGCGGCGGCATGGCGTCGGTGCCGCTGCCGGTGGATGAGGTGCGGGAGCGGATCGCTTCCTGGGACGGCGGGTTGTCGGTGGCGGCGGTGAATGGTCCGTCGTCGACGGTGGTGTCGGGCGACGCGGACGCGGTCGCCGAGTTGGTCGAGCAGTTGGTTCAGGAGGGGATACGGGCGCGTCGTATCGAGGTGGACTATGCCTCTCACTCGGCGCATGTGGAGGAGATCCGCGAACAGCTCCTGTCCGATCTGGCCGGGATCGCTCCTGTCACGGGTTCGGTGCCGTTCTTCTCGACGGTGACGGGTGGCTGGTTGGACACGGCGTCGTTGGATGCTTCGTACTGGTTCCGGAATCTGCGGGAGACGGTGCGGTTCGGGGAGGCGACGCGTGCGTTGTTGGGGGAGGGTTTTCGGTTCTTCGTGGAGCCGAGTGCGCATCCGGTGCTTGCGGTGGCGGTGGGGGAGTCGGTGGAGGCCGCGGGTGTGGAGGCGGCGGTGCTGGGGACACTGCGGCGCGGGGAGGGCGGCCTCGAACGGCTGCTGCACTCGCTCGGCCGGGCCTGGGAGAGCGGGCTCGCGGTGGACTGGTCCGGGGCGTTCCCGGGGGCCCGGCGGGTGGAGCTGCCCACGTACGCCTTCCAGCACCGGCGCTACTGGCCCGAGCCGACGCACACGACAGCGGCCGATGTGGGATCGGCCGGACTCGACTCCGCCGACCACCCCATCCTCGGAGCGGCGATCGAGCTCGCGGACACGGGCGAGCTGCTGCTCAGCGGCCGGTTGTCGCTGCGCACCCACCCCTGGCTCGCCGATCACGCCGTGGCCGGTACGGTGCTGCTCCCCGGCGCGGCCTTCGTGGAACTGGCGGTGCGCGCGGCGGACGAGGCGGGCTGCCACTCGGTGGAAGAGCTGACGCTCCAGGCGCCCCTGCTGATTCCCGCCGACGGTGCCGTCCGTGTGCAGGTGCGGGTCGGCGCCGCCGACGAACACGGCAGTCGTTCCCTGGACCTGTTCTCCTGCCGCGAGGACGCGGCGGCACCGCTCTGGACCGCGCACGCTACCGGCGGACTCACCGCTGACGGTGCGACGGAGCACCCGCCGCCCGTCCCCGTCCCGGGCGGCACCGCTTCCTGGCCCCCGCCCGGGGCCGTCCCTGTCCCCGTCGACGACCTGTACGAACGGTTCCACGCCTCCGGCTACGGCTACGGACCCGTTTTCCGTGGGCTCACCGCCGCCTGGCGCCGGGGTGACGAGGTCTTCACCGAGGTGCGACTGCCGCAGGACCAGCACCGGTCCGCCTCCGCCTTCGGTCTGCATCCCGCTCTCCTGGACGCCGCCCTCCAGGGACTTTTCCTCGGCACCGGGCCGGGAAGCGACCCGGGCCAGGACCGGACATCCGCCGGACTGCCGTTCTCCTGGAGCGGTGTCAGGCTCCACGCCTCCGCTGCCACCGCGCTCCGGGTACGACTCGGCTTCGGGCCGGACGGGTCGGTGTCGATCGACGCCACCGACCCGTCCGGCCTCCCGGTCGCGTCGGTCGAGGCGCTCGCCGTCCGCCCGATCGATCTCGACGCCCTCCGCCCGGGCGGAGGCTCTGAATCCCTCTACCGACTGGAGTGGTCGGCGACGCCCGCCACCGCGCCGGCCGACCCCCTCGGGCGCTGGGCGGTCATCGGCGGCCGGGAGCTGTTCCCCGGCGGCCATCCGGATCTCGCCGCGCTCATCACCGCGGTGGACCAGGGAACGCCGCCGCCCGCCACGGTGCTGGCGTGGTGCGACCATGCCTCGCACCTCCCGTCCCCACCCGATGCCGCGTCCGTGCACACAGCGTTGGACGACGCCCTGCGACTCGTCCAGGACTGGCTGGCCGACTCCCGCTGGGATGACGGCACCCGGCTCGTCCTCGTCACCCGGGGCGCGGTCGCCACGGACGCCGAGGAGGGTGTCACCGACCTCACGGGGGCGGCGGTCCGCGGTCTCGTCCGCTCCGCCCAGTCCGAGCATCCGGGCCGCTTTCTGCTGATCGACACCGACGACCCGGCCGCCGTCCCCGGTCTGCTGCCGCAGGCACTGGCCGGATCGGAACCCCAACTGGCGATACGCGGGGGAAAGCTCCTCGCCGCCCGGCTCGTCAGGGTCACCGTCCCCGCGAACCCGAACCCGAACCGCGAGGCGGACCCGAACCCGGACCCGAACCCGCGGTCGGAGACGAACACGCCGTCGGGTATCGCCGCGACCGGCGGAACCGTCCTGGTCACCGGCGCCGGCGGGGCGCTCGGCGGCCTGGTGGCACAGCACCTCGTGGCCGTGCACGGAGTACGAAACCTGCTGCTCGTCGGCCGACGCGGCGCACAGGCTCCCGGCCTGATGGACCTGGCGGCCGGGCTGCGCGGGCGCGGCGCCCTCGTGGACGTCGCGGCCTGCGATGTCGCGGACCGGGACACCCTCGCCGCCCTGCTCGCCGACATCCCCGCCGACCGTCCGCTGAGCGCGGTCGTCCACGCGGCCGGTGTCCTGGACGACGGGGTCGTCGAGTCGCTGACTCCCGAGCGGATGCGTCACGTGCTGCGCCCCAAGGTCGACGCGGCCCTCAACCTCCACGCCCTCACCCGAGACCTGCCGCTGTCGGCCTTCGTCCTGTTCTCCTCCGCGTCCGCGACGGTCGGCAACGCGGGACAGGCCAACTACGCGGCGGCCAACGCCTTCCTCGACGCGCTCGCCCAGCAGCGCCGGGCACTGGGCCTGCCCGCGCAGTCCCTCGCCTGGGGCCTGTGGGCGCGGCGCGGCGCCATGACCGGAGCGCTCACCGACGCGGATCTGCGGCGCATGGCCAGGGGAGGCACCGCGGCCATCGGCACCGAGGAGGGGCTGGCACTGCTGGACGCCGCGCTCGCCCTGGACGAACCGCTGCTGATCCCGGTCAAGGTCGACCTCGGCCGACTGCGGACGGCGGCGCGGACCGCGCCCGTACCGGCTCTGCTCTCCGGCCTGGTCCCCGGCGCCCGCCGCCCGGCCTCGGGAGCGGACGCCGCCGAGGCCGACTCGCTGCGCCGCCGGCTGACCGGGCTCCCGCCGGAGGAACGCGTCGCAGCCGTGCTCGAACTGGTACGGGGCCGGGTCGCGGACGTACTCGGTCACGGCGGCGCCGGGACCATCGACCCGGACCAGGCGTTCAAGGAACTCGGCTTCGACTCGCTCACCTCGGTCGAACTCCGCAACCGGCTGAGCGCGGCCACCGGGCGGCGACTGCCCGCGACCCTGGTCTTCGACCATCCCACCCCGGTCGCCGTCGCCACCTATCTGACCGGCCGACTGGTGCCCGACGAGCCGGGCGGCCCCGGCACCGGGGGGAGCGCCGGGACGACGGACCGGGGGGACCGTGAGATCAGCTCCCTGCTCGCCACCATCCCGCCGGCCGAGCTGCGCCGGGCCGGACTGCTCGACGCGCTGATGCGCCTCGCCGACCGGCCGGGGCCGTCGGCGCCCGCGGCCGACATCAACGGCATGGACGTGGACGACCTCGTCCGGATGGCCCTGGGCGGCGAACGTGACTGACCGACTGCCGCAGAGGGAGAAGCCGAACACGATGCCCACGGACACGGACACGGACCAGGTGGTCGCCGCCCTGCGTGCCTCGCTGCTGGACAACCAGCGCCTGCGCCAGGAGAACCGACGGCTCCGCGACGACTCCGCCGAGCCCGTCGCGATCGTGGCCATGAGCTGCCGCTACCCCGGTGGCGTACAAACCCCGGAGGATCTGTGGGAGCTGCTGGTCAAGGAGCGTGACGCGGTCGCGCCGTTTCCCACCGACCGCGGCTGGGACGTCGAGGGACGGTTCGACGCCGACCCCGACGCCCCCGGGACCTTCTATGTCCGCGAGGGCGGCTTCCTCCACGACGCCACCGGGTTCGACCCGGGCTTCTTCGGCATCTCGCCCCGTGAGGCGCTGGCCATGGACCCGCAGCAGCGGCTGCTGCTGGAGGCGTCCTGGGAGGCGGTGGAGCGCGCGGGCATCGATCCGCTGACGCTGCGCGGCAGCCGCACCGGGGTCTGGACCGGAGTGATCTACAGCGAATACGCGTCCAGGCTCGACCGGGTGCCCGACGAGCTGGAGGGCTTCCTCGGCACGGGCACCATCCCCAGCGTGGCCTCGGGCCGGATCGCCTACACCCTGGGCCTGGAGGGTCCGGCGGTGACCCTGGACACCGCCTGCTCGTCCTCGCTGGTCGCCATCCACCTCGCCTGTCAGGGACTGCGCTCCGGCGACGCCACCCTCGCCCTGGCCGGCGGGGTGACCGTGATGTCCACCCCCGGCCTCTATGTCGGATTCAGCCGCCAGCGCGGCCTGGCACCCGACGGGCGCAGCAAGTCCTTCTCGTCCACGGCGGACGGGGCGGGGTTCGGTGAGGGACTCGGTCTGCTTCTGCTGGAGCGGCTCTCGGACGCGTTGCGCGCGGGGCATCCCGTCCTGGCCGTCATCCGTGGTTCGGCCGTCAACCAGGACGGCGCCAGCAACGGACTGACCGCCCCGAACGGCCCGGCCCAGCAGCGCGTCATCAGCGGCGCGCTCGACCGAGCCGGACTCGCCCCGGGCGAGGTGGACATGGTGGAGGCGCACGGCACCGGCACCACGCTCGGAGACCCGATCGAGGCGCAGGCGCTGCTGGCCACCTACGGCCAGGGCCGCCCCGCCGACCGGCCGTTGCGGCTGGGGTCGCTGAAGTCCAACCTGTCCCACACCCAGGCCGCCGCCGGGGTCGGCGGCGTGATCAAGACCGTACTGGCGATGCGTCACGGGCTGCTGCCGCGCACCCTGCACATTGACCGCCCCTCGACCCAGGTCGACTGGACCGAGGGGGCCGTCTCCCTGCTCACCGCGGCCACCCCCTGGCCGCAGACCGGCCGACCGCGCCGGGCGGGCGTCTCCTCCTTCGGTGTCAGCGGCACCAACGCCCACGTGATCGTGGAGTCGGCACCCCCCGTCACCTCGACCGGACCGGCCGGATCGGTTCCGCGTCCGGGGGTGGTGGTGTGGCCGTTGTCGGGGCGGGACGGTGCGGCGTTGCGCGGGCAGGCGGCGGCGTTGCACGCGCGGGTACTGGCGGAGCCCGGGCTGGATGTGCTGGATGTCGGCTACTCGTTGGCGGTGGGGCGTTCGCGTTTCGCGGAGCGGGCGGTCGTGGCCGGGTCGGACCGCGACGAGTTGCTGACCGGCCTCGCGGCCCTCTCACGGGACGTGGACTCCCCGCGGGTGGTGCGGGGCGGTGGGGTGACACCGGGTCGTTCGGTGTTGGTGTTCCCGGGGCAGGGTTCGCAGTGGGTGGGGATGGCCGTGGAGCTGCTGGAGGGGTCGGCGGTGTTCGCGGCTCGGATGGCGGAGTGCGAGCGGGCGCTGGCGCCCTATGTCGACTGGACGCTGGGAGAAGCACTGGGCTCGGCCGAGGCGTTGGCCCGGGTGGATGTGGTGCAGCCGGTGTTGTGGGCGGTGATGGTGTCACTGGCCGAGGTGTGGCGTTCGTTCGGTGTGGTGCCGGATGCGGTGGTGGGTCACAGTCAGGGGGAGATTGCTGCTGCGTGTGTGGCGGGTGGTTTGAGTCTGGACGACGGGGCGCGGGTGGTGGCGTTGCGCAGCCGTGCGGTGGGTGCGCTGGCGGGCCGCGGCGGCATGGCGTCGGTGCCGCTGCCGGTGGACGTGGTGCGGGAGCGGATCGCTTCCTGGGACGGCCGGTTGTCGGTGGCGGCGGTCAATGGTCCGTCGTCGACGGTGGTGTCGGGGGACGCGGACGCGGTCACGACGCTGGTCGACCAGCTCGTCGAGCAGGAGGTGCGGGCGCGTCGTATCGAGGTGGACTACGCCTCGCACTCCGCGCATGTGGAGGAGATCCGCGAACAGCTCCTCGCCGATCTGGCGGGGATCACTCCCCTCTCCGGTCCGGTGCCGTTCTACTCCAGCGTCACCGGCGCCCTGTTGGACACCAAGGCCCTGGACGCCGAGTACTGGTATCGCAACCTCCGTCGGACCGTTGAGTTCGAGCGGGCCACCCGCTCCCTGCTCGCCGCCGGACACCGTGTCTTCATCGAGACCGGTCCCCACCCCGTCCTGACCTACGGGGTCGAGGACACGGCCGCCGACGCGGGCGCCCCGGAGGCGCTGGTGCTCAGCACCCTGCGGCGCGGGGAGGGCGGACTCCACCAGATGCAGCTCGCCCTCGCCGCGGCCCAGGTCCGCGGTCTGCCGGTCGACTGGGCGGCGCTGTTCACGGGGACCGGTGCCCAGCGCGTGGACCTGCCCACCTATGCCTTCCAGCGACGCCGCTACTGGCTCGACGCCCTTCCGGCCGATCGCGACCCGGTGTCCACCGGTCAATCGGCGGCGGACCATCCGCTGCTCGGCGCGGCGGTCGAACTGCCGGACGACGCGGGCACCCTCTTCACCGGACGGCTGTCCCTGGCCACCCACCCGTGGCTCGCCGACCACACCGTGGCCGGCGCGGTCATCCTGCCGGGCGCGGCCTTCGTGGAGCTGGCCGCGCACGTGGGCCGCCGCCTCGGCTGCGCTCTGGTGGAGGAGCTGACCCTGGCCGCCCCGCTGCTGCTGCCCGGTGATGCCACCGATGACCGCGCCGTACAGTTGCGGGTCCTGGTGGGTGCCGAGGACGATTCGGGACGGCGTCCGGTGGAGTTCCACTCCCGCCCCGAGGACGCCACCGGGCCCGACCGGGTCTGGACCCGGCACGCGACCGGGACGGTCGGCGTGCGGAGCCCCTCGGACGGTGCGGCACGGCCGGACGGTACGTGGCCCCCGCCCGGTGCGGTCCCCCTGGACGTCGACGAACTGTACGAGCTGCTCGAAGCCGGTGGCATCGACTACGGACCGGCGTTCCGGGGTCTGCGCGCCGCCTGGCGCGCGGGGGACGAGATCCACGCCGAGGTCGCACGGCCCGCCGGCCTTCCCGGTGCCGGACGGGGCGGCTTCGGGGTGCACCCGGTCCTGCTGGACGCGGCCCTCCAGGCGACCGGTCTGCGTGAGGGCTCCCGTACTCCGGGGGCCGCCGACGGTGTCCCCCTGCCGTTCTCCTGGCAGCGGGTCCAGATCGAGCCGTCCGACGCGCCGGTGCTGCGCGTCCGGCTGCGTTCCGACGGACCCGACGCGGTCACCGTGCGGATCACCGACCCGTCGGACCGTGCCGTGGTGACGGTCGGTTCGCTCGCCCTGCGTGCGGCGCGCGCCGACGCGCTGCGGGCGTCGTCGGGCTCCGTGTTCCGTGTCGGCTGGACCCCGGTCACCGCGCCGACCGGCCCACGCCCGGTCACCCGCTGGGGCCTGCTCGGCCCGCGGGACGATCGGCTGCTGCCGGCCGGCTTCCCCGTCGTGCCGCCGTCGGCGGCGCCCGACGCGGTACTGCTGATCTGCCCCCCGTCCGCCCCGGCGGGGAACCCTCCGACCGGGAACGTCCCGACCGGCACCGCTCCAGCCGGGGACACCCGCGCCGGGCAGGCTCCCACCATGGCCGACGGGACCGTGGCCGTCGGGACCGTGGCTGCGGCGACCAGCGACGTTGCGACCGGGGACGCCCTGCCCGGGGATGCCCCGCCCGGGGATGCCCCGCCCGGGGACGCCTCGGCCCGGGACGAGGGAATCCCGGCGGTGCACGCGGTCGCGGCCTCCGTCCTCGAACACCTCCAGCGTCATCTCGCCCACGACACCGCCGCAGCCGTACCGCTGGTGGTGCTCACCCGGGGCGCGCCCGGTCCGCCCACCGGGGAGCCGCGCCCCGTGGACCTCGGCGCGGCGGCCGTCTGGGGCCTGCTCCGGGCAGCCCAGCTCGAACACCCCGACCGGTTCGTGGTGCTGGACATCGACCGGCCGGACAGCGTCGGTGACGCGCTCACCGAACTTCTCGCCACCGGTGAACCGCAGGCAGCCTTGCGCGCCGACGTACTGCACGCGCCCCGACTGCTACGGCCGACCGCCCCCCGGGCCGTGGCAGCGCCCGGTGCGGGGCCCGGCACCGGGCCCACGACCCGGGCGACCGGACTGTTCGGACCGGCCGAGGGCACGGTGCTGCTGAGTGGCGGAGGCGTTCTCGCGGCCGTCCTGGCACGCCATCTGGTCACCGCGCACGGGGTACGCCGTCTCCGGGTACTGAGCCGCCGGGGCGCCGACGCTCCCGGGATGCCGGAGCTGACGGCCGAACTCGCCGCGGCGGGGGCCGAGCTGACCACCGTCGGCTGCGATGTGTCGGACCGTCAGGCACTGACCGCCGCTCTGGCGGCCATCCCCGCGCGCCATCCGCTGTGCGCAGTGGTCCACACCGCCGGAGTGCTCGACGACGGCCTGCTGGAGGGGCTGACACGGGAGCGGATGACGGCGGTGCTGCGGCCCAAGCTCGACGCCGCCCGGCACCTCGACCGGCTGACGCGCGGCACGGATCTCTCGGCGTTCGTCGTCTTCTCCTCCGCGGCGGGCGTGCTGGGCAGTCCGGGACAGGCGTCCTACTCCGCCGCCAATGCCGCGCTGGACGCGCTGACCGCCGAACGCCGACGGCTCGGGCTGCCCGGGCTGTCCCTGGCCTGGGGGCTCTGGGAGCGGCACAGCGGGATGACCTCGAAACTCGACGGCGCCGAACGGCGACGTATCGACCGACGCGGCGCGCGCGGCCTCTCCGACGCGGAGGCCATGGCGTTGCTGGACACCGCTCTCGCCGCGGACGCCGCCGAGACGGGTGACGGGACCCCCGCCGTCCTGGCACACCTCGACCTCCCCGCGCACCGCGACGGTCCGGTCCACCCGATGCTGCGCTCGCTGGTACGGCGGGGCCGCCCGGCGGGAGCGGCGGCGACGGCCGCCCTGTCGCTGCGGAACCGGCTCGACGCCGCCGACGCCCAGGAGCGTGAGCTGATCCTGCGTGAACTCGTCCTCACCCAGGCCGCCGAAGTCCTCGGCCACACCGAGTCCGGGGCGCTGTCCGGGACGGTGCCGTTCCTCTCCGTCGGTTTCGACTCGCTGACCGCGGTCGAGCTGCGCAACCGTCTGGCCGCCGCCACCGGTCTGCGGCTGAGGCCCTCCGTGGTCTTCGACAGCGGGACGCCGGCGGGGCTCGCCGCGCGCCTCGCCACCGCGGCGCGCGCCGAACCCGAACCTGCACCCCGAACCGGTATCGCGCCGCCGGCCGTGACAGACACCCCGCCGGACGCCGCGTCCGACACCGAGTCCGACAACGACCCGGTGAGCGTACTGTTCCGACGGGCCTGCGCGCTCGGCCGGACCGACGAGGGCATCGCCCTGCTCAAGCACGCCTCCGCCCTGCGCCCGGCGTTCCGCGACGGCGACGAACTCGCGGCGGCCGGCACCGGTCCGCGACTGCTGCGTCTGAACGAGCGCGACGGTGCCCCGGTGATCGTCTGTTTCGGTTCCGTCGTCGCCCTCGGCGGCGCCCACCAGTACGCCCGCTTCGCCGCCCGCTTCCGGGACCGCTACGCCGTCACCGCCCTGGACGCCCCCGGCTTCACCCCTGAGGAGGAACTGCCCGCCGATATGGCCGCCCTGGTGGGATTCCAGGCGGCGACGCTGCTCCGCGAACTGTCCGGACGGACCCTGGTGCTGGCCGGCTCCTCCTCGGGCGGCACGCTCGCCCATGGGGTGGCCGCCGAACTGGAACGCCGCGGTGAGGGGCCCGCGGCCGTGGTGCTGCTGGACACCTATCTCTCCGACAACACGGGCATCACCCAGTTCAACGATGTGCTGCTGGGCGGGATGTTCGCCCGCGAGGACCGGGCGGCCCCGATGGACGGGACCAGACTGACCGCGATGGGCGGCTACTTCCGTCTGCTCGACGACTGGAAACCGCCGACGGTCCATGCCCCGGTGCTCCTGGTACGCGCGTCCGTCCCCCTCGGCAGTCCGTCCGCCGGGGCCGGTGACTGGCGCTCGTCCTGGGCCTCCGCCGACGCCGTCGTCGACGTTCCCGGAGACCACTTCTCGATCATGGAACAGCATGTCGCGACCACCGGGGACGCCGTCGGCACCTGGCTCGGCGCCGTCCTCCGCACCTCCGATGACCTGTGAAGCCGAAGGAGAGTCCGTTGACCACCGCTCCGCATGACGAATCGCCACCGCGGCACGCCCTCACCGTGCTGGGAGCCGGCGTGATGGGCGTCGGCATCACCGTCCTCGCCCTCGGGCACGGTCTGCCGGTGCACCTGGTCGACGTGGACCGGGAGCTGCTCGACCAGGCCGGGGACCGGATCGACGGCGAGCTCCGGCTGGCCGAGCTGATGGGCGCGCTGCCCCCCGGTATCTCCCCGGGCGAACTGGTCACCGGCACCTCGCTGAAGGCCGCGGCCGGGGCCACCGCCGTCATCGAGGCGGTCACCGAGAACGCGGCGACCAAGGCCGCGGTCCTGTCCGAGGTCTCCGCACTGGTCCGCCCGGGAACCCCGCTGATCACCAATACCTCCTCGATCCCCGTGGACGAGCTGGCCGGGGCGCTGGAGCGGCCGGAGGAACTGGTCGGCACCCACTTCATGAACCCGCCCTATCTGATCGGGACCGCCGAGGTGGTCCGCGGGCCCAGGACCGGGGAGCCCGCGATGGCGGCGGTGACGTCGCTGCTCGCGGCCCTGCGGCGGCGGGCGGTGGTGGTCAGGGACGCACCGGGCTTCGTGACCAGCCGGATACTGCACCCGATGATCAACGACGCGGCCCGTGTCGTGGAGGAGGGCACGGCGACCGCCGAGGCCGTCGACGCCCTGATGCAGGGCTGTCTGGGACATCCCACGGGCCCGCTGCGCACCGCGGATCTGATCGGCATCGACAACCTCGTCGACTCCCTCCGGGTGCTGCACGAACGCACCGGCGACGACGGCTGCCGCCCCAGCGAGCTGCTTGTGCGACTGGTCCGTGAGGGCCGGCTCGGCCGCAAGTCCGGGCGCGGCTTCTACGACTACACCTGACGAACCCGACGAGGAGACAGCCATGACCACGGGCAGCACCCCGAACGCCGACGACCTGGAGAAGGAGCTTCTGGGGTTCCTGGAGGGACACACCGGAACCCCCTGGGAAGCCGACACCGACCTGTTCGCGGCCGGGGGCCTCTCGTCCCTGTTCGCCATGCAACTGGTGGTGCATCTGGAGAAGACCTACACCATCGCCGTCCGCGGCGCGGACCTCCGGCTGGACAACTTCCGCACCGTGCGGCGGATGGCCGGACTGGTCGACCGGCTCCGCCGGCCCGCCCCCGGGAGCCACCATGGGTGAGGACCTGGCCGGTGCCCTCACCGCGGTCACCCTGCGGGTCGGCGACCTGGCGGGGGAGTGGGACCGGACCGGCCTGCTCCCGCTGGATCTGCTCCATGAGCTGGGCGCCGAGGGCCGGCTGTGCGCCGAGGTCCCGGAGGAGTACGGCGGCTGGGGGCTCAGCAGCATGCACAGCGGCACCTACACCGCCCATGTGGGCGGCCTGTGCGGTTCGCTGCGCAGTGTGATGACCTCCCAGGGCATGGCGGCGTGGACCGTGCGGCGCCTGGGCACCGCGGAGCAGTCGGCCGGGTACCTCCCCCGGCTCACCGGGGGCGAACTGGCGGCGGTCGGCTTCAGCGAGCCCGGCGCCGGCAGCGACCTCGCGGCGATGACTACCACCGTCCGCCGCGACGGCGACTCGATCGTCGTGGACGGACACAAGAAGTGGGTGACCGCCGCCCACTACGCCGACCTGCTGGTGATCGTCGGCCGCTACGAGGACGGTGCGGCGGCCGTGGTGGTGCCCGCCGACGCGCCGGGCGTCCGGGTGGAACGGATCACCGACCCGCTCGGCTGCCGGGCGGCCGGACACGCGGACGTGCGTCTCGAAGGGGTCCGGCTGCCGGCCGACAGCGTCCTCGGCGGCTACGCCCTGCCGCTGTCCCTGCTGGTGACGACCGCGCTCGCCTACGGGCGGATATCGGTCGCCTGGGGGTGCGTGGGCATACTGCGGGCCTGTCTGGCGGCGGCCACCGCCCACGCCGCCGGGCGTGAACAGTTCGGCGAACCGCTGGCCGGGCACCAACTCGTCGCCGGACACCTCGCCGACATCTTCACGGCCGAGCAGGTGGCCAGCCGGGTGTGCGAGCACGCCAGCCGCCGCTGGGACGAGGGGGCGCCGGACCAGGTGGTGGCGACCGTGCTGGCCAAGCACGTCAGCGCGACCCAGGCGGCCCGGGGCGCGGCAACGGCCGTCCAGGTGCTGGCCTCGGCAGGGGCGCGGGACGGACATCCGGTGGCCAGGGCGTACCGGGACGCCAAACTGATGGAGATCATCGAGGGCAGCAACGAGCTGTGCCGTCTGATGCTGGCTCAGCACGCCCTCTCCCGTCCGGAGGCACCGTGAACGGGCCCCCGGCCGACGAGCCGACGGAGGACGACATGGCGCCCGTGACGGTCAAGTGCCTGGTCTGGGACCTGGACGACACGCTCTGGCAGGGCACCCTGCTGGAGGACGGTGAGGTAGGGCTGCCGGACGAGGTGCGCAAGGCGGTGATCGAGCTCGACTCCCGCGGCATCCTGCATTCCATCGCGAGCCGCAACGACCACGAGCACGCCTGGGCCCGGCTGGAGGCCCTCGGCCTCGCCGAGTACTTCGTACTCCCGGAGATCGGGTGGGGCGCCAAGTCCGAGGCGGTGCGGCGGATCGCGGACCGGCTCGGTTTCGCGCTCACGACCATCGCGTTCGTCGACGACCGGCCCGCCGAGCGCGCCGAGGTGGCCTTCCATCTGCCCGAGGTGCGGTGCTACCCGGCCGAACAGGTCCTCGCGCTGCCGGAGCTGCCGGAGTTCACGCCCGCGACCAGCACCGTCGACTCCCGGCGGCGTCGGCAGATGTACCAGGCGGGCTTCCGCCGCGAGGCCGAGCGCGCTGCGGCGCCGGGACCCGACGAGGAGTTCCTGCGCACCCTGGACCTGCGGATGCGCATCGGCCGGGCCACCGGCGACGAGCTCTCCCGGGTCGAGGAACTGACCCTGCGCACCAGCCAGATGAACGCCACCGGGGTGCACTACCCGGACGCGGTGCTGCGCGACCTGATCACCGACCACGGGCACGAGGTACTGGTGGTCACCCTGACCGACCGGTTCGGACCGCACGGCGCGGTCGGCGTACTGCTGCTGGAGCGGCACCCGGGGCTCTGGCACCTCAAGTTGCTCGCGACCTCCTGCCGGGTCGTGGCCTACGGCGCCGGCGCGACCCTGCTGAACTGGCTGGCCGACTCCGCGGCCCGGGCCGGGGTCCATCTGGTGGCCGACTTCCGGGCCACCGAGCGCAACCGGATGATGGAGATCGCCTACCGCTTCGCGGGCTTCGAGGAGGACCCGTGCCCGTGCGCCACGGGCCTGGAACCGGCGTCGGCGCTCGTGGGACTCCAGCGGCTGCATCTGGCCCCCGGACCGCGCGCGGTGTCCACCACCATGAGCCTGGAGGCACCCGACCTCGGCGCACCCGACCCGGGGGCGCCGGAACAGGGGACGGGAACACTCTGACTGCCCCGACGCTCCCCCCTCGGTCCTCAGCGCTTGCGGGCGAGCGTGATCCCGTCGGCCATCGTCAGCAGCGACAGCTCCACCCGCGGGTCCTGGTGCAGCACCCGGTTCAGTGCCCTGACCCCGGCGGTGTCCGGGTCCACGGCGGCCGGATCGGCGACCCTGCCGAAGAAGAGGGTGTTGTCGACCACGATCAGACCGCCCCCGCGCACCAGCGCCAGCGAAGTCTCGTAGTAGCGCACGTAGTTGGTCTTGTCGGCGTCGATGAACACCAGGTCGAAGCTCTCCGGCCCGCGCTCCGCCAGCAGGGTGTCCAGGATCGCGGCCGCGTCACCGATCCGCAGATCGATCCGTGGGCCGACCCCGGCGCGCTCCCAGAAGTCGGCGCCGACGGCCGGCCACCGGTCGTCGATGTCGCAGGACACCAGCATTCCGTCCGCCGGGAGCGCGCGGGCCATGCACAGGGTGCTGTAACCGGTGTAGGTGCCGATTTCCAGCACCGCCCGGGCACCCGTCAACCCGACCAGCAAGGAGAGGAGTTGCCCCTCCTCCGCCATCACCTGCATGGCGGTCCCGCCGGGCAGGTCCGCGGTGGTCTCCCGCAGTTCCCTGAGCAGTTCGTCGTCGCGGAGGGAGACTTCCCGGACATAGGCGAGCAGGTCGGGGGTGGCTGCCGTCTGGTGTGCCATGGCGCGGGGTTCCTCTCGAAGGGGCCGGTCGGCGGGATGTTCCGTGGTCGGGGCGCCGGGAGGGTCACCCGGCGCGCATGAACGGGCGACCGCGCTGCCGCAGGGCGACCGCCTGTGCTTGTTCGGCGGCGTAGGCCCTCAGCAGTGCGTCCAGCCAGTAGCGGCCCGCCCTCGGCGCACCCAGCAGATTGGCCTCGACCAGGGTGTCGAGGGCCTCCTCGGCCCTGGCCTCGGAGCAGCCGACCAGCACCGCGACCCTGCTGCCGGAGAAGGAGGACGCCTCCGCGGCCCCCAGCGCGGTGAACACCTCGGCGGGATCGACACCGTCCGGGGCCGTCCGCCGCAGCCCGGCATGGTCCGCGTCGAGGCAGGGGCGGACCCCGAGATCGCCCGCGCACAGCTCGTCCAGCAGACGCGGGGCCTCCGTGAGCCGCCGGGCGAAGTCCCCGATGCTCCAGTGCGGGCGCTCCAGCAGTCTGGTCCCCGCGATCCGGATCGCCAGCGGAAGGCCCGCGCAGATCGTCAGCACCGTCCGGACGGCGCGCGGTTCGGCGCCGACCCTGGCCGGTCCGACGATGCTCCCCAGCAGCTCCAGGGACCCGGCCTCGTCCAGCGGAGGAAGGAGCAGGGTGCGCGCGCCCTCCAGATCGGCCAGCCGCCGCCGACTGGTGACCAGCAGCCTGCTCCCTCCGCTGCCGGGTATCAGCGGCCGTATCTGTGTGCTGCTGTGCGCGTTGTCGAGCACGACCAGCACCCGGCGGCCCGAGGTGAGCGAACGGTACAGACTCTCCCGTTCGGACTCCTCCCGCGGGATCTCGCCCCGGGGCACACCGAGGTCGGCCAGAAACCGCGGCAGCACCGTGCGCGCGGTCAGCGGCCGCGGCCCGGCGCCGAGGTCGGCGTAGAGCTGACCGTGCACCGAGCACTCGCGCACGGCGTGGGCCGCGTGCAGGGCCAGCGCGCTCTTGCCGACGCCGCCACGACCGGTGACCACCGCGGTCGCCACCGTGCCCGCGGGCAGCGCGCCGGTGGTGAGGAAATGCTCCAGCCGCGCCAGCGGACCCGAGTGTGCCGACAACTTCGGTGCGACCGAGGGAAGTTGAGCCGGACTCGGCCGACCAGGACCATTCCAGGGCGCGGCCGGCGCGACCGCCTTCTTGGCGGGCGGCTCCACCGGGCCCGGCGTACGGGGCCGGTCATGGGCCGAGAGGATAGCCCGCTGGACCTCACGCAGATCGGCGCCCGGCTCGGCGCCCAGCTGCTCCACGAGCAGGACCCGGGTGCGCCGGTACAGATCCAGTGCCTCCGACTGCCTTCCCGAGCGGAACAGCGCCAGCATCAGCTTGCCCACCAGGGCCTCACGTAACGGGTACTTCCGCACCAGCCGTACGAGCTCGGGCACCACCTCGGCGTGCCGCAACAGCGCGAGCTCCGCGTCGAAACGCAGTTCCATGGTCTGCAACCGCAGCTCCTGGAGGTAACGGCCCTCCACATCACGCAGCGTCCGCGAGGGAATGTCCGCCAACGGCTCCTCACGCCACAGGGCGAGGGCCTCGGCCAGCTCGGCGGAGGAACCCTCCAGATCCCCGCGCCCGGCCAGCTCCGCCGCGCGTCGGCGATGCGCCGTGAACTGCCCCAGATCGCTCTCGTGCTCCCCGAGTTCGAGGAGGTACCCGGGCGCCCGGGTGAGGATTCTGGCGGAGGCGTGCTCACCCAGCGAATGCCGCAGCCGCATCACATAGGTGCGGACGGTCGCGGCGGCGCTCGGCGGCGGTGCGCCGTCCCACACGTACTCGGCGATCCGGTCGACCGAGATCACCCGGTTGGCGTTGAGGAGGAGCGCCGCCAGGACCACGCGCTGTCTTGGCGCCGACACGTGGACCTCACGCGCGTGCAACCGGACGGAAAGCGGGCCCAGCAGCAGGAAGTTCAAGGAAATCCCTCTTCGTCGCACGACGGGATGGCCAGAGATGCCCCCAGCGTCTTGGGCGATCATGCCCCGGTCAACAAGATCCCCGTATATCTAGATGTATCCCTAGAACATATGTCTTGCGATCACGGCGGGTTTGCGCTCCGGGGAACCGCCACAGCGGTCAGCACCAAGCCACCGGACACGGCCAGGCGGCCGGTGAATCCGTCGACCACCGAGCCGCCGACCCGATGCCCCGGCACCCTCAGCCCGGCGGAGAACACACCCCGTACGGGGTCCAGCCGCACGAACGCGTCCAGGAAGTCCAACGGCCGTCCCGTCAGCGGGAACCACGCCTTGTAGACCGACTCCTTGGCACTGAACAGCACCCGGTCCCAGCACACCCCAGGCGACATGCGCCGACACCCGTCCAGCGCGGCCCGCTCCCCGGCGACGGTCACCGCGTCGAGCACGCCCTCCGGCAGGGGACCGACCGGCTCCGCGTCCACCCCGAGGGCGAGCAGATCAGCGCTGCTGGCCACCGCGGCCACCCGGTACCCGGCGCAGTGGCTGATCGACCCCACCACACCCTCCGGCCACAGCGGCTCCCCGCGCGGCCCGGCCAACAGCGGTGCCTGGGGCAGGCCCAGCCGGGCCAGCGCCTGCCGGGCACACCACCGCCCCGTGGTGAACTCCCGTCTGCGCCGCTCCACCGCGTGGGCCACCAGCGGCTCCTCCTCGGGGAACAGCTCCGACCCCGGCGGGTCCCCCAGCGATTCCGCCACCTCGACCGACGCCGGCAACAGATCCTCGATCACCGCCGGACACCCGTCACCGCTGCTCCCCGGCCGGGAAGACCTCGCGCAGCAGCGGGTCCGGCTTGCCCCAGCGCCGCCACTCGCGCGGATAGCCGAGGGACACCTCCTGATGCCGTACCCCGTCCGTGTGAATGGTCCGCGGAATGTGCAGATGCCCGTAGATCACCGCGGACGCCCGGTACCGCACAGGCCAGTCCCGGCTCGCCGTGGTACCGCACCACAACGCGAACTCCGGATGGTGCAGCACCTCCGTCGGTTCCCTGACCAGGGGGAAATGATTCACCAGGAGCGTCGGCAGCGCCGGGTCGCAGCCGGCCAGACGCGCCTCTGTGGAGACGACCCGCGCACGGCACCAGTCGGCCCGCGTCGGATACGGGTCCGGGTGCAACAGGAACTCGTCGGAGCACACCACACCCGCGGCCTCCGCCAGGGCCAGCGCGGCCCCGACGTCACGCACTCCCGGCGGCAGGAAGCTGTAGTCGTACAGCAGGAACAGCGGTACCACCGTCACGGGACCGCCCGGACCGGTCCAGATCGGATAGGGGTCCTCGGGGGTGATGACACCCAGACGCCGGCACAGCTCCACCAGATACCGGTACCGGTGCTCGCCGCGCAACCGCACCGGGTCGGCCGGATGGGTCCACAACTCATGGTTGCCCGGCACCCACACGACCGTCGAGAACCGGTCGGCCAGCAGCCGCAGCGTCCACTCCACGTCCGCGGCCAACTCGCCCACGTCCCCCGCCAGCAGCAGCCAGTCCCCCTCGTCCTCGGGGAACATCCCCTCGACAACGGCCCGGTTCTCCGGATGGGCGACATGGAGGTCGCTGACGGCGTACAGCCTTGCCATAACGGTGCTCCTCGCGTACGCGCCGGGCCCGCGGCGTTCGGTCCGGCCGGACCGTTGCCGCCGGTTCGGCGTCAAGTAAATCCCACGAGGTTGCCCGGACCGCAACGATCCCGCCATTCACCGCGGAAACAACCGGAATTGAACCCGGTGGTGTGTGAGGCGACTGCGCCGGTGCGCCCTTGCTGACATTCCGAGCGGCATGGCAGGCTGTGATATGCGGTGCCCGTGACTCTCCGATCGCCGCCGATCGGCGCTCCCGGCATTCAGTATGCCTACCAGCCGGTCCGCCGGTGCGGAGGATGTCCCACATGATCGGCTCACCCTGCCCACTGGCGCCGCGCGGATTTGAGAAAGGAATGAACGGTCGACATGACTTCCCTCTCTTTGGACAGCGACCTGTGGTGCCGTCGCTTTCATCCCTCGCCCACGGCCAAACGTCGGCTGGTCTGCTTTCCGCACGCCGGCGGTTCGGCGAGTTTCTACTTTCCGGTCTCCGCCGAACTGTGCGGCCCGGTCGACCTCCTCGCGGTGCAGTACCCAGGGCGGCAGGACCGCCGCGAGGAGCACGGCGTCGAGGATCTCCACCTCATGGCCGACGGGGTGTTCGAGGCCCTGCGCCGCTGGGACGACCTCCCGCTGACCTTCTTCGGCCACAGCATGGGCGCCCTGGTCGCCTTCGAGGTGGCCCGGCGGATCGAGCGCGCGGGCGGCCGGATCGACCATCTCTTCGTGTCCGGCCGCAGGGGGCCGTCCACGGACCGGCCGGAGCTTTCACAGCCCCTCGACGACGAGGGCATCCTGGCCGAGGTCAAGTCCATGAGCGGCACCGACGCCCGGCTCCTGGAGGACGAGGAACTGCTGCGGATGGTGCTGCCCGCGCTGCGCGGCGACTACCGGGCGCTGGGGACCTACCAGGCCGACCCCCGCGCCGCGGTCGGGTGCCCGATCACCGCGGCGGTGGGGGACCAGGACCCCTGGACACCCGTGTCCGAGGCCGGGACCTGGCGCGATCGCACGACGGCCGCGTTCGACCTCAAGGTCTTCCCCGGCGGGCACTTCTATCTGAGCAGTCGGCCGGACGAGGTGATCGGCATGCTCCGCGAGCACCTCGCCACCGCACCGCGCGCCTGATACCACGAACATCAGGAATAGGGGGTGTTGAGGGTGACACCGTTATCCATCTCTGGGCAGATCCACTCCGCGCAGGGACCGCCGCGGTCCGAGCGCGCCGATCACCCCGGCCCGTCGGGCGAGGACTGTTCCGGCGGTGTGGGCGTCCGACGGCTGACCGCGCTGGACGTCCTGATCCTGGAGGGTGTCGCGGTCGGCACCTCGACCGTCCAGCTGGCGGCCTCCCTCTATCTGAGCCGACAGGGTGTCGAGTACCGCATCGGGTTGATGCTGCGTCATTTCCAGGTCGCGAACCGGGCCGCCCTGGTCTCGCGGGCACATTCCCTCGGCGTGCTGAGCGTCGGAGCATGGCCGCCCCGGGTCCTTCCGGAATTCCTCGAAACATAGGGAGAGCGCGGTAGCCGCCTGTTCCCCTATCTCGTTTCCGATAGGTCCTTCCCTCAGGGGGAGAAGTGCTCCAGCGGTACGCTTCCGGTAGATTTTCCCAGACCGGAATATCGTATCGATATCGCGCAGCGAGACGGGCTTCCGATCACCCGCCCGGAGAGCGGATTCTGCGGCATTGTGCTGGTAGCCCTGGTTTCGCTGCTCTACCGTTGGGCCGCACCGGCCCCTCCTTTTCGCACACCAATTCACAGGAGCTGTCATGAGTCTGGGTTACCTGTTCGGCGGCGGCGTCGGGACCGAGCCGCACGGCCTGGAGCTCCATCGGACCTACCCGGTGGTGCGCAGCTGGTACGAACAGGTTTCCGAGTGGACCGGGCTGACCGTTGGTCAGATCCTGGAGGAAGACCTCCCGACCGCCCAGGAGGAACGCCAGAGCGTCGGCACCGTCCGCGAGGCGGCCCTCGCGATCGGTGTGCACGACGTGCTCGCGTCGTTCAATCTACGCCCTGCCGCCATCGGCGGCCTCAGTCTCGGTGCGATGGCCGCCAGTTGCCTCGCCGGATCGGTGGACCGTCGGGAACTGTTCGAGATGCTGGCCGGCTCCCGCGACACCCCGGAACCGCCCGCCGACGCACCGCGGCAGGGGATAGCCATAGCCTTCGGCGCCCTCGGCGAAGGCGCCCCCTCCCACCCCGGCGAGAATGTCCCCGGCGTCCATCTGGCCGGCGACTTCGGCCCCACCACCGACGGCACCCAGCGCATCCTCATGCTGGCCGGCCACGCCGAAGCGCTCGACGCACTCGCCGCCGAGGTCCCACCGGGCACGGTGGTCCCGCTCCCCGGCCGCACCATCGCCGTCCACACCCCGCTGCGTCGGCACTACCGCGACTTCATGGCCCCGCGCATCGACGCGATGTCCTTCACCGACCCCGAGATCCCCCTGCTGTCCTGCCTGGAACCCAAGGTCCTGCGGACCGCGGCCGACGTGAGGGACCTGTTCCAACGCAACTCCACGGACCCCATCAGCCTGGTCGACGTCTACGACGGCATGCGGGAACAGGGCGTACAACTCGGGCTGGTGATGGGCCCCTCGATCCCGGAGGGCATCCTCGCGTTCCCCTTCCCGGTGGTGCACATCGAGCAGCCGGAGCACATCGAACAGGCTCTGACCACCGCGTACGACCTCGGCATCGACCTCACCGGCGCCCCGGCGCTGTCATGACCGCCCCCACCCGTGCCGACCCGGACGCCCAGGTCGCGCGATGGCTGGACACCGACCTGGACGAATGGACCCGCAGGGTCGTCCGACGGCACTTCGACCCGGTGTCCGGCAGCCTGTACTGGCTCGGCCGCGTCCACCAACTGGACTTCGACCCGCGTGACATCACCCGCCACGACCAGCTCGGCGCCTTCGGCCCGTTCCCCCTGGACCGATTGCGCGAGGAGGACCCCGCGGACCTCGTCCCGCAGTCCGTGCCCCGGCCGCTCGCCGGGCGTGTCTGGGACACCGGCGGCACCACCGGCACACCCTGCCGGGTGTTCTACACCCCCGACATGCTGTCGCACCGGGCGATCTGGCGCCGCTGGTCCTTCGTCCGGGAAGGCTTCGCACCCGGCCGCACCTGGCTGCAGGCCACGCCCACCGGACCGCATCTGATCGGGAACGGCGTCCAGGAGGTCTCGGAACTCCACGCCGGCCAGGTGTACGCGGTGGACATGGACCCCCGGTGGGTCAAGCGCCTCATCCGGGCCGGCCGGCTGGCCGAGGTCGGCGATTACACCACCCATCTGCTGGAGCAGATCACCGACGTGCTCCGGCAGGGCCGGGTCCAGTACCTCAACACCACACCGGCCCTGTTCCAGGCCCTCCGCCAACGCCGGCCCGAACTCGTCGCCGCCCTCGACGGCGTACGCCTGAGCGGCACCCAGATCAGCGCCGATATGTACCGGACCTTCAGAACCGCCCTGCGGGGCGGGATCTGCGGCTTGACCTACGGCAACACCTTCGGCAACGCGGCCTGCCTGGACATCGAGCGGGACGGTGAGCTGATCAGCTATGTCCCGAACTATCCACAGGTCACGATGGCGGTGGTGGACAAGGCCGACCGCTCGACCCCCGTCGCCCCCGGCACCGTGGGCCAGGTACGGCTCACCGTGCTCCACGAGGACCTCTTCCTCCCCAACATCCTGGAACGCGATCAGGCACTGCGCCACAGCACCGACCGCTGGCCCATCGACGGCGTCGCCAACGTCCGCCCCCTCCAGACCACGAGCTCGGCCCCCGAGGGCCTGTACTGAACCCGCACCGTACGGTCCCCGACCGTACGGCTGCCCCCGGAGCGCCCGGGTCGCGGAGCGCCAGGAGTTCGGCACCGGCCATCACCACCCGTTCGTCGCCGACGAAGCCGGGGGCACCGCCCATCCGCGGACCACCGCCACACCATCCCCTGAACCCACGCGACCGAACGCCCTCCTTACACGGCGCAGACGGACTCCAAGAGACAACTACCCGCCCTTCACCTGAACGCGCGAACCTGCCGCACGCCACCCGCACCGGCCCTCACCAGCACACCCACCCACGGGCTCGTGGAAAGCCGGTTGAGCCACCCCACCACGCTCCCCGCCAATGGGAACCGTGACCCGCACCCCGACCACCCCCGGCACCGGCCGCACGGACTCGCCCGCACCCGGTGGTGGGTCGGCCGCGCCCTCATTTCTTCACGCGGACGGGTGCCGGTGCTGTGGCAGTCGTCCTACGCCCAGCGCGTCAGGCGTAGGACGCGTCGGTCGTCCGGTTTGGATCGGGGCACCGCGTCCCTGTTCCGGGGGAGTCGCGGAAGTGACCTGGAGAGAGTCCTTGAACCGAAGACGTCCATCGGCCGCAGCCCGGTCGGTGCGGGCAGCGCTGACCTGCTTGCTGGTGTGGGGGGTATGGGGAGCCGCGGCGGTTCCGGCGGTGCCGGCTCCCGGTCGGGTCACGGCGGTCAGGGAACTGGACCACCGTCCTGTCCCCGGCCACGCCGCCGGCCACGCCGCCGGCCGCGATGGCGGCGGCGAGGCCCGCTCCCCGGGCGGGGGGCCCGCCGGGGCCGCGCCCCGTACCGTGGCGCGTCCAGCGTCGCACCGGTCGGATGCGCCGGGCCGCCGCGTCGTCAATCCCGCTGACGACTCCCTCATCGCCTGGGTCGGCCCCACTCAGCCGCCGACTTTGCTGACCCTGCAACAGGCGATGAACGCGGCCGCCGACGGGGACACCGTCAGCATCGTCCCCGACAGCTATGTGTTCACGAAGACGATCACCGTGCCCCGTCGGGTGACCCTCGCCAGTGCGTCGGCCTCGGTGGTCACCGCGTTGTTCTCGGTCACCGGCGGCGGACTGACCGTCAGCGGTGTCACGTTCGAGCCGACCGCCGCGAGCAGGACGGTCGTGACGGTCGCGGCGACCTCCGCCGACACCGTGCTGGACGGCATCAGGATCACCAACACGGCGAACCTGGCCGCCATCACCGGCATCACCTTCTCCGGTACCCCGGCGACCGGAAGAACGGTCGCGAACTACGTGTTCGACAACGGTGACAATGCCGCCAACGGCGTCTCCACCGGCATCAACGCGGGAAGCGCGGCCTCCGTCGTGGTGCGCGACACGCAGATCACCGGAGTCACCCGTGGTTTCTTCATGGCGGCCGCGGCCACCGGCACCGGCCCCCGGTTCTCCCGTGTGGACATCGGGGCGACCTTGCAGGGCGTGGTGACCGGCAGGACGACCGGCGCCTCCTTCGACGAGGTGCACCTCACGGGCACGTCGCTGGCCGGGTCGACCGGCGTCGGCCTGGGCGGTTCCACGGGTGTCGTGATGACCGACAGCACGGTCACCGGCTACGTCAACGGCATCACCACCACCGCCGCGACAACGGGCGAGGGCCCCCAGCTGACCCGGGTGACGGTCTCCCGGATGGGCACGACGGGCATCAGCCTCGGGGCGACCACCGGCGCCAGGCTCACGGACGTGAAGGTCTCCGGCGCGCCGGGGAGTACCGGCACCGGTGTCGACCTGGTCCGCGCCACCTCCGTGACCCTCGACAACCCGCAGATCAGCGGGGTGCGCATCGGCGTCAGACAGGTCTGGGTGCGGACGTCCGGTCACCCCCTCAACGGCCCCGTGGTGACCGGAGGCACCTTCACGGACGTCGCGACCGGCATCCTCGTCGCCAACAACTCGGGCCTGCGGGTCACCGGAACCTCGCTGGAACTCGTCGCGGGTGCGGGCGGCGGCGGTGGCATCGGCATCGGCGGCTACGAGAACACCGACGTCGTGATCAGCGGCGTGACCGTCGAGGGCTACGAGAACCCCGACGACGTGCGCCGGGGATCCGCCGCGATCCGCTTCTACTACTCCGACCACATCAGCGTCGAGAACTCGACGCTCACCGGAGGCGCGAACGCCTTCTACTGGGACATGACGACGGACGTCACGGTCACCGACGCCACCGTCAGCGGCATCGACTGGTGGGCGACGTACACGGAATCCGTCATCCGGCTGACCGTCCGGAACAGCACCTTCACCGGCAACGCCGGCGTGGCCAACCTGACCATCAACCCGTCCGCGAGCGCCGACGGACTGGACGTCATCCAGAAGAGCAGCGACATCACGTTCGCCGACAACCAGCTGACCGACAACCCCGCAGGCGTCCTCTTCCCCTACGGCGGGGACACGCTCGACTATCTGCGCAACAAGGTGAGCGGCGGACCCGCCAACTACGTCGTCTACGCGGTCCCCGCGCACCATGTGGCCGTCAGCGACAACGAGATCTCCTTCACCCCGCTGGAGGACAACTCGGGCGCCGTCCGCGCGGGCACCGCGCTGGAGAACCTCGACCCGGCGACCTTCCCGAACACCCCCGAGGACCAGCAGTCGCGTTCGTCCTCGGACATCGACGTCCTCGGCAATGTCTTCACCGGTACGGGACCGATGATCCAGCTCGGCGAGAAGGAAGGCACCTGGCGCGTCATGCGGGACACCGTCCTGGTGCGCGGCAACGTCTTCCCGAAGGACTCGGTCGCCCTCCGCACGTTCACCAACGCCGAGACGGGACAGGACAGCAATCAGGACAACGACATGATCGGAGGGAACGTCGCCGTCGACGCCCGGGACACCCCCGTCGCCGCGACCACCGCCGCGACCCCCGGGCCGAGGGATGTCGGCGGGCGCGGCAGCAACGACTGGGGCAGCCCCTGCGGCCCCCGGGTCACCGTGGGCGACACCTACACCCCGTCCGACACGCTGATCTACGACGGCGGAGGCGCGTGGATCCACGAGACACGCGAGCCCCAGACGCTGTACCCGACCCGCTGCGCGGACATCGGACTGAGTGTCACCAAGGCGGCCGACTCCCCGTCCTACACACCCGGCCGGCCGCTGACCTACACGGTCATCGTGAAGAACACGGGCCCCCAGGACGCGCACGCCGTCCGCGTGACCGACCCCCGACCCGCGCTGCTGACCGGCCTCACCTGGACGTGCGAGGCCGCAGGAACGGCGAGCTCGTGCACCGACCCCTCCGGCACCGGAGGCGTCGACACCTTGGTGAACATCACAGCGGGAGGCCAGGTGACCTTCGTCATCACCGGCACTCCCGCGGCCGACGCCTCGGACGACATCACCAACACGGCCACCGTCACCCCCGCCGCAGGCACCGACGACCTCGGCTGCGAGCCGAGTTGCAGCGCACGGGTGGTCACCCCCAAAGCCCCCGCCACGGGTGCGGTCACCGTGGTGAAGAAGGACTCGGACACCGGCGCGAACCTCGCGGGTGCCGTGTTCCAGCTGTGGCAGGAGACCAACGGCATCGCCGGTCTCCAGACCACCGGCGGCAACCCCGACGTCCAGGTGGGCGCGTCCTGCACCACGGGCGCGGACGGCGAGTGCACCCGCGACGTCGAGACCGGCACGTACTACTGGCGCGAGTTCCAGGCGCCGCCCGGGTACGAGCTGCCGACCAACCCGGTGTTCGGGCCGCTCGCGCTGACCGACGAGAACGCCGAACAGGGTGTCACCGTCACCGCGAACAACAGCCCGACCGCTCCGGTCACCGGCGCGGTCACCGTCGTCAAGCAGGACTCCACCACCCAGGCACCCCTCGCGGGCGCGGTGTTCCAGCTGTGGGAGGAGACCAACGGCATCCCCGGTCTCCAGACCTCCGGCACCGACCCCGACACCCAGGTCGGCAGCCCCTGCACCACTCCCGCCAACGGCCAGTGCACCCGCACCGTCGACCTCGGCACCTACTACTGGCGCGAGACCCGCGCCCCCGACGGCTACGACCTCCCGGCCAACCCCGTCTTCGGCCCGCTCGTCCTGACCGAGGCCAACGCCCCCACCGGCGTCACCGTCAACGCCAACAACTCCACCATCGCCCCCGTCACCGGTGAGGTCACGGTCGTCAAGAAGGACGCGGACACCGGCGCCAACCTCGCCGGAGCCGTCTTCGAACTGTGGCAGGAGACCAACGGCACGCCCGGCCTCCAGACCACCGGCGGCAACCCCGACATCCAGGTCGGCGCCCCCTGCACCACCGGCGCGGACGGCGAGTGCACCCGCACCGTCGAGACCGGCGCCTACTACTGGCGCGAGACCCAGGCGCCCACCGGCTACGAACTGCCCTCCAACCCGGTCTTCGGCCCGCTGAACCTCACACCGGAGAACGCCGGACAGGGCGTCACGGTCACGGCCGGCAACAGCCGCACCCCGGCCGAGGAGAGCGTCATCAAGGTCGAGAAGACCGACGCGAAGAACGGCCGCCCCCTCGCGGGCGCGGTCTTCGAACTGTGGGAGGAGACCAACGGCGTCCCGGGCCTCCAGACCCGGCCCTCCGGCTCCACCCCGCCCGACACCCGTACCGGTCCTGGCTGTGCCACGGACCGCGCGGGACTGTGCGTCTTCGACGAACTGCCGACGGGGACGTACTACGTACGCGAGACGGACGTGCCCGAGGGCTACGTCCTGCCCGACAACCCGGTCCGCGGCCCGATCGTCATCACCCCCGAGGACGCGGGTGAGACCGTGACGGTCAAGATCGCCAACAAGCGCGGGGAGCCCGGCAAGGGCAAGTAACCCACCCGCACAACCATGAGGCCGGGGACCGCACACGCGGCCCCCGGCCTCACTGCATCGGCCCAATCCCCCCGGCGCCCGGCAACGGCTGCTGGTACCTCTGGAAACGAAGCCCGACGGTGTGCCAGGAGCCCGGCCAGGTGTACGCCGTGATCTTTCCTTGTCCGGTCCGCTCCCTCGTTCCCCTGGGCCGCCCGTAACAGCCGACCCCAAGCCGCAGTGGCCTGCTGGAAGGGCCCAAAGGCAGCTTCACCTTTGTGAACCACAGGACCTCACGCTGCGGCCAAGGCCCCGGCCGGGCGCCAGCCCTGGATATCGCATCACTCACCGGAAATGTGGTCGCCGTCGTGAGGGATAACGACGGTACCGAGGCCGCAGAGGTGCAGCGAAAGTACGCCGCTCACACTGCCTTCCCGAACATCTCTGTTCACGTGGGACAGGATAAGACGTACAGGACTCTCGAGCCGCAACTCCTCAAGGCGAACGGTCTAGTCGCAATGAACGCCATCCTCGGAGAGAATTTTGCCTCCGAAGCAGACTTGCTTGAGCATATGGAGGATCGAAAGACAACCTGTGCTCTAGCGATCTTCTCTAGCGACCAGAACATCAACATGCCGGAGTACATCAGGGATGCAGTCGCCTAATAATCTAGCCGTCATCGCGGCGGCTGGCTCGCGGAAGAACCAGCACATCATCGACTGCGTTGTCGCTGATCCGAGCAAGCGCGTCTTGGTGACGACCTACACCAACGAAAACCTCCATCAGATCGTGAGCCGACTGAGCGCGGGCACTGGCGTGCTACCGCGGCACGCCACGGTCATGGGTTGGTTCACGTTTATTCTCAACGAGTGTGCTCGCCCCTATCAGAGCTTTGTTCTCGGTGAAGCGGGAATGATGGGTGGCCTCAATTTCGTGGGACAGCGTTCGAGGTGCATCCCAAAAAGCAAGCCTCAGCAGTACTACGTAGATCGCGGCAAGTCGGCATATCGAGACGGTGTATCGGCGTTCTCCTTCGAGGCCAACAAACTGAGCAAGGGTATGGTGGTAGATCGTCTTTCGCGGATATACGACCACATTTTCATTGATGAGATCCAGGACGTGGCAGGGTGCGACCTCGATCTCCTGGACCTTTTGATGAAGTCGCCGATTGCCGTCACGGTGGTTGGTGATCCTCGCCAGGCCACCTTCGCAACGAACAACGCTACAAAGAACGCGAAGTACAAGGGGAGTGGCATCGTTGAGTGGTTGGCTACACGTACCGACCTGTGCCTCGTTGAAAACCGAGTAGAGAGTTACCGCTGCAACCAGGATATCTGTGATTTCGCAGATGATCTGTACCCCAACCTTGCGCGTACCGTGTCCAAGAACACCGAAGTGACTGGTCACGATGGCATCTTCGCGATCGGGAAATCGGCCGTGCTGGAGTACGCCGAGAAGTACGCGCCGACGGTGCTGCGCTGGGACAAGCGAGCCGATACATGCGGTCTCGACGCAATGAACATGGGTACCTCGAAGGGCAGCACGTTCGACCGCGTGCTCATCTTCCCGACGAAGCCGATGATCAGTTACTACCAGACCCGAGACTGCACCCAGGCCGGAGACAGGGCGAAGCTTTACGTCGCGGTGACGCGGGCGAAGTACAGCGCCACGTTCGTCATGCCGTAGGAGACCCTGTTCACTCTGGGAACACCCTGGAGGCTGTCATGCCCGACAACTACCGTTGATTCATGACGGAAGACCAGCGTCTATCGATCGTCAGACGCGCGCTTGATCCGCACAGTCCGAGTCTGCGGAGAGTAGTGTCAGGACCTGTGGATCGGCCTCGGGCGGAACGCGATGGGCGTACTTTCTCGAGCGATCGATTGATGGTCATTGAGTAGTCAACGCCGACGGCACCGCTGACAACGGTTGTGGCCTACCTGGCCCAGTACGAACAGCTCGCACCCGCCGTGCCGTTCGGAGTACGCCGTACCGGCTACACCTGGGAACCCGACCACGCCGTGGTCCTGGCCGTGCCCCGTTCGCCGCCGGGCACGCCGCGGCCGGGAGCGGCAGGATCGTGAGCGGACCCGCCGTACCGGACGGCGCTGCCGGACAGGCCGGGCAGGAGGCGCGGGCGCTGCTGCGCGGCACCTAACCGTACCTTCCGGCGGACGCCGGGGACGACGGGCCCGGCGGACGGCCCTCCCCGCTGGTGACCGGGGTGCGGGCGGCGCGGCGCGACCCGGGCCGTACATTTCAGGGAGACCTCGGCTCCATCGCGCGGTACGACGAGCTCGTCGTCGGCCGGTACAGCTGGGTGCCGGACGACGATGCCGGGGGCAGTGCGTCCGCCGAGCTGGCGGAGCTGCCCGTGCACTGGCTGAAGGACTGGATGCTGTGCCTGGACGTGGAGTGCGGACCCCGGCCCGGCACCGCACTGCACCGCCTGTACGGCACCGTGATCGCCTTCGACCCCGGCACCGGCAGCCTGGAGTTCTCCCCTGCGGGAGGGCACACGTCTGTCGGGGTGCCCCTGCACCGTGTTGTCGCGCTCACCGGTGACCGGCAGCGGCGCCGCATCGGGCAGGTCCCCGCCCACGAGCCGTACGACGACGGCTCGACGACCTGAACACCGAGGGTCCTACCCACCCCCCTCGGGCTCCGGGCAAAGGTCGTCGGCGAAGCCGGTCCGCCATGCCGGTACGGCACCAGGCGCAATGGCGCAACCGGCCTGGGCGGCGTCTCACTGCCCGAAACGCGCCCGGGCGGGCGGCAGTCCGTCTATGCCGTCCGCGTGCGGCAGCCGGACATGGCCCTCGGCGCCGGTGCCGGGCAGCGGCGATGCCGTGTTTTGGCGCTGGGGCCCGTGTCTTGCCTCGTGCCGTGATGATCACAGTGCGGGGTGGGATCGTTCTGATGACGGGAAGACCCGCAGTCCGGACGCTTAGGCGTCGGCCCGGACGATGCGCCGGCCCCGGTCGCGCGGTCCCGCGTGCAACGCCGCCGCCAGGTCCTGGCCACGGAGGCCGCCATGCGCCGCTGACGCGTTGATCACCGAAAGGGGCGCGTCGTGCTGCGGGGACCGCGCTGGGCCGACGCCTTCGGTTGGGTGACGGGCCTGTCGAATGCCTGGGGCCGGCCTCGCTGTGCGGGATCCCTGTATGGGCAAGACGTTCTGCGGCGTTCAGGGCTACTCATGCCGGGTCGGGACGCATACTGGAGCGGTGACGGACCTACTGGGCACGGACGTCGATGACGGCGGCATCTGGGGTCGTTCCGCCGCGCAGGTTCAATCCGCGCGGGCCTTGGCCGAACAAGCCATGGCTGGCAGGGACACGCAAGCATTCGAAGAGTCGGTCGCGCTGTGGGAAGCCGTTCTGCGAGACCCCACCGTCCCGGATTCGATACTGCCGCTCCTGGAACTCGTGGGGGTGGAGATCGGCGCGTGTCCGGCTCTGGGTAGTACGGAGCCTCTGTCAAGGGGCATCGGCCGCCTAGACGAGGCGATAGCGCGCTCTCCCGAAGCGCGCGCTCGGATCGACGTCCAGCGGGCACGGCTTACCGCCTACGGGGTCCGCGCCTCGTTAACCGAATCCACAGACCCCGCGCGTTCGGCAGAGGACTGGTTGACGGTCTCGGGCATCGCGCGATCCCTCGCGGAGTCGGCGACGGACGGCAGCATCGAGCAAGGTGAGCGGTTCGAGACCGTGGGCCGGGCCCTCCTCATGAGCCATGAACTGGCCCTGGTTCCGGGAGCCCTCGGGGAGGCAGTCATATCGCTCCGCCGGGCCGTGGCCGCACTCACCGGTCCTCGACGGAAGGCCGCCGAGGCCTGCTACTTGCTGGGGCGTGCCCTGCGGCTGCGTGGCGAGCGAGATCGCTCACAGGACGATCTCGACGAGGCGGTCGCCCTCCTGGGCAGGGCCGTGGCGGAGGCGGATTTCGAAGGATCCTCCATAATGCCGTACCTGTCGAATCTCGGATTCGCTCATATCGCCCGGTACCGCCTCCTCGGCGGTCTCGACTCGCTGAACGACACGATGTCCGCTCTGGCGCGTGCCTTGGCCGCCTCCCCCGACCCTGTGGAGTCCGAGCACCGACTCCAGAACCTTGTCAACTTGGCGGGTGAGCGGATACGCGTTGGCGGCTATGCACATGCGCTGCTCAGCCACATGGCGCTTGTGGAATCACGCCTCACGACCTACCGGCTACCCCAGCTGGCCGGCTGGATGCTCCTCGATCTGGCGCTCACGGCCTACAGCCGGGCGGTTTCGCAAGGTTCGGTGTACGACTACCTCCTGGCCGTGGTGATCTTTCGTCGCTGCGCTCTCCTGATCCCTGCCGACATGACCACCTTCGACGGTCTGCTGACGCCCTCGGGGGATCCCGTGGCTTGCGATGAGGTCATGCGCTTCGCCTGGACGCTTGACGGTTTCAGAACGTTATTCTCCACGGCCGGCCCGAGTGACTCGTACGCCGCCGTCCTCACGGGTGCGGCCGAGCGCATCGAGGAACACCTGCGGTCCAGCGGGGCCGGCACGCACGTCACGGTGGCGGGACACATGGCCGCCGACTACGAACTGGCTCTGTTCGTGCACCTCGACAATCTTGGTGTGGCCTATGCCTGAGGAATTCAGCGGGATCGGTTTCGACAGTGACTCGTACCTCAACTACCTGCTCGACAAGTCGTCAGAACCTCCTTTTCCTCCACACGGCGTCCCTGCGCTTTCGCCCCTGGAAGAAGACCGCGAGCGCCAGTCTCTGATCTACTTCGTCCTCCGGTCGGTGGCGAGCCTCGGATCAGCTGCGGACGAGGCGTCCGTGGAGCGGCATCGCACGTGGCGGCGAACCGCACTCGATCGCGCACTGCGCCTGTACTGGTGGACCAACCAGGGGCATCCCCTGCCGCTGCCCACCTGGGCGGAAGAAACAGTCGTGCATGTCCGCGATCACCTGCGTCCTGCCTTCCCCCAGGTCGACGACATCGAGGTCGTTGTCACCTACGACCCTCGCCTGTATGTCCGCGCTCACCATGCGACACGCCAGATAAGGCTGTCCCTGGTCACTCGACAGCTGTGGCACACCATCGACCTGTTCCTCTGGAATGCCGTAAGCGTGCGGCAGCAGCTGATAGGCACGACCGGCAGCAACGCCGCGCTGCCGAACCCGTCCTACGACAGTCTCCTTCCGTTCCTGCTGCCCCTGTACCGCAACGTCCGATGGGACCAGACCCCCATGATGCGGGTACGTTCAGAGCTGGCCGGGGGAGGAGCCGTCAATGCGGCACGGATCCAGATGACCTTCATGATCGCCCACGAGTTCGCGCACCTCCTCCTGCACGAAGAGGGCAGATCAGGTCCGGAGCTGGAGGCCGAAGCCGATCGCTTCGCCTACGACGCACTCTTCAGGAACCCCGCCGAGAACGTCACCATCGGTGACATCTGGATGGCGATCCGCTGGCTGTTCGAAATCCTCGCCGTGGAAAAGCTGCTGGCATGGCGCCTGGCTGGCGAAGAAGGGACCTTCGCAGTCACCGGACCACCACGACAGACCCTGATCCACCCCTTCGTCCGGTCGGCCGGCCCGTCGAGCAATGACGTCGTTCTGGGAGGCGCCGGCCTCTACGTCATCCAGTCCATACGCCGTCAGCTGGCGGCTTCGAGCGCGAAGGCCGTCCGGGAAAGCGCCGCCAGGTGGGAAAGCACCCTGACATCCGAGCATGCCGGCCGCCCGACTTCGCACACCCTGCACATGTTCCCCCGACCCGTTCCGGAGGCATGAATGACCGTCATCGAGCTCGACGTGGAGATCGACCCGCACGACTCCGGTCTCCCCGGGTCGGTGCTGATCGACGTCGAAGAGCGTAAGTTCACCGACCACGGGATCAACGTCAAGGTGCTGGCCGTCGAGGAGGGACACGGCTTCGGGGTCTCGGAAATCGTCACCATCGCCCTCTCCATCGCCGGTGGTGTGGCCTCCGACGTCATCGCGAGCTCCCTCAAGTCGGCCACCCGCGGCGTCATTCGCCGGGTCCGCTCGCGACGGTCACGCAGCGACGGAAGCATCGAGGGAATCACCGAGCTCATCGACCGAGAGCGTCGGGAACCCCAGCAGACCGAATCGGAACGCGACCCGCGCTAGAAGCCATGTCTGGGAAGTTTGCCGGTCCGCCCCGGCAGCCTCGGCCCGGACCTGATGCGGCGCGTCGAATCCGACGAGACCGCCGACCCCCGCCGCGTCGAGGTGGCGTACGCCATCATGACGTGGCGGGTGGATGCACCACGAGACAACAGCGGTGGGTGCGGTCATCGACGAGTGGCCCCGAGGCGCGGCAAGTTGCGATCATGCGACGGTGACCTCATACCTGCCCGCCGGATGGACGATCGAGCAGATCCGCACGCTCTCGCAGGACCGGAGCGCCACCCCGCTCTCCCTCGACAGGCTGGTAGTTGTCGAACAGCCGGGCCAGAACGAATACATGACACTCCGGCCTGAGGCAGTCCTCGGGTTCCACGACCTGTGCCTCGTGCTCGACGACGGCGAGTGGTACATGGGGCAGCTCGGTACCGACGGATCAGTCGTTTGCTGGGCGTCCTACGGCCCCGACCTGGCGGAGGCCATCCGTAACCTGTGAGCCCACCGGAGGGGAGACACGCAACTCATGGACCTGGTTCTGGAACCGCCCCGCAGCGTCGGCCCTGTACACCTCGGCATGACCCTCGAGGAGGCCCGGGCCGCAGTCACCCCGTGGGGCCTGCCCCGAGTCGAACACGACGAGGACGACGGCTCGGCGACGGTCTTCACGGCCTGCCGGGAGATCCGTGTCGACGTCGCGCTCGAAGAGCCCGGCCGAGTCACCGCGGTCGAGCTCTGGTGGCCCGGCGAAGGCCGGCGGACCGGCGTACGAGTCCTTCTCGACGGCGACGACGTCTTCACCACACCAGCCGACCACCTCCTCCGCCGGGCCCAGGAGCGAGGCTGGACCGTCGACCGCTCCGAGCCGCAGTACCCCTTCATCCCCGGTGCCTCCCTCGGATTCACCCGGGAGACCTCGCAGGACGTCCCGCGCACCAGCGGCGGCCTCCCGGTCCACGTCACCTCGGTACTCGTCGCCGACGAGCACTACTACGAGCACCGACCCGGGACGGCGGCCCGACCAGCCTCACGGCGTCGAGGACGCGTGCAGGAAGAAGGCCGACGCCAGCATGGACCGGTCGCCTGACCACACCGCTCGCAGGACAGACACTCGGGGGAGCGCCCCGCCCCGTCGGTGCCAGCCCCTGCGCTCCGTGGTCGCGCCGCTCCTCGGCACATCCACCGCAGGGATGTACGCCCGCTCTCCTGGCGCCGGGAGGGCACAGACCTTCTCCCTCCGCGCTCCTGCACGGCCAGTCGGTACGAGACCCAAGCTGTGTGGCACCGGCGGGCGAGGTCCCGCAGGGTGGCCTGCTCACGAAGGCCGAAGGGCATGCTAGGTATGGAAACCAGCGGGTTCGTGGAATCTGAAGGCTGCCTTGCTGGGAACCCGCTCGTGGGGTGGGGCTCTCCTGGGAGGCGCAAGCGGGTTCGGTGCAGCTCAGCTCACCCGTGTCCGGCCCCAATGCCGACGAAAAGCACTCGTGGTCTGGCACGGCGGCTGATAGAGATCGCAGATGACTAACGAAGATCTCGGTTCCCTGGACCGTATGCCCGCTGAGCGCTCATGTGAGCGTTTGGTCCTGGAACTCGTCCGAAGGCTTGATCTCGGCGAACCGAGCACGGTGGCCGACCTGTTCACCCCGGACGGAGTCTGGGAGTGGCCGCGTGACGGTCGTCGTATCGAAGGACGCGAAGCCCTTCGCCACTACTTCGGATCCCGGCCGGCGGACCGGCTGTCCAGGCGGATGTGCACGAACATTCTGGTCACTGTTCACTCGACCAACGAGGCAACGGCCACGACCTATTTCGCAACTTACCGGGTCGACGGCTATGCCGAAGGCCTGCTTGTTCCACCCCGGTTGCCAGCAAACATTGGTCACTATGAAGACACCTTCCGCAGGACCGATGGTGTCTGGCTTCTGGCGAAGCGAACTCTGGTCCTGCCGTTCGGTGGGCCGACGGAGCGTCTCGGGGAGCCTGACCACGCAGGCAAGAGCAGCTGATCACAGGCGACGCTTCCTGCGGACGGCCCCGTCCCCTCAGGCTTGTGTGGGGTCGATCGTGAAGCGTTCGGGGTGGGCGGTGCGGACGTAGCGGATCGCGGTGTAGGAGGTGATCCCGAACAGGCGCATCAGCCGGACCGGATCGGCAGTCTCCCGCGCTTCGTCGAGTTTACCGACCGCAGGAGCTCGTGCACCGGCTCTGAACTGCGACGGTTCATACACTACATGTCCGTGATGGCGAGTTGGGGCCGTTGCTGTAGCTCGTCCGGGTGGTCTCGTGGGGGCCCGTCCACCGGGACGGTGGACGGGCTGTGAGGAGGTCAGCGAGGCAGGACCACGTCGCTGATCCCGGGTCGGTGAGGCGGGGCTTCGAGGTCGGCGATGCGTCGGTCTTGGAAGCGCAGTTTGGAGTGGGCAGCCTTGGGCCTTGGTAGTCCTCGCCGAAATGCCGGGCTACTTGATGCGGTCGAGGAAGTCCAGCACTCGATGAGAGACCTGCGCGGCGGCCTGCTCGTCGTAGGGCGGCAGGCTGCTGTCGGTGAACAGGTGCCTGCCGCCGGGATAGAGGAACAGCTCGGCATCCGCCGCCGTCTCGACGAGCGCCCGGGCTGCGTCCACGTCGCCCTCCCCGGCGAAGAACGGATCCGCGTCCATGCCGTGGACCTGGACCGCGACATCGTGGGGCCAGGCGCCGCCGAACTCCGCGACCGGGACGCATGCCTCCAGCAGCAGCCCGCCCTTCGCGCCGGGGCGGGTCTGCGCCAGCTTCTGCGCCGGCAGGACGCCGAGCGAGAACCCGAGGTAGACGAGTTCCGCAGGCAGCCCCTCGGCGGCCGTGGTTCCGCGCGCGATGACCGTGCCGAACCCGGCGTCCTCGGCGTAACCGATGCCCTCCTCGAGGCTGTCGAATACCTGCCCCTCGAACAGGTCCGAGACGTGGACGGTGTGTCCGGCCCGTCGCAGCTGCTCGGCGAACTCACGGACGCCGACGGTCAGCCCGTGCCCGTGGTGGAAAACCAGCACCTCAGCCATGTCGCTCCCCGCGTGCTGCGGTGCCCGGGCGGCGCCGCGGCACGAGTATGGCCCGCGGCACTGACATCTGCGGGTCGTAGCCGGACGGGATCAGATCGTTGAAGCTGGGTCTGCGATTCGGGCTTCGAGGTCGGCGACGCGCCTATCCTGGAAGCGGAGGTTGGAGCGGGCGGCCTTGAGCCGTTCGTCGAGGGTGCGGTTGTCGGCGGTGAGTTGCCGGACGCGTTGTGGGCATGCCGGAACCCTCTCGCCTGGCCTTCTGCAAGCGGGTCAGGCGGGAGCGGGACGTCCGGCAGAACACCACGACTGCCGCCCACGCCGCCCCCCATACACCCGCCGGCCCCGAAGCGCGGCTGCGCAGGGCGGGAACATCCGGACATCACGTCCCGGCGGTCGGCGGCACGGACGCGGAGCGCGACCCCGCCCGGCTGCGGTCCCACCCCTGAGGCGCCCCCGGCCCTGCGAGGCGGACAACACATGGCGTGCCGGCCGGCAGCGGCGAGGAGGGTCGGGCCCGGACCGCCGGTGATGGCCGACGGCCTCTGGTGCCATGGGCCTTCGAAGGGTGCGGACCACCGGCCCGGAAGCCGGCCGGAGATCTGCGGACCACCGGCCCCGAGGGTATGCAACGCCCCTGCTTGTCCCGTCCTCGCGGTGGCTGCCGGATGCCCAGGTGCTGAGTGGCGACGGCAGCCCGGGCTGCGGCGGCATGCCGGGCGAAGGGCGGGGCGGCCGTTCACTTCGCTCCCGCCGGTAGACGCTCTCCGCGCGGACTACATCACCCGCCGGACAGACGGCAGACTGGCAACCCGCATCAGAGGGCCATCGGGCCGAAGTCACCATGGAAAGCGCTGACGATCTGCTTCAGCCAGCACGGCGAAGTGATCCGCCGGCACTGGATCCGGCCCATCGGCCCCGGGGCCGGCGACCCTCTCCCGACGCCGTCAAGGAGCAAACCATGCGAGCCACCCTGCTCGTCATCTACACCCCGGACCTCGAAGGCTGCCGGACTTTCTACGCCGGCTTCGGCCTGCCCATGGTCCGTGAACAGCACGGGGCCGGCCCCGTGCACTACGCCGCTGAACTCGAGGGCGGCTTCGTCTTCGAGGTGTACCCGGCGGACGGCAAGGAGGCCACCGGACGTGCGCGCCTCGCCTTCAGCGTTCCGGCCGGGCCGCTCCCGACCGGGACACACCGCCTGACCGACCCCGACGGCCGGACCGTCGTCGTGACCGCAGAGCCTGCTGTTGGCAGAAGCTGAAGTCCGGACGGCTGTCACGACGGTGTTCGGTACTGACGTTGTGGTCACGTTCACGGCCCATGGCGGGGGAGCCGTGCGCGCGGGCGGGTGCCCGTGGCCGGCCCGCCCGGGGCCGCCCTGCGGTCCGGCTGCCGACGTGGTGGCGGTGCGGCCTTCCATCGAAGGGCTGCCGCTGAGTTGCACGGGAACCGCGAGCCCGAGGTTCCGGCCCTCGCCACTGCGCCTGGCCGCCGTCCCGGAGGATCTGCTGCCCGAGGTCACGATGACCCAGGCCGAGGCGGAGCTGATGATCAGCCTCTACCTCCACCTGGAGAGCCACCGTGTCGGCCCGCTGTGGGCCACGATCGACGCACAGGCAGCGGCAATCCGCGACCGCCTGCTCGCCATCGTCACCACCGCCGGGGCCGCAGGCTCACGGACTGACATCAACATCACGGTCGCCGTCCGCGACATCTCCGTGGACCAGTGCCCGCACCGCGTCTTCGACCCGGCACCGGCCTTCACGGACCTCGACGAGACCCGCACCGTGGGTCTGCACGAGGTCGCGCACGCCCACAAGGACGGGACTGTGGGCCTGGAGGAGCACGGGCACGAGTACCTGCGTGCGGTCCTGACCTGTGTGGCCCTGTACGGCGGGACCGTTCACCTGGCGACCGTCCCCCTTGACGGATCGGCTGTGCCCGTGGCCACCGAGTCCCTCTACCGGGTCCACTACGACTGGCGATGCGAGCTCGTGGAGGACGCCGAGCAGCGCTAGATCCGCCACCTGAACGACATGATCGCCACCCGGGACGGCAGCCGCTGGCCCCGACCGCCTGTCTGCGCCGTAGGCAGCCTCTGCGCCGGCCCGGGCCCGCATCTTCCTGATGAACTCGGCGCCATCACGCTGGATGTTGGCGTCTCCGGCGCCAATATCGTCGCGCGCGGCCTGGCTCCGCCGTTCTGTCCTCATCGGACAAGAGTCGCACCGCGGCCCACCAGGGGCCACACGATGGAAGGTGCGCGAAGCGGACACGGCGCTGCGGGGCCCCCTGGCGGAGCCGCCATCAGCCGGGGGCCGCCTGATCAGTGGCCCCGGAGGCCCCGGCCGCCGGACTCCGCCAACGCTTTGCCCGTCGCGCCGTGCAGGGCGATCGCGGCCGGTACCGCGTCACCTGGTCACGGCTGAAGCCCGCAGCGATGGCCCCGGCGACCGCTCTTGGGCCGGTACGTCGGCACGGAACCCCTGTGTGGGACCGCATCGGCGAAGGCGCGCTTCGCGCTAAGGATGCCTGCCGGGTCCGGTCCTGATGCCCATGGACCGGATGCCGCTGGACTGAGTGAAGGCCAGGCGCGTGTCAGGCTCGGGCCTTCACCACCACGGGAGCATGTCGGCCGCCGCGCCATTCGGCCCCGGGCCGACGGCGTGGTGCGGTCCGGTCAGCCCGGCTGAGGGAACGCTGCGGGGAAGGGAATGCCGACGTCTGCCAGCACACCCTGGGGGATGCCGTGCCGCATCCAATTCTCGGCTGTCGGCGAGCTCAGCCCGCCGGAGGCGAACAGAACGGACCACGTGCCGTTGTCGTGCGTGAACGACTTTGCCGCTTCCGGCCGGAGGGGGAGGCCGATGTATGCCACGCCGGGCGGGTTCCAGGTGCGGTCGATCGCCCGGGCGTCGGCCCGTGAGCACCACGCGTGAGCGGTCGGCCCCAGAATCATGTCGTCCGCGAACCCTTCCACGTAGGCAGTGTCGTCGGGGGGCTGCCCGGATGCCCAGGCCAGTGATTCCCGGAAGCATGCCCCGGGGACCCCGGGGGCCACCTCCGCGGGGAGGGGGGAAGGGGTGAACCAGCGGCCGTGCGCCATCAGCAGCCCATCGAGGCTCGCGTACCGCCATCCCTCGCGCACGGCGAGACGGTGGGGGAGCAGCCACTGCAGTCTGGACTGCTGCTCGGAGGACTCCTCTTGCTGTTGGGGCATTCCGGGATGGTATCCGGCCCCAGCGGTACCGGTTCTGACTGCGGGGTCCGGGCCCTCACCGCCGTCGGCCGGTGGTTGGAACGGGAACTCGACGGGACGGCCCCGGGCATCCATCGCGTCGTCGAAGCCTGGGTTCGCATCCTCCTCGACGGTGGCCCGCGGTCCGAGCCTCGCTCCCGGCATACGAGACGGGTCTACCTGGGTGGGATCCAGCTGGTGCTGCTGGAGTGGTCCAGCCGCTACTCGGTCTTGTGGCGAAGAGGCCGTCTTCTTCAACCGCTCGCGCTCGGCGGCGGCCAGGGCTGTCGGGCAGGCCCGGGCGATGGGCATGGCAGACGGGCCGATCGGGAGAAGTTGATCACGATGGGTCGCACCCTGCCGCATCGACTGATTCGGCATCGTCCACGCTCTGCTTGATGACCTTGCTTCGGGTGGGTTCAATGAGTCCAGGGCGGCGTGATGGTGCTGCCGTCGGCGAGTTTGGCGCTGAGCCCGACACGTGTGGTGACCCACATGTGCGCGGGCTGGTCGGTGGTGTTGGCAACTGCCAGCTCGGAGCCTGCCGGAGCCACCGCTGCGTCGCCGAAGCCGAGTTCGGCGGTCTCGCCGCCGATGGTGAGCCGCAGGCGACCGGACAGAACGTAGAACGTTTCCTCGTGGCTGATCATGTGGGGCTGGCCCATCGTTCCGGCCGGGATCTCGCCGCGCCAGGCGGCGAGATCCCGGCTGCCCGAGCCCGGGCGGACGTAGGAAACGAAGCGGACACCGTGGATCTCGTGCACGACGGCCTCGTCGCGGCGGATGAACGGCATAGCAGCCTCCTTATGGACAAGTAGCTTGTCCATGAAGACAAGCAGCTTGACCAGTTATAGTCAAGCCCATGGATGACGCTCTGGCCTTCTCCGCTGTCGTGCTGGCACTCTCCGGACAGTTGGTGCAGGAGATCCACGCTCGCGTGTCCCGGCAAGGTTTTGAGGATCTGCGGCCGGCACACGGTTTCGCCTTCGCCCGCATCTCCCTGGGCGACGCCACTACGGCCGACCTGGCAGAGCACCTGGGGGTGACCAAGCAGGCCGGCGCCCAGTTGGTCGAGGAACTGGTCCGCAAGGGATACCTGGTGCGGCATCCTCACCCGCACGATGCCCGAGCCCGGCTCCTGGGGCTTACCGAGGCCGGTTGGGCTGCCACTCGCGCCGCCGACCAGGCTGCCCGGGCAGCCGTCGCACCATGGCGAGAAGCGCTGGGAGAGGCGCGCTTCAGTGAACTTGTCGCCGACCTGACCCGGCTTACGCCACAGGGGCCGATCCGCCCTCCGTGGTGAGCCAGTAAGGCACTGGCCTGGGCTGTCGCAGGTCACCGAGGAGGAGTCAGGACAACGGATTCGCGCCTCCCGTGTCGGGATGCGCAGCAAGTCGCGGATCCCGCAATCCCCGAAGAACTTCTGTAGCCAACCACTTTGCGACAGGGGTCGCAGCGGTCAGGTGCTCGTCAGTGCTGCCGCCTGTTCGTCGTGTTCGCGCAGCATCCGCATGACGGTGGCGGTCGCCTATGAGGCGAACCCGGCCCGGGGAGCCTTGTGCTCGCGCTTCCGTTCTCCGGCACGAGCGCCGGGGTGCTTGCTGTGTTCCGGGAGGGCCCGCCGCACCGGCGTGGCCCGACAGGGAGAGGACTCCGGGGTAGACGGGATCGACCCGTGCGACGACGCAGCGCAGCAGTTGGCCGCAGCCAGGAACCGGACTGCTGCAGCGCACGTCTCCCGCACCATGATCCCAAGCGAGCGCCCAGAGCAGGCGATTTCCACCAGGCTGGTCTCGCCGTCCGCAGTGAGTGTGGATCCGTCGGGGACCAACGACTACAACAGCTTCGCCGAGGCGTACACGGCCGCGAACGAAACCAACCTTGTCAATGCCTACTACGAGCGGCCCGCGATGCTGGCCCTCGCCGGAGAGGTGGCCGGCCGGCGGATCCTCGACGCCGGTTGCGGCTCGGGGGCCCTGTTTGCCGCGCTGCGCGACCGTGGCGCCGTGGTGAGTGGCTTCGACACGAGTGCCGGGATGCTGGAGCTGGCTCGGCAGCGGCTCGGCGGCGGTGCGGACCTGCAGGTGGCGGACCTGGGCAGCGCGCTTCCTTACGCTGATGACACGTTCGACGATGTAGTGGCGTCCCTGGTGCTGCACTACCTGGAGGACTGGGGGCCGGCGCTGGCCGAGCTGCGACGCGTACTCAGGCCCGGCGGTCGGCTGATCGCGTCTGTCGACCATCCCTTTGCCATCAATCTCATACACCGCGAGGCCGGTCGCGAGGCGAAGTGCAACTATTTCGACACCACCAAATGGACCGTGGAGTGGACCGTGGGCGGCCGGACCGCTCTGGTGAGCAGATGGCACAGGCCGTTGCACGCGATGATCGAGGCTTTCGGCGGGGCCGGTTTCAGGATATCGGTCATCAGCGAGCCGGATCCTGATCCCGCCGCCCGCGAGATGTTCCCCGAGGCCATCGCGGCCGAGCCGCGATTCCTGTGCTTCCTGTTCTTCGTCCTGCACGCCGGGTAGTAACCAGAACGGCCTGACCGCTGGGAAGCGGCCGGCTGTTCTCGTCGTCGGCCGCTTTCTCGTCGGTGCTCGGGTCACGCAGCGGGCGCAGCCCGGCTGCCGGCGGGCGGGTGCGGCCGTAGTGGCCGGGGAAGTCCGACGCGACTTCCAACGAGAGCTGACCTGCGACGGGCTCCGGGCCGCCGAAACCGAAGACGAGAAGGGCGGGCACCGCCCAGCCGTCCCAGCCGAAAGGACCGACACCGTCCGCACCGCCTGGCGGACCACGGTGGCCGGGTTGTGCGGGCGGCCGGTCTCCCGCAGGACCTGGAGGGTGTCGTTGCAGGTGTTGCGGAGCACACCCGCGGTGAACTCCAGCTGGTCCGCGTCCAGATGCGCCAGGTGTTCGACGACCGCGACGCGGTCCCGGGCCGCGTAGGCGTGGTGCCCGCCGGTACGGCATCCCGTCCGCTTGGCGGTGCACGTGAGAACGGAGCTGTCAGGGGCGGCCGTCGTAGCGGCCGACCGGCGGGGCTGCTCACCGGTCGTCAGGCGGAGAGGCTGCCGGTTGTCGCGTCAGCACGCCGTGGCAGACTCCTCCCCAGGTCACGGGGGCGCCTGCTCCCCGCGGTGTGGGGAAGGGTACGGACTGTGGGCAGAGCGAAGTGGGCCGCCGCCGTGGTGGTAACGGTCGTCGTGGTCGGAGCCGCGGGGTGCGGCACGGGTGGTTCGGGCGCCGGAGCGGCCGTCACCCCGGCTCCGCCCCCGCCCCAAGGGCACCGGGCCGCTCCCCAGGGAGGTCGTACGCGCGGACCTCGACACCTCGGCCGCCGACGCGGATGTCCCGGCGAACGAGGAGTTCGCCCGTGACGCCGCGGGCGTCCGGCCGGGCACGGCAGCGTCGTGCAGCGTCGCTCTCAAGGCCTGGACGACCGACATCACCGCCACCCCGGTCGACATCGCCCGCTACGACACGGCGGTCCGCGAACTGCGGGAGCGTGACTGGCGGACCCACGACCAGAGGGTGCGCAAGACACCGGACGGGGAGACGGAATACCCAAGGTGATCCTCAAGCAGCGCGGCTGGACCCTCTTCACGGAGTTCATAGGCCCCGGGCACGACGGCCAGATCAGTCTCAGGGCCTTCGAGGACGCGTGCATGAAGAAGGTCGGCGCCGGCATGGACCAGGTCGCCTGACCGCACCGCTCACCCGCCAGGCACCCCGGGAGCTCCGGCCCCGCCGGTGCCGGCCCGTACGTTCACGGCTCCCCGCACCACCGGCCGGCCTGGTCCGAGCACGTCGCGACACGCCACGGCAGGCCAGGAAGAATCCGACCGGGCCTGCGCCGCGCGCCCGCTGGACGGCGGCCAGCGGTGCGGTGACGGCCGCGAGCCGCTCGGGCTGGGGACCGCGATCGGGATGACGATGACGGAACGCGGCATGGCCGCCCCGGCCGCCGGCGGAAGCGTTCTCGCCGCCTGCAAGCCCTCAGTGCCACTCCAGCATGCGCCCCTCGTGCACCACTGGACGCCGCCTCAACTCGGGCGACAGGAGTGGGGCGGACTCCTCGACCGCGACGCACATGTCGTGCAGTGTCTCTGTGAGACCGGGCCGCAGCAGCCGGTACCGGGGGTCGCCGAAGGACATCTCCCCTACCTCTCCTTCGTGGCCGTCCCGGTGGTCCACGAACAACACGTCCCCGGTGTTGGCCTGGGCGAAGGGCACCCACGAGTGGTGCGCCAGCATCCCGACGCCCCAGCCGTTTCCGTCCGCGACGAGGTCCCGCTCCGCGTTGGCGAAGTACCGCTGCCACTCCACGATCCCGGCGGCGTCCAGCAGGCTGTACTGGAGGAAGAAAGCGCCGGGCTCCATGCTCGACGCAGGGGTCACGACCCCACAGCAAACCGACAGCAGCGCCTTCAGCCCGCCGTCCAGAGGGAAGCCGATCTCCCGCTCCAGCGTGCCGAGCTCCTCCGCCCCGATCCCCGGCAACAGCACTGCGTGGTCCTCAGGGGCGTTGTGCCTGAGCCACTCCGTGAAGCGCTGCCAGAGCCGGGGCACCGCCTCGACACCCTTCACCTCGCTCATGGAACGCCACTCCCTTCCACCGGTGGCGGGAAAGAATATCCACCCCGTCACCGGTGCGGCGAATCCGGGCCAGGACCGTGTTCAAGGCTCGGATGGAGCACCGTCTGCTGAAGCTGGAGCTCGCTACCGCCGGGCACCACGCCGAGCCGGAAGTCCGCGGTCCCGGCGGCAACTGGCGGGGCGACGTGATGGCGTCACTGGACTGCGATACGACGGAGGCGAATCATCCGGTACGGGTGCCAGGCTGCGGACAGCGAAGAGTTCGATCTCCTCGGCTACCACCGCTGGGGCGGTCATCAAATCGCCCCGGTCAGCCGCAACAGCTTCTGCCTCCGGATCCGAGGCGGCGACCTCCTCCAGGTCTCCCTCAATCCCTTCGGCGCGTGGCCCGCAGCGACACCTTCGGAATCGTACCGGCATGACCTTTCACCGCTCCCTGCCTCGCGTCCGCGAAGGCACGCCCGCTCCACTGTCACAGTAACTCGTCACCTGGCTGGGGCCACCTTGCGAAGCACCTCCGGCGATGGCGATCCCGGCGACGCGATGAAGGGCGTTGTGGTACGCCGCGGCATTGCCTGGCTTCTTCTGCCAGGTGCGGATGGTGATGGCCGCGGAGTGCAGCGATCCCAGGAGGATGCCGAGGCAGGGAGCGGTCGGTGGCCAACTGGACGAGCATCGGGCTCAGGAGGTGACGCGGATGGTCAGTTCGCGGAGCCGGCGGCCGGTGGCGGCGATGTCGTATCGGCGCGCGTTGTCGAGAGCCGCCTTGCTCAGGGCCTTGCGCCGGTGGGGGGCGCGGCCCATCCCGTCCAGGGCCGCGGCCAGTGAGCGCGGGTCGCCGGGAGTGTAGGGAACTCCGGCGCCTCCGAGGGTTTCCTTTACACCGGGCAGGTTGGAGTAGACGACCGGAAGCCCGTGGGCCTGGGCTTCGATGAGGACGAGCCCGAAGGCCTCAAGACCTGTGGTGGTGAAGACGAAGGCGTCGAAGTCCGGCAGGAGGCGCCAGAGTTCGGCGCGGGGCAGGAACGGGACGAAGCGGACCCGGTCCCGGAGCCCGAGTTCGACTGCCCGCTGTTGCAGGTGCTCCTGGAGGGTTCCTTCGCCGATCACGGTCAAGTGGTGTGGCTGGTCGGTCAATGAGAGGGCTTCGACTGCGGTGATCGTGGATTTTAGCCGCGCGAGAGCGGGCGGCCCGGCTCCGGGCACAGCAGCAGACCCGCCGGGAAGAGGAGACCCGCCGCCGGCGGGAGGCTGAGCAGGCCAAGCGCCGCGCTGCGTACGCCCAGTGCGGGTGCGCCTTCGAGAGGACCCAGATGTCGTCCGGCACCTGCCCGAAGGAGAGTCGGGCCAGCACCACGGCGAGGACCAGCAGCCAGAGGGAGCGAGGAGCATCACCGCACCGAGGGCCATGCGCGCCTCCAGCCCCTACCACTGTCCGCAGCCGGTCCCGCCACGTGGCTGGCGGTGTGACCGTGATCGCCGCGCGTCCGGGGCACCCCGCTTGCCGGGCGTCATCAGCAGGCGCGCCTGCATGCCCTCGCTCAGGCGCACCGCGGGGATCAGCCCCAGCGCAAGCAGCGACACTGCGGGCACCCATGGCTTGGACGGCAGGTGGGTGTGCCTCGTCCCGTCAATCAGCGGGCGCAGCAGGCAGGTCACTCCGTCATGTGGCGTCCGGAACTGACGGCGAGCCTCCCCCGAACGGGGGAGACGCTCTCCTCGGGCGGCAGAGTCCTGGACCCGTGCCCGGTCGCCACTCCGGCGCCTTGACCAGCATCGACGTCCAAGATCTCACCAAGGAGTACGGCGGCACCCGCGCCGTGCACCGGTTGGCCCTCCGGGGGTTGCAGCCTGTGGTGATCGGATGAACGTCGTGCAACGATCAAGTTATGAGGTTCTGCGTACTTGGATCGTTGAGAGTGTCGAACGGGCAGGGGACAGGGGCGATGTTGACTGGACGCAGAGACAGAGCGTTCCTGGCGGAGATGCTGACCCACGCCGGGCGCGTGGTCTCGGTCGACCACCTCGCCGAGGCGGCATGGCCCGCGCAAGTACCGGTCAATCGGGCCAACGCGGTACATGTCAGGGTGTCGCGTATCAGGTCGCTCTTCCGGTCAATGTCCGACCCGGGTACCGTCATGGCGGTGATGTCGACCGAGCCCGGTGCCTACCGCCTGTGCCCCGACGAAGTCGACGCCGATCAGTTCGAGAAGTTATTGGCGGCAGGCATGCGGGAACGCGACAAGGGGTTCCTCGACAAGGCGGCCGACCTGCTCGAGCGCGCCCTGTCGCTCTGGGAGGGAGAGGCGTTCACAGACGTCACAGCGGGTGACTGCGTCGCCGCGGAAGCCGATAGGCTGACCGAGCTGCGGTTGGTCGCTCTGGAACAGCACACCGATGTGATGCTGGCCATGGGAGCGCATACGCAGGTGGTGAGCAGACTCAAGCCCCTCGTCGCGAGGTACCCGCTCCGCGAGACGTTCCACGGCCACCTGATGACGGCCCTCCACCGGTCCAGCCGCTCGGCCGAAGCCCTCGCCGTCTACGCCGAGCTGCGTTCGAAACTTGCCGACGAGCTCGGCGCCGAGCCGACTTCCGAACTGCGGGACCTGCATCGGTCCCTTCTGGAGCGGGATGCGCAGGACAGCGGCACGGCGAACGCGTGGACGTCGACCAACGTGTCGCGGTCCGGGTGGGTGTCCCCGTCGCAACTTCCCGCCGACACTCCTGATTTTGTACCAGGTGAGGTCTCCAAGGCCGTTGCTCACGTTTTCACGGCCCGTGACCCCACCACCACGACCGTCGCGGCGATCACGGGCCAGGGCGGGGCCGGAAAGACGACAGTCGCCGTCCACCTCGCGCAACAGTTGCGTTCCTCATTCCCGGACGGACAACTCTACGTCGATCTGGGCGGCAGCGCCGAGCATCCCGCGGAGCCCGAGGCGGTACTCGCCCAGATGCTGAGCGCGATGAACCTTCCTCTGTCGGAGCTGTCCGAGGGCCTCACGGCGAAGGCTGCCTGCTTCCGTGACGGTCTCAAGGGCCGGCGCGTTCTCCTGGTGCTCGACGACGCCGCCGACGAGGCACAGTTGCAGCACCTCCTCCCCGGCAACCCGGAGAGCGGCGTCATCATCACCAGCAGCGCACGGCTCACCGGCATGCCTTTCACCTCCCGCATCGAGCTCAACGACATGAGCCAGCACCAGGCCGTGACGCTTCTCAAGCACGTGGTGGGTGCCGCGCGGGTGGACCAAGAACTGGCCGCGGCTCGCGAAGTGGCTCGCCTCTGCTGCTACCTGCCGTTCGCGCTGCGCATCGCCGGTGCCAGGCTTGCGGCCAAGTCGCACTGGACCTTCGGTGATCTCGCTTCCCGCCTGTCCCACCAGCGCTGGCTCCTGGACGAACTCACCCGCGACTCACTCAGCGTCCGCTCCTGCTTCGCTCCTGCCTATCGTCGCCTGACCGAGGATGAGCGGCGCCTCTTCCGGATGATCGGACTGTCCGGCGTCGGGGTCTCCTCCGCCTTCTCGGCCACCGCAGTGCTGGACCTCCCGGTGCCTGATCACGCTGAGGCGCTGGAACGGCTGGTGGACAGCCGGTTGCTCAAGGTGGTCGACAGGGGTCCGCTGATGTTCCGGATGCTCGGTCTGGCGGCTGCTTTTGCCAGGGAAGTGGCAGAGGCGGACGCGTCGGACACCGAACGGGAGGCGGCGCAGCGCCTGCCGCGCCTTCAGGACCAACAAGCGGTGTTTTGTCTGTCGACATCGTGGGTCCACTGAGAACGGGGGACACGAAAGCGCGGTGCGCAGCCATTTCCGGGCGAGCACCTGATCCTGCGTTGGGTCGGTCCACGGACGTGATGTACGGCTGAGGGGCAGGCTCTCCGGCCTGCACCCTGGGCAGCTCCGCGTTCTCTTGCCGCGGCCGGGTGATCCCCTCATCCGCTTCGGCCGGCTTGCCCTTCTCGCTCCGCCCGGCCCGTGACACCCGACTCGCGCACGTCGCCTCGCTTGTCCCCAGTTCATCGGCGACCTCGGAGATCTGATTCCCCGTCGCGGTCACGACCCCTGCAGCCCTCGCACCGGACTCCGACTCGGACGCCCGACGCTTCTCTGCCGTGACTCTCAACTTCCCCGCAGTCACGGACTTCACGCTACGAGGGGGACCCACAGGCCCTTGCCTTTCCGCCCCCAGCAGAGCGGGGCAAGCCGACTGAAAGGGAAATGACACCGGAACTGCAGAGGTGGTTGGCATGATCCAGGCAGAGCCGGATGGAGGATGTCGCGGCGCAGGGTTGCTGACCCTTGCCGACGACCCGAGGAATTCTGACGGGGGTCATGTCATCGTTGAACGCCAACCGTGTCCGTGGGCAGTGGTTGCTTCGCCGTCCCAATGACGCCGCGACGTGCCGCATCTTCTGCTTCCCGTACTCCGGGGTCGGAGCCTCCATGTACGCGCGCTGGCCGGAGTGGGCCGGGAGCGCGGAAGTGTGCCCGATTCAGCCACCGGGCCGGGAAAACCGGCTGGCGGAACCCCACTACGGCACCTTCGACGCCCTCGCCGAACAGGTGATTCCCGAGCTCGAACCCTATTTGGACCGACCGTTCGCGTTCTTCGGGCACTGCAGTTCCGCACTCGCCGGTTTCGCGGTGGCCAACCGGCTCGCCGGGGCCGGTCTGCCTGTGCCGCGACGGCTCTTCGTGTCCTCGCAGGTGGCGCCGCACGAGCCGCCGTACGGCCGGTTTCTCGCCATGAGCGACGACGAGCTGACTGCCGAGCTCGCCGCGCTGACCCGGTCCATGGGCGGGGAGCCGATTCCGGACCTGCTCGCCCTGGGGCTCTCGGTCATGAAGGCTGACATCGCCGCGCACAAGGCGTACCGCATCCCCGAACCGCTGCGGCTGCCGGGCGGCGTCACGGTGATCGGCTGGGACCGTGACGAGGAGGTGCGACCGGAGCTGATGCACGGCTGGCGCCACTACTGCTCCGACGCCCGGTTCATCACCCTCCGCGGCTCGCACCACACGTTCCTCGAGGCGCCTCTGGCGCTGATGGCGGAGCTGGCCGACGACATGCGGCGGGACCTGGCCCGATGAACATGGTGCACGAGGTTCTTGCCGAGCGGGTGGCGGCGACCCCCGACAAGGTGGCCGTGCGCGGTGACGACTGTGTCCTCACGTACGCGGAGCTGGACGCGCGGGCGAACCGTGCGGGGGAGCGTCTGCGGGCGCTCGGCATGGGCCGGGAGTCGACGGTGGGCGTTGTGGCGCGGCGCTCGGTCGAGCTCGTGGTGACACTGCTGGGCGTCTTGAAGTCGGGCGCCGCCTACGTGCCCGTGGACCCGCGGCAGCCGGACCGGTGGCGCACCACGGCCCTGCGGTCCGCCGGCGTGCAGCATCTCGTGGACGAGACCGGCACCGCGCTGCCGGGGTACGAGGCGGCCAGACCGGATCCGGCCGCCGGACAGGCCCTGGGAACGGCGGGCGGCCATCTCGCCTATGTCGCGTTCACCTCGGGGTCCACTGGTACCCCCCGCGGGGTGGCGGTGCCCCACGAAGCGGTGCTGCGGCTGGCGCTCGACCCGACCTGCGCCCCACTCGACCCTCATGACCGCTATCTTCAGTTCGCCCCCGTGGCGTTCGACGCGTCCACGTTCGAGATCTGGCCTCCGCTGCTCGGTGGCGCCGAACTCGTGGTGCATCCCGCGAGTGAGCCGTCGTCGGCCGAACTCGCGGAGTTCATCAGCGCACAGAAGATCACGACGCTGTGGATGACCGCAGGTCTCTTCCAACTGATGGTCGACGCGCACGTCGACCATCTGGCGGGAGTGCGGCGGCTGGTCGTCGGCGGAGACGTGGTCTCCCCACGGCACGCCGCCGAGATCCTGGCGCGGGTGCCGGGCCTACGGCTCGTCAACGGGTACGGCCCGACGGAGAACACCACCTTCACCTGCTGCCACGAGGTCGCCCCGGGGGAGCCGGGACCGCTGCCGATCGGACGGCCGATCACCGGCACCGGCGTACGGGTACTGGACGCACGGCTCACGCCGGCCGTGGAGGGCGAGCTCTACGCGACGGGGTCGGGACTGGCCCGCGGGTACGCGGGCGCGCCGGGGCTGACCGCAGCACGTTTCGTCTGCGACCCGTGGAGCTCGCCGCCCGGCGGCAGGATGTACCGGACCGGTGACCGGGTGCGCGTCCGTCCGGACGGTGTGCTCGAATTCCTGGGGCGGGCCGACCGGCAGATCAAGATCAACGGCTTCCGGGTGGAGCCAGGTGAGGTGGAGAGCGCCCTCGCGACTCAGCCGGGTGTGCGCGCCGTGGCAGTGGTGGCCCAGCCGACCACGACCGGGACGCAACAGCTGGTCGCCTTCGTCGCGCCGCACAGGGGCCAGGTGCTGTCCGTACTGGGGCTGCGGAAGCAGGCGACTGCGGCACTGCCCGACTACGCGCGCCCCGCGTCCTATCGGGTTGTCGACGGCCTTCCACTGACGGTCAACGGCAAGGTCGATCGCGCCGAGCTGGCCGGGCGCGTCTCCCGTGAGCGCCCGGACCTGTTCACCGACTACGTTCCTCCGCGCTCCCTCCTGGAGAAACAGATCGCCGAGATGTGGTCCGACCTGCTGGGCATCGACCGGATCGGGGTTGACGACGACTTCATCGTCCTGGGCGGCCATTCCCTGCTCAGTATGCGGATGACCGCCGACATCGCCACCGAGTTCGCGGTAGCGCTCACACCGCTGGACTTCTACCTGAGACCGACGGTGGCGGGGCTCGCCACGCTGATCGAGGAGCGCACCCTATGAGGATGTCGCCGGACGATCCGGGGCAGCCGATGGATCCGGACCGTGTCGATCTGTGGGATGCACGGCTCTACAGCGAAGGGCACCCGCACGCGCTATGGCGCCTGCTGCGGGCAAAGGCACCCGTGCACCGGCAGGAACTGCAGGACGGCCGACGCTTCTGGTCGGTCGTACGGTACGCGGACGTGTGCCGGGTCCTGCGCGACCACGAGTTCTTCACGTCCGAACGGGGAACGCTGCTCACCGCGCTCGGCGCCGACGACCCGGCAGGCGGCAAGATGATGGCGGCGACCGACCCGCCACGGCACACAGCGCTACGGGAGTCGCTGGGCCGTGTGCTGTCGGCCCGGGCGGTGGAGGCCCGGCGCGAGGTGTTGCTCCAGCCCGTCGACCGGCTCCTGACTCCCCTGCTGACCGGGGAGATCAGCGATCTCGCCGTGGCCGCGATGAACTTCCCGATGGACTTCATCGGCACCTTGATGGGCCTGCCGCAGGAGGACTGGCCGCGGCTGGCAAAGCTGACGACGATGGCGATCGCACCGCACGACGCCTCCTTCCAGGAGGGATCCGCTCCGCTCACGCTGCTCACCGTGCACCACGAACTGTTCGAGTACTTCTCACGTCAGCTGTCCGCCCGCGGCGGTACCCCCACGGACGACCTGATCGGCCACCTGATGAGCATGCGGATCGACGGGAGTCCTCTCGACCACGAGACCATCGTCTACAACTGCTACAGCCTGATCCTCGGCGCCAACGTGACCACGCCGCACACCATCACCGGGCTGGTACAGGCGCTGATGGACCACCCGGCCGCCTTCCGCACGGCCGCCGCGGACCCCTCCCTCGTGCCCGGGTGCGTCGAAGAAGGGCTGCGTTGGTCCTCGCCCGCCAGCCACTTCATGCGCTACACCACCCGGGACGTCGAAATCGGCGGACACACCCTTCGCGAGGGCTCGGCACTGGTCGCGTGGCTGGGGTCCGCCAACCGGGACGAAGACGTTTTCGCCGATCCCTACCTGTTCGACATCGAGCGCAGGCCCAACCGGCATGTCGCCTTCGGATTCGGGCCGCACTACTGCGTCGGGGGCGCACTGGCCCGGATCTCCCTGCGCATGCTCTTCGAGCGGATCTTCGCGCGCGTCGAACGATTCGAACCCGCCGGCGAGGTCCGGCACCTGGCCTCCAACTTCGTGGCGGGGGTCAAGTCGATGCCGGTGAGAGCCGTACCCCGCATCGGGTCCTGGTGACTTGCTGTCATGACTGACGTGGCTGTGGAGGCGTCCCCGGAACCGGGCCGCCGGACTGAAGGGGCGGTCGCATGTTGAAGTCCTCGCACACGGACGACGCGTCGTCGGCGCCGCTGTCGCCGACCCAGCACGCCATCTGGGTCGCATGCCGGGCCGACCCCGACGCTCCGGTATACCGGGCGGCCGAATGCGTCCAGGTGGAAGGGCCGCTCGACCGGGCTCTGTTCGAGCAGGCGCTGCGGCGCACGGTGGACGACGTCGACTCCCTGCGGGCCAGATTCGTCGAGACGGCGGATGGACCACGCCAGCTGATCGGCGCCCTCCCGCCGTGGGAACCGGCATGGCTCGACTTCCGGTCACAGCCCGACCCCCGGGCCGCCGTCGACGAGTGGATACGCAAGGACCTCGCCCGCCTGATCGACCTGGCCGCCGACCGGTTGTTCACCTTCGCCGTCTTCCGGATCGCAGAGCATACCTACCTCTGGTACCAGGGCTATCACCACATCGTCATCGACGGCGTCGGCTTCGCACTGCTCAACCAGCGGTTCGCCGAGGCGTACAACGCCCTGACGGACGGCCTGGCCGTTCCCGCCGCGTCCATCGGCTCGGTGCGGTCACTCGTCGACGATCACGAGGAGTACGCCCGCTCCAGCCAGTTCCTCGAAGACCAGGCCTACTGGTGGGACCGCTTCGCCGACCTTCCGGAGCCGGGTCGGCTGGCCGGGGAGCCGCCGACGGGGTGGACGGTTCCGGTACGACGGCGCGCGGCACTGCCGGAGCGGTCCCTGGACGCGCTGCGGGATGCGCGGCAACGGCACGGCGCAAGGACGTCCCGGCTGATGTTCGCGGCTGCCGCCGTGCTGGTACACCGGCACTCCGGAGCCGGTGATGTCGTCCTCGGACTGCCGGTCACCGCACGGGTCACCGAGACGGCGAAGACGGCAGCCGGCCCGCTGGTGAACGTGCTGCCGCTGCGGCTCTCGGTACGGCCGCAGACTCCGGTGCGCGAGCTGGTCGAACAGGTCGGCGCTGAGATCAGGGCGGCGCTGGCCCACCAGCGCTATCCCGGCGAGCGGCTGCGCCAGGAGCTGAGGGCACGCGGTATGGGACGCTCCGTGTGGGGGCCGGCGGTGAACGTCATCCCGTTCCACTACGGTGGCCGCCTGGGCGGCGCCCGCATGGTGACGTCACGTAATATGTCGGTCCGTCACATTCACGACATGAGCTTCAGCGCCTACCGGCGTGCCGACGGCGGGCTGGACATCGATCTGGACGCTGATCCGCGGCTCTACACGGACGGCGAAGTCGCAGGCCATCACGAGGCGTTCGGTCAACTCGTCGGGGAGATCACCGAGGCGCTCGACCACCCCGGTCGTACGATCGCCGACCTGTCAACGGTGGGGCGCGAACGCCGGGAGGCGCTGAACGGTTGGGGACGCCCGGCCGGACCGCCCGTCCCCGCACGCACCTTCTCCGACCTCTTCCGGGAAGTTGCGGCACGGCACGGGGACGCGCCGGCGGTGGAGCTGGCGGGCGCGCCCTGCGTCGGCTACACGGAGCTGGACGAACGGGCCGACGCGCTGGCCGGGCTACTGCTCGCCAGGGGCGTCGGGCCGGAATCGCTCGTCGCGGTCGCGCTGCCCCGCTCCGTCGACCTCGTGGTGGCTGTGTTGGCCGTGATGCGGGCCGGCGGCGCCTACCTGCCCGTCGATCCGGCGTACCCGCGAGACCGTATTGTCCGTATGCTTGCCGACGCCCGGCCGCAGTGCCTGCTCACCGTGGAAGGACTGGCCGAGCAGGCCGGGACGGAGGACACACCCGTCCTCCTCCTGGACGCTCCGGCCACCCGGGAGGAGTTGTCCGGGACGGCTCGCGCCTCAAGCGGCGCCGCGCCCGCCGTGGCCCCCGACGTCCGGAACACGGCCTACGTCATCTACACCTCCGGTTCCACCGGAGTTCCCAAGGGCGTCGCGGTGACCCACCAGGGGGTGGCGGCCCTCGCGCAGGCCCAGCAGCGGGCCTTCCGCGTCGGCCCGGGGTCACGGGTGTTGCAGTTCGCCTCGATCAGCTTCGACGCCGCGTTCTGGGAACTGGCCATGGCATTGCTCTCCGGTGGCACCCTCATCCTCGCGCCACATCCGGACGAGCTGCTGCCACCCGAGCTGGGGCGCTTGCTCAGCGAGCGGAGGATCACCCACGTGACCCTCCCGCCGGCGGTACTGGCGGCTCTCCCCGACGGGGCGATACCCGAGGGAGTCACCCTCGCCGTGGCAGGCGAGGTGTGTCCGCTCGAGCTGGTGGACACATGGTCGCCCGGCCGTAAGATGATCAACGCTTACGGCCCCACCGAGACCACGGTGTGCTGCACCACGAGCGAGCCGTTGAGCGGCGGCACCGGCTCGCCGGTCCCGATCGGCAGCCCTTTTGCGCTCTCGGGCATTCACGTGCTGGACCACGCCCTGCAACCGGTCCAGCCCGGAGTCGCCGGCGAGGTGTACGTGACGGGGCCGGGCCTTGCCCGCGGCTACCTCGGCCGGGCCGGTCTGACCGCCGAGCGCTTCGTGGCGAACCCGTTCACCGGCGACGGCGACCGCATGTACCGCACCGGCGACCTGGCACGGTGGCGGGAAGACGGCCGGCTGGAGTTCATCGGACGCGCGGACCAGCAGGTGAAGATCCGCGGTTTCCGCGTCGAGCTGGGCGAGATCGAGTCCGTACTGCTGGCGTCGGACGGAGTCCGTCAGGCGGTCGCCGTCCTGCGCACCGAGGGCGTACGCGAGCCGCAGATCGTCGCCTACGTCGTACCCGAGGGCACCGCTGCCCTGGATGTCGACGCGGCCCACGGACGGCTGGCCGAGACGCTTCCCGCCCACATGCGCCCGCACGCGATCCTCGAACTCGGCGCCCTGCCGGTCACTCCTCAGGGCAAGGTGGACCGCGCCGCCCTACCGGCCCCCTCCCGAACGGGTGGGACGACGGCCACCGACCACGGGTTCGTCAGCCCGCCGCTGACGCCGCGGGAACGACAGCTGTGTGCGCTCTTCGCCGAGATCCTCGATATCGATGCCGACACGGTCGGGATCGACCGGAGCTTCTTCGAAATGGGCGGACACTCCCTGCTGGCGGGGCAGCTCGTGGTCCGCATCCGTGCCGAACTCGGCGCCCACTGCGGCATGGAGACGGTCTTCCTCGCGCCGACGGTGCGGGAGCTCGCCGAACGTCTGGGGGACCGTCGGGCCGGCTCCGACGACGATCCCGTCCGCCGAGGCCCGGTTCCGGCACTCCGCGACGGCGACCTGGAGCTGTCGTTCGCGCAGCGGAGGCTGTGGTTCCTGCAGCAGCTCGAAGGGCCCAGTACCGCGTACAACATCCCGCTCGTCCTCAGCCTCGGCGGTGAACTCGACCAGAGCGCCCTCGCCGCGGCACTAGGAGACGTCGTCGACCGCCATGAGACGCTGCGCACCCTCTACCAGGACCGCGCGGGACGACCGGTCCGGCGCATCCTCGCCGAGGGCGGCCCGGCGCACCCTGGACTGGCCGTCGTGGCCACCGACGACTCGCGACTGCGCGAAAGGCTGACCGAGGCCGCGGCCGACACCTTCGACCTGTCGGCCGAGCCCCCGCTGCGGGCCGTGCTGTTCGCCCTTGACCCGGGGCGGCACGTACTTCTGCTGCTGCTGCACCACGTCGCCGCCGACGCCGAGTCGCTGGGCCCGCTGATGCGCGACCTCCTGGCCGCCTACGAAGCCCGTCGCGCCGGACAGGTTCCGGCCCTGACGCCCCTGCCCCTGCAGTACGCCGACTACACCGCTTGGCAGCGCCGCATGCTGGGCGACGAGGCAGACCCGGACAGCGTCTCCGCCCGGCAGATCGCCTTCTGGCAGAAGGCACTGGCCGGTCTCCCCGACCACCTCGACCTGCCCTTCGACCGGCCCCATCCGGCAGGCGTCCGCACCGCACCCGCCGCGGTGACCGAAATCGACCTCGACCCCGCTCTTCACAGCCGTGTCGTCGGCCTCGCACGGTCCGCCGACGCCAGCACCTTCATGGTGCTCCAGGCCGCCCTGGCGGCACTGTTGACCAGGCTCGGCGCCGGCGACGACATCGCCGTCGGCGCGGCCGTGGCGGGGCGCTCCCACACATCCCTCGCCGACCTGGTCGGTCTGTTCGTCAACACGGTGGTGCTGCGCACCGACACGTCGGGCAACCCCTCCTTCCGTGAACTGCTGGGTCGGGTGCGCCGGGCGAACGCCGCGGCCTACGGTCACCAGGACCTGCCGTTCGAACGGCTGGTGGAGGCGCTCAAGCCTCCGCGTTCGATGTCCAGGCACCCGCTCTTCCAGGTCATGCTCTCGATGGACAGCTCCCGGCGGGTGCTGCCGTCCGTGGCCGGCCTGGAACTGGAGCTGACGGGCATGCCCACCGGGACGGCCAAGTTCGACCTGTCCTTCAACGTTCGGGAAGCCTTCACGGCTGAAGGCGATGCGGACGGGATCAGGGCGTCTCTGGAATACCGCGCCGATGTCTTCCGCCCGGACACCGCCCGGGCCCTGCTGGAGCGATACGTCCGCCTGATCGAGGCGGTCACGCAGGACCCGGGCACGCGGATCGGTGACGCCCGTATCCTCGCCGACGACGAGCACCACCGACTACTGCACGACTGGAACCGGACCGAGGCACCACACACGTTGGACGATGTGGTGGCGCGAGTCAGCGCCATGGCCGACCGGCGACCGGACTCGGTGGCCGTCACCGACGATGACGGTGACGTGACCTACCGGGAACTCGTGGCGCGGATGGAGCTGGTGGCAAGCCGGCTACGGGCCCATGGCGCGGGGCCGGACACGGTGGTCGGCGTGCTGGCCGACCGGAGCCGCTGGGCGGTGACCGCGTTCCTCGGCGTTCTCGCGGCCGGAGCCGCGTACCTTCCCCTGGAGACGGGTGCACCCGCGAGCCGGTCCGCCGCCCTGCTGACCGACGCGGGAACGCGTTGGCTGCTGGCCGACCCCCGGCACGGAGACCTCGCGGCCGCCGTCGCGAAGGGCGCGGCCGGCACGGTGGCCGTACTGGAGCTCACCGGGGACGGCGTAGAACCCATCGGCGGTACGCGCGTGACACCGGCGCCCGACCAGCTGGCGTACGTCATCTTCACGTCCGGTTCCACCGGCCGTCCCAAGGGCGCGATGGTCCACCACCGGGGCATGAACAACCACCTGCTGGCCAAGGTGGAGAGCCTCACCCTCACCGCTGAGGACACGATCGTCCTCAACGCCCCGCTCACCTTCGACATCTCGCTGTGGCAGATGGTCGCCGCCCTGCTCGTCGGCAGCCGTACGCTCGCGGTCGGACCGGACCTGGCGGCCGATCCAACGGGGCTGTTCCGGTCCGTGGCCCGTCAGGGGGTCACCGTCCTGGAAGTGGTGCCCTCCCTGCTGCGGGCCGTCTTGGAGGCGTGGGACGACGGGACGCGGGTGCCGCCGCTGCCGAAGCTGCGCTGGTTGGTCGTCACCGGCGAGGAGCTGCCCGCCGAACTGAGCCGACGCTGGCACGCCCGCTTCCCGGACATCCCCGTCGTCAACGCGTACGGTCCGACCGAGTGTTCGGACGACGTCACCCACGCCATCGTCGCGCAGCCGCCCACGCGGACCACGGCACCCATCGGCCGTGCGATCCGTAACACCCGGCTGTACGTGCTGAGCGATGAGCTCCAGCCCGTACCCGTCGGAGTCGTCGGCGACCTGTACGTCGCCGGTACCGGAGTCGGCCGGGGATACCTCGGCGATCCGGCCAAGACCGCGGGCACCTTCGTGGCAGATCCCTTCACCGCCGACGGCGGCCGTCTCTACCGCACCGGCGACCGGGTGCGGTTCCTCCCGGATGGCCAGCTCGAGTTCCTGGGTCGCCGCGACACTCAGGTCAAGATCCGGGGACGACGGATCGAACTGGGGGAGGTGGAGGCGCAAATGCGCGCCCAGCCCGGTGTGACGGATGCGGTGGCATCCGTGGTGACCGGCCTGGGCGGACACCCCCGACTCGTCGGGTACATCGTCGGCAGCCAGGACACCCGGGCGGTGCGGGAGGCACTGTCCGCACAGCTGCCGGACCATCTGGTGCCGTCCGCGGTGATGGCGCTGGACGCGATCCCGCTGACGCCGAACGGCAAGACCGACCGCAAGGCGCTGCCCGTGCCGGAAATGCCCGGCGCGCTGAGCCGGGCGCCGGGCACGCCGCAGGAAGAGATCCTGTGCGGGCTGTTCGCCGACGTGCTCGGCGTGGACCGGGTCGGCACCGACGCCAGCTTCTTCGACCTCGGCGGCCATTCCCTACTGGCCACCCGGCTGGTGTCGCGGATCCGTGTGAAGCTCGGCGTGGAAATCACCCTCGCGACTCTGTTCCGGGCACCGACCCCTGCCGGCCTCGCCCGGCGGCTGCCGGGCGCCGGGCCGGCGCGTCCGGCACTGGTGCGGCAGACCCGTCCTGGCGTGCTGCCGCTGTCCCCGGGACAGCAACGCCTGTGGTTCCTGCACCACCTCCGGCCGGACTCCACCGAGTATCACGTGCCGGTCGTGCTCGACATCGAGGGACCGCTCGACTCCGCGGCTCTGGCAGCGGCGCTGGAGGATGTCGTCCAGCGGCACGAGGTCCTGCGCACGCTGTATCCAGCCGACGGCCCCGAGCCCCACCAGCACGTGCTCCCGTTCGCGGAGCTCCGACTCGAACTGCAAGAAACCCCGGTCGAGCAGCTGTCCGAGCTGGTGCAGGCCCGCGTCGACCGGCCGTTCTCCCTGGCGACCGAACCGCCTGTCCGGGCGGCGCTGCTGTCCACACCGGGCGCCGAGGTCCTCGTCCTCGTCCTGCACCACATCGCCTTCGACGGCTGGTCGCTCGACGTCTTCCTCCGGGACCTGGACACGGCCTACCGGTCACGCTCAGCCGGGCAGGAGCCGGGCTGGGAACCGCTGCCGGTGCAGTACGCGGACCACGCGCTGGCGCAGCGGCAGCTGCTGAGGGACACCTCCGACGCCGGCGGTGTGCTCAAGGACCAACTGGGGTTCTGGCATGTGGCGCTGGCGGACCTGCCTGAAGAGGTGACGCTCCCGACGGACCGGCCGCGCCCCGCCGCGCCGGACTTCGCAGGTGACATCGTGCCGCTCGGACTCGACGGACAGGTGTGGGACGGGGTACGGAAACTTGCCCGCACCAGTGGGGCGACCGTCTTCATGGTCCTGCATGCCGCGTTGACCGCCCTGCTGTCACGGCTGGGCGCCGGAGACGACGTGCCGGTCGGCACCGTGGTAGCCGGACGGGGCGACGAACTGCTCGACGACCTGGTCGGCTTCTTCGGCAACACGGTGACCCTGAGGGTGTCGACCGCGGGCAACCCCCCGTTCGCCGACCTGCTGGACCGTACACGTACCGCGGACCTCGCGGCCTTCGCTCACCAGGATGTGCCCTTCGAACAGGTGGTGGAGGAGCTCAACCCGAGGCGGTCGCTGTCGCACCACCCACTGTTCCAGGTGATGCTGGCACTGCAGGACACCCCGCAGGCGGAGCCTGCTCTGGGCGGTCTGACCATGCGCCGCCGGTTCGCGGGGCTCGGGCGGGCGAAGTTCGACCTGTCCTTCCTGTTGCGCTCAGCGGACGACGGACTCACCGGCGGCGTGGAGTACGCCACGGAGCTGTACGACCGGTCCACAGTGGAGAGTCTGGTCACGGCGCTGCGCCGAGTGCTGACAGCGGTCGTCGCCGACCCCGGTGTCCGGCTCGGTGACATCGACCTGCTGGGCGCGCGCGAGCGGACTGACCTCGTGCGCCACCGCAACGACACCCGCCACCCGGTGCCGTACGAGACCGTCGTCGAAGCCTTCCGGGCCCAGGCGGCCAAAACACCCGACGCCATTGCCGTCAGCGCGCCCGACGCCGTGCTGACCTACCGTGACCTGGACGCCCGGACCGATCGCCTCGCCGGGATGCTCACCCACCGGGGCGCCGGGCCCGAGCGGTTCGTCGCGATCCTCCTGCCGCGCGGTGCGGAGCAGATCGTGGCGGTGCTCGCGGTCCTGAAGTCAGGGGCCGGCTATCTGCCGCTCGACGTGGACCATCCCGCAGAGCGGCTCCAGGCCGTCGTGGGCAGTGCCAGGCCGGTCGTGGCGATGACCACCGCCCTACTCGCCCACCGGCTCCCGCTGCCGACGCTGCTGGTGGACCAGGACCCGCCCGGGACGGCAGCGCCCGTTCCCGCGCCGCCCCGCCCCGGGCACCCGGCGTACGTGATCCACACGTCCGGCTCGACGGGCACGCCCAAGGGCGTCGTGATCGAGCACCGTGCGCTCGCTCACTACGTGGCGTGGGCGGCGATGTCCTATCCCGGCGTGGGCGACCGGACCCTGCTGCACTCGCCGATCACCTTCGACATGCCCGTGACCACGCTGTTCGCGCCGCTGGTGTCCGGGGGCAGGATCGATGTCGGCGACCTGGAAACCGGTCCCACACCCGACCGGGGATACAGCCTGCTGAAGATGACCCCGACTCATCTGGCCATGCTCGGCGAACCGCACCCACAGTTCGCGGCCGGATGCGATCTGGTGGTCGGCGGGGAGCAACTGCCCGCGGAGCTGGCCGAGGCGTGGTTGTCCCGCGTACCAGGGATGACGATCCACAACGAGTACGGTCCCACTGAGGTGACCGTCGGCTGCGTGCGATTCTCGGCGTCCTCCTCCACCCGTCTGCCCGCGGGCGGTGTGCCGATCGGGCGCCCGGTGTGGAACACAGCCGTCTACGTGCTGGACGCATGGCTCAACCCGGTTCCCGTCGGGGTCACGGGTGAGCTCTACGTGTCCGGCGCGGGGCTGGCGCGCGGATACCTGGGCGCCGCGGGTGCCACCGCCGAGAGGTTCGTGGCCGACCCCTGGGCACAGGGACGCCGCATGTACCGCAGCGGGGACCTCGTGCGGTGGACGGCGGATGGCCTGCTCACCTTCCACGGCCGGGCCGACGATCAGGTCAAGATCCGCGGCTTCCGGGTCGAGCCCGGCGAGGTCGAGGCGGTCCTGGGCCGCCATCCCGTGGTGTCCCGGGCGGTCGTGATCGCGCGGGAGCAGGACCTCGTGGCCTACGTGAGCGCGACATCGGCGGTGACCCCGGGCGACCTGCGCGCGTGGGCCGCCCAGATGCTGCCCGCGCACCTGGTCCCTGCCCTGTTCGTCGTGCTGGCGGAACTGCCCACCACCACCAGCGGCAAGGTGGACCGACGCGCCCTGCCGGAGGCGTCGGCCCGGGGCAGCGGCGGTGCACTGGGCGACCCGGTCGTGGAAGTTCTGGCGGGTGTCTTCGGCGAGGTACTGGGAGCCGAGCAGGTCGGTGCCGACGACGACTTCTTCGACCTCGGCGGGCACTCGCTGTCGCTGCTGCGGCTAGTGAACCGGATTCGTACGGTGTTCGGCCGCGAGGTGCCCGCGCGGGCGGTGTTCGAGCATCCGACGGTGCGCTCGCTCGCCGCCCTGCTCACCGGAGCCCGCGACGCACGGCCGGCGCTGCGCCGGGGTCCGCGCCCGCAGCGGGTGCCGTTGTCGTCGGCGCAGCGCCGCCTGTGGTTCCTCAACCGGATGAACCCCGAGGACTGGAGCTACAACGTACCCCTGTTGCTGGACCTGGAAGGGACCCTGGCTCCGACGGCGCTGGAGGCTGCTCTGGCGGACGTGGTCCAGCGGCACGAGCCGCTGCGCACCGTGCTGCCCGGCGACGACGGGGAACCGTGGCAGGAGGTCCTGTCCGGCCCCGAGGCCCTGCCCGGCATCGTGACGCTGGAGGTCACCCCGGAGGAGGTGGCCCGGAAGACCGAGGACGCCCAGCGGTACGCGTTCGATCTGGCCGCCGAACCGCCACTGCGGGTATGGCTGCTGAGCACCGCGCCGGACCGCCACCGCCTGCTGCTGCTTCTCCACCACGTCGCCGTGGACGGCATGTCCATCGGTCCGCTGCTGCGCGACCTGGACGAGGCGTACCGGGCCCGGTACGCCGGGCGGGCTCCGCAGTGGCAGCCGCTCGCGGTGGACTACGCGGACTACGCGATGTGGCAGCGGGACATGCTCGACGATCCGGACACGGACAGTGCGCGGAACCAGGGTGTCGCGTTCTGGAGGTCCGCGCTCGCCGGACTTCCCCACGACCTGCCCCTGCCGGTGGACCGCCCGCGCCCCGCGGTACCGGGCCTCACCGGCGGAGTGGTGCCCTTCACTGTGGACGCCTCGCGGTGGGGGCAGATCAGGTCGCTGGCGCGCAGCTGCGGCGCGAGCGTCTTCATGGTGCTGCACGCAGCGGTCACCGCCCTGCTGTCGAGGCTCGCCGCCGGGGACGACGTGCCGGTCGGCACGCCCGTCGCGGGTCGTGGGGACGAGGCCCTGGACGGCCTGGTCGGGTTCTTCGTCAACACCGTGGTGCTGCGGGTGTCCACCGCCGGAAACCCCTCCTTCGCCGAGCTGGTGGAGCGCACGCGTGAGTCGGACCTCGCCGCGTTCACCCATCAGGACGTGCCGTTCGAGCAGGTCGTGGACGAGGTCAATCCGGCACGGTCGCTGTCGCGCCACCCGCTGTTCCAGGTGATGGTCACACTGCAGAACGCACCGGAAGCGATGGCCGGGCTCGGGGACCTCACCGTCAGTCGGACCGTTCCCGACATCACCGCCGCCAAGGTGGACCTGGCGTTCGGGTTCACCGACGACGCCGACGAGGGATGCCGGGGTGCTGTGCAGTATTCCGCAGACTTGTTCGACCGCTCGACCGTCGAGCGGCTGGCGGCCATGCTCGACCGGTTGCTGCGCGCGGTGGTCGCCGAGCCGGGTCGGGCCATCGCGGATCACGACCTGCTCGGTCCGCAGGACCGGGACCTGCTGTCCCGGCACGGCAGCGGCGTCCGGAACGGTGTGGCCGGCCTAAGCATCACGGACGCCTTCGCCGCGCAGCAGGCCCGCACCCCGGACGCGGTCGCCGTGACCGACGGCGCCGACGCCCTGACGTATCGTCAGCTCGACCGGAAGGCCGAGCTGTTGGCCGACCGGCTCGCCGAACTCGGCGTCACCGCCGAGACAAACGTGGCCGTTCTGCTGGAACGCTCGCGAGATCTGGTCGTCTCGGCCCTGGCGGTCCTCAAGGCCGGTGGCACGTACGTTCCGTTCGAGCCGGAGGACGCGCCGGTCCGGGTAGGTGCCCTGGCCCGGCAGGCCGACGCGGTCCTTCTGCTGACGCACACCCGGCTTCGTGACCACGACACCGTCCGGGACTCCTGGGTACCGGTGGTGTTCGCCGACGCGCACAGCCGGGCGGGCGCACCGAGACGACGCAGGGCCCGTCGCCCCGCGCAGCTCGCCTACGTCATGCATACGTCGGGTTCAACGGGCACGCCGAAGGGCGTCGGGATCAGCGATGCTTCCGTGGTCGCCCTGGCGGCCGACCGGTGGTGGTCCCACGGTGCCGCCGAGCGCGTGCTGATGCACACCTCCCCCGCCTTCGACCCCGCCACCTTCGAGCTGTGGGTACCGCTGCTCACCGGCGGATGCTCGGTCGTCGCACCCTGGCGGCGGCACCCCGAGCCGCATCTGCTGGCGCGCGCCGTGGCCGAGCACGGCATCACCGGAGTCGCCTTGTCCGCCGCGGTGTTCGAGGCGCTCGCCACCGCGGACCCCAGCTGCCTGCGAGGCCTGCAGGAGGTGTGGACCGGCGGCGAGAGCATGTCGCCGCAGGCGACCGCGCGTGTGCGCGAGGCAGCTCCCGGCACACGGCTGACAAACAGCTACGGGCCGACCGAGACGACCTTCGCGGTGGTACAGCACACCGTGGACGCGGACGGCCCGGCCGGCCGTGTGCCGATCGGCCGGCCGATGGACAACGTCCGCTGCCATGTGCTGGACGACCGGCTCCGACCGGTCCCCCTCGGTGTGCCCGGCGAGCTCTATGTCGCCGGTCCCGGACTCGCTCGCGGGTACCTGGCCCAGCCCGGCGGATCGGCGGAGCGTTTCGTGGCCGACCCCTTCGGCGCGCCGGGGGAGCGGATGTACCGCACCGGGGACCGGGTCCGCTTCCGGCCGGATGGCGAACTGGAGTTCCTCGCACGGACCGACCAGCAGATGAAGATCCGTGGCCACCGGGTCGAACCCGGCGAGATCGAGGCGGCGCTGGCCGCGTGCCCGGACATCGCACGCGCGGCGGTCGTGGTCCGGCAGGACCGGTTGGGCGTCCCTGTCCTGGTCGGCTACGTTGTCCCGGAACCGGGCGGACCGGCACCGTCGGCCGAGGCGCTCCGTAGCCGGCTGGCGGCGCTCCTGCCCACGCCCATGGTGCCCGCCGCATTCGTGGAACTCGCCGAACTGCCCCTGACACGCAACGGCAAGGTCGACCGCCGGGCCCTCCCGGCACCCGCCCAGGACCCGGGCCCAGCTGCCGTCCGACCGCCCCGCAACCGAACCGAGACGGTGCTGTGCGAGGCGGTCGCCGAACTCCTCCGACTGGAACAGGTGGGCATCGACGACAACCTGTTCGATCTTGGCGGGGACAGCATCCTGTTCATCCAGCTCGTCAGCCGGATGCGGACCGCCGGTCTGCTGCTCGGCGTCCGGGACGTGTTCACCCACCAGACGGTCGCCGACCTGGCCCGCGTGGCCCGGCCGGTCGCCGAGCACCGGGACGTATCCGACGAGTCGGCGAGCGGTGTCCTGCCGCCCACGCCGATCATGCACTGGCTGCGTGAACTCGGCGGCCCCGTGGAGGCGTTCAACCAGTCCATGACCGTGCGTGTTCCAGCGTCGGTGAACCGCGCCCGGCTGGAGGAAGCCCTTCAGACGCTGCTCGACAGGCACGACATGCTCCGCGCGAGGCTGCACTCGGACTGGACCCTGGAGGTCCCTGAGCCCGGTGCCTGCCGTGCCGCGCCGCTGCTGCGGCGGGCGGACGCAACCACCGCGGACGAATCCGTACGGGCCGCCGAGGGCGCGGCGGCCTGCGCACGCCTCGATCCGTGGAACGGCGTGATGCTGCAGGCCGTCTGGTTCGACGCCGGCCCGGCCCGGCCCGGACGACTGCTGCTGGTCATCCACCACCTCGTCGTCGACGGGGTCTCCTGGCGAATCCTGCTGCCGGACCTGGCGGCTGCCTACCGGGCCGCAGAGGCGGGCCGTGCGGCGGCACCAGCGCCGGTGACGTCCTCCTTCCGCGGCTGGGCCAGGCGACTTTCCGCCGCCGCACAGGACCCACAGCGGCTGGAGGAACTGCCGTGGTGGCGCCGTACTTCCGCCGCGGGACCCGGGCTGTTCGGCGAGGACGGTCCGGTGCCCGATCGGGACACCTTCGCCGACCTCGGCCGACTGCGTACCACCGTGCCCACGGAACTGACGTCGGCGATCCTCGGCGAGGTGAGCGCCGCCCTGAACCTCCGGGTGGACGAGGTCCTGCTGTCCGCCCTGGCGCTCGCGGCCGGCGAGTGGCGTCGCCGACGGCGGCTCCCCGGCCAGGGCGTGCTCGTCGACGTCGAGGCCCACGGCCGGGACCTGTCCGGGGGAATGGAGGGAATGGACCTGTCCCGCACGGTCGGCTGGTTCACCCGGATGCATCCCGTCCGGCTCGACCCCGGCACGGTGCCGCCGCAGGACCTGCGTACCGGCGGCCATGCGGTGGAGCGCGCCGCGCGCCGGGTGAAGGAACAGCTGCGCGGGTGCCCCGACGGCGGAGCCGGATACGGCCTGTTGCGCTATCTGACGCCGGACGGCACCGGTGAGGCCCTGACCCGTCGCCGGGCCGAGATCGGATTCAACTACCTCGGCCGGTTCGAGGTCTCCGACGAGGCGGACTGGCTTCCGACCGCCGACCCCGTGCCCGTGCCGGCCGCCGATCCGCGGATGCCGGTGCCGCACACCCTCGAACTGACGGTTGTCTGCACGGACCTGCTCCGGGGCCCGGAGTTCGCGGTCACCTGGAGTTGGGCGCGCGCCCTTCTCGGCGAACAGCAGGCGGCTGACTTCGCCAGCCTCTGGAACGAGACGCTGGCAGCGCTGTGCGCCCGCGCCTGCGCGGGAGGCAAGGCCGGCCGCACTCCTTCCGACGTCCCCCTGGTCTCGCTCAACCAGGAGGAACTGGACCTGCTCGAAGAGAAGTGGAGTTTCTGATGGACCGCTCCGGAGTCGTCGACGTACTTCCGCTGTCGCCCCTGCAGGAGGGCATTCTCTTCCACGCCCAGCTGGGCGACGGGCAGGCCGATCCCTATGTGGTGCAGCTCGTCCTGGCTCTCGACGGGCCGATCCGTGCCGACGGGCTGCGGCATGCCGCCGAGCGGATCTTGACACGGCACCAGAACCTGCGGGCCGCCTTTCTCAGCCAGCGCGAAGGCGCGCCCATCCAGGTCGTCCCGCGCCGCGTGGAGGTGGCATGGCAGCAGCACGACCTGAGCGCACTGCCACTGCCGGAGCGGGAGACAGAACTGGCTCGGCTGCTGCAGGAGGACCGGGAGGCCGGATTCGACCTGGCCCGGCCGCCGCTGATCCGGTTCGCCCTGGTCCGGCTGGCACCGGACGCACACCGCTTCGTGGTGACCAACCATCACATCCTGCTCGACGGCTGGTCCGGCCCGCTGATGCTGCGCGACCTGTTCTCCGTGTACGCCGCCGACGGCGACGACAGCCACCTGCCCGCGGTCACGCCGTACCGCGAGTACCTGCGGTGGCTGTCCGAACGCGACCGTGACGCCGCCCGGCAGGTGTGGGGCGAAGTGCTGTCAGGGCTTGACGGGGGGACCCTCGTCGCGGCGCCAGGCATCGGCCGGGCCGCTGCCCGGTCGTCGCGCCACGAGCACGTCACGGTGCAGCTGCCCCCCCAGGTCACCGACGCGCTGCGGGAGACCGCAAAGGGCCTGCGGGTCACGGTGAGCACTGCGGTGCACACAGCCTGGGCCCTGCTGCTGGCCCGGCTGACCGGCCGGGTAGACCTTGTCTTCGGCAGCGTGGTCTCCGGCAGGCCCCCGGTGCTGCCCGGGATCGAGACCATGGTCGGACTGCTGATCAACACGGTGCCGGTGCGCGTCAGGCTGGACCCGGCCGAATCGCTGGGAGAACTCGCCGCACGGGTCCAGCGCGAGCAGTCGGCGCTCGCCGACCACCAGTACCTGGGCCTGTCCGAGCTGCACCGACCGGCAGGTGCCACCGAACTGTTCGACACGGCCGTGGTGTTCGAGAACTACCCGGTCGACCGGGACGGTGTGCAGTCCGTGCTCGACGGCGTACGGGTGTCGGTCGAGAGCGCCGAAGACGCCATGCACTACCCGCTGAGCCTCGGCGCCTCCTTGCGTGGCAGCGCGCTGGAGCTGAGGGTGATGCACCGAACCGACGTCTTCGACACCGAGCGGGCGCGGGCGATCGCCGACGGACTGGTCGACCTGCTGGGCGAACTGGCCACCCGGCCGGGCGTGGCCGTCGCCCGCACCGACACGCCGTTCCGGGCGGAAACAGCGCTGGCACTGACACACGCCCGCGGCTCGGACACGGACCTCGCGGCGACCGATCTGCCCAGCCTGATCGAGGCCCAGGCAGCCCGCACTCCGCACGCCGTCGCGGTCGTGGCCGAGGACACCGCGCTCACCTACGCCGAACTCGACGCCTGGGCCGACCGGCTCGCCGGACACCTCCTCCGACGGGGCGCCGGCCCGGAGCGCACGGTGGCCGTGGCCCTGCCCCGCTCGGCCGAACTGGTGGTGGCGCTGTACGCGGTGCACAAAACAGGGGCCGCCTATCTGCCGATCGATCCCGGCTACCCGGCGGAGCGCATCGCGTTCATGCTGGCCGACGCGGAACCCGCGGTCGTCCTCGACGACCCGTCCGAGGTCCGCGCATCCCGGGCGGGGACCGGTTCCGCCCCGCCGAGGACCCTGTGGCCGGACAGCCCGGCCTACGTCATCCACACCTCGGGTTCCACCGGCCTGCCCAAGGGCGTCGTGGTCAGCCATGCCGCGATTCTCAACCGGCTGCGGTGGATGCAGGACACCTACGGGCTGCGCGCCGACGACCGGGTGCTGCAGAAGACACCGTCGAGCTTCGACGTGTCCGTCTGGGAGCTCTTCTGGCCTCTGATCACCGGGGCCACGTTGGTCCTCGCGCGGCCGGAGGGCCACAAGGACGCGCGCTATCTCGCGGAGTTCATCCAGGAGCAGCGGATCACCACGGCTCACTTCGTCCCTTCGATGCTGCAGATGTTCCTGGAGGAACCGGCCGCGTCCGGATGCTCCTCGCTGCGACTGGTCGTATGCAGCGGCGAGGCGCTGCCCGTGGAACTGGCCGCGTCGTTCCGGCGCACCCTCGGCGCCGAGCTGGCCAATTTCTACGGTCCTACCGAAGCAGCCGTGGACGTGACGGCCTGGGACGTATGCGACGACACGGTCCCGATCGGCCGACCCGGATGGAACACCCAGGCCCACGTGCTCGACCCCTACCTGCGCCCCACTCTGCCCGGAGTGCCTGGTGAGCTCCACCTGGCGGGCGCCCAGCTCGCCCGCGGCTACCTCGGCCGGCCGGGGCTGACCGCGGAACGATTCGTCGCCAACCCATGGACACCGGGCGAGCGGATGTACCGCACCGGTGACCTCGTCCGCCGCAGGGCCGACGGAATCCTCGAGTTTCTGGGCCGGACCGACGACCAGGTCAAGATCAGAGGCTTCAGGGTCGAACTGCGCGAAGTCGAGTCGGTGCTCGCACGGCACCCCGGCCTCCGCCGGGCCGTGGTGGTGGCGCACGGCCAGGAACTGGCCGCCTACCTGCTCGCCCAGCCCGACACGGACATCTCCGCGGTCCGTGAATCAGCCTCCACGGTACTGCCGGAATACATGGTGCCCTCGTCCTTCACGATCCTGGACGAGATACCGATCGGGCCGAGCGGCAAGGTCGACCGCCGGGCGCTGCCCGCGCCGCACCGCCCCCACAGTGCCGGACGGCGCCCTCGCAACCCGCGCGAGGCGATCCTGTGCGACCTGTTCGCCGAGGTGCTGGGACTGGCCGGGACCGGCATCGACGACGACTTCTTCGCGCACGGCGGTCATTCGCTGCTCGCCACCCGGCTGGTCAACCGGATTCGCGCCACGCTCGGTGTCGAGGTCGCCCTCCGGCAGCTGTTCGAGACACCGACCGTGGCGGGCCTCGCGACCGTTCTGGACCCCGCTGCCGCCACCCGGCCGTCCCTGCGCCCCGTGCCGCGTCCCGAGCGCATCCCGCTGTCGTTCGCGCAGCGGCGGCTGTGGTTCATCAACCAGCTCGAGGGGCGGAGCCCGACGTACAACATTCCCGTCGTGCTGAACCTCGGAGGCATGCTGGACACGGAGGCGCTGCGCGCTGCCATGGCCGACGTGATGCTGCGACACGAGAGCCTGCGCACGGTCTTCCCGTCCCACGACGGCCTGCCGCACCAGGTGGTGCTGGCACCGGACGCCGTCGAGCCGCAGCTCACCGTGGCCGCCGTCGACCCCGACGCACTCGACGACGCGGTGCGCGCCGCGGTGGACCACACCTTCGACCTGACCGCGGAACCACCTTTGCGGGCTTGGGCGTTCACGTCCCGGGCGTCCACCGAGGACCATGTCCTGATCCTGCTGCTCCATCACATCGCCGGCGACGGCTCCTCGCTCAACCCGCTCCTCGGCGACCTGGCCACGGCCTACGCCGCGCGGCGCGACGGTGCGCGGCCCGACTGGGCGCCGCTGCCCGTGCAGTACGCCGACTACGCCCTGTGGCAGCACCAGATGTTCGGTGACGGCGAGGACACCGACAGCCTCATCGGCCGCCAGGTGACGTTCTGGACCACCGTCCTCGACGGAGCCCCGGCGGAACTCGATCTGCCGACCGACCGGCCGCGGCCCGCGGTGGCCAGCTACCGCGGCGCCACCGTCGACTTCACTCTCGACGCCGATCTGCACACCGAACTCGCCGACCTCGCCCGGACCGGCCGGGCCACCCTGTTCATGGTGCTGCAGGCTGCCTTCGCGGCACTCCTGACCCGACTGGGCGCCGGCACCGACATCCCGCTGGGCACACCTGTCGCCGGCCGGACCGACAACGCGCTCGACCGGCTCGTCGGGTTCTTCGTCAACACCCTGGTGCTGCGCTGCGACACCTCGGGCAACCCCGCGTTCCGTCAGCTCCTCGCCCGGGTCCGCGCCACCGACCTTGATGCCTACGCCCACCAGGACCTGCCCTTCGAGCACCTGGTGGAGACGATGAACCCGGCACGCTCCCTGGCGGGCAACGCCCTGTTCCAGGTGATGTTCGCCCTGCAGAACGTCGACGGCGTCACGGTCGACCTGCCCGGCCTGACCGCCCAGCCCCGCCCGGTGCCCGCCCGCAACGCCAAGTTCGACCTTTTCGTCAGCGTGGCCGAGCGGCGTACGGCCGAGGGCGGACCCGACGGGCTGTACGGGACGGTCGAGTACGCCTCCGACCTCTTCGACCGGGAGACCGTGGAACAACTCGTCGCCTGGTACGGCGAGTTCCTGCGGACCGTCGTGCGCGATCCCGCGACCCCCATCGAGCAGGTGGAGTTCCTCTCCCCGGCCGAGCAGCACGACTTGCTGGTGACGCGCAACCGGACGGACCGGCCCCTGCCGGCCCACTTCCTGCACGAACGCTTCCAGCAACAGGCCGCAGCCACACCGGACGCTCCCGCGGTGCGCTGCGGCCGCGACGAGCTGACGTACGCCCAGCTCAACGCGCGCAGCAACCGCCTGGCCCGTGAGCTGATCGCGCACGGCGTCGGACCCGAACAGGTCGTCGCCCTGGCCGTCCCCCGCTCGGTCGACATGGTCGTGGCACTGCTCGCCGTCCAGAAGGCCGGGGGCGTGTACCTCCCCATGGACCCCACGCATCCTGCCGAGCGCTTGGAGTTCCTGCTCGGTGACGCCCGGCCGACCCTCCTGATCACCACCCCGGACATCGCACCCCGCCTGCCTGCGGGGAACACCCCGATGTTCGTGCTCGGGGACCCCTCGGCCGAGCGAGCCCTGTCCGGGCGGGACGCCTCGGACCCGGCCGACGAGGACCGTGTCGCCCCGATCCTGCCCGACAACGCCTCCTACATCATCTACACCTCCGGCTCCACCGGCCGGCCCAAGGGCGTCGTGATCTCCTACCGGAGCATCATCAACAACCTGACGGGTTTCGCCGAGCGGTTCCCGATGAGCAGCGACGACTGCACGCTCGCCGTCGCTACCGTCGCGTTCGACATCGTCGCGGTCGACGTCTATCTGCCCCTGCTGCACGGCGGACGCGTGGTCATCGCCGAGTCGGAGGCGGTCCGCCACCCCGCCACGCTCGCCGAACTCGCCGTGCGCCATGACGCCACCGTCCTGCAGGCCACACCGTCGCTGTACCGCACGCTGCTCGCCCACGCGCCCGAAGGGCTGCGTGAGATGCGGCTGCTGGTCGGCGGCGAGACGCTGGGTGCCGGCCTCGCCGAGCGGATGCGGGCGGTGGGCTCCAGCGTCGTCAACCTCTACGGCCCCACCGAGACCACCGTGTGGAGCACCCTGGCCGAAGTCGGCGACTCCCGGACGGTCGCCGACGGTCCGCCCTCGGTGGGCAGCCAGACCCAGAACGTCCGCATGTACGTGCTCGACCCCAGCCTGCGACCCGTGCCTGTCGGCGTCACCGGTGAGCTCTACATCGCCGGAACGGGCCTCGGCCGGGGATACCTCAACCGTCGGTCACTGACCGCGCAACGGTACGTTGCCGATCCCCTCGGCGAGCCGGGCAGTCGGATGTACCGCACCGGCGACCTGGTGCGGTGGCGCCGGGCCGGCGGACTGAACTTCGTGGGCCGGGCGGACGACCAGGTCAAGGTGCGCGGTTTCCGCATCGAACTCGGTGAGGTCGAGGCGGCACTGTCCCGGCAGGACAACGTCGTGGAGGCCACCGTCCTGGCCGACGAGACGGGTGACGGCGAGCGCACGCTCGTCGGCTACGTCGTCCCCGGCACGGCGTGGTCCGCAGGTCGCGACGAGCCGGAGGAGAACGACCAGGTTAGCTCGTGGCGTGACCTCTACGACTCGCTCTACGCAGACCAGGTCGCCGACGGAGGTTTCTGGGAGGACTTCACGGTCTGGCAGAGCAGCTACGACGGTCGGCACCTGCCTCTCGCCGAGATGACCCAGTGGCGTTCGGCGGCCGTCGACCAAGTGCTGCGGCTGAAGCCCCGGCGCGTCCTGGAGATCGGCGTCGGCAACGGGCTGCTGCTGTCCCGGCTGGCCCCGCAGTGCGAGGCGTACTGGGGGACCGACTTCTCCCCGTCGGTGATCGCGGAGCTGGGGGAGCGGCTGCGGGCGCGCGGCGAGGACAGGCCGGGCATTGCACTGCGGGTCCAGAGTGCCGACGACGTCAGCGGACTGCCCCGAGACTTCTTCGACACCATCGTGCTCAACTCGGTGGTCCAGTACTTCCCGCACGCGGGCTATCTCACCGATGTAGTGCACAAGTGCCTGGATCTGCTGGTGCCCGGCGGCCGCGTCGTCCTCGGCGACATCCGCAATCTGCGCCTGCTGCGCTGTCTGCAGACGGCGGTCGCCGTCGGACAGCTCACCGACGCGGCGGACACCTCCTCGGTCCGTGCCCTGGTGGAGCAGAAGGTGGCCGCCGAGGAGGAGCTGCTGCTGGCACCCGACTTCTTCGTCGCGCTCGCCCGGACGTCCCCCGACATCGCGGGGGTGGACATCAGGCTCAAGCGGGGCCGGTTCGACAACGAACTGTCGCGCTACCGCTACGAGGTGGTGATCACCAAGGCACCCGCCGCCCCGGCCCCGGTCGAGGACCTGCCCCGGATGGGCTGGGCGGACCTGGGCTCGACCGGCGCAGTGGCCGGGGCGCTGCTGGACGCACCCCGCGGCCTCCGTGTCACCGACGTGCCCAACGGCCGACTGCTCGCCGAGCACGACGCCCTGCGTGAGCTGCGGAGTGGCAGCGGAACCGCCCGGGTGCTGGCCGCCCTGCGCGCCGAGGCCGGGGGTGTGGACCCCGAGGACCTCCACGACGTGGGTGCCGCTCACGGCTTCCAGGTGGTGACCACATGGTCCGGGCAGGGCCGGGACGACTGCTTCGACGCGGTCTTCGTGCCCGCGCACGCCGACGCCACGGTGCAGGCCTACACGGGGGACCCGGCCTGGGACAGCCTGCAAGCGCACGCCAACAGCCCCGCACGCACCCGCCGCCTGCGGGGATTCAGCGACCGGCTGCGGACCGGGCTGCGGCGGTGGCTGCCGGACTACATGATCCCGGCCGCCTTCGTCGTCCTCGACGAACTTCCCCTGAACGCCAATGGAAAGCTCGACAGAAACGCGTTGCCGAAGCCGGACTTCGCCGTCCTGTCGTCCGGACGCCCGCCGCGCACGCCCCGGGAGCAGGTGCTGTGCGAGTTGTTCGCCGAGGTGCTCGGGGTGCCCGAGGTGACCATCGACGACAACTTCTTCGAACTCGGCGGGCACTCCCTGCTGGCCACCAGGCTCGTCAGCAGGATCAGGTCGGTCACCGGCATCGAGATGCCGATTCGGCGCGTCTTCGAGGGCCCCACCGTCGCCGCCCTGTGCGAACGACTGGAAGCGCGTACACCGGCGCGTCCGCTGCTCGTCCCGATGCCGAGGCCGGCGTGCGTCCCACTGTCGTTCGCCCAGTTGCGCCTGTGGTTCCTCAACCGTTTCGACACGTCCTCACCGGGCTACAACCTGCCCACCGTGCTGCGCCTGAGCGGAAATCTGGACCGGGACGCGCTGCACGAGGCGCTGTGCGACCTGGTGGCCCGGCACGAAACACTGCGCACCGTGTTTCCCGAACAGGACGGCGAACCCTCCCAGATCGTCCGGCCCGCCGAGCGGGCGCGGCCGCAATTCCCGGTCGTCGCCACCCACCCGGACGCGCTGCCCGAAGCCCTCGCCGCGGCCGGCCGGGTGCCCTTCGACGTCACGACCGACCTGCCACTGCGCGCCACCTTGTTCGCGCTCGACGACCACGAGCATGTGCTGCTGCTGGTCCTGCACCACATCGCGGCCGATGGCTGGTCGGTCGGACCGCTCGCCCGGGACCTGGCCGAGGCCTACCGGGCCCGGGTCCGGGACGAGGCCCCCGACTGGTCCGACCTGCCGGTGCAGTACGCCGACTACGCGCTGTGGCAGCGCACGGTGCTGGGCAGCCCTGACGACCCCGGCAGCGTGCTGTCCCGTCAGCTCGTCCACTGGCGCCGGGCACTGGCTGCCGCCCCGGCGGAGGTCCCGTTGCCCACCGACCGACCGAGAGCACAGGACTCCACACCGGCGGGCGAGCGGCTGTCGTTCGAGCTGCGGGCCGATCTGCACGCCCGGCTGCTGGACCTCGCCCGTGCGCACCGGGCCAGCCTGTTCATGGTGTTGCAGAGTGCCGTCGCCGCCCTCCTCACCCGCGTGGGTGCCGGCACCGACGTCCTGCTCGGCAGCGCGATCGCCGGACGGACGGACACGGCCACGGAGGACTTGGTCGGGTTCTTCGTCAACACCCAGGTACTGCGCGTGGACACCTCCGGCGATCCGGAGTTCGGCGAGCTGATCGGCCGGGCCCGGCAGGCGGCTCTGGCCGCCTACGACAACCAGGACCTGCCGTTCGAGCACCTTGTAGAGGCCCTCAACCCGGATCGTTCGCTGGCTCGCCATCCCTTGTTCCAGGTGATGATGGTCCTCCAGAACGCCCCGCGGACCGAGCTGTCCCTGCCGTCCGTGCGGATCACCGGTGAACCGCTGGACGTAGGCGCGGTCAACTTCGACCTAGGGTTCAACCTCGCCGAACGCGACCCGGTCGCGGGCCGTCCCGCAGGCGTGGCTGGCATGGTGGAGTACCGCTCGGACCTCTTCGACCGGGCCACGGTCGAACGGCTCGTCGAACGGCTGCGGCGGTTGCTGGAGACCGTGGCGGCCGACCCGTCGGTGCGGATCGGAGTCGTGGACCTCACCGCCGGCGACGCACTCGACGGGCATCTGGCCCCGGTGCCGGCTGCCCGGGAGATCAACCTCGCCCGGATCGAGGAGGTCCTGGCCGAACACGACGACGTTCAGCAGGTGGCCGCCGTGCTCCACCACGACACGGAAGCCGGGAGGCAGACCGTCGCGGTGCACGTCATCGCCGAGGACGGCCATGCTCTCGATGTCGACCGGCTGCGCGCGTTCGCCGCTCGATGGCTGCCGGAACACCTCGTGCCGACCGAGTACACCGTCGCCCCCGCTCCGGCCGTACGCCCGCCCGCCCCTCGGCTCGCCATGGACGTGACGCCTCCGGCGACGCCGCGTCAGGAGACCCTGTGCGCCCTGTTCGCCGAGGTGCTCGAGCGCCCGTCGGTGGGCGTCGACGAGGACTTCTTCGCGCTCGGCGGACACTCCCTGCTGGCCGTTCGGCTGATCGGCCGGGTACGCGACGCACTGGGGGTGGAGCTGCCCATCCGACAGCTCTTCGAGGCCACGACGGTGCGCGCCCTCGACACGGTGCTCGACGACAGGGCAGCCGCCCGTCCCCGCGTCGCCCCGGTGACCCGGCCCACCCGCGTACCGCTGTCGTTCGCCCAGCAGCGTCTGTGGGTGCTCGACCGTCTGGAAGGGCCGTCGGCGACCTACAACATCCCGTTCGCGCTGCGCCTGAGGGGACCCCTGGACGCGACGGCCCTGCAGGCCGCCCTGAGTGACGTGGTGGACCGGCACGAAGTGCTGCGCACGGTCATCGACAGCGACCACGGCGTGCCCTGCCAGCGCATCCTCCCCGTCGACGACATCTGGCCCGGCCTGACCGTCGGCCACGTCGCACCCGACGCACTCGCGGCGGAACTTGCCGCGGCATCGGCGCACGCCTTCGACCTTGCCGAGGAACCTCCGCTGCGGGCACGGCTGTTCAGGATCGCCCCCGAGGACCACGTCCTGTCGGTGGTGCTTCACCACATCGCCGGCGACGGAGGCTCCCTCGAACCACTCGCCACGGACCTGTCCACCGCCTATGCCGCTCGCAAGCGGTCCGTCGCCCCCGACTGGCCCCCGCTGCCCGTGCAGTACGCGGACTACACGATGTGGCAGCGCGCGCTTCTCGGAGACGAGAACGATCCCGACAGCATGATCGCCCAGCAGATCCGGTACTGGGGCGACACACTGGCCGAACTGCCCGAGGAGCTCCCGCTGCCCACCGACCGCCCACGCCCGGAGGCCGCGGGGCACCAGGGCGAACTGGTGGAGTACACCGTCTGCGCGGACACCCATCGGTTGCTCGCCGAGCTCGCCGCACGCCACGGCGTGACGCTGTTCATGGTGATGCACGCGGCCCTCGCCGCGGTGCTCACCCGGCACGGCGCCGGCACCGACGTTCCGATCGGAACACCGGTGGCCGGCCGCGACGACAGCGCGCTGGACCCGATGATCGGGTTCTTCGCCAACACGTTGGTCCTGCGCACCGACACCAGCGGCGATCCGGACTTCACCACCTTGCTGGACCGTGTCCGGCAGACCGACCTGGCCGCATACTCCCACCAGGACGTGCCCTTCGAACGGCTCGTCGACGTGCTCGGTGCCGAGCGGTCCATGGCCCGCAACCCTCTGGTGCAGGTCATGCTGGCGTTCGACCAGTACGGCGCTTCCCCGTTGCGCCTCGACGAGATACGGGTGAGCGCGCAACTCACGGGCCATGTCGCGGCGAAGTACGACCTTGCCGTCAACGTCGCCGAACGCCGTGGAGCCGCCAGGGAGTACGAAGGCCTCGCAGGAGCCCTGGAACTCGCCACAGACCTGTTCGACCGGCGTACCGGGGAGGAACTGGCCGCGCGGCTGGTGCTCTTCCTCGACCAGGTCGCGGCTGATCCCACGTTGCGGATCGGGGCGGCGCGCCTGGAGCCGGCCACCGAACAGCTCCCCTGGAACGACACCGACCGCCCTGTGCCCGTCGAGCACGCGCTGGCCGCCTTCGAACGGCACGTCCCGCACCGCTTGGACGACGACGCCGTCGTGTGCGGCGCAGACCGCATCAGCTATCAGGAGCTCAACGAGCGCGCCAACCGGCTGGCCCACCGGCTCATCACGCGGGGGATCGGCGCGGAGCAGATCGTCGCGCTCCACCTCCCCCAGTCCGTCGACCTGATCGTGGCCCTGCTGGCGGTACTGAAATCCGGCGCGGCGTACATGCCGGTGGACCCCGACTACCCGGCCGAGCGGATGCGCCTGCTGTTCGACCGGGCCTCTCCCGCACTGGTCCTGGCCAAGGGCGACACGGGACCGGCGGACGCGCCCGTCCTGGACCCGGCCGAACACCTGCCGGACCTCCCCGCTCACGACCCCACCGACGCCGATCGGCTGCGTCCCTGGTCACCCGACCATCCGGCCTACCTGATCCACACCTCGGGTTCGACCGGCACCCCACGGGGCGTGCTGGTCACCCACCGCGGACTGCCGGGCCTGGCCCTCAGCCTTGCTGATGCCTATCAGGTCGGGCCGGGAAGCCGTGTCCTGGAGTTCGCCTCACCGGGCTTCGACGTGGCCACCGGGGACATCCTGTTCGCCCTGTCATCGGGCGCGGCCCTGGTGCTGCTCGACACCGACCGGGTCACCGCTGCGGCCGACCTGGCCGACCTGGTTGCGCGCCACGGCGTCACCCACACGACCCTGACCCCGACCGTCGCCGCACGAATACGCCCCGGAACGCTGCCGGAAGGCTTCGTGCTCGCCCTGGGCAGCGAGACGGTACCGGGCTCGCTCGTGGACCGATGGGCCTCGTCGTGCCGGGTCCTGAATGTCTACGGTCCGACCGAGTGCACGGTGGCGTCGACGATCACCGGGGCACTGGCCGGGGACGGTGTGCCACCCCTCGGCCGGCCGCTCGCCAACACCAAGGCGTACGTGCTCGATCCCGCGCTGCGCCCGGTCCTGCCCGGCATGGTCGGCGAGCTCTACCTGTCGGGTCCGGGCCTGGCCCGGGGCTATCGCGGCGAGCCGGCCGCGACCGTCGGCCGGTTCGTCGCCGATCCGTACGGCGCACCGGGTGTGCGCATGTACCGCACGGGCGACATGGTGCGGCGGCACCGGAACGACGAACTCGAGTTCATCGGCCGGGCCGACGGACAGGTGAAGATCCGCGGACACCGCGTGGAACTGGGCGAGGTCGAGCAGGCCCTCCTCGGCCATCCCGCGGTGCGCGCCGCAGCGGCGGCCACCTTCTCCACTCCGGCCGGGCCACGGCTGGCCGGGTACATTGTCGCGGAACCCGGCGGCGCAAGCGTCGCCGAGCTGCGCGGATGGCTCGCCGAGCGGGTCCCCGACCACCTCGTGCCGACCGCGCTCGTCCCTGTGGACGCGCTGCCCTTCACCGCCCACGGCAAGGTGGACCGGGCGCAGCTGCCCGCCCCCACCACCGCTGCGGCCCCGAGCGCCGGCCGGGCCCCGGGCCGTACCCCGGTCACCGCGTACGAGCGCGTCCTGTGCCGTCTGATCAGCGACCTGCTGGGTCAGCCCGACCTGCCGGCCGACGGCCACTTCTTCGAGCTCGGCGGCGACAGCATCCTCGCCATACAACTGGTGAGCCGGGCGGCCCGGGAGGGACTGTCGCTGACCCCGCGCGACGTCTTCACGCACCCGGTGATCGCGGAACTCGCCGCGGTGGCTGCGTCCGGTCGCCCCACCCCGGCACCCGTGCCCGATCCGGGGAGGGGCCCGGTCCCGCTCACCCCGGCCATGCACTGGCTGCGCGAACTCGGTGACGACATCGCGGGCTTCGAGCAGTCCGTGACCGTCCCGGTGCCGGCCGGACTCGACCGGCGCCACGTCACCGCCGCGTTGCAGGCCGTCCTCGACCATCACGACGCCTTGCGGATGCGCCTGTCCCGGGACGACGACACAGGGCTGTGGGCACTGGACATTCCCGAACCGGGAGCCGTCGACGCGCAGGACCTGCTCGTCGTCGCCGACACGACCGGGCTGTCCGGCGACGCACTGCGCGAGCTGGCGGCCCAGTCGGTGGGTGCTGCCCGGGACCGTCTCGACCCCGACCGCGGTCTCATGCTTGCCGCGGTGCTGCTGCCGGGGGAACCCGGCGCACCCGGTCTGCTCTCCCTCACCGCCCATCATCTCGTCGTGGACGCGGTGTCGTGGCGCATCCTGAGCGGCGATCTCGACCAGGCCCTGACCGCCTCCGCGGAGGACCGGACGGTCGAGCTCGCCCCGGTCGGCACCTCCTTCAAGCGCTGGGCCGAACGGCTGGTCGCCGCCGCCACGGACCGTTCCCGGCTCACCGAGGTCCGGTATTGGACGGACGTGCTGCGCACCTGCGACCCCGCACTGGGCGACCGGCCCCTCGATCCCTTCGAGGACACCGTCGCCACGACCGGGTCGATCCTGCGGACGGCCCGGGCCGGGACCACGGCTCCGCTCCTCACCGACGCCCCGGCGGCGTTCCACGGCCGGGTACCCGATGTGCTGCTCACCGCGCTTGCTCTGGCCGTCGGCGAGTGGCGAAAGCGCCGGGGCATCCCCGCGACGAGCGCGGTTCTGCTCGACGTGGAGGGGCACGGCCGGGTCGAGCAGGACGGACTCGACCTCACCCGGACTGTCGGATGGTTCACCACGCTGCACCCGGTGGCCCTCGATCCCGGGGCACTGGAGTGGGCAGACGTCCGACGCGGTGCCCCGGGCGTGGGCTCGGCAGTGAAGCAGGTGAAGGAGCGGCTGCGGTCCGTGCCCGACTCCGGGCTCGGCTTCGGCCTGCTGCGCTACCTCAATCCCCAGAGCATGCCGCTGCTGGCCCGGGTGGGCACACCGCAGATCTGCGTCAACTACCTGGGGCGGATGACCGGTCCGGCGGATTCCGCCCCCGCGACGACGCCGCGGGAAACCGCCGCGCGGGCCGTGGCCCACACCGTAGCGCTCGACACCATGATCAGGGACACCCCCGAGGGACCACGACTCGTCGCGAACTGGACCTGGCCGGCCGGGGTGCTGGCCGAGCGGGACGTGGAAGACCTGGCCGATCTCTGGTTCGAGGCTCTGGAGGGCATCGTCGTCCACGCGCACGGCGCGACGGCCACCCGGAGTCCCTCGGACTTCCCGCTCGTCGACCTCGCCCAGCAGCAGGTGGACTGGATCGAGCGGACCTGGCCGGCACTCTCGGACGTGCTGCCGGTCACCCCCTTGCAGGAAGGCCTGCTCTTCCACGCGCTGCTCGACGGCCCCGACCGCGAACACGACGACCCGTACGTGGTGCAGAGCGTCCTCGCCCTGCCTGAAGAGCTGGATTCCGACGCACTGCGTCAAGCGGTCCAGACGGTTGTCGAACGCCACGACGCCCTGCGCGCGGCGTTCGTCCAGACACCGGACGGCCCCCCTGTCCAGGTGATCGCCGGACAGGCGGCCGTCCCCTGGAAGGAAGCCGCGGCTGCCGATGCGGCCGAGCTGGCCGCGTTGGCGGCCGAGGAACGCCGCGCGGGCTTCGACCTGGCCGCTCCGCCTCTGATCCGGATGCTCTTGGTGCGGCTGGCCCAAGAAGAACACCGGTTGGTCATGACCCACCATCACATCCTGCTGGACGGCTGGTCGCTGCCGTTGCTGCTGCGCGAACTCTTCGCCGCCTACCGGACCGCTGGGGACGAAGCCCGGCTGCCCACCGTGACTCCCCACCGTGCCTTCGCGTCATGGCTGGTGGGGCAAGACAGGGAGGCGGCACGGGAGGCCTGGCGGGCCGCCCTGTCGGGTGTGGACAGCTGCCGAGTGGCTCCCGGCAGCGGTGAGCCCGCCGGCCCGCGGCAGGAAGTGCGTCGGCAACTGCCCGCGCGGGTCGCGACCCTGGTACAGGAGACGGCTCGTGCGCTGGGTGTCACGACCAGCGCCATGGTGCACGTCGCCTGGGGGCTCGTGCTCGGCCGTCTCACCGGACGGCGGGACGTGGTCTTCGGCAGCGTGGTGTCGGGACGATCGCCGGCTGTCCCTGGCATCGAGTCGATGATCGGCTGCTTCATCAACACCCTGCCGGTCCGGCTCACCGCGCGCTCCGCCGAGACCGTGGCGGACTCGCTGCGCCGCTTCCAGGCCGAACAGGCGGCCCTCGGCGAGGCGCATCACCTCGGGCTCGCCGAGGTGCACAGGCTGATCGGTGCCGGTGAACTGTTCGACACCGCGCTGGCCTTCGAGAACTATCCGACCGGCGGGGGCGCCGTCCGGGTGGGCCAGGCCGACACGGCCGTCCGGATGGAGCAGGCCAGGGACGGGATGCACTATCCGATCGGCCTGGTGGCTGCCGCCCACCCCGACGGGATGGGGCTACGACTGGTCCACCGTGCCGACCTGATCGCCCCGGCCCGGGCGGAGCAGATCGTGACCTGGATCTGCGACGCGCTGGAATCGATGGCAGCCGATCCGGGCCAGCCGGTCGATCGGGTCACCGGGCACCGGGACGGGGCCCGGGCCGTGGTGTCCGGTCCGTCTGCGGACTCGCCCGACCGCGATCCGATCGACGTCTTTGCCGGCCATGTGGCCAAGACCCCCGACGCCCCGGCTGTGACCGGCCAGGGTCGGACCTTCTCCTACGCCGAACTCGACGCGTGGTCCGACCGGCTGGCGCGGGCCTTCGTGGCGGCGGGGGCCGGTGTGGAGGTCACAGTGGCTGTGCGGCTGGAGCGCACGCCCCGGATGGTCGCCGCGCTGCTCGGTGTCCTGAAGGCCGGTGCTGCGTACGTGCCGCTCGACCACAGGTTCCCCACCGCACGGATACGGACCGTCCTGGCCGAGTCGCGCGCCGCGCTGCTGCTCGCCGACGGTGAAGGGGCGACGGACTTCGGCATCCCGGTCATCGATCCGGCCATGGTCGTGCCGCCCGGCGATGACGTCAGGTTCCCCGCCGTGCCGGTACGAGCCATGGCCTACGTCATGTCCACCTCGGGCTCGACCGGCCGTCCCAAGGCCGTGGCCGTGTCCCGCCGGGAGCTCACCTGGATCGCCGGTGAGGAGGGCTTCCGCGCGCCGCGCCGGGCGCTCGTGCACAGTCCGCTCGCCTTCGACGCGTCTACCGCGGAGATCTGGGGCACTCTGCTCAACGGCGGCTGCCTCGTCCTCTCTCCGCCCGGTGACCTGGACACCGTCACGCTCGCCCGCGTCATCCGCGACGAGCGGGTCACGTGGGCGTGTTTCACTCCTGTCCTGTTCCGGACGCTGGTCGAGGACGAGCCGTCGTGCTTCGAGGGCCTGCGGGAAGTGCTCCTCGGAGGCGACGTCGTTCCGCCCGCCGCCGCACGGGAGGTGCTGCGGCGCAATCCCGGCCTGTCCCTCGCCAACGGATACGGCCCGGCTGAGACCACGGTGTTCGTCACGGCCCACCGGATGCGCTCCGCCGGAACAGTCGGCGCGGCCGTGCCCATCGGGCTGCCGTTGCCCGGCATCCGGATTCACCTCCTGGACGACGTCCTTCGACCGGTACCCGGGGGAACCGTCGGCGAGGTCTACGTCGCGGGCGACGGAGTCGGCCGCGGCTACGTGGGGCAGGCGGGCCTGACCGCGACCCGGTACGTCGCCGAGCCGGGTGGGTCCGGCGGACGCGCCTACCGCACCGGTGACCTGGCGCGTCTGAACTCCGACGGTCTGCTGGAGTTCGCCGACCGCGCCGACACCCAGGTCAAGATCCGGGGGTTCCGGGTCGAACCGGGCGAGGTCGAGTCCGTCCTGGCCACCCACCCCGGTGTCGCACACAGCGTCGTGGTTGTCTCCCACGAGGCGCCGACGGGTCCGCGTCTGGTGGCGTACGCCGTGCCGTCGGCCGGACACCGGCCGGACGCTGCCGAACTGACCCGTTTCGCCCAGGGTCTGCTGCCCACCTACCTGGTGCCGTCGGCCGTCGTGGTCCGGGACTCGCTGCCGGTGACGGCCAACGGCAAGGTCGACCGCGCCGCGCTCGGCGTGGTGGCGCCCGTCCTGCGGGCGCGCACAGCTCCGGCGAACCGGGTGGAAGAAGTGCTGTGCGAGCTGTACCGCGAGGTACTGGGCGTGTCCGAGGTCGGCACCGATGACGACTTCTTCGACCTCGGTGGCGATTCCCTGCTCGCGATGCGGCTGATCGGCCGGGTCCGGCGCCGGCTCGGTGGTGCGCCGACCATCAGAGACCTGTTCCTCACCCCCACGGTCGCCGGATTCGCCCGTCGGCACATCCTGGGCGGCGGGATCGCGCAGGACGCCGCCTTCGAGGTCCTCTTGTCCCTGCGCCCCCAGGGGACTGCGGCGCCGGTCTTCTGCCTGCCCCCGGCGAGCGGGCTCGGCTGGCGCTACTCGGGTTTGATCCGGGTGCTGTCGCACACCGCGCCGATCCACGCCCTGCAGGCTCCCGGATACAGCGACGACGGCCCGCTGCCGGGATCCGTGGCGGAACTCGCCGCCGACTACGCGACCCGGATCAGGAAGACCGCACCGGGCCCTTACCGGCTCGTCGGCTGGTCCTTCGGTGGAATCGTCGCCCATGAGGTCGCGACGAGGCTCCTCCGGGCGGGGGAGGACGTGGAACTGCTGGCCGTACTCGACGCCGCACCGGCAGCGGGGCTGGTGACCGGGTCGCCCGACGGCGTGACCATCCTCCGGACCCTGCTGGAGACGGTCGGTGATCTGCCCGACCGGCTGCCTGACGGGATGACGGCGGAGGAGGCGGAGACTCTGCTGCGCGAGCACGACAATCCGATGGTGGCCCTGCTGGGCGAGCGGTCGCAGCGGCTGGTGCAGGTCTCCCGGAACTTCACCGAGCTGGCTGCATCGCATACTCCGAGCACCTTCGACGGCAACATGGCCTTCTTCCCCGCCGTCCGCGGTCACGGTGCGAACCGCCTGACCGAGGACAGCTGGCGGCCGCATGTCACGGGGACGATCACCACCTATCCGATCGACTGCGAGCACCAGCAGATGCTCGATGGCGCACCGCTACGTGAGATCGGTCGTGTCCTGCGGGCGGTCCTCGACGACGGGGCACCCGCGTGAGCGCCCGCGCGATGTCCCGGCACCTCGTGCTGGGTGCCGCGGACGCCCCGCACCGTGTGGTGCTGCTGCACTACGCGGGCGGGTCGGCCGCGTCGCTGCTGCCGCTGGCCCGGCACCTGCCGGAAACCTGCGGCGTCGTCCTGCTGGAACTCAACGACCGCAGCGATCCGGCACGCACCTTCACAGAAGCGGTGACCCTGCTCCAGCCGGAGTTCGAGGCGCTGCTCGACCGCCCCACCATCGTCTTCGGCCACAGCATGGGTGCGTTGCTGGCCCATGCGCTGGTCGAGGCCTTGCCGGACCGTTGTCGGCGCCTGGTTTCCGGTGTCGTGCTCTCCGGTTCCCGCTCGCCCACGACGAGGAGCAGACTCGCGACCTTCCCGCCGACGGCGTTCACCGCCCGGTCCCGGGCGGCGCTGAGGGACGACATGGTTCGGTACGGCGGCTGCCCTCCGGAACTGTTCGCCGACACGGAGCTGGTGGACCTGGCCGTGACGGCCCTCGGCCACGACATGCAGCTCATCGACACGTACTCCGCGCCGGTCCGCCGCGGCGGACAGCACGACGCCACGGAATACCACATCTGGTACGGCGAGGACGACGACGAGGCGAACGCGCACGAAGCCCGGCTGTGGGCCGACGACGTGCCGCGCCCGCCCCACCGGCGGGGCTATCCCGGCGGCCACTTCTATCTGCTGGAACACACAGAGGCCGGCCAGGAGTTGCGCCGCCTCGCCGCAGGGATTGGATGGACATGACACGAGACCTCTACGAGCTGGGCGAGATCCCCCCGCTGGGGGAGGTGCCCCATCACATGTACGCCGCGCTGATCCGCCCGGAGCGCTACGGCCTGCCGCAGGACGCGATCAAGATCGAGGTCGTCGAGGTGCCGCCGGTGGGACCCGGCCAGGTGCTGGTGATGGTGATGGCGGCCGGCATCAACTACAACGGCGTCTGGGCCAGTCTGGGCACACCCGTGGACGTGATCGCCGCCCGGCAGAAACAGGGCGACCCGCACGGTTTCCACATCGCGGGCTCCGAGGGATCGGGGGTGGTCTGGGCGACCGGCGAGGGCGCCACCCGGTTCCGCGCCGGCGAGCACGTCGTGTTCGGCGGGCTGAAGTGGGATGAGCGGGCGGACGACATCAGGCTCGGCACGGATCCTGCTGTCTCCCGCTCCCAGCGGGCCTGGGGGTACGAACTCAACTTCGGCACCTTCGCCCAGTTCACCGTGGTCGACGAGTATCAGCTGCACCCCAAGCCGGAACGGCTCACCTGGGAGGAGGCCAGCTGCTTCCTTGCCGGTGGTGCCACCGCGTACCGCCAGCTGTGCGGATGGCCGCCGCACACGGTCCGGCCGGGCGATCCGGTCCTGGTGTGGGGCGGCTCGGGCAGTCTCGGCTCCATGGCGATCCAGATCGTCGATCTGCTCGGCGGCGTGCCCATCGCGGTGGTGTCGGCCGAGGAGAAGGCCGAGCACTGCCTCCGGCTGGGTGCCCGAGGCGTGATCAACCGTACCCAGTTCGACCACTGGGGCAGGCTGCCGGACCACACCGACACCGCCGCGTACCAGGACTGGCTCAGCGGTGTCCGTGCCTTCGGCCGCGGGATCTGGGACGTGCTCGGCGAGCGTCGCTCGCCCCGCATCGTCCTTGAGCACCCGGGGCAGGACACCCTGCCGACATCGCTGTACGTCTGCGACAACGGCGGGATGGTGGTCACCTGTGCTGGGACCAGCGGCTACAACGGTGACGTGGACCTGCGCTTCCTGTGGATGTTCCAAAAGCGCCTGCAGGGGTCGCACTGCGCCAATGCCCGGGAGTCACGGGAGGTCACCAACCTGGTCGCGGCGGGCAGACTCGACCCCTGCCTGAGCCGCACGGCACCGTTCGGTGACATCGCCGAGCTGCACCGGCTCATCTACGAGAACGCCCATCCGCCGGGCAACATGTCCGTGCTGGTGAACGCTCCCGAGCCGGGGATGACCGTCCTGCCTGGCGAGGTGGTGACATGACGGGCCGGGAGGACACATCGTGGCTGCCGCTGCGGCAGTTGCGCATCCTGGACCTGACACGGCTGCTGCCGGGCGGCTTCGCCGGTTCGCTGCTCGCGGACCTGGGGGCGGACGTGGTCAAGGTCGAGCCACCCGTCGGAGACCCGCTCCGGCAGGTCATGCCCGAGACGTTCGCCGCGATCCACCGGAACAAGCGCTCCATCATGCTCGACCTGGCCGAGCCTGAAGGGAAACGGGCCTTCCTGGCCTTGGTGCCCCGGTTCGACGTGGTGATCGAGAGCCATCGGCCCGGTGTCCTGGACCGGCTCGGTCTCGGCTTCGCCGCGCTGCGGCGCGCCAACCCCCGTGTGGTGCTCTGCTCCCTGTCGGGCTTCGGTCAGACCGGCCCCTACTCCCGGCGGCCCGGTCATGACGTCAACTTCCTGGCCCTGTCCGGGTTCTTCGCCGTACCGCAGCGGCCGACAGGCAGCGTGGACCGCCCCGGAGTGCGGGTCGCGGACCTCGCGGGGGCGATGTACGCCGCTCTGTCGATCACGGTGGCGGCCCAGCATGCCGCGACGACCGGCACCGGTCAGCATGTCGATGTGTCGCTGCACGAGGCGGCCGCGGCCTGGGCCGGACCGCTGGCACTGCCCGCGCTCAATGGCGCCGCGGTCAACAGCCCATTGGTCACCGGGGACAACGACGCGTTCACCACACGCGACGGCCGACGCCTGTCCCTCGCCCTGTTCGAGGACAAGTTCTGGCGTGCCTTCCGCGAACGGCTCGCCGGTGAGTTCCCTGCCCTGGCCACTGACGCCTACGACCGCCGCCGCGACCGAACCCGGCACAAGGAGGCGGTGTCCGCCCTCCTCGCCGCCGTCTTCGCCGACCGGGATCTGAAGTGGTGGATCGAGGTGCTCGGCGAACTGGACGTGCCCTGGGCACCGGTCCACGAGACGGCGGCGGCGGTCGTCGACGACGAACACGTCCAGGCCCGGGAGCTGATCACCGAGGTGCCGGGCGGACCAGAGGACCAGCGGTGGCACCAAGTCCGCTTCCCGGTGGTCTTCGGCGCCGGGCTCGACTCCTTCCGCACGCCCGCACCGGACCTCGGCGAGCACACCGCCGAGGTCCTTGAGTCCCACGGACCACGCTCATGAGCGGAAAGGTCGCCATGCCCACATTTGCGTCCGAGGGTCCACGGCTGGACGAGATCCTGTCGTCCGCCGACCGGGACTCCCGGTACGACATCCTGTCGGCGGGTCCGCCCGTGATCCGCGGACGCCACTTCGGTGGCGTCGAGCTCTGGCTGGTCACCGGATACGACGAGGTCGTCACGGTGCTCACCGATCCTCGCTTCAGCAACGACCTCAGTCGGCAGGACAGCGTTCCCCTGCCCGGCGCGAACCTGCCTGAAGACCTGCGTACGGCCCTGACCTCGACCCTCGCCGCCTACGATCCGCCGGACCACACCCGGCTGCGCAGACTGGTGTCCCACGCCTTCACCCCTAGTCGGATACAGCGACTCGGACCACGTGTTGAGCAGGTCGTGGACGACCTGCTCACGGGGCTCGCCGATCACGTCGACGCCGACGGCACAGTGGATCTGATGGAGCACTTCGCCCATCAGCTCCCCATCCTGGTCATCGGTGAACTGCTGGGAGTACCCTCCGGCGACCAGCAGCGGTGGCGCTCGTCGGCCGAAGGACTCACCAGCGGCGACCCGGCGAGGATCGTGGCAGATGCCCGGGAGCTGATCGCCTACATGACGGGAGCGATCGCCGTACGACGCAGCGAACGGTGGGACGGGGACGACCTGCTCACCGCGCTCGTCCGGGCCAGAGACGACGGCGACCGGTTCTCCGAGGGAGAACTCGTCTCCATGGCGCTGAGCATTCTGATCGCCGGACACCGCACCACCGCTCATCTGGTCAGGACCATGGCGGTACTGGTCCTGACAGGAGCCGTGCGGTGCTCGGACCCGGCCGGCGTCCCCGCGCTCGTCGAGGAGATCCTGCGCCGCCACGGGTCCGCGGAGGTGGGCACCCTGCGCATCGCACGCGAGCCGGTGGAACTGGGCGGAGCGACCATCGCGCCGGGAGACCTCGTCCAAGTGGTCCTGGCGACCGCCAACCGCGATCACCGCCGGTTTGGCGAACCAGGCGTCATCGACTCCGCCCGGCGGGACAACGCGCACTTGGCGTTCGGCCACGGAATGCACTACTGCCTGGGAGCCGCGCTCGCCAGGAGCATGGCCCACGCGGCGCTGGCCGGACTGCTGCGGTCTGCGTCGGCCATGACGCCGTCACGGAGTCCGGCGCTCGTGATCACAGATCCGTCCTCGGCTGTGCTGTCCGTACGGCTGGGCCAGCCCGTGTGACCGTTCGATCGCGCACTCGGTGAAGACCCGCGAAGAAACCCGGGAAAAATCCTCTCAAGGAGACCAAGGAGCAACCATGACCAACCCGTTCGACGACGAGGACGGCTCGTTCTACGTTCTGGTGAACGACGAGGGACAGCACTCCCTGTGGCCCGCTTTCGCGGACGTCGCGGACGGCTGGACCGTCGTGCACGGCGAGGCGGACCGGCAGTCCTGCCTCGACTACGTCGAGGAGAACTGGACCGACATGCGTCCCAAGAGCTTGATCCGCGCCATGGGGGAGTGATTCCTCACCGCCCCGACCGTCCATACCGTTGCGTCGCCCGCCGCCCTCGGCGCGACCGCACAATCGGCGGCTTCCACCCGGGTGTGGATGCCGCCGGTCATGCCGACACCATCAGCCGAGATCCGAACCGAGGCATCTCATGCAGCGCACCTTGATGAATGGCAAGATCCACCGTGCCACCGTGACCCGAGCCGACCTGCACTACGTCGGCTCGCTGACGATCGACTCCGACCTGATGAAGGCGGCGGACATCGTGGAGAACGAGAAGGTCCAGGTCGTCGACATCACCAACGGCGCCCGGCTGGAGACCTACGCGATCGCGGGCGAACCCGGCTCCGGCGTGATCGGCGTCAACGGTGCGGCCGCGCACCTGGTGCTCCCCGGGGATCTGGTCATCATCATCACCTACGCCCAGCTCCACCAGTCCGAACTGCACAGCCACCAGGCGAAAGTGGTGCACGTGGACGGTGCTAACAGGCAAGTCCATCAGGGACATGACCCGGCCGAGCCGGTGCCCGGCGCACCTGCGCAACTGCCAGGCCGGTAGTGAACGGGGAGCTGGGGGCCCACCCCCCCCCCCGAGGTGAACATCCATGACCATCATCACGTCACCGCAGGAGCTGTTCGGCTCCGATCTGTACGTCGATCTGCGCCCGCTGCTGGGACGCAGGCTCTATGTGAAGTGCGAGGGGCTCAATTTCGGTGGCTCGATCAAGATGAAGGCGGCCGCCTCCATGGTCGCCGCAGCCGAACGTGCCGCCCTGATCACCGAGGACACCACGCTCATCGAATCCTCGTCCGGGAATCTCGGTGTGGCCCTCAGCGCTATCGCGGCGAGCAAGGGCCTCCACTTCACCTGTGTCACGGACCGCCGGTGCAATCAGCTCACCGCCGCCACCATGCGGGCCCTGGGCACCACCGTCCTCAGGGTCGACGAGCCGCACCCCGAGGGCGGCTTCCTCGGAGCGCGACTGGACCTGGTGCGGCGCCTGTGCACCGAGGACAGCCGCTACGTCTGGCTCGACCAATACTCCAACGAGGAGAACTGGAAAGCGCATTACGAGACAACCGCACCGGAGATACTCAAACGCTTCCCCGACGTGGACGTCGTGTTCGTCGGCGTGGGCACCTCCGGTACCGCGATGGGATGTGTGCGCTACTTCCGAGACGCGGGGAGCAGCGCCCGGGTTGTCGCCGTCGACGCCGTGGGGTCGGTGAGCTTCGGCGCCCCGGCGGCGCCCCGGCACATTCCGGGCCTGGGCGCGGGAGTGCGGCCGCCCATGCTCGAATCCGGTCTGTTCGACGACGTGGTCCATGTGCCGGAGAACGACGCCGTCCGCATGTGCCGCACTCTCTCCGCACGCGGAATGCTCTTCGGCGGTTCCACGGGAACCGTCGTCGGCGGGGCCCGCACCTGGCTCGACCGGCACGATGCCGACCGCTCCCTGCAGTCGATCTGCATCTCACCCGACATGGGCGAGCGCTACCTGGAGACGGTCTACGACGACGACTGGGTGGTCGACCACTTCGGCCCGCAAGCCCTCCAGCCGATCCTCTGACTCCTGGAAAGGAGAGTCCGCATGTTCGACTTCGACCTGGTTCCCGGACCCGTGGTCAACGAGATCCTGAACGACGACCGGAGCGGTGTCATGGCTCTCGTGCGGCAGACGTACCTCCAGCACGAGGCCGGCGAGTCGGTGAACCCCGACAGCCACTTCCTCCGCTTCCCGGAGAAGCCGGATGCGCGGATCATCGCGCTGCCTGCGTTCCTCGGCGCGGATGTCCAACTCGCGGGCATCAAGTGGATCTCCAGCTTCCCGGCCAACACCCGCAAATCCGTACCGCGCGCCTCGGCCGTGCTGATCCTCAACGACTACGAGACCGGATATCCCATCGCCTGCCTGGAGGCCGCGCAGATCAGCGCCGCACGTACGGCGGCCTCGGCTGCCGTGGCGGCACAGGCCCTGCGACCCGACGGGTACGAGGGAACCTGCCTCGCGGTCGTCGGTGCTGGCGTCATCGCCCGCACCGTGTGCCGGTACCTGCAAGAAGCTGGCTGCCGCCCCGCCTCCTACCTTGTGCACGACGTGGACGAGACGTCCGGGCAGGCCCTCGTCGACCACCTGCGCGGCGCCCTGGGGGAGAGCGCCGACTTCACCGACGACCTCGGCACGGCACTGAAGGCCGACACGGTGATCTTCGCCACCACGGCGGGCCGTCCCTACGTCCACACCCACTTCAAGCCGGAGCAGGTCGTCCTCAACCTGTCGCTCCGTGACCTCGCACCCGAGGTGATCCTGACAGCGTCCAACGTATTCGACGACGTCGAGCACTGCATGAAGGCCGAAACCTCGCCGCACTTGGCGGAGCAGGCGGCAGGCGGGCGTGACTTCGTGACCGGCACCCTCGCCGGAGTCCTGACGGGCGCCGTGTCCCTGCCGCCGGGCAGGCCGGTGATCTTCTCGCCGTTCGGGCTCGGCATCCTGGACCTCGCCGTCGGCGCGTTCGTCCACCGCCGCGCCCGCAGGGCCGGCACGACCGTCGCCGTGCCGGACTTCTTCGCCGAGACCCGGCGATGGTGACGATCCTCCCCCCGTCCTGGTCATCCGGCGACGCCGGCCGACCGGGAACGGGGGACAGCGGTCCAACGGGCCGATCATTCAGCCCATATCGGGGCGGAGAACGTATGGTTGCCGGGGCAGGGCCTTCACTCGTGCATGAGCTGTTCGAAGCGCAGGTGGTTCGGTCGCCGGACGCCGTCGCGGTGGTCGACAGCGAACAGCGGTTGACCTTCCGTGAGCTGGACTCCCGCGCCGACCGCCTCGCCCGGCACCTGGTCCGCCACGGCGTCGGACCGGACATCCTGGTCGGCCTGTGTGCGGAGCGCGGAGCCGACGCGGTCGTGGGTCTCCTGGGCGTACTCAAGGCCGGCGGAGCCTACGTGCCTCTCGATCCGGCCCACCCCCGGGAGCGGCTGCGCCGGACGGCCGAGGACGCGGGGCTCCGGCTCGTCGTGACCGGAGACCGCCTCATCGACCGCCTCCCGCCCGGCCTCGCATACGTCGGTTTGGACGACCCGTTCCGCCCGGACGACCGGTCCCGGACGGGGCAGGACGATCTCCGGGAGCCGACGCAGCCCGCGCTTGCGGCCTCCGATTCCCTCGCCTACCTCATGTACACCTCCGGCTCCACGGGAAGCCCCAAGGGCGTGCTCGTGACGCACCGCAACCTGATCAGCCTCTGGCACGCCTGGGACCGGCTGTACGGGCTCACCGACGCGCCGCTGCGGCTGGTCTCGGTCACAGGCCTCGCCGTCGACCTGTTCTTCGCCGACCTGCTGCGTTCCGTCTTCTCCGGCGGAACGATCGTCATCGCCTCCCAGGAAGTGATCACCGATCCGCCCCGGCTGTTCGACCTCGTGGAACACAGCCGCGGCACCGCCGTCGAACTGCTGCCGAGCCTCGCCAAGGCGCTGGCGCGGGAGGCGGTCGCCAGGGAAACCACGCTGCCGCCGCTGCGCCTCGTGTCGGTCGGGTCGGAGGGATGGCTCACGCAGGACTGCCGGGAACTGCTGGACGTCGTGGCGCCCGGGACCACGGTGGTCAACGCTTACGGCACGACCGAGACCGCGGTGGACTCCTGCGTCCTGCCCCTGACCCCGGACGTCCTCGACGACTCGGCGACGGTGCCTCTGGGCCAAGCCGTCCCCGGTACCGCCGTCCATGTCCTGGACGAGATGCTGCGGCCTGTCCCCGAGGGCTCAACCGGTGAACTGTGCCTCGCCGGGCCGGGCCTCGCCCGCGGTTACCATCGTCGAGCGGGCACGACCTCTCTCAGGTTCGTGGCCAACCCCTTCGGCGCCGCCGGTGAACGCCTGTACCGGACCGGGGACCTGGTGCGGCGGAGGGCCGACGGGCATCTCGACTTCCTGGGCCGTACGGATGGCCAGGTCAAGATCCGGGGCCACCGCCTGGAGACCGCCGAGGTCGAGAACGCCCTCGTCGGCCACCCGGGCGTGCTGGCCGCGGCCGTCACCGCGGAGGAGGACGGCGTCGGCCGTCGCCGACTGGTGGGGTACGTGGTGACCGAACACGGCGCGCCGCCCGACGCCGACCGGCTGCGCGCCCGGCTCGCCGAGCAGCTGCCGGAACACATGGTGCCGCCGGTCTTCGTGGGCCTGGCCCGACTGCCGCAGCTGCCCAACGGGAAGATCGACCGGCGCGCCCTGCCGAGCCGGCCGGGCCCGCGGCCCGGCCCGGCCGGATTCGTCGCGCCACGTACCGACCGCGAGCGCAAGCTGGCCGACGTCTGGTCCGAGGTGCTCGGCGTGGAGCGGATCGGGGTGCACGACGACTTCTTCCGAACGCTGGGCGGTGACTCGGTGCTCGCCATGCAGGTGACGTCCCGGGCCCGGGACGTCCTCGGCAGCCAGCTGCCCCCCGGCGCGCTGTTCCGGGCACCCACCGTCGCGGCCCTGGCTGAGATGGCTCCCCTCGCCGCTGCCCCCGCACCCGCCCCCGAACATCCCTCCCAGGACCACGCCCCGCCCGACGAGACGGTTCGGCTGCCCCCGTCCTTCGCGCAGCAACGTCTCTGGTTCCTGCACCAGTACGAGCCCGGCCCCGCCTACCACGTCAGCCTGGCGCTCCGGCTCACCGGCCCCCTGGACCCCGGCGCGCTGGAGGAAGCACTGAACCGGCTCGTCGCCCGTCACGAAGGGCTGCGCACCACCTTCGACAACGACGCGGGACGCTGTGTCCAGGTCATCCACTCGTCGGCCCGGATACCACTCGCACACACCGACCTCAGCAGCCTCCCGCATCCCGAACGCCGCACGGAGACGGCCCGGTTGCAGCGCGATGACCTCTCCCGCCCCTTCGACCTCGCGATGTTCCCCCTGCTCCGACCCCACCTCATCAGGCTCGGCCCCACCGAGCACCTGCTGACCCTCACAGCGCACCACATCATCACCGACGACTGGTCGTACGAGGTGATGGCCGCCGAGCTCGGGACCTACTACTCATTCGCCGCGGCCGGCCGCCCGCCCGTCCTCCCCGCGCTGTCTTCCCGCTACCGTGACTACGCCGCCCGGCAACGCCACCGCCTCTCCGAAGGCCTCGCCGAGCATCAGCTGACCTACTGGCGTGCTCAGTTGGGTGCCGTGTCCCCGTTCGAGCTGCCCTGTGACCGCCCCCGGACCGGGCGCAGCGGGCCGGGCGCCAGGGTCCGGCGCACGATTTCCCCGCACCTGCGTGACCGCCTCCAGCTGCTCGGCCGTGCGCACGGCGCCACGCTGTTCGCCACGCTCCTGGCAGCCTGCACGGTGGTACTGGCGCAGCGTGCGGGCCGGGAGGATGTCGCCGTCGGGACCGTCGTGTCGGGACGCGACGACGTGGCGTACGAGGGACTGGTCGGATTCTTCATCAACACCGTGGTGCTGCGCAGTACGGTCGACGGGCGGCGGACGTTCGCCGAGTTGCTCGACCGTGTGCGGGACGTGGTCGCCGAGGCCCTTGACCACGCGGAACTACCCTTCGACAGGCTGGTCGACGAGCTGGCGCCGGAGCGCCGGACAGGCCAGGACCCGCTGGTCCAGGTCATGGTGGTGATGGCCAACACCCCTTCGCTCCGCCAGGAGTTCGCAGGACTCACCGTCGCCGAGGCCGATGTCCCCGTGGTTGCCGCGGACTTCGACCTCAGCGTGGAGTTTCGCGAGACGACGGACGGGCTGCAAGCCGACTTCGTGTACCGCACCGACCTGTTCGGCGCGCCTACCGTCGAGGGGCTGGCAACCGCGTGGGCGGAACTGCTGCCCCGTGTCGTCGCGGACGCACACCGGCCGCTGCGGGAGCTGCCGCGGCCGGCCGGGCCCGAGCGGGAGCTGATCGCCGCCCGGCAGGACGGCGGACCCGCGCGGGACGGGCGCTGCGTCCACGAGGTGTTCGCCGAGCAGGCGGCCCGCTCGCCCGGCTCCCTCGCCGTCGTGCACGGCGACGAGCACCTCACCTACGGCGAACTGGAACGCGCCGCGAACCGGTTGGCGCATCATCTCGTGGCTCACGGCGTCGGACCGGACGTGGTCGTCGGCCTGTTCCTGGACCGCGGTCCCGACCTCGTCGTGGCCGTCCTCGCCGTCCTCAAGGCCGGCGGCGCTTTCCTGCCCCTGGACCCCGGCCAGCCCCCGAACCGGTCGGCCGCTTTGATCACCGACGCGGGACCGCGCCTTCTCGTGTCGACCCGCGACCGGGCGGCACTGCTGCCGGACGGCGCCCAACCCGTCGTATGCCCCGACCGGGGCGAGGAGCGCACCGCGATCGCAGGGCGCCCGGCCACCGCACCACCCGGCACGGCGCTGCCGCAGCACCTCGCCTACGTCGTCTACACCTCTGGTTCCACCGGGCGGCCCAAGGGCGTGCAGATCCCGCACTCCGGCCTGGCCAACCTCGCCGCCGACAGCCGGGACACCCTCGGCCTGGGGCCGGGCGCCCGGATGCTCCAGCACCTCTCCTTCGCCTTCGACGGTGGCATCTGGCAGATCCTCATGCCGCTGCTGACGGGGGCGACCGTCTGCTTCAGCCTGCCCGGCGAGCGGATCGATCCGGATGCCCTGACCCACCGCGTCCGCGACGACGGGGTGACGCACCTCATGCTGCCGCCCGCCCTCCTCGGCACCCTGGACCCCACGGCGCTGCCGGACACCGTGCGCGTGTACTCGGCGGCCGACGTGTGCCCGGTACCGACGGCGCGCGCCTGGGCGGCCCGGCACCCCTTCGCCAACCTTTACGGGCCCACGGAGACCACGATGTGCTCCACCGCTCACCCCGTGCCGCGCGGAGCGGGGCACGCCGTGGACGGCCCGGACGGCGTGCCGATCGGCACACCCGTCGCGGGTGTCCGCCACTACGTCCTGGACCGATGGCTACGCCCCGTCCCGGCCGGAGCCCCGGGCGAACTCCACATCGCAGGGGCCGGACTGGCACGCGCCTACCAGCGGCGGCCCGGCGAGACCGCGGCACGGTTCACTGCCGACCCGTTCGGCCCATCGGGCAGCCGGATGTACCGCACCGGCGACCTGGTGCGCTTGCGCGCCGACGGAACTCTGGCCTACCTCGGCCGCAGCGACGACCAGGTCAAGATCCGTGGCTACCGCGTCGAGCCGGCCGAGGCGGCGGCTGCCCTGTGCGGCCACCCCGACATCGCCGACGCGCACGTGGTGGCATGGCCGGACGGCGCGGGCGACCTGCGGCTCGTCGCCTACGTGGTGCCCCGCCCCGGACGGGCCGCACCCACCGGCTCAGCCCTGCGCCGCCTGCTCGGCCGGTCCCTGCCGACCGCCCTGGTGCCCTCCGCCTATCTGGCCCTGTCCGCCCTGCCGTTGAACCCCAGCGGCAAGGTCGACCGCCGGGCCCTGCCCCGGCACGAGCCCGAGCCCGAGACGGCGTACACGGCGCCGAAGACCTCAGTGCAGCGGACGCTCGCGGCCGTCTGGGCGGCGGCCCTCGGCATCGAACGCGTGGGCCTCGAAGACAACTTCTTCGACCTGGGCGGCGACTCCATGACCAGCGTGCGACTCGTCGCCGAGGCCCGCGCTGCCGGCCTGGAGGTGACACCGAAGGACGTGTTCAGTCGGCCCACCGTCCGCTCGCTGTCCGAGGTGGCGAGGAGCGTCGCAGCCGCCGGCAGTCGTACCCCGTGCGCCACCCCCGTGCGTCACGACGAATATCCCCTGACACCCTTGCAGGCCGGGCTGCTCTACCACTCCCTCAGCGGCCGCGACGTCTACGTACGGCGGCTGACCATGACCCTCGCGGGGGTCACCGACAGTGAGGTGCTGGCCCGGGCCTGGCAGCACGTCGTCGACCACGTGCCAGCACTGCGCAGCACCGTGCGAATGCCGGAGCGCGGGCAGCCGGTGCAGAACGTGCACCCCGCGTTCACCCTGCCGGTCGCCCGGCACGACTGGCGCGCACTGCCGCCCGACGCGCAGGACGAGGCACTGGCGGCGCTGGTGGCGCAGGACCGGGCGGCGGACCCCGATCCACGCCAGGCTCCGCCGACGCGACTGGCCATCGCACGCACCCGGGACGACGAGGTCGCTGTCCTGTGGACCACTCACCACCTCTTCGTGGACGGCTGGAGCGTGTCGGAGATCCTGTCCGACGTCTTCGCCGCCTACGGAGCCCTGGCTGACAACCGCACTCCCGCCGTCACCCCGCGCAGACCGTTTGCCGACTACGTGGCATGGTTGCGCGGCCGCGACGCGTCCGGCAGCCGCGCCCACTGGCAGGCCGAACTGGACGCAAGCGACACACCGACCCCGTTGCCGTACGGGCGCTACCCCGCGCCGGCCGGGCGGACGGGACCGCATGCCGAGCACACCGTCGCGCTACCGCTGCCGCAGCACGAGCGGCTGCGCGCCTTCGCCCGTAGGCACCGGCTGACCGTCAACACCCTGGTACAGGCGGCATGGGCGCTGCTGCTGTCCCGGCACGGCGGCACCGACGACGTGGTGTTCGGCGCCACGGTCTCCACCCGCGGGGCCGATCTGGAGGACGCCGGGACCATCATCGGCCTGCTGGTCAACACCCTTCCGGTGCGGGTCCGCGTCGACGAGCGCGCCGGCCTCCTCCACTGGCTCCACCGCCTCCAGGACCGGCAGGTAGAGGCCCGGCGGCACGACACCCTTCCCCTGTCCGAACTGCCCGCCACCGACGGGACGGGGCGGGGAACCGGCCTGTTCAGCACGGCGGTCGCCTTCGACAACATCCCCCACGACCCGGCCGCCGTGACCGGCGCCGGAGTGCGTGTCGTAAGCCTCGACACCGACAATGCCACCAACTACCCGCTGTCCCTGCTCGTCCACACCGGCGGCGACCTGGTGCTCCGGCTCGGCTACGACACCGCGGTGTTCACGGCCGACGACATCGCGCGACTCGCCACCGAAGTGCTCACCGCGCTGCGGGAGTTGCCGGACCTTGCTTCCGACGCGCCGGTGGCCGCGCTGTCCCCGCTCCGCGAGGCCGACCCGCAGCGTGACGTCGGCGACGCGTCGACGCCACCTCCGGCCTGCGTACCCGGCCTGTTCGCGGCCCAAGCCGCACGCACCCCGGACGCGACCGCCGTACGGCACACCGATGGCGACGCGGCGCAGACTCTCACCTATGCGGAACTGGAGACGCGCGCCAACCGGTTGGCCCACCACCTGGCCGGGCACGGCACCGGACCCGAGACGCTCGTCGCCGTCGCCTTGCCCCGCGGGGCGGACCGGATCGTCGCCCTGCTCGCCGTTCTCAAGGCCGGCGCGGCGTTTTTGCCGCTCGACCCCGGACACCCCGGCGAACGGCTGGCCTGGATGCTCACGGACTCCGGCGCCGCGCTCCTGCTGACCGGTACCGGCCAGGACGCCCCGTGGCGGCCGGGGGCGGTCCCCGCTCTCGCGCTCGACTCCGCACGCATTCGCCTCGGCAGAGGTCCGGCCACCCCGCCGGAGGTTCCGGTACGGCCGGACAACACCGCGTACACGATCTACACCTCCGGATCCACCGGCCGACCCAAGGCGGTGGACGTCACCCACCGCGGAGTGACCGGCATGCTGGCGGCCGTGCGCGGCACCGGGGCCACGGGCCCCGGCCACAGCGTCCTGCAGTTCGCGTCCCTCGGCTTCGACGCCGCCTTCTGGGAGATGTGCGCGGCGCTGCTCACCGGCGCCACTCTCGTCCTGGCCCCGGCCGACCGGCTGCGGCCCGGCCCGGGGCTCGCCGAGACTCTCGCCCGGGAAGGCATCACGCACATAACGCTGCCACCCGCGGTCCTGGGGGTTCTGCCCGCGGACCGGGTGCCGCGCGGGACGGCGATCGTCGCCGCCGGCGAGCACCTGCCCGCCGGCCTCGCCGCCCGGCTGGCCGCGCGGCACACGCTGTTCAACGCCTACGGGCCGACAGAGAGCACCGTGTGCGCGACCGTCACCGGACCCCTGGACGGCCCTGGCGAGCCGCCGATCGGCTCCCCCGTCCCCGGCACGCGCGTCTACGTCCTGGACACCGCGCTGCGCCCGGTGCCGCCCGGTGCTGCCGGGGAGCTGTACCTGGCGGGCGCCGGACTGGCCCGCGGCTACCGAGGGCGACCAGGGGCGACCGCGGAGAGGTTCACCGCCTGCCCGTACGGTCCCCGCGGCGCGCGCATGTACCGAACCGGCGACCGTGTGCGCCGCCGACCCGAAGGGGGCCTGCAGTTCCTGGGCCGCGCCGACGACCAGATCAAAGTGCGCGGCTTCCGGGTGGAGCCGGCCGAGGTCGAGGCCGCGCTCATCGCCCACCCGGCGGTGACACAGGCCGCCGTCACCGCCGACGGGACCGGGCACCGGCGGCGCCTGACGGCCCATCTGGTACCGGCATCCCCGGCCGACGGGACCGATGCGGCCCTCGCGTCCGTCCGCCGGGAGCTGGCGCGGCGGTTGCCGGACCACCTCGTGCCCGCGATGTTCCTGGTACACGACAGCCTGCCGCTCACGGCCAACGGCAAGGTCGACCGGCGTGCCCTGAGCGACGCTCCCCACCGCGCGGCCCCGGCGGGCCGCGGACCACGCGGAGTCACCGAGCGGTTCGTCGCCGCACAGTGGGCGCGGCTCATCGGGCGGGACACCGTGGGAGCGCAGGAGAAGTTCTTCGAGGCCGGCGGCACGTCGCTGACGCTAATGGAGCTGGCGGCACGCCTGGACTCCGCGGGGCGGGAGGAGATCTCCGTCGCCGACCTCCTCGAACACTCCACCGTCGAGGAGATGGCGCGCCTCCTCGACGACCGGGGCGGCCCGGTGCCGGGTGCCGCGCCGCCCATCGGCGCCGACGGTGGGCCGGGGACAGTACCCGATGGCCCCGGCGACTGGGAACTGTGATGCGGGGGAACACGATGGACAACGAACCTGTGGCGATCATCGGTGTGGCGTTGGTGCTGCCCGGCGCGCACGATCTGGCCGCGTTGCACGAGAACCTGCGCGCCGGCCGGGTCGCCGTGGCGCCTCCGGGCGCCGACCGGGTCCGGTTCGCCGGCGGCGACCCGGGCACCGCGTACGCCTCCGGCGCCTACGTGGACCGTATCGACCTCTTCGACCACGCGTTCTTCGGACTCGCGCGCCGGGAAGCGGAGCTGATGGACCCGCATCAGCGGCTCACCCTGCAGCTGGTCCACCGGGCCGTCGAGAACGCCTGCCACGCGCCCGGGGAGTTGCGAGGCTCCCGCACCGCAGTGGTCCTCAGCGCCCCCGACCCCGGGTACGCGCAACTGGTACCCGATGACGACCCGCAACGGATCCTCGGCACGCTGCCGTCGGCGACCGCCGCCCGTGTCGCCTACCTCCTCGACCTGGCCGGCCCCGGCCTGGTCGTGGACACCGCGTGCAGCGGCAGCCTGGCCGCCGTGGCCCTCGCCGTGCAGCAGCTGCGCGCGGGTCAGGCCGAGCTGGCGATCGCCGGCGGAGTGAGCCTGCAGACCGTACTGCGTCCCCGCAGCGGCCACGACCCGCTGCCGGGAATCGAATCACCCGACGCGGTGTGCCGCCCCTTCGACACCGCCGCGAACGGCACGGTCGGCGGCGAGGGCGGCGGGATCCTCGTCCTCAAGCCGCTGTCCCGCGCCGTCGCGGACCGGGACCACATCCACGCCGTGCTGCGCGGTGTCGCCGTCAACCACAACGGCTACCGCGCGACCGGCATGAGCGCACCGAGCCGGGATGCCCAGGCCGAGGTGATCGGCGCGGCGTGGCAGGATGCGGGCGTCCCCGTCACCACCGCCGGATACGTCGAATGCCACGGGTCGGGAACGCCGCTGGGCGACGCGGTCGAGGCGGCCGGACTGCGCCGGGTGCTGGAGGAGGCGGGCGCGGCGGGGGAACCGCTGCCGATCGGCGCGGTCAAGGGAAACGTGGGCCATCTCGACCACGCGGCGGGCATGGCGGGCCTGTTCAAAGTCCTCGCGGGCCTGCGCCACACCACGCTCTACCCGACCCCCCACTTCACCGAGCCGCATCCCTTGCTCGGGGCGGGCAGCCCGCTGTGCGTCAACGACACGGTCCGGCACTGGCCCGAGCGCCGAGAGGGCGAGCCGCGCCGCGCGGGGATCAGCTCGTTCGGCCTGACCGGGACCAATGTGCACGTGGTCGTGGAGGAAGCACGGCCAGGGCAGGAACCGGGGGCAGCGGCGGGAGAGCGGCCCGCCGCGGCGGCCGGAGTCGAGTCCGGGGTACGGGCCGGTGCGTCGGCCGGGGGACCGGGGGCCTGTCAGCTCGTCGTCGTCTCCGCTGTCACCCCCGCGGCGCTCGACCGCTGCCTCGCGCAGGTGGGCGACTTCGCCGCGCGCACCCCGCATGCGCTCGCCGAGGTGGCCCATGCCCTCAACCGCGGCCGGGACCATCACCGCCATCGCGTCGGCGTGGTCGCCCGTGACACCGCGGAGCTGGCCGATGCCCTGCGCACGGCGACGGTGCCGACGGAACCGTCCCCCACCGCGCCACCGCTCGTCCTGCTCTGCTCCGGAGACGCCTCCGTCGCCGGGCTCGACGAGGAGACATGGCGCCTGCTGAGCGCCGAGTTCCCCGTACTCACCGAGGGCGACACCGCGGGGGCGGCCCGGGCGGAGGGCGTGACGCTGCTGGTCCGCCAGTACGGCCTGAACCGGCTCGCCCACTCGCTCGGACTCGACACCGGCCGACTCGTCGGCTCCGGTCCTGGGAACCTCGCCGTCCAGGTCGCCCGCGGGCGACTGTCGCCGGGCGCGGCGCGTGAGCAGGCGGCGGCCATGACGCTCACCGACCGGGTCGACGAGGAGGGACTGCTGCGCGCGGTACGGGGCTTCGCCCAGCAGGGTGCCGTTCTCGTCGAACTGGGTGGTGACGGTGTACTGTCCCGGCGTGTCCGGGAGCTGGCGCCGGAGTTGCCCGTCGTACCGCTGCCCACCGACGACGGCCGCCGCGGCGTACTGCGCGCACTCGGCCGACTGTACGAACTCGGCGTCGCCGTCGACTGGAACCGCGCCTACGACGGTACGGCCGTCGGACGCGTCGAGGTGCCCACGTATCCGTTCGAGCCGGTCTCCTGCTGGTACGGAACGCAGCCGGACCCGGTGCGGGAGCCGGACCCGGAAGTGTCCGCGGCACCCGCCGGACAGGACACCGAACGCGCCGTGGCGGAGATCTGGCACAGTGTTCTTGACGCGCCCGGTATCGGCCCCGACGCCAACTACTTCGACCTCGGCGGCACCTCCATCGCGGGCATCACACTGCTCCGCGAGGCGCAGGCGCGCTTCGGCGCCCGGATCACCTTCGCCGACCTCTACCGCAATCCCACGGTCCGGCAGCTCGCCGCCCTCATCGACCGGAAGCGGCGTTCCGCCCAGCCGGGCGAGGCGGCCCCGGCGCAGGCGGACGGGCCCGGCTGGACCATTACGGCGGCCCCCCGCAAAGACCGCGCCCCCCTCTCCCACAACCAGGAACAGCTCTGGTACCTGGACCGACTGCTCCCGCCCGGCCCCCTCTACAACATCCCCGGACGGCTGCGCTACCGCGGGCAGCTGGACGCCGACGCCCTGGGTGCCGCGCTGCACGACGTGACGACGCGTCACGAGGTGCTGCGCACCAGGGTCCTGACCGAGGACGGCCTGCCCTGCGCGACCTTCGACGCGCCACTGCCCGACCTGATCCGTGTCGACCTCCGTGACCGGCTCCCGGCGGAGCGGGAGCGTGCCGTGCGCCGGCTCGCCGACGTCGAGGCCCGAACCCCGTTCCACCTGGGCACCGGACCGCTGCTGCGGACGACGTTGGTCGCCCTGGCCGAGGACGACCACGTGCTGCTGTGCACCTGGCATCACATCGTCTTCGACGGCTGGTCGCCCGCCGTGTTCTTCCGCGATCTCGCCGAGTACTACGCCGCGCACCGCGAGGGCAAGCCCGCCGAGCTGCGCGCACTCCCCGTCCAGTACGGCGACTTCGCCGTCTGGCAACGCGAGCGCCTGGCCGGCGGGCACCTTGCGGCCGGGCTGCGGTTCTGGCGTGCGGAACTCGCCGACCTCCAGCCCGGGGAACTCCCGCTCGATCGCCCGCGCCCGCCCGTCCCTTCGTATGCCGGCGACCTGCTGGAGTTCAGCCTCGACCAGCGAAACGCCCGGCGGATACGGGAGTTCTGCCGGAGCGAAGGGGTGACCACGTTCGTCACCATGCTCGCCGCCGTCAACGCCCTGCTGCATCTGTGGGCCGGGCACCGGGATGTGATCGTCGGAGCCGCGACCAGCGGGCGCGGCAGCCCCGCCTCACACGCCCTTGTCGGCTACTTCAACAACGTACTGCCATTCCGCACACCGGTGGACGGCCACCGTACGTTCCGCGAACTGGTGCGGCGCACCGCGGACACCGTGACCGGCGTCCTGGACCACGAGGAGGTGCCGTTCGGAAGGATCGTCGCCGATCTGAACCCGGGGCGCGACCCGTCCCGGCACCCCCTGTACACGGTCTGCTACACCCACCAGAACACGGCACCGCACACCGCGGAGCTGACCGGACTCACCGTCGTGCCCGAGACCGGTTCCGTGGCCGGCATCGCCCCCGGCACCTCCAAGGTCGACCTCACTCTGGGCATCAGCGACGAGACGGACGGCCCCATGCCCGGCTATCTGGAGTACGCCGTCGACCTGTTCGACCGCACCACCATGGAGGAGCTCGCCGACCGCTTCCTGACATTGGTCGTCGCCGCCGTGGCGGACCCGGACCGGCCCCTGACCGAACTCGTCGGCCCGCGTGCCGTGTCCCCCGCACAGGAGCTGCCACGAGCTTCCCTCGTCACCGACGCCGTCAGACGGTTCGCCGCCCGGCATCCGCAGCGGCCCGCCGTCGTGCACGGCGGCACGGTCTGCGGCTACGGCGAACTCGACCGGCTCTCCGAGCGGCTCGCCGATCGGCTGAGGGCCGCAGGGGTCGGGCCGGACACCGTGGTGCCGGTCCTCGCACCCCGCGGCGTGGGACTGGTGGTGGGCTGGCTCGGCGTGCTCAAAGTGGGCGGGGCCTTCGCCCCGCTCGACCCGGCGGCACCGCTCTCCCGGCTCGCTGCTCTCCTCGCGGACCTCGACTGCCGCGTCCTCGTCGGCACGACCGACCTCACGGCACCACACGCGCAGGGCCGCACCGTCGTGACGCCGCTTCCCGCCGACCCGGCAACGGAGCGAGTGGACATCCCGGACGCCGACTCGGGAACCGACCGGGAAACCGACCCGAAGACCGGCCCGGAGACTGCCCCCGAGCCCGGCCCTGAGCCCGCCGCCGCAGCAGCGCCGACCGCGGCCCCCCACACGGGCCAACTCGCCTATGTGGCCTTCACGTCCGGCTCCACCGGGGCGCCGCACGGCTGCGCCGTCGGGCACGGCGCGCTGGCGAACCTGCTGAGCTGGTTCGGGCAGCACACCGGGCTGCGCCCCGGTGACCGGATGGCCCAGGCCTTCGCCCCCGGTTTCGACGGCTCGGTCCTGGAGATCCTGGCCGCCCTCGCGCACGGCGTGTCCCTGCACCTGACGGAAGACACCCTGCAGACACCCGCCGCCCTGCTGCGCCGGTTCGCGGCTGAGGGGATCGCCGTCGCCTGCCTGCCCACACCGCTGGCCGAACTCGTCCTCGACGAAGCGCCGGACGTCCCGGGTCTCGCGCTGCGCGTGCTGGCCACGGGCGGTGACCGGCTGCGGGTCCGGCCGCCCGAGGGCGCGTCCTTCCGGCTCCTGAACATGTACGGGCCCACGGAATGCGCGGTGGTGGGCACCTGCGAGGAGGTGAAGCCGAACCCGGCCGGGACGCTGCCCGGCATCGGCGACCCGATCACGGGCGCCGAGGTGTACGTCCTCGGCCCCGATCTCCAGCCGGTCCCGCCGGGCCGGGCGGGGGAACTGTACCTGGGCGGTGCCGCCGTCGGCCGTGGCTACCACGCCCTGCCCGGCCTGACCGCCACGCGGTTCGTGGTGGACCCCCGCTCCGCCGTGCCCGGTACCCGGATGTACCGCACCGGAGACGTGGTCCGGACACGTCCCGACGGCACCCTCGACTTCCTGGGGCGCGCCGACGATCAGGTGGAGATCCGCGGCCACCGGATCGAGCCGGCGGAGGTCGAGCGGGCGCTGCTCCAGCACCCTCGGGTGCAGGAGGCCGTCGTAGTGGCGCAGCGGCTCGCGAGCGGCGCGACGCGGCTGGTCGCGCATGTCGCCGGGGAGCCGCCGCCGACTGAGGCGGACCTGCTCGCCCGGCTCGCACGACGGCTGCCCGCCGTCATGGTCCCCGATCGGGTGGTCACCCACCGGCGGCTCCCCAGAACCGCCAACGGCAAGCTCGCCCGTGCCGCCCTGGCCGACGCCACGGCAGCCGCCCCGACGTCCGGCACGGACCGGCCCGGCGGCTACCCGACCACCCTCCCCGGCATGCCAGCCGACCCCGGCAGAGAGGCCGACATGGTCCCACCGACCCCGTCTTCACCCGACGCCAACGAAAACGCCGAGCGCATCCTCGCCCGGATCTGGACGGAACTGCTCGGCCGACCGGTCGGGCCCGAGGACGACTTCTTCGCCTCCGGCGGCGACTCGGTGCTCAGCGTCGCCGTCGCCTCCCGTGCCGAGCGCGCCGGACTCACGCTCACCCCGCACGACCTCCTGACCAGTCCGACACTGCGCGAACTCGCCGCCCGGGCAGCGAGCACCACGGCCGGCGCCGTACCTGATGCCACAACCGGTGGCGCACCCGGCGCGGACACACCTTTCGAGGCCACCCCGGCGGGGCCGATCGCGCTCACCCCTCTGATGCACGCGGTGCTGGAGAAGGCCCCGGACCACGGCCGCGACATGGTGGTGGCGGAGGTCCTGGAGACCGCCCCCGGTATCCGCGGCGACGCGGTGGCCGCCGCGCTGGCGCGGCTGGTGGAGCTGCACGAACCGCTCCGCTACCGGCTGAGGACCAACGCCCTCGGCCACCGCCTCGTCCGCACGGCCGCGGAGACGTCCACCGCCGTCGACATGAAGGCCCTGCCCCTGTTCGACGACCACGCCGTTGCGGCCGTCCTGGAGGCGGACAAGACCGAACTCGCCGCGGCCGTGGACCCCGTGCGGGGCACCCTGCTGCGCGCCCGCTTCTACGACCGCGGCCCGCGACGCACCGGCATCCTTCTGCTGGCCGTGCATCACTTCGCTTACGACCATGTCTCGGCGGTACCACTGCTGGAGGAGCTGAACTCCGCGCTGCGCGACCCCGAAGGCCCTGCGGCGCACGCTGCGGGCACCGGCGTACGACGACAGGCGTGGCGGCACTGGACCGCCCACCTGCGCCGGATGGCGCAGTCCGACGAACTCTCCGGCGAGAGCGGGTACTGGAGAGCCGTTCTTGAGAACGGCCGCGGCGCCGGAACCCTGCCGGACCGGCCGACCGGACCGTGCACCGGCACAGCCGTACTGCGCCGGACCCTGCCTTCGGACCAGGTGGCCGCCGCGCTCACCGTATCCGGACCGGGCGGCCAGGAGGCGGCTGCCGCCGCCGTGGCCAGCGCCTGGAGCCGGTGGCGCGGACAGCCGGACGCCCTGGTGCTGACCGTCGGCGCGGGCACCCCCAACGCCTACCGTCCGGACGACCGCTCCTCTGCCCTCGGCTGGTTCACCAGCGCCCATCCGGTGCTGCTGCCGGTCCGGCCGGAGCAGCACACCGCCGCCGCCGTGCCGACCGTCGCCGAGATCCTGCGCTCCGTGCCCAACGACGGCGTGGGCTACGGAATCTTGCGTCACCTGAGCCCGGACACACCCGCCACGTCCGCGCTGCGCGCCCTGCCGGAGCCCGAGATACTCGTCGAGCACACCGCGACCGGCGGTGACGAGCTTCGGCTGGCAACGGACCCCGTGTGGATCCGTTCCGGACCACTGGTCCTGGAGCAGAACGCACTCCTGTCGTATGTGCCCGTCGTGGTCACCAGCGCGATCGCCGAGGGCGCCCTGGAGATCCACCTCGTGCACGACGACCGGCTCGACACGGAGCGGATGGGTGCCCTGGCCGACTGTCTCGCCGACGCCTTCGCCGAACTCGCGGGGCAGCGCTGACATGGCCGCCCCGCTGGCCGTCCGCGCCGCCGCCTGGCACCTGCCGCAGCGGCACATCGACGTCGCCGCCCTCCCCGAACTGGCTGCCCTCGACCCGGCGCGACGCACGACCTGCCTCGCCCTGGGCATCGACCGGATCAGCGCCGACGACGGCCTCGACGAGGTGGACCTCGCGCTGGACGCCGCCCGGCAGGCGCTCGCCGAGTCAGGCGTGGCCGCCGGGGAACTCGGCGCGCTGGTGGTGATCGAGTCCCGCGCCCCACGGCAGCTGATGGCTTCCGACGCCACCCGGTTGCAGGACCTGCTCGGCGCCCACCGTGCCCTGACCTTCTCGGTAGGCGGTCTCGGCTGTGTGTCGATCACCCCGGCCCTGCTGACCGCCCGCGGCCTGCTGGCCGCCGACCACGATCTGGAGCATGTTCTCGTCGTGCACGGCAGCAAGCCCGCGACGCCGACCCGCTACCGGCACCCGGTGACCGTCAACGGCGACGCGGGCCAGGCGGTGCTGCTGGCCCGCACCGGCCCGGTCCGGGTCCTCGACGTCCTGCAGGAGACCAACGGCGCGTACTGGGACCTGTTCCATGTCCCGTTCCGGGACCGGCCCGTCGCCGAGTGGCGTGAGGAGTGCCGGGACACCACCATGTACTCCTTCCGCCTCGCCCTGGAGACCCGCGCCCGACTGGGAGTCATGCTGAGCCGGCTGCTGGACCGCAACGGCCTGCGCCGCGAGGACGTACGCGGATTCGCGAGCCAGAACCTCTCGGCCGCAGGCCTCGCATTCGTCGAGGAGGCGCTGGACGTGAGCATGCTGCCCGCCTGCCGCGACAACCTGCGCCGCTACGGGCACCTCGGGCCGGCCGACGTCCTGCTCAACCTCCACACCGCACTGCGCCGCGGGGAGGTGCCCGACGGCGGACCCGTCGTCCTGATCAACGTGAGCCCGGTAGCCGCCTGGAGCCTGCTCCTGGTCGCGACCGGAGAGGACCACGACCACACCTACCAGCTGTAGATTCCGGGAGACCTTCATGGCAACAGCGACCGAGGACGTCCTGGGCTTCTTCACCGATGCGTCGGGCAGTCCGGTCGGGCTCGACGACGACTACTTCGCCGACGGCCGCGCCAACTCGTTCTTCGCGTTCGAACTCGTCATCTTCGTCGAACACCGCTTCCAGCTGACCGTCGAGGCCGAGGACCTCGATGTCGGGAACTTCCGTACTGCCGCGGGTGTCCTCGCCTTCGTCCGTGGCAGGACAGGTGCCCCGGACCGCCTTTCGACGTCCGACGGGACGGCGCCCCGTGCCGCGCCACGCCTACTGCAACGGTGATTGCCTTGAGGATTGGCAGGCTGGTCGCTGGTCCGGTCTTGGACGGGGAGGTTGCTGACGTCAGGGTGCGCGACGGTGATCTGGACTCTGTGCACGAGCGGTTCGTGACTCTCGCCGCTGGCGACCACGCCTGCCTCCTGGAGCGCCTCTACCGACACGGGTCGGGTACCGGCCCGCTCCAGGGCTCGCGGTCGGTCAGGACATGGGCCATGAGTAGCTCCTGCTCGGCGCCTGACGCTCTCGGGGCCCGTCGAGAGCGCAGGCCAGCCTGACGACGGTGACGACCCACCGCTCTGCGCAGCCCCCGTCCGCTGACGTTGCCGTCAACTACTGCCGTCAGACCGCGCTGAAGCCCCGCCAGGACATACCTGACGGGGTTTCAAATTCGCACCTGCGCGAGGGATCTATCGCCCCCAGGCGGACGCACGGAACCGCCGCACCTGAGAGGTGCTCGTCGACCACTCAGAGATGCGGTTTCCATCCTCGTCGACCGACGATCGAGCCTCTACGTACCGCCCCGGCTCCTGCGGGTTGAACCGTTCGTGGAGTTCGTCCAGGAAGATGATCGAGTTCTGCACGTAGACCTCTTCCCCGTCTCGATACATCGGCCAACAGGAGATGAAATTACTGGCCGCCGGATCGGTAATTGAGGCGATGAGGCAGGAGGTCGAATTCTCGGCCTCTTCTAGCTTCCTCAGCGCACCATCCCAGCTTCGGCGGTAGTCATCCACCGTCCAGAAACTCAGGTCCATCAGAAACGTCTCCGTGAACTCGCCGATCCTGATCCTGCCGACTGCCTTGGAGGGCAGCGAACTCGTACCCTCTGAGGTCGGGTAATCGATCACCTCGATCACGAAGTCTTCATTCCTTGAGGTAGTTGAGATCTGGGTCATAGGTTCCGATCCGTTGTCCCTTGCGATTGAACATCTTCCAGCCATCCGACACGTTATGCCCGTCAACATCAGGCGTGATGTAGTTCTTCCCATTGGAGAAGACCACCTGGCCGTGTGAATTGAACGGGGCCTTTTGCGCGGGAATTCTCGTTCTGTATCCCAGAGCCCCGGCCCGATCCCCTACGGTTCCCGCGTACAGCTCTCGGTTCTGCTTACTCCGTGCAGCCACCGAGTCCGGATGGTACGGATCACCCTTGAGCGCAGGGGAAGAGGTGTATCCCTCTGGAAGATCGCAGTTGCTGTTGTGAACGAGTACCGGCGTCGTGCCCGCCAGCACATAGTACGTGTGCTCGCCGGGCGGGCGTCACCTGCATTTTCGCTGGTCAGCGAATTCTGGCCTGTCCGTGGGCGTGCATGGAAGTGCCGTGCTGTGCGCCTCTGTTGCCGTCGGCGTTGCCGTCAGACGGCTACGCACGTGAGGGCGGTGGAGTGGGCTTTGGCCGGTGTCCTGCCCGGGTTGGGGTCGGGCATGGTCAGGGGGCCGTACGCTGGCCCGGCAACTCGGGCAGGCTTTGGACCTGCCCGGAATTTGAACGAGTGGCCCCCTGGCCATGCCCGACGCGGGCCCCGGCCCGGGGAGGTGGGTAAAGCCCACGGAGCCGACCGGCCCCACCCCCGGGCCTACGCCCCGGCCAACTCCCCGCCGTCGCTTCACCGTCGGCCTGGCGCTCGCCGTGCTGGCGCGTCCGGCTTTCTCCGCGCTTCCGTTCGTCCGCTGTGCTGTCTTTGCGCGGCCTGGTCGCTGGCCGGCCCGCGGTGGCGGAGCCGAGAGCGGGCCGGGTGGGCGGCCGTGCCGCGCGCGACCAGCGTCAGCGGGTCGCCTTGAAGACGTAGAGAAAGTTTGGACGCATCCTGCTTCGGCGGTACGCCGTGGTCGGTGGCCGGGCGTCCGGCTGGGCTACTGGCCTGGTGCGTTGGTCTGCGAGTTGTGGGTCCTGTTCCGGATGACGGTGGTGGTTCTACTCGGCTCGGGTGACCTTGGCGTGGTCGGTGACGACGCGTCTGAAGAGGTCGTGACCGGTGCGTCCGGTGTGGCGGAGTGCCCAGTCCTGTGCGGCTTCCTGCTCGGCGTGGGGTCCGGATTCGGCTTCGCAGTTGGCAGCGGTGCAGAACGCCTCGTAGGTGATGCCGCCTTCGGGTGCGTGGCGGATGGTGTGGGTGACGTGCCGGTAGACGGTGCGGGGGCTCACTGGTGGCCCTCCGGGTGGCGTCGCATGTAGACGTTGCAGTCGCCGACGGTGGTCATGTCGCCGACCGTGCGGGCCCGGTCACGTACGTTGGCCAGCTCCGCGCACCCCGCACAGCCCTCAACGGGTACCGGCTCCAGCTCCAGGCGCAAGGGGAGTTCAACTGGCGGGGTCGAGTACCTGGTCGGCTCCGTCACTGCACATCGCCACCTCTCGAACGTCACATGGCCGACCTCTTGACAGGTCGGTGCTCTAGTTCAGTATTCGAGTGGCCGAAGCACTCCCGCTACGGTTCGCAGTGCACTAGTGTGCTTTCACTGACATCACGTCAACTCAACGGAGGGGCAAGCCTTATGCCCAGTCCCAAGACGTTCACGAAGATCGCGGATCACTTCCGGGAGCGCATCCTGTCGGGAGAGCTTGAGCCGGGCGCCAAGCTGCCGACGAACCGGGAGATCGCCGGGCAGTGGCAGGCCGCGGCCGCCACCGTCTCCCGCGCCTTGCAGGCTCTCCAGGTGGAGAACTTCATCCGCACCACCCCGCGCGGCACCTACGTCGCCGACGACCCGCGCTGGACGCTGTCGGCACGTGACCGGCTGGCCAGGGTCCAGCGGGTGAAATCGTTCCTGGCCGAGGGTGAGACGAGTCGGGTGACGGCTGCCGAGCTGATCACCCCGCCGCTGTATGTGGCGGAGATCTTCGACCTGGAGGCCGGGGACCAGGTGGTGCGGCGCGAGTGGTTGGCCGGACGGGGCAAGACCCGGACCGTGTTCGCGGTGACCTGGTACCCGGCCCCGTTCGCCGCCCTCGTACCGGACCTGCTGAACACCGCCCCCGGCCGCAACCACGGACTGTCCGCCCGGGTACTGGAAGCCACCGGGCGCACGATCACCCACGCCCGCGACGACATGCACGCCCGCCCCGCCGACGCCCGAGAGGCCAGCGCGCTCGGCTTGCCGGTCGGCTCCCCGATCCTGGCCGGCGCCCACCGATGGTCGGACGCGGAAGGGATCATCGAGTACGGGGAGTGGTGCCTGCCTCCCCGGTTCACCATCGGCTACGAGTACCAGCCCTGACCGATCCACGCGAAGCGTCCCCGAAAGCCTACCTGCGGCCTTCGGGGACGCCGTCGTTCACGCGCCCGTCTCAGTGGCGTGGCGGCCTTCGAGGCGTTCGACGCGCTCCTCCAGCTCCTCGATCCGCTCCAGGGCCCGTTCCAGCTTGTAGGCCAGATCCGCTACTCCGGCCGCCGCCGGGAACTCCTTCTGCGGAGCAGCCGACGCTTCGTCCGACTCGGCTACCGGCTGCACCGCTACCGGTACCTCCGTGCCGAACTCGCCTCCCACGACGACATACGCCATCGACCCGTTCCGCTGGTGGGCCTTCTTCATCCTGCCCTCCAGGGTGAGGAAGGTCAGGGCCTGGTCTGCGGATTCCGGGTCGCCGCCGATCGTGTCGACCACGTCGTCCACGGTGACCCTGGCTCCCCTGGCCAGTGATCCGTCCCGGATCTTGCGTACCAGGCGGCCGTGGATGAGCTGGGTGGCGAAGCCGTGGTCATCCCAGTCGCGTACGTAGACCTCGTCGCCGGGCAACTCGCCGGGGTAGCGCAGGAGGGAGTTGCCCGCCAGCAGAGAGATGGCGTTGGTGACGACGTTGAGCGGCACCGCGTAGTGCTCCGCCAGGACCTCGCGGGCGGGCAGCCTGGCCCCGGGCGCCAGGGTGCCGGTGTAGATCTGCTGCTGGAGGTCGCCGGCGACCTTTTCGAAGGCGTCCTCGAAGTCGGCTGAGCGCGTGACGAAAGTGCCGCGCCCCTGGCGGGCGATGACCCAGCCCTCGTTCCTGAGGAGCCGGATCGCCTTCTGCACGGTCAGGCTGGATGCCTTGTAGGTCTGCATGAGCTGGCTCTGCGTCGGCAGGAGCTGGCCTGGACGTAGTTCGCCGTCCCGGATCTGCTGCCGCAGGTCGTCCGCGATGCGCTCGAACGTCAAGCGCGCTTCGTCAGCAGCAGCCATGTCCATCCCTGGTCCGATTCCGATTTCATCCGCCGCGGGCCGCCCGCTGCCTGTCGTGTTTCACCAGCTCAGCGGCCTCACGGGGCCAGGGTAGCCGCCGGATGGATGGACCATGGCAAGAACGGATGGAACTCAATAGGGATGGACTTCGGATGGAATGAATGTATGGTTGCGGCACGCGATCACCCACACGGGTGACTCGCACCCCTCTACCTGGAGGTTTGCCGTGAAGACCATGCCCATCGACCAGTCACAGGCCCTGATAATCCTGGCCTCCGAGTCCCGGCCGCACTTCAAGGACCGCGAAGGCCAGCAGCCCGCGATCGACCGGGCCACCGGCGCCCACCTGCACCTGGTGGACGTGATGTTCGCCTTCAACAGCCGCGCCGAAGTGATCACCGTGAAAGTCCCCGAGCCGGGTCTCGGCAAGGGCCTGAAGGTCGGCATGCCGGTCGTCTTCACCGGACTTGTCGCGTCGGCCTGGGAGAACGAGATCAACGGCAAGGACCGGCACGGCATCTCCCTGCGCGCCGACGCCGTCACCGCCAAGGCGGGCGCATGACGACCGGCAATCGCCTTGGGCTCGCGCTTCTCGTCGTCGCCGTGCTGGTCGCGCTTGGGCTGCTGGGCTGGGCCGGGTACTGCTTCGCCCGTTGGTACCGGGCCGATGCCGAGACCCGGGCCAGTCTGAGGCAGGCGCGGCGGATGCGGTGGGGCTGGAAGCGGCTCGCCCCGATGCTCGGCCTGGCAGTCAAGGACGCCACCCCGACCGTGCTCCAGCAGTACGGCCCCCAGGAACAACCGACCAAGCCGCGTGTGCTGGTTCCGCACCTGCGCACCCGCGCCGACGCCTTCGGCGTCACCGCCATCGCCGATGCCCTGCCACAGGTCGGGCTCAGCGCCTGGCAGGACGCCAACGAGGGCCTGTGCGACGCCTGGGGCATGCGCCGCATCCGGATCAGCCAGCCCAAGCCCGGATTGATCGTCGCGCGCGGCTTTCGCCGTGAGCCGCTGGAGACGGTGATCCGCTCACCACTCCTCGGCCCCGACGGCTCCCCCGTCTGCCGACCGGGTCAGTTCGTCTCCACCGATGACGTGCTGCTCGGCTGGGACGAGGACGGCACCCCCATCGTGCTCAACCTCGCCTACTCCGCCCACGCCCTCGTCGTCGGCCTCACCCGCTCCGGCAAATCGATCACCGTCAACACCCTCCTCGCCTACGCCTCGCTCATGCGAGATGTGCGGCTGATCGTGATCGACCCCAACCTCGGTGCGGTCGCGCCCTGGTGGCGTACCGCCTACAAGGTCTCCGACGCCATCCACCCCGACGAGCCGACCGAGATCCTGCGCTGGGTGCGCGAGGAGATGCAGCGCCGCGAGCGGCTGTTCTGGTCCGGCCGTACCGACCGCATCACCGACTTCAGCCCCGAACTGCCGCTGCTGCTCGTGGTGATCGACGAGGTGGCGAACTACACCCGCCACCCGGACCGCAAGGCCCGCGAACGCTTCGAGGCCGAACTGCTAGCCATCGCCAGCCAGGGCGCCAAGTTCGGCATACGGCTGTGGCTCCTCACCCAGAAGCCCTCCGCCGACGTGCTCACCACCGCCGTGCGCACCAACCTGTCCGCCCGGATCTGCCACCGCGTCGACACCGTCGAGGACTCCCTGCACCTCTTCCCCGACGGCCGGGAACTGGACATCACCGCCGCCGACCGCACCATGCCCCAGGGCGTCTCCATCGCCTCCGTCGGCGACATGCGAACCCCCGTCCGGCTGCGCTCGGTCTACCTGCCCACCGAAGCCTGCTGGCAGATCAACGACCTCATGTGCGCCGAAGGGCTCAAGGTCCGCGACCTGCCCGACCACATCGACCTGAACAAGGCCGCGTGACCGCCGCCTCCTGGTCCTGCTTCGCAGTGATCCCCGGCAAGGGCGTGTAGTCGCCAAACCCTCGCCCCTGCCGGGGCCTCCCTCCCCATCCATCCACGGCACACGCGTGTGCCGCAGCGCAGAGAGGTCCTGCCAGCATGCCACCGCACGATCGCACCACCACAATCCCCCACCCCGAACCGGCCGCACCCGCGCTGCCCACGTTCACCGGATACCGGAACCTGCTCGGCCTGATACGCCAGCTGTCCTCCCTTGGTGGCTGCGCCCAGCCGATCCGGCTCGAAGGCCAGCGCACCGAGATCGACGCCTTCACCGGCGAGATCCTGCGCGAACTGAAGTCCAAGGAACTGCCCGCCGGACATCTCCTGGTCCGATGCGGCAACCGCCGCACCAGCCGCTGCCCCTCCTGCGCCGAGCTCTACCGCCAGGACACCTACCACCTCATCGCCGCCGGCCTGCGCGGCGGCAAGAACATCCCCGACCAGGTCGCCACCCACCCCCGCGTCTTCGCCACCCTCACCGCACCCTCATACGGCCCCGTCCACGGGCGACGCGTGGGCGGTTCCGCGCGCTGCCGCTGCGGGCACACCCACACCAATGGCGACCCGCTCCTCGGCACCCCGCTCGACCCCGAGCAGTACGACTACACCGGTGCGGTGCTGTGGAACGCCCACGCCCCCACCCTGTGGGCCCGCTTCATGCTCCACCTGCGCCGCACCATCGCCGCAGCGGCCGGACTCCCGCAGCGACTGCTCTCCAAGGTCGTCCGGGTCTCGTACGCCAAGGTCGCCGAGTACCAGCAGCGCGGACTTATCCACTTCCACGCCGTGATCCGCCTCGACGGCCCCGCAGGCAGCCACACCCCGCCGCCCTCCTGGGCCACCCCCGAACTCCTGGCCGACGCCATCCAGATCGCAGCCACCCACGCCCGCATCGACGGGCCCATGGTCAACGGCCACCCCTCTCCTTCGCCTTCGGCAAGCAGATCGACACCAGGATCATCCGGTCCACCGCCTTCCAGGACGGGGCCACGATCACCGAGGGCAAGGTCGCCGGATACGTCGCCAAGTACGCCACCAAGGGCACCGAAGCCGCGACCGGCACCCTCGACCACCGGCTGAAGAGGATCACCGACCTCTGGTTCGAGTCCGTGCCCGAGCACGCCGCCCGGATGATCCGCACCGCCTGGGCCCTCGGCGCCCGCGACGACCTCAAGCACCTGAACCTGCGCAAGTGGGCCCACATGCTCGGCTTCCGCGGCCACTTCTCCACCAAGACCCGCGCCTACTCCACCACCCTCTGCGCCCTCCGGGCCGCCCGAGCAGCCTGGCACCGCCGCCACACCCCTCCGGCCCACCCGACCACCCTCGTCCTCGCCCACTGGGCCTACGACGGCACCGGCCTCACCCCCGACCTCGAACGCCTCGCCACCCTCATCGGCGGCGGCCCGACGCGCGAACAGGCGGTGACAGCCGGTGCGTGACGACGAACTCCTCACCGTCCCCGAGGCGATGGCCCGCCTCAAGATCGGCCGCTCCGCCCTCTACGACCTCCTGCGCACCCGCCGCCTGGCCTCCCTGACCATCGGCCGCGCCCGCCGCATCCCCGCTCACGCCCTCGCTGACTACGTCCAGCGCCACCTGGAAGAGACCGCCCGATGACCGCCCCCAAGCGCAAGAAGGCCCGCGCCAACGGCGAAGGCACCATCTACCAGCGCAAGGACGGCCGCTGGGAAGCCGCCGGCTACGTCCTCGCCGCCAACGGCACCCGCAAACGCGTCCGCGTCTACGGCACCACCCGGAAAGAAGCCGCCGACAAACTCACCGAGAAGATCGCCGACAGCAACCGCGGCCTCCCCGTCGCCACCGCCGACAGCACCCTCGGCGACTACCTCACCTACTGGCTGAACGGCGTCGCCGTCCACCGGCTCCGCGAGAACACCCACACCCGCTACGCCACCTGCGTCCGCCTCCACCTCAACCCCGGCCTCGGCACCAAGAAGGTCGCGCGCCTCACGGCCAAGGACGTACGCACCTTCCTCGACCGGCTCCGCATCACCTGCCAATGCTGCGCCCAGGGACTGGACACCGAACGGGAGAGGTGCTGCGCCATCGGCCAGTGCTGCCAGAAGCAGTTGTCCGCTTTGACCGTGACCTACGTGCACTCGGTGCTCAAGTCGGCGCTGGAACACGCGGTCCGCGAAGACGAGCTGCCCCGCAACGTCGCCCGGAACGTCAAGACCACCGCGCCCCGTCCCCGGCGATTCCGGCCCCTCACCGCAGCGGAGGCCCGCCAGTTCCTCGACGCAGCCCGCACCGATCGGCTCCACGCGCTGTACGAACTCGCGCTACGCACCGGACTCCGCAAGGGCGAACTCCTCGGCCTCCACTGGGAAGACCTCGACCTCACCACCGGAACGGCCAGCATCCGGCGCTCACTCCAGCGCACCCGCACCGGCGGCCTCACCCACCTGCCCACCAAGACCCAGGCGTCCGAGCGCCGCATCGCCCTCCCCGCCGAATGCCTCCACTCCCTCAAGGAGCACAAGGGACGGCAGGACGAGGAACGCGAAATTGCAGGACCAGCCTGGAGAGACAGCGGCCTCGTCTTCACTACACCAAACCGGACGGCCTCTCGACCCAGCCAACCTCACACGCCGCTTCCGCAGCTTCCTCGGCCGGGCCGGGCTCCGCCGCATCCGCTTTCATGACCTCCGGCACTCGACCGCCACCCTGCTCCTGGAACAAGGCGTGGACCTCGTCGTGATCAAGGAACTCCTCGGCCACGCCCACATCGGCGTCACCGCCGGCGTCTACGCCCACGTACGCCTCCGCCTCCAACGCCAGGCCATCGACACCCTGGGCGACGCACTCGGCCTTACCGACGACGACCCCAACGACCCACCCGCCGCAGCCCTCGTCCGCTGACGTTGCCGTCAGCGTTGCCGTCAAACACCCCTGAAGCCCCACCGGAAAGTAATCCGGTGGGGCTTCAGACTTACTGATGAAATTCTAGGGCTGCCATCGAATTCTCTCTATTTCAACAGCCGCAATCGGGTCACGATGACGATTTGATTCGCTCGACCTCTCGACGGATCGGGCCAATCCGGGGAACTCGATCCCACCACCATTCACCATTCGATCGCTCACCGCCATCGAGACGACGAACAATTCCAGATTCATCAATTTCAGTGAACTGAGTAAATCTGGAGTCGGCATCATCGAGCGCCCGCCTGAATCCCCCAAGGAAATCCGAGTCGGTCTTTTTCATGCCGAGAGAGACGAAGCTCCTGAGTGCGAGGGCGGCAATCAAGTCATAGACGCCCCACACCGTCCTGTCGGAATCGGGTAGCCCAATCTCCGCCTCAATCCTGAGAACGTGATTGCGCCAGCTCTCCAGCAGCTCAACCAGCCCTAGGGTCCGCTCCGGGGCGACTGGAACTGAGACGCTCTCCAGCCGACGGATGTCCATATCCGTCAGGAAGCATCCGAGCCATTCGCCTCGTTCGCTTGCATTCATCCATTCACCTGCCAGGGTAATACGACGTGGACTTCCACGGCATATCCCAGTTGATAATTACGCGGACACCATTGTGGTCAAACCTTGATGAGTTCTGCCCGTCCAACTGGCGTGGCCCAGCCTGTCGAAGCGTCGTCTCAACTTCCGTGGCGGACGGACGCCCCATTGCCGGGTTCCCCCCACCCGTGTGCCCGTTCACGAACTCAACCATCTCGTCGAGACTGTAGTCACTTCTATGGAAATCCTCGCCGCCGAGACGGTCTCCATTCCTGCCGCCAGCTGGAACTCCACAATTCGGACCGGAATTGTGCACCAGGACCGGAGTAGCCCCCGCCAGCACATAGTACGTGTGGAGATCGTCCACGGTCAGGTTGTGCGTGGACGTCCGCTCGGTCCACCGCTTGACCGCCGTGATCTCGACCCGCGTTCCGCTGCTGGTCCGGAGCCACTGCCCGGGCCGGAGGTCGGTGGCGTTGACCCACTCGTCCAGTTGGGGCACCCAGAAGGGATGTTCGTCCGTTGCTTCCAATGAAGCGGAGGGGCCGCCCTTCTTTCCGTCCGGATCTATGGTGATCCGGACAAGGTCCCGCACACTGTTTCCGAAGAGTTCGGTGGTGACGGTGCGGGCCGCCACCTTCCCCGTCTTCGGGTTCGCCGCCAGGACCTTGTCGCCCACCCGGACATCCTCGATCGGCTTCGTTGCGCCGTCCGCCATCAGCACACGCGTACCGGGGGTGAAGCTGTTGCAATCCCTGAGCAGGGCCTTGAGGCTCTTCACGCCCTTCGCCGGCTTGAAGATCGGCAGATCCAAGGCGGCTTCCATGCAGCTCGCGATCGAGTTCGGGCAGTTTTTCCAGGCGTCGATGTCCGGCACGACGACGGACTCGACGAACCTATCGAAAAGCCCCTTCTTGTACATGTTGAATTCGGTTTGTCCCGCTGCGCAGAACTTCTCTGTGCTTTCAGATTCGCTGGAGCATTTCCATTCCGCCCACCGGGTGAGGAGCTCTTCGTGGCTCTTGTCGCCCACCGCGAACGGAAGGCGCTTGAGCTCCTCCAGCGAGGGGACGGCAATGCCGTGAATGACTCGCTGCTCCTCGCCGCCAGAATGTATCTGTGTGCTGGGTGTGCCGATTCCCCTGCCTCGGGCATACCTTTTCACGGCCTTTTGGGCCCACTGGTACACCTTTTTGACTGCTTTGAAGAAGCCAGGACCAAAGAGCAGTCCCGTCGGATCGGAGTAGGTGACCGGGTTGTTGTTGGCGTAGGTGTAGCCGTGAATCTGCTGCGAGTCGGCGAGATCCATGATCGGGTCGACGCTGATGAAGCGTCCGACGGCAGGGTCGTACTCCCGCGCACCCAGGTGGGTGAGCCCGGTGTCCGTGTCGCGGGTGCCGCCGACAAAGCCCTTGTCGCCGGTCCAGGTGGTGGGCTGGAGGCCGCGGGGGGCTCCGAAGAGGGTGGTCTTGCGGCGGGTGATCGCCTGGGTGGTGTCAGTGGTGACCTGGGTGGTCGTGGTGTTGTGGTGGTCGGTGAGGGTGAAAGTGAGGTTGGTGCCGGTCCGCACGGCGATGCTCTGGCCGCCGGCGGTGTAGTGGCGGGTTCCGGTGGTGAGGCCGACCTTGTCGACGTGGAGTTCGTTGCCGCCCGGGAGGTAGAGCGTGGTGCCGGTGGAGTCCTCGCGGATCAGCCGTTCGCCATCGGCCCCGTAGAGGTACTCCGAGGACTTGGCGCCCTGGGTGACGGATTTGAGGTGTCCTTGGTCGTCCCAGACGAGGTTCTGGACATCGGCGGTGCCGAGTTTGCGGGTGAGGGTGTTGCCCGTCGCGTCGTAGGTGTAGGTCTCCTCGTGGGCGCCGGGGCCTGTCTGGGTGACCTTGGGGAGGTTGTGCCTGCCCGTGTCGGGGGCGGTGTAGGTACGGGTGATGTCCGCGGCCGGGCCGCCGGTGGTCTGGTGCTGGACCTCCGTCCTGCGGTTGCCCACCGGGTCGTAGGTGTAGCTGGTCCAGTAGGGGTCCTCGCCCCCGATCACACCCGCCGAGGGTGATGCCGCGCAGGTTTCGCCGGTGTTGGTCCAGGCTTCGGTGACGCGCCGCAGGGTGTCGAGGCTGAAACACTGGGTGTCAGTGGTGCGCTGGGCGTCCTGGCCGTAGGCGGTGGCGATCCGGGTGACGTTGCCCGCGGGGTCGTAGGTGTACCGGGTGTCCTCGACCCGTTGCGGTGCCGTCTCACGGTCCGTGACGGCCCGGACGACGAGACCGGTGTGGTCGTCGAACTGCCGTGTGGTGAAGAGGTGCCGGCCGAACGCGCCGTGTTCCAGACGCGCGGTGCGTCCGTAGTGGTCGTACGTGGCGGCGGAGATGAGCGGGTCGCCGCCCGCGTAGACGCTGTCGACGAGACCGCTGGTGTTGTAGGCGGTGGTGACGGATTCAGCCGGCAGACCGCCGAGCGCCGGATGGTCGGTCCCCTCGGGCTGACCGGTGTTGGGGGAGAAGTGGTTCGTCCACTCGTACGTCGCGGCGGGCAGGCCGTGGGCCGCCGGAATGCTGACCTTGGTGGTGGCGGGCTGGTACAGGTCGCCGTAGGTGGTGATCTCGTTCGTGTAGGTCTTGCCGTCGACGTGCCGCACCGCCTTGGCGGGCCGGCCCTTGGCCGCGGTGTCGTAGGTCCACTCGGAGAGCGTGGTGGCGCCCTTCTTCAGGGCGGTACGGCGTCCCAGTTCGTCGTAGGTGGTGGTGAGGCTCACCCCGCGCGCGTCGGTGGTGGTGACGGGCCGGTCACCGTGATCGTAGGAGGTGGTGGTGGTGCCCCGGTCCGGATCATCGGAGCCGGTCACGAGGCCACGCGTGTTGTGGGTGTACGTCCACCGCGCGCCGGACGGATCGGTGACGGTGTGGAGACGTCCGTGCCGGTTGTAGCCGTAGGTGGTGGACTGCGTGGTACTGGGGCCGCTGAGGTGTTGTTTCACCTGCGTGGTCCGGCCGAGGGCGTCGACCACGGTGGTCGTGGTGGTGCCGCCCGCAGGCGGGGTCACCGTGGTGGTGTCGCCGGTGTAGGCGGTGGTGACGCGCTTGGTCTCGTCACCGAACTTCTTGGAGATCACCGCGGTGGGACGGCCCGCACCGTCGAACACCGTCTCGGCGGATGCCGGGTAACGGCTCTCCTGCCCGGTCACCAGGGTCGGCTCCGGCGCCCCGGTGGCGAAGTAGACACCGGAGTCGTGCCAGGTCTCGCCACGGGTGTTGTACGACGTCTCCGTTACCAGGCGGCCCGCGCGGTCGGGGGATCTCACCTGGGTCTGACGGGGTCGCAGAAGACCGTCGTAGAAGGCGTAGGTGGTCTGGTGGACGGAGTTGTGGTCGAGGCTCTTGCTCGTCACGACGGTCGGGGCGTCGTTGCGAACGAGGTAGTCGAAGGTGTGGCTGGGGGCGTTGGGGAACGTCGCGGCGGAGCGGGTCGGGGTCCAGACTCTGGTGACCCGGCCCAACGCGTCGTAGCCGGTGGTGGTGACCTTCCCGTTGGCGTCGGTGACCTGTGTCGGCTGTCCCCGCAGCGGGTCCGTGATCGTGCTCGTACGGTGGTTGAGCGGATTGGTGACCGCGGTCGAGGTGGGAGGTTCGTCCGCCGCGGGCGAGTGGGTGGTGGAGGTCACCTTGCCGTAGGGGTCGGCCGCCTTCAATGTCCGGCCGTAGGCGTCGTAGCAGAGCTGCGCACCGCCGGTGCCGCAGGTGGCGGGGACGGTCATGAGCGGGTCGTAGCCGCTGCCGTCACCCTTGATCCGCTCGGACCGGGTCACGAGCGCCTTGGTGGGGGCGGTCCCGAAGGCACCGCCGTCGTAGTGGGTGCGGACATCGTCGATGACATCGGCCGGCCGGGTCACGGGCTTGTCGCAGGTGACAGCGACGGTCTCCACCCGGGAGACGGCGGTGAGGATCCAGACGTCCGGGTCGGTGTTGCGGGCGTAGGAGGTAGTGGTGCACTTCTCGTCGCCGGTCTTGGCGGTGTCGCCGTGGTCGGAGACCTCGGTGACCATGCCGTGGGAGTCATGGGCGTGGGTGGTCTTCGTGGTGCGGATGCCGCCGGTGACGGTGGTACGGGTCTCCTCGGCCTCGGTGCCGGTGTAGCGGGCTTCGAGGGCGGGCAGTCCGGTCCGGGCGCGGGTGGCGTTGACGGCGGAGCGCCAGGGTGTGTAGGAGGTGGCGGAGATGAGGGCGCCGCCGTCACCGTTGTAGGTGGCCTGTTCCCGGGGCGCTCCGGCGAACTGCTCCCGGTCGGTGACCGCGACACCGGCACCGTTCTTCACCTCGGCTCCGTTGATACCGCGGAAGTAGCGTGTCTCCGACAGGGTGCGTGGGTCGGTTCCGGCGCCCGTGCGGGTCTGGACGAGGTAGTGGCCGCGTGGGACGGAGTGGGTACGGTCCTCCGCCTTGGTGAACTCGTCGTCGCTCTTCGCCCAGGCGGCGCCGCCGACATAGGTGTACTCGGTGACGGTGTCGGGTGTGGTGGCGAGGTTGTCGCCCTCGACCACGCGCCGGGCCGGGTACGTGGTGAACCAGTCGAGCTTCGCGGTGTCACCCTCGTAGGCCCATTTGACCGGGTAGCAGAGCGTGGTGTTGGTTCCGTCGGGGGGAGGCGGACTGGTCGGGGTACAGCTCGGGTCGAGATAGTCGACCGCGATCGACCCTCCGGACTCGTTGATGATCTGGGACATGCGCAGGCGGATGTAGGGGGCGAGTCCGTCACCGCGCCGGTCGACCCGGTTGGGCTTCTGCACACCGGTGAAGCGGACGGGAGGCAGGGTCACGGTGCCGCCCGCCGTGCCGGTCCTGGTGATCGAGGAGAGCCACATCGGGGTGGAGATGCCGTCGCCGGACGGGGGGAAGTTCTGTTCCAGGGCCCAGGAGTCGACGCTCTTGTAGACGCCGCCGGTCAGGATCCGGGTGGTGATGCCGGTCAGCCGCTTACGGGACCAGAAGGAGGGGGAGTACTGACTCTTGCACTCGGTGGAGCCTTCTCCGCAGTACTGGTCGTAGGGGACATCGGGCCAGTTCTTCGCGTTGGGCTCGTCGAACGTCGCGCAGTTGGTGAGGCATCGCTCGCCGACGGTGAAGTCGACCCGGCCCATCGCCTTCTTCGCGTGGACGGAGTTCGCGCGCAGTCCGTACTCGATGCGGTCGAGGTGGCCGCCTCGGGTGTACGGGGTGACGGTGGCCTTGCCGGTGGTCAGGGAGACGTTGCGGCCGTAATTGTTGGTCTCCTTGTCCCAGTAGTAGGCCATGGCGTTGCCGCGCGGGTCGACGACGCGGTCGAGTTGCCAGCGCCATGCCTGTTGGCACCAGGCGTTCGCGAAGGAGGCGCCGTGGCATGGCTCGCCGGAGTGGTTGCCGAAGACGGGGACGGTCCAGGTGGAGTTGGTCACCGGGTCGTCGGGCTGATCCCCGTTGTCGCTCCAGCCCGGCAGCCGGTTGCGGCCGAAGTAGTACCGCATCCCGTCGGTCGTGGTGATTTTCCAGTGCTCGTTGTCGTTGTCACCGTTGACCGTGCCAGTCGTCAGTTTCTCGATCCGCTCGCCCGAGTCCGTGACGGGACGCCAGCCCTTCTCGGCGTCGTACACCAGCTCCGTGTTCTTGCCTCCGAGGGAGAGGGTGGCGTTGTCGTTGAACCAGCACAGGTCGCCCACCTTGGTGGTGTTGGTCCCCCCGGTTCTGTCGTCCTCGCACGGTGTGTACCGCCGCTCGATGAATCCGGGCTCGTATCCCCAGCCGTCACCGATCCAGCTCGGCTGGCTGTTCGTGGCCCCGGTCCTGCCGTCCACCGCCTGGGAGCTGTATCCCAGGGAGATGTCCGGCTGGAGCCCTCCCGGCACCGCCGGTGCGACGATGGGGTGCTGCCAGGCGAAGCCGCCGGCCGGGCCCCCGACCTCCCAGGACCCGGAGGTCTGGAGAGGGGTGGCTCGGTAGGTGCCCGTCGGACCGGAGTCCCCCGCCGAGAGCGCCAGCACGGCCGTACTTCCCGTTCCGGAGGCGGAGCGTTCCTTCACCGTCGCCCGGGGAATGGTCACGGTGGTGCCGAGCGTTCGTGATTCGGCGTCATGGGTGGTCGTCAGGGGTACGCCCGTGCGGCAGGCCGGGCGCTTGGGCGTCGTCAGCGCACACGCGGGCAGCCGTACGAGCCGCAGCCGGGCCGCCCAGTCACCTCCGTACGCCCCACGGAATCCGGTGTAGTCGACCCGGACGCCCACATCGGCCGTTGTTCTCGCACCCGGGCGGCTCACCGCGAGAAGGATCCCGTCGACGCCCGCCGCCCGGGCCGTGCGCCGGTCGGTGACGGTGACCTTGACCTTGCCGGGGGCCGTGACCGAGGGCTTCCTCGCGTCGTGGACACGGCTGACGCTGACCGGCAGGGCCCCGGCCCGCCGCGCCGCCGCGCCGGCCGTGGCTGCCACGGCGACGGTGGTGCTGCCGGGCTCGGGCCAGGTGACCTTCGGTGCCCGCCATGTGCGTGCCGCCGCGTCGGCGGGGCGCGGAGTGCCGCCGGATCTCATCTCCGTCACCGGGACGGTCGGAGGCTGTTTCAGCTTCGGCAGGTCCGGGCCCCGGGGCGCGGCGACGGCCAATGGTGTGGCGGTCACTTGGATGCCCGGGAGGAGAGTGACCGTCAGGGCGATGGATATCGTCCCGACCCATCCACGTATTCCGAATCGTCTCAACGACCCACCCCTTATGTGGCAGTCACGAAAATCACGCCGAACGTATCAGCCGGATTCATGGCGCGGAACAGGATCGGACGCGTATTGCACGGAATGTCAAAAGCGCCGCACGATGCGTGCACAGAAGCGGCCGTTACCGAAGGATGGTCTTGACACGGACGTGCCATCATGCAAAGTCAGAGCAGCGGGCGCGGTGTTGTACTCCTCCTGCGAGGGCCGGCGCGCACGCGTCACATCGCTTGACAGTGTCACCTTGCGCACCCCTTTCGGCATTGAGGGATTCACCGCTCACCATTGATCGGTGGCAAGTGCATGAATGTGAGCAGATAGTCCGAGTCAATTGTTTCGAAGGCATAGGGAGTCAATGATGTTCATATCTTCGCGGAACCGGCGGCGGAGGTTCCGCCGCAGACCGCCCTGGTTGTACGGTCTGGTCGTCGGGGCTCTGCTGGCCTCCGGAGCGATGCCCGCAGTGGCGGCACCTGCGGCCGAGCGACAGGCGGGTGCCGCGTCCTCCGTGCCGGCACGCTCGACCGACGACGGCTCGGTGAGCGAGGAGGACAAGGCCCTCCAGGACGCCATCGCCCTGGGGCAGCCGGTCGAGCTGCTGTCCGCCCGTACGGAGACGAGCGACACCTGGGTGCGCCCCGATGGCTCGTTCTCGGTGGTGCGGCACGGGGCGCCGGTACGGCTGTGGCGGAACGGCGCCTGGGTGGCGGCCGACGCGACACTGGTCTTCGCTGCGGACGGCTCAGTGGTGCCGAAGGCGTCCCGGGTGGACGTGACGTTCTCCGGCGGCGGTACGGGGCCGATGCTGACGGGGGTGAAGGATGGACGGACCCTCTCACTGACCTGGACCAAGCCCCTGCCCGCCCCCACGCTCGCGGGCAATGTCGCCACCTATGCCGAGGTCCTCCCCGGCGTCGACCTCCAGCTGAAGGCCGACGTCGAAGGGTTCTCCCAGCTGCTGGTGGTGAAGAACGCCCAGGCCGCAGCCCATCCCGATCTCGCCCAGCTGCGGTTCACCATGGCCACCGTCGGGGTGACGGTCACCGAGGACCCGAACACCGGCGCGCTGGAGGCGACGGACCCCGCCGGGCAGACCGTGTTCACCAGTCCCACCCCCCTGATGTGGGACTCCACACCGCCTCCGACCGCGCCCGCCGCACGCACCCTCACGGCCACGTCCACACCCCAGGACACCTTCGAACCCGGGGCGGGCGCGAAGAACGCCGAGATGCCGACGGCGGTGGCCGGGGACACCCTCACCATCACCCCCGACCAGCGACTGCTGACCGGCGCGAGCACCACCTACCCGGTGTACATCGACCCCAGCTGGGCCTTCGGCGAGTGGCAGCACTGGGCCCGTGTCTACCAGGCATTCCCGACGACCTCCTACTGGGACGCGAAGGGCGACGTCCGGGTCGGCTACGAGTCCCAGACCGGCGGCCAGGACCGGATCTCACGGTCCTTCTTCCAGCTCGACACCAGCGGGGTGCGCGGCGCGCAGATCAAGTCCGCGACCTTCCGGATCCGCAACACGTGGTCGTGGTCCTGCCAGAAGCGAGCGGTCCAGGTGTGGCGCGTCGAGGACATCTCGAAGAGGACCACCTGGAACCATCAGCCGGGACAGCTCGGCGGCACACCACTGGACACGGTGACCGATGCCAAGGGCTGGGGCGACGGATGCCCGGCCGGAAATCTGGAGTTCAACGCCACCAGCGCCGTCCGGACGGCCGCGGCCGCCGACGACCCCAGTGTGACCCTCGGCCTGTACGCCGCCGACGAGAGCGACACCTTCGGCTGGAAGCGGTTCGACCCCAAGACCGCCAGGCTGGAGATCGACTACAACAACCCGCCGAAGACCCCCACCGGTCTGGGCACCAACCCGAGGACCAGCTGCGCGAACGGAGGTGTGATCGGCAACGCTCAGGTCAGCGTCTACGCGAAGATCGATGATCCGGAGGCCGGCATGCTGACCGCGCAGTTCCAGGTCGTGCGCACCGATCTCCCCGAGCGGCCGGTCGTCCTCAGCCGTGAACTCTCGGTGGCCAAGGGCCGCCACGCCACACTCGTCCTGCCCGCCACCAGTGTTCCCACCGGCACCTACAGCTGGAAGGTCCGGGCGAAGGACGGGGACGGCGCCACCTCGGCCTGGAGCGCGACCTGTGCCTTCTCCATGGACCGTACCCGGCCCGCCAGCCCGCCGGGCATTACCTCCAGGGGCAACGCGTACCCCAACGGGGACAACGGCTGGCCGAACCCGACCGGCCCGGCGCGTGCGCAGACGGAGTTCGTCTTCTCCAGCGGCGGGGTGACCGATGTGGCCTCCTACCACTGGTGGACCAGTGGTGACTCCGAGGTCCAGGAGACTCCGGTCGGCGCTCCGTCGGCCTTCGTGACCCCTCCGTCGTACGGCCCGCACATGATCCACGCCTACAGTGTGGACCGGGCGGGCAACCGCTCCGACACGGCGACCTACCTGTACTACGCGAACCGCTCCCGGGAGCGGGACAAACCCGGTGACCTCAACGGCGACGGCTACAAGGACATCTGGAGCACGGACGCCAACGGAACCCTGCTCACCTACGCGGGTGAGGGCAACCGGGAGTTCTCCTCCGCCACCCACGGCGGCGGCACCTTCCCCGGCCGACAGGTCGCCTTCCACGGAGACTGGATCAGCGAGGACGGCCACAACGACCTCATCTCCCTCGAACACAACGCGAACGACAACACGAACCAGCTGAAGGTCTACAAGAGCTCCGGCCGAGGGACTATCGACCGCGAGGACTATCTACGGCTCCGGGCCCGGTCGGCGGCGCTCGAACACTGGCGCACCGCCGAGCAGATCGCCACCGCCGACCTCAACGCTGACGGCAAGCCCGACATCCTGGTGAAACAGGGCAAGCGGCTCTGGCTCTACTACGGCAACCGCACCGTCCACCTCGACACCGGACGCGCACCCGTACTGGTGGGGGAGACGGACTGGGACCAGTTCACACCGGTCCTGCCCGGTGACCTCAACAAGGACGACGTGCCCGATCTGCTGCTGCGCCACAACGCCAGCGGCGATGTCTACCGCGCGTACGGGAAGAAGGGCCCCCACGGCGCCCTCGACACGGCGACCTGGGGGGCCGCCGGGACACGGGTGAGGATCGCCACCGGGATGTTCCCCGCGAGCACCCATCCCTCCATCGGGACCTCCGGTGACCTCGACGGCGACGACACCCCGGACGGCAGCAACGACGGCGACGGCATCCCCGACATCTGGGTCCGCAAGGCCGACAACACCCTGAACGGCCACCGAGGCATCAGGACGGGCGACGACTACACCGGCATCGGCTCCGCCTACCTCATCGACGGTGTCAACGGTGGCCGCCGCATCGCGGCGGGCACCACGCTCACCCCGGGCCAGTCCGTCAGCTCGCCGTCCGCGACCCTCACCATGAGGGCGGACGGCGACCTCGTCCTGACCTCCACCTCCAACCAGAAGCTCTGGTCCAGCGGCACGGCGGGCAACAACGGCGCCACGGCCCTCGTCCGCGGCGACGGCCACATCACCGTCAACTCCGCCGTCGGCGTGCTCCTCTGGTCCAGCGGACCGGCCACCGCGACCGGCGAGGGCTACGCACTGCTCCAGGACCGGGGCAACCTCGTCGTCCACAACGCCAAGGGCCACTCCCTGTGGACCTCCGGCGGCGCACCCCGCCACGACCACAACCGCGACGGCCGCAGCGATGTGGCGGCCTGGTACGACTACGCCGACGGCAAGGACGCGCTGCTCACCTTCGACTCCCTGTCCGACGGGACGTTCACGAGCTGGCGCTCGGCGTGGACCGCCCCCGCGGGCGACTTCGACGCGGACAACATGAAGCGCGTGACCGGTGACTTCAACGGTGACGGCATCGGTGACGCGGCCGCCCTCTACGGGTACGTCGACGGCCGGGTCTCCCTGTGGACCTGGACCGGCAAACCCGACGGCACCTTCAACCGCCCCTTCCGGTCCTGGGACGTCAAACCCGGCCACTGGACCTTCCAGCGGATGACGCCCTACAGCGGTGACTTCAATGGCGACGGACGCGACGACATAGCCGTCTGGTACGACTACCACGACGGCCGTGACACCGCCTTCGTCTTCAGTGCCACCGTGAAGGGCGGCTTCAACCATCCGGTGAACGCGTGGAGCGCGAGCTCCGGCTGGGAGCACTCCCGCTCCAAGGTCGTCACCGGCGACTTCAACGGCGACGGACGCGACGACCTCGCCGCGATGTACGACTATCCCGACGGCAGCGAGAAGCTCTGGACCTTCGCTGCCACCCCCACCGGATCCTTCGCCCGCACCGCCTCGTGGACCTCCACGACCTGGGGCGACTGGAGCCGTACCACCCTGCACGCGGGCGACTTCAACGGCGACGGACGTGACGACATCGCCACCTGGTACGACTACGCCGACGGGCATGACGCCGTCAACGTGTTCTCCGCCACCCCCAACGGCACCTTCACCGGCTACCACGAAGCCTGGACCAGCCCGGCCGGCACCTGGTACCGACCCCACCTCAAACTCGTCATCGGCGACTACAACGGTGATGGACGCGACGACATCGGTGGCATGTACGGCTACAGCGACGGCAGCGTCCGTATGTACACCTGGACCGCGAAGGCCGACGGCAAGCTGAACGGGGCCGCGAACGGCTGGTCCGCGCCCACCGGCAACTGGACCTTCAGCCGCTCCGCGTTCCTGGAGCGGTACCCATAGGTGTATTGCCTCGGGAGGTTGTGGACGGGTGATGGAGGTCTCGGCTGAGGGATCTTGAACGGGTGAGGGCCTTCCGGTTCGGTGTGGACTGCGACGTCCACACCGAGCGACAGAAGGCCCTCATGCCCCACCGTAATGCACCCCTGACCGAGACCGGGCGCCTACGTCTGGCCCACTGCGTGGTCAAGGGCGGCTGGCCCCTGCGCCGGGACCCCGGGGAATTGCATCAAGTGCATGATCAGCACAGGGGGTCTGCCCCTGTGCTGCGGGAAGTGTGGCGCTGCTCGTCCTGCTGACGCTCCAGGGTGATCGCTTGCTCTGACCTGGTGGTTGGCTTTAGACAGTCATTAGATGCATGATTCTGCCCTCTGGCGAGAGAGGGCGGCGAGTGTCCGACGGCACGCGTGAAATCGCGGGTTCGGCTCGGCTGGAGCTGGTTTCCGGGGTGCGCCTGCTGCATCCCGAGAGTGCCCCCGCCCCTTGACGATCTGATCCTCCAACTCGTTGACATCGCCAACGACCAGCACACGGCGACGTCGAACGAGCTCAATAAGCCCTGGCTCTTCCCGACCCAGCGGCCCGGACAGCACCTGACCAGCAAGCGCCTCAACGCTCGGCTGCGAAGGATCGGCTCCCACCCGAATCCGGATGATGCGCGGCCCTGCTCGACATCTGCACCACAACGCCGCCGGTCATTCTCGAACGCCTCCTCGGCGTCAGCGCCCCGGCTGCCGAGCGCTGGTCGGCCGGAGCCGTCAGGACCGCCTACGCGGCCGAGGCTGCAGGTCGTTCCCCGCTTGGTTGAGCGACAGACGAATGCGTCGTATCGGCGGGTTGACCTCGGTGATCCGCGCGAAACTACCGACAAATACGTGAGAGTCATGCAGGAAGGAGCTGGACGACCCCCACCCACGGGAAGTCGCCCGTCTTATGAGTCGCGCGAACGCTCCAGCGTCCTGCGGGCACAGGAACCTGGGCCTGCTCCGGGAGACCTCCCTGGTCCGGGTACTCCACAGCGAGGTCCGCTCCGGCTACGGCGGAGTCCAGGAGAACCGCCGACCCATCGGTCTCCCACACCCCACAGTCCTCCCAGTCGGTGGCGGGATCGTCCAAGACGGTCCTCGCGGCCTCAAGGAGCTCGGCATCTGAATCAGCGGCGAGCCACCGCACGAAGACGTTCTGTTCGGAGAGGTAGCAAGTCGTGGCTGGTTCGTCCGCCAACACCAACCCCGAGGCCTCCACACCAACGCCGACGATCCCGGCCCAGCCCTCTACGTCGCATGCGCGGTCGTAATCGTCGGCAACCTCAGTCCCGCCGACGATGATCCCGTCCTCCGTGCAGCCACCCCACTGGTCCACAGCAGAGGTCGGGATAACGATCAAGGGGCCACCCATCGACCGCACCCAAGCGAGGTCGGCGTGGAGGTATCGAGAGCTGTTGCGAGACGTCGTCATGCGATCAGTCTGCACACTCCCACCGACAGCGGCTGGGGAGCTATTCCGCACCAGCCAATATCCGAACCTACCGACAGCCGCCGAACGTCCCCAGGTCTCGCCCACCACTGCCCAGCGCTGGGCCGCCCGCTACCGGAGTCTGGGCGAGGCGGGCATGAGCGACCACTCCTCCCGCCCGCACCACAGCCCCCGGCGGACACCGACCCGCACCGAGCGCCGGATCATCAAGGTCCGGCTCCTGCGCCGGTGGGGACCGGCCCGCATCACCCATCTCCTCGGCCTGGGCCCCTCCACCGTCCACCGCGTGCTCGTCCGCTACGGCCTGGCCCGCCTCACCCACCTCGACCGGGCCACCGGACGGGTCATACGCCGCTACGAACGCGACCGGCCCGGCGAACTCGTCCACGTCGACATCAAGAAACTCGGCAACATCCCCGACGGCGGCGGCCACAAGGCCCTCGGCCGCCCGGCAGGCCACAAGAACCGCACCGGGACCGGCTACAGCTACATCCACACCGCCGTCGACGACCACTCCCGCCTCGCCTACAGCGAGATCCTCACCGACGAGAAGAAGGAGACCGCCACCGCCTTCTGGACCCGGGCCCACACCTACTTCGCCACCTGTGGGATCACCGTCGAACGCGTCCTGACCGACAACGGGGCCTGCTACAGGTCCCACGCCTGTCGGGACACACTCGCGGAGGCCGGGATCACCCACAAGCGCACCCGGCCCTACCGGCCCCAGACCAACGGCAAGGTCGAACGACTGAACAGGACCCTGCTCGACGAGTGGGCCTACGCCCGCCCCTACCGCTCAGAACAGGAACGACGCGACGCCTTCCCCGGATGGCTGCACACCTGCAATCACCACCGCGGACACACCGCGCTCGCAGGCAAACCACCCGCCAGTCACGTCCCCAACCTCACAGGGCAATACAACCTAGGGACTCCGGGGATACGACCTGGAGCGCCCAACGAGAAGGCGGCCGGCCGTCGTGTGGCCGGCCGCCCCCCGGGCCCTGCGCCGTGACTACCAGTTGGTGCCGATCTGGACCCGTGTGTTCTCCTCGAACCCCGGCCCGGAGTAGCGGAAGAGCTTCTGAGTGGCCGCCTCGACCGCGAGGAGGTCGGGGACGCCGTCGCCGGTGAGGTCGCCGATGCCGGCGAGGTTGATCATCGCGTCCCAGCCGTCGCCGAGCTTCACTTTCGTTGCGCCGCCGTAACCGGGGCCGGAGTGGCGGAAGAGTTCCCCGGTCTGGGCGTGGACCGCGAGGATGTCCGCGATACCGTCGCCCGTCTGGTCGCCCACGCCGACGACCGTGTCATAGATGTTCCAGCCGTGGCCGATCTTGGCCCGGGTGGAACCACCGTATCCGGGGCCCGCGTAGCGGTAGAGGTCGCCGGTGGAACGTTCGATCGCGATGACATCGGGGGCACCGTCGCCCGTCTGGTCGCCCACGGCGGTCACCTGGGCCATGGAGTCCCAGCCGTGGCCGATCTGGACCCGGGTGGAGCCGCCGAACCCGGGGCCGGAGTAGCGGTACAGATCACCCGTGCCCGCCTCCACTGCGAGGATGTCCGACACTCCGTCACCCGTCAGATCACCCACCCCGGCGATGTCGCTGATGGATGTCCACCCGTGGCCGATCTTCACCCGGGTGCCGCCACCGTACGACGGTCCGGAGTAGCGGTACAGATCACCGGTGGCGGTCTCCACCGCGATCACGTCGGGAGCCCCGTCGCCGTTGAGATCACCGGCCGGGGTGATGTTGGTCATGCCCTTGTCAGGGATGACCACGGGTATCTCGATCACCCTGTTGAAGCGGTACGGCTTGAATCGGCCGAGCGTGATGAGATTGGCGGAGTACTGGGTCCGGTGGGCCACCGTGCCGGGCCCGGCCAGCTCGATGACGGTCGCGCTGGTCCGCAGGGCGTCGGTCCATTCCACGAAGACCGCCGCACGGCCCATGCCATTGCTGAGCGCGTCCCCGGGCTGGAGCTCGTCGACACCGCCCAGCCTGGTGGAGTGGTGGGGCAGCGTCCGCGGGGTGGCGCTGGTGCCGAGCCGCCAGGCCATCGAGACAAGACCGCCGCTGTCGGTGCGGTACGGACGGCCGTGCAGGTCGCCGCGATAGGCGGTCCGGTCGTAGGGCACCTGCTGATCGACCCAGTACTGGGCGCGGTTGATGATGTTCTGACGTGTTATCGGCCCGCCCACGAACGGAGGGATGGTCACGTTCGCCGGACGGGCCGCCGTCGGTGTCCCGGCCGGGTCCGCCGTGGCGGGCGATGCCTGTACGGGGGCCGTCAGGCCGAGGACGGCGGAGGCGAGCGCGACGGTGACGGCCGCGAAGCGGACGGGGACACGCGGGATTCGTCGTACTGACCACGACATGGTGAGAACTCCCAGGGTGAGAGGAATCGGGTGGCGGGCAGGCTTCGGCACACCCCGGCAGGCGGGGTGAGTCGGCATACCGCCGGGAAAAGGAAAGTGGGGCCATCCCCACGACGGGCACGCGCTCGCGGCGGTCGGCGCTACCACGAGCGGTCGCGGAAGCGTTCGTACCCAGAGGGTTGGTGGTCTGACGAGTGGTACGGAGAGGGGGCGGCGGTCCTCCCGGGCCGCAGCCCGGAGCTGACGCCCTACCGGTGTGCGCGGCGGATCACGCGACGGGTGCCCTGGTGCTCGTGACGCGGTCGGGCGGCTGCTCTCCTGTGGGCCTGCCCGGTCTTCCCCGCCCGCGCGCTTCCCGTCCCCGCGGCACATCTCCCACGCATCATCAATAAACCCCCTACAGCCGGTTCAATGCCTTGCCCGGGTTGGCCCGGCAGGTCAGGACCATTGTGCCGAGCCCGTGCGGGGGGAGACATGACGATCTGTGCAGAGTTGGCGACTGTCGCGGGCGCGCACGGTGTCGCCGTCATGGGGGGTGTCGGAGGCGCGTCTACGTATCACCGAGCGATGTCCGCGCGTGTGCGTCCACCAGGGCCTCCACACCGTCCAGGATGCGGGCCATGCCGAAGGTGAACTCGTGGTCGGGATCGCCTGTCTCGAAGAGCACCCCTGAGCGCAGGAACCGTGCCACCCGGGGGTGGTGTGCCGGGTCCGCGACGCGTTCCACGGTTCGGACGTACCGGCGCATGGCTTCCTCCGGGTCGAGGCCGGAGGCGGCGACGGCGGCGCCCAGGTCCGCCGCGACGGATGCCTCGTGGCGGACGAATCCACCGATCAGCATGATCACGGAAATCTGTTCCCCGTCGTCGAGCGGTGTGTCCGCGAGCGCGTCGAGTCCACGCTCCCACCAGGCGACGGAGTTGGGGGTGAGAGGCGGTCCCGTGATGGGGAGCCGGAGCATCCATGGATGGCGGTGGACGGTTGCCCGCTGCGCGGTCGCCCAGGTGAGCAGGGCATCCCGCCAGCCGGTCCCGGGGGGTGGCGGCGGAGGCGGCGGGCCGACGGCGGCCTCCTGCATGAGGAGGTACAGCTCGTCCCTGGCGGCGACATAGCGGTAGAGGGACATCGTCGAGGTCCCCAGTTCCTTGGCGACACGGACCATGGACACCGAGTCCAGGCCCTCTCGCGCGGCGAGGTCCACGGCGGTGGTGACGATCCGGTCGATCCTCAGCACCGGTTTGCGACCTCTCGAGGGGCGTTCGCGCATTCCCCAGGCCGCCTCGGCGCTGGCGGGCAGCCAACTGTCGGCGCCGTCGCTGCCGTTCATACCGCCCGCCCTTCGCCGTGCTCCGTCTTGACGGTCATCCTAGTAATGCGTAAGCCTTACACAATATTGCGTAAGGCTTACGCAAAGGAGGGACTCTTGCGCGATCCGTCCGTCGTAGCCGTGCCGTGGGTGGTGAAGCCCTCCGCTCGCACCGTCCCGGTCGGCGGCGGAATCGACTCCGCACGCGTGCCCGGCATCGCCGTCGCGTTCCTCGGTACGGACGGCGCCGGGGAGACATCAGCGTCCCGGACCCTCGCCTGCCGTTCCGGCTCACGAGCGCGTGACCGCGAGTCCACGCATCCCGATGCCCGGCCGTACGGCTGCCACGCGCAGCGCGCCCCGTTAGGACTGAGGCACACCACCCCTGACCCAGGAGCCCGGCATGAACTGGAACACCGCCTCCCAGACCACCCCCGCCCACGGAACCCCGTCCTGCCCCGCGGATCCCTCCGGCCCCGATCTACTGCACCGCATCGACGCCTACATCGACCGGAACCTGTCCGACCCCCAGCTCAGCCCCCGGACCGTCGCCGCCGACCACCATGTCTCCCTGCGCATGCTCTACGCCTTGTTCGACGCCCGCGACATGAGCGTCGCCGCCTCCATACGCCGACGGCGCCTGGAACGCTGCCGCGCCGACCTCGCCCGGTCCCCGCTGCCCGTCCATGTAATCGCCGCGCGCTGGGGGTTCACCAGCTCAACCGTCTTCAGCCGGGCGTTCCGCGAGGTCTACGGCACGTCACCCACCGCCTTCCGCAGGGCGATGTACGACGGAGCGCGAGGCGTGGGTGGCCACTCGGCCTCATGGGTGTGACGGTGTCGGCCTCGTGTCGTCCCCCGTCTGACGACACCTCAACAAGCCGCCCGCGCCGCCCCGGGCACCTGGCAGGCTGTCCACTGCTACGCCGGTGACGCGGCTTAAGAGTGCGACAGCCAGATCGAACACCGCTCCACGCGGTTCGGCCGGCCGCCCGTTCGGCGCCTACCGGGGCGAACCCGGCCCCGCGCCTCATTCGGGACACCAATCAGCGGCCTTGGCGACTACGACCTTTTCGCCAGGCCGACCGTGTGCTCTGTGCTTCGGGGGCGCCCGTGGTGAGGGCAGGGGACACCGCCGCGTGATCACGGGGCAGAGGCTGTGGCCCCGGATCCTGACGGGCTCCCGGGGGCCCTCTGCAGTCCTGAGCGCCTGCCTCGCGGCGACGAGAGCCGGTCCCTCGACACCCTGAGCCCTGCAGGTTCCCTACCACGGGTGTCCATGCACGACGGCCGCCGCTTCCCGCAAGCTGCTCCACAGTTCGTCATACGCCGCGCCGTCGTCGGGAGCAGCCGGGGAAGCGCTCCGGCCGGCATGTTCCCGGCCCCTCTCGTTCACCTCCGGCCACCCGTCATGAGGCTCACGGGACCAGGGAAGGCGCGCCTGCCGGGTGGAGTTCCGCATACAGCCCGGCGGCCCGCCGCTGTGCTGCACCGAGGTCCGGAGGGAAGTCGTACGGATCGAACGCCCCGGCGGGGTTCGGCCCGGGGCTGGGGGTTCTCACCCTCCGAGCCTACGTCGGCGCGTCGGAGCTGAGGCGGGGGTGCTCGCGTGTGTCCGGTACCCGGGGGCACGGGCACGTCGGCAGCGCAACTGCGGAGCGTTGTGCCGCCGATGCCGCCCAGTGACGTCACCGGCTGCCCGCACCGCCAGTGGGTGCCGTGAGGCCGGGCCAACGCGGTTGCCGAGGCCGGCCGAGTTCGCTGGAGGCTTCGGTCACGCGAAGCGCAGCGACTGGGCAGCGGGCTGAGCCGCAATGTGCGGTCTCGGATGCTGCGGATGTTCACCAGGGGTGACGTCACCGGACGGTGGTGCAGATCCGGATCTGCGTGAACGGCTGACCGTTCTGGCGCTGGCGTCAGGTGGGGCACCCTGGTGCGATGGATGATGTCGAGGCGATATGGCAGTCGTGCCTGTCCGGACTCACGCCGTCGAAGCGAGCCGCGGCGGAGTTGCTCCGGACTCGGTTCGAAGCCCTTGGTGCGGCTGACGCACAGAGGAGGTGCTGGCCAGCAGCTCGGAGCCGTTGATGGCGAAGGAGGTGGCCACGGCCGTCACGGACGGGTACCTCTCGCTCAAGCCGACCGTTGCCCTGGTCCGTGATGCCCTGAACTCGCATATCGGCAAGGGCCGGGCTGAACGGGAGTCGCGGCAGAAGGGTGGTCTGGTACACCGCGACAGAGGCCGGTGCGAAGGCGGCAGCCAACGGTGCAGAGGGGACATCGGCATCCGAGCGTGCTACCGCTAACGAGCCGGAGCAGGCCACGCCCGTGCCCGCGGGGGAAGAGGCTGCAGCCTCCTGACACCTCATGGACGGCGCAGTGCCTTCATGCGGAGGTCACGCGGAAGGTCGGTGTGCGGGAAGGATCCCGTAGCCCGGGCAGTGGGTGGGGAGCGGGCCAGGTCGGCCGTTCCCCACACCCCTTTTCAAGTGACGGGTCCAGAACTCGGCGTCACTCCGAAGAGCGCGGTCGCGAATGCTGATCGGGGATCCGAGTGTGCGGGTGGTGAGATCCTGACCTGTGGCGTTGGCTGGTGAGCGCTGCTGATGGCGGGCCCGGTCACCAGAGCACGAGACGAGTCATTCCGATATCTACTTGGAGTTCCGATGTCAGAGCTGGACTGGTCGCCAGGCTCACGCCGGGGGCGAGATCGACACCTGGCTCGCTCGTCAGTGGCTTCGTCATGGCGTGGATGACGACGAGGACATGCCCGCGGTCCGATGACCAGACGAGTCATGTGAAGGTGCCGCCGTCCGCGTTGCCCAGCGCATCCTTGCGAGCTGGTCCCATGCGGCGTGAGGACTGGGGAATCCGGCAGCCGATCCCTGCGGAAGCAGTCTTCTTCGGTGAGCCCCAGGTAGAGGGGTCACCGAAGCACGGCACGAACAAGGAGAGAGGCGAGAGTTCACATGAGCGCCGGGAACCGCTGGGACTGGGCCTGCGACGAGTTGCTGTCCTTCAACCTCATCCGCGGCCGTAGCGTGGACGATGTCCTGCGGTGCTACGGCGCGGATCCTTCCCAGGCCCGGACGTTGAGGCGGCGGGAGTCGGACGAGGCCTTTGGGCCCCCGCATGACAAGGGGACGGTCCTGCGCGCGGGACGGGCCGGTGACTGGTCGTTCTGCATGGAGACCTGGTGGTTTCCGGCGGGGTCCGACCTCGTACTGCTGCGGAGGCTCTCCGAAGGCACAGATGCCATCCACTACTTCCGCAACCTCAAGGGAGGGAGGTCCGTGCGGCATGTGCGAGACGGCCGGACGATGGAGAGCTTCGAGCTGGGCATGGAGCCCCTGGCTGAAGAAGAAACACCTCTGGGTCTGCACCGGGCATTCGAGCAGCTCGCGGCACAGCGGGCGTATGGCGATGACGGCCACGACGAGATCTGGTGCGTCCTGAGTGAGGTGACCGGAGTTCCCCTGGACACCACGCTGGTCAACGGCCCGCTGCCCACGATCATGCTGCAGCCCGGGACGAACACGCACAGATCCGGGGAGTACGAACCCCCCGCCCCCGCGACGGGCAGGCCCGGGCTCGGCCCGCGGATCGGCGAGCTTCCGTCCGGGTGAGCCGCTCCGGGCTGGGGGCGGTGCGGTCGACGGCAGCGGGCGCCTGGGGGAGAGGAAGGCAGATCCGGTCGGCGACCTCGTTCGCAGTGAGGTGGGTGAACATGACGCGCAGTACGGGGGCAGCGAGGTGGCTGGGAGCGCTACTGCCGGCCAGTCCGGGCCTGCCGCGAGTGTCGGCCCTGTCCTCTACCGTTGTCGGAGCGGGCTGCGCTCCCCGCGCCCGGCTCAAGTTCGACCGTCGTGGCCGGTCACGTGCCTGCCTCCTGCCGGGTGCCGTGGGTGCGGTCGTGCTGCTCGCGGGAGATGTCGGCGAGCATCCGGTGGAGGTCATCGAGGGGGGTCTCGCCGAACTGGTGGCCGGTGGTGAAGTTGAACTCGTCGCGGCCGCGCATGGCTTCGTCGGCGCCGTGGGCGGTCAGGTCGACGTCGCTGTAGGTCTGCATCGCGAGGGGGTCGTATCCCTGGTTGACGAGTTCGTCGAAGACGGGGGACCCGGGGTAGGGGCGGAAGGTGAAGGCCGAGGCGCGGAAGGTGCCGGGCAGCCGGTCCGACAGGCCCCGTAACTCCTTGATGTGCCGGATCGTCTGTCCGGCTTCCTCACGGGATTCGCCGGGATAGCCGAGGATGAAGTACCCCTTCACACGGATGCCGTGCTCAAGGAGGCGGCGGGTGACGTTCAGTGTCATCCCGGGTGTGATCCGTTTGTCCATGGCGGCGAGGATCGTGCGGGCCCCGGACTCGATGCCGAGGGCGACTTCCCGCAGCCCGTTGCTCCGTGTCGCGGCGAGGACGCCGTCGTCCTCACGGTCAAGCACGTTGATGCGGCCGGTGGCGTCCCACACGTACCGGTCGCCGATCCGTGTATCGGTGAACGCCCTGAGCGCGGGGTGGATGACCCGGCGGGCGCCCAGGAACAGGTCGTCGACGGCGCGGAACGCGCTGACACCGTGTTCGTCGTGGAGCTGGTCCATCTCGGCGATGATGTCGTAGGGGTCCGACCGCGCTGGGTCGGGTTCAACCGGTCCCCGGGGGCCAGATCCAGCTGCGAGCACCGCGGCAACCGCGGCCGGCACGGACGACGAGGAGTGAACTCTCCATGCTGCCGTGGGGCAGCGCAGGATGTCACCACCGTCCGGTGCCACCCCACCGCCCGGTGAGGGCCGGCACCGGCTGGGGGAAATCCTGCTGTTCGGCCGGTTGGCGGTGTCCCGGGAGAGGCAGCGCCGCATCGCGCCGGTCCGGATGGGTCTCGGGCCGGACCGATGTGCTCGATCCGCGCGGCGCGGATCGTCGCCCCTGCCTCGGCACCGGAGTGAGGACCACCAGCGGCGGCAGCACTGGGTGCAGCGTCACCAGGACGGACACGGTGGCCGCCTTCTGCGCTAGGGAAGCGATCACCCGCTGCGCCTCGGCCTCCAGATCGGCCATCGCCTGCGCACCGTTGTCGGCGGGCGTCATCCGGCTGGTGATGCAGGGCATCGACGGTTTGAGGCACTCACGCGGGATCTCGGCTGAGGGCCGATGCGGTTCAGCCGGCCCCGCTGGTTGGGACTGGTGTCGGTCCTGCCGGCTCACCTTCTACAGGAGATCCGCTCACGGCAGACAGGAAAGAACGGCCGAGGAGTGGATCTCGCGTGGCGAAGCATGTCAACGTACAACACCCCCCAGCTGTTGCTGCCGATACTCCGGCGTGGGTCGCACCCTCCCTCACGTCCCCATCCCCGTTCGTTGCCGTGGCTGACTTGACCCGTTCGACGTGCTCACGGCTCCCGCAGTTCAGTGGCCACAGGTGGTATAGCCGACGATCCCCGGTTCGCGAAATCGGGGATCCCCCGGACTCTTGTCTCTGTTCGCGCAGCCCTGCCTGGCGGTGGAGCCGCGCGGGGTCCACCCCCTGCATGCGCTACGCCTCTGACTTCGGAGGCATCTCCTGTGTTCGTAGCCGAACACATGCCTGCCGCACGCAGCCGAAACCGAGGAAGAGAAGCATGGCCCGTCCCCCTGCATTGAAACTCGCCGAGGTGCTTGCGGAGATCCGCATGAGTCCGTCGGCGTTCTACCGCATGCGTGCCCGAGGGCAGGCGCCCCGCATGATCAAGCTGCCCAATGGTGAACTCCGCTGTCGCCGTTCGGATTTGGATTCCTGGTGGCAGGTATGTGAAAGGAATTCTGAAACGTGGCGATGAGCTACAACGTCCGCTTCTGGGAAATTCGTGAGCGCCCCGGCCGGAGTACCCGATTTCAGGTGCGGTGGACGGTCAACGGACGTGAGAAGTCGGAATCGTTCAGCACCACAGGGCTGGCCGAGAGCAGGCGTGCGAAACTCATGACCACGGCACGCGAGGGCGAGCCGTTCGACGAGCACACAGGGCTGCCCGCGTCCGAGCTCCGGGCGATCAGGCAGCGGACGACCTGGTACGACCTCGCCCACGACTACCTCGACCAACGGTGGGACCGCACTCCGGGCAACACGCGCCAGACCCTCGCCGACGCCTTCGCCACCATCACACCCGCCCTGGTCCATCCCGGCGCAACCTATCCGGAGCCGAGGGTGCTGCGCCGCGCCTTGTACTCATGGGCGTTCAACAAGAATGCCTGGGACCGGGAGCCCGACGACGAGTGGCGCGGAGCGCTGGGCTGGATCAAACGCCACTCCCTGCCCGTCAGTGCCCTGGAGGAGGCTGATGTGCTGCGACGTGCGCTGAACGCCCTGTGCCGCAAGCTGGACGGCAGCCCGGCCGCAGCGAGAACCGCACGCCGCAAAAGAGCAGCCTTCAACGAAGTCCTCAACACCGCAGTCGAAAAGGGCTACTTCGTCAAGAACCCTCTCAACGGAATCAGGTGGAGCGCTCCGCCTGTCAACGAGGAGGTGGACCCGGTTGCCGTACCCAATCCGCGCCAGGTCGTGCGGCTGCTCGCGGCGGTCGGCCGGCAGCGCGGGCGGGGTCCGCATCTGGAGGCATTTTTCGGCTGTATGTACTACGCCGCAATGAGGCCCGCCGAGGTGAACCACCTCCGGCTCGACCAGTGCCATCTGCCGGCCACCGGGTGGGGGATGCTGAACCTGTCGGGCGGTGTCGTGACCGCGGGAAAGGACTGGACGGACGACGGCGCCGTCCACGAAGTGCATCCGCTCAAGCGCCGCGCGGCCAAAGCGACCCGCCCCGTACCGGTCCCGCCGCCATTCGTTCGCATACTCCTCACGCACGTCGAACGGTTCGGTGTGACACCGGACGGTCGGCTCTTCCGGAACGAGGCCGGCAACTACGTGGACCCTGCCGCCTACGGCTTGACCTGGGCCAAGGCGCGCAGGGCCGCCCTGACCCGGACCGAGCACGCCTCCGGCCTCGCGAAGCGGCCCTACGACCTCCGGCACGCCGGGATCTCGTTCTGGCTGTACTCCGGGGTCGACCCGGCCGAATGCGCCCGCCGCGCAGGACAGAGCATCCAGGTGCTGTTCCGCCACTACGCCAAGTTCCTGGACGGAGTCCAGGAACAGTCCAACCGCCTCATCGAACAGTCCATGCAGGAGTGGGACCGTATCGGCCGCGGCGTCCCGCCTGCCGAATGAGCCCCGAACCTGGACCGGAAATAGACCGGAACAGCTGGTCGCAGGTGGGACAGGGGCGGGATGAAGCGGGAGTTACGGAAGATTCCGGACTCCCCTGTTAGAGAAATGGCTGGGCTGCTCCTGATCGGTAAAAGACCAGGTCAGACGCTATCTCGCAGGCGTCTAGAAGAAGCCCAGCTTCTTCGGTGAATATGACACAAGCAAGTTCTTCGTCTGCTGGTAATGGTCCAGCATCATCTTGTGTGTCTCCCGGCCGATGCCTGACTGCTTGTAGCCGCCGAAAGCGGCGTGCGCGGGGTAGGCGTGGTAGCAGTTCGTCCAGACCCGGCCTGCCTGGATGGCGCGTCCTGCCCGGTACGCGGTGTTGACGTCTCGGGTCCATACGCCCGCGCCCAGCCCGTAGAGGGTGTCGTTCGCCGTCTTGATGGCATCGTCGAAGTCCGTGAACGACGTCACGGCGACCACCGGCCCGAAGATCTCCTCCTGGAAGACGCGCATCCGGTTGTCACCCTGGAAGATCGTGGGCTGGACGTAGTACCCGCCGGCCAACTCGCCCTCGTGCTCGACGCGCTGGCCTCCGGTGAGCACCTTGGCGCCCTCCTGCTGGCCGATGTCCAGGTACGAAAGGATCTTCTGGAGCTGATCGTTGGAAGCCTGGGCCCCGATCATCGTGCCGGTGTCCAGGGGATGACCTGGGACGATGGCCTCGGTCCTGGCGATCGCCGCTTCGAGGAACTCGTTGTAGTGACCCTGCTGGATCAGCGCGCGGGAAGGGCAGGTGCAGACCTCGCCCTGGTTCAGCGCGAACATGGTGAATCCCTCGACTGCCTTGTCCCGAAAATCGTCGTCGTGCGCCCATACGTCGTCGAAGAAGATGTTCGGGCTCTTGCCGCCAAGCTCCAGGGTCACCGGCTTGATGTTCTCGGAGGCGTACTGCATGATCAGCCGCCCCGTTGTCGTCTCGCCGGTGAAGGCGACCTTGGCGACGCGCGCACTTGACGCCAGCGGCTTGCCCGCTTCCACACCGAACCCGTTGACGATGTTCACCACACCCGGCGGCAACAGATCCGCGATCAGACTCATCCAGAAATGGATCGACGCCGGGGTCTGCTCCGCGGGCTTGATGACCACCGCGTTGCCGGCGGCGAGCGCGGGCGCCAGCTTCCAGGTCGCCATGAGGATCGGGAAGTTCCAGGGGATGATCTGGGCCACCACTCCGAGCGGCTCATGGAAGTGATACGCCACCGTGTCGTCGTCGACCTCGCTCAGCGCACCTTCCTGAGCGCGGATCGCTCCCGCGAAATAGCGGAAGTGGTCGATCGCCAGCGGGATGTCCGCCGCCAGCGTCTCCCGCACCGGCTTGCCGTTCTCCCAGCTCTCCGCGACCGCCAGAGCCTCAAGATTGGCTTCCATCCGCTCGGCGATCCGCAGCAGGATGTTCGACCGATCGGTGGCCGAGGTGCGCCCCCAGGCCGGGGCGGCCGCGTGCGCCGCGTCGAGCGCCTTCTCCACGTCCTCAGCTGTTCCCCGCGCGACCTCCGTGAAGACCTGGCCGTTGACGGGACTCGGGTTCTCGAAGTACTGCCCCCGGGCCGGGGCGACGTACTCTCCGCCGATGAAGTGGTCGTATCGGCTCAGGTATGTGACGACGGAACCTTCACTGCCGGGCGCTGCGTATCGCGTCATGCCGACCTGCCTCTCCCTGCTTCCTGAAGCCGCTGACCGTAGTTGGGCAGCGCTCGACCGATGCTAGAGAAGTGGAGGTTGCGATCGCGTTGCGGTGTTCCAAAGGCTCGCTGCGCCCCCTTCGTTTGTCTTCTTTCGGTCCCTCTCTGGAGCACACCCATCACGAATGGGTACGAGGTGCCACCCGGCCGAGCGGTCCGGGCGTCGTCGCGGTGCTGTCGCGACGCTGTCCGCTTGGCGGTCGGCCCCGTCGGCCCGTCTGTTCTACGGGCGCTGACACGGCGCGGTGTATCCGCCTGTTGACCTCATTGCCAGGATCGGACGCGAGGCGGCGCCGCTGGCGCCCTGTCGGATCGGCCGGTGGGAGCGGCCAGTTCGCTCTCCAGTTCTGCGATCCGCGCCGCCACCGTCGGCGTGGGCCTGGCGGCCCCGAGTGCCTGCCATACGGCCAGATCATCCGCACCCCACGGCGCGTGCGCCCAGTCCGCGAGCAGATCGGGGTCGCTCCGTGCGATCAGTGAGGCACGCACACCCTCGGCGATCCTCCGGCGCAGCCGCACGACTGCCGGCGCTCGTGACCCGGGCAGCAGAGGCCCGGCGTACGATGCCGCTGCCGCGGAGATCGCCCCAGCCCCCAGGCGGCGTTCGACGGTTGTGATGTCGGATTCCACCGGGAGCGCGAACCGATATGGCCGCGATGCCACCACATCGGGCCCCAGGACGCGTCGTAACCGCGCCAGCTCTGCCCGGAGCGTCACGGGCGTCACCGACTCGTCCTCGTAGAGCCCGCACAGGAGCTCATCGCCGGTCATGCCCTCCGGGTGCGTCGCCAGCAGCACCAGGATCTCGCTGTGCCGTCGACTGAGGCGCAGCTTCTTCCCACCGACCAGTAGTAACGCCTCGTCACGGCCGAGTGCGGTCAGTTCCGCGATCCCGGATCGCTCCGGGACGGGAGCCAGCAACGCGAGCTGCGACTCGGCAGCTCGCGCCACCGCTTGCACGAACGCGAGGCTGTGCGGATGGGCCAGCCTGTTCCCCCCGGTGATGTCCACCGCACCCAGCAGCCGCCCGGTGTGCGGATCGTGCACCGGCGCGGCGGCGCAAGTCCACTGCTGGACCGTGCGGGTGAAGTGCTCGGTGGCGAACACCTGTACCGGCCGGTCCTCGGTGAGTGCGGTGCCGGGAGCGTTGGTGCCCATCGCCGATTCGGCCCAGCGGGCCCCCGGGACGAAGTTCATCCGTCCCGCCTTTCGCCGAGCCCCCGGGTGGCCCTCGACCCACATCAGCCTGGCGTTGGCGTCGCACACCGCGAGCAGATGCTCGCCATCGTGGGCGAAGCTTCCGGTCAGTTCGCGCAGCAACGGCATCACACGCGCGAGCGGGTGTTCCGCACGGTACGACCCGAGGTCGTCGTCCGGTATCTCGACCGTGGCCGACACGCTGTCCGGGCTGACCCTGGCTCGCGCCGACCGCCTCCACGACGCGGCGACCACCTCTCGCACCGGCTCGGCGAAGCTCCCGGACGACGTGAACCTCTGGTGGGCAATGCGTACCATCCGCAATCGCTCCCGAGGGTCCGCCCCCGGTTCCAGTGCCACCCATGGATCGGACAAGTCACCCTCCCCGCACGGTGATGCGGCCCCTGTCATCGTTGCCGTGTCATGGATCAGCGGCAAGCGTTGCGCCGTCACCGACGACATCCTTCCGCCATGTCCCTCCTCCTCACCCTTCTCGCTCATCCGCTTGGCATGGAGCGTGGCACCGAACTTCCTCGGACGGGGAGGAGCGGTCCGCCTCTCGTGTGCGCGTGTGCGCGGGAAGCGTCAGGCGCGCTCGACCAGACGCATGAATCTCGGCCAGTCCCAGTGCGGTCCGGGGTCCGTGTGGTCCGCGCCCGGCACTTCGGAATGCGCGATGATGTGCTGCCGATCGCGGGGGATGTCGTACTTCGCGCAGATGGCGGCGGTCAGGGCGGCGGAGCTCGCGTACAGCGCGTCCGTGAAGTACTTGGGCTGGTCGACCCAGCCTTCGTGCTCGATCCCGATGCTGCGGGTGTTGTGGTTCCAGTTCCCCGCATGCCAACCGATGTGGCGCTCGCGGACGCATTGGGCGACATGCCCGTCCGCGGACCGCACCACATAGTGCGCGGACACCTTCTTCGACGGGTTCTGGAAGATCGCGAGGGTGTCCGACCAGGTCTCCTGGGTCACATGGATGATGACCCGATCGATGGCGTGGCTGTCGGGGCGGCTGGACGCGGTGTAGTTGGAGGTACTGGCCGGCGCGGACTGTGCCGTGGGGTAGTCGACTCCGGACGGGCGGGCGGCCGCTCGGGAGGCGGGGAGCAATGCCCACGGGAGCGAACCGAGGACAGCCCCTCGCAGCAGTCGTCGTCGCGTGGTCTCGCCTTGCGGTTGGTGCATGGTCGTGCTGCCTTTCTGTTGCGGGTCTGCGGGTCTGCGGGTCTGCGGGTCTGCGGGTCTGCGGGTCTGCGGGTCTGCGGGTCTGCGGGTCTGCGGGTCTGCGGGTCTGCGGGTCTGCGGGTCTGCTGGGAGCGCGGGGCGCGGCAGTGGGGCGGGGCGCTGATCGGGAGGGGGGACGGCAGGCGGCACGGTGGCCCGCCATGAGGCATTCGGGCGTCGGCCGCATGGCCAACGCCTCAGGTGATGCCAAGGTACGACTCGGGATGATCCGAAAGGAAGAGCATCCGCGACATCTGGGGACACCGGTGAAGAAGTGGATATCTCCGACACTCGAAAGGGTGAATGGCGTTGCTCTTTACGGCATGTGACGTAGCGTCAGAGAGTGCGTCCCGTGGCCCTCACCATCGAAGAGCTCAGTAGTTCACGCCGAGGCCGAGGCCGAGGCGTGGAGAGGGCGAGCAGTTCACGACCGGAGCGTCAGCCCGGTCGGGTCGTCCAGTACGGCTCGCACCACGGAGTGCGCCGCGCCCAGCACGGGCCCTCGCGAACCGAGTGCCGAGACGGTCACGACACGTTCCCCGCTGGTGATCCGGCGGCCCAGCTCCGCTTCGAGCGCGGGAACCAGCCAGGGCGCCAGTTCCGACAGCGCGCCGCCGAGCACGATCGCCTGTGGATCGAGGAGGTGCACGGCCCCGGTCAGAGCGATCCCGAGGGCGGTGCCGGCGTCCCGCAAAGCTGCCCGCGTCCGGAGCTCTCCGGACGCCGCCCGCCGGGTCAGCGCGGCGACCGCGTCCGGCCCGGAGGCGATGCCCACGGCTCGCAGGACCGCCTCCTCGCCGGCGTACTGCTCCAGACAGCCTCGTCCGCCGCAGGGGCAGGCGGGACCGTCGGGATGCACGGGTACATGTCCCAGCTCGCCGGCGAAGCCACGTGTGCCGCGCAGCAGATGTCCGTCCACGACGATCGCCGCACCGATCCCGATCTCGGCCGAGACATGGATGAAGTCGGCCGGGGTGTCGGTACCCAGCCAGAGTTCCGCCAGGGCGCCGAAGTTCGCCTCGTTGCCGACGGTGAGACGGAGGTTGCCAGGGAGGAAGGGCCGCAGGTCGTGTCCCTGCCAGTCGAGGTTGGGCGCGTGGACGACCGTCGTCGTGTCACGGGCCACGAGCCCTGGCACCGCGACGGCCAGTCCGGCCGGGCGAAGCCCCAATCCCCGCGCCTTGGCCGTCACCTCGCCGATGAGCCGGTTGAGGTCTGCCAGGACGCGTTCCGGATGCCGCCCGCGGTTGCTGCCCTTGTGCTCCGCGCGTGCCCGGTCGACGCCGCGCAGATCGACCAGGTGGACCGCCAGGTGATCGACGCCGATCTCCGCGCCGAGTCCGGCCGGTCCATGGGCGCTGACGGCCAGCGCGGAACCCGGCCGCCCGACCCGTCCGGGTCTTTCCGGTCCCAGCTCCTCGATCAGACCGGCGCGGATCAGCTCGTCCACCAGGGTCGACACCGCGGCTCGGGTCAGGCCGATGCGCGAGGCGACACCCGCCCTCGACCGGGGGCCCTCGGCGGCGACCGTGTGCATGACCCGCGACAGGTTCCGCCGTCGTATTCCCTGCTGCGTGTCGGGGGCGCTGGAGCGGGTTCCGTGCGGCGGTACGGTCATTCCTCCGTCAGTCCTTGGGTGTGTCGGCGCGGGCGGTGCGGTGGTTGGCAACTGTCCTGAGGCCCGCAAGGAGGGTTGGTGGGAACGCGTCTTCCGCCATCAGGGCGAGGGCGGTCAACGGCGGTCGGACGGCCGGTCGAGCAAGGTTGCCGCGTCGGACAGTACTCCGGAGATACGTTCCAGCGTCTCGTCGTCCCGTACCGCGGGATCGAGCACGGGGCCACGTGAAGTGCCCCATCGCCTCGCCACCGCTGACGGGTCCTCCCCGGTGAGCACCCCCGCGGCCTGCGCCGCCGCCCCCAGCGCAACCAGTTCGTCCGCGCGTGGCATCTGCACGGGACGGCCGGACAGCCGTCTGACGGTCTGCTGCCAGGCCGACCCCCGGGCGCCGCCGCCGATCAGCATCAGGGGCGCGTCGGTGTCGGCGTCCGGGCCGAGAACCAGGTCGAGGGCCTGGAGCAGTGAATGAACCGCGCCGTCGTACGCCGCCTGAAGAAGCTGCCCGGCACTGGTGTCGTGCCGCAGGCCGAGGAGCAGCCCTGTGGCGTCCGGCAGGTTCGGGGTCCGTTCGCCGTCCAGGTACGGCAGCAGGGTGACGCCCCCGCCCGGCTCCACGGCCTCACGGTCCACGCCGAGCAGCGTCGCGATCCGGTCGACCGCGAGTGTGCAGTTCAGCGTGCAGGCAAGGGGCAGCCAGTCGCCTCGCGCGTCGGCGAACCCCGCGACCACTCCCGATGGATCGGTGGGCCGACGCCGCGACACGGCGTAGACCGTTCCCGAGGTGCCGAGGCTCAGGACGGGAGCACCTGGGTGCAGTCCCAGTCCGAGTGCCGCCGCCGCGTTGTCGCCGGTGCCGGGGGCGACCAGTGTGCCGGTCGAGAACGGGAGGTCCGCCGAGTTCCGTACCGTGCCGACCACCTCACCCGGCCGCACCACACGTGGCAACAGGGCGGGGTCGAGCTCCACGCGCGCGAGGATGTCGCCGTCGTACGTCTCGTTCTTGGACGACCACCAGCCTGTCCCGGACACATCGGCGCGGTCGGTCGTGCCCGTTCCGGTCAAGCGCTCGGTGAGGTAGTCGTGGGGGAGTCGTACCGCCTTGGTGGCGCGTACGGCGTCCGGTTCGTTGTCCCGCAGCCATGCCCACTTGGCGACGGTGAACGACGCCCCTGGGACACTGCCCGTTCGCTCGGCCCATGCCTCAGGTCCGCCGAGCCCGCTGACGAGCCGTCGGGCCTGTGGGGCGGAGCGCACGTCGTTCCACAGCAGCGCGGGACGTACGGGCCTGCCGTGGGAGTCCAGGGTGACCAGACCGTGCTGCTGGCCCGCCACGGACACGGCAGTGGCCTCGCGTGCCGCTTCACCGCACTGGTGGAGCGCTTGGCGCAGCGCACTCCACCACTGTTCGGGGTCGCTCTCGCGGGCGCCTCCCGAGGTGACCGTGTGGGGAGCCTGGCCGCCTGCGACCACCTGCCCCGTCGACACATCGACGACCAGCACCTTGGTGGACTGGGTCGAGCTGTCCACACCGACGACGAGCGGTCCCTCGGCTGCTGACATCGGCATCTCCGTTCCCGGGCGTGTGCGCACACCTGTGACGTCCTGTTCGGGCCGGGCGGTCCGGCCTGTCGCTCACGGTCGACACCTTCCCAGCGCTCGCCTCGCATACTAATTTGTTAAGTGCCATGACGAAATAGTCGGAGCGACCTTGGAGCCCCGTATGCGCCTGCAACCCACTCCTGAGGACCGGTTCAGCTTCGGACTGTGGACCGTCGGCTGGCAGGGAAGGGACCCGTTCGGCGACGCGACACGTGCCGCGCTCGATCCGGCCGACACGGTCCGCCGACTGGCGGATCTCGGCGCCTACGGTGTGACCTTCCACGACGACGACCTCATTCCCTTCGGCTCCTCGGACGCCGTTCGTGAGTCCCACGTCAAGCACTTCCGGCAAGCCCTGGACGCCACCGGGCTCGTCGTCCCCATGGCGACCACCAATCTGTTCACCCACCCCGTTTTCAAGGACGGGGCGTTCACCGCCAACGACCGCGACATCCGCCGCTACGCGCTGCGCAAGACCATCCGCAACATCGACCTGGCCGCCGAACTGGGCGCGCGCACCTATGTGGCCTGGGGCGGCCGGGAAGGGGCGGAATCAGGTGCGGCGAAGGACGTACGGGCGGCGCTGGACCGTCTCAAGGAAGCCTTCGACCTGCTGGGCGAGTACGTGACCACACAGGGATACGACCTGCGCTTCGCGATCGAGCCCAAGCCGAACGAGCCCAGGGGCGACATGCTGCTGCCCACGGTGGGCCATGCGCTCGCCTTCATCGAACGTCTGGAACGGCCCGCGCTCTACGGGGTCAACCCGGAGGTGGGGCATGAACAGATGGCGGGACTCAACTTCCCCCATGGCATCGCCCAGGCTCTGTGGGCGGACAAGCTCTTCCACATCGACCTCAACGGCCAGAACGGCATCAAGTACGACCAGGACCTGCGGTTCGGCGCCGGAGACCTGCGGTCCGCGTTCTGGCTGGTGGATCTGTTGGAGACGGCGGGTTACGCGGGGCCGCGTCACTTCGACTTCAAGCCGCCCCGAACCGAGGACACCGACGGGGTCTGGGCGTCGGCCGCCGGGTGCATGCGCAACTACCTGATCCTCCGTGAGCGGGCCGCGGCGTTCCGAGCGGACCCCCAGGTCCGGGAAGCGCTCAAGGCGTCCCGCCTCGACCAACTGGCCCGCCCCACGGCGGAGGACGGACTGACCGGACTGCTGTCCGACACCCGTGCCTACGACGAGTTCGACGCCGACGCGGCGGGGGAGCGCGGCATGGCGTTCGAACACCTCGACCAACTGGCGATGAACCACCTGCTGGCCGCCCACGGCTGACAGCGGACGCAGCACCACCGAAGGGTGCACTGCTTGCCGTCTTCCCGGCCGCGTGCAAGTCGCGGCCGGGAAGACGGCAACGGACGGACTCCGTCCGGGCGGCGGACCGCGGACGAGGCCCGTCCGCGGGGACCTGGAGGGGCCGGTAACCCCCTACGGCCGAGGCGAGCCGGTCCGGAGCCGCGCCAAGGCCGTCAGTCGGCGCCCTGAGCCGTCGCCAGTGCTGTGGCGGGGTCACGGGCCGGTACGCCCGCCGGAACCCACTGGCCGCCCTCCTGGCGGAACGGCCACCACCGGCCGTCCTCGTCGGCACGGACCTGCGCTCCCGTGTCGGCCGACGTCCATCGGCGGCCCTCCTCGCTCAGTACCGGCCGCTCGTCGTCCTCCCACGCCCCCTCCACGGCGGCCCGCGCGCGGGCCAGCGATTCCGCCGTGGGCGGTATCGAGTCCTCCAGCGCCGAAACGGCGTCAGCACCCGCGTACCGCCACGCGCGCACGGCCAGGGCCAGTTCCGCGCCGCTGCGTCCCGAGGCCACGGCCAACCGGGCGGCGATGTCCCTCCCGGACGCCCCCGTCGCGAGCCGCACGGCGTCCTGCTCCAGCGTGAGCGGGGACGTGAGGGGACGCTGACCGTGCTGCGGTGCCAAAGCCTCGGAGAGCAGCCGGTGTGCCTCGACAGCCGTCTGGAGGGCGAGGAACTCCAGCGCCTCGCCATCCACCCCCTCGGCCGGTCGGGTCTCGATGTCCAGGGACGGCGGTGACCCCGGCTCCAGCGGCAGCTCGGGAGATGCCGGGAGCGGGGGCAGGATGCAGCCCGCGGCGAACGCCTCCGCGGCGTCCACGCCCTCGTCGGGCTCCGGCCCGTCCTCGTCCCGCGCGGGCTCCGCCCGGGTGACACTGCGGAGCTGCAACTCGTCGAGCACCACGCGTTCGTCGCGGCCCCGCATCAGGAACAGCACGAACGGGTCCTGGTCCAGCAGCCGGGCCACCTGGTAGCAGAGCGCGGCCGTATGGCGACAGTGGTCCCACGCCTCACAGTCGCACTCCGGTTCCAGGTCGCCGATACCGGGCAGGAGCTCCACCCCTGCCGCCGCCGCGTCCTCCACGAGATGCGGGGGCATGTCCCGGTCGAGCAGCGCCGCGATGTGGCCCGCCCGTTCCACGGCCATGTCCAGCAAACGGTCCCACTCGTCGTCGCCGAGCCGCTGGAGCAGCACATCGGAGCGGTGCGCGCCGCCGTCCCGGTTGCGTACCACTCCTGTGATGCGTCCGGGCCGCACCGACACCGCGCCGACCGCGCCCGCGCGCGCGAGTGCCCGACCCGCCTTCAGCTGCTCCGAGTCCAGTGCGGTGTCCTCCAGCGCCTTCAGCCAGGCCTGGCCCCACCAGGTCTGGGCGAAGCCCCTTCCGCGCGCGGGCGGCAGCGCGGCGAAGGTGCGTTCCGTACCGTGCTCCGTGCGGTCCGTCTCGTCCATGTCGTCCAGGTGTTCCACGTGGCGCGGACCGGCGAAGCCGTCCACGTCGTCGAAGCCGCGTGGGTCGGTCATACGGTGCTCCCTCGCAGTTCGACCAGATCGGCCAGTTCGGAGTCGGAGAGTTCGGTCAGTGCCGCCTCACCGGCGCCCAGGACCGCTTCCGCGAGTTCACGCTTGCGGTCGAGCATCTCCGCGATACGGTCCTCGATCGTTCCCTCAGCGATCAGCCGGTGCACCTGCACGGGCTGCGTCTGACCGATGCGGTAGGCACGGTCGGTGGCTTGAGCCTCGACGGCCGGGTTCCACCATCGGTCGTAGTGGACGACATGCTCCGCACGGGTGAGGTTGAGCCCGGTACCCGCGGCCTTGAGCGACAACAGGAACACCGGGACCTCTCCGTCCTGGAAACGGTTCACCATGGCCTCACGTTCCGCGACAGGCGTGCCGCCGTGCAGGAACTGCGTGGGCGTGCCGCGCTCGGCGAGATGCCGCTCGATGAGGCGCGCCATCTGCACGTACTGGGTGAACACCAGCACGCTCGCCCCTTCCGAGAGGATCGTGGTCAGCAATTCGTCGAGCAGTTCCATCTTTCCCGAGCGGCCCGTGATCCTCGGCGCGTCCTCCTTGAGGAACTGCGCAGGGTGATTACAGATCTGCTTGAGCCCGGTCAGGAGTTTGACGATCATGCCGCGTCGGGCGATGCCCGCCGATTCCGAGATCGCCGCGAGCGTTTCGCGGACCACCGCCTCGTACAACCCCGCCTGCTCGGCGGTGAGCGACACCGCGCGGTCGGTCTCCGTCTTCGGCGGGAGCTCCGGAGCGATCCCCGGGTCGGACTTCCGCCGCCGCAACAGGAACGGCCCGACCAGTTTGGCGAGCCGCTCCGCCGCCGCCGGGTCCCCGCCCGCCTCCACCGCGCGGGCGTAGCGGCTGCGGAAGTTCCCCAGCCGGCCGAGGAGCCCAGGTGTGGTCCAGTCGAGGATCGCCCACAGCTCGGACAGGTTGTTCTCGACCGGAGTACCGGTCAGAGCGACACGCGCGCGCGTGTCGATCGTCCGGAGCTCCTTGGCCGTCGCCGAGTACGGGTTCTTGACGTGCTGTGCCTCGTCGGCGACCAGCAGGCCCCAGGGCACCGTGCCCAGCCGCCGGGCGTCCAGGCGCATCGTGCCGTACGTGGTGAGGACGAACTCACCGTCGCCCACACCGTCCAAGGAACGCTGTGAACCGTGATAGCGGCGTACCGCGGTACCGGGGGCGAACCTTTCGATCTCTCGTTGCCAGTTGCCCATCAGGGAGGTCGGGCACACCACCAGAGTGGGGCCGGTGGTCTCGGAGTCCTGCTGCCGGTGCAGATGCAGGGCGATCACCGTGATCGTCTTACCGAGGCCCATGTCGTCGGCCAGGCAGGCTCCCAGACCCAGTGACGTCATCCGGGCCAGCCAGGTCAGACCACGGGTCTGATAGTCGCGCAGCTGTGCCATGAGCGCCTTCGGCTGTTCGACGGGAGCCATGCCCTCCGGGTCGGAGAGCCTTTCCCGAAGGCTCCTCAGCCAGCCGGTGGCTTCCACCTCGACATGCCGCCCGTCCACCTCGGTGGAGCCTGTCAGAACGGCGCTGAGAGCGTCGACAGGGGTCAGCTTGCGGTCCTGATGTGCCCGCGCGCGTCGTGCCTGATCGGGGTCGATGAGCACCCATTGGTCGCGCAGACGCACCATGGGCCGCTTCGCCTCGGCCAGTTGGTCCAGCTCCGTGCGGCTCAACGGCCGGTCGCCGAGCGCGAATCTCCAGTTGAAGGCGAGCAGCGCATTGGCCGACAGGAACGACGGAGTGTCCGACGAGGCCCTCGTGGGCCCCTTCTCGTTGTCGTCGTCGGGGCCGATGACGGCACGCGCCGTGAGCTTGTGGGCGAGCTCCTTGGGCCAGTGCACATCGACTCCGGCCGCCGCGAGCGCGTGGGCACCCCCACCGAGGAGGTCGGTGACCTCTTCGTCAGCCAACTCGATCATGTCCGGAACGCCCGCCGACAGCAGTGGGGCGAGCGAGGGCCACGCGCGCGTGGCCGTGCGCAGTGCCAGCAGTACGTCCATGCGGGCGCGAGGGCCGAAGCCCGCCGTGGCGGTGCCCGCGGCGGTCCAGACCTCGGCCGCGTCGGCGATCTGTGCGGGGTCGCTCGCGCTGTGCACCTGGAGCACCGCGCGGAAGGAGAACGGAGTCGTACCGGGGTCCGCGGGGTCCAGCCCCGGCACCTCCACCCGCAGCGAGATCCGGACCCCGCTGTCATGGTGGGCCGTCACATCCGCGGCCCACTCGCGCTGCTCCGGCACATGCTGCGGCGCGGTCGACGCGAAGGCGGGAGAACCCGTCACCGCGCCCGCGGCGGGGGAGCGGGGCAGCGCGTCGGCGACGGCGTCGAGGAAGGCGCGGAGGAGATCCTCCGGCTCCGGCAGCCTGAGCCCGGGCCCGTCCTCCAGCGGAACGGCGTGGGCCGCCGGAGGCATCGCCGCCGCCAAATCCCGTACCCGCTGGGAGTCCTCGGGCCGCAGCGGCCCGAACCGCCAGGCGTCGTGATCGTCCTCCGTCAGCCCGGGCAGCAGCAAGCCACGGGCGGCGAACTGGAGGGCGAGCAGCGTCGCTGCCCCCCAGAACGCCGCGGTGGGATCGGCCCCGTCCACGGCACGTGCACGGGTGAGGACCGCCAGCGCGTCCCGGACCGGCAACGACAGCGCTGGTACGTCGACCGGCGTCACGTCGGGCCCGTCGGGCACGACGACGGTCAGCCGCTCCATCTCGTCCGTGGGCATCACCGGCAGGGGGTCCCCGGACGGGCACCAGAAGGCGACGCGTCCGCTCCGCGGAGGGGACGCGGGGACGAATACCACGGAGCAACCGGCGAGATCGGTGATCACGAGCGGTGATGCCGGAGAAATGCTGTGCACTGAGACGGCACGCTCCTCAAGTTTGACTAGCAAGCAAGCGGCCGACTATATACACCGACCACCTCCTTGTGGGGTGCTTGATGCGTGACCCTGCTCACATTGTGCACCAGGGGGTGGAGCCAGCCCCCCTCTGTCCGGGCGGGAACACCCCAGCAGGGAACGGGTGGTGGCCGCATGGTCACCCAGGGGCGCGAAACCGTACGTTTCACCAGGTCAGCCCCTTTCGTAGACCGGAGACCCCATGCCCGAGGCCGTCGCACCCGTCGTGGAACCACAGGTGGGCGCAGCAGGCAAACAGCCCCCTGGCAGCGAGTTCACCCCCCTGCTCCGCACCGTACGGACACAAGGGCTGCTCGACCGCCGCACAGGGTGGTACTCCCTGGGTATCGGGGTCAACGCCTTGCTGCTCGCCTCGGTGGTCACCGCCTTGGTGGCCATCGGCGACTCCTGGTGGGCACTGTCGCTCGCTCCCGTCCTCGCGGTCCTGTCCGCCCGTACGGCGTTCATCGGTCATGACGCCGGACATGGGCAGATCACCGCGGACAAGAGGACCAGCCGGGTCATCGGCCTCGTCCACGGGAACCTCTTGCTGGGGATGAGCTATGCCTGGTGGAACGACAAGCACAACCGTCACCACGCCAACCCGAACCACATAGACAAAGATCCCGACGTACTGGCGGACGTGCTGGTCTTCACCAGCGCCCAGGCGAAGGGACGTGCCGGATTCCGCCGCTGGCTCACCCGCCACCAGGCATGGCTGTTCTTCCCGTTGACCCTGCTGGAAGGGGTGGCCCTGAAGATCTCCGGATTTCGGGACCTGCGCCGCCAGAGCCCTCGGGAACGCGCCGTCGAAGGCGTCCTGCTCGCAGCCCATGTGGTCGGGTACGCAGCCCTGCTCCTCGGCGCCATGCCTGTCGGCCGGGCGCTCGCCTTCGCCGCGATCCACCAAGCTCTCTTCGGACTGCACCTGGGGATGGCCTTCGCGCCCAACCACAAGGGAATGGACATGCCCGACCCCGACGGTGAGCGCTGGGGCCATCTACGTCGCCAGGTGCTGACCTCGCGCAACGTCAAGGGCGGCCCGCTCACCGACTGGTTCCTCGGCGGGCTCAATTACCAGATCGAGCACCACCTCTTCCCCAGCATGCCTCGCCCGCACCTGCGGCTCGCCCGGCCGCTCGTCCGACAGCACTGCGGTCAGCTGGGTATCCCGTACATGGAGACCGGCCTCATCGATTCCTACCGGCAAGCCTTGCGTCATATGCACGAGGTCGGCGAGCCTCTCCGGGCCGGCTAGGGAGCCGTGCCACCGGTCCACCGGACGGTCCGATCCTTCCACCGCATCGTGGTGGTCGGGAGTCGACGGGCCTTGGGGATCACATCAGGGTCGGATCAGGGTCGTCTGCCGGAACTGTACGGGCGACCAGGCCGTTCCTCTTTTCAGAGAGCGGCAACCGCCGCGGAGGAGGCGACACAGATGTCGAACAACGCGAAGATCGCCGCTGGAGGTGTGGCGGCCGGGCTCATCCTGTTGATCTGGCTGCCCTGGTGGGCCGCACTCTTGATCGTGCTCGGGGTTCCCGCCGTGGCCTACCTCGCACTGGACCCCTCGCAACGCCGTCGGCTGCGCCGGATCAACCGGAAGGAACTGGGACGCTGACGCGGCGGGACACTCCCGCCCGGCCATGAACCCGCCATGGGTCACGCCGAAGCGGCGCTGCTCCGCACCGCTGTCGTGTCGTGGCCCACATCGCGCCCATGCGGCTCGGAAGGCGCGAGCCCCTCAGCCGTTCGTGGGCCTGCCATCCCCCCGGCAGGCCCACGCACATGTCACGGGGACGAGGATGCCTTCACTCCCCGCGCACGAGCTCACGTCCTCGCACCCGCGAGCATCACGCGGAGGGCAGACCGAGCAGGGCCCGCGCCACCGTGCGGGGTGACTCATCGCGCTCCCTGGCGAGAGCGATCACCGCACGGCAGGCAAGTTCGCTCACCCCGAAGGACAGCGCCTCGGGGGACACCCAGCCCCGTGCCTCGTCGGCGCTCTCCTGGTCGTTGTCGGCGCTCGCGGCCACATAGACCGCCGCGGCCTCGAAGAGGTTCGGCGGCTTCCTCGCCGGACGGACGGGTTCCGCGGGACCGGGCCGGGCCGATCTCGCACCGACCCTGGTGAAGAGCTTGCGGATGCTGCCGAACATGCAGGCCACCTCTCAGCGGTGTGGTCGCAACCGGTCGTCGTCCGTCCTGAAGGTCAACATAGGGTTGAAACGACGCACGCAGAAGAGGGCATCCAGCGGGCCCCCGCCGGACACCCACCTCCGGCGCACCGCCAGTGCGAGGAAGCGGTAGTCCTCGTCGGTGTACGAGGCAACTCCCCAATCGGCTGCTGTCGGCAACGGCCGCATGGCGACGCAGAGACGCGGCATGCGCAAGGGCGCAGCGCGCGGCGGCTATTCGGCGACCGCGTCGTAGGCGACCACCTTGTCGACATGGACGCGGACCACGAGTTCGCCGGGAACACCGTTACGTGTCGCGAACTCCTCCGCCCGCTCCTCACCCATGTACCGGGCACCGATACGGCCGGCCCAGGTGCGTACCTCGTCCAGATCCTCGGACAGCTCCGCGCGCCCCTGGAGCAGGACGAAGGCGAAGGGGGGCCGATCGTCGTCCACGCACAGCGCCAGACGCTGGTCCCTGGCCAGGTTTCGCCCCTTGACAGTCTCCTTCCCTGTGTTGAACACCAGCTCGTCACCGTCCAGGACGAACCAGATCGGTGCGATGTGAGGGCTTCCGTCGGCCCGAACAGTCGAAAGCTTCGCGGTGCGGGTGCCCTGCGAAACGAAGGCTCTCCACTGTTCGTCGGTCATCTTCTGTGCCATGTCCCCATCCTGCTTGCCGAGGGGCCATAGGTGGTGAAGGCTTGCGGGACGAAGCCTCCGGTAGGTGGGAGGGAACGCTGGGGGCGATGGGGATCGGGGAGAGCGGGAGATGGCGCAGAAAACGGGGTTGGGCTGGCTGCTGGACGACTTGACCGAACGGGTCGAGTACGTGCGGCATGCGCTGGTCCTTTCCAACGACGGACTGGTCACCGGGGCGAGCAGCGCGTTGGCTCGCGAGGACGCGGAGCATCTGGCCGCGGTGGCATCGGGACTGCACAGCCTGGCCAAGGGGTCGGGCCGTCACTTCGGGGCCGGACAGGTACGCCAGACGATGATCGAGTTCGATGACGCGGTGATGTTCGTGACCGCGGCCGGGGAGGGGAGTTGCCTCTGCGTGCTCAGCACCGCCGAGGCCGATATCGGTCAGGTCGCCTATGAGATGACGCTGCTCGTGAATCGCGTCGGTGAGCATCTCGGCGTGGACGCCAGGCACCCGGACCGAACGGCGATCATCGACGGCTGAGTGGAGCGCAGCGCCCTGGCCTGGTCTTTTCCTGCTCCCATCAGAGTTATCCACAGGCTCAGCGGGACATCGCTGTTCCGGGCTACGGTTTTCCCGAGAGATCGACACCACTTCACGGGGGAAGACCGACATGTCGAACAACAGCATCATGCCCGCACCCGACCGAACGTTCGGACGATTCGATGCGGTTCTCGTTGCGCCACCCGTCGGGCCGGGGGAGGAGCGGCCCGCTCCACCGACCCTCGCCCCGACCCGGGCAGCGAGGGAACTCGGACTCAAGCGCGTCGAGTTCGAGCTCGCCGTCCAGCTCGGACGTATCCGCACGACCCCGGGAGCCAGGCCCGGGGAGCGCCGGGTCACCCGCGGGGAAGTCGACCGGGTCCGCGCCCAGGACGGCTTCCCCGACGCCCTACGGGAGCGGGTGAGGACGGTGGGTACCTCGGAGGGCGCGAACCTTCTGGGGATCACCACGGCCCGCTTCACCAAACTGGCCAGGCTGGGCCGGATCACACCGGCGCTCTACTACCGCAACCGCTACCGCGCCACCGTCTGGCTCTACCTCGCCGAGGATCTCCGGGAGTTCAAGGCCCGACCTGAGAACCGTGAGCTGCTGACCGGTCGGACGCCCGCCCCGCTCAAGGAACGACTCGACCGAGGCATGGACGTCCGGGCCCGCAACTGGCGCGGTCGCTATCACGGAAGGCTGCTGAGGACCGCCGACGGCCCTTGGCAGAGCGCCGCGGCCACAGCCTCCTTCCTCGACGACGAACGAATCGCCCATGTGGTCGCGGACGCCGACGAGCGGGTACACCTCGACGCCCTACGGCCCAGGCGACCCGTCCACAGCGGCTCCGGCACCCAGTCGCCCGCCCTGGTACCCGACCTGATGAAGGCCGCCGACGAGGACGAGATCCGCTGGTACCAGACGCATCTCGCGCTCTGTGTCGCTTACGCCCGTGACCGGGTGCCCATCAGCCCGATCCCGCCGGCCCGACCCCGGGCCTCTCTTCCCCGGCACCCGAAACCCGTGCGGCACCGCAGGCTCCTCGCCCGACTGCTGCGCGGCCGGGGCTGATCGGCCGACCGGCCCCGTACCGAGCTCAACGCGATCCCACCCTCAGGAAGGAGCGACCTGACATGCCCTCAGCGGTCTCACAACTGTCCGACCGAGGTGACACGGACGACAGCCCGGCCCTCCTCGTCGGAGGCCGTCAGGTCCACCTCCGCGCTGATGCCCCAGTCGTGATCACCGTTCGGGTCCGCGAAGGACTGCCGCACCCGCCACAGACCGTGCTCGGCGTCCTCCTGGATCATCAGCAGCCGCGGGCCGCGCGCGTCCGGACCGGTACCCAGGTCGTCGTACTCGTCCCAGTACTTGTCCATCGCGTCGCCCCACGTGTCGGCGTCCCAGCCCGACTCCTTGTCCATCTCTCCGAGCTCGGAGAGATGGTCGAGAGCCGCCAGCTCCACCCGGCGGAACATCGCGTTGCGGACCAGTACCCGGAACGCGCGGCCGTTGGAGGTCACCGGCTTCACCTGGTCGGCCCTCTCCTGCGCCTCCTCCGCCGTCATCACCTCCGGATTGGCGAGCTGCTCCCACTCGTCCAGAAGGCTGGAGTCCACCTGGCGGACCATCTCACCGAGCCAGGCGATCAGATCCTGCAGATCCTCCGACTTCAGATCGTCCGGCACGGTGTGGTCGAGCGCCTTGAACGCGCTGGCCAGGTACCGCAGCACGATGCCCTCGGTACGCGCCAGTTCGTAGTACGACACGAACTCCGTGAACGTCATGGCACGCTCGTACATGTCACGGATGACCGACTTCGGCGACAGCGGGTGGTCGCCCACCCAGGGGTGGCTGTGGCGGTACGTGTCGTAGGCGTGGAACAGCAACTCCTCCAACGGCTTCGGGTACGACACGTCCTGGAGCCGCTCCATGCGGTCCTCGTACTCGACACCGTCGGCCTTCATCGCGGCCACGGCCTCCCCGCGCGCCTTGTTCTGCTGGGCGGCGAGGATCTGCCGGGGGTCGTCCAGCGTGGACTCCACCACGGACACCATGTCCAGCGCGTACGACGGGGACTCGGGGGCGAGGAGTTCGAACGCCGCGAGCGCGAACGTGGACAAAGGCTGGTTGAGCGCGAAGTCCTGCTGGAGATCGACCGTCAGCCGCACGATCCTTCCCTCGGCGTCCGGCTCGTCCAGCTTCTCCACGATGCCCCCGTCCAGCAGGGAGCGGTAGATCGCGATGGCCCGCCGGATATGACGCAACTGCTGCTTGCGGGGCTCATGATTGTCCTCCAGCAGATGACGCATCGCGTCGAAAGCGTTGCCGGGCCTTGCGATCACCGCGAGCAGCATGGTGTGGGTGACACGGAAGCGCGAGGTCAGAGGCTCGGGGTCCGAGGTGATCAGCTTGTCGAAAGTGCTCTCGCCCCAGCCGACGAACCCCTCGGGCGCCTTCTTGCGGACCACCTTGCGCCGCTTCTTCGGGTCGTCCCCCGCCTTCGCCAGGGCCTTCTCGTTCTCGATGACGTGCTCGGGCGCCTGGGCCACCACGAAGCCGGCCGTGTCGAATCCCGCGCGCCCCGCCCGTCCGGCGATCTGGTGGAACTCCCGCGCCCGCAGGGTCCTCACCCGGTTGCCGTCGTACTTGCTGAGCGCCGTGAACAGTACGGTCCGGATGGGCACATTGACACCGACACCCAGTGTGTCCGTCCCACAGATGACCTTCAGGAGTCCCGCCTGGGCGAGCTTCTCCACCAGCCGCCGGTACTTCGGCAGCATGCCCGCGTGGTGCACCCCGATGCCGTGGCGTACGTAGCGCGACAGATTGCGGCCGAACTTCGTGGTGAAGCGGAAGTTGCCGATCAGCTCGGCGATCCGGTCCTTCTCCTGCCGCGTGCACATGTTGATGCTCATCAGCGCCTGGGCCCGTTCCACCGCCTGGGCCTGGGTGAAGTGCACGATGTAGACGGGTGCCTGCTTGGTCTCCAGGAGTTCGGTGAGGGTGTCCGTCATCGGCGTCAGACGGTACTCGTAGGACAGCGGCACCGGGCGGGTCGCCGACCGGACGACCGCTGTCGGCCTGCCCGTACGACGGGTCAGGTCCTTCTCGAACATCGCCATGTCGCCGAGCGTCGCCGACATGAGGACGAACTGCGCCTGCGGCAGTTCCAGCAGCGGGATCTGCCAGGCCCAGCCCCGGTCGCCCTCGGCGTAGAAATGGAACTCGTCCATGACGACCTGGCCGACATCGGCGTTCCTGCCGTCACGCAGCGCGATCGACGCGAGGACCTCGGCGGTGCAGCAGATGATGGGCGCGTCCGAGTTCACGGAGGCGTCACCCGTCAGCATGCCCACGTTCTCCGTGCCGAACATCTTGCACAGCTCGAAGAACTTCTCCGAGACGAGAGCCTTGATCGGTGCCGTGTAGAAGGTGACCTCGTCGCGTGCCAGGGCCGCGAAGTGGGCGCCCGCCGCGATCATGCTCTTTCCCGAGCCGGTGGGTGTGGAGACGATGACGTTCGCCCCCGAGACGACCTCGATCAGCGCCTCCTCCTGATGCGGGTACAGGGTGAGGCCACGCCCCTCGGCCCACGACCCGAAGGCCTCGTAAAGAGCGTCGGGGTCGGCGGACTGCGGAAGCTGATCGATAAGGGTCACTGTCTTATCTTGCCTGGCTTCGGCTCCGATCAGGGAATCGGGCGACCGTACGAAGATCGAGAACGTTACGCTGATGCGCCGACACAGCGTCAGCACACACGGACGTCCACCACCAGGCATGACGGCATCGCCCGGGCCGTGGACCGGCCGGACAAGGGAAATGGGGCGGGGCACCACCATGATGGGACCGGCACACTCACTGTCAGGAGCGGCAGCCTGGCTGGGGGTGGGGGCCGCGGCGGCAGCGGCCGGTCACACCATGCCGTGGCCCGTGCTGCTGACCGGGGCGCTGATATGCGCCGGCGCCGCGCTCGCACCCGACCTCGACCACAAGGCCGCGACGATATCCCGCGCCTTCGGGCCGGTCTCCAGGGGCTTGTGCGAGATCGTCGACAAGCTCTCGTACGCCGTCTACAAGGGCACCAGGAAGCCGGGCGACCCCCGGCGCTCCGGCGGACACCGCACCCTGACGCACACCTGGCTCTGGGCCGTCCTCATCGGCGGCGGCGCGTCCGTGCTCGCGGTCACGGGCGGTCGCTGGGCGGTGCTCGGTCTGCTGTTCGTCCATCTCGTGCTGGCGATCGAGGGCCTGCTGTGGCGGGCCACCAGGGGACAGAGCAGCGATGTCCTCGTCTGGCTGCTGGCGGCGGCGTGCGCCTGGATTCTCGCCGGTGTGCTGGATCAGCCGGGCAACGGCTCGGGCTGGCTGTTCACCGAACCAGGGCAGGAGTACCTCTGGCTCGGCCTGCCGATCGTGTTGGGCGCACTGGTCCACGACATCGGCGACGCGCTCACGATCTCCGGTTGCCCGATCCTGTGGCCCATCCCGATAGGGAAGAAGCGCTGGTACCCGCTGGGCCCGCCGAAGATGATGCGGTTCCGCGCGGGGAGCTGGGTCGAGCTGAAGGTGCTGATGCCCGCCTTCATGCTGCTCGGCGGTGTCGGTGGGGCCGCCGCGCTGAACGTCATCTGACGCCACCGCCACCGCCACCGCCACCGCCACCGTCGCTGGCATCGGCGTCCGCGCCACCACCTGCGTCGGCACCCTGTTCCGAACGGCTTCGGGTGCCGGGGTCCCGGGCCCCGAGGGCGGTCGGTGCCCGGGGTACCGACCGTCGTCGGAGCCACGACGATCCGTGGTCCGGGTGCCGCCCGGACCACGGAGACGGTCAGGTCCTAGCCGTGCCAGGACCGCCACAGCGCCGCGTACGCGCCGTCCGCCGCGACCAACTCGTCATGGCTGCCCAGCTCGGTGATGCGGCCCTGCTCGACCACGGCGATCACCTCGGCGTCGTGGGCGGTGTGCAGCCGGTGCGCGATCGCGACCACCGTCCGGCCGTCGAGCACCCGGGCGAGCGACCGCTCCAGATGCCGTGCGGCACGAGGGTCGAGGAGGGAGGTCGCCTCGTCCAGGACCAGCGTGTGCGGATCGGCCAGCACCAGTCGGGCCAGCGCGATCTGCTGGGCCTGCGCCGGGGTCAGACCCAGACCGCCCGAACCGACGTCGGTGTCCAGCCCCGCGTCCAGCGCACGCGCCCATACCTCGGCGTCCACCGCTTCGAGAGCGGCCCACAGCTCGGGGTCCTCAGCGGTGGAACGTGCCAGCCGGAGATTGTCACGGAGCGAGCCCACGAACACATGATGCTCCTGGTTGACGAGCGCCACATGGGAGCGCACCCGCTCCGCGGGCATCCGCGACAGCTCGGCCCCACCGAGGGTGATGGCGCCACCACCTGGGGCGTAGATCCCGGCGAGCAGCCGGCCCAGCGTCGACTTGCCGGCGCCGGACGGGCCGACCAGGGCGAGCCGGGTACCGGGTTCGACCCTCAGCGACACGTCGCGCAGGACGTCGACCCCCGCGCGGTAGCCGAACCGCACCGCGTCGGCGTGCACCGCGCGGCCCTCGGGCGACACCGAGTCGTCACCCTCCTCGGGCTCGATGTCCCGCACCCCCACGAGCCGGGCGAGCGACACCTGGGCGACCTGGAGCTCGTCGTACCAACGCAGGATCAGCCCGACCGGGTCCACGAGCATCTGGGCCAGAAGCGCCCCGGTGGTCAGCTGGCCCACTGTGATCCAGCCCTGGAGGACGAAGACACCGCCCACCATCAGTACGGAGCCCAGCACGGTGATGTGTGTCAGGTTGACGACGGGGAACAGGACGGACCGCAGCCACATTGTGTAGCGTTCCCACGCGGTCCACTGAGTGATCCGGAGGTCGGACAGCGCCACCCGGCGCTCACCCAGCCGGTGTGCCTCGACCGTCCGGCCGGCGTCGATGGTCTCGGCGAGGGCACTCGCGACCGCGGCGTATCCGGCGGCCTCCGACCGGTAGGCGGCCGGGGCGCGCTTGAAGTACCAGCGGCAGCCGATGACCAGCAGCGGCACCGCTACGACTACGGCAGGTGCCAGTTCGGGGGCGGTGACGGTGAGCCCGCCGAGCAGCAGCACCACCCACACCACACCGATCGCCAGCTGAGGCACGGCCTCACGCATCGCGTTGGACAGCCGGTCGATGTCGGTGGTGATCCGGGAGAGCAGATCGCCGGTACCGGCGCGTTCCAGCACACCCGGGGGCAGCCGTACCGACCGTACGAGGAAGTCCTCGCGCAGATCCGCGAGCATCTGCTCACCGAGCACCGCGCCCCGCAGCCGCACCTGCTGGATGAAAGCGGCCTGCACCACGAGCGCGACCGCGAAGGCCACGACCGTCGGGCCGATCCGCAGCTCACCGAGTGCGTCGCCGCCCTCGGACACCCGTTCCACCAGAGCGCCCAGCAGATAGGGGCCCACCATGGAGGCGATCACCGCGACGGCGTTCACGGTGACGAGCGCGAGGAAGGCCGTGCGGTGGCGTCGGAAGAGTTCCTTGACGTAGGCACGTACGGTGGCGGGCGCGCCGACCGGCAGGGTGTTCGCCGTCGTCGGAGCCGCCGGGTCGTACGCCGGGGGCGCCAAGCCGATCATGCCTTCTCCTCGATCTCTGCCAGTGCTTCGCGTGCGTACGGTGCGTCCAGGTCGTGCGGTCCCTCGGTCTCTGCGGATGTCTGGTCGGAGGGGGAGGCGGGGACGGTCCGCCGGGCGGTGTGTTCCGGGGACGGCGAGGCTTCCTCGGTTTCACGGGTGACGATGGCGCGGTACCGGGGATCGTTCCCGAGCAGTTCCCGGTGGGTACCGATCGCCATGACCTCGCCGTCGTGGATCAGGACCACACGGTCGGCGCGGTCCAGCAGCAGTGGTGACGAGGTGAGCACCACGGTCGTCCGTCCGTCGCGCAGGGTGCGGACACCCTCCGCGATCCGGTCCTCGGTGTGCGAGTCCACGGCTGATGTGGGTTCGTCGAGCACCAGGACCTCGGGGTCCGTCACCAGCGAACGCGCGAGCGCCAGCCGCTGGCGCTGGCCGCCCGAAAGCGAACGGCCGCGTTCCGTGATCCGGGCGTCGAACGGGTCGGTGGCGTCGGCCGAGCTCTGGGAGAGCGCGTCCAGGACGTCACCGCACTGCGCCGCGTCCAGGGCCCGCTCCGCCGACACCCCGCCCGACGCGGGGATGTCGAGCAGTTCACGCAGGGTGCCCGAGAGCAGCACCGGGTCCTTGTCCTGGACGAGGACCGCGGTGCGGGCATCGCCGAGCGGCAGCTCGTCGAGGGCGGTGCCGCCGAGCAGTACGGACGGGGGCAGAGGGGCGTCCAGGGACGCGTGGCCGCCGAGCCTTTCGGCCAGTCGGCCCGCGATGTCGGGATCGCCGCAGACCACCGCGGTGAGCAGCCCGGTCGGTGCGAGCAGCCCCGTCGCCGGGTCGTACAGGTCGCCGGACGGCAGCCCGGTGTCCGTCAGCGGACCATCGGCCACAGCACCGACCGTCTTGCCGGAGCCGGAGCCGGAGCCGGAGCCGGAGCCGGACGGCGGGCCGCCGCGGCCCCGCTCGTCCACCGCCCGCTCCAGCGCCAGCACCCGCGCGGCGCGGGTCGCCGAAGGACGCGAGAAGGAGTAGGCCATGGCGATCTCCTCCACGTGCCGGATCGGAAAACTCAGCAGGGTGACCGCGCTGTACACCGTGACGAGCGCGCCCACCGAGATCAGGCCGTCCTGCGCGAGCTGCACGCCACGCCATACGACGACGATCAGCAGAACGCCCGGGAGCAGCACCTGGATCGCCGAGATCAGCGCCCACATCCTGGCGCTGCGAACGGCGGCCTTGCGGACCTCCTGGGAGGCCCCGCGGTACCGGCCGAGGAAGAGTTCCTCGCCGCCGATGCCGCGCAGGACACGGAGCCCGGCGACCGTGTCGGACGCGAGTTCTGTGGCGTATCCCGCCTTCTCCCGCTGGATGTCCGCCCGGCGGGTGGCGGCCGGCAGCATCGGCAGCACGGACAGCGCCAGCACCGGAACGCCGATCGCGACGATGACCCCGAGGGCGGGTTCGTACACGACGAGACCGACGCAGACGAGGACGATGGTGAGCACGGCGGCGGCGAAGCGGGACAGCGTCTCGACGAACCACCCGATCTTCTCGACGTCACCGGTGGAGACCGCGACGACTTCTCCGGCCGCCACCCGTCGGGTCAGGGCGGCGCCGAGGAGGGCGGTCTTGCGCGCCAGGAGCTGCTGGACACGGGCCGCGACGGTGATCCAATTGGTGACCGCGGCACGGTGCACCATGGTGTCGCCGAGAGCGACACAGAGTCCGAGCAGCCCGAGCAGTCCGCCCGCGAGGGCGAGCCGGGTACCCGACCGGTCGACGACGGCCTGTACGGCATAGCCGACCGCGAACGGCAGACCGGCGATGGCCATGAAGTGGACGAGCCCCCATAGGAGGGCCTTGAGCTGTCCGCCCAGTTGATTGCGACCGAGCCAGAACAGGAACCGCGGGCCCGAGCGGGTGTCGGGTACACCAGGGTCGGCGTACGGGAGGTCTTGGATGCGCATGGTGTCCCAGGACTTGGATGGCGGTCGGGGGTGTCGGGGAGAGACGCGTGGCGGTGAAGCCGTCGGCGTACGGAGTGGGGGTACGTAGGGAGCGGACGCCATCGGGGACGACGTCCCGCACGGTGATCGAGGACAGGATCAGGACATGGGTCGGCGCTCACCCGCGGGCATATGGGGCGCTCACCTGCGGGCAAAGGGGTAGGACATGGCTGAAGACGTGGGCGAGGGCACGGACACCGGATGCGGCTGCCGGTGGGTGCAAACCGTGAAAGCCTCACCTTTCAGCGCCCGTCAGGCAAACGATTTTCCGGATCACGGCAAAGATCGCGCCTGAATGCGTACGGCGGTCCGTCGCACGGTCATCGCGCTGTTCGGCCGATGCGAGCATGGGGCGCATGCCTGTCGCCGCCCTGACACGCGCCGCGGTCGCCGCGGCGACCTGCGCCGCGCTGCTCGTTCCCCTGGCCGCCTGCGGATCCACGGGCGACGATGCCCGCCCCGACGGGAGACGGACGGTCACCGACGGCGCCACGAGTTCCCCCTCGGCCCGGCCCGGGGCCCGTCCCAGCAGATTCGACCGTGTCCCCGGCGTCGGTGACCGGACCCACCGGCGTATTCCGTCCGCCGCCCGCCAGGTCGTCGCGGTGTACGGGGACCACGCCGACTCCGCCGACGCGACGGTCGTGCTGTACACCAAGGACGGGACCGGCTGGCGCAAGGCAAGGAGCTGGCGCGCGCACAACGGACGGAAGGGGTGGACCCCCGATCACCGGGAGGACGACAAGCGCAGCCCGGTGGGGGTCTTCTCGCTGTCCGACGCGGGCGGAGTGCTGCCCGACCCCGGGGCGAAACTGCCGTACACACGGTCGGCGGCGTTCCAGGCGCCCCGCCACTGGGCCGAGCGCTACTGGAACGACTTCGACTACGTCATAGCCATCGACTACAACCGGGTCAGGGGTGTCCCGCCGAACGATCCGGTACGGCCGCAGGGCGGGTCGAAGGGCGGGAGCATCTGGTTCCACCTGGACCACGGCGGCGGCACATCGGGATGTGTGAGCCTGTCGCGGTCCGGGATGGAGTATCTGCTGCGCACCCTCGACCCCGAACTGCGACCTGTCGTGGTGATGGGGGACAAGGCGCGACTGCGGACATAGCCGCGGTTCCCCTGGCCGCTTCGCCCTTCCGTTCCGGAGGCGGCCGGAGACGCGCACCGCCCCCGGCCGTACGGAACGAGAGACCGCTCACGAACCTTCCGGACGTGTGGCGCGCTCCAGCTCCAGCAGGACCGAGTAGTAGCTGCGGCCCGTCGCATGGTCCATGCCGACCTCGCACATCCGGTTCGCCGACAGATGGGCGTCGAAGTGACGGGAAGTCACGGCAGCGGCCTCCTTGCGGGTCGCGGACTCCGTGAGCTCCTTGTGCAGCATCCCGCGGTCGCCCGCGAAGGCGCAGCACCCGGCGTCGTCCGGCACCACCACCTCGTCGGCGCACACCTCCGCGACCGCGCGGAGCTGCTCCTCGTCACCGAGGTGACGCATGGAGCAGGTGGGATGCAGCACCGCGGAGTCGATGGTCCGGTGGACGGTGAGCCCCGGCAGAAGTTCCTCGGCCGCCCAGACGATGGAGTCGACGACGGTCAATTCCTGGTGCAGCCGCTTGTTCTCCGGGGTGAGATAGGGGACGACCTCGTGGGCGATGCCGAGCGTGCAGGAGGACGCGTCCACCACCAGCGGGAGCCTGCCGCCGTTCGTCCAGGCCCAGGCCGCCTCCACGATCCTGTTGGCCATGACCGCGTTCCCGGAGTCGTAGCCCTTGGAGTGCCAGATGGTGGCGCAGCACGTCCCGGACACATCGTCAGGGATCCATACCGGCTTCCCGGCGCGGGCGGACACCGCCACCACGGCCTCCGGCAGCGACGGCCCCTCCCGGCCCTCGGGGCCGCCGAAGATGCGGTTGACGCAGGCCGGGTAGTAGACGGCGGTGGCGTCCGCGCGCGCGGTGCGGGGCAGTCCGCGCGGTGCCGCGCCGGGCACTACGGGCAGCCACTCCGGTACGAGGTCGGGTCGTACCGCCTTGCGTGCCGTGCGGGTGACAGCTGTCAGCAGCCGGTCGCTGACGCGGTCCGCGGCGGCCACGGCGAGTCGGGCCGACGCCTCGACGGCTTTGAAGTTCTTGGCGGTGAAGGCGGCGACCCGCTCCTCGCGCGGGGAGTGCCGGGCGTGCCGGAAGTCCTTCATCATCGCCCCGGTGTCGATGCCCACCGGGCAGGCCAGCTTGCACGTCGAGTCACCGGCGCAGGTGTCGACGGCGTCGTAGCCGTACGCGTCGAGCAGCTCTTCCTCGACGTCGGAACCGGCTGGCTGTCGCATCATCTCGCGCCGCAGCACGATCCGCTGACGGGGTGTGGTGGTGACGTCCTGGCTGGGACAGGTGGGTTCGCAGAAGCCGCACTCGATGCACGGATCGGCGATCAGTTCGATCCGGGGGATCGTCTTGAGGCCCCGCAGATGGGCCCGGGGGTCCCGGTCCAGGACGACACGGGGGGCGAGGACACCGTCCGGGTCGATGAGTTCCTTGATCCGCCACATCAGTGCCGTCGCGGTGGGGCCCCACTCCAGCTCAAGGAAGGGCGCGATGTTGCGTCCGGTGGCGTGCTCGGCCTTGAGCGAGCCGTCGAAGCGTTCGACCGTCAGTCGGCAGAACTCGTCCATGAACGCGGCGTACCGGTCGACGTCCTCGGGTCTGCCCGCGTCGAAGGCGAGCAGGAAGTGGAGATTGCCGTGGGCCGCGTGGCCGGCGACCGCGGCGTCGAAGCCGTGCCGGGTCTGGAGCTCGATCAGCGCCTCGCACGCGTCCGCGAGCCGCGACGGCGGAACGGCGAAGTCCTCGGTGATCAGCGTCGTGCCGGAGGGCCGTGAGCCGCCGACGGCGGTGACGAACGCCTTGCGGGCCTTCCAGTAGCCGCTGATCGTCCTCGTGTCCCGGGTGAAGGCGTTGGTCACCGAGGCAACCGGTGCGACGAGGTCCAGCCGCGACATGGCGGCCTGTGCGGCCTCCTCGTACGCTTCCTGTCCCGCGAGGTCCGCGGCGCGGAACTCCACCAGCAGCGCGGCCGTCGACCGCGGCAGGTCGGCCCAGTCCGACGGGACCCCCTGCACACTGACCGAGGCCCGGAGCGTGTTGCCGTCCATCAGCTCCACGGCGAGGGCTCCGGCCGCGTTGAACACCGGCACGGCCGCGGCCGCCGCGGTGAGGGAGGGGAAGAAGAGCAGGGCGGTGGTGATCCGCCGGTCCAGGGGGAGGGTGTCGAAGACGATGTCGGAGATGAATCCGAACGTGCCCTCGGAACCCACCATGAGGCCCCGCATGATCTGCACGGGGGTCGCTCCGTCGAGGAACGCGTCGAGACGGTAGCCGTTGGTGTTCTTGATCTCGTACTTCGCCCTGATCCGGGCGACCAGCTCCGGGTCGGCCTCGATCTCCGCCTTGAGGGCCAGCAGCCCCTCGCACAGGGCGGGTTCCGCGTGGGCGAGCGCGGCGTCGGCCCCGGGGTCGGCGGTGTCGACCACGGTGCCGGACGGCAGGACGAAGGTGAGGGAGGCGACCGTGCGGTAGGAGTTGCGGGTGGTGCCCGCGGTCATTCCGGACGCGTTGTTGGCGACGACGCCCCCGACGGTGCAGGCGATCGCGCTCGCCGGGTCGGGGCCGAGCACTCTTCCGTGGCGGGCGAGGGCCGCGTTGACGCGGACGACCGTCGTCCCGGGGCCGACCCGGACCCGCGCGCCCTCGTCCAGCACCTGCACGCCCGCCCAGTGCCGACGGACGTCGACGAGGATGTCCTCGCCCTGGGCCTGACCGTTCAGCGAGGTGCCCGCCGCCCGGAACACGACCTCACGGCCCTTGCCGCGCGCGTACGACAGCACGGCGGAGATGTCGTCGAGATCCTCGGCGACGACCACGACCTGCGGCATGAAGCGGTAGGGGCTGGCGTCCGACGCGTAGCGGACCAGGTCGGAGACCCCTGTCAGGACCTTGTCCTCGCCGAGCAGGGCCACGAGGTCACCGCGCAGCGGCTCCGGAGTGCCCGGGGAGCGATCGTCCCGTACCCGGTCCGGTGCCGGGGCCGCGGGGCGTGACGTGGGGCGAAGGATGTCCGGATCAGGCTCCAACAGGGGCATTGTTCCTCCTCGTTCCTTGTGCTCGCTTGTGCCCACTCGAACACACGGCTACGGGGCGTCGCGCACCGGGGCCGTCTTCATGATCGCCGCGGCCCGTCCGTGATCGCTTCAGACCCTCGCCCTCCGCACTCGGACCCCGCGCGCACCCTTGCCCGGCCCGCCGCGCACCCCTGCCCGGCCTCGTGCCGATCCATGCCTTGGCCTTGCCGCCCGGGTGGTCGGGCCGTGCTCCGGACGCCTCGGAGCGGGCCCCGCAGGTGGCTGGGAGGGGCTGGGCATGGGGATGGGGGAGACGGTCAGGCGGGCGCCGTGCGGTCAGGCGCAGCCCTCCGGATGCTCGGCGGGAGCGGGTGTACTGCTGAGGGACCCGGCGTCCTCGGGGGGCCGGGCGTACTCGTCCCGGGCGGTCGGCCTGGTGGCGTCCATGCCGTCGACCAGTGTCGAGAGCAGCCCGCCGAGGGTCTCGCGCTGTTCGGGGCCGAGCGGGGCGAGGATGTCGTCGGCCGCGGAGCGGCGGGCGCGGCGCAGCTCCTCCAGGGTCCGCCATCCGGCGTCGGTCATCTCGATACGGATCACCCGCCGGTTCGTCGGGTCGGGCGCCCGGCGGACCCGGCCGCCCGCCTCCAGCCCGTCGACCAGGGTCGTCACGGCCCGGGGTACGACCTCCAGGCGCTCGGCGAGATCGGCCATCCGGGGCGGTGAGGCGTACAGCGCCAGGGTCCTCAGCAGGCGCGACTGCGCGGGAGTGATCCCGACCCCGTTGGCCTCCATATGCCGCTTCTGGATGCGGTGTACGCGACGGGTCAGCCGCAGCAACTGCTCGGCGAGGATGCCGTCGGCGTCCGGGGTGTTCATATCGGGAACAATACCAGGGCATAATTCATTGTGAGTGTAGGTAACTATGAACTATGCTCGCCTGAGCGGGTCCGCTGTGGTGACCGCTCGGGTGCGGCGCGTACCGCGCCTGACCGTCGACGACCACCCGTCGAGCACCCGTCGAGCACCGTCCGACCCGCCTCGAAGTCCGCTCCCGTAGGAGGCCCATGCCCGCCGACACGATCCCCAGGACGCCGCCCGGCCCTGACCCCGGACAGCCGCGCCAGCTGCGCCGTATCGTCCGGCTCTTCCGCCCCTACAGCGGCAAGCTCGCGGTCGTCGGGCTGCTGGTGTGCGCGGCCTCCCTGGTGTCGGTGGTCACCCCGTTCCTGCTGAAGGCCGCTCTCGACACCGCGATTCCCCAGGGGCGCACGGGGCTGCTGACCCTGCTCGCGCTCGGCATGATCCTCAGCGCTGTCGTGGTCAGCGCCTTCGGCGTGCTCCAGACCCTGATCTCCACCACCGTCGGTCAGCGGGTGATGCACGATCTGCGCACCGCCGTGTACGCGCGCCTCCAGGGCATGTCCCTGGCGTTCTTCACCCGCACCCGGACCGGCGAGGTCCAGTCCCGGATCGCCAACGACATCGGAGGGATGCAGGCGACCGTCACCTCGACGGCGACGTCCCTCGTGTCCAATCTGACCAGCGTCATCGCCACCTTCGTCGCCATGCTCGCGCTGGACTGGCGGCTCACCGTGGTCTCCCTGCTCCTGCTGCCCGTCTTCGTCTGGATCAGCCGCCGGGTCGGGCGTGAGCGCAAACGGATCGCCACCCAGCGGCAGAAGCAGATGGCCGTGATGGCCGCCACCGTCACCGAGTCCCTGTCCGTCAGCGGCATCCTCCTGGGCCGCACCATGGGCCGCACCGACTCCCTCACCAAGAGCTTCGCCCGGGAGTCCGAAGGGCTCGTCGATCTTGAGGTGCGGTCCAACATGGCGGGCCGCTGGCGGATGTCCGTCATCACCATGGTCATGTCCGCCATGCCCGCGGTCCTGTACTGGACGGCGGGCATGGCCGCCGCGGGCGGCGGTCCCGCGGTCTCCATCGGCACCCTCGTCGCCTTCGTCTCGCTCCAGCAGGGTCTGTTCCGGCCGACCGTCGGTCTGCTGTCGACGGGGGTCGACATCCAGACCTCGCTCGCCCTGTTCCAGCGGATCTTCGAGTACCTCGACCTGCCCGCCGACATCACCGAGGCGGCCGACCCCGTGCGCCTGGACCGGGTCAAGGGCGAGGTGGCCTTCGAGGGGGTGGAGTTCCGGTACGACGACCCGAGCGGCGCCGTGCTCGATGGCATCGACATCAGGGTTCCCGCCGGGGGGAGCCTCGCCGTCGTCGGTGCGACCGGAGCGGGGAAGTCCACACTCGGTCATCTGGTGCCTCGGCTGTACGACGTGACGGGCGGCCGCGTCACCATCGACGGTGTCGATGTACGGGAACTCGCCTTCGACACCCTCGCGCGGGCCGTCGGCGTGGTCTCCCAGGAGACCTATCTGTTCCACGCGTCGGTCGCGGAGAATCTGCGGTTCGCCAAGCCGGACGCCACGGACGCCGAGCTCGTGGCCGCCACCCGCGCGGCGCAGATCCACGAGCACATCGCGGCCCTGCCCGACGGCTACGACACCGTCGTCGGGGAGCGCGGGTACCGGTTCTCCGGAGGGGAGAAGCAGCGGCTCGCCATCGCGCGCACCATCCTGCGGGACCCTCCGGTGCTGGTCCTGGACGAGGCGACCAGCGCCCTCGACACCCGGACCGAGGGGGCGGTGCAGCAAGCGCTCGACGCGCTGTCCGCCGATCGCACCACCATCACCATCGCCCACCGGCTCTCCACCGTCCGCGACGCCGATCAGATCCTCGTCCTGGAAGCGGGTCGGGTGGCCGAGCTGGGCACGCACGACGAACTGCTCGAACGGGACGGGCGTTACGCCGCCCTGGTGCACCGGGACGCCGTATTGGAGCCGACAAGATGAAGATATGCCAGGATTACCGTAGATGTCGGGTTAGCGTGCCCTCATGCAGACCAAGACTCCGGGTCGGAGCCCGATCAGGCTGACGCGCCGGGGCCGGATCGCCCTCGTCACGACCGGCGCGGTCGTCGTGGGCGCGGCCGTCGCCGTACCGCTGATGTTCTCGGACGAGAAGCCCGAGGAGCCCGCGTCCTTGACCGTCCCCGAGGGCTGGCGCGCCGGCCAGGTCTACTCGGCCGTCGACAAGGCGCTCGCCCTGCCCGCCGGGACGACCAAGAAGTCCGTGCCCAAGGCGCGGCTCAAGCTGCCCGCCGACGCACAGGGCAACCCCGAGGGATATCTGTTCCCGGCGACGTATCCGATCACCGACAAGTCGACGCCCGCATCCGTGCTGTCGTTCATGGTGAACACCGCGAACAAGCGGTTCGCCACCGCGCCGGTCGCGGCGGGTGCCAACGCGGACACCCGGAACCTGTACCAGACCGTCACGATCGCGAGCATCGTCCAGGCCGAGGCCGACAACAAGGCCGACATGGGCAAGGTGGCCCGCGTCATCCACAACCGCCTCGCCCAGGGCATGCCGTTGCAGATGGACTCCACGATCAACTACGCGCTGAACCGCAGCACGCTGAACACCAGTCAGAGCGACACGCAGCTGGACAGCCCGTACAACACATACTCCCGGATGGGTCTGCCGCCCACTCCGATCGCCGGGCCCGGCGACGACGCCATGCGCGCGGCGACGCGTCCGACAGCGGGGGAGTGGCTGTACTTCGTGACCGTGAAGCCGGGCGACACCCGGTTCACCGCGCAGTACGAAGAGCATCAACGCAATGTCGACGAGTTCAACCAGAACAACCGCTCCGGTTCACCGACGCCCAGCGGTTCGCCCGCCGGGTGATCGCGTGCGGCCGGGCCGGCGTGGCCGGTCCGGCGTCGGCCCGGCACCCGCTCACGCGCTCCGCGCCGCCCGGCCTGATCCACTTGGGCCTGATTCGCTCCGGCCCGGAGGGTCATCGACTCCGGCGTGCGAGGGCCCGAATCCCCACGGCCCCGCTTGCCCAGGTCCGGTGGTGCCGCCCTCCGTGCTCCGCCGCCCGTTCTTCGTGGATCACACCGGGACGAGTTCACCGGACAGCAGCCGTCTGATGTCCCGGACGGCCGCACGGCCCGCGCGGTTCGCTCCGATCGTGCTGGCCGAGGGCCCGTAGCCGACCATATGCACCCGGGGGTCGGCGATGGCCCGGGTCCCGTCGATACGGATGCCGCCGCCGGGCTCCCGCAACTTCAGCGGCGCGAGATGGTCGATGACCGGACGAAAGCCTGTCGCCCACAGGATGACATCGGCCTCGACGCTCCGTCCGTCCTCCCAGACCGCTCCGTCCGGGGTGATCCGGTCGAACATCGGCAGCCGGTCGAGAACCCCGTCGGCGCGGGCCTGCCGCACCGCGTCGGTGAGCGGCAGCCCCGTCACGGACACCACGCTCCGGGGAGGCAGACCCGCCCGGACCCGCTCCTCCACCAGGGCCACCGCCGATCGCCCCGCACCCTCGTCGAAAGGGCCCTCGACGAACACCGGGGGCCGCCGGGTCACCCAGTACGTGGCGGCGGCGTACGGCGCGATCTCCATCAGATGCTGGGTGCCGGACGCCCCGCCGCCCACCACGAGCACGCGCAGCCCGGCGAACTGCTCCGGCCCCTGGTAGCGCGCCGTGTGCAACTGCTGCCCGCGGAATTCTTCCTGCCCCGGGTAGCGCGGCCAGAAGGGCCGGTCCCAGGTCCCGGTCGCGTTGATCAGTGCCCTGGTCGCCCAGGTACCCGCCGAGGTCTCGACGAGCAGTCGGCCGTCATCGCCGTCCCGGACCGTCCGTACATCGACCGGACGCCGGACCCTGAGATCGAAGGTGCTCTCGTAGGAGGCGAAGTACTCCCCGATGACCTCCGAGGAAGGCCGCGCGGGGTCGGCGCCGGTCAGTTCCATACCGGGCAGCGCGTGCATGCCGTGCACCTTGCCGTACGTCAGGCTGGGCCAGCGGAACTGCCAGGCGCCGCCCGGGCGGGGGGAATGATCGAGGACCACGAAATCCCGCTCCGGCTCCAAGCCCGTGCGGCGCAGATGGTAGGCGCTGGAGAGGCCCGCCTGCCCGGCGCCGATCACCACGACGTCCATGAGCCCGTCGGCGGACGGGCCGCCACCACTGAGATCCCCGAATTCGTTCACGCTTCTACTAACCTGGGGGGTGTGCTGGATCTTCCCGGGCCCTGCCCCGGCGTCCCGGTGCGGCCCCCGACCGACAGACCCGTTACCCCGGCCCCGGCCCCGGCCCCGGCCCCGGCCCCGGCCCCGGCCCCGGCTCGGGCCGGAGATGACGCGACCCGGTCGGCGACGCGCCTGCGGTACCCACACCAGACGCTCGGACGCCACTCACGCCCTGACGCCCTCATGCCCTGGCGCCGAGGCGCCGCTCACGCTGCCGGGACCCCTGACACCGCTTGCGCCCCCGGCGCCGCCTACGCCCCGGCCGCTGCCGCAGGCGGCAGCAGTCCCCGCCCCGCCAGCACCGGGATCACGCCCTCGCCGAACCAGTACGCCTCTTCCAGATGCGGATAGCCGGAGAACACGAAGTGTTCGACACCCAGCGCGTGATACTCCTCGATCCGGTCGGCGACCTCCGTATGGCTGCCGACCAGCGCCGTGCCCGCCCCGCCGCGTACGAGACCCACGCCCGCCCAGAGGTTGGGCGCGATCTCCAGGCCCTCCCGCGTTCCGCCGTGCAGCGCCAGCATGCGCTGCTGGCCGACCGACTCACTGCGGCCCAGGGCTTCCTGAGCCGTGGCGACCGTTCCGGCGTCGAGCTCGTCGAGCAACCGCCGGGCGGTGGCCCAGGCATCGGCGGACGAATCACGCGAGATCGTGTGCAGACGGATACCGAACCGGACCGTCCGCCCTTCCCGCTCGGCGAGCCCCCGGATCCACTCGATCTTCTCCTTGACCTGCTGAGGCGGCTCGCCCCAGGTCAGATACACATCCGCGTGCCGGGCCGCGACCGGTCCGGCCGCGGCCGACGATCCGCCGAAGAAGATCTCGGGCAGCGGATCGGGCGGCAAGGCGGTCAGCCCGCCCTCCACGTGGTAGTGGTCACCGCGGAAGTCGTACGGTTCGCCGCGCCATACCCCACGGACGACGGTCAGGAACTCGTCGGTGCGGGCATAGCGGCGATCGTGGTCCAGATGATCACCGTAACGGCGCTGTTCGGCTCCGTCGCCACCCGTGACGACGTTCAGCAGCAGCCGTCCGCGGGTGATGCGCTGATAGGTGGCCGCCATCTGCGCGGCGAGTACCGGGGACACGACACCGGGACGGAACGCGACGAGGAACTTCAGCCGTTCGGTGTGCTGCGACAGGGCCGCCGTGGTCAGCCAGGAGTCCTCGCACCACGTTCCCGTGGGCGTCAGCGCTCCCTCGAAACCGACCTGCTCCGCGGCCTTCGCGATCTGCGTCAGATACGCGATATCGGGTGCCCGGACACCACTCGCGGGGCCGGTACGGGAGTGGTTGACCCCGCCGTCGGCGTAGACGTGGCGGTCCACCAGGGTGCGGCCGTCGCCCCCGGTCGGCAGGAACCAGTGGAGATGCACGGTCATGCTGGGAACTCCCGGGAGTGGTGCGGAGGGACGACGGCCGGTGACGGACCTCGGCGACGGCCGGGAGCACCCGTGCCCTCGTCCAGTTGCTCGCGAAGACGCGCCCGCAGGACGGCGAAGCGGGGGTCGGAGGTGTCGTGGGGGCGTCCGGGGCCGATCCCGGTCTCGTGCGCGATGACCCCGGCCGACATCACGAGCACCCGGTCGGCCAGGAGCACCGCTTCGTCCACGTCGCGTGTGGCGAGGAGAACCGCGTGGCCGTGCCGTCGCCACTGCTCGCCGATGTGGTGCCGTGCGGCGCCGGTCGGTGCGTTGCGGGCGGCGAAGGGCTCGTCCAGCAACAGGAGTTCGGGTTCACGGCGCTGCGCCCCCGCGGGCCGCGTATGCCGCTGAGCGGCTGCGGGGGACACGAACTCGGTCCAGGTGCAGATGGCCCGCTCCGGTCGGGTCGCCGGTCGGGCCCAGTCGGACGGTGCCGACTCGGAGGGGGTCCGGTGGGACTGCGTGTGGGAGGGGCGGCCGGGGGACGTCTGTGGCCGCAGGCGGCGCCTGATCCTCGTCCACGGTCCGGGGCGCGGGGTCACGAGGGACACGGCCCTGCCGCGGGTGACGAGGACGGTTCCCTGGATCTCGCGGTCGAGACCGGCGAGTACGCGGAGCAGGGTGGACTTGCCGCACCCCTTGGGACCGAGCAGGGCGACGACCTCACCGGGACGGACGTCGAGATCGAGCCCGTCGATCACCGGCCGTCCGTCGAAGCGGCGGGTCAGTCCCTCGACATGGACCACGGGATGACCCGACACGACCGGCGAGAAAGGTGTGACGGTTCGGGAACTCTGTGTGATGGATGGCGCGTTGTCCTGAACGGAAGGCTTGGCGGGCCCTCCGGCGGTCGGGGAATGATCAGGCGCGGCGGCCCGCGTCACCTTCGACGGGATCGCTGCCCGGTGGGGACCGGTCGCCATGGCAGCAGCCTTTCGAGCGTACGGACGACGAGACCGGCGAGGACGCCGGGAGGGGAGTCGAACGAGGGGAGTGGGAGCCGTGCCCGTGAGGGCCTGCGGCTGAGGCGAATGCCGGTCGTACGGGGCCTTGTCCGCCCTGTCCGAGTCGTATCCGCCCTGTCCGGCGATACCTCCGTGCCTGCCTGCCCTGGGCGACGACTCAATGGCGCCCGGTCGAGCGGACCGGGGCGGGCGTACTCGATATCGCCGGATTCGCGCCGACCTTGCCGCTGCGAGCGGCCGTCCACACCGTGACGTCCCAATGACCCCGTCGGATCAGGATCAGACCCCGGAAGGTCGGACACTTGAACGAACGATCATGAGTGGGCATGCGGCGAGACGGAAGAAACAGGAGGGAGGATCCGGGATACCCGAAGCGTCACGCCCGGACTTTCCGCGTACGGTCATCGGCCGGAACGACCGGGTCAAGAGTGCGTCCGGGATCAGGGGTGCGTCAGCGATCCCTGCGACACGCGGCGGACGCCACCCGCAGCAGGTCGATGTGACCACGCGTGGTGAGCAGGACTGAACGCGACATGCGGCAGAACGTAGTCAGTCCGTCGCCGCAGGGTCAACGTCGTCTCGAAAGGCGGACCGCGTGTATCGGCCTACGGGTACGCCGGGGATGCCCCAGGGGAGAAGGCGTCCGATGGCTGCGCCGCGACCAGGAGGCCGACCGGTCACAGATCGCTGACCAGGGGTTTCGTCGCATCCGATCAGTGTTCGGTATCGGTTCGTCAAGGCTTCCCCGCCGCCGGGCGCGGACGCGGGGATCGGGCCGGATGACGGTGGGTGCCCATGCGAGGCGTGGGGCGGCTGAGCGAGGATGGAAACATGCCCGACACCTTCACCACACGCGTCCTCGACCTCAGCACCGGCTCCAGCGAATCCGTCACGGACATCACCGACGCCTGCGCGTCCTTCCTGAACGACGTCGCGGCGGGCCGTGACGGTCTGCTCAATGTGTTCGTCCCGCACGCGACCGCAGGGGTGGCCGTCATCGAGACGGGCTCGGGCAGTGACGACGATCTGCTGGCCATCCTGCATCAGTTGCTCCCGGCGGACGAGCGCTGGCAGCACCGGCACGGCAGCCCGGGGCACGGCCGTGACCATGTCCTCCCGGCGATCGTCGCCCCGCACGCCACGCTGCCGGTGCTCGCGGGCCGACTGGAGTTGGGTACCTGGCAGTCGGTCTGTCTGGTGGACACCAACAAGGACAACCCGCGTCGACAGGTTCGGCTGAGCTTCCTCGGCTGACCGGCACCGTCCTGACAGAACCGGGCCGTCCTGACTGACCCGGGCCGTCCTGACCGACCGGAGCCATGCGGGAGCGCCTGCCCCGCCCCGGTCGCCGCCCGCCCGGGTCGCCTGGCCGGCCCGGGTCGCCCGGCCGGTGTCGCCCGGCCGCGCGACCGCCTCGCCGGGGTGCCGCTCGGCCCGGTGCCGCCCCGGCCGGTGCCGCTCCCGCCAGGGGTGACCCCGCCCTCCCTCGTGTCACCCCGGGCCGGACGACCCGCCCCCGTCGCCCCGCCGGATACGCGTCCCTCCGAGCGGACCGAAGTGATCATGTCGAAGGCGATTCGCCATATGGCCTGTTGTCTGCCTTCGAAACCGCCCCCCATATCGGATCGTTCCTTGTAGGGGCGTTAATGCGGGATTCCCGGATTCGCGGAGCGTTGTCCAGAAACAGATGCCTCGGGAGTTCAAACCGCTCCCCTTGTTTTGCCGGGCGGAGAAGCGGACCGCCGCGCGCTGGGGAATTGATGCCCACTCCCGTCATTGGTGATCGCCCCACACGTCCCGCAGGCCACACGCGGCGCGCCGTAATGCGCGGACAATGGAAAGCGGTTGCCGAGAGCGGGTGGCCCTCCCGTGGTGATGCCCGGGGTCGTCCGGGACGGTGTCCCGGCGTCCCGATGGGCACGCTGGAGGGCCTCAACGGGGCCTGTTCGTAGCCGAGTTGTGCGCGTTCGGGGCCCTCGCGCCCACCTGTGCCGGGGGCCCTGGAATCTCTCATATTCACAGGTCAAAGGGCATATGGCCGTCGGCGAGGTGCCCATGGGTGGTGACCGACCGGTGAAGTGACTACCAAAGCTTGAACACGAATTGCACACATCACCTCTCCATGCCGCCTTCGATGGTCTAGATTGACCGTGCTTCAGATGTTCGGACACGAGAAGAACAATGTTGATCTCCAGGTCCGGCGCTATGGACAACAGGCATTCGCGTCCCGGCGTCAGGCATGGAGTGATCAATTCTCGGGACCCGCGAGGGGGGTCTTGGGTGCGGGGAGCACCCGAGGTTTCAACGGGTTCCCGCGCACTTCGGAGAGATTCTGGCAGGACAGGCGAGTCCGCTGCCGCCAGGTGGGTCGTTCAAACAGCGCTGAAACAGCAGGCGTGTCACGCGTGGGGGGCGAGGCCTCCCGGGGGAGGAACAGCGCGGTCCGGGAGGCGGGGGCTTCCGGGGAGATCAGTGTGAGGCGAACACATCGAACCGCTGGCGATCTGGGGGGTTCTGTGCAGCAGGGGGAATTAGTCAACCCGTTTCCGTCGGCGCGCGGGCGTCTGGCGAACGGGCCCATCACCCAACCCGCGATCCACTGGGAGGAGCGGTACCGACGTACCGTGATCACCAGCGACACCGTGGCCACCGCCTTCGTGGTGGGGGCGATCGGGAACTTCTTCGGGGCCCGGGACGCGGCCAACTGGCATGAGAAGTGGGGAATCCTCGCTTTCAGCACCGAACTGCTGGTGCTGGCAGCGCTCACCGTGAGCCGGGCATGGGCTCCGGCCGTGCTCGGACAGGGGGCCGAGGAGTTCCGCCGGCTCGGACGTTCGCTGTTCACGGCGGCCGTCGTGCTGGCGCTCGGCGGAATCGCCCTCACCTCGCGCAACATCAAGCTCTGGATCTTCGTCGCGGTCCCGGCGATCGCGCTCGTCACCATGACAGCGCGGTATCTGCTGCGCCTCTGGCTGCACAAACAGCGGAAGGAAGGCCGCTGCCTGCGACCGGTGCTCGCCGCCGGGAGCCTGCTCACCGTGCGCGACCTGATCAGCCGGGCCCGCAAGTTCCCGCATCTCGGCTGGCGGGTGGACGCGGTGTGCACGACGGACGGGCACGGTCTCGACGGTGACCACCTGGACGGAGTGCCGGTCGTCGGCCGGCTCGCGGATGTGGCCGACCATGTCCGCCGCGACGGCTACCGTGTCGTCGCGGTCACACCGGACCCGCACTGGTCACCCGACCGGCTGCAACGGCTGGCGTGGAACCTCGAAGGCAGCGACGCCGAGATGGTCGTGGCCCCCGTACTGATGGAGGTGGCCGGCCCGCGGCTGCATGTCGACGCGGTGCTCGGCATACCACTGCTGAGGGTCAGCATGCCGACCTTCACCGGGGGCAGCCGGGCGGTCAAGGAAGTCGTCGACCGGATGGGCGCGGCGATCCTGCTGATGCTGTTCGCGCCGCTGATGGTGCTCGTCGGGCTGCTCGTGTCGATGGACAGCCGCGGCGGGGCGTTCTACCGCCAGCGCCGGGTCGGCAAGGGCGGCCGCGAGTTCACCATTCTCAAGTTCCGCACCATGGTCACCGGGGCCGACCGGGCACGCGACCAGCTGGCCGACCGCAACGAGGGCGCCGGTCTGCTGTTCAAGCTCCGCCGGGATCCCCGGGTGACCCGGGTGGGAGCGGTGCTGCGCCGCTACTCGCTCGACGAGCTTCCGCAGCTCTTCAATGTGCTGACCGGATCGATGTCGCTCGTCGGCCCACGGCCTCCGCTGCCGGAGGAGTCCGCGGAATACGGCCCGGACATCCGGCGGCGGCTGCTCGTCAAGCCCGGACTCACCGGTCTGTGGCAGATAAGCGGACGCAGCGACCTGCCGTGGGAGGAGGCGGTCCGGCTGGATCTGCGGTACGTGGAGGACTGGTCGCTCGCCCTGGACACCGTGATCTTGTGGAAGACGCTGCGTGCGGTGCTCTACGGGCAAGGGGCGTACTGATGCGCGGGAGCCGTCGACCGGCGAGCGCGTGGACCGCAGGCCGGGAGGGCCTGTCCGGATGGAGGGAGGGGTCATGAGGATCAGCGTTTTCGGGCTCGGCTACGTGGGCTGTGTGTCGGCCGCGTGCCTGGCGAGTATGGGGCACGAGGTCATCGGGGTGGACGTGAACCAGGTGAAGGTCGACCTGGTCAACGACGGCAAGGCCCCGGTCGTCGAGGAGCGGATCGGCGAGCTCATCGCCGAGGTCGTGCGGACCGGCGCGTTACGCGCCACCCGCGACGTCCGCGAAGCGATCATGGAAAGCGAGGTGTCACTGGTCTGCGTGGGCACGCCGTCGGAGCCCAACGGCAGTCTGTGCACCACCTATCTGGAGCGGGTCACCGAGCAGATCGGCGCCGTACTGGCCGAACGGGCCGGCGGGCGGCACACCGTCGTGTTCCGCAGCACCATGCTCCCGGGTACCTGTCTGAACCTGCTGGTACCGATCCTGGAGAAGTCCGTCAGCGGCACCGCCGGGGTGGACTTCGGGGTCGCGGTCAACCCGGAGTTCCTGCGTGAGGGCACCAGCGTGCGGGACTTCTTCGACCCGCCCAAGACCGTCATCGGCGAGCTCGACCCGGCGAGCGGCGACGCGGTGCTGGCGCTGTACGACGGCTTGCCCGGCGAGGTGTTCCGGGTGCCGCTCCCGACGGCCGAGGCGATCAAGTACGCGGACAACGCGTTCCACGGCCTCAAGGTCGGCTTCGCGAACGAGCTGGGCGCGGTGTACCAGGCGCTCGGGGTGGACTCGCACCAGGTCATGGATGTGTTCCTGGCCGACCGCAAACTGAACATCAGCCCCGCCTATCTGCGGCCCGGCTTCGCCTTCGGCGGCTCCTGCCTGCCCAAGGACCTGCGCAGCCTGATCCACGCGGCACAGCGGGCCGATGTCTCGGTACCCATCCTCGCCAATGTGCTGCCCTCCAACTCCGCGCATCTGCAACGCGCGGTGGAGATGGTCGAGCGCACCGGCAAACGCCGGGTGGGCCTGTTCGGGCTGTCCTTCAAACCCGGGACCGACGACCTCCGCGAGAGCCCGCTCGTCGAGCTGGCCGAACGGCTCTTCGGCAAGGGCTACGACCTGCGGATCCACGACGCCAATGTGAGCCTCTCCCGGCTGCTCGGCGCGAACCGCGAATACATCGAGACGCGGCTGCCGCATCTCGCGCAGCTGCTCGCCGACTCCGTCGACGAGGTGCTCGACCACGCCGAGGTGTGCCTGGTGGGAACCAGGGACCCGGCCGTGCTGTCGGCGCTGCCGCATGGCGACGGCCCGCTGCTCATCGACCTCATCCACCTTCCCGACGCCGACACGCGCCGGACCGAACCGGGGTACATGGGCCTTGCCTGGTGACATATCGTTCGACGACATATCCGCCGGTGACCGGCCGGTCCGACGCGCGCTGATACTGGTGGAGAACCTGTCGGTGCCGTTCGACCGGCGGGTGTGGCAGGAGTGCAGGACCCTGCGCGACGCGGGCTGGAAGGTGCACGTCATCTGCCCGCAGGGCACCAAGCGGGACACGGAGGCGGAGGCGGAGATCGACGGGGTGTCGATCCACCGCTACCCGTTGCGCGCGGCCACCGGAGGACCGGCCGGCTATCTGCGGGAGTACGGATCGGCGCTGTGGCACACGGCCCGGCTGGCCCGCAAGGTCGGCCCGGTCGACGTGGTCCACGCCTGCAACCCGCCCGACCTGCTGTTCCTTCCGGCGCTGTGGCTGAAACGGCGCGGCGCGCGATTCGTCTTCGACCAGCACGACCTGTCACCCGAGTTGTACCTCTCCCGGTTCGGCCGCGGTGAGGATCTGCTCTACCGCGCCGTGTGCGCGCTGGAACGGATGACCTACCGGACCGCGGACGTCGTGCTCGCCACGAACGAGAGCTACCGGGATGTCGCGATACGCCGTGGCGGCAGGCGGCCGGAGGATGTCTTCGTGGTGCGCAGCGCGCCCGAGACCGACCGGTTCCAGCCGGTACCGCCCGAGCCGGAGCTCAAGCGCGGCAAGCCTCATCTGCTCTGCTACCTCGGGGTCATGGGCCCGCAGGACGGCGTCGACTACGCCTTGCGGGCCCTCGCGAAGCTGCGCGACGAGCTCGGCCGGACCGACTGGCACGCCGTGTTCGTCGGCGCCGGTGACGCCTTCGACGCGATGGTCGAGCTGTCCCGGCGGCTCGGGCTCTCCGAGCAGGTGCAGTTCACCGGGCGCATACCCGACGCCGACCTGGTGCGCTATCTGTCCACCGCGGACGTGTGCCTCTCCCCCGATCCGCGCAATCCGCTCAACGACGTGTCGACCATGAACAAGGTCTTGGAGTACATGGCGATGGGCCGGCCGATCGTCTCGTTCGACCTCCGGGAGGCGCGGGTCTCCGCCGGTGACGCCGCCCTCTACGCGCCCGCCAACGACGAGGCCGAGTTCGCGCGGCTCGTCGCGCTGCTGCTGGACGACCCGGAGCAGCGGGCCGGTATGGGCAAGACCGGCCAGGAGCGGATCGGCGGGGAGCTCGCCTGGCGGAACTCGCAGGCGTCGCTGCTCGCCGCCTACGCCGCTGCCGTCCGGGGCCGTGCCCCGGTGTCGGCGGACGGCCGGATTCGCGCCGGGAAGAGGCCGCGCCGTTGAGCGATGAGTCGATACGCCTGGTCACGATCGGGCGGATTCTCCGTCGGCGCCGACGGCTCCTCTCCCTGCTCGCCGTGGTGGGCGCGCTCGTCGGGTACGGCACCTCGGTACTGTTCCCGCCGCGCTACACCGCGTCGGCTTCGGTACTGCTGCCGGGGCAGTGGGAGGAACGCGAGCTGCTGACCCAGGTGAACATCGCGACCAGTTCGGCGGTGGTCGACCGGGTGGCCGCCACGCTCGGCCGGCCGGGCGTCAGCGGCGGCGACCTGCGCAACCGGGTCAGCGCCAAGGCCGCCGACGGGAACATCATCACGATCTCAGGAACGGCCGAGACCCCGGAGCGCGCGCAGCGGCTCTCCGACCGGACGGCCCAGCAACTCGTCACCTTCGCCGCGCGGATCGCGGGCGACAGCAGCGACCCCGAAGCGGCCACGGGGCCCGAGGCCCTGCGGCAGAAGGTGGTGCAGACCGACCGCCGTATCACCGAACTGGCCAACGCGACCGACGCGGGGCAGAGCGTGGAGAGCGTGCAGGCCCGTACCGCGCTCGAAAAGCTGCGCACCGCGCTGGAGGAGGCCATGAAGAAGCTCGACCAGGCCGACCCGGCGACCAGCAAGGCGGGCATGGTCGTCATGGGGCCCGCGGCCCGGCCGACCGGCCAGGCGCCCCCGACGAGGACACAGCTCGTCGTCGCCGGGGCGCTGGTGTTCCTCCTGCTCGCGGTGATCGGCCATCTCGCCGCCGCACGGATGAACCGCCGACCGCGCACCGAACCGGAGATCGCCGCGGCCCTGGGCTCGGCGCTGCTGGGCAGGGTCGACGTGCCCGGCGAACGGCCCGCGCACCGGCCTGAGGCCGGTGGCCGGATGAACCGCGTCCGCCGGTTGCTGGGCGTCGACACCCCATGGGACGTACCGACCCCGCAGCTGTCCGGCGACGAGGCAGGAAGGCAGATCCGCTACCAGCGGGTGTGCGCCCGCCTCCGGGACCGGCTGCCGGCCCCCCGGCGGCTGCTGGTCGTCGTACCCGAGGGCGACGGGACCGCCCTCCGGGCCGCCGGGCAGCTGGTCGCCCTCGCCGGGAACGATCCTGCGCCCAGCTCCTCCAGCAGGGGAAACCCCGCGCTGCGGGTGGTCGAGGTCCCGGTGTCCCGGCCGATGGTGCCGGACAGCGGCGCCGAGTCCGGTGCGCTGGTCGTGCTCAGCGCGGGCAGCTGGACCGCGGGGGAGCTCGCCGGTCTCGCCGGGGCGTGCGCGGACGGCGGGCACGAGGTCGTCGGCATCGTCGTCGCGGACACGGTCCGGGCCCGTCCGACGCCGTCCGACGGGGATCCTCCGGACCACGCCCCCGCGGCGCTCGCGGCGCACGGCAACGCGACGGGGGAGTCGGTGTGACGACGAGCACGACCACGGAGCCGTCGGCGGCGGCTCCGCTGCTGGACCTGCACGCGCTCGTGGTGGCGGTACGCAGACGGCGCCGCCTCTGGTCCTCCCTGGCGCTCCTGGGGCTGCTGGCAGGCGGGGCGGTGGCGGTCCTGCTGCCGCCGGCCCCGACCGCCGTGACCAAGGTGCTGGTCGCCCACAAGGAGGATCAGCCGAACGACACCGGAACACTGATCCGTACCGATGTCGCGCTGCTCGGGACCACACGGATCGCCGAAAAGGCCCTCAAGGCCCTCAAGTCCCCGGAGAGACCGGAGGACTTCATCCAGGAGTACCGGGGCACCGGCCTGACCAACAACCTTTTGCAGATCGATGTGACCGGTGACAGCGACGCGCAGGCGGTGGCCCGGGCCAAGGCGCTCGCCGACGCGTTCATCGCGGACCATGTCAGCCGGATGCGGGAAGCCGCGAAGGCCGACGCCGAAGCACTGCTCGACCAGCGTGACCGGATGCGGGACGAGCTCGCCCAGGTCAACAAGGCGATCGGGGACCGGTCACCGGAGAGCGACCCGGAAGCGTCGGCGAGCATCGAGTCCCTCTTCGCGCGCCGGGCCGAACTCAACTCACGGATCGCCGACTTCGACCAGCGCGCCGCGCAGGCACGCACCGGCACACCCCGGCTCACCGCCGGCACGCTGATCGTGGACGGTCCGCGCGCGGTGCCGCACTCCCTGCCCAGGGCCGCGGTCACCAACGCCGCGATCGGGCTCGTCCTCGGGCTCGTCCTCGGACTCGCGCTGGCCGCCGTCGGCACGGTGGTGGCGGACCGCCCCGTGCTGCGCCGGGACATCGCGGCGAACCTCGGCGCCTCGGTCGTCGCGGAGCTGCGCCGCCTGCCCCGCCGACCCCTCGTGCCGTGGCAGCGCCGACGGACCCGGGCGGCACACGAACGGCTCACCACGACCCTGGCCCGCACCGTGCGCGGCTCCGCGGAACCGGTGTCGCTGCTGGAACTGGGCTGTGCGCACAGCACGAGCGTGATCGCCTTGAACGTCGCCAGAGCGCTGACGGCCGAGGGGCCGGTGGTCGTCGTCGACGGTCTGCCCGGCACCGGGCTCGCGGGGGGCCGCAAGCCGGACGACCCGGCCGTGGTCAGCGGCGAGGGCGCGGCGGACGTCCCGCATCAGACGCGCAGGCTCGGCGTCGGCTCGGTCGCGCCCGGCACGGCGTGGACCGACCTCCAGCACCTCGGCGGCCGGACCGTGCTCGTCGTACGCGCCGGGCACGGCAGCGCCGCGTGGCTGCACACCGTGGCGCGACAGCTCGCGGACCAGCGGATCGCGGTGCTCGGTGTGGTGCTGATCGACCCCGATCCGCGGGACCGGACCGACGGCACGCTGTGGGACGGGCTGGACACCGCGCTGCGCGGCCCTTACGAGCGGCCCGCCCGGCACAACGGCACGGGCCTGCCGCACAGGACGGTGCGGTCGGCGGCCGCACTCGTCCCGGACAACGACCAGGAGGCGCGCTAGCACATGTGTGGCATCGCAGGCACTTACCGATGGCCGGACGGGAAGGTCGTGACCGACCGGCTCACCGATGTCCTCGCCCACCGCGGTCCGGACGGGGCGGGCCGCTACAGCCACTCCCTCGGCGACGGCGAAGTACACCTCGGGCACCGTCGGCTGGCCATCATCGACCTGTCCGGGACCGGCGCCCAGCCGATGGTCTCGGACGGCCTCGCCCTCACGTACAACGGCGAGCTGTACAACGCGCCCGAACTGCGCACCGAACTGGCGTCCGCCGGGGTGCGCTTCCGCGGGACCTCCGACACCGAGGTGCTGCTGGAGGCCTGGCGGCGCTGGGGCACGGACTGCCTGCCCCGGCTGCGCGGCATGTTCGCGTTCGCGGTCTTCGACGAACGGACCGGCGAACTGGTGCTCGCCCGCGACCAGCTCGGCATCAAGCCGCTGTTCCTGCTGCGGCGCGGTACGGGCCTGATGTTCGCCTCCGAGCTCAAGGCGCTCGCCGCCGTGACCGACGGGTCCCTGGAGGTGGACCACGCGGCGCTGGTGGCCTCACTCCTCTACTACTGGGTGCCCGACTCGCGCTGCGCGTTCCGCGAGGCGGAGAAGCTGCCGCCGGGGAGCTGGCTGCGCTGCCGGGCCGACGGCCGGGTCGAGCGCGGCACGTACTGGAACCTCCGGGACATCGCCCACGAGGGGCGGGAGCTGGCCCGCGCCGGTGAGCAGCCGGATCTGGGCGCCGTCGTCGAGGAGTCGACCCGGCGGCACATGCTCTCCGACGTACCCGTGGCGACCTTCCTCTCCGGCGGCCTCGACTCCAGCTATCTGACCGCGCTGGCGGCCCGCCACCAACCCGGGATCTCCGCCTACACGATCGGCTTCCGGGCCGAGGACACCAAGTTCGAGGCGATGCCGGACGATCTGCGCTACGCCCGGCAGGTGGCCGAGCGGTACGGAGTCGACCTGCACGAGATCGAGATCGCCCCGCAGGTGACCGATCTGCTGCCGCGGATGACCCACCATCTGGACGAGCCGATCGGCGACCCCGCGGCGATCAACACCTATCTGATCTGCTCGGCCGCCCGGGAGGCCGGGGTCAAGGTGATGCTCTCCGGGATGGGCGCCGACGAACTGTTCGCCGGATACCGCAAGCACCTGGCCAACGTCCTCGCGCTGCGCTACCAGCGCGTCCCGCGCCCCCTGCGGCGCGGACTGTCCCGGACCGTGGACCGGCTCCCGGTCGCCACATCACGCCGGGGCTACCGGTCGGTGCGTTTCGCGAAGCGGTTCCTCTCCTTCGCGGATCTGCCGGAGGAGACCGCGTTCCGGCGCAGCTACACCATGTACGACCGGGGCGAGCTGCTCGCGCTGATCGATCCGGACCTGGCCGGGACCGTCGACGACGTGCTCACCGAGCACACGGACACCTACCAGGACAACGACCTCGACGACTTCGTGAACCGTATGTGCCTCACCGACGCCCGGATGTTCCTGCCGGGCCTGAACCTCGCCTACACGGACCGCTCCAGCATGGCCGCGTCCACCGAGGTACGGGTGCCGTACGTGGACGTCGAGGTGGTCAAGGCGGCGTTCGCGGTGCCCGGCGACCGCAAGATCGTCGGACGTCAGGGCAAGGTCGTCCTCAAGGAGGCGGCCACCTCGATCCTGCCCCGGGAGATCGCGTACCGGCCCAAGGGCCTGTTCAGCGCACCGCTGCGGGCCTGGATGAGCCGCGATCTGGCACCGCTGGTGCGCGAGGTGGTGAACGACGGGGTGCTCGTCAACTCCGGGTTCCTGCGCCGCGACGCGCTGGCACGGCTCGTCGCCGAGGACGCCTCCGGACAGCGCGACTTCTCCAAGCATCTGTGGCATGTGCTGACCCTTGAGTACTGGTACCGCGGCGCGACCTCCGGCTCCGGCCGGAGCCAGTCGGTCTGACGCCTTGACGACGTAGGAACAAGAGGAGCTCCGGTGAAACAGGTTGTGCAGAACTACAAGAGCGGCGAGCTGGCGCTGCTCGACGTACCGGTGCCGGGGTGCAAGCCGGGCGGTGTGCTGGTCCGCAGCGCCTACTCGCTGATCTCCACCGGTACCGAGCTGATGAAGGTGTCCGAGGCCGGCATGTCGATGCTGGGCAAGGCCCGCTCCCGGCCGGACCAGGTGGCCAAGGTCATGCAGAGCGTGGCCACCAACGGGGTACCCGCCACCTACCGCAAGGTGATGGGCAAGCTGGACTCCTGGACGCCGCTCGGCTACTCGCTGTGCGGGGTGGTCGAGCAGGTCGGCAGCGGGATCGACGATGTGAAGGTCGGCGACGTCGTCGCCTGCGCCGGCAACGAGCACGCGCTGCACGCCGAGCTGAACTGGGTGCCGAAGAACCTGTACACCCCGGTGCCCGACGGCCTCGCGCCGCGGCACGCCGCCTTCGGCACCGTCGGGTCGATCGCCTTGCAGGGCGTCCGCCGCGGCGAGTCCCAGCTCGGTGATGTGGCGCTGGTCATCGGCCTCGGGCTGATCGGACAGCTGGTGGTGCAGTTGCTCGCCGCCTCGGGGGTCCGTGTCGTGGGGGTCGACCCCGACCCGGCGCGCTGCGAACTCGCCGCGCGCCTGGGCGCCGCGGCCTGCGACGATCCCGCGTCCGCCGCCGTCGAGGCCGCCGTCGCCGAGCTCACCGGCGGTCACGGCGTGGACCAGGTGTACCTGGCCGCCGGCGGCGACAGCAACCAGCCCGTCGAGCTGGCCGTCCGGCTGAGCCGGGACCGCGGCCGGGTCATCGACATCGGCAAGTGCCGCCTCGACCTGCCGTGGAACGCGTACTACATGAAGGAGCTCGACGTCCGGTTCTCCCGCTCGTACGGCCCCGGGCGCTACGACCCGGAGTACGAGCTGGAGGGGCGGGACTACCCGATCGGCTATGTGCGCTGGACCGAGCGCCGCAATCTGGCGTGCTTCCTCGATCTCCACGCCCGCGGCCGTATCGACGTGGAACCGCTGATCTCCCACCTCGCAGACTTCGACGACGCCGTCGAGACGTACCAGCGGCTGAAGGACGGCGACCTGAAGGCCGTGGCCGTGCTGTTCCGCTACCCCGGCCACACCGAGCACACGGCCGAGGCACAGGCCCCGGAGGTCGCCGTGCCCGAGGTGCGGCGCGGCGGCGCGGTGTCCACCCGGAACCGGTCCGCCACTGCGCCGGTGCGGCTGGCGTTCGTCGGCGCGGGGAACTACGCGACGTCGATGCTGCTGCCGCATCTGGCCCGGCGCGACGGTGTCGAGTTGTCCACGGTCGTCACCACCACGGCGCTGTCCGGGGTCAACGCGCGGCGCAAGTTCGGCTTCACCGCGGCGAGCACCGATCTCGACGCCGCGCTCGGGGACCCGTCCGTCGACGCGGTGTTCGTGGTCACCCGGCACAGCTCGCACGCCGAACTGACCCGCAAGGCACTCCTCGCGGGCAAGGCGGTCTTCGTGGAGAAGCCGCTGGCGCTCGACCAGGGCGAGCTGGCAGGTGTGCTCGCGGCGGTGGAGGAGTCAGGCAACGACCGGCTCCAGGTGGGCTTCAACCGCCGGTTCGCGCCGCTGCTCCAGGAGGCCAGGAAGCGGTTCGGCGCCCGCAGCGGTCCGGCGAGCCTGCGCTATCTGATCAACGCGGGACGGCTGGACAACGGAAGCTGGTACCTCCAGCAGAACACCGAGGGCTCGCGGTTCGCCGGCGAGGGCGGGCACTTCATCGACACGGCGAGCTGGCTGCTCGGTGCCGACCCGGTCTCGGTGTACGCGGTCGCCACGTCCGGCAACGAGGACCTCCAGGTCGTGCTGCGCTACCCGGACGGGTCCACCGCCACCCTCAGCTATGTCACCACCGGTTCGTCCGACTTCCCCAAGGAGACGCTGGACCTGATCGCGGACGGCAAGGTGCTGCGGCTCGACGACTTCGTCCGTGCCTCGGTGCACGGCCGCAAGCGGTGGAACAGCCCGCGGCTGGCCAAGGCCCGTGACAAGGGGCAGCGCGCCGAATTGGACGCGTTCCTCACGGCCGTGCGGACCGGCGGACCGATGCCGGTGCCGGTGGAGTCGCTGGTCGCCACCACGGCGGCCACCTTCGCCGTGCGGGCCGCACTGGCCGGCGGCGCGCCGGTGACGCTGGCGGCGGCGCGATGACCATGAGCGCGCGCTGGTACCTGCGGAGGCTGTCCCGGATGGGACCGCGGGAGGTCGGCGGCCGGGCGGGCGACGCGGTCCGCAGACGCCGGTGGCGGTCCGGGGTGCCCGACAGCCCGAGCGTCACGGGCGCCCGGTTCACCTCGGTGCTGCCCGCCGGGACGATCGCCGCGGTGCCGCCGGACGCCGCGAAACGTCTCGTCGCCGAGGCGGACCGGCTGATGGCCGGGCACGCCGAATGGTTCGGCGTGGCACGCGACGACCTGGCCGACCCGGACTGGTGGTACGACCCGAAGACCGGGCGCCGGGCGCCGTTCGGCTACGCCTTCGACGTGCCGTACCGCAGCGAGGACGCGGTCGGCGACATCAAGCAGATCTGGGAGCCGTCCCGGCACCAGTACCTCACCGTGCTCGCCGCCGCCTACGCGCTCACCGGGGACGAGCGGTACGCCGAGCGGGTGGCCGCGCATCTGCGGTCGTGGTGGGCGGCCAACCCGCCGCTGCGCGGGGTGCACTGGATCAGCGGTATCGAGCTGGGAATCCGGCTGCTGTCCTGGGTGTGGACCCGCCGACTTCTCGACGGCTGGCCGGGCGCGGCCGGGCTGTTCGAGGGCAACCCGGAGGCCCTCCACCAGATCTGGCACCACCAGCGCTGGCTGGCCGCCTTCCCCAGCCGCGGGTCCTCGGCGAACAACCACATCATCGCGGAGGCCGCCGGACAGTTCGCCGCGGCGTGCGCGTTCGACTGGTTCCCCTCCTCGGCGCGCTGGCGGGCCGACGCGCTGCGGTCCCTGGAGCGGCACCTGCGGAGCAACACCTTCCCCTCCGGCCTCAACCGCGAGCTGGCCACCGAGTACCACGGCCTCGTGCTCGAACTCGGGCTGGCCGCGGTGGCCGAGGCGGATGCCGCCGAGGTGCCGGTCCCCGGCTCCGTCCGGCTGGTGCTGCTGCGGATGACCGACGCGCTCGCGGCCGTCGTGGACGACCGGCTCCGGCCGCCGCGCCAGGGGGACTCGGACGACGGCCACGGTCTGATCGTGGACGGCGCGGGCACCGACCGCTGGGCGTCGCTGCTGGCCACCGGGGACGCCGTGTTCGGCCGGCTCACCTGGTGGCCGGAGGTGACGGGCACCGATGTGCGCACCCCGCTGCTGGCCGCGCTCATCCGGTCCACGCCGTCGGGGGTGACCCGCCCGGCCAGCCGGCCGGCCCGCTTCGCCGACGCGGGACTCACCATCCTGCGCGGTCCGGCGGGGATCTGGTGCCGCTGCGACGGCGGTCCGCACGGCTTCCTGTCCATCGCCGCGCACGCCCACGCGGACGCGCTGTCCGTGGAGGTCCGGCACGACGGGGTCGACGTACTCGCCGACCCGGGGACGTACTGCTACCACGGACAGCCCGAGTGGCGTCAGTACTTCCGGTCCACCCTCGGCCACAACACCCTGGAGCTGGACGGCGCCGACCAGTCCGTCTCCGGCGGCCCGTTCCTGTGGACCCGGCAGGCCCGCAGCCGGGTCCTGGCCACGGAGACCGGGGAGACGGCCGACGGGGGCGTGGCCCGCTGGTGCGCCGAGCACGACGGATACCAGGGCTCCGTGCACCGCCGCCGGGTGGAGCTGACCGGGGCGGGCCAGGAACTGCGGATCACCGACGAGGTGAGCGGCCCGCGCAAGGCGGCGCGGCTGGCGTTCCACCTCGGGCCCGCGATCACCGCGGACCTGGTGGGCAACCGGGCAAAGCTCACCTGGACCCGGGACGGTGAGGACCGCTCCGCGGTGCTCGACCTGCCCGGGGAGCTGAGCTGGCGGGCGCATCGCGGCGAGACCGGCCCGCCGCTCGGCTGGTACTCCGCCGGATTCGGGCGCAAGGAACCCAGCACCACGCTCGTCGGCACCGGATTCGCCGACGGCGCGAGCGGGTTCACCACCGTCCTCGGATTCCACGGCTAGGGGGGCGCGTGGGGATCAAGTGGCGGAACTGGGCGTTACCGGTGGTGGCACCGGCCCTGCTGGCGAGCGGCTGCGTGAGCGCACCGGTCGCCCCGGCGGAGCCGTCCGCCGCGCCGTCCGCGTCCGTGGCCCGGCCCGTGGCCCGGGTGTGCGCCAAGCCCGCGGCGGGACCGGCGCAGGCACCGGCGGGCGCGGCGACCGTCGACCCCGCGGTGGTCGGTGACCTGGCCGCGAAGACCCGGACCAGCCCCGCGCACACCACGTTCTGGCTCCGGCCCGGCAAGCACGGGCTCGGGCCGGACCGCTTCTCCCAGGTCGTCCCCAAGAAGGGCAACCGCTACCTCGGCGCGCCCGGAGCGGTGCTCGACGGCCGCAGGACCAACCAGTACGCGTTCGGCGGTGACGCCCAGGACGTCACCATCCGCCATCTGACCGTCCAGGGTTTCGTCGCACCGCACGACGAAGGTGTGGTCAACCACGACTCGGCCGACGGCTGGGTGATCGAGCACACGAAGATTCAGCACAACTCCGGCGCCGGGCTGATGGCCGGTGCCCGCCAGCAGGTCCGTGCCAGCTGTCTGCGCGGCAACGGCCAGTACGGCATGAACGCGTACAAGGGCGCCGGTCAGGTCAAGGGCCTGGTCGTCGAGGGCAACGAGATCGTGGCCAACAACACCGACGGCTGGGAGCGGCGACGGCCCGGCTGCGGCTGCACCGGAGGCGTGAAGTTCTGGGCCGTCGACGGCGCCGACATACGCGGCAACTGGGTCCACGACAACCGCGGACCCGGGCTCTGGGTGGACACCAACAACAACGACTTCCGTATCGAGGACAACGTCCTCGACGCCAACGACGGCGCCGCCCTGATCTACGAGACCAGCTACAACGCGGTCATCCGGAACAACACCATCCGGCGCAACAACTGGGTCGAGGGCCGCCGGAACGCCGAGCGCGGCGACAACTTCCCCTTCGCGACCGTCTATCTGTCCGAGTCCGGCGGCGAACCACGTGTCCCGGCCCGCACGAACAAGATCGAGATCTACCGGAACGTGCTGGAGGACAACTGGTCCGGGATCACCCTGTGGGAGAACGCCGACCGGTTCTGCAACAGCCCCGCCAACACCTCCTCCGGCGACTGCACGCTGCTGGTGCGGGACACCGACCGCTGCGCCCGGCCGGGGATCGCCACCGCACCGCTCCACGCCGACTGCCGGTGGCGGACCCAGCGGGTGGACATCCACCACAACCGCTTCGTGCTGGACACCTCCGTCGTCGGATGCACGGCGAAGTGCGACCGCATGGCGGTGCTGGCCAACTACGGCACCTACCCGGACTGGTCGCCGTACCAGGGCGACCAGGTGTCCGAGGCGATCACTCTCAAGCAGCACAACCGCTGGCACCACAACGTGTACGTCGGACCCTGGGAGTTCGTCGCCCACGACCCGAGCCGGGTCCTCGACTTCGGGCAGTGGCAGTCCGCGCCCTACCAGCAGGACGCGGACAGCACCCTCGACCCACGGGCCGGTGGTTGAGATGGCCGGGAACCCGCGGCACGACGGGACACCGGGCGGACCCGGCGCGACGGGCACGCGCCCCGGCTCGACGGGCACGCTGCCCGGTGCCGAACCACGCCCCGGCACACCGAAGGCCGTCGGGATCGTCTGGGGACTGCTGGTCCTCAACACACTCGGCTCCGCCGGGGCCAAGACCATCGTCCCGCTGCCCCGCTCCCTCATCCAGATGGTCACCATGGGCGCGCTGGTCGCCGCGTTCGCCCTGGCCCTCGCACTCAACCTCCGGCTGCGCGTGCGGCCCGGCGCCTATGTGTCCCTGCTGACCCTGCTGCTGGTGCCGAGCGTGATCTCCAGCGCGTATCTGGAGTCCGGGTTCGGCGCGCTGTTCCGCTGCACCCGGCTGGCGCTCTTCGTCGGCACGCTGTGGCTGCTCAGCCGCTGGTGGGACGGCGGCCTGACGTTCGTCCGGCATCACATCCGGATCTACTTCGCGGTGCTCGGATCGGTGGCCGCGGGCGCGGCCGTCTCGCCGGGCGCGGCCATGCCCGAGCTCTACGGCGGACGGCTGGTCGGCGCGTTGTGGCCGCTCACCCCGCCGCAGATCGGACAGTACGCCGCGGTGATCATCGGGCTCACCGTGCTGCTCCTCGTCGGCCGCCGGACCGACAGGGCGAGTGCCGCGGTCGTCATCGTGCTGTCGTTCGTCCTGCTCGCGCTGACCCATACCCGTACGGCCACCCTCGGACTGCTCATCGGGCTGACGCTGGCGATCGGCTCGCTCGTCATGACCAGCGCCGCCGCCCGCCGGTTCTTCGCCTGGGCGGTGCTGATCGCCGTGGTGGCCGCGGTGGCGTTCAACTCCGCTCTCCAGGCGTGGTTCCTGCGCGGCCAGAGCCAGGAGAACTTCTCCAACCTCACCGGCCGGGCCAAGGTCTGGGACGCCTTGCTGGCAGCCCCCCGGACCGGCTCGGAGCAGCTGTTCGGCGTGGGCCTGGGCGACAAGTCGTACGGCGGACTGCCGATCGACAACAGCTGGCTGGCCGTCTACCACGAGCAGGGACTCACCGGCACGGCCCTCGTGGTGGCGGTCTTCGTCGTGCTGGGCGGTGTCGCGCTGCTGCGGCCACCGTCGTTGCACCGGGCCTGCGCGATCTTCCTGATCAGCTACTGCGCCATCGCGTCGTACACCGAGGCGGGGCTGGGCGACGCCTCGCCGTATCTGCTGCATCTGGCCGTGGCCGCCTCCCTGCTGGCGGCACCCGCCGCGACCGCGCCGCCCCCGACCCCCGCAGTACCCCGACGACGTCTCCCGGGCCGGGCCCGGGGATCGGAGGTGACCTGAGCATGCATGTCCTCGTGGTGCACAACCGCTACTCCTCGGCTCAGCCGAGCGGGGAGAACAACGTCGTCGACCAGGAGACGGAGCTGCTGCGCGCGGCCGGCCACCGGGTCGGGCTGTTCGAACGGCGCAGCGACGACATCCCCGCCCGCTCCCTGCCGGGCAAGGCCGCGATACCGCTGCTGGTGCCGTGGAACCCGGCGGTCCGCAAGGAGCTCGCCACCCGGCTGCGCGCCGAGCGCCCGGACGTGGTGCACATCCACAACGTCTTCCCGCTCCTGTCGCCCGCGGTGCTGGCCGCCTGCGCCGACGCCGGTGTGCCCGCCGTCGCCACCCTGCACAACTACACCCAGGTCTGCCCGCCCGGCACGCTCCAGCGGGACGGCCGGCCGTGCACCGAGTGCGTCGGGTCGACCCCGCTGCCCGCCGTCCGGCACGGCTGCTACCGGAACTCCCGGCTGGCGACGGTGCCGCTCGCGGTCAGCCTTGCCGTCAACCGGCGGCGCTGGTGGTCCGGTGTGGAGCGGTTCTTCTGCATCTCCGCCGCGCAGCGCGATGTCCTGGTGCGGTCGGGCATGCCGTCCGAGCGGCTGGCGGTGAAGCACAACTTCGTACCCGACCCGGACGACCGGCGAGCGGGCCCCGGCGAACATCTGCTCTATCTCGGCCGGCTCGCGGAGACCAAGGGCGTACGGCTGCTCATGGCCGCGTGGGACGAGATCACCGCGGACGGCGGGGTGGGCGTGCCGCTGGTGATCGCCGGGGCGGGACCCCTGGAGCGGGAGGTGACCGCCTGGGCGGCGGGCCGGGACGATGTGCGGTTCGCCGGTCTGTACGACCCGGCGCGGTGCCGTCGGGCCATCGCGCGGTCGGTCGCCGTGGTGGCTCCCTCGACCTGGCTGGAGGCGTTCGGTCTGGTGGTCGTGGAGGCGATGGCCGCGGGCGTCCCGGTGGTCGCCGCCGGACACGGCGCCTTCGTCGAACTCGTCGAGGACGGGGTGACCGGGCTGCTGCACCAGCCGAACGACCCCGCCTCGCTCGCGTCCCGGCTGCGCCGGATCACGGCCGAGCCGGACCGCAACCGGGAGATGGGCCGGGCGGCCCGGCGCCGATACGAGCGGGACTTCAGCCCGGCCGTCGGGCTGGAGCGCCTGGTGGAGGGGTACCGCTCCGCGATCGCGGGCCGGTCGGGCGGCGGGGACGGCCCGCCGCCCGCAGAAGACGGAAGCACTGGCCCGCGACGGGGAACCCGCGCGGGCGGAGATGGGGGAAGTAGATGACACGATGCCGACTCTGCGGCTCGGCGGCGCTGGAAAGCGTCGTCGACCTGGGAGCGACCCCGCCGTGCGAGAGTTTCCTCGCCGCGGACCAACTGGACCTGCCGGAACCGGCGTACCCGCTGCACCTGCGGGTCTGCACCGACTGCTGGCTCGCGCAGATCCCTCCGCTGATCACCCCGGAGGAGACGTTCACGCAGTACGCGTACTTCTCCTCCTACTCGACGTCCTGGGTGGAGCACGCGCGCACCTACGTCGCCGGCACCGTCGAGCGGCTGGGCCTCGGCGCCGACGCCTTCGTGGTCGAGGTCGCGAGCAACGACGGCTATCTGCTGAAGCACATGGTGGACCGCGGTGTCCGCTGCCTCGGCATCGAACCGTCGGTGAACGTGGGCGCCGCGGCGCGCGAGGCGGGGGTGCCCACGGTCACGGAGTTCCTCTCCCCGGACACCGCCGCCGCCGTCCGCGCCGAACACGGCCCGGCGGACCTGGTCGTGGCCAACAACGTCTACGCGCACATCCCCGACGTGGTCGGATTCACGAAGGGGCTGCGCGCCCTGGTCGCCGACGACGGCTGGGTCTCCATCGAGGTGCACCATCTGCTGACCCTGATCGAGCGGAACCAGTACGACACGATCTACCACGAGCACTTCCAGTACTACACGGTCGCGTCCGCGATCCGGGCGCTGGCCAGCGGCGGACTCACGCTCGTGGACGTCGAACTGCTGCCCACCCACGGCGGCTCCATCCGGCTGTGGGCCAGGCCCTCCGAGGCGGCCGGCGAGCCCAGCCGGGCGGTGTCCGACGTACTGGCCCAGGAGAAGGCCGCCGGACTCCAGGAGCTGTCCGGGTACACCGAGTTCTCCGCCCGGGTGGCCAAGGTGCGCCGGGACCTCCTGCGGTTCCTCATCGAGGCGGCCGAGCGCGGCGAGACGGTCGTCGGCTACGGCGCCCCGGGCAAGGGCAACACCCTGCTCAACCACTGCGGTGTCCGGCCCGACCTGCTCCCGTACACGGTCGACCGCAACCCGTACAAGCACGGCAGGTTCACCCCGGGCGCCCGTATCCCGATCCTGCCGCCCGAGCGGATAGCCGCCGACCGGCCGGACTACGTGCTCGTCCTCCCCTGGAACTTGCGGGACGAACTGGTCGAGCAGCTGTCCTTCGTGCACACCTGGGGCGGCCGGCTGGTCTTCCCCGTTCCGGAACTGAGCATTGTCGACGCCGCGTCATGAAAGAGGTCACAGCATGAAGGTCGTACTGTTCTGCGGCGGCTACGGGATGCGCATGCGCGACGGAGCCGCGGACGACATACCCAAACCGATGGCGATGGTCGGCCCACGCCCGCTGATCTGGCACGTCATGCGCTACTACGCGCACTTCGGGCACACGGAGTTCATCCTGTGCCTCGGCTACGGCGCCCACCACATCAAGGACTACTTCCTCAACTACGAGGAGACGACGTCCAACGACTTCGTCCTGCGGGGCGGGCGCACCGAACTGCTGTCCACCGACATCGCCTCCTGGACGATCACCTTCGTGCAGACCGGCATCGAGTCACCGATCGGGGAGCGGCTGCGCCGGGTGCGGCACCATCTGGACGGCGACGAGATGTTCCTCGCCAACTACGCCGATGTGCTCACCGACGCCCCGCTGCCCGAGATGATCGACCGGTTCGCCCGGCGCGACGCCGGCGCGTCGATGACGGTCGTGCCGCCGCAGTCCTCGTTCCACTGCGTGGAACTGGGCGACAACGGCCTCGTAGGAGGCATCACCGCGGTCAGCGAACTGCCGCTGTGGGAGAACGGCGGCTACTTCGTGCTCCGTCAGGAGGTCTTCGACCACATCCCGGAGAACGGGGACCTGGTCGCCGACGGATGCGCCGAACTGGCCAAGCGCGGGCGGCTGGTGGCGTACCAGCACCGCGGCTTCTGGAAGCCGACCGACACGGTGAAGGAGCGGGCCGCGCTCGACACCGCGTACACCCGGGGCGACCGCCCGTGGGCCGTATGGGAACGGGACGGCGCGGGGACCTACCAGCACAGCGGCGGCGGAACGGTGACCGCGTGATACGGCTCGGGGCGGGACGCCTGGACCGCGTGGTCGCGGTGGGCGCGCACTGCGACGACATCGCCATCGGCGCGGGCGGCACCCTGCTGACGATGTGCCTCGCGCGTCCGGACCTCCGCGTCGACGCGCTGGTGCTCTCCGGCGGTGGCGGCGAGCGGGAACGGGAGGAGCGCGCCGCGCTCGCCGCCTTCTGCCCCGGCGCCGATCTGCGGCTGACCGTGCTCAAGCTGCCGGACGGCCGGCTGCCGACCCACTGGGACGAGGCCAAGACCGCCGTCGAGGAACTGCGCGAGCGCACCGAACCGGACCTCGTACTGGCCCCGCGCACCGAGGACGCGCACCAGGACCACCGCGTCCTGGCGAAGCTCATGACCACCGCGTTCCGCGACCACCTCGTACTCGGCTACGAGATCGTCAAATGGGACGGCGACCTCGGCCGCCCGACGGCGTACCAGCCGCTGTCACCCGACACCGCCGAACGCAAGGTGCGGCTGCTCCAGGAGCACTACCCCTCGCAGCGGCACCGGCCCTGGTACGACCGGGAGGCCTTCCTGGGCCTCGCACGCATCCGCGGAATCGAATGCCACACGCGCTACGCCGAGGCCTTCGCCGCCACCAAACTCACTCTCGACCTGGGGGAATGAACCTTGCGCGTACTTCTGACGGGACACCAGGGCTACCTGGGCACCGTGATGGCCCCGGTACTCGGCTCCGCCGGACACGAGGTCGTCGGACTGGACTCCGGCCTCTTCGCCGACTGCGTGCTGGGCCCGCCGCCCGCCGACCCGCCGGGACACCGGGTGGACCTCCGTGACATCACGGCCGAACACCTGGCCGGGGTGGACGCCGTGATCCATCTGGCCGCGCTGTCCAACGACCCGCTGGGAGCACTCGCTCCCGACCTCACCTACGACATCAACCACCACGCGTCCGTGCGACTGGCCGAACTGGCCCGCGACGCCGGAGTACGGCGCTTCCTGTACGCCTCGACCTGCTCCGTCTACGGCGCCGCCGGCGGCGGCGACCTGGTGGCCGAGGACGCCCCGCTGCGCCCCGTGACCCCGTACGCGGAGTCCAAGGTGCGGGTGGAGGACGACCTGCACGCGCTGGCCGACGGCGACTTCAGCCCGGTGTACATGCGCAACGCCACCGCCTTCGGCTACTCACCCCGGCTGCGCGCCGACATCGTGCTGAACAACCTGGTGGGCCACGCCCTGCTGTCCGGCGAGGTGCTCGTGCTCTCCGACGGCACCCCCTGGCGCCCGCTCGTGCACGCCGCCGACATCGCACGGGCCTTCGCCGCCGCGCTCACCGCGCCCCGGGAGGCGGTGCACGACCGGGCGTTCAACATCGGCAGCGAGATCAACAACGTCACCGTCGCGGAGATCGCCGCACAGGTCGCCGAGGCGGTCTCCGGCTCACGGGTGGTGATCACCGGCGAGACCGGCGCCGATCCGCGGTCGTACCGGGTGGACTTCGCCCGGTTCCGCGCCGCGATCCCCGGCTTCGACTGCGAATGGACGGTCAAGCGGGGCGCCCTCGAACTCGCCGACGCCTACCGGGAACACGCCCTGACCCGCGAGGACTTCGAGCGTCGCTTCACCCGGCTCGCCGTGCTGCGCGCGGCGTCCGACGCCGGAACCGTCGACGACACCCTGCGGTGGCGCCGATGACGACGACCGGCGAGCAGATGCACGCACTGGTGGAGCGGCTGTACCCGCTGTGCCGGAGCATCACCGGCGACGGGGTGCGCGACACCCTGGAGATCGTCGGCGAGTACCTTCCGCTCCAAACGCACGAGGTGCCGACGGGGACGCGGGTGCTCGACTGGACGGTGCCGCAGGAGTGGAACATCCGCGACGCGTACATCGCCGACACCGCCGGCAACCGCGTCGTCGACTTCGCCGCGTCCAGCCTGCACGTGCTCGGCTACAGCGTGCCCGTGTCGGCGACCATGCCGCTGTCCGAGCTGCGCGGACACCTGCACACCCTGCCCGACCACCCCACCTGGGTGCCCTACCGCACCAGCTACTACAAGCCGGACTGGGGATTCTGCCTGGCCCAGGAGACCCTGGACGCGCTGCCGGACGGCGACTACGAGGTACGCGTCGACTCCACCCTCGCGGACGGCCATCTCACCTACGCCGAACACGTCGTCCCCGGGCAGGTCCCCGACGAGGTGATCGTCTCCTGCCATGTCTGCCACCCGTCGCTGGCCAACGACAACCTGGCGGGCATCGCGGTGGCGACGTTCCTGGCCCGGGCGCTGGCGGAGACGAAGCCCTGGTACACCTACCGCTTCCTGTTCGCGCCCGGCACCATCGGGGCGATCACCTGGCTGGCCCGCAACCGGGAGCGGGTGGACCGGGTCAAGCACGGACTGGTGCTCGCCTGCGCCGGTGACCCGGGACGGCTGACGTACAAGCAGAGCAGACGCGGCGACGCGGAGATCGACCGGGTGATGCGGCATGTGCTGCGCTCCTCCGAACGCCCCCACCACATCACCGAGTTCACTCCCTACGGCTACGACGAGCGGCAGTTCTGCTCGCCCGGGTTCGATCTCGGCGTGGGCTCGCTCAGCCGCACCCCGTACGCCGGATACCCCGAGTACCACACCTCGGCGGACAACCCGGACTTCGTCTCCCCGGAGGCGATGGCGGACACCCTCGCCGTCTGCCGTGAGGCGTTCGGCGTGCTGGACCGCGACCGGCGGTACCGCAACCTCAGCCCCTACGGCGAACCACAGCTGGGCCGACGCGGGTTGTACGACGCGCTCGGCGGACGCAGTGACGCGAAACAGGCCCAGATGGCCATGCTGTGGGTGCTCAACCTCTCCGACGGCGAGCACAGCCTGCTGGACATCGCCGAGCGGTCCGGGCTGCCGTTCGACACCGTCGCCGGCGCGGCCGACGCCCTGGAGGGCGCCGGGCTGATCAAGGCATGAAACCGATGACCACCGAGGGGGAGAAGGCGAAGGGCGCCGCGGCGGCCCGGCCCGGCGGCGGCCGGGCCCTGGCCGGCCGGCTGTCCTGGGGACTGGCCGACCAGGCGGTTTGCAGCATGACCAACTTCGCGCTGGGCATCTATGTGGCACGCTCCCTGGGGCTCGCCGCGTTCGGTGTGTTCAGCCTGGCCTGGGTGACCTACGGCGTGGTGCTCAGCGTCTCCCGAGGGCTGGCCACCGACCCGCTCGTGGTGCGCTTCAGCGGCGTACCGGACACCGCCTGGCGCGCGGCGACGGCCCGGTCGTCCGGCACCGCGCTCGGCGTCGGCGCCGCCCTCGGCACGGTGTGCCTGGTGGCCGGGCTAGGCTTCGGCGGCGGGCTGGGACACGCGTTCGCCGCCCTCGGCGTCGTACTGCCCGGCCTGCTGCTCCAGGACGCCTGGCGGTACTCGTTCTTCGCCGCGGGCACCGGGCGCAAGGCCTGTGCCAACGACCTCCTGGGGGGCGTCGCGCTCGTCCCGGCCATGCTGGTCGCGGCCCGCGTGGGCAGCGTGGCCGCGTTCGTGCTCGCCTGGGGCGCCGCCGCCGCGGTGGCCGCCGGGTACGGCTTCCTCCAGTCCCGCATCAGGCCCCGGCCGACCGGAGCACGCGAGTGGCTGCGCGAGCACCGCGACCTCGGCTACCGGTACCTGGTCGAGAACGTCAGCCTCAGCGGCGCGGCCCAGCTGCGGGCCTACGGGCTCGGCGCGATCGTCGGCGTCAGCGCGGTCGGGGTGATCCGGGGCGCCGAGCTCCTGCTCGGCCCGTTCCTGGCCGTGCTGATGGGACTGTCACTGGTCACCGTCCCGGAGGCGGCCCGGGTACTGCGGCGGGCCCCACACCGCCTCGGCCGCTTCTGCCTCCTGCTCAGCGCCGGACAGGCCGCCGCCGCGCTGCTCTGGGGCGCCGCCCTGCTGCTGGTGCCCGACCGCCTCGGTGAACTCGTGCTCGGCGGCGTCTGGCACCCCGCCTCCGCGCTCATCGTGCCCGCCACCCTCGGTGTCGTGGGCGCCGGCCTCGGCGTCGGCGCGGCGGCCGGGCTGCGCGCGCTCGGCGCCGCCCGGCGCAGCCTGCGCAGCCAGCTGTTCGCCTCCGCCTGCTACGTCGTCGGCGGGCTCGGCGGAGCCGCCCTGGCCGGCACGGCCGGCTCCGCCTGGGGCGTGGCCGCCGCGACCGTCAGCGGCTCGGCCGTCTGGTGGCTGCATCTGCGGTCCGCCCTGCGCGAGCGCCAACAGAACCCCATCCGCGAAGTGAGGACCCCATGACCGCCCCTGCCCGGCTGAGCATCGGCCTGCCCGTGTACAACGGCGAGGAGTACCTCGCCGAGTCCTTCGACGCCCTGCTCGGGCAGACCTACGAGGACTTCGAACTGGTCGTCTCCGACAACGCCTCGACCGACGGGACCGAGGACATCTGCCGCCGGTACGCCGCCCTCGACCCCCGTATCCGCTACCTCCGGCTGCCCCGCAACATCGGCGCCGCGCCGAACCACAACCATGTGTTCACCCAGTGCCGCGGCGAACTGTTCAAATGGGCCTCGCACGACGACCTCTACGCCCGGGACCTGCTGAAGCGCTGCGTGGAGGCGCTGGACGAACGGCCGGACATCGTCCTCGCGCACAGCGGCCAGGCGGTCATCGACGGCGACGGCCGGGTGAAGGTCCCCTACGAGTACGGACTCGCCACCGACTCGCCCCACCCGCCGGAGCGCTTCCGCAGCCTGCTCTTCGAGCCCGGCGGCGACGACTTCTACGGGGTGATGCGGGCCGACATGCTGCGCCGGGTGAAGCCGCACGACAGCTACCACCACGCCGACCGCACGTTCGTCGCCGAGATCACCCTGCACGGGCCGTTCCACCAGGTGCCCGAGCTGCTGTACTTCCGCCGCGACCATCCCACCCGCGCCGAGCGGGCCAACCCGGGCAAACGCTCCCGGTGCGTCAACCTGGACCCCCGCCGGGCGGGTCCGCTGCACCCGACACCCCGGCTGCTCGCCGAGTACGTCTGGGGCTTCGTCGCGGCGGTCAAGCGGGCGCCGCTGTCCCCGGCCGACCGGCGCGAGTGCTACCGCCACCTCGCCTCCTGGATGACCAGCCGGGCCCGGCCGGGCGCCGGGGAGCGCGTCGAGGACCGTGCCCCGGTCGACCCGGACCGGCTCACCGTCTCCGTCGACGCGCTCGTCGCCGGCCGCGAAGGCGGGCGCGCGTGAGGTCCGCGCGGGACGCCCCGGTGCGCGTCGGGGTGTTCGGCCTGCTCGGCTCCGGCAACCTCGGCAACGACGGGTCGCTGGAAGCCGTGCTCGGATACCTCCGGACCGCGCACCCGGAGGCCGCCGTGGACGCGCTGTGCGGCGGACCCGAGGCCGTCACGGCCCGGTACGGGATACCGGCGACCCGGCTGCACTGGTACCGCGGCGAGTACCGGACCGCGTCCCGCGTGGGCGCGATCGCGGGGAAGGGCCTCGGCAAACTCGTCGACGTCTTCCGCACCGCCGCCTGGGTACGCCGGCACGATGTGGTGATCGTGCCGGGCATGGGCGTCCTGGAGGCCACCCTGCCGCTGCGGCCCTGGGGCTTCCCGTACTCGCTGTTCCTGCTCTGCGCGAGCGGGCGGCTGCTCGGCACCCGGGTCGCGCTGGTCGGTGTCGGCGCCGCCGCGATCCGCAGCCGCCCCACCCGGGCCCTGGTGCGCTGGTCGGCACGGCTGGCGACGTACCGGTCGTACCGGGACGACCTGTCCCGCGACGCGCTGCGGGCGATGGGCGTGGACACCACACGCGACGAGGTCTACCCGGACCTCGCGTTCGCCCTGCCCGTGCCACCGGCCGACGCGCCCCCCGGCCCGCCGGGCCCGGTCTGTGTCGGCGTCATGGACTTCCACGGCGGCAACGACGACCGTGCCCGGGCCGAGGAGATCCACCGGCGCTACCTCGACGGGACGATCCGCTTCGTCCGCGCGCTGGTCGAGGACGGCCGCCCGGTCCGGCTGCTCACCGGCGACGACGTCGACGCGTCCGTGGTCGCCGCGATCCTCGACGCGGTGGACTCGCCGCTGGTCACCGCCGCCGACGCGTCCTCACTGGCCGACCTGATGAAGGAGACGGCGGCCGCCGACACCGTGGTCGCGACCCGCTACCACAACCTCGTCTGCGCGCTGAAGGCCGGAACGCCGACACTCGCGCTCAGCTACGCGGCGAAGAGCGACGCGCTGATGGCCCGGATGGGGCTCGACGCGTACCGCCACCCGGCCCGCGAGGTCGACGCCGACCGCCTCCTCGAACAGTTCCGGGCGCTGGAGAAGGAATCGGCGCGGATACGGCGCACCCTCACCGAACGGAACCTGGTCGCCGCCCGGCAACTGGAGCGGCAGTTCACCGCCCTGACCACGGCCCTCTTCCCGGCCACCGGCCACACCCACGCCCACGCACTGCGGGAGACCCCATGAAAGCGACCGAAGTCCCGGCGATCACCGGCGCGTACCTGTTCGAGTCGACGTCGTACACCGACGAACGCGGTTCCTTCTGCCGCACCTTCGACGCCGACGTGGTCCGCTCGGTGGGCCTCGACCCGGACGCCTTCGTCCAGGACAGCGTGTCCCGCTCGGTCCGGGGAGTCCTGCGCGGACTGCATCTGCGCTCCGGAGCGGGCGAGGCCAAGCTGGTGCGGTGCTCGTACGGGAGGATCTTCGACGTCGTCGTGGACCTGCGGCCCCACTCGCCCACCTACCGCGACCGGGCCTTCTTCGAGCTGACCGACGAGACCCAGACGACCCTGTACATCCCGGCGGGCTGCGCGCACGGCTTCCAGGCGCTGACCGGTACCGCCGACGTCTCGTACCGGATCGACCGCCCGCACGACCCGTCCGAGGACGTGACCATCGCCTTCGACGACCCGGAGCTCGCCATCCCCTGGCCGCTGCCGGTCACCTCGATGTCCCGGCGGGACCGCGAGGCGCCGAGCCTCGCCCAGGTCCTGAAGCACAAGGAAGGATGAGACCGGCGTGGACACCGAAGAGTTCCTCCTGCCCCGCTCACGACTGGCGAACGAGCGGCTGCACACCCTGATCCCCGGCGGCGCCCACACCTACGCCAAGGGCGACGACCAGTACCCCGAGAACCTGGCCCCGGTCATCAGCCACGGCAACGGCGCCCATGTATGGGACATCGACGGCAACCGCTACGTCGAGTACGGCTCCGGCCTGCGGTCGGTCAGCCTCGGCCACGCCCACCCCCGCGTGAACGAGGCCGTACGGCGGCAGCTCGACCGCGGCAGCAACTTCGTCCGGCCGTCCATCGTGGAGGTCGAGGCCGCGGAACGCTTCCTGGCCACCGTGCCGACCGCCGACATGGTGAAGTTCGCGAAGAACGGCTCCGACGTCACCACCGCCGCGGTACGTCTCGCCCGCGCCGCCACCGGGCGCCCACGGATCGCCATCTGCGGCGACCATCCGTTCCTCTCCGCCGACGACTGGTTCATCGGCACCACGCCGATGTCCGCCGGCGTTCCGGCGGCGACCACCGAGCTCACCGTGACGTTCCCCTACGGGGACCTGGCCGCCACGGAGGAACTGCTCACCCGGTACCAAGGCGAGATCGCCTGTCTGATCCTCGAACCCGCCACCCACACCGAGCCGCCGCCCGGATACCTCGCCGGTCTGCGCGAACTGGCCGACCGGCACGGCTGCGTACTGGTCTTCGACGAGATGATCACCGGCCTGCGCTGGTCCGAGGCGGGCGCCCAGGGCCTGTACGGGGTCGTCCCCGACCTCTCCACGTTCGGCAAGGCGCTGGGCAACGGGTTCGCCGTCTCCGCGCTGGCCGGGCGCCGCGACCTCATGGAACTGGGCGGGCTGCGCCACTCCCACGACCGGGTGTTCCTGCTGTCCACCACCCACGGCGCGGAAACACACTCGCTGGCCGCCGCGATGGCCGTGCTCACCACCTATGTCGAGGAGGGCGTCACCGCGCGGCTGCACGCCCTCGGCGAGCGATTGGCCGCCGGTGTCCGCGAGGCCGCGGCCGGTATGGGGGTCGCCGACCACATCGTCGTCCGGGGCCGGGCCAGCAATCTGGTCTTCGCCACCCTCGACGAGAACCGGCAGCCGTCACAGCGGTACCGCACCCTGTTCCTGCGCCGGCTCCTCGCGGGCGGGGTGCTCGCCCCGTCGTTCGTGGTGAGCAGCGCGCTCAGCGACGCCGACATCGACCACACCGTCGACACGGTGGCCCAAGCCTGCGCGGTGTACCGGAAGGCGCTGGACGCCGCCGACCCCACCCCCTGGCTGGCCGGGCGGCCGATCAAGCCCGTGTTCCGCCGCTTGGCGTGACACGGAGTCAGCGGCGCTCCCGACGGAGGCCGGCCGTCCGGTCGACCAGCCACGCGGTGGCCGGTGTCACCGCCAGCGCGGTGCACCAGCCGCCGAGGGTGTCGGTCGGGTAGTGCGCGCCCAGCGCGATCTGCGCCCAGCCCATGGCGGCGCCCGCGACCAGCGTCGCCCCCAGCGCGAGCGCCGTCCCGGCCGTCCTGCCGAGGCCGAGCCGCCCGACCGCCAGCAGCGCCGCCATCAGGGCGAGCGCGGTGAGGAAGGCGGTGTGCCCGCTCGGATAGGACAGATGCCCGTCGTGGATGGTGCGTCCCACCAGGGGCTTGAGCAGCTTGGTCGCGCCCACGGTCAGTACGGCGCCTGCCACGACGAGCACCGCGGCGCGCGGCCACCGCAGCAGCAGACAGCCCGACACGGCGGCCACGACCAGCGCCACCGCCCCGGCGGGCTCCGCCAGGAAGTCCACGGCCAGGGCGATGTTCCGCCACGGCGGCGGCACACCGTCCACCGACGGCTGAATCCACCCGTCCACCCCGCCGGGCCGGTTCCGCCCGGCGTACAGGACCCCCAGCGCGACACCCAGCAGCGTGGCGAGGACCGCGATCAGCCCGAGCGAGGCGCGCAGCGACGGAGGCAGCACCGGGGGCGTCCGCCGACCGGTCGCGCGTCCGTCGTCCCCCTCCGATCCGGGACGGCTCGCGGTGACCGGTGGCGGATCCTGCGGACCTCGGTCTCCTGAGGCCGGGCGAGGCCGGACCTCTTCACGCCGCCCGACACCGGCCGACGTGACCTTCGGCTTCTGCTCGCGCCGACTCCGCACCAACGAGCCCCCCCGTCATGTCCGAACCTGGCCCGCGCGGGAGCAGGCGGCCTGTACGGCCCCGGACCCGCCCAGCCTGTCCCTCATCCGGCCAAGGCATCGGAATCAGCCTTCGATCGGCACCCTAACCAACAATCCGGTCGCGGAAAACCGCCGTCTGACAGTGCCGGGTGTCAGCACTCCGCGATTTCCGGTCCGTATCGCATTTCCGTGCCGGAGCCATGGAATTCCACCGGAACCGCGATCGTGCCCCGGCGGTGGACACGCTCCAACAGAACTCCGTCCAGGGCGAATTCGCCGTCCCGCTGCGCGTCCGCGTCCGCGATCCTATGCTGACACCGAGGGTGGAGACGACCTGGGGGGTCATGCCTGATGAAGGCGGCAAGCAGAGGAACATCCGTACTCAAGTCGGGGGCCAAACGGCTTCTGCGGCGTACCGGATTCGACATCGTGCGCAGTACCAACGTCCAGGGCGGGGTGGACGACTTCATCCCGTTCGAGGCGACGATGCGGGCCGCCCGTGCGGCCGGTCTGTCGATCGGTGACCATATCGACGCGGTCATGAACGGGACGCCTGGCGCCACCCAGTCCACCATCGACGAATTACGCGCGCTCGGCGTCTTCGCCGCCGACCCGAAAACGGTGCTGGAGATCGGCCCCGGGTCCGGACGGTATCTGGAGAAGACCATGAAGGAGTGCTCTCCCGGCCGCTACGAGATCTACGAGACGGCAGCGCCCTGGGCCGGCTATCTCGTGGACACCTTCGGTGTCGTGGCCCAGCCGACCGAGGGAAGCAGTCTCGCTCCGACGCCCGACGGCAGCGTCGACCTCGTCCAGGCCCACAAGGTCTTCAACACCGTGACCTTCCTGGTGGCCGTCCGCTACTTCTTCGAGATGGCCCGTGTCACGCGACCCGGCGGCCGGATCGTCTTCGACGTCATGACGGAGACCTGTCTGGACCCGGCGACGGTAGGCGTCTGGGCCGAGCGGGGCGGCTCGGGACACGGCTCCTTCCCGGCGGCGCTGCCGCGCCGGACCTGCGTGGACCTCTTCGCGACCCTCGGCTGCGAGCTGGAGGCCAACTTCACGGCGCCCATGGGTGTCGCCTCCACGGAGGTGCTCGTCTTCGCCAAGAAGCCCTGACCCCGGCGCGAACACCGCTCCCGCGTGTGTGGCGTGTCCTCCCCATGCGAGGACGGATGCCGGGTATACGGCTTCGTGTGAAGATCACCACCGGCACACCACCGGAGACATCGGACGCTCCGACGGCACTCAAGAAGGCGTTGAGCACCCCACTGCTCTACTTCTTCATCCTGGGGGACATCCTCGGCGCGGGCGTGTACGTCCTCGTGGGCCAGATCGCCGGAGCCTCCGGCGGCGCCGTGTGGGTGCCCCTGATCGTGGCGTTGTGCCTGGCCATGCTCACCGCCGCCTCGTATGTCGAGCTGGTCACCAAGTACCCGCGCGCGGGCGGGGCCTGCCACTACGTCAACCTGGCGTTCGGGCCCTTCGCCGGGTTCCTCGCCGGATTCTGCATGCTCGCCGCCGGTGTCGTGGCGGTGGGCGCACTGGCCCGCGGGTTCGGCGGCGACTACCTGTCCGAGTTCGTCTCCCTCCCCACGCTGCTCGTCACGACCGTCTTCCTGGCCGCGCTGGGGCTGCTGAACGCGCGCGGCATCAGGGAATCGACACGGGCCAACGTGGCCGCCACCGTCATCGAGGTCGGCGGACTGCTCCTCGTGATCGGCCTCGGTGCCTGGATCGTGCTGCGCGGCGACGGCGACATGTCGAGGCTGACGGACCTCGGCGCCCCCGGCGAAGGGCCCGCGGCCGCCGCCCTGAGCGGGGCGGTGCTGGCCTACTACTCGTTCGTCGGGTTCGAGACATCCGTCAATGTGGCGGAGGAGACCCTTGACCCACGGCACTCGTACCCGAGGGCGCTCTTCGGCGCGCTGATCACGGCAGGCGTGGTGTACCTCCTGGTCGGCGCGGCCGCGGCGGCGTCCGTGTCCACCGAGAGGCTCGCCGGTTCCGACGGACCACTGCTCGAAGTCGTCCGTGCGGCGGGCGGTGTCCCGTCGCAGCTCTTCAGCGCCATCGCGCTGGTGGCGGTCGCCAATGGCGCGCTGCTCACCGGCATCATGTCGTCACGCCTGGCCTACGGGATGGCCCGGGACGGCCTTCTGCCGCGCTTCCTGACGAGAGTGCTGCCCGGCCGGCGTACGCCGTGGGCGTCGATCGCGGCCACCACGGCTCTCTCGCTGCTGCTCGCGATGACCGGCGACGTGGCGACGCTGGCCTCGACCCTCGTCCTGCTGCTCCTGGTCGTCTTCTTCCTCGTCAACACCTCGGTGCTCGTACTGCGTCGGGACGCCGTCCCACGGGACCACTTCAGGACACCGACGGCCGTCGCCCTCGCCGGGGCGGCGTCCTGCGTCGTGCTCGCGACCCAGATCGAGCGGGAGGTCTGGCTGAGGGGGGCGGCCGTCATCGCGGTGGGCGCCGTCCTGGGCATCGTCGCGGCGGTACGTCTGCGCGGACGGCCCGCCTGAACCTGCGTCGCGGTGTGCGGCACGCGGCTGTGGCGACGGGCGCGGATGCCGCACGCGTTCGGCGGTGGCGTCACCGCGGTCACGGTGACGCCACCGCCGAGCGGGACGGTCGCGGACCCGGCCCGTCGGCCGGGCAGTCGGTCAGGGAGCGGACACCCGGGCGAACTCCTCGGTGAAGGCGCCGGTGAAGTCCTTGAGGTCATCTGGCCGCCGACTGGTGATCAGGACGTTGGGGCCGTTGCGGCAGACACGCACCGGCTCGTCGACCCAGGTACCACCCGCGTTGCGGATGTCGGTGCGCAGGCTGGGCCACGACGTCAGGGTCCGCCCGCCGACCACATCCGCCTCGATCAGGGTCCAGGGCGCGTGGCAGATCGCGGCCACGGGTTTTCCGGAGTCGAAGAACGCGCGTACGAACGCCACGGCGGACTCGTCCATGCGGAGCGCGTCGGGATTGGCGACGCCACCCGGCAGCACCAGCCCGTCGAAATCCGCGTGGTCCGTCCCGCCCACCACCTGGTCGACCGGGAATGTGTCGCCGCGGTCGAGGTGATTGAACGCCTGTACACGTCCCTCCTCGGTGGAGATCAGCGACGGACTGCCGCCCGCGTCGATCACGGCCTGCCACGGTTCCGTCAGTTCCACCTGTTCGATACCTTCGGGGGCCACCAGGAAGGCGATCCTCACGCTGCTCACTCCTCTCCTGCTCGGTGCCACCATCGGGAGCGCGCTGGTCGGGAGCGGCGCCGTCCGCGTGGAGAGCGGCTTGTGGGTACCGCGCTCGGGGTGGCTTCTGGAGCCCCGGCTACCCGTGGCCCACCGGACCATTCACGCCCGGACAGCCTCGTGGCCGAACCGTTCGCGGCTGGCGCGGGGCCGTCGGCTGCTCCGGCCCGGGCCCGCCCGCTGGATCGGGCCGACCGGCGTAGGGTCGACCGCGTTGGGGCCGACCGGCGTTCTGCCGTGGTATGTCACCGAAAGCCCCTATTCTATTCGGCGTCCCCTTGTTCCGCAGCGGACGGCGTCCCGCGTGCGAACGGTGGCCACCCGCCGTGCCGGGGGAGTCACGGCCTGTCGGCCGAGGCCGTCAGACCACGGATCGGGCCGTCGAGTTCCCGCTGGTAGAAGTCGAGGAAGCCGTCGGGGTCCGGCCCCGCGTTCAGCAGGGCCAGGGTGTCGAAACCCGCGTCCACATAGCGCTGCGCGCGTTCCAGATGCACGCCCACGTCCGGGCCGCAGGCGAACGCCTGGAGCATGTCGTCCTCACCGACCGTGGTGCAGGCCGCGTCGAAGGCGGCGGGGCCAGGCAGCTCGGTGAGCACCTTCCAGCCGTGGACCGACCACCGGAAGGAGCGGTGCGCGGCGTGGGCGGCGGCCGACGGGTCGGCCGCCCAGGCGAGCGGCACCTCGGCGTAGCACGGGCCCGTGCCGCCCGTGTCCCGGTAGACGCGGACGAGTTCCGGGTCGTCCTCGGTGGCGAACAGGGCGTCCCCCAGTTCGGCGGCGAGCGCTGCGGCACGTGGGCCGCCTGCCGCCAGGGCGATGGGAGGCGGTGTGCCGGGCAGATCGAAGACGCGGGCGTCACGCAGCCGCAGATGCTTGCCCTCGTAGGAGTGGTAGCCACCGGTCCACAGGAGCCGGATGATCGCCACCGCCTCCCCGAGGAGGTCGTGGCGGACGCGCACCGATTCGGGAAAACCTTCCGTGACGTGCTCGTTGAGACGTTCCCCCGAGCCGAGACCGAGGGTGAAGCGGCCGTCGGACAGCAGGGCGAGGGTGGCGGCCGCCTGGGCGATGACGGCGGGGTGGTAGCGCACGGTCGGGCAGGTCACGCCGGTCGCGAGTCCGATCCGTCCGGTCCGTTCGGCGATGGCGCCGAGAACTGTCCACGCGAAGGGGGAGTGGCCCTGCTCCTCCAGCCAGGGATGGTAGTGGTCGCTGATCTCGACGAAGTCGAACCCGGCGCTCTCGGCCCGTACGGCCTGGCGGACGAGCTCGGCGGGTCCGAACGACTCCGCCATCAGCTTGTAGCCGATCCTCATGGTCCTCCTCCTCGTCCCGGTCCTCGCTTCCGGTCTCCCCGCGCCGGTCTCCGCACCAGGTCCCCTCACCGGTGCCGTCGCGCAGTGGGTGGGGCGGCTGTCGTCGTCTCCCGCGCGTCCGTGCCCCGACCGGATGCCCTGGTTCGATGACAGCACGGGACGAGGTCGGCCGCACAGCCGTGCCCACGGAACACGGCTGTCCGGGCCGTTCGGAGCGGGGGAGCGGTGTCAGTCCGTGTACGGGGTGCGGGTGAGGATCTCGCAGCCGTCGGCGGTGACCAGCGCGGTGTCGGAGAAGGCGTGCGTGCCCTGGGGCCCGCCGACGAGCCAGGACTGGACATGGAAGGTCATGCCCGCCCTCAGTTCCATGGTGTTGCCGGGGCGGAGCGTGCGACTGCCGCCCATCCAGCCCGGCGGGAAGCCGATGCCGATGAGGTAGCCGCAGTGGTGACGTGCGAACGGTTCGCCGAGACGTGTCTCCATGGCCGAATGCCAGGTGGCGAAGACCTCCTCGGCGGTACTGCCGGGACGCAGCGTCGCGCACAGCTCCTCCATCGCCGCGCGGGACGTCTCGGCGGCCCGCGCGTCCTGTGCGGCGTCGCGGGGATCGAGATGGTGGAGACGGGCGAGGGGCGCGTGATAGCGGCCGTGCGCGGCGGAGAGTTCGAGGAAGACGGCGTCGCGGGGACCGAGCCGATGTCGTGACCAGGTCAGATGTTCCTGGTCGAGGCGATCGGCGGTGCGTACGAGAGGCGCGAAGGCGGGGAGGTCTCCGCCGTCGCGCAGCATGGCCGCGTACACGGCGGCGGCGATCTCGTTCTCACCCGCCCCCGCGGTGGACGCGGCGAGGCCCGCCGCCATGGCCGTGTCGGACAGCCGGGCCGCGACACGGATACGGGCGATCTCACGGTCGGTGTGCACGGAGCGCCGCGCGCCGAGCAGAGCGGAACAGTCCGCCCATGTCACGTCCGCCGCGGTGCGCAGCCGGTCCCAGACGACGGGAGGCAGGCTGAGCGAGTCGGCCTGGTAGCCGACGGTCCGGACAGCCGGTACGAGCTGGGTGAGCACGTCGAGCAGCGCGTCGGCCGGATCGGTGGCGTCGCCGTAGCCGTGATGCCCCACGCCTACCGTCTGCGCGGCCGCGGTGGGGGCTTCCATGGCCCGCTCGACCAGCACGGGGGCGCCGTCGATGGGCACCAGCAGGCCGGTCACGGCGAAGTGGCCCTGGTGATCCAGACCGCACAGATAGTGGATGTCCTCCGGCGCCGTGACCAGCAGGGCCGTCAGCCCCTGCCGCTCCATCGCCGCCCGGGTCGCGAACAGCCGCTCCTCGTACTCCTCCGGCGGGAACCCCGGTGCGCTCAATTGCGTGACGGGCACATGGTGTTGTGGACGAGTCATGACACAAGTGTGCGGCTGCCCGTCGCGATCCCGCCGCCCGGCCTCGACGGCGTGAATCCGTGCGGGTGCCGGAGGCGATCGTATGTGCGACGGCGAGGTGCGCCCCGTGACCGCCCGCGCGGACGGTCCGGGCGGGACGCGACCCCGGCGGCCGGGCGAGGTACCGCCCGTCCGAGTCGCGTCGCGGGTGAGGAGCGCGGAGGCCGTATGCCGCCGTGACCAGCATATGATCGACACTTGCGGTGATGATTAGGCAAGGCTTACCGTACCCAATCGCACCACTCGGGGCTCGGCCGTCGTACCGGTCCGCCCGCGGCGAGCGCTTCACCGACGCAGCCTGGCCGTCCGCTGCCGGAATTCTCGCCGACAGGACCCACGTGAACCATTCCCCCCTCGGTCTGTACAGCCCTGCCCGCGAACACAGCGACTGCGGTGTCGGCTTCGTGACCCGTCTCGACGGCGTGCCGAGCCACGACGTCATCCGCAAGGGCGACGAAGCGCTCCGCGCCATCCCGCACCGCGGCGGCAAGTCCGCCGAAGGTGTCGGCGACGGCGCGGGCGTGAGCGTCGATCTGTCGGTGGAGTTCTTCGGCGCGCTCACCGGCGAAGAACTGCGCGCCGGACACTTCGGCGTCGCGAACTGCTTCGTCCCGACCGACGCCGCCCGCCGCGCCGCCGCGGTCGACCTCGTCGCCCGGAGCATCGCGGGCCAGGGGTTCGAGGTCCTGCTGGTCCGCGACGTCCCCGTGGATCACGGCGTCGCCCGGCCCGCGGCCGAGCGGTACCAGCTGCCCGTAGTGCAATGGGTGTTCCGCGCCCCCGAGGACTGGGAACGCGCCGAGGTCGACGCCGCGGCCAACCGCGCGCTGCTCGCCGTCGAGTCCGTCGCCTACGCCGACGACACCCACAGCGGGCTGTACCCGCTGTCCCTGAGCGCGCGGACGCAGGTGCTCAAGGGACGGCTCAACTCCGACGAGGTCATCGGCTACTTCCGCGACCTCCGCGACCCCCGGCACTCCGTCCGGTCGCTGTACTTCCACACCCGGTTCTCCACGAACACCGAGCCGCACCCCACCATGGCGCAGCCGTTCCGCCTCATGGCGCACAACGGCGAGCTCAACACCGACCGCAAGAACCGGCTCTCCGACGAGGCACTCGCCCGCGCCCGCACCCGGAGCATCGTGCGCCCACCCGGGCAGTCGGACTCCAGCAGGCTCGACCAGACCTTGCAGAGCCGGGTGTTCGACGACGGACTGGACATCGTCGAGGCCGTCGTGTCCCTCATGCCGCCCGCGTGGGAGAACGACCGCACCCTGCCCACCGCCGTCCGCGACATGCTGGAGTACTTCTCCCTGTACGAGGAGAAGAACGACGGCCCGGCGGCCGTGATCTTCAGCGACGGGAACGTCGTCGGCGCCCGCCTCGACCGGCTCGGACTGCGCCCGCTGCGCACGGTGGAGACCGCCGACTACCTCATGGTGTCGTCGGAGGCCGGCCAGGTCGCCTTCCCCGACGACGAGGTCGTCCACCGGGGCCGTATCGAGGCCGGCGGCATGCTCGTCGTCGACCACCGCACCGGCCGCCGGATGCGCACCCGCGAGATCCTCGACACCCTCGCCGCACGCCGCCCCTACTCCGAACTGCTCACCGCGGCACGGGTCGACCTCGACGACCTCCCCGCCCCCGACTACGAGCGCGGTACGACGACGCTCGGGTACGACGGCGACCTGACGCTCGCCGGGCGGTACGTGGCCTACTCGCTGAACCAGGAGAGCTTCCGGTTCATGCTCGACCCGATGCTCGCCAACGGGTCCGAACGGATCTCGGCGATGGGGTACGGCAACGCCATCAACGCGCTCAGCGACACCGAGGGCGGTATGGCGAAGTACTTCTCGCAGCGCTTCGCCCAGGTGACCAACCCGCCGCTCGACAGCATCCGCGAGGCCGACGGCATGAGCATGCGGGTCGCCCTCGGCCCGAAGCCCGACGGCACCGGCGACACCAACGGCAGGCAGCTCGTCCTGTCCTCGCCCGTGCTCGGACACCTCGACATGGTCCGGCTGCGCGACCAGCGGATCGTCCCGCTGGAGCGGTTCGCCATGCTCTACGTCCCGGTGACCGGTGACGAGACCGCGAACGCCGACGCGCTGCGGTCCGCCCTCGACCGGCTCTGCGACGACGTCGAGCGGTTCGCCACCGAGGGGGGCGGCATCGCGCTCCTCACCGACCGGGCCATCTCCTCGACCCACGCTCCGCTGCCGGTGATCCACGCCGTGGCGGCGGTGAACCAGCGCCTCATCGAGACAGGGCTGCGGCTGCGCGTCTCGATCGTGACGGAAAGCGGTCAGCTGGCCTCCTCCCACCATGTCGCGACCGCCCTCGGCTTCGGCGCCTCCGCCGTCTACAGCCTCAGCGCACGGCTGCGCGCCGAGGAGAAGCACCCGAGCGCACCCGCGCCCGCGGGCGAGATCACCGCCACCGATCTGGCGCTGGCGAGATTCCGCAAGGCGGCCGAGAAGTCGCTCGCCAAGACCATGGGCCGCGTCGGGCTGTGCACCGCCGAGAGCTACATCGGCGGCGAGTTCTTCGAACCGAACTACCTCGACACCCGCGACGACGTGTTCGCCCGGATCTTCCCGCACATGGACGCCCCGGTCGGCGGTGTCGGCTTCGCCCGGGTCGCGCAGGCCGCGACGGACTGGCACGAGCGGGCCCGTACGGTGGAGACCGAGCAGCAGATCCCGCTGCTCGGCCTGTTCAAGGAACGGTCGGACGGCGCCGGGCACTCGTTCGGCGTCACCGCCGTGCGCGGCTTCGGCGGGATGACCGAGGAGCGGCCCGAGTTCGGCCGCCCGGCCGACCCGGAGGCGCTGCGCCTGCTCACCCTCGGCCAGCTCGACGACGCGTTCGGCATCACCGACACCGCGTACCGGAACACCGGGTACGACGCGCTCAGCGACGCCGAGATCGACGCGTTCCGGATCACTCCCGGATACCGCGCCTTCCTGCGGACCACCCACGAGGAGCGGGCCCGCCGCCCGGCCGCGCTGCGCGATGTCCTCGCGCTGCCCGCGGACGTCACCGGGCTGCGCACCCCGGAGGAATTCGCCCGGGAGCTCGGCCGGTTCTCCCTCACCGGCAACGCGAACGTCATGGTCCGCGGGATGACCGTCTCCGTCCAGGAACCGGACACCGGCACGACACCGCCGGACGGCACCGTCACCGCCCGGCTGCGCCTCATGGCCCCGGGACCCGACGGGGCGCGGCGGCACACCGCGCTCGCCGACGGACTCGCGCTCGCGCATCCGGGTGAGGCCGTCACCCGGGAGACGGACGCCGACGGTGTCGTCGTCGCCGCGGTCGGCACCGCCGCGCGACTGCTCACGCTCCTCACGGGCGCGCCCGGGAGCCTGGAGCCCGACGAGGTGCAGCCCGCGCACGAGATCACCCGCGCGCTGGCCTCCGGCGCGATGAGCCACGGCGCGCTGGTGGCGACCGCGCACGAGGCCGTCGCGCACGGCACGAACATGGTCGGCGGCATGTCGAACAGCGGCGAGGGCGGCGAGCACCACTCCCGGTACGGCACCATCCGCGGCTCCCGCATCAAGCAGTTCGCGTCCGGCCGGTTCGGCATCTGGGCGGGCTACCTCGCCGACCCGATGCTCCAGGAGCTGGAGATCAAGATCGGCCAGGGCGCGAAGCCCGGCGAGGGCGGCCAGCTGCCCGCGCCGAAGGTCACCGTCGACATCGCGGCGGCCCGCGGCGGCACCCCCGGCATCGAGCTCATCTCACCGCCGCCGCACCACGACACCTACTCGATCGAGGACCTCGCGCAGCTCATCCACGACTGCAAGGCCGCGCGGGTCCGGGTCGTCGTCAAGCTCGTGTCCTCGGAGGGCATCGGCACCATCGCGGTCGGCGTCGCCAAGGCCGGCGCGGACGTGATCAACGTCGCCGGGAACACCGGCGGCACCGGCGCCGCCGCCGTCACCAGCCTCAAGTACGCCGGGCGGTCGGCGGAGATCGGCGTCGCCGAGGTGCACCAGGCGCTCGTCGTCAACGGGCTCCGGCAGGAGGTCACCCTGCGCTGCTCCGGCGCGCACCAGACCGGCGGCGATGTCGTCACCTCGGCCCTGCTCGGGGCCGACAGCTTCGAGTTCGGTACGACCGCGCTCATGATGCTCGGCTGTGTCATGGCGAAGAACTGCAATGTGAAGTGCCCCGCCGGGCTCACCACGAACGCCGAGGCGTTCGAGGGCGACCCGCGCGCGCTCGCGCAGTACCTGCTCAACATCGCGCACGACGTCCGGCAGATCCTCGCCCGCCTCGGACTGCGCTCGCTGCGCGACGCCCGGGGACGCACGGACCTGCTGCAACTGCTCGACCACCCCGCGAGCGTCGGACGCCTCGACGTACGCAGGCTGCTCGCGCGCGTGCCGGAGAAGACGGTCGCGGACCCGGAGTACCTGGAGAAGGACTTCACCACCGACGACGCCCTGATCGAGCTCGTCCGGGCCGCGCTCCTCGACCGGCGCGAGCCCACCGCGCACATCGAGGGCATCCGGCTCGGCAACAGCGACAAGTCGGTCGGCGGACAGCTCGGCATCGATGTCGAACGGCTCCTCAACCATGAACTCGGCGCCGACGACCTCGCGGGCGTGCCCGCGGTCGTGACCGACGACCGGGGCCGTCGCCGCCTCGCCGACGGCGCCGTCCGCATCCGCACCACCGGGTCCGCCGGCCAGTCGTACGGCGTGTTCTGCAACGACGGAGTCACACTCGAACACACCGGCACCGCGAACGACGGTGTCGGCAAGAGCCAGAGCGGCGGCCGGATCGTCGTCCGTGCCCCGGGCGGCGGCAGCGCCGAACGCGGCGGCAACGTGCTCATCGGGAACTTCGCGCTGTTCGGCGCGACCGGCGGCCGGACGTTCGTCCAGGGGGAGGCCGGTGACCGCTTCGCCGTGCGCAACTCCGGCGCGACCGCGGTCGTGGAGGGCGTCGGGGACTTCGGCTGCGAGTACATGACCGGCGGCACCGTGCTCAACCTCGGCGGCTTCGGCAAGGGCCTCGGCAACGGTATGAGCGGCGGGTTCCTCTACCAGTACGACCCGTCGGGCGAGCTGAGCGGCCGGGTGAGCGCCGACTCCCTGCGGGTGTTCCCGGTGACCGGCACCGAGCACGGCGCCTTCCACGAGGAAGCCGTGCGGCTGCTGCTGGAGTGGCATCTGGAGGCCACCGGCTCGAAGCTCGCGGCCCGGCTGCTGGCGGACTGGAGCACCGAGCGGCGGCACATGTACTGCGGGATGCCCCGGTCGCTGCTGCTGTACCAGGACGCCACCGAGATCCTCGCCGCCGCGACCCGCTCCGAGCTCCTCGACGAGCTCGCGACATCGATCGCGACGGACAAGCTCCGCGCGTTCAAGGTCGACTACCGCGACCGCCGCACCGTGCTCGGCGGCCGTGCCCCGGCGCTCGGTGACCCTGGCGGCGACGACATGTTCTCGCTGCTGTCGTCGTACACGGTGCTCGGCGTCGCGCAGGACCTCGCGCTCAAGCGGGTGCCCGGCGCGAGCGGCCTGGACGATCCCCGGGTCGCCGAGGCCGTCCGCAACCTCGTGCTCACCGAGGACTTCTTCGTCAAGCAACGCGTCGTGAAGTACCTGCGCGGCACCCTGGAGCGGTTCGGCGACGACGAGCTCGCCACGCTCATCGCGATCAAGCGTCTCGACGACTACAAGCGCGCGCTGACGCAGCGGAACAACCTGAGCGTGGACGCCCCCGGCACCTACGGCTGGATCATCCACCAGACCACGAAGAACGCCGGCCGCGTCCGGGCCGCCCGGTTCGACGAACTCCTCGCGACCGCGGCACTTGAGGACATCGCCGGACGACGCACCCCGCAGGCCCCGACCGAAGCGGTGACCACATGAAGCTGATGTCCCCGACCGGTTCCCTCATCCCGGCCGACGCGCCGTTCTCCGCCGAACAGGAGTCCTGGCTCGCCGGGTTCATCGCCGGTATCGCCGCCGCCGGACGCCGGGAGCCCCCGGCGGGCGACGCGCCCACGGCGACCGTCGACGTGCTGTTCGGCACCCAGACCGGGAGCGCCGAACTCCTCGCCGGTGAGCTCGTCGCCGGGGCCCGCGCCCGCGGCCTCGGCGGCAGCGCCACCGAGCTCGACGCCGTCACACCCGAGCGGCTCGCCACGATGTCCCACCTGCTCATCGTCACCTCCACGTACGGCGAGGGCGAGATGCCCGACAACGCCGGACTGTTCTGGGAAGCGCTCCAGGCCGACGGAGCACCGCGGCTGGAAGGGCTGCGCTACGCGGTCCTCGGCCTCGGCGACCGGGGCTACGACGACTTCTGCCAGGCCGCCAAGCTCGTCGACACCCGCCTGGAGCAGCTCGGAGCCACCCGGCTGCACGACCGCGTCGACTGCGACGTCGACTTCGAGGAGCCCGCCGCGGCCTGGACCGCCGCCGTCCTAGACCGGCTCGTCGCCGAGACCGGCACCACGACGGGCGCGGGCGCGGCGGCTGCCGGGGACCCGTCCGCCGCGGCGCCCCCGCCCGCCAGGACCCGCTCCCCCTGGAACAAGCGCAACCCGTACCCCTCCCGCCTCGTGGTGAACCGGCTGCTGTCCTCGCCGGACAGCGCGAAGGAGATCCGCCACTACGAATTCGACCTCGGCGACAGCGGCATCACCTACGCGGCCGGTGACTCGCTCGCCGTCACACCGGTGAACGACGACGCGCTCGTCGGCGCGTTCCTCGAACACCTCGGCGCGAGCGGCGACGAGGACATCGACGGCCGGCCGCTCGCCGGAGTGCTGCGCACCGGACGTGAGATCCGCACCCCGTCGAAGGACCTCGTCGCCGACCTCGTCGAGCGCGCGCCGACCAGCGAGCTCGCCGCGATCGTCGCGCACGGCGACCGGTCCGACCTGGACTCCTGGCTCCGGGGCCGGGACGTGCTCGACCTGCTCCGGGACGCCGGATCCGCCGCACCCGGCCTCGAAGAGCTGCTGCCGCTGCTGCGCCCGCTCCAGGCACGGCAGTACTCGATCTCGTCCAGCCCGCTCGCCCACCCGGACCGGGTCCACCTCACCGTCGCGTCCGTCCGTTACGGGACTCCGGACCGCCGGTACGAGGGCGTCGCGTCCACGTATCTCGCGGACCGGGTCGGCGGGGACGAGCAGGACGCCGTCGTCGGGGTCCACCTCCAGCCGAACGCCTCCTTCCGCGTCCCGGCGGACGACAGCACCCCGATGATCATGATCGGCCCCGGCACCGGCATCGCCCCGTTCCGCGGCTTCCTGCACGAGCGCGCCGCGCGCGGCGCCTGTGGCCGCAACTGGCTGTTCTTCGGGGACCAGCACCGCCGCACCGACTTCGTCTACGAGGACGAGCTGACCGAGCTGGGGGAGTGCGGGGTGCTCACCCGTCTCGACCTCGCGTTCTCACGCGACCAGGCCGAGAAGGTCTATGTGCAGACGCGGATGCGCGAGCGGTCGCGCGAGCTGTACGGATGGCTTGAGGACGGCGCGCACGTGTATGTCTGCGGCGACGCCTCCCGGATGGCGAAGGACGTCGAGTCCGCACTGCTGGGCGTCATCGCCGGGCAACGCGGACGCGGTGACGACGATGCCGCGCAGTACCTGGCGGACCTGCGCCGGGCCAAGCGCTATGTGCGGGACGTGTACTGAGGATGACGGACCATCAGTTCGAGCCGCCGCACACCGACGGCCTGTGCGCGTTCGAGGAACGCTGCGAACGGCGGAACAGCACCGTGCGTCTGATCGACGCCACGATGCCGGAGCTCGCGCACTGCCTGACGCTCTTCCGGCATGTCCAGGCGGTCACCGGCGGGCCGGTCGCACGGATCGACCAGGCCGGCAGCTACGCGGTCCCGAGCCTGCGCGGCGAGGCGTTCGCCGTCCGGCCGGGCTCGATCGCGCTGCGCATCGACGGTGACGGCGACGGCGTCGCCTCGGCCGTGGTCGTACGGGACGAGGGCACCGGCACGGTCGCCCTGCACCTGTTCGACGCGGACGGCCGGACGGCGCACCAGGGGCGGCTGCTCTCCGAGGCGGACCGTCTGCTGGTCGGACTCGCCCGTCCGGTCGGCGCCGGCTCACCCGTCCCCGGACCGTCCGCGCCCTCCGGCACGGCGGATTGGGAGAACGGCGACCAGCTCGCGCAGTTCGACGCGGTCCTCGTGGACGGCGGGGTCGCCCGGCGCAGGGGGTTCGACCGGTACCGGGGCGAGCACCGGACGATCGATGCCGGGGTCGTGCCCGAGGTGCTCGACCATGTCTGCTCCGCCGGGCTGCCGATCGGGGTCGCGGTGTTCGCCCCGGCGGCCATGCAGGCGTGCAGCGGCCTGGTGCACGTCACCGACCAGACCATCGGCGGCCAGGTGTTCGCGGCGGTCGCCGAGAGCGCGGTGGAGATCGAACTGGCGCGGGTCCGGGCCTGCCACCTCGTCCGCTCCACGGCCGCGCACGGCCCGACCTCGGCCATCGAGCTCGACGACGAGGACGGGCGCTGCGTCGCGGTCCTCACCCAGTTCGGGATCGTCGGGGAGCGCGTCCACGCCCAGTGGGAGCATCTGGCGGCGTCGCTGCCCGGCGCGTAGTACGCCGGGGCAGGTGGAGAACCACGCGTCGGCGGGTCGCGCTACGGCGACCCGCTCGCGGACCCGCCGCCGGGGAAAGCAGGGCTCGCCGCCGGGGACGCGGGCCCGGCGCGGCCCGTGGTCCCGGCGCGGTGGCGGTGTCAGACCCGGGGTGCCGCTCTGACGAGCTGCGCGAGATGGACGGCCGCGTCCCGGAGGGGGGTGTCGTCCGCGGTCACCCGGCTCAGCAGCTCGGCGCCCTCCAGCATGCTGATGACCGTCCCGGCGAGCGAGCGGGCCTCGGCCGACGGGATACCGCTCCCGGTCAGCTTCGTCGTGACGAGGTCCTGCCAGTGGGTCAGTGCCTGGGTCGCGGCCTCCTGGAGGCCGGGAACCCGGCCGACGGTCTCCAGCGCGGTGACCGCGACCGGGCAGCCGTCGCTCCAGTCGGACCGTCTGAGGTCGTCGGCCAGCAGCAGGGCGCAGGCGGCCGTGGCCTCGGCCGGGTCCGCGGACGAGGCGAGCCCTGCCGCCAGCATCTCGCCGAACTCCCGCGCGCCATGGTGCATCGCCTCGATGGCGAGCTCCTGCTTGCCTCCGGGGAAGAAGTGGTAGACGGAGCTGGGTGACGCCTGCGCGGTACCGGCGATGCGTTTGACCGAGGTGCTCTCGTATCCCTGCTGCTGGAGCAGGGCGGCCGTGGCCCGGATGATCCGGCGGCGGGTGTCGGCGTCGGACGGGCGCGGGGATGGTGGGGTGGCTGCCATACCGGCGAGTGTACTGGTTGGAACGTTCGGTCCAGCATGCCGTAGGGTCTGGATCGAACGTTCCAACCAGAGCAATGGACGGATAGCGATGAAAGCAGCGGCATCATCTTCGTGGGGGAGCCACCCGGGGTACGGGCGCATGTTCGCGCCGGGCGAGCTGACCGTGGGGCTGTTCCTGCCCCTGTGGCCCTACGCCGGGGACATGGCGGGCCTGCGCGGTCATACCGAGGTCGTCCAGCAGGCCGATCGGGGAGGGTTCGCCGCCGCCTGGGTCCGGGACGTCCCGCTGGCCGACCCCTCCTTCGGGGATGTGGGGCAGGTGTACGACCCGTGGACCGCGCTGACCTGGCTCGCGGCGCACACCTCCCGGATCTCCCTCGCGGCAGGCAGTGTGATCTTCCCTTTGCGGCACCCCATCGACCTCGCCAAGCAGGCGGCCTCGGTGGACCACCTCAGCGGGGGGCGGCTGGTGCTCGGCGCGGCTTCCGGCGACCGGCCGGTGGAGTTCCCCGCGTACGGCCTGGACCACGCGACGCGGGGCGTCCGGTACCGCGAGGCGGTCGACGCGTTCCGCGGGCTGCTGGACGAGGAACGGTCAGGAGGTGCCCATCTGCTGCCGAAGCCGGTGCACGGCCGGATACCGCTCCTGGTCACCGGTTCCTCCCAGCAGTCCCCCGACTGGATCGCCGAGCACGCCGACGGATGGCTGGTCTATCCGGGGGCCACCGCCACCGCCGAAGGCCCCCGGGCCCTCGGAAACAAGATCGGGGCATGGCGGGAGCTGGTGCCCGGCGGGGAGTTCCGTCCGGTCGTCACCAATGAGTGGATCGACCTGGACGAGGACCCGGGGTACCCGCCGACCCCCTTGCGGGGCGGATTCGTGCTGCGTACGGGTACGGAGGGACTGCGCGAACTGCTGGGCCGCTGGAAGGCGGCCGGGGTCAACCACGGCGCGCTCGGAATCCAGCACGGCCGACGGCCCGCGGCGGAGGTGGTGGCGCAGCTCACCGAAGAGGTCGTCCCGCATTTCCCGGCCTTGACGGCCACCGCTCCGGCGGCACCGGCGTGGTGACCCCGATCCGCTCCGCGGACCCCGGCGTCGCGGGCGACGACGGGACGGACCCCGGCGCGTTCCGTGACGCGATGCGGCACTGGGCGACGGGCGTCGCGGTCATCACCACCCGGAGCCCGCTCGGGCCGCACGGGATGACCGTCAACTCCGTGCTGTCGGTGTCGCTCGACCCTCCCACCCTGCTGATCTCCCTGAAACGGGGCAGCCGCACCCAGGGCGTCGTCGAGCGGACCGGCCGCTTCACCGTGAACGTCCTCACCGCGGGCCAGCACGCCCTCGCCGACCGCTTCACCCGGCGCCGGGTGTTCGGGGACGAGGAGTTCCGGGGGTTGCGCCACCGGCCGTCCCCCGAGGGAGGCGGTCCGGAGCTGGAAGGCAGTGCCGCGGTCCTGGGCTGCCGGGTGACCCGGCAGGTGGAGGTCGCGGACCACGTCCTGGTCATCGCGCGGGTCACCGGTGTCCGTGTGCCGTCCGCCGGTGGCCTTGAGGGGCCGCTCCTGTACGCGGGCCGGAGCTACCGGAGTCTCGCGGACCGGGAAGGGGCCGCCGGGGGGAATGCCGGGCGGGAGAGGGGAACCGGGGTGATCGCCGAGCTCTCCGGCCCGCCCGGCCGGGGCTGACCGCGTGCGGCGACGGAGGCCCGGTGACCGGCGGGAAGCGCCGGTCACCGGACCTCCGCCCCACCGGTCCCGGGCGAGGTCGGCCCCGGCCGGCGGAGTGGTGATCCGTGGGGACGGGCCGGATCACTTCTTGCCGAACAGACCGCCCTCGAACGTGGCCCAGTCGTACATCTGGTGCACCGCCTGGCCCAGGATCGGAATGCTGATGTGCTCGAAGACGTCCTCGATCAGGTCGATGTCACCCGTGTTGTTGATCAGCGGGGCGTTGATGTTGATCAGGCCGCCCGAGAGGGGGGACGACTGCTGGTCCTGCGCGTGGGCGGTACCGCTCGACAGGGCGAGGGCGGCACCGGTCGCCACGGTCGCCATGAAAGCCGCACAGCGGACACGACGGTTCATTCGCACTCCGATCCAGGGATCTCGGATTCAAGGGAGTTCAGCCCAGCCCGCAACACCCTTGCGTACAAGGGGTGTTGAGGAAGGTTGCTGCTGTGGGGGGCTGAAGTGAGCGACAGCTTGCCACCGAGTCAAGTCGAAGTAAAGTGCCTGGTCACAATGAAATGATCATGGCTGGTTCGCCCGAACCCCACCCGGATTGAGGGGGATGCACCGGCGCGGAAGGACCGCCGTACGAACGCGGACCCGGCCGCGACGGCACACCGGTCAACCTCCTTGACCACCAACGGCGTTCACTGATCACGCCGCCGCACACAGACCACGGCCAGCAGCGCCGGAACGGGCGTCCACACCGCCACCCACCCACCGAACACGGTCGTGACGACCGTGACCACGACGACCTTCGCGCCCATCGCCGTATGCCGTGCGGGCACCGCCGCGAACGTCGTCCGGATCGTGCACGTGCCGTACTCGCCGACGATGACGAGGGCGCCGATGGCGCCGAGCGCGATCATCATGACCAGGGCGGCGTTCCCGGTGAACGCCTGCTGCAAGGACATTCCTTCGCGTACGAAGGACGCCCGCCCGGCCGCGTCACGTTCCGTCCAGTGGCTGACGAGGTCATGGGCCACCCCCGCACCGGCCGCCTCCGCATCCGCCCGGCCGGGCCGTAGGGTGGTCGCCGTCAGGACCGGACACCGGGTGGGCGCGGTACGCCCGCCCACGGGGGAGGGGACGTGTTGAGCAGCACACTGCTCGCGGGGCTGCTGCCCCCACAGGTGATCAGCGCCGAGGCGTACACCGATCCGCCGGGAGTGTTCCTGTACCCCGAGGAAGAGGCCGTGATCACACGGGCCGTGGACAAGCGGCGGCGCGAGTTCACGACGGGCCGGTACTGCGCCCGGCAGGCGCTGACCGCGCTCGGTGTGACCCCCGGGCCGCTGCCACGCGGTGAGCGGGGCGCCCCGGTGTGGCCCGCCGGGGTCGTCGGATCGCTGACCCACTGCGACGGCTACCGCGCCGCCGCCGTCGCCCGCCGCTCCGAGGTGACCTCCCTCGGCGTCGACGCCGAACCCCATGCCCGGCTGCCCGACGACGTACTCGGCGGTGTCACCCTGCCCGCCGAACGGGACGCGCTGGCCGTGCTCGAACGGCGGCACCCGCGACTCCACTGGGACCGGCTGCTGTTCAGCGCCAAGGAATCGGTCTACAAGACGTGGTTCCCCCTGACCGGCGCCTGGCTCGGCTTCGAGGAGGCGGAGGTGGAGTTCCTCGCGCCCCGCGCGGACCCCTGGCCTGCGGGGGACGGCCCGTCGGTGGCCGACGTGGGTGTACCCGGCGTGTCGGCCGTACCCGGTGTACCGGACGGTGCTGCCTACTCGGGTGAGTTCCGGGCGCGGCTGCTGCGTTCGGGGCAGGACCGTGACGGACACCCGCTGCGAGGCTTCGAGGGCCGCTGGCTGGTCGCCCGCGGACTGCTCCTCACCGCCGTCACCTACCGCACCCCCGGAGCCGGGTCCACGAGCGGCTCCGGAGTCTGAACGGCCTTAACGCGACGCCTTCGTACGGCGACACCCCGCACGAAGGCGCCCCGGCCGACCGGTTGCCGGGTACCCCATCCGGGCGACCACCCGTGCTCCGCCGCCCGGTCGCCCCCACCTCCGCGAGACCGGTCGTCCGCGCTTCCCGCAGCCCCCGCGTCCCCGCCTTCCGCAGACCCTCGCCCCTGCCTCGCGCCGGGCGGTCGCCCCGCCTGCCGCCGGGCGGGGGACGTACCCCGCCCCCACCAAGGTTCGTCGCCCCGGACAATCCCCCTCCCGCCGCTTCGTTCTCCCGGCCAACTCCGGGTCGCCCCGGACTGCCTACGCTGATCGGACGCTCAGCCGACGATCGCCCAGCCGACCACGAAGGACGGTTACCGATGACCGCAGCAGTCGACCCCGCGCGCTGGACCGATCTGCTCAGCACGGCGGCGGTGAGGCACGGCGTACCAGGTGCCGCGCTGGCGTTCCACCACGACGGCCGGATGCACGAGTTCGCGACCGGGGTGCTCAACCGGGACACCGGCCATCCCGTCCGTACCGACTCCCTGTTCCAGATCGGCTCGATCACCAAGGTGTGGACGGCCACCCAGATCATGCAGTTCGTGGAACAGGGCACCTTCTCGCTCGACACCCCGGTCATCGACGTATGGCCTGAGTTCGAGGTCGGGGGCGAGCACCAGACGAAGTCCGTGACCATCCGGCAGCTGCTCAGCCACACCTCCGGCATCGACGGAGACTTCTTCCACGACACCGGGCGCGGCGACGACTGTCTGGACAAGTACGCCGACGCCTGCCGCCAACTCCCGGCGGTCCACCCCCTCGGCGCCACCCAGTCCTACTGCAACTCCGGCTTCTCCCTGCTGGGCCGGCTCGTCGAACGGATCACCGGCAAGACCTGGGACGCCGCGCTCCGCGAGCAGATCATCGAACCCCTCGGCCTCACCCACACCTGCACGCTGCCCGAGGAGGTGCTGCGGCACAGCGGCGCCGTCGGACACAGGAAGGACGGCTCGGTGAGCAAGGTCTGGGGGCTGATGCGGTCCGCCGGTCCCGCCGGGCTCATCTGCGCCCGCGCCGCCGACGTGGTGTGCTTCGGTCGCGGCCACCTCTCCGGCGCGCTGCTCAAGCGGCCCGAGGCGATGTGGGAGGCCCAGGTGACGATCCCGGGCCCGATGCCGTTCGCGAGCGAGTGGGGGCTCGGCTGGATGCTGGACACCCTCTCCGGGCGCCGGATCCTCTCCCACGGAGGCACCACGATCGGTCAGTCATCGATGCTGTGGGTCGAACCGGAGTCCGGCTTCACCGCCGCGCTCGTACTGAACGGCGGCAACTCCGTCGCCTTCGAACACGAGCTGGGCACAGCCCTCTTCGGGGAACTGCTCGGTATCGAGGTCCCGCCCCCGCCGGGCCCGCCCGCCACCCCCGTCGACACCGACGCCGCACGCTTCGCCGGGGTGTACGAGAGCGTCGGCGTCAAGATCACCATCACCGCGCGCGACGGTGACGGGCCGCGCCTCGTGATGGAACGCAAGGGCGACCTGGCCGAAACCGCGCCCGGTACGAGCATGGACCTCGTGGCCGTGAGCGGGAACTCGTTCGTCGGACATGTCGAAGGCATGGGCTGGCTGCCGGTGGTCTTCTACGAACTCGCCGACGGCTCGCCGTATCTGCACTTCGGTGTCCGGGCCGTGCCCAAAGCCGACTGACGTAACCCGGTGCGGTGAACGCGGGCCCCAGGAGGGTGCGGGCGGCACCACGGGCACCAGGACGGACGACACGACTGGCGGTACGACGGGCGGCAGTACGCGTCATCGTCCCAAGGGGTGTCAGAGGGCGATCCACTCACGCGACGTGGTGACCTCGTCCAGCAGATCGGGTACGGGGTCCACCCCGGTACCCGGCCCCGTCGGCGCCTCCAGATGACCGTCGACCAGCTCGAACGGTGCCGTGATGTCACTCGCGTAATAGCGGCTGGACGCGGAGGTGTCACCGGGCAGCGAGCAGCCGGGCAGCGCGGCCAGCGCGACGTTCGCCGCCCGCCCGATACCCGTCTCCAGCATGCCCCCGCACCGTACGGCGACCCCGTGCGCCCGGCACAGGTCGTGGATACGGCGCGCTTCGAGACAGCCGCCGACCCGGCCGGGTTTGATGTTCACCACCGAGCACGCGCCCAGCGAGATCGCCGCGGCGGCGTGCGCCGAGGACTCGATGGAGTCGTGGGGGACCCGCCGCCGGGGTCGCGGCCGGGCGACGGGCTCATCCTCGTGCCGCCGTGATCAGTTCGGCGAGCAGCGCCGCCCGGACCGGCATCGTGTCCACCACGACATGCTCGTCGTCGGCGTGCGCGCCGCCCCCGACCGCGCCCAGCCCGTCCAGGGTCGGACAGCCCGCTCCCGCGGTGAAGTTGCCGTCGGACGCGCCACCGACCGCCGCGGCGGTGAGCGGCGGCAGCCCGAGGCGGGCCGCCGCTTCCTGGGCGAGGGTGAACAGCGCGGCGGACGCCTCCCGTTCGAGCGGCGGCCGGTTGGGCCCGCCCCGGACCCGGAGCGAGGCGCCCGGGGTGCGGGCCGTCAGTGCCCGCAGCAGTTCGTCCACCTGCCGCTGCGCGGCGAGGGCCGGGACCCGGACATCGACCTGGAACGTGGCCCGCGCGGGCACGGTGTTCCCGGCGGACCCTGCGGCGAGCACGGTCGGGGTGACCGTGGTCCGCCAGGAACCGTCGTACCCGTGGGACGTGTTGACGACCTCGGCGAGGGCGTCGACTGCCAGGATCTGACGGGCCGCCTCCACGGCGGCGTTCACGCCCTTCTCCGGTTCCAGGCCCGCGTGCGCGGCCTTCCCCAGCACCTCCACCTCGTACCAGGAGGTGCCCTTGCGGGCGGTCTTGAGCGCACCGCCGTCGGCGGACGCCTCCAGCACGAACGTCGCCGCGCAGCCCCGCGCGGCCTCCTCGATCAGGGTGCGCGAGGTCGTCGAACCGACCTCCTCGTCACCGGTGACCAGGACCCGCACCCCCTCCGGCGACGGCAGTGAGCCGAGCGCGTGGAACATCTGCACCAGCCCGGCCTTCATGTCGAAGACCCCCGGCCCCCGGGCGATCCCGTCGGTCACCGACCAGGGGTGGGTGACCAGCGAACCCATCGGCCACACCGTGTCGTGATGGCCCACGAGCAGTACCCGGGGCGTCCCGAAGGTCCAGCTCAGATGGGTGACGCCCGACACGGTCAGTACCTCGGGCGCGGTGCCCGTCAGTCGCGCGCCCTGCGCGGCGACGACCGCCGCGCTGCGTGTCACCGCCTCGTGGTCCGCCGAGAACGACTCGCACAGCACGAGCTCTTCGAGATCCGCGAGCATCGCCGCCAGTTCCATGGTCTCCTCCGTCTTCGTCGGCCCGGCTCCCCGGCCGGGTCCGGATGCCGTTCACCCGGGGTGCGTGGTGGCGGGCCGCCCGGCGAGGTGCGGCCCGCCGGTGTACGTACCCTTATCGGGGGCGGCCCAGTTCGGCGCGGAACAACCGGTGCGCATTGCCGCCGAGTACGGCTTCGACGTCCTCCTCCGGGTGGCCGCGCCGGATGAGCTCCGCCGTCACCAGCGGCAGGCCCGCCGGCCCTTCGAGACCCGGTAGCGCTTCCAGCGGATCGATGCCCTCGATACCGCAGTCCTCGCAGCACGGCGGTGTCACCTCGCTGATCACCTCGCGGACGAAGTCCGGCCCGAGACCGACGTGTGCCGTACCCGCGACGGACGCCACATGCTCGATGTGGTCCACCACCCGGGCCACGGTCCGCTCGGCGGGGTCGGCCGCGAGGAACCCGGGGAAGAAGCTGACGCAGACGACCCCGCCCGTCGCGGCGATCCCACGGATCTGCTCATCGTCAAGATTGTTAGTTGGTGGTGTACGCCGAACACCGGACGGAACGCGGACGGCGAGCGCGGACGGGGAGCGATGGGGGAGGGGCGGACGACAGCCCGACCGACGGGACCGGACCGTGCGACATCGCGCCCCGACGGTTGTGCGATCGCCAGGGCCATGCCGCGCGGTCCCGTCGTCCTGTCACCCGGTGGCGCCGACCGGTGACCCGCTCAGGCGTACCACCGGCTCACCGGGCGGACCACCGGCTCATCGGCCGTACCGCCAGGTCAGGCGTGCTGCGGAACCTCGTCCTTCAGCATGCCGCGGAGCTGGTCGCGTAGTTCCGGTGTGTTCTCGTGGCCGTGGACGGACGCCGCGTGCTCGGCGGCGGCGCGTACCACTTCCTCCTCCTCACCCGCGATGGTGAGCGAGCAGTTCGACTCGCTGGGATAGTCCCTGCAATCGGCGACCTTGCGCATGATGTGCCTCCCGTCGGCGAACTGCCGGCGTCGCCGCTTCGGCGGTCGCCGGAACGGGAGGGCGGGGCAGATACGTCGTACTGTCCCTCCAGCCTCCCTCTCCTCGCGCCCTGGCGAAAGCCCCGGACACCCGGCGCGACCGGACGGACACCGCGGGTGGGACCTGGCGGCACACCGTGAACAGGCGGCGACCCCGGGTGAGGTGCGGGCGGCTCCGCCGGGCCGGAGCGATACCGAAATCGACGCTCACCCGTGAATAGCTTCATCATCTTCCGCCCAGCCGCACCCGGCTGCCAGCATCAGCGCACTGTCACCGGTTCAGGGAGAAAAGATGGCAAACCACAGACGTCTGCGCGCTGTCGCGGCCCTCGCGGCGGTGGCCGCCCTGGCCGTCACCTCCTGCGGTCGCTCCGAGAAGGGGAGCGACGCGGGACCGGGCGCCTCCGCCGCCGAGGGGAAGACCGCCGAGGAACTCGTACCGGCGTCGTTCAGGAAGAGCGGGGTGCTGCGGGTGGCGACCGCCGTCGGCTACCCCCCGATGGAGATGTACAAGCCCGGCACCACCGAGCTGACCGGTGTGGACCCCGACCTCGCCCAGGCCGTCGCCGACGAACTCGGCCTCGAACTCAAGCTCACCAACGCCGCCTTCGACGGGCTGATCCCCGGGCTGAAGTCCAGCCGCTTCGACCTCGTGATGTCCTCCATGACCGACAGCCCCCAGCGACGCCAGGCCGTCGACTTCGTCGACTACTTCCGCACCGGCGGCGTGATCATGACCAAGAAGGGCAACCCGGAGGGCATCAAGACCCTGGACGACCTCTGCGGCAAGAACGTGGTCCTCGCCAAGGGCAGCTCCAACCTGGAGATCGGCCAGGAGCAGAACGCCGAGTGCGACCCCAAGATGCGGATCTCGCAGAGCGAGGACGCCCCCACCGGACTGCTCCAGCTGGAGAGCGGACGCGCGGTCGCCACCATCGTCGACTACCCCGTCGCCGCGATGTTCGCCAAGAAGAACCCCGCCTACCAGGTCCTTCCCACCCAGTACGGCGCCGCGCCCTGGGGCATCGCGGTGAACAAGGACCAGAGCGGTCTGCGGGACGCGGTCCAGAAGGCGCTGCAAGGGCTCATCGACAACGGCGGCTACAAGAAGATCCTCGACAAGTACGGGGTCGCGGACAGCGCCGTGCCGCGGGCCACCGTCAACGACGGCAAGTGAGCCGGACGGTGGACAGGGACATGACCCAGCTCAGCAAGACCGATCCCCCGGGCCCGGACGGCACCCATCCCCCTGGCCCCGCCGAGGTGAAGGGATCCGGCGCGGCCAGCGGCGTCCCCGACGACGAGTTCGCCTTCCGGGTCACCCGCCGCCCCCGCCCCGCCCGCTGGTTCGCGGTCCTCGCGGCCGTCCTGGTCACGGTGTGGCTCGGCTACACCGTCGTCGTCAACCCCAACCTCCACTGGGACGTCATCGCCGACCACCAGTTCGACGCGGTGATCCTCGAAGGGCTCTGGGTCACCGTCCAGCTCACCCTCGTCTCGATGACCGCCGGCATCGTCATCGGCGTCGCCGTCGCGGTGATGCAGCTCTCCGAGAACCCCGTCCTGCGGGTCACCGCGAGCGCCTACACCTGGTTCTTCCGGGGCACGCCCCTGCTCGTCCAGCTCATCTTCTGGTTCAATCTGGCACTGTTGTTCCCCGTGATCAGCATCGGTGTCCCCTTCGACGGACCCAAGCTCGTCGAATGGCAGACCAACGCGGTCATCACCGGGTTCGTCGCCGCGCTGCTCGGCCTGTCCATCAACGAGGGCGCCTACCTCGCCGAGATCGTCCGCGCCGGTATCCAGAGCGTCGACCCGGGCCAGCGCGAGGCCGGGGCCACCCTCGGCATGTCGAACCGGCAGATCCTCGCGCGGGTCATCCTGCCCCAGGCCATGCGGGTCATCATCCCGCCGTTCGGCAACCAGTTCATCTCCATGCTGAAGACCACCTCCCTGGTATCCGTCATCGCGGGCGCCGACCTCATGACCGTCTCCCAGCATCTGTACCTCGCCAACTTCGAGGTCATCGCGCTGCTGATGGTCGCCTCCCTCTGGTACCTGGCCCTCACCACCGTCGCCAGCGTCGCCCAGCACTTCATCGAACGCCGCTACAGCCCCGGCGCCGCACCCCTGCGCCGCAGGATGCTCACCAACCTCGTCCCCGGGCGCACCGGCAAGGGAGCCGCCTCATGAACGACCTCGTCCTGCGGGCCCGAGCGGTCCGCAAACGGTTCGCCGACACCGAGGTGCTGCGCGGCATCGACCTGGAGGTCCGGTCCGGCGAGGTGCTGTGCGTCATCGGCCCCTCCGGCTCCGGCAAGTCCACCCTGCTGCGCTGCTTCAACCATCTGGAGCGCATCGACGCCGGCCGCGTATGGGTCGACGGCGAACTCGTCGGCTACGAACAGCACGGCACCTCCGGCCGGGTCCTGCGCGAACGGCGCGAGAAGGAGATCCGGGCCCAGCGCGAACGCGTCGGCATGGTGTTCCAGCGCTTCCACCTCTTCCCGCACCGCACCGCCGTCCAGAACGTCATGGAAGGCCCCGTCGTCGTCAAACGCCGCCCCCGCGCCGACGCCGAGCGCCGCGCCCGGGAACTCCTCGACCGGGTCGGACTCGCCGACCGCGCCGACCACTACCCCGCTCAGCTCTCCGGCGGCCAGCAGCAGCGCGTCGCCATCGCCCGCGCCCTCGCCATGGACCCCACCCTGATGCTCTTCGACGAACCCACCTCCGCCCTCGACCCGGAACTCGTCGGGGAGGTCCTCGGCGTCATGCAGGACCTCGCCCGCAGCGGGATGACGATGATCGTCGTCACCCATGAGATGGGCTTCGCCCGTGAGGTGGCCGACCGCGTCGTCTTCATGGACGAGGGACTCGTCGTGGAGTCCGGACACCCCGACGAACTGTTCACCGCCCCGCGGCACGACCGCACCCGGGCCTTCCTCTCCACGGTGCTGTGATGGGCGCTCCCCTCGATCTGCTGCTGCGCGGCGGCACGGTCGTCGACGGAACCGGCGCTGCCGCCCGCCGCGCCGACATCGGCGTCCGCGCCGGACGGATCACCCTGCTGCCCACCGGCGCGCCCGCCACGGCCCTGACCACACTGGACGTCACCGGACGGACCGTCACCCCCGGCTTCATCGACGTGCACACCCACTCCGACGCCCTGGCGGTGCCGCAGGACACCGAGGACCCCTCGGTGGAGACCCTGCGGCTCGCGCCCCTCCTCCAGGGCGTCACCACGGAGATCGCCGGGAACTGCGGCTCCAGCCTCTTCCCCGCGCTGCCCGAACGCCTCGGCGGCCTCGCCGGACATCTGCGGGTCACCTTCGGGCTCGGACCGCTCCCACCTGCCGCCGACTTCACCGCCTTCGCCGCCGGCCAGGCCCCCGCGCTGCGCGCCACCCATCTCGCGTCCCTCGTCGGCCACGGCACCCTCCGCGCCGGGGTCATGGGCTTCGACGACCGCGCCCCCACGGACACCGAACTGCGCACCATGTGCGACCTGCTCGACCGGTCCCTCACCCAGGGTGCCGCCGGACTGTCCACCGGCCTCATCTACCCGCCCGGCACCTACGCGGACACCGACGAGATCGTCGCCCTCGCCCGGATCGCCGCCCGGCACGGCAAGCCGTACGTGACCCATCTGCGCGACGAGATGTCCGGGATCGACACCGCGCTGGAGGAAGCCCTCCACATAGCCGTCCGCTCCGGCGCCCCGCTCCAGATCTCCCACCACAAGACCGCGGGACGCCACGCCTGGGGCGCCACCCTGCGTACCCTGCCCAGACTGGAACAGGCCCGGGCGGAGGGAGTGGACGTGCTCTGCGACGTGTACCCGTACACCGCGGGCAGCACCGTCCTGCACGCCATGCTGCCGCCCTGGGCCAACGAAGGCGGCATCCCGGCGCTGCTGGCCCGGCTGCGGGACGACGCGGTACGTGAGCGGGTCCGCCGCGACATCGCCGGAGGCGTCGCGGGCTGGGAGAACACCGTCGGCAACGGCGGCTGGGACCTCATCGCCGTCGCCGCCGCCCCCACCCACCCGCACATCCAGGGCCGCCGGATCGCCGACCTCGCGGCCGAACGCGCCGTCGACCCCGTCGACTACGTCGCCGACCTCCTGCTCGCCGAGGAAGGCGAGGTGACGATCATCAGCCACTCGATGCGCGAGGACGACGTACGCCGTGTCATCGCCAGCCCGCTCGCCATGATCGGGTCCGACGGCGTCCCCAAACCGGGCCGCCCCCACCCGCGCTGGGCGGGCAGCTTCACCCGGGTCCTCGGCCGCTACGGACGCGACGAAGGACTCCTCACCCTGGAGAACGCCGTCCACAAGATGACCGGACTGCCCGCCGCCCGCTTCGGACTCACCGGCCGCGGCACCATCCGGGACGGCGCCCACGCCGACCTGGTCGTCCTCGACCCCGCCACCGTCCGCGACCGGGCCACCTTCGACAGCCCGCTGCTCGCGCCCGACGGCATCGGCACCGTCGTGGTCGCCGGCCGGCTCGCCGTCCACGACGGACGGCCCACCGGGGTCCGGGCCGGACAGGTGGTGGGGGTGCGATGAGCCTCGACCGTGTCGTCGCGGCGGCCGGCCGGTCCGCCGCGCTCCCGCTGGTCCTCGCCGTCCACGCCGTCGATGTCGACACCGGCGAGAGCGTCGGCGCCCACGACGAGGCCGTCCTGCCCGTCGCCTCCGCGTCGAAACTGCTGCTCCTCGCGGAGATCGCCCGGCGCCTCGACACCGGTGAGCTGCGCCCCGACCGTCCCGTCGACCTCCTCGACGAGGACCGGACGGGCGGCACCGGGCTGCTGTCCCGGTTCGGCCGGACCGGCTGGAGTGTCGAGGACCTGTGCTGGCTGACCGCCTCCGTCAGCGACAACACCGCCACCAACGCGTTGTTGCGGCTGGTCGGGCGGGAGTCCACCGCACGGCTCGCCGCGGAGCTGGGACTACGGCGGCTCACCCTGCACGACTACGTGCGGGACGTACGGGGTCCCGGGGTGCCGCCGGTCTTCGCCACGGGGACCGCGCGGGATCTGGCCCTGCTGGTGGCACACGCGGCCAGGGGCTCGATGGTGACGCCCGGGGCGTCCGCCCGGCTGCTGCGCTGGATGCGCGCGAACACGGACCACGGGCTCGTACCCGCGCTCATCTCCCACGACCCCTACGCGGAGTGCTTCCCCGAGCGGCCGGCCGGACGACTGCTCGTGGCCAACAAGACCGGTACGGACGCGGGGGTGCGCGCCGACGCGGGGCTGCTGATCGGAGCCCGGCGGCTGGCGTACGCGGCGGTCGCGCACTGGGACACCGGACTGGGACCGAGCACGGAACGGGCGGCTGTCCACGCGATCCGCGACATCGGCCGCACCCTGGAGTCCTACGCCCTCACTCCACGCCCCTGACCCGGCCGGGCCGCGCCCGTGCGTGCACCAGGACCGCCGATCAGCCCAGGGTGCGGGCCCGTTCGAGAACCTCGGCCGGAGCCTTGGCCACCGAACCGCTGTCGAAGGGGGGTTGCGGGTCGTACTCGGTGTAGAGCTGTATCGCCTGGGCGGTCAGGTCGTCGCTGAGCAGCGCGGCCAGCCGCACGGCCATGTCGATACCGGAGGAGACCCCGGCCGAGGTGATCACCCGGTCGTGCCGGACCACCCGCTCGGCGGTGTAGACGGCGCCGTACGACTCCAGTTCGGCGACCGCGTCCCAGTGGGTGGTGGCCGTCAGCCCGTCCAGCAGACCTGCCGCGCCGAGCACCAGGGAACCGGTGCAGACCGAGGTGGTGAAGCGGGTGCCGGTATGGACGCGGCGCACCCAGTCGAGGAAACCGGCGTCGGCCACCATGGTCTGGAAGCTGCCCCCGCCCGGTATCAGCAGGACATCACAGCGTTCCACCTCGGTGTACCCGGTCGGCACATGCACCGGCAACGACCCCAACACGTCCCGCACCAGACCGGGTTCGGCCGTCACGAACCGCACGGTGGCACCGGGCACATAGGCGAGGATCTCGTAGGGCCCGATCGCGTCAAGCGGCTCGAAGTCGTCGAAGAGGGGGATCACGATGTCCATGCGCCGCAGCATAACCACCAGATCAGCCCCACCAGGAGCCCCGTCCGCCGACCACGAAGTACCCAGGGCCGCAGAACCAAGTACGCCCACGAACGAGTACCGAGGAACGCGAGGAACCGCGCGAACGTACGCCGAGCACGGGCTACCCAGGGGCGCGGGGAACTGCGCACCCACGGACGACCCGCACGGGACAAGCTACGGCCACAGGCACAAACCCAGGGGCGCGAGGAACAGCGCGCACCCACCGAGCGACGGCACTGGACGAAGTGCGCCGAGCACGGGCTACTCAGGGGCGCGGGGAACTGCGCACCCACGGACGACCCGCACAGGACAAGCTACGGCCACAGGCACAAACCCAGGGGCGCGAGGAACCGCGCGAACCCACCGAGCGACGCCGCAGGGCGAAGTGCGCCGGGCACGACGTACTCAGGGGCGCGGGGAACTGCGCACCCACGGACGACCCGCACAGGACAAGCTACGGCCACAGGCACAAACCCAGGGGCGCGAGGAACCGCGCAAACCCACCGAGCGACGGCACTGGACGAAGTGCGCCGAGCACGGGCTACTCAGGGGCGCGGGGAACTGCGCACCCACGGACGACCCGCGCGGGACCAGCTACGGCCGCAGGTACGAACCCGGGGGCGCGGGGAACCGCGCAAGCACTCACGGGCTCCGTGAAGAGAGAGACCGTCACCCCCACTGCGTACTGACTTCCCGAGCCGCCCGCCGCAACTCCGTCAGGAACGAACGGAGCAGCGGATTCAGATTGCTGGACCGGGTGGCGACCCCGATCCGCCGGTGCAACCGCGGATGATCCAGCCGGCACACATGGACCCCGGCCGTGTCCCCGATCCCGAGCGCGGGGACCAACGCGATCCCCATCCCGGCCCGCGCGAGGTTCACCGTCACCTGGTAGTGGTCGCTACGGCACCGCACCCGTGGCAGAAAGCCCTCCGCGGCACAGGCACGTTCCAGTACGGGCTCACCGGTACTGCCACCCCGCGTACCGATCCAGGTCTCCCCCTCCAGCGCCGCGAGCCGCACCACCGTCTGGCGGCCCAGCCGGTGCCGCAGCGGCACCACGACCAGCTGCGGCTCGTCGAAGAACATCTCCACGTCCACCGTGGCGTCCCGGCACCAGGGGTCGAGCGGATGCTCGAACACGACGGCGGCGTCGAGCCGCCCCGCCTCCAGATCGGGCACCAGCTCGTGCGGCTGCCCGAGAATCAGCTCCAGCTCGACCTGCGGACGCTCCGCGGAGAAACCGGCGAGCGCGCGCGGCAGCAGCTCCAGCCCGGAGGAGGCGAAGAACCCGAGCCGCAGCAGCCCCGCCTCCCCGGCGGAGTGCCCCCGCAGATCGTCCCGGGCGACCGCCATCAGATCCGAGATGGCCTGCGCGTGCTCCGCGAGCCGCTGCCCGGCCACCGTCATCCGCAGACTCTGCGGCGCCCGCTCGACCAGCGCGACACCCACCTCCTGCTCCAGCCGCGCGAGCTGGTGGGAGACCGCCGACGGGCTCAGATGCAGGGCCTGCGCCGCGGCCACGATGCTGCCCCCGCGGGCGATCTCCAGCAGGACGAGCAGACGCGCACTGTTCAGCATCGCGTCATGCTAAGCGCTGCCCGCGCCGGGCATCGCGACCGGTTCCACGGGCAGCCCGTGCGCAGTCGCCCCCGCCGACGCGAGGTATGCCGCCCCGGGCACCGCCGCCGGTCCCGGGACATCGAGGCGCAGCAGGTCCTCCTCCGTCTCACGGCGCACCACGAGCCGTGCGTGCCCGTCCCGGACGAAGACCACGGCCGGGCGCGGGAGCTTGTTGTAGTTGGACGCCATCGCGTACCCGTACGCGCCGGTCACCGGGGTCGCCAGCAGATCACCCACCCGCAGATCGGCGGGCAGGGCGGCGTCGTCGATGACGACGTCCCCGCTCTCGCAGTGCTTGCCCACGAGCCGGGCCCGCAGGGGCCGCGCCGCTCCGGGGCAGCGCGGCAGGAACGCCTCGTAGCGGCTGGCGTAGAGCGCCGGACGCGGGTTGTCGCTCATCCCGCCGTCGACGCTGACGTAGGTGCGGACACCCGCGATGTGCTTGATGGTGCCGACCCGGTACAGGGTCATGCCCGCGCGGGCCGTGACCGACCGGCCCGGTTCCACGGTCACCGCGCCGGACCAGCCCGCGCCGCGTACCGCGTCCCGTACCGCCGCGGCCCACCGCGCGAACGACGGCGCCCGCTGTCCGCTCTCGTACGCGACCCCGAGGCCCCCGCCGACGGTGAGCCGGGCCGCGTCCGTCCCGGCGGCGAACCGGGCGACGGCCGCCGCGCCCGCCGCGAGTTCCGTGGTGTCGAGCACCTGTGAGCCGACATGGGCGTGGATTCCCTCGAAGCGCACGGCCGGGGACGCCGACGCGCGCCGTACGGCGGCCAGGGCCGAGCCGTCGGCGAGACCGAAGCCGAACTTCGAGTCCAGGCCGCCGGTCCGGATCGCCTCGTGCGCCCCGGCCGCGACCCCGGGCGCCACCCGCAGCTGCACGGGGGCCGGGGGCAGTCCCTCGGCCCGATGCAGCCGCTCGATCCGGTCCATTTCGTCGAAGCTGTCGACGACGAGGTGCCGGACCCCGGCGGTCAGCGCGGTCCGCAGCTCCGCCTCGTCCTTGTTGTTGCCGTGCAGCACGATCCGGTCGGCCGGTACCCCGGCGCGCAGCGCCACCCGCAGCTCCCCGCCGGACGCGACGTCGAGCAGCAGCCCTTCCTCATGGGCGAGCCGGGCCATCGCCGTGCACAGGAACGCCTTGGAGGCGTAGGCGACGCCGTCCCGGCCGAACGCGGCCACGGCCTCCCGGCAGCGGCGGCGCAGATGCTCCTCGTCGTAGACGAACAGCGGTGTCCCGAACCGTGCGGCCAGTTCGGTCAGCGCCACGTCGCCGACGGTCAGCCCCCGGGGGCCGTACGCCGAGGTCAGGGGCAGCAGTTCCGGGTCGATCGCTGACGTCATGGGTTCCTCCCGCTGGCTGGCTCGTGGCCATCCTGGGGCCTGCGGGCGGAGTGACAAAAGCGGATTGTTCCGGTGCTGAGCACCACGTTCTTCGATGCTCGGTCACCGGGACGGCCCTCGGGCCGGGGGAGTCGGATACCAGGGGGCGGGCGGTGGGCGCCGGGCGCTGCTTCCACGTCGCCCGCGAAGGAAGGCACGCCCCCCGCGAAGGCACGCCCCCCACCCCGCTCAGCCGCCGAACGCGCCCGCGTTCTCCCGTACCCACTGGGCGAACGTCCGCGCGGGCCGCCCCGTGACCTTCTCCACGGTCGGCAGCACCGTGTACCCCGCGGCCGGCGGGTCGGTCCGCATGGCCAGGAAGAAGCCGATGTCCTCGGCCGTGTACCCCGAGTCACGCCACCGCGCCACGATCTCGTCCTCGGACAGCTCCTCGTACCGGACCTCGCGGCCCAGCACCTCCGTGATCGTCGCGACCTTCTCCGGGGCTGTGAACGCCTGCGGGCCGGTCAGCCAGTACTCCTGACCCGCGTGACCGTCGGTGGTCAGCGCGACCGCGGCCACCGCGGCGATGTCGGCGTCGTGGATCATCGCGCTGCGCGCCTCGGGGAAGCCCTCCCGGACCACACCCTCCGTACGCACCGGGTCCGCCCACTCCAGCGTGTTGGACATGAACTCCACCGGGGCGAGGAACGTCCACTCCAGCCCACCGGCGTCGACCGCCTCCTCCAGCGGACTGCGGGCCACATCGCCCTTCAGCACCGTCACCCGTCGGACCCCGGCCTCCCGGGCCAGCGCGACGATCTCCGGACCGCTCGTCAGCGGTGCGAACCCGGCGCCGTCGAAGGTGATCAGATGCGCGGCCGTCACCCCGTCGAAGACCCCGGCGAGCCCAGCCGGGTCCGTGAGGTTCCCGGCCACCACCTCGACGCCGTCCGGCAGATCCGCCGCCCGGGGCGAGCGGGTCAGGGCGCGGACCCGGTGCCCGGCGGCGAGCAGCTCGTCGACGAGCGGACGGCCGACCTTGCCGGTGGCGCCGGTCACGAGAACGGTCATGGGATTCCCTCCGTGGTGGACACGCCGGGTGATCGGCGTGTCCGTCACACTAGGAACGATCGCGGCCGACTTCTGTCCGCGATCGCTGCTGGAATGCCCGGGGCCGCCGCACCCGCGCGTTCCGTCCGTCCACCGCCGCCCGGAGACCACCATGCTGGAGACGTCCGCCCGACTGCTGCGACTGCTCGGGCTGATGCAGAGCCACCGCGACTGGCCCGGGGCACGACTCGCCGAACGGCTCGGGGTCAGCGCCCGGACCGTCCGCCGCGACGTCGACAAGCTGCGGTCCCTGGGCTACCCGATCCACGCGATCGGCGGGGTGGGCGGCGGCTACCAGCTCGCCGCGGGCAAGGCACTGCCCCCGCTGCTGCTGGACGACGAGGAGGCCGTCGCCGTGGCCGTGGGGCTGCGGACCGCCGCGGGCGGCGCGGTCACCGGGATCGCCGAGACCTCCGTCCGGGCGCTGGCCAAACTCGACCAGGTGCTGCCTTCCCGGCTCCGCCACCAGGTGGGTTCGCTCAGCGCCGCCCTGGTCACCCTGCCCTCACCGGGTCCCACCGTCGATCCGTCCATCCTCGTCACCCTGGCCACCGCGGTACGGGACCACACACGGCTGCGCTTCGACTACGTCTCCCACGAGGGCTCCGACTCCGTCCGGGACGTGGAGCCCTACCGGCTGCTGCACACCGGCCGCCGCTGGTACCTCTTCGGCTGGGACACCGGCCGGGCCGACTGGCGGACCTTCCGCACCGACCGGCTCACCCTGCGCACCCCGGCGGGCCCCCGCTTCACCCCGCGGTCCCTGCCCGCCGAGGACCTGTCCCACTATCTGGCCCTCGGCATCACCACCCAGCCGCACCGCTACCAGGCGGTACTGACCATGCACGGCTCCGCCGAGGCCGTCGCGGACGAGGTGCCGCCCACCCTCGGGGTCATCGAGCCCGTGGACGAGCACAGCTGCGTCCTGCGCGTCGGCTCCGACAGCCTCGACCAGCTCGCCGTCTGGACCGCGGCCTTCGGGTTCGACTTCGACATCCACGAACCGCCCGAGCTGATCACCCACATCCGCGCCCTGACCCAACGCCTCGGACGTGCCGCGTGGCCGGACGGGCCGGTCAGTCCAGCAGGGTCGCCGCGTGATCCGGGACGTACGACTGGAGGTCCCGCGGCGGACGCTCGTAGCCGGACGCGGCCGGGCGCGGCGGGATCGTGACGTCCGGCGGGGGGACCTCCCGGTAGGGCACCGTGGACAGCAGATGGGCCATCATGTTGAGCCGGGCGCGCCGCTTGTCGTCGCTCTCCACGATATGCCAGGGCGCCTCGGGGATGTCCGTGTGGACCAGCATCTCGTCCTTCGCCCGTGAGTACGCCTCCCAGCGGGTGATGGACTCCAGGTCCATGGGCGACAGCTTCCAGCGGCGCAGCGGGTCCTCCAGCCGCTTGTGGAAACGGCGTTCCTGCTCCGCGTCACTCACCGAGAACCAGTACTTGCGCAGCAGGACGCCGTCCTCCACCAGCATCCGCTCGAAGATCGGGCACTGGTGCAGGAACCGCTGGTGCTCCGCCTTGGTGCAGAAGCCCATGACGTGCTCGACACCCGCGCGGTTGTACCAGCTGCGGTCGAACAGCCGGATCTCCCCGGCGGCCGGCAACTGCGCCGCGTACCGCTGGAAGTACCACTGGCCGCGCTCCCGTTCGGTGGGCTTGGGCAGGGCGACGATCCGCGCGACACGCGGGTTGAGGTACTCCGTCACCCGTTTGATCGTGCCGCCCTTGCCCGCCGCGTCCCGCCCCTCGAAGACCACGACCAGCCGGACGCCCTCGGCCCGCACCCACTCCTGGAGCTTCACCAACTCGGTCTGGAGCCGGTACAACTCCCGCTCGTACGGCCCGCGCGGCACCTTCGTCACGCCACCCGGCTTCGCGTTCTTCCTGCCCGCCAACGTCAGCCACCTCTCCCACCGTGTCCACCGCCGCTCCGCCGCCCGGACCTCTCCGGCGCGGGCCCGGCCCTGAAGCACCGTAACCGACCGCGGTCTGGGAGGACGTGGGCGGCGGCCCGACACACAGGCACCCGCGCGCGGACACCGGCCCCGTCCGGGCACACCGCTCCGGCGCACGGCCCCGGCACACCGCTCCGGAACAACGCTTCCGCACACCGCTCCGCACACCGCTCCGGGCGCCGGACGGCGTGCCGCGGCTGTGGGCGCGCGGCCCGGCGGCGCGCGGCGGGATTGTCACACCCACCTGTCACAGTGATCCCATGGTCAACCCCACACCGGACGACACGTCCCAGCCGAGCACCCCCGAGGGCATGGTCGAGGAGGCCATTCCCGTCCTGCGCGTCGAGAACGCCGCCACGGCGGTGACGTGGTACGCCCGCCTGGGCTTCGTCCAGCAGTGGGAGCACCGCTTCGAGCCGGACCTCCCCGCCTTCGTGGAGGTGGCCCGGGGCCCGGTGCGGCTCTTCCTGTCGGAGCACCGGGGCGATGCCACCCCCGGCACCCTGGTGTATCTGCGGGTCCGCGATGTGGACGCGGTCGCGGCCGAGTTCGGTGTCACAGCCGAGGAGGTGCCGTGGGCCCGGGAGATCGAGCTGCGGGACCCCGACGGCAACCGGCTGAGGGTCGGCACACCCCTGGAGTGACACCCATGGCCGTACGGGTCCACCGCGCCCGCCCGGACGCGGTGGACCGCGCCGGTCAGTGGCCCCCGGCGGAGCTGACCGACAGCTGCTTGTCGAAGGTCCGGCCACCGTCGTCGGAGCGGTAGACGCCGTCCTGGGACGCGATCACCAGCCGCTCCCCGTCGAGCGCCGTGAGCGCCTGCGGCCCGCCCCCGGGGACGGTGCCCCGCCCGGTCCAGGTACGCCCCCCGTCCGCGCTGACACTGAGCGCCCCCGCCGGGTCCACCCCGTACAACGCGTCCTTCCTCGGCCAGGACAGATGGGCGAGCACCGGCTGCGCGGCGGCGGCGAAGCTCCTCCCGCCGTCCGTGCTGCGCACGATCCCGCCCTCGGTCGTCGCGAGCACGGTGTCCGGGTCGGCCGGGCTGACCGCGAGGTCCACCGCGCTCAGTTCGGCACGGCTGTCCCAGCGCTCGCCGTCCGCGCTGACCCGCAGCAGACCGTTGGTGCTGTCGTAGCCGTAGATCGTGCCGTGCGCGTACTCCAGCGAATGGAAGTCGACCTCCCCGCCGAGCGACCTGTCCTTCCAGGTACGGCCCTTGTCGGTGCTCTCGATCAGGCCCAGGTTGCTCGGCGCGTCACGGCCCGGCGCGGGATGACCGCTGGCCAGGAAGGCGCCGGACTTCCCGAGCGTGAAGCCCATGAAGTCGTCCTTGCGCTCCCCGACCAGCTCGGGCGCGCCCTTGTCGTCGGGGGTGTAGATGCCGTCGTGCGTGGCCACATAGAGCGTGCCGTCGGCCGGATCGACGGCCACACCGTGGATATGGCTGATCGTGGTGCCATGGGCCTGGTCCTTGTCGCCGCCCCCGTCACCGTCACCGCCGGACGAACAGGCGCCGAGGGCCAGCGCGAGCACGGTGACGGAGACGGAGACGGAGACGGACAGGGCGGTGCGGTGCTTCATCATCGGGTCCTGATCGGGTGTCGGGCGCCGCGAGGGCGCGCGTGGCGGGAACGGCCGCGGACGGCCGGGAGCGGGGGAGCGGGCCGGGGGCCCGGGACGGCACTCGCCGCCCCGGGCCCCCGGAACCGGTGCTCAGAGCCGGTCGAGGATCTCCTGGAGCTGATCGACCTCGGTCCGCTGCGCCTTCACCACATCGTCGGCGAGCGCCTTGGCCGTGGCGTTGCGCCCGTTCTTCTGCTCGTCACGCGCCATCTCGATGGCACCGTTGTGGTGGTCGATCATCAGCCGCGCGAACTTCTTGTCGAACGCGGTCCCCTTGGCGTCCTTCAGCGCCGCCATGTCCTCGGCGGTCATCATCCCGGACATCCCGCCGGATGCGCCGGACCCCTCGGACCCGCCCGAGTGGCCGCCGTGGTCCGTGCCGTCGGCGGACTCGGGCTTGCCCCACGCCTTCAGCCAGGACCGCATCTTCTCGATCTCGGGGTCCTGGGCCCCGGAGATCTCCTTGGACAGGGACGTGATCGCGGCGTCCTTCGCACGGCCGTCCGCGAGCGCGGACATCTCCAGGGCCTGCTCATGGTGGGGGATCATCATCTGCGCGAACATCACGTCCGCGTCGTTGAAGGCACCGGGCGCCGGGTTGTCGCCGGACGCCTCACCGGAGCCGGTCGCGCTCGGCGCGGCGGACCGGTCGCTGCCGTGGTCCATGCCGTCCATGTCGTTGTCGTCGCCGCCGCACGCGGCGAGCAGGAGCGACGCCGCGGCGACCGCGGAGACCAGGGCGAGACGGCGGACCGGACGGCGCGGGACACGCGTGAAGGCGGTCATGTCGAAACCTCTTGACTGTTCGGTTCTGCGAGAAGGAGCTCATGACGCGAGGGCGGGCACGGCTCGGCCGGGAACGGCACGAGGGGCCCGCGGTGGCGTCGGCCTAGATCCGCAGGATCGACAGTCGTATGAGATCGGGTCCGCTTGGCGGCGGCTGCGGCAGCGAACGGCGCAGCGCGCCCGCGCGCAGCCGCACCAGCCACTCGGTACGCCGGGACAGCGCGGCCCGCAGCAGCGCCGCGAGCAGCCAGGCGGCCAGCACGGCCACACACAGCGAGGCCATGTCCATCGCCATGCCGGTGTCGTGCGAGGGCGCCTCGTCGTGCTCCCCGGACACGGCTGGGACGGCCGCGGCGGCGCGGTCGGCGTACGAGGACGCTGATCCGGCCGCCGGACCAAGAGCGGCCGGACCAAGAGCGGCCTGGCCAGGACCGGCCTGAGCTGACGCGGCTGGACCAGGAGCGGCCTGACCCGAAGCGGCGTGACCTGAGGTGGCCGGATCCGAAGTGGCCGCATCCGGCGCCGCCTGCCACGCGACGGTCCGCCACGCGGTGGCCGGGTCCGCCGCCATCGGTGCCGCGCCCGTGAGCGTCGCCGCGCCCGGGGAGCCATGACCGGCGGTGGACGGCGGATCGGCGCCGGGGGGCGCCCCGTGCGCGGTGGAGTCCAGGGCGGTGCCGGACGGGCTCTCCTGGTGACCCACGGTGTGCATCATGAAGACACCGAGCGCGAGCACGGCCACGAGCAGCAGATGCCCCCAGGCACCAGCTGTCCGCAGTGTCCGGCCGATCCGCACGTGTCCCGTCCCTTGTCCGTGTCCGAGCGACCCCGGTCCGGGCGCGGCCCGTGGGGTTTCGCCCCCGACCATACCCAAGGGGGGCATCCGGCGCCGAACAAGGTCACCTTCCGTGCGCCGCCCGGCGAGCCGGGCCCGCGAGGTCCGGCGCGGGCGGGGTCATGCCGGGCATCGCCTCCATTACCTCCGGCGTAATCGACCCGCTTCCGTGGCCGGGGCATGGTGGTCGCACCGGCCCCGGGGCGGCGCACTCCGCCTCGGGGACCGGTGACCACCGACGCGTTCCCGACCCACGGAGGGTGACCCCGCCATGTCCGCCACGTTCCCGCTCGCCGCTCTTGCCCGCACCACCGAGCCGGTCACCATGCTGCGGCGCTTCCTCGCCCTCGACGCCGTCGTCACGGGCGTCAACGGTGTCGCCTATCTCGCCGCCTCGGGCCCGCTGAGCAGACTGCTCGGCGTCGACGCGGGACTCCTCGTCGCCCTGGGTGTCTTCCTCACCCTCTACGGGCTCGGTGTCGCGGCCCTCGGCGCACAGCGTTCCCCAGGGACCCTGCCGGTCCGGCTGGTGGTCGAGGCGAACGCCGTCTGGGCCGTGGTCAGCCTCGTCGCGCTGGTGTTCTGGCTGACGCCGACCACCGTCGGCGCGGTATGGGTGCCGATGCAGGCCGTGACGGTCGGCGGATTCGCCCTGCTCCAGCACCTGGCGCTGCGCGCGGTGCGGAACGCGGGACCGCGGGGGTGAAGGCTGCCGCCTCCCGGCGGAGGCGTGCGGGCGCGGAGGACGGTACGGGGGAGGGCCCCGGCTGCCATCCGCGCCCGCACAGGCAAGTGCCCGGCCGCCCCGCCGGAGCCGCGCTCCCGCCCGGCCCCGGCCGATCGCGGCTCGCGCCGCCTCGGCCACTTCTCCGCAGCACTGGACACCCGCCCGCCGGACCGGCGATCCTGCCGGTCGGGCGGCGGCCGGACACGCGGTGACGCACCACCGGCCCGCCGCCCCGGAAGCGGTACCTCCCGTACGGCGGGTGCCGCCACGACAGGCGGGTACGACACAGGGGGCGATTGCGGTGGAAGCGGTGCGGAACGTGTCACCAGGCGTGGGTGCCGGAACGCGGGACGTGGGTGCCGGGTCGCCGGACATGGGCGCCGGGACGCGGGAGCCGGCGGGTGCCGGAACACCGGCCCACATCACAGTCGTACCACCGCCTCCGGAGCAGTCCCGCTGGATCGAACTCGCGGGCGCCGACAACGTCCGTGACCTCGGAGGACTGCCCGTCGACGGCGGTGGCACCACCCGGCGGGGCGTCCTCTTCCGCGCCGCCACCCTCCAGGGTGTGACCGCCGAGGACGTGGCACTCCTGGTGGACGGCCTGAAGCTGCGCACCGTGGTGGACCTGCGCGGACCGGGCGAGGCCGAGCGTGAGGGCCATGGTCTGCTCACCGCGACGGCCGTGCACCGCGCCAACCTTCCCGTCCGGCTCCCGGACCCGGACCTCTCCGGTGTCGTCCCCGACGAGCCCGAGAACGAGATGCACGACTTCTATCTCGGTCTGCTGCGCGCCAGCGGCGACACCCTCACCGCCGCCGCCCGGCTCGTCGCCGACCCCGGCCGGCACTCCCTCGTCTTCCACTGCGCGGTCGGCAAGGACCGGACAGGGGTCTGCGCGGCGGTGCTCCTCGACGCGGTCGGGGTGCCCGCCGAGGCCATCGCCACGGACTACGCGCTCACCGCCGAACGTGTGGCCAGGGTCAGGGACCGGCTGCTCACGATCTCCTCGTACCGGCACATCCCGCCGCTCGGCCACGCGTACATGGCCTCCACGGCACGCTCCATGCACGACTTCCTGGCCCGGTTGTCGGCCGACTACGGAGGAGGCGCGGGCTGGCTCGTACGGAACGGCTTCACCGACGCGGAACTGACCCGGCTGCGGGACACCCTGGTGGAGCGCTGAGCCCCGATCGCCGCAGATGGGCGGCCCGCCGTGACGGAACGGCCGGGCCGTCGACGAGGGGTACCGCGAGGCCCTGACGGATCCGGACCTCGGTCATGGGGCGGTAGCCGGGCCGGGGCCCCGCCGGGAGGGGGCGCGCGGGCCACCGGGACGGCGTGTGCGTGGCCGCCGGGCGGGCGTGTGCGGGCCGGGTCACCCATGTGGGTGACGAATGGGGCGAACCGGGGTAGGAGAGCGGTACGCGTACCCCGCACACGGCGACCTCCCGGGCGGGGAGGTCCCTTGTGCGGCCGCCGCTGTGGCGCCCGCTCGCGAGGAGGTCCGGCATGACTACCGCGACAAGACTGCTGACGGCACTGTCCGCCGAGCATCGCCGGATGCTCATGGAACTCGCACAGGAGGTCTCCTTCCCCCAGGACGCCCGGATCTTCGAGGAGGGCGGCCCGGCCGACCGGCTCTGGGTGATCCGCTCCGGCACGGTCAGTCTCGACCTGCGGGTGCCGGAACGGCGTCCCGTCACCGTCGAGACCCTGCACCCCGGCGATCTGCTCGGCTGGTCATGGCTGTTCCCGCCGCACGAGTGGGACTTCGGGGCCGAGGCGTTCAGCCCGGTACGCGCCTACGAGTTCGACGCGCCGAAGGTCCGGTCCCTGTGCGAGCAGGACACCGCGCTCGGGCTCATCCTGCTGCGGACGATCGCCGAGATCCTGGCCCACCGGCTGGAGGGCTCGCGGACCAGGCTGATCGAGAACTACGCCAAGCACGGGGGAGCCACCCTGTGACCCTGTGACGGTGACCCGTGCCCCCGCGTCGCGAGAAGGGCGCTTCGGGTCGGCTCAGGCGGGCGGGCCCTGGCAGCGCTTCCGCATGCCGGAGTGCTCCCGGGCCTCCGCCGGAGCGTGATCAGGAGATCCCCGGGCGGACCACCATCCGGTAGCGGGGGTTGTCGCCGTACCGGAGGAACGGGTACCGCGCGTCCACCGTGTCGTACATGCCCTGCTCCGCCCGGGCCAGGCCATCGTCCAGCCAGCGCGAGTACCAGGTGAGGAAGTCCGTCTCCAGGCAGTACAGCCCGGTCCCGCCCAGCACCGAATCCACCCACACCGTCCCCCGGCGCGGCCCGCGCAGCACCAGGAACAGCAACTCCCCGCAGCCATGTTCGGCCAGGGGCAGCCGTCCCCGGGTCCACGGCGTGCCCAGGTACTCCGTCCGGAGCCGGGAGAGTCCGGCCGCGTACTCCGGGTCCGCGCCGAGGCGCGCGAGGTGCGTCGCCCGGTCGTCGTCACCGCCTCCGAGCCGTTCCTGGAGGTCCACGTCCCCGGTGAGCGGACTGTCCGCGCCGAGCACCCCGGTCCCGCAGGACCGGGTGAGTTCGCCGAGTGCCTCGTCCAGGGACATCACCCCGTGGTACGGGCCCGGTGCCCCGTCCGCGACCGAGGTCACGAACTCCCGGTGATCCTCGGGCAGTCGGACCCCGGCCAGCCGCTCCACCCGCTCGACGGTGTCCGCCCCGGCGACGGGGCGGGACCTGTGGCGATGCCGACCGGCGCCGAACAGCCGCAGGCCCGGGTCGGCGGCACGAAGCAGTCCGAGCTTGCGGCGGATCGCCGTCATGGTGTCCATGGCCGGAGTGTACGACCGCCCCCGGACGCCTCCCCGGGACGCCTCCCCGGGACGCCTTCCGGCGCCGGGTTCCCGGCGGTGAACGCCGCGCGCCGCACCCGTACTTGCCCGGCCCGGAGCGACGCCGCGATACGGCGAACCCCGTCCCCTGTACGGCCGTCCGGCAGCCGGACGCCCCACCCTGCGACCGGGTCGATCCGGGAGGGCCGCGCGGGGTCGCGACCGGGGTCCCGCACGGCGAATGGCGCGCCCGCGGACGGGGCGCGCCACTCTGCGTACGTACGGGCGCTCGTCAGCGCTGCGACTGCTCGTCCGGCTCGTCGAGCGGTCGCTGGCGGCGCGGGTCGCGCTCCTGGCCGGGGCGGCCGGGTTCCCGGTCCTGCCGTGCGTGCTCCGGGTTCGGCCGGCCACGCTCCGGGGCCTGCTGTCCACGCTCGCGGGCCTCGTCGTGGCCGCTCTCGCGGGCCTTCTGCGCCCGCTGCTTGAGCTCGTCGGCCTTGTCCTGGAACTGGTCCTTGATACCCATGGTGCAAACTCCTGAAGGGGTGGGGGGTGAACGCCTTCAGCGTCGCACGGTCTTTCTCTGTGTGCATGTCCAGATACACAACGTGACGCAGGGTGAGTGCGGGAGGTGTCGACCGGCCCTTCGGTGGCGGTTCGGTCGGACGGCTCAGGACCCCGACGTGCCCCGCAGCGAACGCAGTTGCCATGCCGCGCTGTCCAGCAGCATGTCCAGGGCGGCCGGATAGGCACTGTCGTTCATCCGGGCCACCAGCAGCGGGGCCGTCGCCGCGATGTGCGGATGGGTGTCGGCGGGCAGCCGGGCGTACGTGGCCCGCCACACCCGCTCGTCGGCGCGGCGCGCCGCTTCGGGGAGCGCCAGGGAGGCCGCGTCCAGGGCGGCGAAGGCAAGGCTCTGGTCGATGAACGCGTGATAGATCCGGACCGCGTCCGCGTCGGGGAACCCGGCGTTACGCAGTACCCCGAGGACGGTCTCGTCGGCCGCGATCTCATGCGCGCGGCCGGTCACCCGGCTGGCGGTGAGGACGGCGGCCTGCGGATGGGCGAGATAGGCGCCGTGCACCCGGACGCCCAGGTCCCGGAGATCGGCGCGCCAGTCGCCCCGCGCCCGCCAGCCCTCCAACGCGCGTCCGATCAGGACGTCACCGATGGCCAGAGTGAGGTCGTCGATGCCCCGGAAGTACCGGTACAGCGTGCTGGGGTCCGCGCCCAGCGCCGTGCCGAGACGCCGGACGGTCAGTCCCGCGTTGCCGTGCTCGCGCAGCATCCGCAGCGCCGTGTCGACGATCAGCCGCTCGGACAGCACCTCGCCGCTCTTCGTCGGCCGCCGCCGTCGCCGCTCGTTCTCGGCCACCACCGGCTTCGCCATCGTCCCGCCCTCCGCCGTCCGGCCCGGGCCCCGAGCTTATGCCAACACCATTGACGTGAACAGGGGCGGTCTCGTTGGATCGGACCGTCCCGCCCCGCCCGTACGGCAGCGGCACGGTGCCCCGGAGACGTCCGGACGTCCGCCGTGCGCCCACCCCGCCCAGCAACGGAGTCCCGCCATGCGTGTACTGCTCGTCGGAGCCGGAGGCGTCGGCAGCGCCCTCGCCCGGATCGCCGCCCGCCGCCCCTTCTTCGACCGGATGGTCGTCGCCGACCACGACCCCGCCCGGGCCGAGGCCGCCGTCGCGGCCGTCGCCCCCGATCCGCGCTTCGCCGCCGCCCAGGTCGACGCGAACGACGCGGACGCCGTCACGGAACTGCTCCGCCGGGAGCGCTGCGACGTCCTGGTGAACGCCACCGACCCCCGCTTCGTGATGCCGCTGTTCGACGCGGCCCTCGCCGCCGGGAGCGACTACCTGGACATGGCGATGTCGCTGTCCCGACCGCACCCCGAACGCCCCTACGAGGAGTGCGGGGTCAAGCTCGGCGACGCCCAGTTCGCGCGGGCCGGTGAATGGACGGCCGCCGGACGGACCGCCCTGGTCGGGATGGGCGTCGAACCGGGCCTCTCGGACGTCTTCGCCCGGTACGCCGCCGACGAACTCTTCGACAGCATCGAGGAGATCGGCGTCCGCGACGGAGCCGACCTCACCGTGGACGGCTACGACTTCGCGCCCTCGTTCAACATCTGGACCACCATCGAGGAGTGTCTGAACCCGCCCGTCGTCTACGAGAAGGAGCGCGGCTGGTTCACCACGGCCCCCTTCAGCGAACCCGAGGTCTTCGACTTCCCCGAGGGCATAGGCCCGGTGGAGTGCGTGAACGTCGAGCACGAGGAGGTGCTGCTGATGCCCCGCTGGGTGGACGCCCGCCGGGTCACCTTCAAGTACGGCCTCGGCGCGGAGTTCATCGACACCCTGCGCACCCTCCATCTGCTGGGCCTCGACCGCACCGAGCCGGTCCGGGTCGCGGCCGGTGACGGGACCACCGCGCGGGTGTCACCGCGCGATGTCGTCGCCGCCTGCCTCCCCGACCCCGCGACCCTCGGCGACCGGATGCGCGGCAAGACCTGCGCGGGCACCTGGGTCAAGGGCACCAAGGACGGCCGGCCCCGGGAGGTGTACCTGTACCACGTGGTCGACAACGAATGGTCGATGCGGGAGTACGGCTCCCAGGCGGTGGTCTGGCAGACCGCGGTGAACCCGGTCGTGGCGCTGGAACTCCTCGCCTCCGGTGCCTGGTCCGGGGCCGGTGTCCTCGGCCCCGAGGCACTGCCCCCGCGCCCGTTCCTCGATCTGCTCACCGAGTACGGCTCCCCGTGGGGGCTGCGCGAGCAGTGACAGCCTCGCGCGGGCCGGCCGCCGGGCCCGGGGCCACGGTCACGGGCATGGGCACCGGGCGCGCCCCGCCCGGTGCCCATGCCCCACCCGGTGCCGGGCCGCGCCCCGGCACCGGACACCACCGGGCGTGGCGCCCGGCCCGCCCACGAGCACGGACCGACATACGTTCGCGCTACCGGGCGCCCACCAGCTCCCTTACCAGCGCGCCCACTTGCCCCGTCTCGATGAGGAACCCGTCGTGACCGTACGGGGACTCCACGATCCGCAGACCGTCCGCGTGCGGCATACCGGCCGCCAGCTCCCGCTGCTGCGCGGGCGGGTAGAGCCGGTCCGAGTCCACGGCGGCGACCAGGGCGGGCGCGGTCACCCGGCGCAGCGCGTGCGCCGTGCCCCCGCGGCCCCGGCCCACGTCATGACTGTTCATCGCCTCCGTCAGCGTGACGTAGCTGCCCGCGTCGAAACGCCGCACCAGCTTCGCCGCGTGGTGGTCGAGATACGACTCCACCTGGTAGCGCCCGCCCCGCCACGGCTGCTCGGCGCCCTGCGGGGCGCGTCCGAACCGCTCCTGGAGCTCCGCCCCGGAGCGGTACGTCACATGGGCCAGCCGGCGGGCCAGCCCGAGGCCCCGGTGCGGACCCTCGCCGTCCGGGGCCTCGTGGTAGTCGCCGCCGCGCCAGTGGGCGTCCGAACGGATCGCGTGGAGCTGCACATGGGACCAGGCGATCTGCTCGGCGCCCGACGCCGCCGGGCACGCCAGCAGCAGCAGCGCCCCGACCCGTCCCGGATGCGTCACCGCCCACTCCAGCGCCCGCATCCCGCCCATCGAACCGCCGAGGACCAGCGCCCAGCGGCCGATGCCCAGCGCGTCCGCGAGCGCCGCCTCCGCCGCCACCTGGTCCCGCTGGGTCAGGAACGGGAAGCCGCCGCCCCAGCGGGTGCCGTCGCCGCGGAGCGACGACGGGCCGGTACTGCCCTGGCAGCCGCCCAGCACGTTCGGCGCCACGACGAACCACCGGTCGGTGTCCAGGGCGCGGCCGGGCCCGATCAGCGCGTCCCACCATCCGGCTGTCGGATGACCGGGTCCGGCCGCGCCGCTGACATGGCTGTCGCCGGTCAGCGCGTGCAGCACCAGTACGGCGTTGGAGCCGTCGGGGGCCGGGCGGCCCCAGGTCTCGTACGCGAGGCGTATCCCGGGCAGTTCGCCGCCCGCCTCCAGTGGCAGAGGCGCGGGCAGGGACACCCAGCGGCGGTGGCCCGCCGGGTCCCCCTCACGCCAGGCACCGGAGGCCGGCGGCGGGGGAGCGGTGGGCACGGCTGCCGTGGAGCGGGGCGTCCCAGGCTTCAGGAGGCTTCCTTCGCCGCGCGGAACCCGGCCTCCAGATCCGCCTTGAGGTCGTCGATGTGCTCGATGCCCACCGACAGCCGCACCAGGCCCGGGGAGGTACCCGTCGCGGCCAGCTCGTCGGGTCCGAGCTGGCTGTGGGTGGTCGACGCGGGATGGATGATCAGCGACCGCACATCACCGATGTTCGCGAGATGGCTGAACAGCGACACGGCGTCCACGAAGCGCTTGCCCGCCTCCACCCCGTCGCGCAGCTCGAACGCCAGCACGGCGCCCGAACCCCGCGGCAGATACCGCCGGCCCGCCTCGTACCAGCGGTTGGACTCCAGACCCGGGTAGTGCACCGCGGCGACCTCGTCGCGCGCTTCGAGCCACTGGGCGAGGGCCAGCGCGTTCGAGGAATGCCGCTCGATCCGCAGGCTCAGCGTCTCCACGCCCTGGAGCAGCAGGAACGCCGAGTGCGGGGCGATCGCGGGGCCGATGTCCCGCAGCAGCTGCACCCGCAGCTTCACCGCGAAGGCGCTGGGCCCGAGGTCCGGCCAGTACCGCAGCCCGTGATAGCTCGGGTCGGGCTCGGAGAAGTCCGGGAAGCGCTCCGGGTGGGCGCCGAAGTCGAAGGTGCCGCCGTCCACCACGACACCCGCGATGGTCGTGCCGTGCCCGCCGAGGAACTTCGTCGCCGAGTGCACCACGATGTCCGCGCCGTGCTCGATGGGACGCAGCAGATACGGCGTCGGCACGGTGTTGTCGACGATGAGGGGGACCCCCGCCGCGTGCGCGGCGTCGGCGACCCCGCGTACGTCCAGCACATTGCCCCGCGGATTGCCCAGCGTCTCGGCGAACAGCGCCTTCGTGTTCGGCCGGACCGCCGCCCGCCACGCGTCCAGGTCGTCGGGGTCGTCCACGAACGACACCTCGATGCCGAACTTCGGCAGCGTGTGACGGAACAGGTTGTACGTGCCGCCGTACAAGGACGTACTGGACACGATGTGGTCGCCCGCGCGCGCCAGCGTCAGGATCGCCAGCGTCTCCGCCGCCTGGCCCGAGGCCAGCGCCACCGCCGCGACACCGCCCTCCAGCGCGGCGACCCGCTGCTCGAAGACATCCTGCGTCGGGTTGTGGATACGGGTGTAGATGTTCCCGGGCTCGGCGAGCGAGAACAGGTTCGCCGCGTGCTGGGTGTCCCGGAAGACGAACGAGGTCGTCTGGTAGATCGGGACGGCCCGGGCCCCCGTCGTCGGGTCGGGCTCCGCCCCCGCGTGGATCTGCCGGGTCTCGAACGACCAGCCCGAGGCGGGTACGGGCTCGTCGTCGGGGGTGTGGCCGGCGGCCACGGCGTCGATGGGCTGGCTCATGTGTGTTCCTTTGCGCGAGGGTGCCGAACGGGCGGACCGGAGGGGCCACGGGAACACCCGGGACCGGTTGGCTCCGCGCCGGGCCACGAGGACGCGGGGACACATACCCGTGAGCGCCCGGCACCACGCAACGTAATAGGTCGGTTTCGCCCCGGAAAGCACATCACCGTGCCGGCCATGAGGCTGCAACACCCGCGCAACAAAAGGGACTCACGGCCGTGTGCGACCGGGACGCCGGGCCGGGCGCCGCCGCCCGGCCGCCAGGGGCGGGGCCGGACGCGCCACCCGCCCGCCCACCTGGAGCGGCGACCGGGTCCCGCGACGGCGGGCGGACCACCCGGGAGTGCCCGTTCGGGCGGCACGGACACGAAAGGGTGGCAACCACACGCCATGTGACAGAGACACGGACGGGTGACGCCCGACTCCGCCCCCCGACGCTCCGGCCGCCCCGATTTCCGGCCGCCACGGCCCGCCGCGCGGGCCGGAGGGCAAGGGGTTGCTGCGCCGACCGGGATTCGGCACCGCAAACCGGGCATCACCCGAACGGCGGTCAATGCCAGCCATCCTCGCGATTGCGTCGAACAAGTCCGGTCTCGAACAAGAAAATCGGTCCAGGTGCACTACCTTCACCAAGCGTCCCCACCGGCGCCGGACCAGGAAGTCTCATGTCGAATCCCGAACTGCCGCACACGCTGAACCCGTCGAGCCACCCCGGTCCGTCGAATCCGTCCCCGTCGCCGCATCAGCTGCCTCAGAACGATCTGAGGAACCTGAGGAACAAGGTCGCCCTGGTGACCGGCGGCGGCTCCGGTATCGGCCGGGCCACCGCCATCGTCCTCGCGGAGCGCGGGGCCGCCGTCGTCGTCGCCGACATCAACGCGGAGGCGGCCAAGGAGGTCGCCGCCGACCTCGCCGCCCGCGGCCTTGAGGCCGTGTCCGTCGCCGCCGACGTCAGCGACGAGGAACAGATCCAGCGGATGACCGCCACCGCCGTCACCGCCTACGGCGGACTGGACATCCTGCACAACAACGCCGCCCTGCTCTCGCCGGACGTGCTCGCCCGTGACCGGAGCATCACCGAGATCGACGGCGAGCTCTTCGCCAGGGTGCTGCGCGTCAACGTCCTCGGCTACACCCTGTCCGCCAAGCACGCGATCCCGCACATGCTGGCGCGCGGCGGCGGTGTCATCGTCAACACCAGCTCCGCCGCCGGGATCCAGGCCGAACTGGTCAGGCCCATGTACGGCACCTCCAAGGCGGCGATCCTCGGACTGACCCGCAGCATCGCCACCCAGTACGGGAAACAGGGCATCCGCGCGGTCGGTGTCGCCCCCGGGGTGGTGCTCACCCCGGCCCTCAGCGACAACCTCACCCCCGAGCAGCAGCTCGGCCTGACCCGGCACACCCTCACCCCCCGGGTCGGAACCCCCGAGGACATCGCCTACCTGGTCGCCTTCCTGGCCTCCGACGAGGCCGGGTACATCACCGGTACGACCATCTCCGTCGACGGCGGCTTCACCTCGCACTTCGCGACCTACTGCGAGGAGCTCACCGCCGCGGAACTCGCCTCCGTGGAAACCCGGATCGTGCCGCCCCCGGCGGCGGCCGAAGGGCCTCTGACCCAGTCGGCCGTCCGGTAGCGGACCTGTTGCCGCGCCCCACGCGCGGCGACCCCTGTTCGGGGCGACGGGACGACTCCCGCCGTCCCGGACGTGTCCGCGGCACGGCGGTCCTCAGAGGACGGACGACGGCCCGGCCCCGGTCACCGGGGCGAGCGCCGCCCGCAGACCGGCGGCGTCCCGGAAGAGATGCCCGGTCATCCCGAGGGCGACCGCCGCCTCGATGTTCTCCTCCCGGTCGTCGACGAACAGACAGCGCGCGGGCGCCGCTCCCGCCCGCTCGGCGGCGATCCCGTAGATCCGCGGGTCGGGCTTGGCGACCCCGACCAGTGAGCTGTTCACCACCTGATGGGCCAGACCGGTCAGCCCGAGCCGCGCCAGATCCGCGTCCAGCCACACCGTCGCGTTGGTGACCAGGACCAGCGGACAGCGCTCCCGCACCCGGCGCAGCAGATCCACCACCACGGGGTCCGCGTGGAAGTCCGCCCGGACGAACTCCCGCGCCAGCCGCTCCGCGTCCGGCGCCCCCACCCGCCCGGTCAGCTCCCGGGCGATCGACTCCCCCCACTGCTCCCGGGAGATCCGGCCCAGCAGCAGCGGCAGATCGTTGTGCGGGGCGTACGCGACCGCCGCGGTGGTGCCCTCCGGCAGTCCCACGGCGCGCTCCAGCCGGGTCACCCCATCGGTGTCGTAGTGCCGAATCACCCCGTCCACGTCGCACAGCACGGCGTCGAAGGGAGGCGCCGGGCCCGTACGGGGGGCGGGTACGGACCGCGGAGCGGGTGCGGCGGACGGGCCCGTCCCGGTGCTGTCGTGGCCTGGCGCGGGACCGGTCGCCCCGGGGCGCGCGGGAACATCATTCATCCCGTAGGGATATCACGCACCGCGATCCCCCGAAGTGGTGCCCCCCCCGCCAGGGTGAATCGAACGCCGCGTCACGGGCCCTCCCATCAAGTGCCCCTGCGGACGATGCCCCGCGGATCGTGCTTTCGGCCGAAGAATCGTCCGGAAGTGAGCGTGACGCGTTCTTGATCTGGTGCGTTGTGCTTGCGTCAGGAACCACCGCTTCTGGATCAGGGAGAGACCATGCATCCTGTGCCCGCCCGTTCGGGTCTTCACACGGCGTTCGAGTACCGGCCCGTACCCGGGCCGGACGGAGTATCCGCTGTTGACGCGCCGTCAGGTCCGCGTGCGCGTTCCCCACGCCGGTCCCCGAGGCGGTGCGCATGCGGCTGCTGAATCAACTCCCCTACGCCCTCGAATCCTGGGCGCGCCGGGTCATCGGACCCTTCGACCACGTCCGGGACGTCTCCGGGACCGGGCCGTCCGCCTGCCGCGTCTGGGAACTCGCCCGCCCCGACCGCACCACCCGCTTCATCCTCAAGACCGCCCGCGGCGCCACCGCCTACCGGGCGGAGACCTTCGCCTACCGGCACGCCCTGCCCGCCCTCCCGCCCGGCGGCGCACCCCAGTTGCTGGACTCCAGCGCCGACCACCTCGCGCTGCTCCTCACCGCCGTCCCCGGCCGCCCGATGGACGATCTGCGGCTGCCGCCCACCGAGGAACGCGAGGCGTACCGGCAGTCGGGCGCGCTGCTCGCCCGACTGCACACCGCCGGTGACCTGACCCCGCCCCGCCGCGCGGAGGCCGAGGCCGAACGGGACGGCGCCCCCGACCGGCTCGAACGGAGTCTGCACAGCTGTGGGGGACTGGTGACGGCCCGCGAACGCGCCCTGCTCCGCGCCCTCGTGGCCGATCTCGCCACCAGCGGCCCGCTGCCGCTCGCCTTCGTGCACGGTGACGCCCAGCCCGGCAATCTGCTGTGGTCGGCGGCGGGCCGCGCGGTCTGGATCGACTTCGAGCGGTCCCGGTTCGCGCCCGCCGTCCAGGACTTCGTCCGGCTCGCCACCGGCCCCTGGGCGGACCGCCCCGCGCTGCGCTCCGCCTTCCTCACCGGCTACGGCCGCAGGCCCGGCCCCGCCGAGCGCCACGCGCTGCGGTGCTTCGCCGCGCTCGACGCCGTCGGCGCCCTCGCCTGGGGTCCGCCGAACGGCGACGACGAGGTCACCGCACGGGGGCGGCGCACACTGGACCTGCTGGTGAAGGGGGAGGTCGCGTGAGGACGCGCGACAGCTCCGGCCCGGACCCGGCGACCCGCCCGCCCGGACGGCCTGTGCGCGAGAACGCTCGCGCCGGCCAGGACCGGTGGCGGCACCCGGTGCGGCCCGCCGCACCGGCCCGCGCGGCGGCGGCCGGGGTCAGACCGCGCCGGTCCGCTGCCGCCAGTAGGTGAACGACTTCACCGGGTCCTCCATGGTGTCCCACGGGAACATCGTCATATGCGGCCCCAACCGCTGGAAGACCCGGGCCGCGTCCGGCAGCCACCGCGCCTTCACCAGGGCGAACGCCAGCATATTGAGGTCCGACACGGCCGCCGCGTGGGGCGCGGGCGCGGTGTGGAACCAGCCCCGCAGCGCGAGGTCCAGCTCACTGGCGGCGGCCTTCTCGTGCCAGATCCGGTGCGCCCCCAGCGCCTTCGTCCCGCCGCTGTCGAGGGCGTGGGCGAAATGCTCGGCGCGCGCCGCGAGCGGCAGCAGCGCCAGCGGGGAACCCGGCGGCGCGTGGGACGCCGCGTGCCAGGCGAAGGTGGTCACATCGCTCACCGAACCGTGCGCCCGGGGGGAGAGGTACCGCAGCACCACATGGTGGGCGCCGCGGTTGCCCGGGTCACGGCGGATGATCTCCCGCCAGATCGGGGAGGCCCGCCGGGTCGGGAGTCCGCGCTCGCGCATCAGCTCCAGCAGCGCGATCAGCGCCGCCGGGTCCCCCGGATGGATGTGCGCGGCCCGTACACAGCTCGTCTGCGCCTGTCCGACCTCCTTGACGGAACCCGGCGCCGCCCGTACCGCCTGCACACACGCCCGCATCACCACCGCGTCCACGCTGTCCGGCGCGTAGTTCCTCCAGTGGTCCACCGCGGCGGGGGACAGCACCCGCGACAGCACGGACACCCGGTGGGTCCTGCGGTCCCAGTCCGTGCCGGTGGCGTCCAGCAGATCGGCCACCGGCTGCCAGGCGGGCCGGGTACGGTCCGCGCCGAATCCCTGGAGCTGGTGCGGGGCACGGATGTCGGTGAGCGCCTGGCTCAGCTCGTAGTCGTCCAGCTCGGGGCGTATTCGTACCGCCGTGCTTCGTCGCAGCATCGCGTGTCCTAGGTGGATGCCGGGCGCCGCGCGGCCGTGCGCGGCGCCCGTTCATGGATGGGGGTCAGAGCGATGAGGGTCCGATCAGCAGCATCTCGACTGCGGATTGGCCTCCTGGTGGGCCGTCCGCATCCGCTGGTACTCCCGGGGCGTGGGCACGGGTGCCCCGGGGTGGTGCTCCCGGTACCGCGCGCAGTACCGGTCGTAGTGGGCTTCGCCGGTCAGTTCCCGTAGATACCAGAGAACCCACCGTGATGCTCGACGCAGGGGACCCCCGACGGGTTCCGGAGCCGTGGCGCCGGGCGCCCCGCTCACCGTCCGGCCCCCGGGCCGCTCCCGCCGCCCGTCCCGGCGCCCGCCGGGGTCCGGGGACGGGACTCCGGCGTCTCGATCGCGGACGCGACGTACGGGGTCTCCGTCGACACCGTGGAACCGGGCGAGCGGACCGCCCGGACGCACACCACCGCGGCGTTCACCACGACGGTCAGCACCAGCGCGACGAACAGGATGATCAGCACCCCGTCGACCGTGGAGTTGGTGACCACGGTGTGCATGTCGTCCATGGACTTCGCGGGCGCCAGCACCTCACCGGCGTCGATGGCGTCGGAGAACCGCTCGCGCTGGGCGAAGAACCCGACCCGCGGATCGGCGGAGAAGACCTTCTGCCAGCTCGCCGTGAGGGTGACCGTGACGATCCACGCCAGCGGCACCCCCGTCACCCACGCCCAGCGCAGCCGCCCGGACCTGATGAGCAGGGTGGTGGCGACGGTCAGGGCGATCGCCGCGAGCAGCTGGTTGGCGATACCGAACAGCGGGAAGAGCTGGTTGATCCCGCCGAGCGGATCGGTGGCGCCGACGTACAGGAAGTAGCCCCAACCGGCGACGACCACCGCACTGGCCAGCCAGATACCGGGCTTCCAGTTGACCCGGCCCATCGGCTTCCACACATTGCCGAGCATGTCCTGGAGCATGAAGCGGCCGACCCGGGTCCCCGCGTCGACCGTCGTCAGGATGAACAGCGCCTCGAACATGATCGCGAAGTGGTACCAGAACGCCTTCATCCCCTCGCCGCCGACGACGTCCGAGAAGATCTGGGACATCCCCACGGCAAGCGTCGGCGCACCACCGGTCCGGGCCACCAGGGTGCTCTCGTCCACGGCCTTCGCCGCGGCCGTCAGCTCCTCCGGCGAGATGGTGAACCCGAGCCCGGCGACCGCCTGCGAGGCGGACTCCACCGTCGGGCCCAGCAGTCCGGCGGGCGCGTTCATCGCGTAGTACAGCCCCGGGTCCAGCACCGCGGCCGAGATCAGCGCCATGACGGCGACGAACGCCTCCATCAGCATCGCGCCGTACCCGATCATCCGGACCTGCGACTCCTTCTGGATCAGCTTCGGGGTCGTCCCCGAGGCCACCAGGGCGTGGAACCCGGACAGCGCCCCGCACGCGATGGTGATGAACAGGAACGGGAACAGCGAGCCCGCGAACACCGGACCCGCGCCGGACGACGCGAACGACGTGACCGCCTCGGCGTTCAGATGCGGCGTCGCGACCAGCACCCCGACCGCGAGCAGCACGATCGTGCCGATCTTCATGAACGTCGACAGATAGTCACGGGGCGCCAGCAGCATCCACACCGGCAGCACCGACGCGACGAACCCGTACCCGACCAGACAGAACACCAGCGTCGTCGGGCTCAGCGTGAAGGTGTCCGCGAGCGACGAGTGCTCGATCCAGCCGCCGCCCAGGATCGCCAGCAGCAGCAGCGCCACACCGATCAGGGAGGTCTCGACGACCCGGCCCGGCCGCAGGATCTGGAGATAGAAACCCATGAACAGCGCGATCGGGATCGTCATCGCCACGGAGAAGGTGCCCCACGGCGAGTCCGCGAGCGCGTTGATGACGACCAGCGCCAGCACCGCCAACAGGATGATCATGATGACGAACACCGCCAGCAGGGCCGCCGCCCCGCCGACCCTGCCCAGCTCGTCCCGGGCCATCTGCCCGAGGCTCTTGCCGTCCCGGCGCATCGACAGGAACAGCACCACCATGTCCTGCACCGCGCCCGCGAAGATGACACCCGCGACGATCCACAGCGTGCCCGGCAGATAACCCATCTGCATCGCGAGCACCGGACCGACCAGCGGCCCCGCCCCGGCGATGGCCGCGAAATGGTGCCCCAGCAGCACCCGCCGGTCCGTCGGCTGGTAGTCGACGCCGTCGTCCAGCCGCTCCGCCGGGGTGGCCCGGCCGTCGTCCAGCCTCAGCACCCGGTCGGCGATGAACTTCGAATAGAAACGGTAGGCGATCGCGAACGAGCCGAGGGCCGCCGCCAGCAGCCAGATCGCCGACACCTCCTCCCCGCGGGAGAGCGCGAGCACACCCCAGGAGACCGCGCCGACCAGCGCGACCAGGGTCCAGACCAGCACCGACTTGGGACGGAACCGCGGTGGGGACACGAGGGTTTGTGGCACGGTGAGTCCTTCTCTTCTCAGGGGTTCGCTTCTCATAAGGGGGTTGCGTCGAGCGTTACGGGTACCACCTGGCCGGGCGCCCGGCCGCACTCGCACACGACACGCGAAGCGCCGCGCGGTACCCACGGGCCCCGGCCGCCGCCGACGGCCCGCCCACGGGTCCCGCGACGGCTCACACGTCCGGCGAGCCCCGGGTTCCCCGGGTCAGCAGATACGCGGCCAGCAGCCACACCGCGCACCCGGGCACCCAGGCCAGTTGGTACCAGTAGAAGAACGGCACCCCGGCCAGATCCGGGCGCGCGCCCGCGTACCAGGGCACCCAGACCAGCGCGACCACGGGCGCGAGCAGACAGCAGGCCGCCGCGGCCCGCCGTACCGCGGAACGGCCGGAACGCCACATGCCGTTGTCCTGTGCCACGGGCCCTCCGTGCTCCCTCGCTCCCGCCACCACACCGGTCTGTGGAAGAGTTGCCGACACCCCCGGTCCGGTTGACAGCGATCGGCGGTGGATTTTCGGACGGATCTTCCACGGATTCCCGTGCCCCGACGTGATCCGCCCGTCACACTCACGCAACAGGACGCGACAGGGGGTCGCGACGGAACAGCATGGACCGGCCCGGGCGTTCGCCCCGGGACCGGTGCCCGGTACGGACGGTGGACGATGAACGAAGGCGGCACGCTCGTCGCGTTCCTCGCCGTCATCGCCGCGACCTCGCTGCTCGCCGTCGCCGCCCGCCGCTTCCACCCCACCGGCAGACTGCCCTCGCTGGAGGGCTGGGCCCTCGCCGACCGCGGACTCGGCACCGGCTGGTCCTGGCTGCTGATCGGCGGCACCTTCTTCACCGCGTACACCTTCACCGCGGTGCCCGGCCTCGCCTACGGCAACGGCGCGCCCGCGTTCTTCGCCATCCCGTACACGATCATCGCCTGCCCACTGGCCTTCGTCCTGCTGCCCCGGCTCTGGTCGGTCTGCGCCCGCAACGGATACATCACCGCCGCCGACTTCGTCCGCGGCCGCTACGGCTCCCCGCCGCTCGCGCTGGTCGTCGCCCTCACCGGCATCCTCGCGACCATGCCCTACCTCGCGTTGCAGGTCCTCGGCATCCGCGCGATCCTCGCCGCCGGAGGGATCGACGCCGACGCCCTGGGCGCCGACCTCGCGATGATCGCCCTGTTCGCCGGACTCGCCGTCGCCACCTACCGCTACGGACTGCGCGCCCCGACCGTCATCGCCGCGTTCAAGGGCGTCGCCGTCTTCGGATCGGTCATCGTCGCGGTCTGGCTCGTGCTCGACGACCTCGGCGGCCCCGGAGCCGTCTTCGAACGGGCCGCCCGCCATATGACCGAGGGCGGCGCGGGTGACGCCGCCCTGCTGCTCACCCCGCATCAGCAGGCCGCGTACGCCACCCTCGCCCTCGGCTCCGCCTTCGCCGTCCTGATGTACCCGCACATGCTGACCGCCGCGTTCGCCGCGAAGAGCCCCGACACCCTGCGCCGGGTGACGATCGGTCTGCCCGCCTGGATCGCGGTCCTCGCCCTGTTCGGACTGCTCGGCATCGCCGCCGTCGCCGAGCGGATACGGGTCACGGCCGGCGGCGCCGAGGTCGCCGTGCCGCTCCTCGTCGACCAGCTGATGCCGCCGGCCGTCGCCGGACTCGTCTTCGGCGCCATCACCGTCGGCGCGCTCGTCCCCGCGGCCGTGATGTCGGTGGCCGCCGCGACCTCCTTCGTCCGCAATGTGTACGTCGAGTACGTCCACCCCACCGCGACCCCCAAACGCCAGGTGCGGATCGCCCGGAACGTCTCCCTCGTCGCCAAGGTCGGCGCCGTCGGCTTCGTCTACGGACTGCGCGACCAGGCCGCCATCAACCTCCAGCTCCTCGGCGGGGTATGGATACTCCAGATCTTCCCCGCCGTCGCCATCGGCCTCTACACCCGAAGGCTGCACCCCCGGGCGCTGTTCACGGGCTGGGCCGTGGGCATGACCGCCGGTACGGTCATGGTGGTCCAGGAAGGATTCTCACCGGTCGTACCGCTCGGACCCACCGGCCATGTCATCGAGGTCTACGCGGGACTCGCGGCGCTGCTCGTCAACCTCACCGTCGCCGTGGCCCTCACCCCCGTCCTCCACCGGTTCGGCGTCCCCCGCGGCACCGACACCACCGCCCTACCGCCCGGCCTGGTCTTCAGGCGCCGCCCCGGAACAGGAGCGAGCAGCACATGCGACGGATGAGACGGGAGTCCCGGGCCCTGTCCCTCGGTGACCACGGGGCCACCGACCACGAGATCACCGGCCACGGAACCGCCGACCGCGCCGCCGTCGGCGGCGGCGCCCCGACCGGCCCGGCCGCGGACACCCGCCCCGCGACCCCCGGTATGCCTGCCGCGGGCACCCCGGTCGGGGACGGCACCGATCCGCAACGGGACATCGCCCTCGCCGCGCTCTTCGCACGGCACTACACATCCATGCTCCGGCTCGCCTCGCTGCTCGGCGCCGACGACCCGGAGAACATCGTCGCCGAGGCGTACTACCAGCTGTACCGCAAGTGGCGCAGGCTCCGGAACCCCGAACGCGCCGAGGCGTATCTGCGCTCCGTCGTCTGCAATCTGACCCGGATGCGGATACGCCACCTCCAGACCGTGCGCCGGCACGCCGAGGCCCCCGCACCGGCCAAGGAACCCGTCGCCTCCGCCGAGCACGACGCACTGCTCCAGGACGACCAGCGGGTCCTCATCGCCGCCGTCCGGGAACTGCCCGCCCGCCAGCGCGAGGCCCTGGTGCTCCGGCACTGGATGGGGCTCAAGGAGGCGGAGATAGCGGACGCCATGGGCATCTCCGCGGGCTCGGTGAAGACCCATACCGCACGCGGGATCGCGGCCCTGACGAAGGCGATGGAGGCCCGCCGATGAGCACCCCCGACACCGAACGGCGGCTGCGTGAGGCGTTCGACGCCCTCGCGCGGGAGGTCCGCCCCGCTCCCGACGCCTACCGCACCGTCCGCGGCGAGTGGCTGCGCCGCGAGCGCCGCCGCAGGCTGGTGCTCGCCGTCCTGATCGCCGTGGTCTTCACCCTCGCGACCCTGGCCGGGCTCTGGGTCCTCAACAACGCGCCCTCCGGCCCCGGCGCCATCTACGACGACCCCCGCAAGTCCGTACCCAGCGCCCCGGTACTGGCCCCCGGAAGCTGACCCGCCCGCCTGCCCTCGCACCACCCCGGGGAACCGGAACCCCGCACACCGGTCCGACCGCACCGGAAGGCTCACGAAACGACCGCCGGACCTCCCGTCCGCCGACGGGTACGACCGCCCCCCGTCCCCTCCCCGCCGACCGGCGGGGCATCACCCACGGCCCGTCGATCCCGTGCTCGTGATGAACCCGGCAGCGCACAACAGGCCATGCCATACTGACCGAATCGCAAGCCCGTACGCCTGTTTCGTATGGCTGGAACGCGTATTCAGGCCGGTCCGTCCCGGCGCGCGGGCGGTGGTGAGCTGTCCGCTCCACGTCCCTTGAGGAGGCACCCCCTTGTCCGACCGTGCATCCATGCGCGCAGCAGCGGAAATACGCGCGCGGATCGACACCACCAAGCCGCATTCGGCGCGCTTCTGGAACTACTTCGTGGGCGGCAAGGACAACTACGAGGTCGACCGGGAGATCGGTGACCACATCATGGAGATCTTCCCCGGTCTCGTCGATGTGGCCCGTACGAGCAGGCACTTCCTCGGCCGGTCGGTACGGTACCTCGCGGGCGAACAGGGCATCCGCCAGTTCCTCGACATCGGTACGGGACTGCCCACCGCCGACAACACCCATGAGGTGGCGCAGCGCGTCGCGCCGGACGCCCGGATCGTGTACGTCGACAACGACCCGCTCGTCCTCACCCACGCCCGTGCGCTGCTCACCAGCACGGACGAGGGCCGTACCGACTACCTCGACGCCGATCTGTACGCGCCCGCCACCGTGCTGGAGGACGCGAGCGAGACACTCGACCTCTCGCAGCCCGTGGCGCTGATGATCCTCAACACCCTCGGCCATGTCGACGACCCTGTGCGGGCCCGCGCCCTGGTCGCCGAGCTGATGTCCGGTCTGCCGTCGGGGAGTTACCTCGTCATCAGCGACTGCACGGCCACCAGCCCCGGCATGGTCGCCGCGTCGGACGCGTACAACTCCAGCGGCGCGGTGCCGTACCACGTCCGCCCGGTGGACGAGATCGCGTCCTACTTCGACGGTCTGGAACTGGTCGAGCCCGGCATCGTCCCGGTCACCGCGTGGCGGCCTGATCCCGACGAGGCCGCCGCGCCCGCCGTCGACGCGTACGGCGCGGTGGGCCGCAAGCCGTAGCCCGCGAGCGCCGGTACGGAGGGCGGGACCCGGAGCGCCCCGGGTCCCGCCCTCCGCGGCATCGGCGGCCCTACGCGGGACGCAACTCGCTGCGCTGCCGCCCCAGTCCGGAGATGTCCATCTCCATCACATCGCCCGCACCGAGGTACGGGAACCGTCCGGACAGCGCGACGCCCTCCGGCGTGCCCGTGTTGATCAGGTCACCGGGCTCCAGGACCAGGTACTGCGACAGATGGTGGACGATCCGGGCCACCGAGAAGATCATGTCGGAGGTCTTCGAGTCCTGCCGGGGCTCGCCGTTCACCCAGGACCGCAGCCGCAGGCCCTGCGGATCGCCCACCTCGTCGGCGGTCACCAGCACCGGACCCAGCGGATTGAAGGTGGCGCACGACTTGCCCTTGGACCACTGCCCGCCCGACACATCCAGCTGGAAGGACCGCTCCGACACGTCGTTGGTCACCGCGTACCCGGCGACATGGGCCAGCGCCTCCTCGGGCGAGGCCAGATAGGAGGCGCGCCGGCCGATGACCACCGCCAGCTCCACCTCCCAGTCCGTCCGCAGCGAACCGCGCGGGATCAGCACGTCGTCGTACGGTCCGACGACCGTGTTCGGGGACTTGTAGAAGAGGATCGGCTGCTCGGGCGGCCGGGCCCCGGACTCGGCGGCGTGCGCCGCGTAGTTCTGCCCGACGCACAGCACCGCCGAGGGCCGGGCGATCGGCGCCCCGATCCGGCGGCCGTGGATCTCGGTCTGGGGCAGCTGTGCGGGCACCGCCGGGACGAGCGACGGATCGTCGAGGAGCCGGTTCAGGAACGCGCCGTCGATATCGGCGGTGAGGGGGGACAGATCGTAGTAGTGGCCGTTGGGGGCGGCGAGCACCGGGCTCTCATGGCCGGGTTCGCCGACGCGCATCAGACGCATGACGGGGATCTCCGAAGGTCGTGTCACAGGCGGACGAGTCGGGGAGGGACGGGGAAACCGGATCGCATGGGGCGTGCCGCGGACCGGAACGGGGCGGGGCGTGTGCGGCGAACGAGGTGCGGACCGCCCCTGGGAACGGTCCCACGGGGTTCAGTGCAGCCGGGCCAGGGCCCGTGCGCTCACCGCGTGCAGTGGCGGCTTTCCGTCGAGCAGCCGCAGCACCTCGTCGGCGGCGCTCGCCCCCATCCGCAGTCGGCACTCGACGGTACCCGCCGCTTGATGGGGCGTCAGCAGGACGTTGGGCAGGGCGCGCAGCGGATGCCCGACCGGCAGCGGCTCGGCGTCGAAGACGTCGATCGCCGCGTCCAGCCGGCCCGAGCGCACCTCGGCGAGCAGGGCGTCCTCGTCCACCAGCCAGGAGCGGGCCGTGTTCACCAGGCCCGCGCCGTCCGGCATCAGCGCCAGTCGCCGCGCGCCCAGCAGATGCCGGGACTCCTCCGTCGCCGGGGCGTGCACCGCCACGATCCGGCTGCGCTCCAACAGCTCCTCCAACGGCAGCAGCCGGACGCCGAGCTCCTCGGCGTCCGCCGCGTCCAGATACGGGTCGGCCACCGACACCCGGGCGCCCACGGCACGCGCCAGCGCGATGTACGCCCGGCCCGTACGGGACGCCCCGATCACCCCGATCCCGCTGCCGTGCACCTCGTGCCGGGGCGGCGCAGCGCTCGCGGTGTCCCAGTCGGCGCCGGTCCGCAGCGCGTGGTCGAAGCGGTGCACCCGGTGCAGCAGGGACAGGGTGAACGCCAGCGCGACCTCGGCGACCGGCCGCGCCATCGCGTCCCCGGCCTGGGTGACCCGCACCCCCCGCCGGAACACCTCCTCCGTGACGTACGGCGCGACCGCGGAACCGGTGTGGGCGACCAGTGCCAGCCGGTCCGCGACATCGAGCAGCCCCGCGTCCACCCGGGGGCTGCCCCAGGACGTGATCAGCGCTCGGGCCCCCGGGAGCGCGGCGGCCAGCGCGTCCCGGTCGGTGTGGCCGTCGAGGACGACCGGTTCGGTACGCGCCGCGAGCCGGTCCCAGACCGCCGGGGAGAACAACTGCGCGCGCAGCGGCGGCGGGACGCTCACCACGACCCGGGGGCGACCGGCGCCCCCGGCGGGTGGCTCAGCGGAGCCAGTCATCGAGGTGCTCCTTCACGAAGTCGTCGTCCGTGAGCCACGGGTACGCGGCCGCCACCCGGGTCAGCTCCTCGGTCTGTCCGGGCGAGAGCGCCGACTCCGGGTCGAGGCACCAGGTGCCCGCGAGCAGCCCCTGGCGGCGCAGCACCTCGTGCACCCCGGCGATGCAGCCACGGAACCCACCGCGTACGTCGAACACGGCCTGGTTGGCGTCCGTGAGCTCCGGCCGCCGGGCCAGACAGCGCACCATGGCCTCGTGGTCACCGGCGCGTGCCCGGCGGACGTCCGTCAGCAGGGTGACGGCCGCCCTGGTCCACACCGCCCACTGTCCGAGCAGTCCGCCCGCGAACCAGCGCCGTCCGCCCGGGGTGTCGTAGCAGGTGAGCAGGTCCCCGATGATGTCGTCGTCGTTGCCGGTGTACAGGGCGACCTCGTCGGCGCGGTCCGAGGCGGCCACCGCCCGGATCACATCGGCGGTGCGGTACCGGTCGAACGGGGCGGTCTTCACGGCGACCGTGGACGGCAGGTCCGCGAACGCCGACCAGAACGCGGGCGACAGATACCGGCCGCCGACCGCCTCCTGGAGGTAGAACCCGATGACGGGCAGTACCTCGCCGACCGCGCGGGCCCGGTCGATGAGTCCCTTCTCGTCCGCGCCCGGCACGGCCGGGCTCAGCAGCACCGCGTCATAGCCGAGCGACGCGGCCAGCTCCGCCTCGGCGACGGCCTGCGCGGTGTACCCGCAGGCTCCGGCGACCTTGACGAAGGGCCGGTCGGCCTCCGCCCGCAGGGTGTCCGCGGCGAGTTCGAGCACCGGCCGCAGCAGCCCGACACCCGGCTCCCGGATCTCGAACTGGGTGGTGTGCACGGCGACGGCGACCCCACCGGCGCCGGACGCCAGGTAGTAGCGGGTGAGGGCACGCTGACGGCGCTCGTCGAGGGTCGTTCCGGCGGTGAGCGCCAGCGGGTGGGCCGGTATCACCGTGCCCTGGGCGAGGATTTCCAAGGGGTTCATGGCAGTGGCTTTCCGTGGGGGAGAAGGGCGGGACGGATACCGCGGGCGTCAGAACCTGCCGTCGCGGACCTGGAACTTGGTGGGCTTGCCGGACACCGGCAGTCCGCGCCGCAGCCAGTCGGCCTGCCAGGCGACCAGGGTGCCCAGGGAGACGTCCGGGTACCCGAACAGCCGGTGGCAGCGGCTCGCGTCGGACAGCAGCGCGGTCGGGGACTCCTCACCCGCGAACCGCGGCTCCGTACCGAACTCGGCGCCGAACAGCCCGGCCAGCCGCCGGACCGATGCGGTCTCCGGACCGGTCAGATTGAGGGTGAACGCGTCACCGCCGGTGGCGTGCGCCAGGGACCGCAGGGTCACCTCGTTCGCGTAGCCCTGCCAGACGACGTTGACCGCCCCGGTGCGCACGTCGACGGACTCGCCCGCCCGCACCCGCCCGGCGATGTCCGCGAGCACGCCGTACCGCAGGTCCACCGCGTAGTTGAGCCGGATCAGGGCGACCGGGGTGCCCCGGGTCAGCGCCGCGTGGGCGAAGATCCGCTCCCGGCCCAGGCACGACATGGCGTACTCACCGACCGGGCCCACCGGGTCGTCCTCCACGCAGCCGCCCGAGGCGACCGGGACCAGCGGGTAGACATTGCCGGTGGAGAACGCCGCGATCCGCGCTTGCGGCCAGCGCCGTACCACCCGGTCGGGCATCGCCGCGTTCACCGCCCACGCGTGGGAGGGCGCCCCGGCGGAGCCGAACTTGGCGCCGACCATGAAGACGACGTTCGCCGCGTCGGGCAGCGCCGACAGATCGGCCGCCGGGTCCATCAGGTCGAACGCCACGGTCCGTATTCCGTCCGCCTCCAGCGCCTCGGCCGCCGCCCGGTCCGACCAGCGCGACACCGCGTACACGGTGGTGTCCCCGCGTCCGGCGGCGTCCAGCGCGCGGCGCGCCAGCCGGCACAGGCTCGGGCCCATCTTGCCGCCCGCGCCGAGCACCAGCAGATCGCCGTCCAGCCGGGCCAGATCCGCGACGAGGGCGGGGGAGGGGGTGGCCAGGCGCTCCTCCAGCGCCGCCTCGTTCGTGAACATCTCTTCCGGTCCCTTCGGTGTGCGCTGGCCCATCCGCTGACTCATCCCTTGATCCCGGACGCGGTGACGCCCTCGGTGAAGTAGCGCTGGCCCACCAGATACGCGGCGAAGATGGGCACGAACGCGATGACGGAGCCCGACAGGACCACGTTCAGCGGCACGTTCTGCTGCTGGAGCGAGGCGATGCCCACCGTCAGGGTCCGCATGTCGGTCGACTGTCCGACGACCAGCGGCCACAGGAAGTCGTTCCAGTGCCACAGGAAGACGAACACCCCGAGCGTGGCGAGGATCGGCTTCAGCAGCGGCAGCACGATCCGGCGGAAGATCTGCCACTCGCCGCAGCCGTCGAGCCGCGCCGCCTCGAACAGCTCGTCGGGCAGCCCCTTGATGAACTGCCGCATCAGGAACACCGCCTGCGCGTTGGCGAGGGTCGGCACGATCAGACCCCAGTACGTGTCCACCCCGCCCAGCTTCGCGATCATCGCGAAGGTCGGGATCATCGTGACGTGGTACGGGACCATCACCATCGACAGGAACGACCAGAACATCGCCTCCCGTCCGGGGAACCGCTTCTTCGCGAAGGCGTACCCGGCGAGCGAGGCCAGCAGCAGCGTCCCCACCACCGACACCAGCGAGTACACCAGCGTGTTGAACAGCCAGCGCGGAACGTCCTGCGCGTTCATCACGCTGTCGTACGCCTCACCGGTCAGCGGCCAGGGCACCAGGCTGCCGGGGAACTCCACGGCGGCGGACGGCTTCAGCGACAGTACGACCATCGCGTAGAACGGGAAGATCGTCACGATCGCGGCGAGCCCCAGCAGCACACCCCGGGCGATCCGGCCGCGCCGGGTGCCGCGCATCGCGTGCGGTACGGAGTCGCGCTCGGCGTCCCGGCGCAGCTTGCGCTCCGCCCGCCGGTCCCGGGGCACCGGAGCGGGCCGCGCGGGCCCGTCGGCGGAGGGGGACTCGACCGGTGTGGTGGTCGTCATGGTCACTGGTCCTTCCCGATCACGAGCCGCTGCACGAACGCGACCACCAGGGTCAGCACGAACAGCGCGACCCCGATGGCGGCCGCGTAGCCCAGGTCGAAGTACTTGAAGCCCGCGTCGTAGAGCTGGAAGACGAGCGTGTAGCTCGCGTTGGCGGGTCCGCCGCCGGTCATGGTGTACACGGCGTCGAACACCTGGAACGACGCGGTGGTCTCGATCACCGCGAGGAAGAACAGCGTCGGCTTGAGCTGCGGCAGGACGATGTACCGGAACCGCTGCCAGGGACCGGCGCCGTCGGTGAGCGCCGCCTCCTCCAGCTCCCGGGGGATGTCCTGCATCCGGGCCAGCAGGATCAGCATCCCGTAGCCGAAGCGGGACCAGACACCGACGAGCGCGAGGGCCGGGATGACGAGGACGTCGTCGGAGAGCCAGGAGCCCTCCGGGAAGCCGAACCAGCCCATCAGCGTCGACCAGGGACCACCGGTGGAGAAGATCCACACGAACACGGTCGCGGCGAGCACCAGCGAGGTGACGACCGGCAGGAAGAACACCGACCGGAACACCTTGGAGCCCCGGAACGCGCGCCGCGTCAGCAGCGACAGCGCCACCGACACGACCAGCGTGCCGGGTACCGCGATGACCGTGTACAGCACGGTCACCCTGAGGGCCTGCCAGAACAGCGGGTCCTCCCACAGCCGGGCGAAGTTGTCGAAGCCGATGAACCGGCCGCCGCCGGTCAGGGAGTAGTCGGTGAAGCTCATCAGCACACCGGCGACACCCGGACCGAACCGGAAGGCCAGGAAGAGCAGGAAGCACGGGAGGACGAACAGCAGGCCGATCCGGGCCTCGCGGCGCGCCAGCGGCCCGCCGAGACGGCCCCGACGGGCGCGTTCCGCGACGACTGCCACGGTGAATCTCCTTGCGGTGCGGGGGAGGGGAGGTCAGGGAGGAGGGAGCGGACCCGGCAGGCCGGGTCCGGCGGTCACGGTCGGGTCGTCGGGCGGCGGGCCCCGGCCGGGTCGCGGAGAAAAGCACCGGCCGGGACCCGCGGCCCGTGACGCCCGGGAGGGGCTGCCCGGAGGGCGGGCACCCGGGCGCCGACGGCTGCCCGGCCACCGGGCCGGGCGGCCGGATCACCGCGCGAGCATCGCGTCCGCGGCCTTGGCCGCCGCGTTCAGCGCGTCCTCGGGGCTCTTCTGTCCGAGCAGCGCCGCCTGGATCTCCGGGGCCAGGACGCCCATGACCTCACGGGACCTCTCGTGGAGCGGGCCCGCCGTCATGCTCGGCAGGGTGTCGCCGACGGCCTTCTGGAGCGCGTCACCGGGGTACAGGTCACCGCCGGACCTCCGCGCCGGGAAGTATCCGGACTCCTTCTCCAGACCGGCCGCGTTCTTCGCCTCGGCCACGAAGCTGATCCAGTCCCCGGCGGCCTTCTTACCGGCGCCCTTCAGCATCGACAGCGCCCCGACCGTGCCGTAGCCGACGGACTCCGTGTCCTTCAGCGGCGGCTGGACGACGATGTTCTCCTTGCCCCAGAACGGCTCCACATCGGAGGCCACGTTCTGCCAGGTGCAGGCGACCTTGCCCTTGGCGACGGGCGTCTGCTCCAGCTTCGGCGTCGTCGTCACCAGGTCCTTGTCGGTGTGACCGGCGTCGACCAGCTTCTTCAGGAACGTCAGCGCCTTCACCCCGGCCGCTTCGCCGAACGCGGTCTTCTTGCCGTCCTCGGTGAACACATCGCCGCCCGCCTGCCACAGCAGCGGGTAGAACGTCATGTTGAGGGTCTGCTGGGCGTCACCGCTGTAGCTGGTCGCGTAGTAGCCCTTCTCCTTCAGCTTCGGGGCCAGCGCCTCCAGATCCGCCCAGGTGCTCGGGTAGCTCTTCTCCTCGATCGCCTCGAAGACACGCTTGTCGCAGATCAGCGGGTTGGCACTGGTGAGCACCGGGGTGCCGAGTGCCTTGCCGTCCACGGTCACCGACTCCAGCGCGAAGTCGGTGTAGTCCGCCTTGGCGTCGGCCGGCATGTACTCGTCGGCGGGAACGATGTTCTTGGCGTACTTGGGCAGCTGGTCGGGCACCAGGTACACCACGTCCGGGCCCTTGCCGGACGCGATCGCCGTGGCGAGCGCGGTGTCGCGGTTGGCCCACGGGAACGTCTCGACCTTCACCGAGGTCCCGGCGTGCTTCTTCTCGAACTCCTTGACCAGACCGTCCCAGTACGCCTTGTTCTTCGCCTCGTCGAAGATCACGGGGTACGTCCACATGGTGACGGACTTCTCGTCGCCGCCGCTGTCACCGCCGCAGGCGGCGAGCAGCGTGGTGGCCAGCGCGGTCGCCACCACCGGGACGGCGGCGGCACGCGTTCTGCCCCGGCGGGACGAGGCACGGGACGAAGAGGAACGGGACATGAGGGTCGCCTCCGAAGGCTGCTGATCGTCGTGAAGAGAAGGAAGAGAAGGGGAAGCTCAGGGGGAAGGGGAAGCTGAGGGGGGAGATCGAGGGGCGCGCGCCGGGTGATCCGGCGCACGGACGGGTCAGTGGGCCGGCACCTTCTGCACGGTCCCGGTGTGGCGGGCCCGCTCCGCCGCGAACGCCGCGAGATGACTGCCGAGCGACGCCGCCGTACCGGACCGCACGGCACCCGGGTCCCCGGTGGCGACGGCCCGTACGAACGCCTCGACCAGCGCGGGATCACCGCCCCCGTGCCCGTCGGCCGCGTTGGACCCGCCGGCGCCCAGCTCGTGCGTGACGGTGTCCCCGGTACGGAAGTCCTGGACGGTCACCCGCTCACCGTCGCCGCGCAGCCAGCCGTGCGAGCCGAAGATCCTGGTCTGCCGGTGGGTCTGCTCGGTGAACGCCACCATCTGGAACGTCGCGGTCACCCCGCCCGACATCCGCATGGCCAGCGCCTGGTGGTCGACCACGTCGTTGTCCGAGCGGTACACGCACACCCCGTACGGGCCCTCGCGCAGCGCCTCGACAAGACCGGCCTCGTCGGCCGCCTCCGTCACATGGGTGACCGGCCACACCGCGCCCCGCTCCCGCAGCGTCGGCATGTACAGCTTCAGCGCGCTGTACGGACAGCCAGCCTCCACCGCGCAGTCCAGACAGCGCTCGGCCGACCCCTCGGGAGCGTTCTCCGGACGGAAGTGCGCGAGTCCCCCGAAACTCGCGACCTCCTCGATCCGGCCGCCCATCACATACGTGATCCAGTCCAGGTCGTGGCACGACTTCGCCAGCAGCATCGGCGACGACGTCTTCTCACTGCTCCACGGCCCACGGACATAGCTGTGGGCGTAGTGCCACCAACCGACCGGCTCCAGATGGTCGACGGACACGAGCTGCCCGAGCACCCCCGAGTCCACGACCCGCTTCACCAGATCCGTGTACGGCTGGTACCGCATCACATGGCAGACCGCGAACAGCACCCCCGCCTCCCGCACCCCCTCCACGAGGGTGCGGGTCTCCTCCTCGGTCGGGGCGAGGGGCTTCTCGGCGAGGATCGCGTACCCGGCGCGGGCCAGCGCGAGCACCGGCTCGACATGGTCACGGTCCTGGGTGGCGACGATCACGGCGTCCGCGATCCGTTCCCCGGCTAGCGGACGCCAGTCGTCGAACTCGACCGGCGCGCCCGCCGCGGCACGCGCCGCCGGACGGGGATCGGCGACCGCGACGAGCTCGGCCCGTTCGGGGTGCGCCTTGATCCACTCAAGGTAGGTGAGACCGCGATTGCCGGCGCCGACGAGGGCGACGCGCACCGGCCGGCCGGTGATCGGGGGATGCGTGGACACAGGTGTTCCCTGGGAGTTCGCTGGGGCGTGCGGGGCTTGTGCGGGGCCCGGCTCATGGGCGGGCCGGTGGCCGGTCAGAGGCGCAGATTGCCGGTGCCGTGCGAGACACGCGCACCCTCGTCGGGCAGCGCGGTGCGCTCGGTGCCGTCCTCCACGCACCCGGTGTGCAGCAGATGACCGCCGTCCCCGAACGCGGCGGGCCGCAGTTCGAGACGTCCGCCGGTGAAGGAACAGCCGTGCGCGCGATAGCGGTTGGCGCCCTCGGTGACCAGGACATGCGCGGTGCCGTCCGGGGCGGAGGAGTCGAGTCCGCCGAGCCGCCAGTCGACGGTCCGCCCACCACCCGAGCGGGACAGCAGCGCGGCGTCCTTGTTGGTGCCGGTCAGCCGTGTGCCGTCGATCCGCAGCGTCTGGTCCCCGGCCCCGGTCAGCCGTACCCCGGTGTCGGTGAGCCGGCCGCCCTCGACACGCACCTCGCCATGGGCGTACGTGGCCGGGGCCGCGTCCGGCGCGCCGGTCAGCTCGCAGTGGTCCAGGGTGAGCGGGCCGGTGCCCTTGAAGGCCGCTCCGCCGATCCCGGTGAGGGTGACCCGCTCCAGGGTCAGCGGCGCGGAGACATCGGCCTTGGTGATCTCGGCTCCGGCGGCGAACGCGAACGACGAGTCGGCGATGACATTGGGCCGCGCCGACCGCTTGGACGCCTGGGAGACGATCAGCGGTCCGGTGGCCGTGCAACCGCGCATCTGGACGCCGTCCGCGTTGACCCAGAGCATCCCCGACCCGGCGAGCGACTTCTTGCCGATGACGGTGACGTCCTCCAGCGTCAGATCGGTGACCTTGACCCGGGCGACGAACCAGGAGCAGGAGTGCCGCCGTACGGTGATCCGCTTGGCGGCCCCGCCCCACGCGGCACCGGAGTTGGCGAAGGTCATCAGCCCGGAGTTGCCGGTGTACACGAGGTCGTGCTCGTACTGGCCATGGGTGACGAACGGTCCCTGGTCGTCGCCGTCGCTGTGGCAGTTGGTGACATAGCAGTAGGCGCTGCCTGTGAAGTCGTTGAGGTGCCGGGCGTTGGAGACGTAGCAGTCCTCGACATGCCCGTACAGGCAGTAGATCTGCTGGGTGAGGTAGCCCGCGCCGCCGTACGTCACCGACTTCGGGTTGGTGAGGGTGCAGCGGTCGGTGCGGAAGTAGGTGCACCAGCGGCGCATCACGACCGGCCAGAAGGTGCCCGTCGCCTCGATGCCGGAGACATCGCAGCGCACCGCGTACTCGTAGGAGACGGGGTGGGTGCCGGTGTACTGGTCGTCGCCCGCGCCCTCGAACCGCAGATCGCGCACATGGGCGCGTTCCACGGGCTCGACCCGGGTCCAGGTGAGGGTACGGCCCGCGGCGAGGTCCCAGCCGATGCGGTAGTTCACCCGGACACGGGAGCCGTCCACGATCTCCGTGACCTGGACGAGCCGCTGGACCTCGCGCTCCCACCTGCCGGTGAGCGCGTTGACCTCGACGGCCCACCACTGCCCGACCTCGAAGCCCGCCGAGTCCCCGACCTCGAAGAGGTCCGAGAGATCCGGCATCGCCTCGGTGAGCCGATGGGTGCGGGTCTCGTCCGTGACGGTGCCGCGGAAGGCGAGGGTGGCGCCGAAGGGGTTGTCGTGGGTGTTCTTGTCGGTGCCGTGGGTGTGGAGGGTGTTGCCGTGGAAGTCGAGTTCGATACGGGAGCGGGTGAAGGTGTGGCGTCTGCGCAGGAGGAGGTCGGTGTGGGCCTCGACGCGGTGGACGGTGGGGTCGTTCATCATGGCGTCGAGCGCGTCGTCGGCCGGTGTGTCCGCGTCGAAATGGCCGAAGGTGCGGAAGTCGAGGACGCCGTGGTGGAGCTGGTGCCAGCGCCCGGGTCCGGGCTTCCTGGTGTCGGGGGCGATGACGGTGCCGCCGTTGTGCGCGGCGGTGGACCGGGCATCCCAGCGGGCCGTGAACGACCCGCCGTCCCCCGCCCGCCGGTACCCCGCCACGACCACCACCGTGCCCTCCCGCACCGACCTCCCACCCAGCCCACGCAACTCCCCGACATCGGAGACCCGCAGGGTCGCGTCCTTGGCGGACCGGGCCTGGGCGGGAGCGGTGGCGGCGGCCGTGCCCGCGAGGGCGAGACCGGCGACGCCGGAGGCGCGCAGCAGATGACGGCGGGCGGTGCTCGGGTGTTGCGGAACGCTCATCGCGGACTTCGCCTTCCGAGAGGTGACCGGGAAACCGGGCGGGAGGGGAGCGGTCCTGCGGATGACTGCCATGACGGCGGATGGCTCGAAAGAGCTGCCCCTGAGCAGAGCTCAGCGGGGTTCCCGGACGGATGGGCAGGGCCCGGGAAGGGATACATCGGGATGACACGCCGGTGACGGGAGAATGTCCCGGCGGATGGCAGGAACGTACGTGGCCGTTCCATGGAAGGTCAAGAGCTGGATCACGACGAATTCCCGGGGACCGGACTTCCCCGTTCCCCGGGACCCGGACCTTCCCGGCCGGCCGACGGCCGCGCACCCGGCAGCGGCGACCGGCTTCCCGCCCCCGGGGACCCGGACCTTCCCGGCCGGCCGACGGCCGCCCCGCGTACGCGGAACAGGGGACCGGAACACCGCTCTCCGATCCCCGTCGCACGGTCCGTGCCCGGGTGTTCAGCCCCGAGGGGCCCCCGGCGCCGTGTCCCCGGCCGGGTCGGGGGCGGCCCACCCCAGTGCTTCGCTGATCCGCTGGGCCGCGTCCCGCACCTGGCCGCCCAGCTCCTGATAACGCCAGGCGGGCAGACCGAGCTTGAGCCCGGTGATGCTGATGGCGCCGACGCACATGTCCCGGTCGTCACGGACGGGCGCGCCGATGCACAGGATTCCCTCGGCGTCCTCCTCGTCGTCCAGCGCGTAGCCGACCCGGTCGATGTCCCGCAGATGCGCGAGGAAGGTCGCCGGGTCGGTGATGGTCCGCGGGGTGCGGCGGGGCAGCCCGTGCCGTTCGATCACGGCCGCGGCCTCCGCCTCGGGCAGCGCCGACAGCAGGGCCTTGCCCAGCCCGGTGCAGTGGGGGAGTTCGCGCTGCCCCATCCGCAGGTCCAGGCGCACCCGGTGGTCCAGCTCGACCTGGTCGACCACGACCGCGTGCCCGTCCTCGGGCACCGCGAGCCGTGACGCCATGCCCGTCGTACGGCTCAGATCGCGCAGCACCGGGTGGGCGACCCCGCGCAGGGACACCTGGGAACGGGCCCGGTCACCGAGGCGGGAGAGCCCCATGCCCAGCCGGTAGCGGCGGTTCATGCCCTCGCCGTCGTCGGAGACGAGGCCGTAGGCGCGAAGCGTCTGAAGGGTGCCGAACGCCGCGCTCTTGGAGATCCCGCAGATCTGTGCCACCTCCGTGACGCTCAGTCCGCTGCCGGGCGCCGGGGTGGCGAGGACTTCGAGGATGTCCGCTGCCCTGGCGACGCTCTTGACCCAGTACTTCGGGTCCTCCTGAACAGCTCTGTTCGTCATGACCGAACAGTTTAGTCATATCGAGCGGGTCTACCGCCCCGAAAGGGGTTGACCGGTGGGAGGGGCGCTCGTAATCTTCAGGAACTGTTCTGCACAGCAGAACGGTGTTCTGAAAAACTCGCACCATGTGACACCCCATCTGTACGGCAACCCGTACAGACCGAACCGAAGCACTCTTCCTGCGGCGACTGCCGGGCGGATGGCGCCAGGGTTCGGAGGCCGGGCAGGGCCTCCGGAGCCGACGACTCTCGACGCAAGGAGCAAGCACCATGAGTTCAGGCCCGGACCTCACCTCCGGAGCCCGGATCGCCGAGCGCGCCCGCAAGGTCGTGCCCGGCGGCGTGAACAGCGGCCAGCGCAGCGTTCCCGGACTGGCCGATCTCGTCGTCACCGCGACCTCCGGCGCACGCTTCCGGACCGCCGACGGCCGTGAGTTCACCGACTTCCACTCGGCTTTCGGACCCCCGCTGCTCGGCCACAACGACCCCGACGTGGCCCGCGCCACCGCCGAGGCGGGCACCACCCTCGGGCATATGGGCGTCGGCGTCACCGAGGGCGAGGTGGAGCTGGCGGAACAGCTCACCGAACTGATCCCCTCCGTGGAGAAGGTGCTCCTCACCAGCACCGGCAGCGAGGCCACCTTCCACGCCCTGCGGGTCTCCCGCGCCGCCACCGGCCGTCGCCTCGTCGTCAAGTTCCAGGGCTGCTACCACGGCTGGCACGACTCCGTCAGCCTCAACGTCATCTCCGCGCCCGAGAAGATCGGCGGGCACGACCCCATCTCCACCGGCATCCTCCCCGAGGTCCTCGACGCCACACTCGTCCTCCCGTTCAACGACAGCGAGGCCGTCCGCCGGACCTTCGCCGCGCACGGCCAGGACATCGCCGCCGTCATCGTGGAGCCCGTCCCCCACAACGTCGGCGCCCTCCTCCCGTACCAGGAGTTCCTCACCACCCTGCGCGAGGAGACCGCCAAGGCCGGCAGTGTGCTCGTCTTCGACGAGGTCATCACCGGCTTCCGGCACGCCCTCGGCGGCTGGCAGCAGCTCAGCGGGGTCACCCCCGACCTCACCACCCTCGGCAAGGCCATCGCCAACGGCGCCCCCGTCGGCGCCATCGGCGGCCGCGCCGACCTGATGGACCTGTTCTCCACCCGGCCCGGCGCCCCCGCCTTCTTCGCGGGCACCTACAACGGCCACCCGTCCGTGGTCGCCGCCGCCCTCGCCACCCTCCGCAAGCTGCGCGAGGAACCCGTCCACGAGCATGTCTACCGGCTCGGCGCCCGGGTCCGCGCCGGACTCGACAGCCTGTACACCCGCCTCGGTGTCCCCGCCGTCGTCACCGGCCACGGCTCGGTGTTCGTCACCTACTTCATGCCGGGCGACGCGCCCCGCACCTACGACGACCTCCTCGCCAACGACGCCGCCCTCTTCGTCGGCTACCGCCGCCGACTCCTCGACCACGGGCTGTTCGAGCTGCCGCTCAACCTCAAGCGCAGCCACATCAGCTACGCGCACACCGACGCGGACGTCGACCGGCTCCTCGAAGGCACCGAGGCCGCCGTCCAGGCAGTCCTCGCCGAGGGCGGCGCCCGCGACCTGGAGAACGCCTCCACCATGGGCGGGGCGGTCCGCTGATGCTCACCGTCGACACCACCCGCCCCGCCGGTCCCGCCGGCCGGATCACCCGGGTCGAGACCCTGATGCTGGGCACCGCCTGGCGCGACTTCGGCTACGTCCGCGTCCACACCGACGAGGGACTGTCCGGCGTCGGGGAGATCACCCACCCCTACCGCGGCGCCGAGGTCTGCGCCCTCACCGAGTCGCTGGGCCGCCGCCATCTGATCGGCGCCGACCCCTTCGACATCGAGGAACTCTGGCTCCGCGTCTACCAGGGCGACTTCCTGCGCGGCGGTGACATGGGCGGCATCGCCCTGTCCGGCCTCGACCAGGCCATGTACGACCTCATGGGCAAGGCCCTCGGCGTCCCCGCCTACCGGCTCACCGGCGGCGCCTGCCGCGACAAGGTCCGTGTCTACGCCAACGGCTGGTACAACGGCGAACGCGACCCCGAGGTCTTCGCCGCCAAGGCCCGGGCCACCGTCGAGAAGGGCTTCACCGCCCTCAAGTTCGACCCCTTCGGCCCCGGCCTGCACGAACTGGAGCGCGCCGAACTGCGCCGCTCCCTCGATCTGGTGGCCGCCGTCCGCGAGGCCATCGGTCCTGACACCGACCTCTTCATCGAGGGCCACGCCCGGTTCGCCATGCCCACCGCGAGCCGACTCGTCCGCGAGCTGGAGCCCTTCGACATCGGCTGGTTCGAGGAGCCGATGCCCTGGACCCATATCGAGCGCTACGCGGAACTGCGGCAACGCGCCGCCTTCCCCCTCTCCGGCGGCGAGCACTTCCACAACCGCTACGAGTACAAGCAGCTCTTCGCGACGCACGCCGTCGACATCGTCCAGCCCGACCTCTCCATGGCCGGCGGCTTCACCGAGGTCCGCAAGATCGCCGCCATCGCCGACAGCCACGGCATGCTCGTCGCCCCGCACAACTCCAACTCGCCGCTGTGCACCACCGTCTCCGTGCACGCCGGCCTCGGCATCCCCAATCTGAAGATCCTGGAGACCTTCGACGGCCTCCTGGAGGACCATGTCTTCCAGGCCCTCAAGGGCACCCTCCCCATCGAGGACGGCCACATCGGGCTGCCCACCGCACCCGGGATCGGTGTCGAACTCGTCGACGAGGTCTTCGCGGAGCACCCCCCGACCCACCGCTTCTGGAACATGTTCGAGGACGGCTGGGAGAAGAGGAACCGCACATGAACCAGCACCGGCGCCCCCGCGCGCGGTCCGGTGCCAGCGCGGGGAGGCGGCAGGCGTGATCACCGACGTCCACTCGCATCTGTTCCGGCACAGCCACGACTTCACCGACCCGTTCGCCTCCGACTCCGCCCGCGCCCACGCGGGCGAGGTCGACCTCACGGTGAAGTGGGAGGAGTACGCGGCCACCGCACCCGACGGCACCCGCACCATCGTCGTCGGCGGCAAGGCCCGCCGCAGCGGACTGTGGGTGGACGACACGGCCGTCGCCGCCTACACCGCGGCTCGCCCCGACCGGCTGATCGGCTATCTGTCGCTCGACCCGACCCAGCCCGGCTGGCGGGACGAACTGCGGTACGGCCACCAGGAACTCGGACTGCGCGGCATCAAGCTCATGCCGATGTACGCCGGTTTCGACCCCGCCGACGAGGCGTACGACGAGCTGTACACCTACGCCGAACGGCACGGACTGCCGCTGCTCGTCCACACGGGCACCACCTTCGTGTCGACGGCCCCGCTGGAGTACGCGATGCCCCGGCATCTCGACGCCGTCGCCATCCGCCACCCGGAGCTGCGGATGGTGCTCGCCCATCTGGGACACCCCTTCGAGGGCGAGTGCGTCGCGGTCGTCCGCAAGCACCCCCATGTGTACGCGGACATCAGCGCCCTGCACTACCGCCCCTTCCAGCTCTGGCACAGCCTGCGGCTGGTCCAGGACTACGGCGTGTGGGACAAGCTGCTGTTCGGCAGCGACTACCCGTTCACCACCGTGGACGACTCCGTCGCCGGACTACGGAAGGTCGCGGCCGTCCCCGGTATCCCGGGCCTGGACCCGCTCGACCGGGACGAGGTGGAGAAGCTGATCCACCGGGACGCCCTGCCCCTGCTCGGCCTGTCGGACTGAGCGCCGCCGGGGCGGACCGCCACCGCGCGCCCGCCCCGGCACCCGTACCCCAACCGAGGAACGATCCCCATGCACCGATTCAGCCTCGCGGGCCGTACGGCCCTGGTCACCGGGGCCGCCCGCGGTCTCGGCCGGGCCTTCGCCGTCGGCCTCGCCGAAGCGGGCGCCGACCTCGTCCTGGTCGACCTCCCGGACGCCCCGGGGCTGGCACAGACCGAGGCGGCCGTCCGCGCCCACGGCCGCCGCGCCCATGTCCACACCCAGGACCTCGCCCGCACCGGGGAGCTGTCCGCGCTGGCCGACCGCGTCCGCGCCGACCTCGGCGGCCCGCTGCACATCCTCGTCAACAACGCGGGCACCGCCGCGCTGGAGCGCTACAACACCATCACCCCCGAGTCCTGGCAGCGCGTCATGCGGGTCAACGTCGACGCCGTGTTCTTCCTGTCCCAGCGGATCGCGGAACACATGGTCGCCGACGGGGTGCCGGGCCGCATCATCACCGTCACCTCCAAGAACGCGCTGGTCGCCGAGGCCGGGCTCGCCCACTACAACGCGTCCAAGGCCGCTGCCCAGCTGCTCACCGAGACCCTCGCCGTCGAGCTCGCCCCGCACGGCATCACCGCCAACACCCTCGCACCCGGCATGGTCGAGACCCCCATCGACGGGGAGTTCCCCTTCGACCGCGAGGAGTTCGAGGCCGCCTACCGCGCACGTATCCCGCTCGGCCGCTACGCCGACCCCGACGAATGCGTCGGCGCGCTGCTGCTGCTGGCCTCCGACGCGGGCGCCTATCTCACCGGCACCCGGCTCGTCGTGGACGGGGGAGTCCTCGCCGACCAGATGCCCCGGATGCGCTTCATGCCGCCGTACCGCAACACCGTCCCCAGACCCTGACACCGTCCGCCCCCGCGCGGACCGGGCCGCCCTGGAGGAACCAGTGGAATCGCACGGCAGCACCGCCCGACGCAAGCTGCTCCCCGTATCGGGCACCGCGGCGGCCCTCACCGCCACCGCCACCGCGAGCGGCCCTGCCGCGGCCCGCTCCCAAGGGCACGACACCCGCTCCGTACCGACGGTCGGGGAGTTGCGTGGGTGGGGTGGGAGGCCGGTGCGGGAGGGCACGGTGGTGGTCGTGGCGGGGTACCGGCGGGCGGGGGACGGCCGGTCGTTCACCTGCGTCGAACACGGCACCCGCCGCACCGCCCTGCCCGGGACCGGCCCCGCCGCACACGCGGACGGGAACGTCCGCACATGATCCGCACCGCCCGCCCCGGCGACGACGACGCCCTTCTGACCCTGTGGGCCGAGTGCTTCCCCGGCGTCCGTCGGCTGCCCGCCCTGCACGCCCTCGATCCCGGCCGGTACCACCGCACCTTCGTCGCGGCCCGCGCCGACGGCACCCTCGACGCCGTGGTCGTGTACGTGCCCCGCAGCGTCCGCGACGCGAACGGCACCCCGCACCGGATCGGAGGCATCGGCTCCGTCGCCACCCGCCCCGAGGCCCGCGGCCGGGGACTGGTGCGCGCCCTGCTCCGCGCCGCAACCGACACCATGACCGACGAGGGCTGCGCCTGGTCCCTGCTGTTCACCGGCACCCCCGGTGTCTACCGGGGCTCCGGCTGGACGGAGTTCGCCCGCCCCACCACCGAGGGGCGACTGGCCGCACCGCACACCGTCCCGTCCGCACCCGGGGAGACACCCACCCCGCACCGGGTACGCGCGGTCACCCCCGCCGACACCCCGGGCCTGGCCCGCCTCCAGTCCGCGTACAACGCGACCCGGCCGCTGACCGCCGTACGCGGCCCCGACGACTGGCGGGTCCGTGTACCCGCCCTGTACGCCCGGCCCTGCTGGTCCCTCCTGGCCGAGGACCCCGCCGACGGCACGCTCACCGGCTGGCTGGTGGCCCGCCCGGCGGCCCCCGGCCGGACCGACGTCCTGGAGACCGCGCTGCACCCCGGCCACCCCGATGCCCTCGGCGCGCTGTACACCGCCCTCGCCGACCGGGTCCGCGCCGCCGGGCACACCCGGGTCCGGGTCCTGCTGCCGCCGTCCCCGGCCGTCACCGAGGCCGAACCCCGGCTGCTCGCCCCCGGTACCGTCACCACCGGCGCGGACACCTCAGGAATGGCCCGCCCGCTGCTCGCCCCGCGGGCCGCCGTGACCCGCACGGTGACCGCGCCCGGCGCCGCGCACTGGTACGGCGACTCGTTCTGACCCGTCCGGGCCCGCCCGCCGCTCACCCGTCCGGCGGCCCGGACATGCGGGCCGCGGCCGTGCGCCCTTGACTTGGGGCACTGACCGGCTGCGCGGAAGGCGGAACGTGAACGGGTACTGGAAACGGACCGCCGCCGGGGCGGCCCTGCTGACGGGACTGACCGTCACCCTCACCGGCTGCTCCGACGACGGCGGCACCCCCGCGAGCACGGTGTCGAACGCCGCGTCCGCCGTGGCGTCGGTCGGCGCGTCGCTGGCCTCGTCGGCCGCCGACTCCGTCTCCGCGGCGGCGGCCGACGCGCAGAAGAAGCTCGACGACATCACCGACGGCGTCGACGCCCGGGACGAGGTGACCCTGTCCGGCCGCGCGGCCGACGACGGAGGCCGCGCCACCGTGCCGTTCACCGTCCGCAACACCGCCGACTCCGCCAAGTCGTTCGGCGTGCAGGTCAACTTCAAGGACGCGGACGGCAATCTGGTCGACACGGTCGTCGTCAGCGTCACGGACGTCGCCGCCGGCGCCACCAAGGACGCCACCGCCCGCGGCACGCACCAGGTCTCCGGCGAGGTCACCGCCGAGGTCGCGACCGCGGTCCGCTACTGACCGGCCCCGGCGGAGCCGGAGCGCTCAGCCGGGGGTGTACGCGCCTCCGTTCACATGCAGCACCTGACCGGTGATGTGCCGCGCCGACGGCGAGGCCAGGAACGCGACCGCGCCCGCGATGTCCTCCGGGGCGCCCGCCCGTCCCAGGGCCGTGGCCGCGATCAGGGAAGTACGGCGGTCCGCGTCGAGCCGGTCCCGGAAGAACCCGGTGTCACCGACGTAGCCCGGCGCGACGACGTTCGCCGTGATCCCGCGTGGACCGAGGTCCCCGGCCAGCGAGAGGTTCCACGCCGTGAGCCCCGCCTTGGCCGCGCCGTACGAACCGGCGCCCTGACCGGCGGCGATCGAGCCGATATGGATCACCGAACCGCCCTCACCGAGCCGGTCCTCCAGCGCCCTCGTGGTCAGGGCGGCGCTCACGAGATTGGCGTCCAGATTGGCCCGGAACGCCGCGGCGTACCCGGCGAGGTCCGCCGCGTCGGCACCGTCGAAGTCGGTGTTGCCGCCCGCGTTGTTGACCAGTACGTCGAGCCGCCCGGGGAACTGGGCCGCCAGCCGTTCCACGGCCCCGGGGTCGCTGTGGTCGCAGACCAGCGCCCGGGCCCCGGTCTCCTCGGCGAGCGACTGGAGCGGGCCCGCCCGGCGACCGGTGACCACGACGGTGTGCCCCTCGGTGGCGAAGTGCTGTGCGATCGCCCGGCCGATGCCGGTGCCACCACCGGTGACCAGGACGGTGCGTGCCGTACCGCGTGTCATATGCTGTGCCTCCACCATTTCGTTAAGGTCTAAATTCAGGTCTAAATATTAAGCATGGGGAGAGGCGTCATGGCAAACGACAAGACGGGGGAGCAGGTACGGCACCCGGGTGACCAGGGCGCGGATACCAGGAATGCCGCGGATGCCGCAGGCGGAGGAGGCGGCGCCGCTGTGCCGGACATCACCGCTGCCTGGGCACGGGAACTCCCGGAGGTACCGGTCGCCTCCATCGGTATCGTCACCCCGGTCTGGCAGCTCGCCAAACTCTTCGGCGACGAACGCCGCCGGGTCCTCGCCCGCCTCGGGGTCGACGCCGCCACCCTCGACCTGCTCAGCGTGCTGCGCAGGGGTGGTCCGCCCTACACGCTCACCACCCGTGAGCTGGCCCGCCGCTCCCTGGTCACCGCGGGGGCGGTCTCCCAGCGGGTCGCGCGCGCCGAACGCGACGGACTCGTGGTCCGGGACAACGGCCGGGGGCGTCCCCGTACCGTCGAGGTGACCCTGACCCCGGCCGGACACGAACTGGTCGAGGCGACCGTCGGTCAGGTCCTGCGCCGGGAAGCCGAACTCGTCGCCGGTCTCGGCGCCGAACAGCGGGACCTGCTGACGGACCTCCTCGGCGTCCTGCTGCGCGGCGTCCAGACGGATCTGGGGGACGACCGGATCACCCACGTCGGCCTGGAGTGACCCGTGCGGTCCCCGGGAGGCCGGCTGGGCGCCGGGCCTCGACCGTCGGTCCCTGGGCCGGGACGCGGCGCGGCCCAGGGACGGTCCGGCGACGTCGGCCCGACCGGTGCGCTAGATCCCGAAGGGCGGCGCGTAGCGCACGGTGCCGCTCGGCAGTGGGTGCTCCGGGTCGAGGGCCAGGGCCATCAGGGCCTCGTCGGGGACATCGATCGTGACATCGATCCCGTGCTCCGACGCCCGGCCGAAGCCGAACCTCGGGTAGTACTCCGGGTGCCCGAGGACGACGACGAACCGCTCCCCGAGGAGGGCCGCCGCCGCGAGCGCGGCACGGGTCACGGCCGTGCCCGCCCCGGTGCGCTGGTGGGAGGGGAGCACCGCGACCGGCGCCAGACACAGGGCGGGGGTCACCCCGATATGGCAGCGGGTCAGCAGCGCGTGGCCGACGGGCTTCCCGTCGGCCCCGGCGGCGACCAGGGACAGCCCGTCGATCCACGCGGGATCGTCCCGCAGCGCGTCCACGAGATCCGCCTCGGAGGCGGTCTCGAAGGCAGCGACGTTGATCGCGCGGACAGCGGTGATGTCCTCACCGGTCTCGACGCGGGTGATCCAGGAGCTGTGCGTATTCATGAAGGGCTGCGTTCCGCTTTCGGCTGGTACGGGCAGGAGGAAACATGTCCGCAGGCATGCTCTCACCCCGGCCCCCGCCGCCCCCGCCGCCCCGCGCCGTCCACCCCGGACGGCCGGTCCGGTTCCCCACCGGTCCGTCCCGCGCGGGTCCGGTTCCGCCACCGGCCCTCCGCACGTCCTCCGTCCCGCGCCGCTTCGCTCGCGGGGAGACCGTACGGCTGCTTCCGGGTGCGGCGCCTCAGCCGCCACCGGTTTGCCGCGCCAGGCGTTCACGCAGCTCGGTCAGCCGGGCTATCTCGGCGTCGAGGGTCGCGAGCCTGTTGCTGACCACCGCCGAGCGCGCCCCGTCGGGTGCGGCGGCGTCGCACCGGGGCGGGGGGTTCATGGTCAGCTGATGGAGCCGGTGGGCGCGGCGGCGCAGGTCCTCGACGGTGAGCCCGAGGCCCAGCAGATCGCGGATGACCCGGACCCGTGCGACATCGGCGGGCCCGTACACGCGCTGTCCCGCGAGACTGCGGACGGGCGGGGGTATCAGCCCGCGCTGCTCGTAGAACCGCAGTGCCCGGGGCGTGGTCCCCGCCGCCTGTGCCGCTTCACCGATCCGCATCCCGCGCCACCCCGTCCCGCTCGGACCCTGTTCCCATGACGTGCCGTGCCGTCGGACCCGCACCGGTCCCGGGGGAGTCCGCGCCTCTAGAGTTCCACGACGACGGCCCCGAAGTACCGCCCTTCGATCAGATCGGGCAGTGCCCGGGGCGCGCGGTCCAGACCCGCGATCCGGGTGTGCGGGAAGCTCAGCTCGCCCGAACGCAGCCAGCCGCCGAAGCGCCGGGTCCACTCCGCGTCCACCTCGGGATGGTCCGCGCCCCGGTATCCGCGTACCGAGACGCCCCGCACGACCAGGCGGAACGTGTCCAGCGGCACCGGCGCGCTGCCACCGCCCCGCTCCGGCGACAACTGCCCCGACAGCGCGCCGACCAGCGCGAACCGCGCCCCCGGCCGGGCCGCGCCGAGCGCCGCGGCCAGCTGCTCCCCGCCGACGGTGTCCAGCAGGACGTCGATCCCGTCGGGCGCCGCCCCGGCGAGCCGCTCCGCGAAGGAGCCGGTGCCCCGCAGCACCACCGCGTCGTAACCCAGTTCGGACACGAGCCGCGCGGCCTTCTCCGGTGAACCGGTGCTGCCGATCACCCGCCCGGCACCCAGCACCCGGGCGATCTGCCCGGCCAGCGAACCCACCGCCCCGGCCGCTCCCGTGACGAGCACGGTGTCGCCCTCGCGGACACCGGTGAGCCGGGTCAGCGCCCCGTAGGCCGCCGCTCCCGGTGCCAGTCGGGCGACCGGGTCGGGCAGCGTCCCGTCCAGTAGGGCGCACTCGGCGTCCGCCACCAGGGCGTGGTCCCGCCAGCCGAGGAGATGCGAGACGGTGTCACCGACCCGCAGCGGGCTGCCGGGCGGGACGGCCACGACCTCACCGACCGCGGGCCCGAAGAGGGTGTCCCCGCCGCGCAGCGGGGGCAGCGGTACGCCGTCGATCTCGTCGCCCATCAGGGTACGCAGACCGGGGAAGACCAGGAAGTACCGGTTGCGGACCAGCACATGGCCCGGTCGGAGCACCGGCATCGGTGTGTCGACGACGGCGAGGTGTTCCGGTCCGGGCAGCCCCTCGGGGGTGGCGGCGAGCCGGATCTCACGGGTGGTGCGGGGCAGGACGGCGGTCATCTCAGCGACTCCCGGGGCAGGTTCGGGACAGCGGGACAGCGGGACGGCTGGCGGCCCGCTGCCGGAGTGCCGTGACGCTAACCCCTGACCCGCAGGTCAGCGGCAAGGCCCGCAGGTCAGGGTCAAGGCCGCGAGGGCCGCGCCGGACGAGGAGAGCCTGGTGAAAGAGGGGCGCGCCCGGCCGGACGGGGCCAGGGCGGGCGGCAGGTGACAGGTGGGCCGACGGGGAGTGGCGGCCGCCCCGCCTCCCCCGAAGTGGGGCCCGCGACAACGGAGTCGCCCGTCCGGTGCCGGGTGGCGTGGACCCACCCGTCGGCGGGTGGCCGATGAGAGTTCTCTCAGCCTCCGGATGGTTCGTCCCGGTGCCCGAGGACGTCACGCCGCCCTTGCCCGGGGCGGTGGGGCACGGCCCCTCGCGTGACCTGCGGGGCCCGGCGCCGACACCTCCCGCCGGGTAGCCGCCCTGAGCAAAACTTGCGGAAAGGTCCAGACCTATTGACCGTGTTGGTCTAGTCCTCTTAAGGTCTGGCCACTACGCCACCCAGCGTCAGCCACCGCGCTACCCCAGCGTCAAGTGGCGTACTCCCTCCGTTGTTCCGGCCCTCGGCACCCCAGCCCAGGGCCAACGCGTCAACCCCACACGCGTGTTGCACATCCCCGCGCTCCCCGGCGGAGCACGGACCCCCACCAGGAGGATCTGAACGTGCTGTCTTCCAGAAAGGCCAAGCCGGCGCTCTTCGCCGCCGGTGCGGTCGCGATCGGCGCGATGCTCGCCGGAACCCTCACTTCCGGCGTCTCCCAGGCCGCGCCGCAGGAGAACTGTCGCCCCGACGGTCTCTACTCCACGCCCGGTGTCGACGTCCCTTACTGCTCGGTCTACGACACCGAGGGCCGCGAGAAGATGGGCGCCGACCACCAGCGCCGCATCATCGGATACTTCACCAACTGGCGTACCGGCAAGGACGGCAGGCCCGCCTTCCTCGCCAACAACATCCCGTGGGACAAGATCACCCACATCAACTACGCCTTCGCCGGGATCGACTCGGCCAACAAGATCTCGATCGGCGCCGACACCGCGGACAACCCCAACACCGGGATGACCTGGCCGGGTGTCGCCGGTGCGGAGATGGACCCGTCGCTGCCTTACAAGGGTCACTTCAACCTGCTGAACAAGTTCAAGAAGCAGCATCCCGATGTGAAGACCCTGATCTCCGTCGGAGGCTGGGCCGACAGCCGTGGCTTCTACTCGGTGGCCACCAACGCCGACGGCTCGGTCAACCAGGCCGGTATCGACACCTTCGCGGACTCCACGGTCGCGTTCCTGAAGAAGTACGGCTTCAGCGGTGTCGACATCGACTACGAGTACCCCACGTCGATGAAGGACGCGGGCAACCCCGACGACTGGACCATCGCCAACGCCCGGCGTGGCGGTCTCGTCAAGGGCTACGCCGCGCTGATGAAGACGCTGCGTGAGAAGCTCGACCGCGCGAGCGCCGCGGACGGCAAGCACTACATGCTGACCGTCGCCGCCCCGTCGTCCGGCTATCTGCTGCGCGGCATGGAGACGTTCCAGGTGCAGAAGTACCTGGACTACCTCAACATCATGTCGTACGACCTGCACGGCACATGGAACGAGCACGTCGGTCCGCAGGCCGCGCTGTACGACGACGGCAAGGACTCCGAGCTCGCGGGCGCCAACATCTACGGCACCGCCCAGTACGGCGGTATCGGGTACCTCAACACCGACTGGTCGTACCAGTACTTCCGCGGTTCGATGCCCCCCGGCCGGATCAACATCGGTCTGCCGTACTACACCCGCGGCTGGAAGAACGTCCAGGGCGGCACCGACGGACTGTGGGGCAAGGCCGCGGCCACGTCCTGCCCGGCCGGTTCCGGTCTCACCAAGTGCGGTGACGGCGCGGTGGGCGTCGACAACGTCTGGCACGACAAGGACACCAGCGGCAAGGAAGCCCCCGCCGGGTTCAACCCGATGTGGCACGCCAAGAACCTCGAAAAGGGTGTCGTCGGCGACTACATGACGAAGTTCGGTCTCCCGGCCGACACCCAGCTCCAGGGCAGCTACGTCCGCAAGTACGACAACACGCTCGTGGCGCCGTGGCTGTGGAACGCCCAGAAGAAGGTCTTCATCTCCACCGAGGACGAGCAGTCCATCGGCGCGAAGGCCGACTACGTGGTCAACAAGGGCCTCGGCGGCACCATGATCTGGGAGCTCGCGGGCGACTACGACTGGAACGCGGCCAAGGGCCAGTACGAGGCCGGCAGCACGCTGACCAACCTCATGTACAACAAGTTCAAGGCCGCCCCCGGTTACGGTGCGAAGAAGTCCAACATCGCGCTGCCCACCGAGGCCGTCAACGTGGACGTGGACTTCGGCGGCTTCAAGCTGGGGGACCAGAACTACCCCATCAGCCCGAAGCTGAAGATCACCAACAACACGAAGAGCGCGCTGCCCGGCGGTACGGAGTTCCAGTTCGACTACGGGACCTCCGCGCCGAACAACGCCAAGGACCAGTCCGGCTTCAACGCCACGGTCATCCGCAGCGACCACACGGGCAACAACGTCGGTGGACTCAAGGGCGACTTCCACCGGGTCTCCATGAAGATCCCGGCCTGGCAGTCGATCGCCCCGGGTGCCTCGATGGAGCTGGACTTCGTGTACTACCTCCCCGTCTCCACCCCGTCCAACTGGACCGTCAAGATCGGCGCCAAGACCTACGGTCTGGCCGGTGACCTCACCCGCGGCACGACGGTCGTCGAGCCCGACGGCTCGGGCACCACGACCGGCGGCACCGGTGGTACGGGCGGCAACGGCGGTAACGGTGGCAATGGCGGCAACGGCGGTACGGGTGGCACCTGCACCGCGGCCCCGTGGAACGCCACCACCGAGTACCCGGGCGGCGCCACCGTGAGCCACGGCGGCAAGCAGTGGAAGTCCAAGTGGTGGACCCAGGGCAACGCGCCCGGCACCACGGGCGAGTGGGGCGTCTGGCAGGACCTCGGTCCCTGCTGATCACCCCTCCCTGAACCGGACCCGGCGGCGCGGACCCGACCCCGCGCCGCCGGGTCTCCGGCTTTCCCGGAACCACCTCGGTCCCACCGACGTACTGTTCCCCCATGGCACTGAAGACACTGCGGGTGGGAGCGGCGGAGATCCGCCTGCTGACCGCCCTCACGGACGGCCCCTGGGACCGCTCCACGATCGAGAACGCCCTGGTACGCCAGGGCTGGGCGGCCGAGGCCCCCGACGGACGGCCCGCCGTGGAATGGGGCGGCGGGGCCGCGGCCCCGCACTTCTTCGGCACGGATCCGCCCTCCGCCGGTATCGGCCCGCGCCTCGAACTCGGCGCGGCACCCGGCACCGACGACGGGCAGGGCGCGTCCTTCGTCCAGCTGCCGTGCGCGCTGTTCTGGCCCGCCTTCGGCGAGGAACCGCCGCTGCCGCACGGCCGCGCCGCCCAGGACGACGACCTCGAAGACCCCGAGACGGACTACGACGAGGACGAGGACGGTGAGGAGGACGGCGGGACCGACCTCGACGAGGCCGACGACCTGGACGGGGAGTACGGTCCCGCCTGGCACCGCGCGCCGGACGCCCGGCGCGCCCACTTCCGCGCCGAGTACGCCCGGCTGAGCGGTCTGATCCGCGCGGAGCTCGGTGCCCCGCTGCACAGCACGTCCGGTGAGATGGACACCCACGAGGAGACCTGGGAGCGGGCGGGGCTGAGCCTCACCCTCCACCGGGGCGACGACCTCAACACGTACTCCCACTACGACGTGATCACCGTGCGGGTCGGCCCCACCGCCGCCGGGGACGGCTCCGGCGGCCCCGGCCCCAAGGACCGGGACGACTCCGCCGCCATGACCGCCGCCGACTGACCGCCGACCGCCCGGACCCGCCCCGCGGCGCCCGCCTCAGCTGTCGGCGCGGGGCTGCGGGTGCGGGATGAGGTGCGGGGTCCCGAGATGCGGATGGGCGATGATGTCGCAGGTCAGGCCGAAGACCTCGGACACCAGCCCGGGGGTGAGGATCTCCGCCGGCGGACCCTCGGCGTGTATCCGGCCGTCCTTCAGCACGATCAGCTGCGTCGCGTAGTGCGCGGCCTGGTTGAGGTCGTGCAGCACGGCGGTGATCGTCCGGCCCTGCCGGTGCAGTTGGGCGCAGAGCTCCAGCAGGTCGTACTGATGGGCGATGTCCAGATAGGTGGTCGGCTCGTCCAGCAGGATGTGCTGGGTGTCCTGGGCGAGGGTCATCGCGATCCACGCCCGCTGCCGCTGGCCCCCCGACAGCGCCGCCGCCGGGATGTCCGCGTGGTCCGTCAGCCCGGTGTGCGCCAGCGCCTCGGCGATCCGGTGGTCGTCGTCGGGCGTCCACTGCCGCAGCAGCGTGTGATGCGGATGACGGCCGCGCTGCACCAGGGCGCGGACCGTGATCCCCGGCGGGGTCTGGGGGTTCTGCGGCAGCAGCGCCACCTGCCGGGCGAACTGCTTGCCGCGCAGCGCGTGGACGTCCGCGCCGCCCAGCGTGATCGTCCCCGTGTCGGGCTTGAGGACCCGCGCGAACGCCTTCAGCAGCGTCGACTTGCCCGAGCCGTTCGGACCGATGATCGCGGTCAGCCCACCCGTCGGCAGATCGACACTGACGTCCCGGACCACCGGGTCGCCGTTGTACGACAGCGTCACCCCGCGGGCCGACAGCCCGGTGGTCGCGGACCCGGCGCCCTCGCGCACGGCGGACTTGGTGGTCATAGCGTGCCCTTTTTCCATTCGCGGACGAGCAGGTAACCGAGGTAGACGCCGCCGAGAGCCATCGTGTAGATGCCGACGGGCAGATCGTCGGTGAGCGGCAGATGCTGGGCCGCGAGATCCGCCAGCACCAGCAGGGTCGCACCCGTGAGAGCCGAGAGCGCGATCCGGGGACCCGGCGCGGGGGCCAGTCTGCGCGCGATCTGCGGAGCGGTGAGCGAGATGAACGCGATCGGACCGGCCACGGTCACCGCGCCCGCCGCCAGCGCCGTCGACAGCACCACCGCGGCGGTCCGGGTGCGGCGCGGGTCCGTGCCCAGTGCCGTGGTCAGCTCGTCGCCCATCTCGCTGATCGTCAGACTCCGCGAGATCAGCAGGGTCAGCGGAACCGCGACCAGCAGCAGTCCCCAGATGGTGGAGGCGTCGGTCCAGTCGCGGGTGGCGAGCGAGCCGTTCAGATACGAGGACAGCACCGTCGCCTGGTCCCGCTCCACCGCGTACACCACGTACTGCGTCAGCGCCGCCGTCAGCGCCGACACCCCGATCCCGGCGACCACCAGACGCCCCGGATCACCGAAGCCCGTCCCCGTCGCCAGATACACCACCGCCATCGCGACGACGGCGCCGACCAGCGCGCCGACCGACACCGGGAACCCGGGCGCGAGCAGTGCGACCGTCGCCGCCCCCGCCCCCGCGCCCCCGCTCAGCCCGATGACATCCGGACTGCCCAGCGGATTTCGGGTCACCGACTGGAACAGCGCGCCCGCCACCCCGAACGCGGCCCCGGCACCGATACCGGTGACCAGCCGCGGCCCGCGCAGCCGGTCGAGTATCAGCTTGTCCATCCCCCGCGGCTCACCGAACAGCGCCGACGGCAGATCCCGCAGCGGGATACCGAGCCGGCCGAGAGTGAGGGTGGCGACGGCGGCCACCGCGAGCAGCACCAGCAGCGCCACCGACACCAGCACCGCCCGGGTGTCCACGGGTACGGCGACCGTCCGCCCGAGCCTCAGCAGACCGGCCGCGCGGGGCGGCGGTGTCACGGGCGCGGGCGGCACCGGGAGATCCGGCGCGCTGCGGGTCTTCATCGGACACCCCTCGTCCCCTGCGTACGGCGCTCCGGGTCCCCGGGGGCACCCCAAAACGCCGTCGCCACCTCGTCATACGGCATGTGTCGTCACTTCCCCGTGGTTCCCGTCCCGGCCGCTCACAGGGAGTGCTTCATCCGGCGCAGGGTGAACAGCAGCGCCGGGGCCCCGACGAAGGCGGTGACGACACCGACCATGAGTTCCTGCGGCCGCAGCAGCACCCGCCCGATCACATCCGCCGTCAGCAGCAGCACCGGACCGACGAGCACCGACAGCGCGATCTGCCCCCGGTGGTCCGTACCGATCAGGCCGCGCACCACATGCGGCACGGCGAGCCCCACGAACGCGATCGGTCCGGCGGCGGCGGTCGCCGCCGCGGCGAGGACCGTCGCCGAGCCCCAGCCGAGCGCCCGCGTCACCGCGGGGTTCGCCCCGAGGGACGTCGCGGACTCGTCACCGAGCGCCAGCGCGTTGAGCGCCGGGGCGATCAGCAGCGCGACGAGCAGACCGGCCACCGCGAACGGCAGCACCGACCACAGCACGTCGAAGTCCCGCCCGCCGAGCGCTCCGACCACCCAGTAACGGTAGTTGTCGAAGATCTTCGGGCGGCTCAGGGTCACCGCCTGGATGTACGCGGTGAGCACGGCCGTCAGCACCGCGCCAGCGAGCACCAGCCGCACCGCGCTGGACGACGCCCCGCTGAAACCGATCACATGCACCAGCACCCCGGCTAGCAGCGCGCCCGGCAGCGCCCACCACATGGCGGAGGCGGAGCCGGAGGCACCGAGGAACGCCGACGCCGTGACCACTCCGGCCGCGGCGCCCGTGTTGACCCCGAGCAGCCCCGGATCGGCCAGCGGATTACGGGTGACGCCCTGCATCAGCGTGCCCGACACCGCCAGGCACACCCCGGCGAGCACACCGAGCAGGGTCCGCGGATAGCGGCTCTCCACGACGGTCGTCAGATACGGCTCCGCGTCCCCGGACAGCACCGAGAGCACCTCGCCCGGGCTGGTGCTCATGCTGCCGAACATCACACTGGCCGCGGCCGCGCACAGCAGCAGCAACGCCGCGCCCACCAGGGCGAGCGTCAACCGGAGGGCACCCGCGCGCGGCGGGGCGGCGCCGCGCGCGGATGCCCGGACCGTGGTCGTCATCCCCGGGTACCGGTCCTACTTGCCGGACTTTTCGATGGCCTTGTCGATCATCGGCAGGTAGCGCTCGATGCTCCAGGGGACGGTCAGCGGGTTGATCATCGAGGAGGCCGTCACGAACGGGTTCTCCTCACCTGCCACCACGGCGCCCTTGCCGACCGCGGGGATCGCCTTGTACAGCTTCTGCGCCTCGATCTCCTTGCGGCTCTTCGGGTCCGAGTAGAACGTGAAGATCAGATCGCTGCTCGCGAGCTTGTTGCCGTTCTCCAGCCCGATGAGCGCGGAGTCGGTGCCCTCGGTCTCCTTGAAGGTGTCCGCGACCGGGTCCGCCTTCAGCCCCAGCGAGCTGACCACGGCCACCCGCTGCTCCTCGGTACGGAAGACACCGAGCGTGCCGGGACCGGTGGTGTAGATGTACGAGAACGTGTGCTTCTTGTACTCGGGGCGGGTCGCGGCGGCGTCGGCGAACCGCTTCTCGATGCCGTCGATCAGGACCTTGCTCTGCTCCGGCTTGCCGAGCGCCTTCGAGATGATCTCGATCTGCTCGTCCCAGTTGGTGCTCCACGCCTTGTCCGGGTACGCGACGGTCGGCGCGATGTCCTTCAGGACGTCGTACTGCTTCTGCGTCACACCGGACCACGGGGCGAGGATGACATCGGGGTCCAGCTCGGCGATCGCCTCGATGTCGAGGTTCTCACCACCCGTGAACTGCTTCGGGAGCTTCTCGCCCTTCTTCTTCACCTCTTCGTGGATCCACGGCATGTAGCCCGTCTTGTCGCTGCCCCACTCGTAGCTCTCCATGCCGACGGGCGTGTGACCCAGCGCGATCGCGGTCTCGGTCGAACCCTGGCCGAGGGTCACCACCCGCTTGGGCTGCTCCTTGATCTCGGCCGTGCCCAGCGCGTTCTTGATGCTGACCGGGAAGGTGCCCTTACCCGCCGACTTGTCGCCGGACCCCGAGTCCTCCTTGTCGGAGGAGCAGCCCGCGAGCGTCATGACGAGGGCGGCGGCCGGGACGACTGCGAGCGCGCGCAGGCCCGGACGGCTGGAGGTGAAGCGCATGAGGGGTCCTCTTGTCAGGGGGCATGCCCCGGGCCGGGAACGCCGGTACGCAACCCCCAGGGCCCGGCGGGGAGCGGGCGTTCCCGGACCGAGGCCGTGAACTAAGGGGACCCTAAGTCTTTGTATGGTGAACATCAAATCCGGCCATGTCACATCGGGGACGCGATCCGCGCCGGTCAGCGGCCGGTCCGGCCCCGTGCACGGCGCCCACCGGCACAACCTCCACCACCGGCGCGGGCTTTGCTTCGCCGGGCCCCGAGGCCGCGACCCCGGCGGACGGCCCCGGCATCCGCCGTCGCCGTCCGCCGGGCAGCGCTCCCGGACCGGGCCCGCTCAGACCACCGCGCCCGACCTGTCACGGTCCGTGGGCCGGACCCGGGGCTTGACCGGCCGCTCCGGTCGCCGCGACTGGAGGGACACGGCGAGCGGCAACGCCGTGAACACCGTGGAGGCGATCCCGAGGAGCACGCCCGCGAGCAGCGCCACGGAGAAGTCCGCCAACGAGTCCCCACCGAGCACGGCGAGCGCCACCAGCACGAACAACGCGCCCATACCGGTGTTCACCGTCCGGGGCAGCGTCTGCGCCACCGCCTTGTCGGCGAGATCCGGCCACGGAGCCTGCGGCGCCGCCCGCCGCAGCTCCCGCAACCGGTCCAGGACCACGACCGTGTCATTCACCGAGTACCCGACCACGGTCAGCAGTGCCGCCAGGAACACACTGTCCACCGGCTTGCCGAGCCACGCGAACAGTCCCACCACCAGCAGCACGTCCTGCACCATCGCCGCGACCGCCGCCGCCGCGAACGTCCACCGGAACCGCACCGTGAGATACACCAGTTGCGCGGCCACCGCGAGGCCCAGCGCGATCAGCGCGTGGTTGCGCAGCTCGTCCCCGAGGCTCGGGCCGATCAGATCGTCCCGCACCACGGTCGTCTCCCCGCCGACCTCGCTCAGCGCGTCTCGCACCTCCCGCTGCTCGTCGTCGGTCAGTTCCGAGGTGCGGACCGTGATGTCGCTGTCCCCGGACGACTGCACCACCGCACGCGGGAACCCGGCGTCCGCCACCGCCTGCCGCGCGGTGTCCGCGTCGACGGTCTGCGCCGTGGAGTACTGCACCAGCCGGCCGCCGGTGAACTCCACCCCGAAGTCCAGCCCGCGCACCCCGATCCCCGCGAGCGCCACCAGCAGCAGTCCGCCGCAGATCCCCAGCCAGCGGCGCCGTGAGCGCATCAGCCGCGGCGGACGGGCCTCCAGCCGGGCCCGCACCCGCCCCTTGGCGGTGATACCCGTCCAGGACGGGCGGCGCCGCACGGAGCCGCGCTCCAGAGCCCAGTCCGCCAGCAGCCGGGTGATCAGCATCGCGGAGACCAGTGAGGCCAGCACCCCGATCCCGAGGGTCACCCCGAACCCCTTCACCGGCCCCGTCGCGAAGACGAACAGCAGCCCCGCCGCCAGCAGGGTCGTCACATGCGAGTCGGTCACCGCGCTCCACGCCTTGCTGAAGCCGACCCGCAGCGGACGCCGCAGATCGGACCGGCGTGCGCCCGGCCGCAGATACTCCTCCCGGGCCCGCTCGAAGACCAGCACGTTCGCGTCGACGGCGATCCCGATCGCCAGCACGAAACCGGCGAGACCGGGCAGCGTCAGCGTCGCACCCAGGGTGACGACGGCCGCGTAGGAGATCAGCCCGTACAGACCCAGCGCCACCGTGGCCAGCGCACCCAGCAGCCGGTACACGACGATGATGAACAGGCCCGTGCAGACCAGCCCGATCACCGCGGCCATCGCGCTCGCCCGGATCGCGTCCGCCCCGAGCGTCGGACCCACCGTGCTCTGCTCGACGGTGGTCACCGGCACCGGCAACGCGCCGCCCTTGACCAGCGCCGCCAGATCACGTGCCTCGTCCGCGTCGAAGCCGCCGGTGATCTGCGCCGAACCACCGGTGATCCCCGCCCCGCAGGGCACCGACTGCTCCATCCCCGGCGCCGACACGATCCTGTCGTCCAGCACGATCGCGACCCGCCGCCCCGGGTCCCCGGCCGGCCGGCACGCGGCCTCCCCGGTGATCCGCGCCCAGTCCTTGCCCGCGCCGTCGTGGAACGACAACGCGATGGTCCAGCCCTGGGCCCCCTGCTGGTCGAAGGCGGCTTCCGCGTCCTTGACCCCGCCGCCGCTCAGCGCGGTCGGGCCGAGCCGTAGGAAGGCCCCCGGCGCGTCCGGGTCGGGAAGGGTCCGCGACCCGTCCTCGGCGATCCCGTCGGCGGCCTTCCCGGCCATGCCCGTCACCGGGTGGAACGTGAGCTGAGCGGTACGGCCGATGACCTGGGCCGCTTCCCGGGGGTCCTGGACACCGGGCAGTTCCACGACGATACGGCGCTCACCGGAACGCGCCAGCGAGGGTTCGGCGACCCCGAGGGCGTCCACCCGCTGCCGCAGTACCTCCAGCGCGCGGTCGGTGGCCTCGGAGTCGGCCTTCACGGTGGGGGAGTCCCGGGTCTCCAGGACGATCCGGGTACCGCCCCGCAGATCGAGCCCCAGCCGGGGCTCGGTGGTCAGGGCGGCCAGTACGGACAGGGCGACGACGGCGAACGCGGCCAGCGCCCGCCAGAGAGTGGCACGAGATGACATGGATGCTCCACGGGCAGCTCCACGGACACACCCGACGGTGTGTGTGGACACGCGGGACACGCACGGCGCGCGGAACGGCACCGTGCGCAGGGACGGGAGACGCCGCCGTCGTCACGGTCCGGGCAGGCCGGTGACCGGGACGGCGGACGCCTGGGGCGTCAGCTGCTCCGTGAATGCGGGGGTGCGCGGGTGCTGCGGGGGCCGTGGGACGGCGCGGGCGGTCCGCGCTCGTGCGGGACCGCGAGGACCGCGCACTGCGGGGCGGGTGGCTCGTACCCGGGTGCGACGGGCCCTCCGGGCGCGGGCGGCGGAAGCACGGGCCGGCCGCTGTGCTCGCCGGCCGCCGCGAGCCGCACGGTGGTGACCGGACCCTGCCCGGCTTCGCCCCGGACCGCGGAGCTGCCCGGCGCGGTGTCCGGCCGGTGCCGCGGTACGGGAGCGTTCCGCGCGCCGGAGCTGACGACGGGTTCCGTCCCCCGCGCGGTGAATCCGGGCACGAAGGGGGGTGTGTCCGCGGTCGTCGCCGTGGTGCCGAGGTTCTGGGTGCCGTCGGCCTGGGTGTGGGGGAGCCGGGCCCCGAAGTCCCGGGTGCCGGAGTCCGGGAACTTCGCCGTACCGAAGACATGGGTGGCGGAGAAGACGGAGGAGGGAACGGCCCGGTCCGCCGCGCTCGCGGGAGCCGCGCCCTGCGAGAGGACTCCGACCAGGATCAGCAGCGCGCCCCACAGCAGCGCGGGAAGGGTCCGGACGGCCATCGGCCGTGCTCGCTCACGCATCCGCCGTCCCCCCCTCACCATCCATGACCGACCGCGCGATCCGCTCACGGCCATCGGCCGTGACCGTCCGTGTCTGCTCTGCGAACGCCCGACCGGCCCTGCGGGTTCCCGACCGGTCGCGCGTGATTCCCGGCGACCGTCGGAAGGTCACCGGGCACGGTCCGCCGCCTCAGCCTATGACCTCTCCTCGCACCGGTGACCGCGGGGCGGTCCCCGCACCGACGCCCCCTGACGAGGACCGGCCCGTGGACCGGCCCGTGGACCGGCCCGGTGATCCGCCCGCCCCGTCCGGACGAGGTCTTGTCCACGGCGAGGCACAGCTGGCAGGCTGCGGGTGATGTCCGCCGTCACATCCCAGGGGGAACCATGACGCTCAAGCGCGCCACCGCCGTTGTCTCCGCCGTCCTGACCGCCGCGCTTCTGGTCGTGGGGGTCGGCGCCACCGCCCACGCGTCGGCGGGTGACAAGAAGGTCGAGGTCATCAAGGGCGTCGAGTAACCCACTCCGCTCCCGGGCCCATTCCGCTCCCGGGCCCAGGCCCTGCGGGACCTGGGCCGTCCCGGCGTGGAACGCCGCACGCCGCGTCCACCGCGTACGTGACCGGGGTCACCGGTCCTTGGCACCGCGGGGCGGTCCCGACGCGAGACCTGTGGGTCCCGCGGCGATGACCACGGCATCCGGCCGATCGCTCACACGTGACCGCCGACGCGCATGAACTCGACCAGCCGCGCGTAGCTGTCGTCACCGTGTCCCGCGTCGACCGCCCGCCGGGTCAGCTCCTCGAACACCTGCGGCAGACCCGACGCGACCCCCCGCAGTTCGCTGGCGTGGGACAGCACCTCCATGGTCCGCAGATGGAGATCAAGGGTGAAGTCACCGCCGGGGTAGCGGCCGGAATCGACGTGCGGTGCGTAGGCGTTCATGAACGCGCTGACCGAGCCCATCCAGCGGTCGGCGATCCCGGTGTACTCCCGCGCCGTGACCCCGCCGCCCGGCCCGTCGGAGCCGATCAGCGCCACCGCGTGCAGCCAGCCCGTCAGCGTGCCCCACATCTGGCTCAGCAAGGCCGTGTCGTAGACGGAGGACAGCGCCGGGTCCGCACCCACATGCACCGGATCACCGAGCGCCGCGAGCGTGTCCCGGTGCGCGGCGAACACCTCCGGCGCGCCGCCGTGCAGGAGCAGCGACTCCGGACGGCCGATGCCGGGCGGAGTCGTCATGATCACCCCGTCCAGATAGTCGGCACCGCAGCGCTGCGCCAGGGCCGCCGCCTCACGGGCCTGCACCGGGGACCCCGAGGTGAGGTTGACGATCGTGCGTCCGCGCAACTGGGCGGACAGCGGCGCCAGCACCTCCTCCACGGCGTCGTAGGACACCAGACAGATCACCACGAGCGGCCCCGCCGTGACGGCTGCCGCCGCCGAACTCTCCTCCCGCGCACCTCGGTCGATCAGGGCACCCGCTCTGCCGGGGGTGCGGTTCCACACCGTCGTCGGATGGCCGGCCGCCAGGAACGCACTGGCCAGCGCCGCGCCCATCGGTCCCAGCCCGAGGACCGTCACCTTCGCCCGCATCGCTTTCCTCCGCCTCGAAAGAGCCTCAGAACAGCCTCAACACGCCCTGCTCCGGGCTCGGAAGCCCGGAGCGGTGGACGCATGTCGCTACTGAACGTAACGGTGCGGGCCGGTCGCGTGTGCCGAAGTTCCGGGCTTATAGCTCGAAAGAAGTATTTATGATGCTTCAAGGTGATGCTCGGGCAGTACCGGAACGTGACAGTCCGTTCAGGGCGCCGGAGCGGTGCCGAGTGCCCGAACTCCCGCTCGCGACAGGCGTGAAGACCCGCTGTACGCACCTTTGGCGGACCTTCGGCGGGCGCCTCGGACGGCAGGCCTCGGACGTGGTCCTCAGGCCCGGTTCCCGTCGCCGGTGATCGCCTCGGCGACATCACCGCCCGCGTCCACCGCCCGCTCGCCGACGGGGGGCCGCGGCGCGGGCGCGGTACCCGCGGCCGAGTCGGTACCCGCGACCGAGTCGGTGCCCGGCACCGGCGGCGGGGGAGTGCCGACGCGGTTGCGGTCCCCGGTGACGGCCCGGCCGATGGAGCCCGCGGCCGTCACCGAGCGCGCCCCGCTCCGCTCCGGTGCCGCCGCGGGCCCCCGGACGAGGCCGTACACCGCCGTGAGCAGACCGAATGCGCTGAGCGCCGCCCCGACGACGCTGGCCGTACGGTCCGCCGTGTCCAGATCCGTCACCGTCACGACGGTCACGAGGGTGACGGCCACCACCGCGCACACCCCGCCCGCCAGAACTGTCCATGCCCGTGCGGTCGTCGACGACATCCCGAACCTCCTGGAAGCCCCGTACCGTTCCCTCCGCGACGGACCCCGGCCGGGGGCGGTGCCCGGCTGGCGAGGACACCGGGCATCCAAGGGTTTCCCCGGTGCCGGGCGCCTCACACCGGCGGGTTCAGCCGTCGCCCAGGGCGGACCGGGACGAGGTCACGGGCCTTCGCCGCCGCTCAGGCGCCGCCGTCCAGGGTTCCCAGCACCACCTCGCCCCGCGGGGACAGCCGGTAGCCGGTGCCGAGGCTTTCCGTGAGGCCCAGCTCCTTGAGCTTGCGGACGTCCCGCTTGAACGCGAGCTTCTCGCGGTCCAGCCGGTCGGCCAGGTCCCCGGCGGGCGTTCCCGGCGACTCATGGATCACCCGCAGTACGTCCCCGGTCCACGGCCCCCGCCTCGCCGCGCCGTCGATCCGCGCCAACTCCGCTTTCACCGAGTCGAGTTCTGTCCCGTCGAGGTCGTCCTGTTCGCGCAGGGCAACCCGAGGATCGGCCCCCGCATAGCTCAGCTCGATCCGGTACAGCGTGCCGTCCGGGTGCCGGGTCAGCTCCTTCCAGAACGCCTCGGGCGAGGTGTGACCGCTGCGTTCGATCTGACCGGTGGTCACCTCGCTGTCGGTGATCGCGGTGACCGCGTCGATCCCGACCACCCCGACGGCCGTCCGCAACCGGCTCCCCGGACGCACCCCGGCACGTTTCCAGCGGCGGAAGGCGAGCGTGACCCTGCCCTCCCGGATGCCCTCCAGTGTCTCCGCCTTGAACAGCATCCCCGGACCTCCTCGGTCTGCGTCACGGACCGGACGGCCCGTCAGGGCCATTGTTTCCGCCCGGCGGCCGAACCGCGTGCCACACACCCGTACCGCGCGGTCCGATCGCCGTGGCGGTATCCCGCCGGTTTGAAATGCATGCACACGCATGGACCTGCCCGGCAGTGGAAGGGCCTGCTCCGGGTGGGATACCGGCCGTCCGCGCGTTGTACGCAAGATCGCGAAAGAGGGCTAGAGTTCCGCTGTTTCCGCACGTCAAAGCGATGGGAAAGAATCTTGCGCAGACGCATAAGTCGTGGTCTGGCAGCCGTTGCCACCACAGCTCTGGGGCTCACACTGCTGACTCCCGCGACCGCCCAGGCGGAGGAAGTGGTCTCCGGCAACTACACATCGGTCTTCAACTACTCGACGCCGAACGGCCCGTACGACAACTCCGTCAGTAACGGGATCGGCAGTCTGATCGACCTCGCCGACTCGGGCACGCTGTACCTGAGCATGTATCTGTTCGGCGACGCCGGGATACAGAACAAGCTGCTCGCCGCCCAGGCGCGGGGCGTCACGCTGAAGATGGTCACCGAGAGCGGCGGCTTCTCCGACCAGGCCGGCCTCGTGGCCGGACTGACCGGGAGCAGCTCGCTGACCCAGTGCGACAACGGCTGTCTCTACAACCCCGCCCCCGCTGACGGCAAGGGCATCAACCACAACAAGTTCGCCGTCCTCGACTCGCTGAGCGACGGCCGCAAGAACGTGGTCTGGCAGTCCTCGCAGAACATGTGGCCGGGCCAGTCCGGTGAACTGAACAACGCCGTCGTGATCAGCGGCAACACCACCCTCGCGGCCAAGTTCCGCGGCGCCTTCAACCGGCAGGTCCAGCGGTCGACCGTGTCCGGCACGGCCACGTACAACCACACCAGCGACGATCCGGGCGCGCCGGTCGAGGCCATCTTCTTCCCCCGGGACAAGGCGTCGGACCAGACGCAGTACGGCAACGCCGACATCGTCGCCCACCAGATCGACAAGGTGAACTGCGCCGCCGACGGCCGTATCCGCATCGTCTCCTCCGGGCTGGACGGCAAGGGGCTGCGCCCCGAGCTGTTCGCGGCGCTCGACGCCAAGCGCGCGGCCGGCTGCGCCGTCGACGCCGTCGTCCGCGACTTCAGCGACGTGGACAGCAACAAGGGCGTCAACGACCTGACCGCGGCCAACATCAACGCCTACGGGATGCGTCCCGGCGGCTGCCGCTACACCGTCAGCGTCGGCGGATCGTGCAACCGGGGAAGCGTCCACTCGAAGTACCTCCTCACCGAGTGGAAGAACGCCGCGGGCCAGCGCGTCCAGCACACCTTCACCGGGTCCCACAACTTCACCAAGGGCGCCCTGGAGCGCAACGACGAGACCCTGCTGAGGATCAACGACGCGGGCGTCTACAACGCCTTCGTCGCCAACTTCGACAAGCTGCGTGACGCCGTGTCCGACATCGACGCGGCGAAGTACGGCACCAGCTCGCAGCACTACTCGCGGGTCAACGTCGGGGCCGCCGGCGACCAGCACTACAGCGCCACCGCCTCCAACAGCTCCGGGACCTCCACCTACCTCGCCGTCGTCTACGAGAACGGTGACCGGCACAACCCCGCCGACTCCGAGCTCGGCACCGACGTGTACATCCGGATGTACAAGGACGGCGTGCCGCTCTGGAACGAGAAGAAGCTGAGCGTCTCCGGTGTCGCGGGCACCGACTGGTCCAACCAGAAGCCCGATGTCGGTGTCGACCAGGACGGCAACGCCATCGTCGTCTGGGCGGCCGACGACGACGGCAACAAGTACGCGGACATCGCCGTCCGCAAGGTGACTCCGAGCGGTACGGTCACCAGCCTGCCCCGTCCGCACGCCTCCGGCACCGGTGACCAGATCCGGCCGACCGTGGCCGTCGCGGACAACGGCGCCTACACCGCGGCGTGGGAGAACACCGCCGACGGCAGCACCCTCAACCAGGTGATGGCCACCGGCCGGACCGACGCGGGCGCGCTGCGCTTCCAGGACGTCCAGGTCAGCACCATCAACGCCGGTGCGACCGCCGGGTCCAACCGCCGTCCGGACGCCGCCATCGACACCGCGGGCAACACCGCGATCGTCTGGGAGGAGGACGCCGACGGCAACGCCGGAATCAACGTCGGACTCGCCAAGCTCGACAACACCGGTGCCTTCGCCGTGACCCGCCGGGTCGCCAACTCCCTCACCGACGGCCAGCAGACCAAGCCCGCCGTCGCGCAGACCGCCGACGGCCGGATCGTGGCCGCCTGGAGCGACCAGTACACCACCGGCACCGGCACCCTGGTCCGCCCCGACCGCGTCCACCACCGCGTGTACTCCGCGGCCGGTGCGCCGACCGGGGCCGAGAGCCGCACCACCGAGGACAACGCGAACATCCACGCCGAACGTCCCATCGGCGCCCAGGTCGACGCCGACGTGGCCGTCTCCGACGACGGCAGCTTCGTCGTCGCCTGGCGTGAGGCGTTCATGGACGGCTTCCACGATGTGTTCGCCCGTGGCTTCAACGCCGACAAGACCACGACCAACCGGCTCCCCGCGACCCGGATGAACGTCGTCACCGGCGGCAACCAGTCCGGCCCCGCGGTGTCCCTGGCACCGAACGGGCGGCTGTCCCTGACGTACTCCGACGACTACGACGGGAACAAGTTCAACGAGATGCGTCTGCGTGACGCCTTCCTGAACCAGTGATCCCACGACGGGCGGCGCGCCGAAAGGGGCGCCGCCCGTCCCACGGGGGCCCTGCCTTCGACGTGACTACCCCTCCGGGCCGCCCGCCCGCGACCTTCGTCGGACCCGGCAGGGACGAAAGTGGGCCGTGACCAGGCAGACCGTCCGCCTAGGGTCTTCGGTGTGAACGTGCTGCTGAAGACCAGGTCGGCGCTCCGGTCCTGCTGGGGCCTGCTGACCGCGCCCGAACCCGGTGTGCCGGGACCGGAGCCCCTCGCCGTGGCCAGGCGAGGACCCGCCCGGGAACTGCTCGTCGCCCTGGCGATGGCCCTGCTGACGGCCGGGGTCGAGGAACTCATGGACGCCGGGGCCCTCGCCATGGCCCTGTCCGCGGCGAGCGCCTTCGGGCTGTGGCTGCTGCGACGGCGGCTGCCCGCCACCGTCCTGATCCTGATGAGCGCGCTCGGCGCCGCGTTCGCCGGCTTCGCGCTGATGCAGATGTTCGTCGCCTGGTCGGCCGGCCGCCGGATCGCCCTCCCGGGCCGGGCGCTCGCCGCTTTCGCGGTGTCGTACCTGCTCTACCTGGGCACCGGGCTCGCGGAGATCGGCATGTGGGCGCGCCAGTCGCCGGTGGCGCTGACGATGTTCGGCACCCTGGCCTTTCTCGCGATGGTCGTGGTGCCCGGCCTCACCAGCCGCTACTGGAGCCAGCGCCGGACCCTGCTGCACGCCCTCCAGGAGCGCAACACCCAGCTCGTCTGGGAGCACCAGATGGTCGCGGGACAGGCACGGCTCCTGGAGCGGCAGCGCATCGCGCAGGACATGCACGACAGCCTCGGCCACCAACTGGCGCTGATCGCCGTGCACACCGGTGCCCTGGAGGTCGACACGAGCCTCACCGAACGCCAGCGGGAGGCCGTCGGTGTGCTGCGCAACGCCTCGGTGACCGCGATGCACGAACTGCGTGAGGTCGTCGGCATCCTCCGGGACGGCATCGAGGGCACCCCGCCGCCGGCCGACGGCGCGGGACCCGCCGCCCGTGGCACCGCGGGCATCGACACACTGGTGGCGGACGCCCGGGGCGCGGGACACACCGTCCGGCTGCGCCGCACCGGACCGGAACGGCCCCTGGCCGCCGCCGCCGGGCACGCCGCGTACCGCATCGTCCAGGAGTCCCTCACCAACGCGTACAAGCACGCGCCCGGCGCGCGGATCGATGTCGAGCTGCGGTACGAACCGGACTCGCTGGTCGTCGAGATCGCCAGCGGGGCCGCCTCCCGGGGTCCCGCGGCCGATGTCGTCAGCGGAGGCCAGGGGCTGACCGGGCTGCGTGAACGCGCGCGGCTGGTCGGCGGCATCGTGCACGCGGGGCCGACCGACGACGGCGGCTTCCGGGTCGCCGGTGTGCTGCCCTACGGCAGCGGCGACACCGCCCACCCCGTGCCCGGCCCGGCGCCGTCCACCCCCTGGGCGCCTCCCGCACCCGGTGCCTCCCACCACTCCGGCGCCCCCCTCCCCTTCGGCGTGCCGTACGTGCCCGGCGCCCCGTACGCCCCCGGCACGGCCGTTCCGGGCGGCGGTGTGCCGTGGGTTCCGCATCCGCCGCACGTGCCCAGCCGGTTCAGCGGGGTGGGCCTCGGCTGCGGCATCACCGCGGGTGCCGTACTCGCCGTGGGCGTGCTGATCGTGGCCGGATTCGTGCTGCTCGTGCGGTCCATGAGCGACGAGATGGTGTCGACCGCCACATACGACGACCTGAGCGTCGGCATGCCCGAGGCCGAGGCCCGTGAGCGGCTCCCGGACGGCGAACACTTCCTCCACGAGGACATCCGGCAGAAGGGCGAAGCCCCCGCCGCGCCCGCCGGGGCGAGCTGTCTGGTGGTCGTGTCGGAGGAGATGAGCAGCAGCTGGAGCACCGAGGCCGTTTTCCGGTTCTGCTTCAAGGACGGCAGACTGATCGAGAAGAAGTCGTACGAGGTGAAGATCTAGCCCTGTCTCGGGGCAGGACGATCGCGGACCGGGGGACCGGACCGCCGGGGAACTGGGGTGGATATGACGGGGTCCGGGGTCCGGGTCGTCATCGCGGACGACGAACCGCTGATCCGGGCGGGCATCCGGCTGATCCTCACCTCGGACCCCGGTATCGAGGTCGTGGCCGAGGCGCCGGACGGCCGCGCCGCGATCGAACTGACCCGCGCGCACGCCCCGGACGTCGTCCTCCTCGACATCCAGATGCCGGTCATGGACGGGCTGACCGCCCTCGCCGAACTGCGCCGGACCGCCCCCGGCACCCCTGTCATCATCCTCACCACCTTTGGGGAACGCGACAACGTCCTGCGCGCGCTGGAGTCCGGTGGCGCCGGATTCCTGCTGAAGGACACCGCGCCCGCCGAACTGATCGGCGCGGTCCGCGCCGCCGCCGCCGGGGAGGCGTACCTCTCCCCGGCGGCCACCCGGCATGTCGTCGACCAGCTCGCCTCCGGCCGCGCGGCGGCCCGGGGCGGCGCGGCCCGGGCCCGGGTCGACCGGCTGAGCGACCGCGAGCACGAGGTGCTCGCGCTGCTCGGCGAGGGCCTCTCCAACGCCGACACGGGCAGGCGGCTGCATATGAGCGAGGCCACCGTGAAGACGTACGTCAGCCGAATCCTCGCCAAACTGGAATGCGAGAACCGTGTCCAGGCGGCCCTCCTCGCCCGCGACGCCGGTCTCGGCACCTGACGTCCGGCCTTCGCCCCCGCGACCTTCGATGACGGACCAACCGCCGCCCGCGCCGCTGTTCCGCCCGCCCGAAGCGGACAATCCGTACGAACACCTCGCACCGCTCCCGTCGTCGCGCCGTACGTCGCACCGGGCAACGACCTTCGGCGGACGCGCCCGGCACCGTCCTGCGGGGATCGTTGCCGCATGACCAGCGACAAGGAGGCGGACCCGATGGACACGGTGACAGCGCAGGCGCACTGGCGGGTGGCGGGTGTCATGGGAGCGGCGTGGGGAGCGGTCCCCGACGGCAGCGACACCATCGCGACGGAACATCTGCTCGCCGGGATCGCGGGAACCCGCAGCGACGCGGCCAAGGCCCTCTCCGTCGCGGGCGCCACCGTCACCGCCCAGCTCGCCGTGCTGCGCGACCACCACGACGGCGCCGCCGTCTGGGACAGCACCGACGACACCGACACCAGCGTGCCGTCCGTCGAACTGCTCGGTGACGACGGCGACAAGCGCCGCCGACTGTCCGGCGCCGCCGTCCGCGCCCTCACCCACGCCATGGACCAGGCGCGGAGCGCGGGGTCCGACCACTACACCACCGAACACCTGCTGCGCGGCCTCCTCGCCGACGGCACCAGCCGCGCCGCCCGGATGCTCACCCTCTGCGGCACCGACGCCACCGAGGTGCTCCGACGCCTCGACCAGGGCGACTTCGAGCCCGCCGACGACGGACTGCCCCCGCAGCTGTGGCCCACCCGCGACACCCTCCTCGGGCGCCGCTCACCGACCGCCACCTCCCTGTGGCGAAGGCTGCTCCTGCGCCTCGCCAAGGGCGCCAACCTCGCCGCTTCGCCCGTCAGCTGGCTCGGTTTCGACGCGGTCCAGCAGGCGGGCACCCTGAAGCAGCCACTCGGCACCGAGCACCTGCTGCTGTCCGTGCTCGCCACCCACGAGGTCGCCGTCAGATACCCGCACCTCGCCATGGCGGGCGCGTCCGCCGACGGTGACGGCGCCGACGTGGCCGACCGGTTCGCGGGCGGCGCGGCGCTGCACGCCCTCGGCGTCGACTACCTCACCGTGCGCCGCGCCGTGGAGCGGGACGGCCATCAGCTGGGCGAGGACGACCGGGACCCCGACACGTATCTGGAGGCCTTCGAGGGCGGGGACGGTACCGGCCCGCTCACCCGGTCGCTCCTCCACGGCGAGAACCGGGCCCGGCGTCTGCTGATCACCCTGGGCTTCCCCGTCTGAACCGCGGGGCCGGTCCCAGCCGCACGGCGTGGTCAGTCATGGGACGTACCGCGAGGCCGGACACCGCCGTACCGCGAGGACGGGCGCGGGTGGTGGAGCCGGAAAGCCGTCAGGACACCCGGCGGGTCGCCCTGTTCGACGCGCTCCTCGACGGCCGTGCGGCGGACGACCCGGCCGTGGCGGTCGCCGCGTCGGCCGCGCTCGGCGTGCCGCTCCAGGACCGGTACGCGGTGGTCGTCGTCGCCCAGGACCCGGCGGCCCCGCCGAATCCGGGACCGGTCCTCGAAGCCCGGGGCATGTGGTCGTTCTGGCTGGGCCGGCCACTTCGCGGGCATCGTCCGGCTGCCGCGCGAGGGAAGCGGCCCGCTGCTGGACCTGCTGCGCCACGATATGGGCGCGACGGCCGGACTCTCGCCGGAGTTCGACCGGCTCGACCGGGCGGGCCTTGCGCTGCGGCTCGCGGAACAGCCCCTGCGGACCCTGCCCGCCGGACGCGGTGAGGCCGCCGCGTTCGACGACCGGCTCACCGGGATCCTGCGCGTCGGCCGTCCGGACACCGCCGAACGGATCGTCGCCGTGCATCTGGGCCCGGTGCCGGCCACCGGGGCGGAACGCGAGGTGCTGCTCGGCACCCTGCGGGTGTGGCTCGACAACGGCTGCCCGGCGGCCCGGGCCGCCGAGGCGCTCTACTGCCACCGCAGCACCGTCCTCAACCGCATCGCCCGGATCTGCGAACTCACGGGCGTCCCACCGGAGTCCGCCGCCGCTCGTCCCGGCTGGCCCCTGGCCCTGCGCGCATTGCCCCTCGTCAAGGCCGCCGAAACCTCCGGGGCGGGCTTCGCGAACGACTGACATCCGCCGCCCCGGTCGGCATTCCGGGACCGAACTCCCTGCTGGTCCAGACCTCTTGTGCGGCCATCTGCGGTGCCGTTACGTTTCTGCCTGGTCACAGGGGGTCGTCAGGGGCGGACGCGCCCCGTGTGACCACTGATGGCACGTCATATCGCTCGTACCACAAGGGAGTTGCGTTCATGCTGAAACGTCTCGGTGTCCTCGCCGGAGCCACTGTCGCCACCGCCGGGCTCCTCATGGCATCCGCGCCCGCCGCCAGTGCGGACCCGTACTTCCGCCCCCACAGCGTCTACCCGACCTCGGCCGCGTGCCACACGGCGGGCCAGGCGGGCTACCCCCTGTGGGGCCTGATCTACAAGTGTGAATCGTTCCAGGGCAGGAACGACGCCTGGCTGCTGTCGGTCCGCATCTGACCGCCCGCCGTCCGGCCCGGCCGCCGCTGTCGGACGCGCCGGGCCGGACGGCCCCCGGCCTCCGGGCCGGACGGAACCATGAGCGGACGGCTCGCCGGGCACGGGGGGTCGGCGAGCCGCTCAGCCCGGCAGACCGTCGCGGGAGTCGTCCTGCGGCCCGTTCCGTGTCCCTCGGACGTAGAAGCCGCGCGCCACGTCGGTGCGCGAGGGCTCGGGGACCGGGTCGGGCCAGCGGCCGTACGCCGCGGTGTCACCGGCGCCCGGCTCGGTGGCGCCGACGCTGAAGCCGTGCCGGGCGAACAGTTCCACGGGGTGGTCGTCCCCGAAGCGGAACGGGCTGCCCCAGCGGGCGAACAGCTCCCACAAGGGACGCATCGACTCACAGGTGAGGGCGCGGGCCCCGGCGACATCCGCGGCGATACCGCTGCCGGGCGCCGTCATCGCGGCCACCCGGTCGAGCAGTCGGTGCACCTCGGCCGGGGGCAGATAGTGCAGCAGCCCTTCGAGGACCCACAGCGAGGGCCGCGCCGGATCGTAGCCCGCGGCCAGCAGCGCGGGCTCCCAGTCGTCGGTGACCAGATCGGCGGGGACCGTCCGGTGATCGGCGCGCGGCGCGACCTCGCGCAGCCGCTCCGCCTTGTGGGCGAGCACCGGGGGCCGGTCGATCTCGAAGAGCCGCGTACCCGGCGGCCAGGGCAGCCGGTACACCCGGGTGTCCATCCCGGAGGCGGCGAGCACGATCTGCGAGGCGCGGCCGGACGTGGTGCCCGCACGCAGGAAGTCGTCGAACAGCCGGGTGCGGATGACCCCGAAGTCGGGGGTGCTGACCATCGCCCGGACCCGTCCGTCCGGCCGGATGATCCGGGCCGCCTCGGTGAGCAGCGCGAGGCCCGCGTCGCCCGCGAGCCGGGCCGCGTAGGGGTCGCTGTAGAGCCGGTCGGGCCGTGCGTGCTCACGGCCCCGGGTGGCCGCGGTGAGCAGCGAGGTCCGCTCGACCGCGGTCAGTGCGTCGGTCATGTCCGGTCTCCAGGAAGAGAGGTGGCCGGGGTGCCCGGAAGGGAACCGGCCGGGGTGCCCGTCAGCCGGCGCAGCAGTCGCTTGTCGGGTTTGCCGCCCTCGGTGAGCGGCAGCCGGTCGGTGAAGGCGACCCTCGCGAGCCGGTACACGGAACTCTGTTCCCGCCGCGCCCAGGCGCGCAGCGCCTCCGCGTCGACGGCCGCACCGGGCGCCCTGACGACCGTCGCGTGGACCTCCTCGACCCCGTCGGCGTCCGGCACCCCGTACACCGCGCTGTGCAGTACCTCGGGGTGGGCGTCGAGCGTGTGCTCGATCTCGGTGGTGTACACGTTCACGGTGTCCACCACGATGACGTCCTTGATCCGGTCGGTGAGCGTCAGCAGGCCCGTGGGGCCGAACCGTCCGAGGTCCCCGGTGCGCAGCCAGCCGTCGCGCAGGGCCTCGGCCGTCAGGTCGGGCCGCTTCCAGTAGCCGCTCATCAGGCCGGGGGAGCGCACCCAGATCTCCCCGACCCGGCCGGTCGGCAGGACGCGGCCCGCCGGATCGCGGATCTCCACCGACACACCGGGCAGTGGTCTGCCGACCGAGCGCAGCAGCTCGGGCCGGGCCGGGTCGTGGTCGGCGGCGGCCAGCAGACTGATGCTGCCCGCCTCGTTCTGCCCGTAGTGCTGGACGAGGACCGGACCGAGCGTGCGCAGCGCGTCGGCGAGACGGGCGGGGGAGGCGGGGGAGGCTCCGTACAGCAGGACGCGCAGACCGGAGAGGTCGTGGTCGCCGACCGCGGGATGGTCGATCAGCGCGTAGAGCAGCGGCGGGGGCAGGAACAGCCGGGTGACGCGTTCCCTCTCGACGGCGTCCAGTACGGCGGCGGCGTCGAAGCCGTCCTGGAGGACGACCGTGCCGCCCCGCGCCAGGACCCGGTCCGCGAGGAACCCGCCGAACATCGTCAGCGTGGTGCACACCAACAGCCGCTCCCCGTCCGGCACTTCCGCCAGCGTGGGCGGCAGCGGCGCCGCGATGATCCCGCCGATCTGCCCGTATGTACGGCAGATGCCCTTCGGCGGGCCCGTGGTGCCGCCCGTGTGATGGATCGCGCAGGGGTCGTCCGGCGCGGTGGGGGACTCCACCGGGTCGGCGGACTCCCGGGCCGCGAGCGCGAGCAGGTCGTCACCGTGCCCCCCGGGCCCGAGTGCCAGGACATCGGGGACGGCGGCCAGGTCCGGTGCGGCCGCGACGAGGCCGGCCGACGCGGGGTCGGCGATCAGGACCCGGGCGCCGATGTCCTCGACCCCCGCGGCCAGCGCCTTCGCCGTCAGTCCGGTGGACAGATGCCCGACCCGGCAGCCGAGCAGATGGGCCGCGTACCGGACGGCGATCACCTCGGGCGAGTTCCGGCCGAGCAGCGCCACCCCGTCCCCCCGGCGCAGCCCGCGGCGCCGCAGCGCCCGCGCCGTCCGCAGGACGAGGGCACGGAACTCGCCCGCGGTGATCCGGCGCGGCCCCTGCACCACGGCCTCGGCGTCCGGACGTGCGGCGAGTACGGCGAGAGTGTTCTCCACGAAGCGGTGCTGGTCGGGCATGGGTCCCTTCCGGGGGCGGGCCGGGGACCGGCCGACAGGGCGGGGCACCCGGGGCGCGGTGTCGCGCGGGCATGGGGGAGAGCGGGTCCGGGCGGCGGAGGAACCCGCCTCAAGGCGGGCACACCCCACCGGGCGGACACAACGTAGTCAGCCGGCGACATTCAGTCAAAAGGCGGGGTCGCGCCGCGCACGGGGTGCGGGGTCAGCCGAACGGATGACGCGCGGGCCCCGGCCGGGTCCCCCGCGCCCGGCCTCGCCGGGAATCCCCGCGCGCCGTGCGGCGGCGCCGTGTTGACGCGACGGAAGTGTTCCCCGAACAGGCGCTACGTGAAGGAAGGTTTGCTCGTTTGCCCACACATGACCACGTCTTGTGACCAGACCTCCCTGCTCGGCGCCCCCGCGCCGGGTCACCCCTGCCGGTACGACACGGTGCCCCCGCGTCTCGTCGACCGGGAGCGGCCGGAGAACGTCCTGTTCGCCTCCGCGGCCTTCGACGGAGAGCGGATCACCGCCGTACCGCGTCCCACCGCCGGTCACCCCTACTTCGGTGACCGGCCGGAGGGTCAGGACGGAGTGGATCTGCGCACGATCCTGGAAATGGGGCGCGCGGCGGCGTTCCTGGCCTTCGAAGCGGTGGGCGACCGGCGCGCCGGGATGTGCGTCGCCATCGCGCGGGCCCGGCTGATCCGTCCGGCGCCGTCCGTCGTCCCGGCGCCCCGCCCCGGGGAGCCCGGTGGGCCGGGGGGATATGTGATGAGGCGTGCACGGCTCCGGGACACCTTCTGGTCCTTCGCGGCGACGCACTCCACGGGGTCGCCCGGCGCCCCTTCGGCCGGGAGCTGCGAAGGGCGGGCCACCATCCTCGACAGCCGTCGACTCGCCGCGCTGCGTGCCGAGGAGCGGCGGCTGCGGATCGCGGCGCTGCGTGCCGAGCGGCCGGACGACGGCCCGGCCGGGAGCGCGACCCCGGGGGAGGTCGGACGGCGGCGGCCGGAGAACGTGTTCGTGGCCGGGGTGCGGCACACGCCCGACGGGACGCGTGCGCTGCTGCGGGTCCCCGCGGCCCACCCGGTGGTCCACGACCCCGCTTACGACCACCTCCCCGCGCTCGCGCTGGCGGACGCGGCGCTCCAGCTCGTCCACGCGCGCCACGGGGGGCGCGTCGAGGTGCGGGAGATCGATCTCCGGCCGACCCGGTTCTGCGAGACCGACCTGCCGGTACGGCTGTCGCTCGGGTCCACCGGGACCCGCCCGGGCGAGCTGCGTTTCGAGGCCGTCCAGGGCGGGATGACCGTGGCCCGTGCCCAGTTGGTGACTGTGGGCGTGTGAAGCGGTGACCCGCGCCGGGGCGGGCAGGCCGGGAGGCGCCCGCCCCGGCGCCTCCCGTCGACGCACCCCCGCTGCGGCTCCCGAGCCGTCTCCCTCACATTGATTAGGTCATGCGACCTAAAGTTATAGGTCGCATGACCTATAGTGGATTCCATGAACCACGCACCACACGACCAGCTCACCCATGACCCCGACGGCCCCGTCCTGCTCGTCGGCGGATACGGCACCGTCGGGGCGGAACTCACCCGGATGGCCGCACCGCACTGGCCCCTCCTGCTCGCCGGACGGACCGTGGCGCGCGGCGCCGACCTGGCCCGCGAGACCGGCGCGACCACCGTCCGCTGGGACCTCGCGGACCCCGAACCCTTCGCGTCGGCCGTCCGCGCGGTCGTCAGCGTCGTCAACGACCCCGACGACCGGGTACTGCGCGCGGCGCTCGACGGCGGGGTGCCCTATGTGGACCTCACCCGCTGGACCGCCCGCGTGCAGCGCGCGGTCACCGTCGCGGCCCTGCGCCGGCCGACCGCCCCGGTCCTGCTCTCGTCCGCCTGGATGGGCGGGGTGATCAGCCTCGCGGTGGCCGCCCTCGCCCATGAACTCGGCGGCGCCGACACCGTGGACGTGGCGATCCGCTGGGACCTGAACGACCGGGCGGGCACCGACTCGGTCGAGTTCATGGACCGGCTCGGCCTGGACTACGAGATCGTCGAGGACGGCCGGCGGCGCAGCGTCGCACCGCTCGGGGACGCCCGCCGCGTCCGGATCGGCGCCTTCCCCACCCGGGTCGCCCGGATCGACACCCCCGAGCAGTTCACCCTCCCGCTGACGCTCGGCACCACCACCGCCGTCACCAGGATCGGCTTCGACTCCGCCGCCTCCACCACCGCGCTGCTCGCCGCGAAACGGATCGGCTTCTTCCGCTGGGGCCGCGGTGACCGCTTCACCTCCGCCCGCCGCTCCCTGCTCTACGCGCCCGGCGACGGTGGCACCGCGCTCGTACGTGTCGACGTCACCCATGGCGGCCGCACCCGCACCGCGACCCTCACCGACCCGGCCGGCCAGGCGCACCTCACCGCCGTCGGCGGCCTCCTCGGGCTGCACCGGGTCCTCGGAGCGGACGGAGCCCCCACCCCCACCGGTGTCGTCCTGCCCGAACAGACCCCGCTCCCGGACGGCGTCGCCGCCGCTCTCGCCGCCCAGGGTGTCACCCTCGACACCGCGCGGGACCGGACCGCGGAGCGCGCGGCATGACGGGCCCGCCGCCCGCCCGGCCCCCGGCGGGCCCCGCCGGAACCGGCAAGGGCGAACGCAAGCGCGGTGAGCTCCTGGACGCCGCCGAGACGGTCCTGCTCGCCTCCGGATACCCGGAACTCTCCATGCGGGCCGTCGCCACGGCCGCCGGGGTACGGCTCGGCCACCTCCAGTACTACTTCCCGACCCGCCCCGACCTCGTCGCCGCGCTCCTCGACCGGGTGCTGCGCCGCTCGCTGGAGCGGCTGGACCCCCTGCTCGCGGCGGCCCCCGAGACCCTTGACGCCACCGGACTGGTCCGCGCCCTGCTGGCAGACCAGGACGACCCGGCCCTCGTCCGACTGTTCACCGAACTGTGGGCGCTCGCCGCGCTCGACGAGACGGTCGCCACCGCCGTCCGGGCCTTCTACCACGACTACCGGGAGCGGCTCACCGAGCACATCCGGCGGCACCGCCCCGCCCTGCCCGACGCGGACCGCCGGGCCCGCGCAGAGGTGTTCATCATGCTGATCGAGGGGGCGTCCCTGTTCCGCTCGGGCATCACCTCCCGGCGCTCGCCGGAGAGCGACGCCCGGCTCCTCGCCACCGCCGTCGCCCTGCTCACCGCACCGGCCGACTGACACCGCCCGCCGTACGCACTCCCGCCCGCCGCACGCACCCCCGCCCGGCGGCCCGCCCGGACCCGTCCAAGGTTTCCCCAAGGTTTCCTCCCAGTCCGCCCCGGCATGGTCGACGTGTCGCCCCGGAGCAGCACCACCGGGGGGCATCCGGCTCCGCAACGGACCACCGAATCCAGGGGGATCGAGGAACATGACGATCAAGTCGAGGACCAAGAGGAACACCGTCGCCGCCGTCGCGGCACTCGGAGTGGCGTTCTCCGTCACCGCCGCCGGTCAGGCGGGCGCCCAGCCCGCCGCCGCACCGGCCGAACAGCAGTCCGCCGCGGCACCGAGCTACTACCTCAAGTTCGACAAGGGCACGGTCACCAACTCCCGGCTGTCGCTGATGCGGAGCGTCAGCGGTCCGGACCGGGTCATCAAGTCCTACAAGGCGGGCTCCGGCACCTCGACCAACACGTGCGCGGTCGGCAAGGGCTGGCTGCCCAACGGCAAGTACCGCATCGAGTTCCGCCGGACCGACTTCGACGGCCTCATCAACGGCTATGTCATCAAGGTCACCGACAAGCGCTGCCACAACGGCACCAAGCGCACGGAGCTGTTCATCCACAGCGAGATGAAGCCCAACGGCGGCCAGGGCCGGATCGAGTCCGAGAAGTGGACCGACACCAACCCGAACGACTACTACTCCAACGGCTGCATCAAGCTCAACCCGAAGAACATCAAGGCACTGTTCGCCAAGGCGGACTCCCTCGGCTGGTCCCGGGTCAAGGGCCTGGTCGTCACCAGCTAGCCACCCGGGTGGCGTGACACCGCGGCGGTTTCCGACAGCGGCCCGCCGGAGCCCTCACCCGGCCCCGGCGGGCCGCGCCACGCCGCACACCGCCTCTGAGCCCTCGCGGCCATGATCGCCCTCGCAGGCCGGACCCGCGGACAGCCCGCGAGCCGGTCGCACGATAATACGGACGTGAGCGAACTTCCCCTTCCGCTGCCGGCCGAGCACATACCACCCGGCACCCGTGACTGGCGCGGCACCGACACCGCCCGCTGGGCGGCCGCCGCCCCCGCCCGGTGGACCCATCCGCTGTGGGCGGTGGCCGCACTCTCCGCCGCCGCCGTGTGGTCGATCGCCGCCGCCCCGGACGACATCTGCACCGTGGCCCAGCCGTGCGACGCCGACTGGCAGTACGTGGCCCTGTCGCTCGTCGCCGTACTGACCCTGTACTGGACATGGCGGCAACCGCGTCTCGCCCTGGCCGGTCTCGCCGTGACCGCGGGCGGCGCGCTGCTCGACGCCGGACCCACCGGTCTGGTCACGGGCCCCCAGGACGTCGCCATGCTCGGCGCCCTCGCCTTCGCGCTGCTCACCCTCGCCCACCGCGTCGCCGCCCGGCGCCGCCAGCGCTCCCTCGCCGAGGCCGCCGCCGGACCCGAGCGCCACCGGCTGCCCGCCGAGGTACGCGGCTTCCGGCGCGGCCGGGTCTCGTTCGTCATGGCCTCCCTGCTGCTCGCGGTCTCCCTCTTCGCCCTCTGGCGGGGACAGTCGGTCGTCACCGGGTACGAGGACCGCGCCGAGCGGGGCACCCGCACCACCGCCCAGGTCACCGAGGTGGACGGCGACGACGACGGCGCCACGATGAAGGTGACCCTGCCCGACGACAGCACCCGCCGCCTCACCGTCCTCTTCCCCGAGGACCACCCCGTCGGCAGCACCGTCGTCCTCGTCGTGGACGGCGGCTGGACACGCCTGGTCGCCGAGCCGTACGACATCGTCGGCTGGCAACTGCTGTTGCTCGGCACCGCCGTGCCCGGCCTCGCCTTCCTCGCCAACGGACTCACCGGACAACGCCGTCAGCGCCGCCTCGACACGACCCCGCTCCCGGTCCTGAAGGTCCTCGTACGCGAGGGCGAGGACGACGGACGCACCTGGGTCTACGCCGCCGACGACCTCACCGCCCGGCGCCCCGTCCTCAGCTTCCACTCGCTGTACGCCGTCGACGACCCCGATGACCCCATCGACGCGTACCCCGAGGACATGGCGGGCGGCGAACGGCCCGGCCCGGCGGCCGACGACATGGAGGCCGTGCGCTGGGAACAGGAGATCGCCGAAGCCGTCGCCGCCTGCCAGGACACCGAACCCCCGCTGCGCGAGGCCGTCCTGTACGGCTCCCCCCGCGCCGGCGGCGAGATCGCCTTCCTCGCCATGGCGGACGACGGAGACGAACTGGAGGCGGAGCGCAGCGTCACCCCCGTGAAGCCCGTGGGCGTGGGACTCTTCCCCCGGACCACCTGGCGGGCCGGCACCCGCCCGGGAGATCCGGGAGATCCGGGCGACCTGGGCGACCTGGGTGGCGCCGGGGGCCCCGAGCCCACCCGGGGCCCCCGGCGCACCCGCTCGATCGCGGAGACGGCCCGGGGCATGACCCGCACCACCGACCCCCTCGTCTGGTCCGCCGACCGGGGCTCCCGGATCGTCGGACTGCTGCTGCTCCTCGTGCAGGGCGGCGGCACCTGGGCCATCCTCGAAGACGGCTTCTCCTGGCAGTCGTTGCTGCTGGTGATCGGGCTGCCCTGGCTCGTCCACTCGGTGTCCACCGCCCTCAACTGGCGGGTCACCGCCGACCGCGACGGGGTCTGGATCGCCGGGGCGTGGCGCGTACGCCGCTTGCGCTGGGACGAGATCGCCGGTGTCCACCAAGGCTCGGACAGCATCAGGTTCAGCCTGACCGGCGGACGGGACGTGGAGCTGTCCCCGACCGGCGCCGCGGCCGTCCAGCAGATGCGCGGCGGCACGGCCGCGGCGACCCGCGCCGTGGACACCCTGCGGGTGCTGCGCCACCACCCCGAACTCCGGCCCGCCCGCGACGCCGACCCGGCGGAACAGGGCATGCCGCTGGGCCCGCTGGTCGTCACGGCGGCGGTGCTCTGGGGCGTCGCCGTCCTCATGCTGAACTGACCGCTGACCGCTGACCGCTGACCGCTGACCGCTGACCGCTGACCGCTGACCGCTGACCGCTGACCGTGGCTGGTGGCTGGGGGGACGTGGGTCCTTGGCCCGGGCCCGGTGGCGTCAGGCGGTCGGTACCGGGCCCGGGAACCCGGCGGGCGCCTCCAGCACCGTCACCACCTCGTGATGCACCGCGTACGGCCGCCCGGCCTCCAGCCGCAGCACCCAGGTACCCGGGCCCGCGGTGAGCGCGGCCCGCAGGGAGCCGTCACCGGACGGCGTCATCGCGACCGGTTCCCCCACCGGCGCGGCCGGGGAACCGGTCGCCGGACACAGGGCCACGGACAGGGGGCGGTCCACCGCCGCGCCCGTCACCAGGACGTCGAACGGCTCCCCGGCCACCGCCAGCTCGGGAGCCAGTACCCCGAACTCCTCGTCCCCGGCGAGCGTGTCCCGCACCCCGCGACCCCGGACGACCGCCGTGAGCTGGTGGCGCGCACCGTCCACCCCCGTCAGGTCCACATGCCGGTCACCGCTCCAGATCGCGTCGCTCATCTCGTCCAGCGCCCACCCGGCGAACGCGGACTCCTCCGGCACCGTCCCGTCGCCCGTCCAGTCGTCACTGTCGTCCAGCGCGTGCGGGAACCGCAGCCCGTCCGGAGCCAGCAGCACCCCGTGGACCGTCGGATGGGCCCGGCCGCCCAGACAGTGGACCTTGTACGGAAGGGCGGCCGTCCCGTCCCGGCGCCGGTTGCGCTCCAGCGCGTCCTCGAACTCGGCGTGGAACGCGAACGCGTCCTTCACCAGCTCCGACGGCAGGTCGGGGACGCTGATCCCGGGATCGTCCAGATGACGGGTACGGGTCGAGCCGGGCACCATCACCGCCCGGTACACCGGCAGGAGCTGCGCCACGGACGGGAAGCTCCCGGCCAGTTCGGCGAGCGCGGGGTTGAGCCAGCGGCCCGCCAGCGACAGCGCGGCGCGTCCCAGCAGCCGCTGGTCGTCACCCGGGCCCACCCCGTTGCGGGTCAGGAACCGGACGGCCTTCGCCGCGCCCCGGTGCGGTGTACCGAGGGTGACCAGCGAACGGGCCGTGTCCCGCCCGCCCAGGCACTCCAGGTAGTACCGGGCGACCAGACCGCCCATGGAATGGCACACCAGCACCACCCTCGGCTCGTCCCGCGCGTCCGGATACACCTCCGCCACCCGCTCCCGCCAGCGGGACAGCGACCGCTCGACCGCGGTCCGCAGATCGGCGGCCGTCAGCCGGTTCGACAGCCGCCAGTCGTAGGTGAACGTCAGGCACTGCTCCTCGTGCAGTCCGTCGACCAGCGTCCTGATGTCCGGATACCCGAGCGACGCCAGCAGACCCGGAAGCGCGGACGGCGCCTTCAGCAGCCCGTCCGCCCGCACCGCCCACGGTGCCTCGGGTCTCCCGTCACCGATTCCCGGGGGCAGCGCCAGCCGGTCGAACGCCGACCCGGGTCTGCCCGGGTGCGCCGCCAGTCGCCGTGCCATGTGCAGCGCGGTGCCGAGCGACTGGTGCCAGACATCCGTCCCGTCACGGGTGAGACGGCTGCCGAGGATGCCGGGGACGAGGACGACGAGGTCGTGCCGCAAGACGGGATCTCCTGTGGGTTCGGGTCCGAGTTCGGGTTCGGGCTCCGGGAGCCTGCCGGGATGTTCGGGCTCCGGAAGCCTTCCGGGGTGCCGCAACGTACACCGTCCGGCTCACAGCCGTGGGGTGCGCCGACGGGTGGGCACCGACGGCGCACCACCGGTCCGCAGCCGCAGCACATCGCACCGCTGTGACGACTGGAGCGCCACCATCACGGCTTCCTCGCCGTCGGGCACCGACTCGACGGCCGTCACATCAAAACCCCGGTAGGGCACGGCCGCTTCCGGCACCCAGTCGCCCCGCCGGACGTCCCAGACGGCCAGCGGACGCGCGCCGCCCGCGACGAGCAGCAGCGGCCTGCGCCCGGACCCCGTGAACGCCAGCGCCGAGACCCGGGCCGTGCCCACGGACACGGACTCGGTGCGCCAGCGGCCTCCCGCCCACTCGGTGACCTTCACGGTCCCCTCCTCCGCCCACGCGAGCAGCGGCACCGACTCCCCGTCTTCGGTGTGCTCCCCGAGGACCACGGGTGCCGTCGGCCGCAGCAGACCTGTCGTCCCGGCCCGGACGAGCCCGTCCGCCGTGGCCCGCCACAGGACCAGCCGTTCACCGATGTCCGCCGCGACCCAGGTCCCTCCGTCGCCCAGGGTCCGCGCGGTCAGCCCGCACACCAGCAGCCCCGCGCGGACCGTCCGCTCCGGACCCCACCCGTCCGGTGCCCCGGCCGCGGTGGACATCCGCCGGCAGAGGATCGTCCCGCCCGCCGGGGCGAACAACGACAGCCCCGCGCCGTCCGCGGTGAGCCCCAGCGAGGGCACCCTGGACCGGGGATCGCCGCCCAGCCCGGCCGGCGCCGTCCCGTGGCATTCCGTCAGGTCCGGGGACAGGCGCCACAACCGCACCTGCCGTCCGGCGGCCACCGCCACCGCCCAACGCGTGCCGTCCCACACCGCCCTGACCGCGGTCACCGGCTCGTCGTGCCGCAACGTCACCGGCTCCACCGGCTGCGTCCGGCCCCCGACGGTCCCCACGACCACCTCACGTCCCCATGCCCGGCACAGCAGCAGGGGCGAGTCCGGGCGGGGGCCGGCGGCCAGCGCCGGGACGGGCCGCTCATGATGGTCACGCCGGCGCCCCCGGCTCCCGGCCCGTACCGCCGACGCCACGTCCAGCAGCCGTACATCGGGCCCGTCGCCGACCGCCACCAGGCCCGAACCTCCCGGATCGAAGGCCAGCGCCTCGGGGTCACGCTGACTGCGCAACGGGAACACGCACTCCAGGGTGTCGTCGCGCAGTCCCCGCACCCGGATGCTGCCGCCCTCGTGCAGCGCGATCACGGGCCGCCCGCCGAGCCGCCCGAGCGCCAGCCCCCGCGCGTTCGACGACAGCGGGGGCAGGGCCTCCCGGTGGGGCGCCCCGTCCTCGTCGCCGGAACCCGCAAGGCTCAGCCGCCACACCGTGACGCTCACCCCGTCCGCAGCCGCCAGCCACGCACCCGGCCCGCCCTCCGCACCGACCGCGCCGCCTTTCTCGGTACCGTCGGCGCCCTCGGTCTCCGGGTCCGTCAGGGCCGCCGCCGCGTACACCGGCCGGCCGCCGTCGGCCAGCGGCCAGGCGCGTCCGAGCAGCGGGCCGTCGCCCCGCGCCCGGGGCAGCAGCTCCCGCAGCGTCGTCCTCCGGTCCGCCAGCAGCAGGAAACCGCGCCCGCCCAGCCGGCACAGCGCGATCCGCCCCGCGGGAGCGGGGCTCACCTCGGCCAGGGACCCGTCCGCCGGACGGCCCCGGTACGGCCAGCACCACGACCAGGTGAGACGGCCGTCGGCGACGACCGCGACATCGGCGCCGCCGCAGCGTTCCAGAGCGAGCCCGTGCGGGGCGCCGCCCCACCGGTAGACCTGCGAGGGCAGCCGCTCCGCCCCCACCCAGAAGTACACCGCCCGGCTGTCCCGCGCGGCGGTCACCCGGTGCGCGCCCTCGCCCAGTTCCCGGACCTCCGTCAGCGCCTTACGCCGGCCGCCGGGTCCCGGGCCGTCACCGGTACGGCGCGTCAGCAGCCGCTTGCCCGTGTCCGCGTCCTGCACCACGATCTCGCCCTGACCTCCGACCGACACGGACCGGCCCCGGCCCGCCGCCGTCCAGCTCAGCGCGCGGGCGCCGCCCAGCGGAGCGGGCCAGCGCACCTCGATGCCCTCCGGCGGCGCGTCGCTCCACACCTCCCGCCACGGCAGCGCGGCGAAACCGGGCACCCCGAGCAACCGGGGGTACAAGGTGTCACGGTGACTGACGAACGCGGTCGCCAGCAGCAGCGCCCGCCGCTCCCGGACCCCGTCCCGGAACCGGAACACGTCCGCGACCCGCGCGTACAGCGCCGCGCCCTCGCACACCCGCAGCAGCCCCGTGGTCAGCGGCAGCAGCACATCCGGGTCGGTGTGCACCAGGAACTCCGGATCGTCGAACAGCCCCTCCAGCAGCCCCTGGCCCGCCTGCGCCGCGTGCGCCCCCAGATGACGACGTGTGTAGGGATGGCAGTCGGCCCACCGCCCCCGCTCCCCGGCCCGCAGGGCACGCACGATCCGCCGATGCCCGTCGTCGGCGCCGATGCCCGCGCTCTCCAGCAGATAGGTGCCGTACCCGGGATGCGCCAGCGCGTACGAGGGCTCACCCTCGGGCTCCGGCTGCACGCTCACCAGCGAACCCGTCGCCGCCGTCACCGCCGACCGCAGCTCGTCCGGAGCCAGTTCGGGGGTACCGTCGTCCCGCAGCGCGTTCGCCGCCCGCAGCCACAGCTCCCGGTCCGGCTTCCCGGACAGCGACAGCCCCCGGCCCTGCACGAGTGCCAGCGGCCGGACGAACTCCGCGACCCGCACCACACCCCGCGCGCCCAACTGGGCGACCTCCTGGGCCAGCCGGTCCCGCAGCCCCGCCCCGCCCGCGCGGATGTGCGCCGCCAGCCGGTCCTCCGGGACCCGCTCCGCGCGGCGCGCCAGCTCGGCGGCGAACAGCCGCGCGATCAGGAACAGCCGTCCGCTCTCCTCCGCCACCCGGACCGCGGCGGCGGCCCGCTCGGCCTGAGCGCCCGGCGCCGCGTACGGCGAACCGGGCCGCGCCAGCACCGCCTCGACCATGTCGGCGATGTCCCGCTCGGTGCCCTCGTCCTCGTCCAGCACCAGTGGGTGCGCGGTGCGGTCCAGGGTCTCCAGCAGGCTCTCGTCCGGCTCCCGGTACGCGCTCTGCTGACGCGGCTGGGGACGGGTCCCCACGACGACCTTGACCCCCGCCGTCCGTGCCAGCGGGTTCAGCAGATGGCGCGCGATCTCATGGCTCTGCTCGGGCAGGGCCTCGTCCAGCGCGTCGAAGACGAGATTCAGCGCCCCGGCCCGGCCCACCAGTACCGCCGTGGCGGACAGCAACTGCTCGCAGGTGACGGCCCCGGCGGGCACCCGGGGCATCCCGTCGAACGCGCCCAGGACCTTCCACACGGCCCGGGTCAGGGTGCTCAGCGACTGCCCCCGGCACGACATCAGGGCGTGGACGCTCCCCGGCCGGGGCCGGATCTGCCAGGGCGGCGGCGGATCGAGCCGGTCGCACTTCCTCGGTACCGACATCAGCGCGAGCCGTCCCAGCAACGCCGTCTTCCCGCACCCCGCCGGTCCCGTCACCGCGAGCAGCCCCTGACGGCATGTCTCCAGCCAGCGCACCACCCGGCTCAGCGGCCCGTGCCGCCCGGTGAACGACCGCTCCAGCTCCCCGCCGTCCTCCAGCCCGAAGTGCTCCGCCCTCAGCCAGGGGTACGGGTCGTCGGCCGTCAGCAGCGCCGTACCGCGTACCTCGCCCGCCTCGGCGTAGTACGGATTGCGCAGAAAACTGTTCGGCAGCGAACGGACCTCGACACTGCCCGGACGTTCCTCCGGCTCGTCCAGCCCCGACGCGGCGGCCGTCGCGTCGAGCCCCTCCAGCAGGTACTCCACCGGCAGATACAGCGCGGACGGGTCCAGCGGCCGGGCCTCGTCGCGCATCCGCAGCCCCGGGTCGCCGAGAACCTGCTCCAGCCACTCCACCCAGCGCCCCTCGGGCACGACCCGCCCCACCCCGGACGTCCCCACCACCACGAACCCCCGGGTCCGCTCGCGGTGGGCCCGGCGCACCCGCGACCGCTCCTTGCTCAGCGCCGCCTCCAGGGCCCGCGGCAGATGCCCGTGCGCCGAACACGCGTCGACGACCAGCAGGGTGTCGGCCTCCTCCGCCGCGTCCAGGAGCCGGTCCACCAGCTCCGTGACCGGGACCGCGTGCTCCGCGTCGAACGCCCCGGACGCCCAGGTGTCACGGCACGCCAGGTAGTAGCCCGAGTCGCCCCGGTCCACCCCGTGCCCCGTCCAGTAGAGGATCTTGCGCCGCGCCCCGTCCGCGCGGAACGCGTCGAGCCCCGCCCACAGCGCCTCCCGGGTCGTCCCCGTGCCGTCGAGCCGCATCCGCCGGCCGAACCCCAGCCGGTCCCGCGCGAGGTCCGCGAACCGCTCGCGGACACCCTCCACATGGGACAGCACCGTACGGCCCCCCGGCCGCGCGGGCTCCGCGTACTCCGCGACGGCGACCGTCGCGACCAGCCCCGCGCCGCGGTGCGTTCCTCTTCCCGTGTCCCCCGACACCGGCCCCACCCCCGTCGACCCGTCATCCGAAGTCGCGTCATACTCTCACCAACTGACGGGCGGACGAGGGGATTTCGATGGCTCAGCGGGACCGGTTCACACTGCTCGGACGCCAGACCGACTGCCATGTCTTCGAAGGGGACGGCACCAGGCCGATCGCCGAGGAGGACGTACGCGTCCAGTACATCCCCGAACGGGTCGGGTTCCCCGAGGAGATCGCGGGATGGCGGCAGGCCATCGAGGACCACGAGCGGCGCGAGGAGGCGGCGGGCCGCCCGCACCGCTGGAACAACCCCCGTTTCGCCGTCGACCGGCTGGTCATCACCCGCACCGACTCCGAGGAGGCGCCGGTCGCCACCCTCACCCTGCGCGACGCCGACTACTACGACTTCCTCACCACCTCCATCAACCTCGACCGCGTCCAGCGCAACGGACTCACCCTGCGCGAGCAGTACCTGGAGAGCCAGGACCCCGTGGACGCGCCGCCCTACATGTTCTGCAGCTTCGGGGTGAACGTGGCGGTGCGTACCGGCCCCGACCGCAAGATGCTCTTCTCACACCGCAGCGCACGGGTCGTGGGCCCCAACCGGTCCCGCTGGAACTCCTCCGCCAACGAGGGCATGGCCGCCAACCACGACATCGCCCCGGACGGACACATCAGCCTGCACGCCGTCGCCCGCCGCGCGCTGCGCGAGGAACTGGCCGTCCAGGAATCCGACCGGGTCGACCTCGAACTGCTCGGCTTCGGCCTGGACCTGCGCAACAACCAGTGGGCGGCGTTCTTCGGCGCCGTCCTCGGCGACCTGGACGAGGGGGCGCTGCGCGCCCGGTGGTCCCGCGGTGTCGAGGACAAGTGGGAGCACGACGACTTCGCGTTCGTCCCCGACGACCCGGACTCGGTCCTCTCGTTCCTCCTCGACCACCCCGAGGAGTCCTGGACGCCGTGCGCCCCGGCCCTGTTCTATCTGGCGCTCGTCCGCTCCGCGGTACAGGCCCGGGGCGGCGACCCGGCGGGCCGCCTGGACGTCGAGGCGGCCGAACGCCGTGTCGCCCGGCGCCATGAGGCGGCGGCGACGAGCTGACCTGGGCCCCGTCCCTACCTCGCCGACCCCGTCCGTACCTCCCCGGTCGCACCCGTACCGAAGTGAGTAGCGGTACTCAGGCGACCCGGCGGCCTCCCCCGGGACGATGAGGGCACACACGATCAGGGAGGCCCCGCTCATGCTCAGCCGAATCGCCGGTGCAGTGGTCCCCGCGCTGGGGAGCCTGACGGTCACGACCGACACCGGCACCGCACCCCGGCCGGGCAGCGTCATCGTCGCCAACCACACCTCCCTCAGCGACCCGGCGGTCGTCCTCGCCGCGCTCCACCGCCTCGGGGTCCGGCCCACCGTCCTCGCCACGGCCGGACTCTGGCGCATACCGCTGCTGGGCGCCGCGCTCACCCGCGAGGGCTTCGTCCCCGTCCACCGAGGCGGCCCCCGCGCCGCCGAGGCCCTCGACGGGGCCGCCGCGGCCCTCGCCGCCGGAGGGATCGTCCTCCTCTACCCGGAAGGCGGCCTTCCGGTCCGCCGCGACCCGCGGGAGACGGCCCCCGGCCCCTTCCGCAGCGGGGTGTGGCGCCTCGCCACCGCCACCGGCGCCCCCGTCGTCCCTCTCGGTCAGGCCGGATCACGCCGTCTGGTCTCCGGTGGCGGGGCCAAGCAACTCGCCGGTCTGCTCACCGCCCCGCTGCGCCGCCCCGCCCTGCACGTCCACGTCGGCGCGCCGTTCCAGCTCCCCGCCGACCGCGACGAGGCCCTGACGCTGGTCCGGCGCGCGGTCACCGACTGCTGGCGCACCGCCGCGTCCCGCACCGGCGAATCCGTCCCCCCGGCCCCGGTCCCCGCCGAACAGACGGCGTGAGAGGGCGCGTTCACCGTCGCGCGCGCCCGCGCCGAACCCCGTGCGCCAGGCACGTTTCCCAGCCACGCGCCGGGATTCGGACCGGTACGGACGTTTTCCCGCCGCCCGCCCCCCGCCCTCGGGCATGCTCGGGACAAGGACCCGTGTCCGGGAACCGCCGCGCGGTGCGGCGCCCGGGGGCGGGGCCGGCCGAGTCCGGTCGAACCCGGGAGAACCCGGACCGAGACAGGGGGAACGCTGATGGGGTGGCAGACCGAGGAGTTCGGGTCGTCCCACGAGGGCAGAGTGGGCGTGGTGCTGGCGGACGGCACCGAGCCGGGGCCCGTGTACATCGACATGGGCAGCGGTTCCCATGTCCAGGAGACCACCGAGTGGTGGGTCTACGACGGCCGGTACGGCAGACCGCGCGCCGCACGGGTTCGGGGCCGCTGCTCCTGCGGCTGGCGGGGCGCCGGTGACTACCCCGTCGTACTGCCCCGGCAGCCGGGCCGGGACCCGGACCTCGACTCGTCGGGCGCCTACGACGACTGGTCCCGGCACATCGACGAGGTCGAGTCGCGCTCGGTGCCGCTGCCCGTCGTGCTGGAGGAACTGCTGGACGCGGTGGAGGAGCAGTTGCACGCCCTGTGCGCGGAGGCCCCGCTGGCGGCGCTGCGCGCGGTGGCCGCGCTGGAACGCACCACCCGGCGGGTCGGCCGGGACGCCGCCCACGGCGCCCAGGCGGACGACCTGTCGTGGGAGACGATCGGAAAGGCCCTCGGACTGACCGAGAGTGAGGCGCGCAGCCGTCTCACCCAGTACAGCTTCCGGCGCTGAACGGGGGATCACGAGGGTGCGCCCCGCACGGGCCCGGGACCTCCCGCGCCCCGCGCGGAGTACGGGCGCGGGCGCTCCCGGACGGCGTACCGGGGCGGCACACGCGGGTGCGGCGCCGCCCCGGGGCCGGGCCGGTCAGGCCGCGTGGCCGCCGTCCACCGAGAACTCCGCGCCCGTCACGAACGACGCGTCCGCCCCGGCCAGACAGGCCACCATCGACGCCACCTCCTCCGGACGGCCGTGACGGCCGAGCGCCGTGAACGCCCGCTGAGCCGCCGCGTACGGACCGTCCGCCGGATTCATGTCGGTGTCCACCGGACCCGGGTGGACCACATTGGCGGTGATCCCGCGCGGCCCCAACTCCCGCGCGAGCGCCTTGGTGAGTCCGATCAGCGCCGACTTGCTCATCGCGTACAGCGTCCCGCCCGGACCGGGCACCCGCTGGGTCATGCAACTGCCGATGGCGATGAGGCGCCCACCGCGTTCCATCCGCGCGGCGGCCGCCTGCGAGGTGAGGAAGACCGCCCGCACGTTCACGGCCAGCACCCGGTCCACATCCGCCGGCGTCAACGACTCCAGCGGCGCGATCAGACCCGCACCCGCGTTGTTCACCAGGACGTCCAGCCCGCCCAAGGCATCCGCGGCCCGGTCCACGACCGAGCCCGCGTCCGCGTCGGCCGCGTCCGCGCGCAGCGCGATCCCGCGCCGCCCGGCCGCCCCGATCCCGGCGGCGACCTTCGCCGCCGCGTCCTCGTCCCGGACATAGGTGAACGCGACATCGGCGCCCTCCCGGGCCAGCCGCAGCGCCACCGCCGCGCCGATCCCCCGGCTGCCCCCGGTCACCAGAACCCTCGTCGTCATGGAAATCCCCTTGCTCGTCAGTGGTTACGAGAACCAGGGAACCGTCATGGAGCGCCGGACACCGGCGGTCGGCGGACATCGAATCCGTCCGGCGGGGGCGCCCGGGGGAGTGGCTCGGGAGGGGCCGCGCGCAGGAAGCGGCGGAGGACCGTTCGGCACCCATGGTGATATTTTAGGTAAGGCTCACCTAATATCATCGGAGTCGACTTCGGGTCCCCCACTCCGAGAAGCCGGTCTTCCCCCCTTATCTGTGTCCGAAAACCAGGGCACGGCTCCGCCCATCGGCGTGCCGTGCTCCCTCCCCGAAGGAGACATGCAGCGCATGTCCATGCCCCGCAGTCGCCGTCTGGCCGCCCTCGCCGCACTGACCGTCGTGTCGGTGGGCACCGGTGTCCTCGCCGTTCCCGCCTCCGCCGCCCCGGGCGTCGTCACCGCCGCACCCGCCGCCGCTGCCGCGGTACAGGAAGGGAGCACGTCCGCGTCCTCCCCCATCCTGCTCACCGGACAGTCCGCCTGGGCCTTCAAGACGTCCTGGGTCAACTACGTCCTCGCGATGCGCGGCTCGGTCAACGTCGCCGACGGTGCCACCCAGGGGACCGGCGGTCTGATCGGCTACCCCGTCAAGCACGGCTCGGTGGACCCCGCCGGGCGCGACGCCGATGTGCGCTTCGGCGGCTCGGTGACCTACGCGGTGCCCGACCACGGCATCACCGCGATCACCCTCGCCAGCCCCCGGATCGTCCTCAAGGACGGCGAGGGCACGCTCTACATGAACGTCACCACCGACCTCGTGGCCGGTGAGGCCCCCGTCACCACCGCCGATGTGCCGTTCGCCAAGCTGACGGCGACCGCCGGCGCCCTGGACGGCGACACGATCGACTGGACCGGCATCACGAGCACCCTCACCGAAGAGGGCTCGCAGATCTTCGCCTACCGGGGCGCCCCCATGTACCCGGCCGGCTCCGCGCTGGAGCCCCTCGCGGTCAGCGGCAAGGTCAGCGTCCCGACCCTGACGGTCAGCCAGGTGAAGGGCCTCGGCGCCGAGACCGAGGTCACGGTCACCGGCAAGGGCTACCGGCCCGGCCGCGGCGTGTACCTCGCGCAGACCGTCGCCCTGCCCGGCGACACCTACCCCGGCGTCTTCGGCAACGCCGCCTACATCCGCCAGGTCGGCGCCGACGGCACCTTCACCTCGACCCTGAAGCTCACCGAGAAGTTCACCCCGGCCGGCGCCGTTCCGCCGCCCCCCGTGGACTGCCGCGTCACCGCGTGCTTCGTCGCCACCTTCAACTCGCACGACGGCGCCGACCGCACCTGGATGCCCTCGCGCGCCCAGGACGTCGCCCAGCCGCTCCAGTTCGGCTCCGCCGCCGCGGTGACCACCCAGCCCAGGTCCGCCACCGTCCGCTCGGGCGCCAACGCCGTCTTCACCGCCGCGGCCACCGGCTCCGACTCGGTCCGCTGGGAGCGCAGCACCGACCGGGGCGCGACCTGGAAGACCGTCGCGGATGCCACCTCCACCACCCTGTCGGTGAAGGCCACCGCGGCCCAGAGCACCCACCGCTACCGCGCCGTGTTCGTCAACGCCGTCGGTGAGACGGCCACCTCCGCCGCGACCCTCACCGTCACCGCGATCCCCACCCGGATCACCTCCCTCAACGCCGGTCCCGAGCCGGTCGGCAAGGGCGGCAAGCTGACGGTGACCGGCACCCTCCAGACCGCCGGTTCGACGGACAACACCTGGCGCCCGCTGGCCCGTACCGCCGTCGTGATCGAGACCCTGCCCGCCGGCAGCCGCACCTGGAGCCGCGCGGCGACGACCACCACCAGCAGCGCGGGCGCCGTCTCGGCGTCGGTCACCGTCACCAAGGACGGCCTCTGGCGTGCCCGCTACGCCGGGACCGCCGACCGCGCCGCGGCCACCAGCTCCAGCGACAACGTGGACGTCAAGCTGCGCACCGCCGTCTCCGGCTTCAACGCGAGCCCGGAGCCGGTCCGCAAGGGCCGCACCATCACCGTCAAGGGCACCCTGCGCAGCCTGGACGGCACCTGGAAGAACACCGCGAACGCGTCCGTGGACATCCTGTTCAAGGCCGACGGCGCCCGGAGCTGGACCAAGCAGTCCACCGCGCGCACCAACAGCGGCGGCGTGTTCTCTAAGGGCTTCACCGCCAAGAAGGACGGCACCTGGAAGGCCGAGTTCAAGGCCACCCCGTCGCGGCTGGGCGTCACCAGCTCCAGCGACCGGGTCGACGTGCGCTGATCCCGCACCACCCGTCACACCGGCGGCCGGTCACCGCAGGCGCCCCGCGCGCCCGCCGGTGACCGGCCGTCCGGCCGTTCACGCCCGCCCGGCGCTCACGGGGTCACGGTGTCCTCGAACGTCCGGCCCGCCGTCCGGTACGCGCCCACCTTCGCCGCGACCTGGGCCGGGGTCAGCACCTGGTCCTTGACATGCAGCACATAGTCGACCTGCTGCTCATAGGTACGCGGCGAGGTGGAGGTCTGACCGGTGAGGTCCGTCAGCCACTGGTTGAAAGCGATCACCATCGGGCGCTCGGGGAGATACGCGGCGCCGTGCGTGCTGAACAGCGTGCCGTCGACGTAGTACCGGATGTCGTTGTCGTCGATGGTGACGACGAGGTCCCGCCAGCCGCCGTGACTGCTGCGGGCCACCGTGTGCTGGTTGACGGCCTGCCCGGTGTTCGGGTCGTACGTCTCCCACGAGGTGGTGTAGAAGATGTTCGACGTCTCGCCCCAGCCGCCGTTGGGCAGGTACTCGAAGTCGTACTCGGCGTAGTCGTCGGCCATCGGCGCCTTGAGGTCGTTGATGGCGAAGAACGTCTGCACGACGTGGTCGCCGTCGGGCCCCTGCGCCGGCGCGTCGCTGAACTTGACCCGCGCCGCGTACGTGCCCTTCCTGAACTTCATCGCCGAGGTGGCGATCTCGGTCTGCCGGGTGCTCGCCGCGGTCCCCGAGGTGGAGGTCTCCAGCTTCATGACGGAGTTGCCGTCCGCCGCGGCGAAGCTGATGTTCTGCGGGGACCAGGTGGCGCCGGGGACACCGGGACCGCCCGAGTACGTCCGCAGGAACCAGCCGTTGGCCGCGAGCCGCGGATCGCTGTGCGCCGTGTAGTCGAAATCGTCGAACAGCACCGGACCAGGCGGCGGAACCACCGGACCGCCGGGCTCCGTCCCCCACACGACCGTGCCGGACACCCGCGCGGTGACCTTCGTCCAGTCGCTGTACGCGCTCTGCCCGGCGCCGAAGGAGTGGTCGTCGCTCTGTACGAGCTCCTGCCAGTCGGATCGGTGGAAACGCACCTGTATGTCACCCGAGTCGGCGCCCGGGGCGAGGGAACCCGCGGCGGCGGTGAACCCGATCTCCAGATAGCGGTCGGCGGTCGCCGTGGGGGTGGCGAGCGCACCGAACGTCCCGGTGACGTTGGCGCAGCCCTTGACGGCCCAGTCGCAGGAGTAGCGGTACACGGCGTTCGCCGAGTCGGCCTTGAAGTAGTAGCGCAGCTTCACCGTGCCGAGGGCCACCGGGGCGGCCCCGGTGTTGCGGACCTTCAGCCAGGGAGCGGCCTGTGAGGCGGCGGCCCCGGAGGAGCTGGTGCGGTACTGGACGGCGAGCGGGCCCTCGGCGGCGTTCGCGGCCGCGGGGACCGCGGCGAGCGCACCACCGAGTGCCAGTGTGAGCGCGCAGGCCGCGAGGGAACGCGACCGTCTGTGGGGGATTCTTCTCATGGCGCTGCCTCTCCCGGACAAGGGGACGGGGAGTCACCCAACTATGCGTCGGGCAACAGCCGTTGAGAGTACTGAACGGCGCTCTAACGCGATACGGGGTGATCACATCCTGAACACCCCGCCCACCAGCACGATCCGGCCGGACCTCCCGGGGCCGCTTCCCCGCCCCCTACGCGCGCTTTGGCCACCGGCCGAAGGCGGGGGCCGCACATCCCACCGAAGAACACCCGGCCCCTCGTCCGCGCCTTTCCCCGTTCGACGCCCTCCGCCCCGTCCCTCAACCGCCGGGCAGTACCCGTACATCGGCGCCGGGAATCCCCTTGGCCCACCAGTGGTCGTACCGTCCGAAGGCCCTCGGGTCACGGGCGGCGAGGAAGGCGACCAGCGACCCGGCCTCCGCGCCCAGTTCCTCCCAGACCCGGTCCGGCAGGGCATGGAAGGCCGTCGCCTCGATCCCGTCGTCCACCACGCGCCAGACGCCCGCGACATGACCGTCGACCAGCAGCGTCGGCAGCACATCACCGTTCACCCGGATCACCTGCCTGCGGTAGGCGGGCGGGATGACCCGCGCCCGGTCCGCGTAGGCCAGCAGCACGCTGTCCCACATCGCCATCAGCCTGGGCGGCGCCGGAACGTCCTCGTCCGGGCGGAGCGCGCCACGGACGTCGTACAGGACCGTGCCGTCCGGCCCCTCCAGCCGCTCCAGCTCGTCGGCGAGCGACTCCACCGCCCCTCTGACCCGGGTCCGCGGGAGCACCGCGAACTGCGCCATGTCCGCGACCGACGCGGGACCGAAGCCCTCCAGATACCGGTGGATCAAGGTCCGCAGACCCGCCGCGGCGGCATCGGGGTCCGCGGCCCCCGGCCGTGCGACCGCCGCGATGTACGACGGCCGGGTCCCGAACGACCACGGCCCGCCCGTGGGGGAGTGCCACAGCGGTGCGCACGCCCGGAGCATCCGCAGGGCCCCGGAATCCATCGGCGCGCCCATCCGCTTCGCTATGAGGCCGCCGAGTTCGGCGGCGGTCCGCGGCCGGTCGGCGTGCTCCAGCAGATGCGCGACCAGCGCGTCCGTCTCCACGGCGGTGAGCCCGGACGCCCGGAAGAGCACGTCACCGAGCCGTGCGCCGCGCAGCGCCGGTTCCATCGCCGCGCGGAACGACGCGTAGTCCGCCGCGTCGACCGCGTGCAGGGTGAGCCGCATCAGTGTCGCCTTGACCGTCCGGTGCCCGGCGAAGGCCGCGTCGAGGTCCGTGGGATCGAAGCCGCTCAGCCTGTTCCACAGGGCGATGTACGGGGCGGCCGGCTGCTGTGCCTGGAGCGCGACCACCCGTCGCACCGCGTCCACGACGTCGAGCGATTCGCGGCCGAGCAGCGATTGCCGGGCCAGTGCGGCGCGGTTGAGCGCGCGTGCGGTGATCTTCATACCGCGATTCTGACCTCCCGCCGGACCGCGCGGAACCCGCGGTCGCGAAGCCGGGCCGCAGGCGCCCCCGGAGCCGTCCACGCACCGCTCGCAGGGGTGGTGTTCGCCTCTGCTGCCGTACCCTGGCCGTATGAGAGCCGAGGGTGAGCAGATGGGTGTCGTGACCGCTCTGGTGCGTTCCTCGTTCCTGGTGAACGCCGTGTACGCCGAGTCGGCGCGCGTTCTCGGGCTCACCCCGCAGCAGGGCCAGCTCGTGTGCGTGCTCATCGCGCGGCCCTACGGTATGAGCGAGCTGGGTACGACCCTCGGGCTGGCGAAGTCGAGCCTGACGGGCCTGGTGGACCGTACCGCCCGGCGCGGTCTGGTGCGCCGGGAGCCGTGCCAGGGCGACGCGCGCGCCGTCCTGGTCGCCCTCACGGAGGAGGGCCGGGACGTCGCCCAGCGGTTCCACGAAGGCACCACCTCGCGGATCGAGGCGCTTCCGGCCGCTCTCACCGACGCCGAACGGACCGGCCTCGCGGAACTGCTCGCCCGGATCGTGCGGGACAACAAGGTTCCGCTCGTCTTCCCGGCGACGGAGGAAGCGCCCCCGCTGCCCGCGCACGTCCACGTGTCCTGACGCGTCTCGGCGCGTCGCGGCGCGTCCTGGCGTTGCCGGTACCCGGCGCCGCCGCCCGCACGTTCCGGCTCCCGGGCGCCCGGTGCCAGGCCGGCGGGTCGGACACCGGACCGGCCCGGGAGCCGGGACCCGGCCGGACAGCGCCGGTCAGACACCGAACAGTTCCGCGAACCGGCCCGTGGCCAGGTCCGCGCCCTTGTACCGGACGACCGTCTCCGTGCTCAGCACCGTCGCCCCTTCGGGCGAGGACGCCTGGCCGGTGCCGAGTTCCGGTCCCAGCGGGATCAGGATCGAGCCCACCGGTGACGGCCGGTAGACGGCGGAGGGCTCTTCGCCCCGCAGCTGGGAGAGGATGTTCCGCGCCACGACATCGGCGTGCCGCACCGCGTGCGCGGCCATCTTCGCCTCGGCGAGATCGGTGATGTCGCCGATCGCGTGGACGTGCCGGTGGCCGTCGACGCGCAACGACTCCGTCACCCGGATCAGCCCCCGTGAGGTCCGCGCCCCGGCCAGCGCGGGACCGAGGTACCCGGTGTCGATCCGCACGCCGTGGCAGCGGAACCAGATGTCGGCCTGGAGCTCGCCGCCGGAGGTGCCGACGGTGAAGCTCCGCGCCAGGCCGGGCCCGGTCGGCGGCCTGGTCGTGAGGGTGGTGCCGAGCCGCAGTTCGACACCCAGCGCGCCGAGCTGACGGCGCAGTTCGGCGCGCATCCCCGATCCGAAGCCGGGCACCAGCTGTTCCCCCGGGTCGACGACGGTCACCCGCTTGTCCGGCCAGACCGCCTTGATCTCACCGGCCAGCTCCAGCCCGACCGGACCGGCCCCCTCGATCAGCACCCGCCCGGCGCCCGCGAGTTCCTGGTGCGTGGCCCGCAGCCGCGCCAGCGCCTCCCCGGTCGAGTCGGTGTCCGTCTTGGCCGGGAACGGGTACCCGGAGCCGGAGGCGAGAACCAGATGGTCGGCGCCGACGCGCTCGCCGGAGGCGAGGGTCACCCCGTCCGGGTCCACCGACACGGCCCGCTCGCGCAGGACGGTACCGCGCTTGAGCAGCGCGTCGTACGGAAAGAAGATGTTGTCCGCCCAGTCCGGTCGGACCAGTGCGCGTAAGGCCCCGGCGGCATGGACGAAGGCGTCCCTCGGCTCGATGAGCACCACATCGGTCTCCTCGTCCAGCGCCTTCGCGACCGCTGACCCCCCGTAACCTCCGCCGACGACCACGACGGTACGACCCATGGTTCCCACTCCTCGTCACACGATGTAGTTCGTGTCACGAACTGTATTAGTTCGCAACGCGAACTACAAGTGGGTGCTGCCGTCGCCGGGGTCGGTCGCGGCGGCACGCCGTAACGCCAGACCACCCTCGGCGGGGCTGGGCCGATACACCCGCCCCCAGGGAGCGTTGCGGCCCTCGCTGTAGCGCCCGGCGAGGCCCGTCCGACGTCTCCCTTGACGTCGCGGAACCTCGCCCGCGGCGCCACCCGCTGGAAGGGGGTCGCCCGTAGCCGCGGTCCCTTCCCGGGCCGGGAGCGGCGCGTGCGTCCCCGGCCCGACCGGGGGGCGCCCCCGGCAAGCGTCCGCCCGGCGGCGGTGCCCGACCCCGAGGTGGCGCCTCGGACCCCCGCCGCCCGGATGGCAGGATGACCCCGGCGGCGCGGACCCTCACCGTGCCGGTCGCACGGTGAGAGGCGGAACAGTGGTCGAGGACGGTTGGCTCTCCGAGCGGGCGCGGGCCGCCGAGCAGGTGGTGCCCGGTGGCTTCGACCTGTCGGAATGCGTCCGTGAACCGATCCACCTGCTCGGTGGCATCCAGTCCTACGGGACCCTGGTCGCCGTCGACCCGGACACCGGACTCGTCGAGGTGGCCGCCGAGAACACCCGCGAGGTGCTCGGCACCGACGCCGAGGACCTCGTCGGCACCCCGGTCACCCGGGTCCTGGCCGCCGCCGACTGGACCGAGGCCGTCGAGGCCACCGACGGTGCCGAACATCTGCCGGCCGCTCTCCCCGTCCACGCGGGCGCCGCCCCCCGACGCGGGCACTTCGACCTCTCCGCGCACCGCCAGGACGGCCTGCTCGTGCTGGAGTTCGAGCCCAGGGAAGGCGGGGAGGAGTTCACCTTCTCCGGCTTCTACCAGGGCGTCCGCAGGGCACTGGCCAGGCTGCGGTCGGCCGCCACGGTCGCCGACTGCTGCCGGATCGCGGTCCGCGAGGTCCGGGCCCTCACCGGCTACGACCGGGTCGTCGCCTACCGCTTCGACGGCGAGGACGGGCCCGGTGAGGTCCTCGCGGAGGACGTCACCGAGGGCTGGGAGCCATGGCTGGGGCTGTGGTTCCCCGCCACCGACATCCCACCGCAGGCCAGACGCCTGTACCGGGAGAACTGGATCCGGGTGATCGGCGACGTCGACGACACCACCGTCCGGCTGCACCCGCCCACCAGAGCGGCGACCGGCACCGCCCTCGATCTGTCGCAGGCCGCCCTGCGCACGGTGTCCGGATTCCATCTGGAGTACCTGCGCAACATCGGCGTCCGGTCCTCGATGTCGGTGTCCGTCCTGACGGAAGGACGGCTGTGGGGACTGATCGCCTGCCACGGTGCCGGTCCGCTGCGCATGGCCCCCGAGACCCGGTCCGCCTGCGAGATGTTCGGCGCGGCGTTCTCCCTGCAACTCGCCGCGATAGGGGAACGCGAGCGCGCCGACGCCCTCGCCGGGTCCGGGCGCCGCACCGCCGAGGTCGCCGCGCTCCTGGACGGCGGACTGGAGCAACGGCTCGCCGAACACGGCGGAGCGGTCCGTGACCTGCTCGGCGCCGACGGCCTGACCCTGAAGCGCGGCGGCCGGGTCGTCACCGACGGCGACCGGCTCCCCGCCGCACTCGTCGAGGCCCTCGGCGACCAGGGCGCCCGAAGCCGGCCCGGCTCCCTCCGGGCGACGGACCGACTGGCGGAGCACCCCGAGTACCGGACGGCCCGACCCGAGGACGACATCACCGCCGGAGTGCTCATGGTGCCGCTGAACCCCTCCGGCGACTTCCTCGCCTGGTCCCGCCGCGAACGCCCGCTGCCCCGCCGCTGGGCGGCCGACCCCTCCGCACCCGTACAGGTCGGCCCCCGCGGCGAACGCCTCACCCCCCGGGGATCGGGGGCCGTGTTCCGCGCGACGGTCCGCGGACGCAGCCTCCCCTGGACCGCGCACGACCACGCGACGGCACGTGAACTGTGGCGGCTGCTGACCGACCTGGTGCTCCGGCACGCCGACGCGCTGCGCGCGCTCAACGACCAGCTGCGGATGACCAACCACGACCTGGACTCCTTCGCCCACGCCGCCGCCCACGACCTCAAGGAACCACTGCGCGGCATCTCCAACTCCGCGACCTTCGTGATCGAGGACGCCGCCGCCGACCTCGACGCGACAACCCTGCGGCGGCTGCGCACCATGCAACGGCTCGCCGGCCGCATGGACGGCCTCCTCAACTCCCTCCTCGACTACGCCAGACTCGGCCGCGCCGGGCTGCGCGTCGCGGAACTGGACCTCGACACCGTCCTCGACTCCGCCCTGGAGGTCGCGGGCCCGAGGCTGGCCGAACAGGGGGTACGGGTGGTGCGCCGGCCGCTGCCCCGACTGCGGGCCGACGCCGACCGGCTGCACGAAGTCCTCGTCAATCTGCTGGTCAACGCAGCCAAGTACGCCGGGGACGGCCCCGACCGCTGGGTGGAGATCGCCGTGGAGCCGGACCCGTCGGCCCCCGGCGCCCCGAACGCCACCGCCACGGCCGTCGTCGTACGGGACAACGGGATCGGGATCCCACCGGAACGGCAGGCCGAGGTGTTCGACCTGTTCCGCCGTCTGCACGGTCCGACCGAACACAGCGGCGGCACCGGCGTGGGACTCGCCGTCGTCAAACGTGTCGTCGAGCGCCACGGCGGACGGCTGTGGCTGGAGAGCGCACCCGGTGAGGGGACCGCGTTCTACTTCACACTGGGCCCGTCACCACTCGCGCCCGGCGCCCCGGAGCGGGACGCCTGCCAGTAGTCGACCGCGCCCTTGAGCACCGTCCGGAACAGTGTGAAGTTCACCGGCTTGTACACATACGTGTCCGCGCCCGCCGCGTAACACGCCTCGACCTCCGCGGGCTCCGTCGACGAGGTGAACACCACGACCCTCACCTCCGCCAGCTCACGCCGGGCCCGGATCGCCGCGAGCAGGGCGTGCCCGCTGATCCCGGGCATGTTCAGATCCAGCAGGATCAGACCGGGCAGCTCGTCCCGCGCGACGAGGTCCGGCACCACCCCGTCGCCCCGCGCCGCGAACTCCAGCCGCAGCTCGGGATGCGTCCGCGAGAGCGCCCGCTCGATCGCCTCCGCGTCCTCATGGGAGTCCTCCACCACCAGGACACTGCCGTGGTCGATCCGACGAGCGCCGGGCCCGGGGTTCACCGGGTTCCCTTCACATGCGCCACCAGCACGGCGATGTCGTCGTCGCCCGTGGTACGGAAGTCCGAGGCCATCGCGATCAGCCGCTCGGCCATGTCCCCCGACGACGGCCCGCACCGACGCACGGCGTCCGGCAGGAGACCCTCGAACATCACACCCTCCTCGGAACGGGCCTCGGTGAGACCGTCGGTGAACATCACCACCGTATCCCCGGGGCCGAGCCGCACCGCGACCGGCTCCGCGACGATCTCCGGGACGACACCCAGCAGCATCCCGCCCACCGCGACATCCTCCGTCCCCCCGTCCGCCCGCTGGACCAAAGGCCGCGGATGACCCGCCGACGCCACCTCCATCAGACACCCGTCGCCGTCATGGGTGAGAACGGCCACCAGCGCCGTGACGAACCGCGTCGCCGACTGCGCCGCGAGAGTCGCGTTCAACCGCTTCAACGCCGGCGCGGGCGCGGTCCCGTCCTCCAGCAAGGTCCGCAGGGTGTGCCGCGCCAGACCCGTCAGCGCGGCGGCCTCCGCACCCCGCCCGCACACGTCCCCGACGAACAGGGCGAGCCCGCCGTCCGCACGGACCACCGCGTCGTAGAAGTCGCCGCCCACCTCCAGCGACGAGTCGGCGACCTGATAGGCCGCACCGAGTTCGAGCCCCGGCCAGTCGGGCAGCGCCCCGGGCAGCAGATGGTGCTGAAGCTGCTCCACATGACGGCGCCGCTGCTCATAGGCCGTCGTGGTGTCGATGGCCAGGGCGGCGCGGCGCGCCAGGTCGTCGAGAACCCGCAGACCCGCCACCTCGTCGCTGCGCCGGTGATAGATGAACGTCAGCGTCCCGAGCGCCTTGCCGCGCGCGCTCAACGGGCTCACGCTCAGTGCCCGGACCCGGCCGCCGAACCCCTCGGCGCGCGGACCGAACGGCCCTTCCGTGAAGGCCCCGCACTCCTGCACCACACTCTCGCGCTTCTCCAGCGCCAGCCGGAGGAACTCGGCGAACCAGGGATCGTCGCCGGACACCCGCGACAACCACGGCTGCGCCTCCGCGGCCACATGGGCCGAGGCGACCGGGACGAGCGCCCCGTCCGGCTGGAAGAGATGCACCACACAGCCCTCCGCCACCGCGGGCACCGCCAGCCGGGCCACCCGGCCCAGCGTCTCCTGCACGTCCAGACTCGAATCCATCTGGAGCGACGCCTCCGCGAGGAAGGCGTCCTCGGTCTGCCGCCGCTCATGCGCGCGGTACTCGACTATCCGCTGATTGCTCGCCACGAGCACCTCGGACAGCTGGCTCAGCCGCAGCACCAGCCCCGGGTCCGCCGCGGCCCGGTCGGCCACGCCGACGGAGAACGCGGCCCAGTCGGAACCCCCCAGACCGAATCTGCACTCCACCGCGTACCCGGCCCCTGCCCCGGCCAGCACGGCCCGCTCGGGATCGAAGTCCTCGCCGGACACCGTCAGATCATGGGTGAACACGGTGAGAGAGCTGCCCGCCGTACCGGCACCGCCCGGTGGCGGCGATACCCGGCCGGGTCCCGCGACGGCGCCGCCGGAGGGCGGCGCCACGGTCGTCCGCGTGGGCTGCCCGGGCACGGCGGAACGCACGTACGTGAGAGCGCGGCCGTTCCACCGGGTACCGGCGACGGCCACGACCCCCGGCTCCGCGAGCATCAGCCCGTACACATAGCGCGACATCTGCGCCACGTCATCGATGTCCTGCGCGGCCCGCCACAGCTCGTGCAGACGGGCCGACCAGACGGTGTCCGCCGAACCGGCGGCGGAGACGCTCTCCGGCATCACTGTGCTCCTCACCCGTTCCGTGTCCCCGTGCCGCGGGCCCGGCCGGGACGGCCCCCCGGCACGAGCAGAACGGGAGAATGCCATGCCGGAACGCCCTTCACCAGTGCTCCCGGACATCCGGGACGGCCGCGGCCACGGGTCTCCACCCGCCCCGTCGCTCACGCCGACGGCTGTTCCTCGGGGACCGGGCGCCGCTTACCCGGCGGCCTGCCGTGGGTGTCCAGGTACCAGCGGCCCCAGGTGTCGAGCTGCCCCGCGATGGATTCGAGGCTGCGGCCGGTGCCGGTCAATGTGTAGTCGACCCGGGGCGGGACCTCACGGTGGACCGTCCGCCCGACCAGCCCGTCGGCCTCCATCTCCCGAAGCTGACGGGTGAGCATCCGCGCGGTGATCCTCGGCAGACCGCGTTTGAGCTCGCTGAACCGCAGCGTGCCGACCAGCAGCTGTTTGAGGATGGCCAGCTTCCAGCGGCCGCCGAGCACCTCCATCGCGATCTCGACCGCGCAGTAGTCGGGTGTGTCGTCGACCGTGGTCCGCATCAGCGGTTCCCCCTTGGTATACAGACTGGCACTATGGCACAAAAATGACCGTACTTCCCCGGGCGATACCGGGTGACCGATAGTGCTGCCATGACGAACAGCACGTCCTCCTTACCCTCCGCCCCGCCGACCGCCGATACCGCCGGACGGCGCCGGCTGGTGCTGGCCGTGGTCTCCGCCGGCCTGTTGCTCTGCGGGATCGACCTGACCGTGCTGCACGCGGCGGTCCCGAGGATGAGCAGGGAACTGCGCCCCAGCAGCACCGAGCTGCTCTGGATCATCGACGTCTACTCGCTCACCCTCGCCGCGCTCCTGGTGACCTGCGGGACACTGGGGGACCGGATCGGGCGCAAACGGATGGTCCTCACCGGCTTCGCGCTGTTCGGGCTGGCCTCCGCCGCCGCGGGCCTCTCCGAATCCACCCCTCAGCTGATCGCCGCGCGGATGCTCCTGGGCGCCGGTGCCGCCATGATCATGGCGTCGACCGTCGCGATCATCCGGGTCGTGTTCACCGACGCACGCGAGCGGGCCGTCGCCATCGGCGTCTGGACGGCCGCGCACAGCGTGGGCGCGACGATCGGCCCGCTGGTCGGCGGTCTGGTCACCGAGCGGTGGGGCTGGGGAGCCGCCTTCCTGATCAACGTCCCGGTCGCCCTGGTGATCCTCGTGGTCGGCTTCCTCGTCATCCCCGAGTCACGGACCCCCCGGCCCCGCACCTGGGACCTCGCCGGTGTGGCGCTGTCCGCCACGGGGCTGACCGTCGTGGTGTTCGCCCTCAAGCGCGGCGGTGAGCACGCGGGCCCCGACCTGTTGGCGGCCCTCGCGGCGGTGACCGGCGCGGCCCTGCTGTACGCCTTCGTCCGCCGTCAGCGCCGGTCGGCCGAACCGCTGCTGGACCTCTCCCTGTTCGCCGACCGCCGCTTCGTCACCGCCACGTTGTGCGTCGTCGGCTGCTTCGGCAGCTATGTCGCGCTGCTGTTCTTCCTCACCCAGTGGCTCCAGCAGGTCGGCGGCTTCGCACCGGTCGCCGCGGGCCTCGCGCTGATACCGCTCGCCGCCGCGAACGCCGTCGGCGCCACGACCGCCCCCCGGGTCTCGGCCCGCTGGGGCAACCGGTGGTCGCTCACCGGCGCGCTCGTCCTTTTCGCGGGGGCGATGGCGCTGATGGCGCTGGTGGGTGACACGGGAGCGTATCCGCTGCTCGTCGCGCCCCTGGTGGCCGCCGGATACGGGGCGGGGATCGTGATGACGCTGGGCGCGGACTCCATCATGTCCGCCGCCGATCCCGACCGTTCGGGCGAGGCCGCCGCCATCCAGGAGACGTCGTTCGAGCTCGGTGCCGGACTCGGTGTCGCCGTCCTCGGCACCCTGCTGACCGCGAGCTACCGGCTCACGATGCCCGACACCCCGGGCCTGAGCGGGACGGACCGCGACGCCCTGACGGAATCGTTCTCCTCGGCCGAGGAACTCGCGGGCAGGCTGGAACCCCCGGAGGCCGGCCGGTTGCTCGGCGCGGCCCGGGCCGCGTACGACCACGGCTTCACCACGGTCGCCGTGTGCACGTCGGCGGCACTGGCCGCCACGGCGGCCCTCGCCGCCGCCCTGCTCCGACCGCGCCCCGCCGCCCGCTGACACCGGTCCGTGGCCGGACCCGTCCTTGGGTCCGTCGAACGCCATGCGTCGCGCCCGGTACCGGTCACGGTGGTCCGTGCCGCCCCCGGGGTGTCCGCTCGTGCTCCATCTGCATCAGTACCGGGGTGCGATCGGGTGGCGGCATCCGTGGGGACGCGCGCCCGGACCGGATTCGGGTCCGTCGGCGTTCATGGTGGAGCGACAGCACCAACAGCTTCACGGACTGGAGAGAAACACATGATTCGTCGTGTCGCGATCGCCCTGGCAACCGTCACCGTCGCCGGGTTCATGGCGGCAGCACCCGCTGCCGCCACCTCCTCTCCCGAGGTGGAGGCCGCGGAACTCGGAGGAGGCTACTTCCAGGTCGACGGCTCCCACGCGAGTGGCGAGTTCCTCAACCTCGGCGGCCCGTACGGCATCACCTACGCGCAGGGCAGCGAGGCCCACCTGCACGCCGAGGGCGCCGGGTTCTACGCGCGCTACCTGCACAGCCGCTGACCCTCCCCGCACGACACGCAGGGCCCGCCCGGGAGGGCGGGCCCTGCCTGCGTCCCGGCCCGGACGCCTCGGGACGGCACCGCGGGTTCGTCCCGCTGCCGCGACCTCGGCCGGGACCGCCTGGCGGCCGGATCACGCGGGACCGCGGGGCCGCAGGACGAAGCGCCGTTGCGGTGCCGGGCCGCAGCTCGCCCCGGCGGACGGGCAGGCAGACGGTCGGGCACGACCTATCGGCCCCGGCCGACCCGACCGACCTATCGGCCCCGGCCGACCCGACCGACCTATCGCCCCCGGCCGACCCGACCGGCCCACCGGACCCGGCCCACCGGACCCTGCCGACCTGCGTGATCCGGCCGCCAGGCCGTCCGCCCGCGCCCTTGGCGGGTCGCCCGGCCGGGAGGACAATGCGACCCCGGGGGTGGGGCGATGTGGCTCGGACTTGCGGTCGGCGCGTGGATTCTCCTGGTGGGCGCGGCGCTGGGCCGCTCGCGCGCCCGCAGAAGATTGCGGCGGTTCCCGGTGGCGGAACGCGAGCGGCGGACAGCGGTTCCGGTCCACGCGTACGCGTTCCTGTGCGGCGGGCGCCGGCGGACGGCGCAGACCGCGATGACGGCCCTGTACCTCGCGGGCCTGATCGAGGTCCGGCGCGGCCGGATCGTCCGGACCGGAGCGAACCACGATGTCCCGGACCCGGTGGCGGCCGCGGCCCTGGCGGCCTGCCGCCCCGGACGCCCCGAACGGCCGCGCGGGGTCGAGGGACGGACGAAGAGAAGCGCTCCGGTCAGCCGGATCGGTGACTCCCTCGCCCGGGACGGCCTGGTCACCCATCCCGGGCTGCTGGCCCGGATCGAGGCATGGGAACGGGCCCTGCTCCTCGCCGCGTTCTTCTCGGCGTTCCTCGCCATGACCGCCCTGATGGTCTGGGACGTCCGGGGCAGTGACCAGGCCGGTCTGGCCGCTGCCGTGGCCGCGCCGCCCGGCGCCCTCGCGATGATCGTCCTCGCCCGGACGCGGCCCCTGCCCAACGGCCCGACCTCCGAGGGCCGACGCGCCATCGAGGAGCAGCCGCTCCCGCCCCGCGAGGACGGGCCGCACGCGCGGACGCTCCACGGCGTGGCCTCCGACGGCCCGCGGAGTCCGCTGATGCCCGACGGTCTCGCCCGGGTCCTGCGCCGTTCCGAGCCCTCGGCCTGGCAGCCGGACGGTCCGGCGGGACTCGGCGGACTCTGACGACGGCGGGGGAGGGCCGCACGGGCCCCACTTCTCGCGGACGGTGGGTCAGCGTCCGCTTGGGCGGCCCGGGGTGTCCGACGCGGGCCGGGACAGCACGGCCGACCGCTCCCAGAGACCGACCAGGTGCGCGTGCAGGATGTCGTGCGCTTCCTCGGCGGTGAGGTGGCCGACGAGGACATGTGCGGTGAGGCCGTCCGCGAGGGCGAGGAGAGTACGGGCCGCGCGTACCGGATCGAGGTGCCCGGCGGATCCGGTGTCCTCGGCGACCTCCGCGACGAGCCGGGTGAACATCTCCTCCACTGCCACGTAGTTCGCCCTCAGCGGTTCGGCGAGCGCTTCGCTGACCGCCGCCTGGGCGACGAAGGCCAGCCAGACCCTGGCCTCGGCGCGGTGTTCCCCGCGGAGCAGCGAGACCTCGGCGGCCGCGTGACCCAGGGCGGTGCCGGCCGACTGGGCCGGGCTGCCGACCAGACGGGCCCGTACCCGCTCGGTGATCCGCTCGCCGATGTGCCCGAGGGCGAACACCAGCATCTCCTCCTTGGTGCGGAAGCACCGCTGGACGGCGCCCATGGACACCTGGGCACGGGCCGCCACATCGCGCAGCGTCACACCCTCCAGCCCGTGTTCGTCCGCGAGGTGGCAGACGGCCTCGGCGATGAGCCGGCGCCGGCCCAGGTGATCCACCTGCTTGGGCATGTCCGGTGCCTCCCCGTTCTTCGGTGCGCGGTTCCGCCGCCCACTTTATTCGATGCGCCCGTATCGATTCCGGAGTACGGTTCCGATGCAAGCGCATCGGTTCATGAACGAGGAGGGGACGGGCATGCGGGACGCCTTGTGGAAGATGTCGGCCACCGCCCAGGCGGGAGGCCGTACGCGGCGCGGAGATATCGGCGGTCGAACTGATCGGGAGTCATCTGGAGCGCATCGCGGAGGTCAACCCGCGGGTGAACGCGATCACCCAGCTCCTCGCGGAGCGCGCGTACGAGGCCGCCGCCCGGACGGACCGCCGCCGCGCCGCGGGAGAGCCGCTGGGCCCGCTCGCGGGTGTGCCGTTCACGGTGAAGGAGAGCACCCCCGTCGAGGGCGTGCCGACCACGTTCGGCGCCGAACGCTTCCGGGACCTGGTGGCGCGGGCCGACGCGCTCCCGGTGGCACGTCTGCGGGCGGCCGGGGCCGTCCCCATCGGGCACACCAACATCCCCACCCTGATCCTGGCGGGGATGCACACCCGCAGCGAGCTGTACGGCGACACGGTCAATCCGTGGGACGGCGGCCGGACCCCGGGCGGCTCCAGCGGAGGTGACGCGGTCGCCGTCGCCACGGGGCTCGCGCCGCTCGGGCTCGGCAACGACTCCGGCGGATCGGTGCGCATCCCGGCCCAGTTCTGCGGTGTGGCCGTGCTGAAGCCGTCCACCGGCCGCTTCCCCGCCGACCACCGCGTGTTCGGCCCGGACGACCCCGGCCCGGCCTCTCAGGCGCTCGTCACGGACGGACCGCTGGCCCGCTGCGTGGGCGATCTGCGGCTGGCGTACGAGGTGCTGGCCGGGACCGATCCGCGGGACCCCCGGGCCGTGCCGGTGCCCCTCCACGGCGAGCCGCTCCCCGGCCCTGTGAAGGTCGCGGTCGTGACGGACCCCGGCGGGCACGGCGTCGACCCCACTGTCCGCGCGGCCGTCGCGACCGCGGCCGACGCGCTCCGTGACGCCGGGTACGACGTACGTGAGATCGAGGACGTACCACGGCTGGACGAGGCGCTGGAGGCGTACGGCCGGATCACCATGACCGAGTTCGCCCCGGCCTGGCCCGTGGTGCGCACACTGCTCGGCGAGGGCGGGGACCGCTACATCCGGATGGCGATGGAGCGGACCCCGCCCGCGAGCGCGGACGAGTTCATGAAGCTGATGGGCACCTGGATGGGCATCCGCCGCTCATGGGCCGAGTTCCTCGACGCGTACCCGCTGCTGCTCGGCCCGGTGTTCACCGAGCCGCCTGTCGAGCCGGGTCTGGAATCCCGCGACCGGGCGGGCCGGGACCGGGTCGGCACGGCGATGCGGCTGTGCACCGTGACCAGCTTCGTCGGCGTGCCCGGTGTGGCAGTGCCGACCGGGGTGAGCGAGGGGCTGCCGTCCGGGGTGCAGATCGTCGGACGGGCGTTCCGGGAGGACCTGTGTCTGGCCGCCGCGCAGGCCGTCGAGGATCGGCTCGGGATCCTCACACCGGTGGACCCGGGCCGCTGAGACGCGCACCGCCCGCTCTCCTCGCCGCCGTCACCCCGTCACAGGGCCCACCGGCAGTACATACGACGACCGTCCGACCCTGCGCGACCGGCCAGCCCCGCCAGCTGGGCCAGCGCCTGACCCGCGTCCTCGGAGGTGTATCCGGACGCTTCGAGTTCCTCGGTGCCCGACCACGGCCCGGCGGCTTCCGCGAGGGCGGCGGGCGTGGCCGACGCCAACGCCTCCTGAAGGGTGTCGGACACGCTCATGATGAAGGCGCTCTCCGACTCGGGGGACGAGAGCAGCTGTCCCGAGCGGGGGCGCCGGGTCGCCTCGTCATAGGAGCAGCCGGTCAGGATCGCTTCGAGACGGGCCAGCACGACGACCGGATCGATCCCCCTGAGCGGGACCACGTCGAAGGTCGCGGGGTCGGGCCCGTCGGACTGGTCAAGGACACGGACGGCCACGTCGTCGTCGGCCGCCGAGAAGTATTCGCACATCACCATGCAGTGATCGTCGCATCCACCACTGACATCGACCGTGGTGGCCGGGTTCCGGTGGCCGGGTTCCACGGCCCACAAGAGATCCGGCCAATTGTCCTCCGAGGCGCTCACCTTCAGCGTTGATCAAGCCCTGTCAGGTCGATACGCTGTTTGACTTGGGGGTTTTCGTGACATCGTTCCCGAACGCTCGTCGTATTCCAGGGGTGGGGGCTCCATGATCAGGAAGCACAGGTTCGTCTTGTCGGCGGCAGCGGTCGTGCTCGCCGCGGTACCGGCGACGCTGGTGGTCCAGGACCGGCTCGACGCGGCGGAGCGGGATTCGCTCGAACGCGCCGCCCAGCGGATCTTCCAGCGCGACGCCGACCTCAGCACGGCGTCCTGGCGGAATCACCCGGCGCCCGCGGGCAGGGACTGGGGCGGAGCGGCGGCCGAAGCCCGGGTCGACCAGGTGGAGAAGCGGGGCGAACGCGCCAAGGTGTGGGTCCAGCAGCTCACGACGCCGTACACGACCACCCCGACCGGTACGAAGCCGGAGGCGACCGTTCCCTATGTGTCGTCCCATCTCTTCGTCTTCGAACGAACCGGCGACGACTGGCGGTTGGCCGAGGACCTCACCCGCTCCGACCAGCCGGGGTAGTGGAACGGTGAGCGCACGGCCCGACGGGCCGTGCGCTTCGCCGACCCCGAGGTGCCGGGGCACCACCGGGTGCCCCTGGATCGCCCGCCGACTCCCGTACGACCCTGCTCCGCGGGACGGGCGCGATCCGGGTGGACGGCCGTCACCGGCCGTCCACGTCCGCCGACGGCGTGGTGGTGGGGCGTCCGGTGCTCCAGGTCCGCCACAGCCGCGCGTAGGTCCCTTCGGCGGCGACGAGTTCGTCGTGCGTACCGGTCTCGACCACCCGTCCGGCGTCGAGCACGAGTATCCGATCGGCCGTCGCGGTCTGGGAGAGCCGATGGGCGATCACCAACGCCGCCCGTCCCCGGACAGCGGCTGCCGCGGCCCGTTCCAGCAGACCGGCGTCCGCGGTGTCGGCGTCCGCGGTGGCCTCGTCCAGGATGACCAGTTCCGCCTCGGCGAGCACCAGCCGTGCCAGCGCGGTGTGTTGCGCCTGCGCGGCGGTCAGCGGATGCCCGCCATGACCGACCGGGGTGTCCAGGCCCTCGGGCAGGGTGGACACCAGGGCCGTGGCGCCGACCACGGCGAGGGCGCGCAGTATCCGCTCGTCGTCGCTGCCGGGGGCCGTGAGCGTGAGATTGTCGCGGAGCGTCCCGGCGAAGACATGGGTCTCCTGGGTCACGGTCATGATCCCGGTCCTCGGGACGCCCCGGACGACGCTCCCCGCGAGGGGTTCATGGACACCGGCGACGAGCGACGCGAGCGTGGACTTGCCGGACCCCGTCGCCCCGACCACGGCGACCACCTCACCGCGGGCGATCCGCAGACCGACGCCGGACAGCACCGGGCTGTCCCGCCGGTAGGCGAAGCGCACATCGGCGGTCTCCACCGCGGCGACCGCATCACGCCAAGCGGGCTCCCCCGCGGCCACACCGACGCCGCGGGGGGCCTCGCCGGGCCGGGCGGTGTCCGTCCCTTGCCCCTCTTCCCTGGCGGCCGGTGGCGTCGGCTCCTCCCCGGCCCGGGGGCCGGGCCGCCGGGTCACGCCGATGAGCCGTCCGAGCGCGGCGAGGCACGACTGGGCGTCGTCCATGACGAACAGCAGCGCGGCGACCGGGGCGACCGCGCGCAGGAACAGCAGCGCGGCGGCGGTCACCTCACCGGGTGTGGCCTCGCCGGTGAGGGCGAGCCGCACACCGATGGCGAGGACGGCGGCCAGCCCGACCGCCTCGGTGATGTTCAGCCGCCCGAACAGCCGGTTCTGGACGATCCGGGTCCGCATGGCCCACCGCACGGTCTGCCAGCTGGCGTCGCGGACCTGCGCCGACTGACGCTGTTCGAGGCGGTGGGCGGTGACGGTCGGCAACTCGGTGAGGGTGCCCAGGATGTGCCGGCCGCGCGTGGAGCGGGCGGCCCGTTCGGCGGCGTAGACCTCCGGCGCGGTCCGCAGGTACCAGCGCACGGTCATGGCGTACAGCGGGACGATGACGGCGAACCCGAGCACGTACCAGGGGTCGAGGGCGCCCAGTCCCGCCCCCACGAGCACGATGGTGAACGCCGAGGCGCACAGCCGTGGCAGCACCTCCGGCAGCGTGCCCGAGACCTCGGCGATGTCGTCACCGGCCCGGGTCACCACGTCCCCGGCACCCGCGGCCTCCACCACGGAGCGGGGGAGACCCAGCGCGGCGGCGACAAAGGCCTCACGCAGTTCCGCGATCACCGTCTCCGCGAGCCGCGCCAGCGCCCCGGCGGCGACCCAGGTCAGCGCCCCCGCCGCGACCGCCGCTCCGGCCAGCAGGGCGACCTGCCACCAGAACGACCCCGGCACGCCCGCCCCGTCCGCGGCGATCACGGCGTCCAGCAACCGGCCCACGACCAGCGGGAAGACGAGGGAGGTGGCCGCCTCGGCCAGGAACAGGACGAGGATGCCCGCGAGAGCGAGGCGGCGGCCCCGCAGCATCTCCCACAGCTCCGCGGCGACCTGTCCGCCCGGGGCGACCGGCAGCGACCGGCCGTCGGTCCGTGGCACCGTCACCGTCTCAGGCATCGGCTTTCGTCCCCTCATCGGTCATGACCACCGGGTCGGCGACGGCGCGGAAGGCCGGGGCGGCGGTCAGCACGAGCGTGGTCCGCCCGGCCCGGTGCTCCCGCAGCCGGGTCGCGACGCGGTGCTCGGTGACGGCGTCCACCGAGGTGGTCGGTTCGATCAGCACCAGTACCTCGGGATCGGCGGCGACCGACCGGGCCAGGGCGATCCGCTGGCGCTGCCCGCCGGACAGCTCCCGCCCGCCGTCCCCGAGCACGGTGTCGTACCCGTCGGGCAGTTCGGCGGCGTCGAACCCCGCGACCGCCAGCGCGGTCCGGGCCGTACCGGCCGCAGCCGGGGCGGCGCCGGTCGCGCGGACGTTGTCCAGCACCGTCCCGGCCAGTACCCCCGGGGCGCGCGGGGCGACGAGCAACCGCTCCCGGAGCAGCGCCGGGCGGTACTCGTGCACCGCCCGGCCCGCGAAGGTGACCCGCCCCGACGACGGCACCGCCCGAAGGGTGAGGAAACCGGACAGCGCCGCCTGGGCGGACTGCGGCAGCTCCAGCACGACGAACCCGCCGACGGGGACGACGGCGTCGAGCGTCACCCCGTCCGCCAGGCCCAGCCGCTCGAACCCGAGAACCCGACCCGTGCGGTGGCCGGCGGGCACCGCCGTGCCCGCGGCGGCGGGATGGGGCGGGGTGGCCGTCAGGTCGAGGACGCGTGCGGCGGAGGCCTGCGAGACCGCCCAGAACGAGCCCAGCGCGCCCACCAGACTGTCGAGCGGACCGATCAGGGTGACCGCGACCCCGGCGACGGTGACCAGTTGTCCAGGACTGATCCGGCCCTCGAAGGCCGGTACCGCGGCGGCGATCACGACCACGGCGGCGAACGCGTGCGCGGTCGCCGCGCTCACCGCGTCGAACCCGGCCCGCGCGGCACGCGCCGCCAACGTCGCCCGCAACGCCGCACGGCTCACGCCCCGGTAGCGGGCGGCGGCGGTGTCCTGGGCGTGCAGGCCCCGGATCACCCGGTACCCCGCCACCAGATCGGCGGCAGCCGCCGCGGCGTCGGCCAGGCCCGCCTGCTCGGCCCCGCTCCGCCGCTGCAGCGTACGGGCGGCGGCGTGCATGAGCAGCAGCACCACCGGCAGCGCCACGGTCACCCCGACGCCGAGGGCCGGGTGCACCCAGAACAGGACTCCGGCCGCGACGACCAGCCCGACGGCCTCACCGGGCGGATAGACGGTCACATAGAGGGCCAGACAGGTGCGGTGCACATCTGCGGTCGCCAACGACAGCAGCACGCCCGGCGCCCGGACGGTCCCGGCCATGCCGCGCTCGTCGAGGACCCGGCCGAGCACGGCCTGGGACAACTCGTACTGCGCGCGCTGCACCCCGAACCAGCCCAGCCGCCCCCCGAAGCGGTAGCCGAGATGGATCGCGGCGTACAGGGCGACGAACACGGCCGACCAGCCCGTCAGCGCCGGTCCGATCCCGTCGGCCCCCGCCCCCGCCGCGGCGGGCGTGATCACCGTGTCGACGAACCGTCCGACCGCGACCGGCAGCAGCATCGAGGCGACGTTGAACACCACCAGCAGCAGCGCGCCGGGCAGTACCCACGGCCACGCGGAACGGATCACCGCCCCGCTCAACCGCGCGGGCGACCACCCGGGATCGACGCGCAGCCCCGGCCCCCGGGGCGCCGCGCCCGCTTCGAACAGGCCCCAGCGCCGTCCGCTTCCCGCACCTCGCCGTGTCGACACCCCGGCTCAGCCCCGCTGGGTGAGGGTATGCAGGGTGTAGCCCCAGCCGATGGTGGTGCGCTCCACGAGCCGCAGGCCCGCCGCGGCGAACAGCGCGTGGTGCGCGTCCTGGTCCCGTGCTCCGCCACCGTGCAGGGCGAAGTCGATCAGATCGTCCTCGTAGTCGTGCTCGTCCGCCACCTCGACGTCGAGGACGTCACCGAACACCAGCACCCGGCCGCCCGGACCGAGACCGGCCGCCGCCTGACGCAGCACATGGACCGCGTCGCTGTCGGCGAGGGTGTGCAGCACATCGGCCAGGAGCACCGCCTCGGCGGTCACGGGAAGCGGCCCGAGCGGGCCGCCCGCCTCGTGCGCCACGCGCTCGTGCGCCGGGTGGATCCGGCGCAGCGCGTCGATCTGCGAGGGAGCGGCCACGATCGTGGCGCGCAGCCCGGGGTGGGCCGCGACGAGCGCGACGGCGAAACTGCCCGACGCCGTACCCGACACCACCACCGTCGACAGGTCCGAGAACACGGCGGCGGCGGCGACCGCGCCCGCCACGTACACGGCGTCCTCGGCCTCGCTCTCCGTGCGGGCGGCGAGCAGGACGGGGTCGTCCGCGACGCGCCGGTCGTGCTCGGCGCCGAACCACCGGGCGTGGTCGCCCCGTCCGGTGCGTACCGCCGACAGCAACGACAGGACACCCCCGAGCTCACGCTGGGCGTGCACCCCGTCGAGGTGGAGCGCGTCGGCCAGATACTCGTTCTCCAGCTCCCGGCCGAGAACGGTGAGCCGGTGACGGCCGTCGTCGAGCTGTTCGGTCATGCCGACCGAGGCGAGGAAGCGCAGCAGCCTGGTCAGGCCCACCGGGTCGGTGGCGGTCGCCGACGCGAGCTCGGCGGCGGTGCGCGGCCGGCCGTCGAACGCCGCCGCGAGACCGATGGTCGCCGCGACCCGGACGGCGAAGGCCGGGACGATCTCCGTCAGTCCGTGGAACCGCTCCGCCCCGTCCTCGCCCGCCCCGGAGCCGGGCGGCGCGGTGTCGTCACCGGGGACCACGGCCTGCCGTCGGCGCCAGTACCCGGTGACCTCGACCTGCTCCTTGGCCAGCCCCTTCTCGTTCCTCAGCCACCGCCGGATCGGGGTGAGGCCGAGGGTTTCCCCGGCGACCCACGCGAACACCGTCCCCTCCCACCACGGAGCGTTCCGCACGGCGTCGAACAGCAGGGTGGTCGTACCCGGTTCGGCACCGTCCCGGCTCAGCCAGGTCAGTGTCACCCCGGCCGGGACCGGGAGATCCTGCCGGTGCTCGGGCCGTTCGACCTCGACGAACACCTGGCCACGGACGCCCGCGGGCCACTCCTCCAGCCACCGGCCGATCGCGGGCAACGCGGTCTCGTCACCGGCCACCAGCGTCCAGTCCGCCCCCTCGGGCGGAGCCGACGACGACTTCGGTCCGGCGATCCGCACCCGCTCACCCGGCCGCACCCGGTACGCCCAGCTCGTCGCCGGACCGGCACCGTGCCGGACGAAGTCGACGTCCAGCTCCCCGGCCACCGGGTCCCAACGGCGCACGGTGTACGTGCGGATCAGCATATGGGGATCGTCACGGGGCCAGTTCAGCAGTCCGTCCGCCTGCGTCGGTCCGACGGCCACCGGGGCGTCGGGGTGCTTGAGGACGATCTTGAACTCGTCGTCGAACCCCTCCGAGCGGAACGCCGCCACCGGGAATCCGTTCGCCGCGGTGTGGGCGGCCAGTTCGGGACCGCCCAGGGTGACCCGGCGCATCCCCGGCGTCACGTCCGTCACCCGCAGGACGTCCAGTGTGCGGGTGGTGATGGGGAAGACCTCGATGGACCTCGGACTGCGTGCCACGGTTCTCACTTCTCTCGGTGGGTGACGGCCATGAAGGCGCCGCCGGACGGAACCCGGCCCGGTGCGTCGGGTTCGGCCGGACCGCCGGGTCCGCGGACGCCGTCCGGCGGGGCGGGTGCCGTCCGGGGATCGAGCGGCACCACCATCGGGGTACCGGTGACGGGGTCGGCGACGACCAGGGAACGCAACCCGAAGACCTCCTCGACCAGCCCCGCCGTGACGACGTCACCCGGGCTGCCCGTGGTGACGACGCCTCCGTCGCGCATCACGACGAGATGATCGGCGTAGCGGGCGGCCTGGTTCAGGTCGTGGAGCACCGCCACGATCGTCCTGCCCTGGTCGTGGAAGGTACGGAACAGCTCCATCAGCTCGTACTGGTGGGCGATGTCCAGGAACGTGGTCGGCTCGTCCAGCAGCAGGATCGGCGTCTGCTGGGCCAGCAGCATCGCCACCCACACGCGCTGCCGCTGCCCACCCGACAGCTCGTCCACCGGACGCCCGGAAAGCCCGGTCAGCCGGGTCGCCCGCATCGCCGCCGCCACGGCCTCCTCGTCGCGGGGGCGCCAGTGCTGGACAAGGCCCTGGTGGGGGGCACGGCCACGGGCGACGAGGTCCGCGACCCTGATCCCGTCCGGCGCGAGGGAGACCTGCGGCAGCAGCCCCAGCCGGCGGGCGATGTCCTTGGACCGGTAGGCGCTGATCGCCTTCCCGTCCAGCAGCACCCGTCCCGCCGCGGGGGCCAGCACCCGGGCGAGGGCACGCAGCAGGGTGGACTTGCCGCAGCCGTTCGGTCCGATGATCGCTGTGAACGACCCGTCGGGTATCTCCACCGACAGCCGCTCGGAGATGACGGTCCTGTCGTATCCGATCGTCGCCTCGTCGACGACGAGGCGTGCGGGGGCAGTCGCCCCGGCGGTGGGACCGTCGTCTCGTTCTTCATGGGACATGAGGGCCATCCACGCGTTCTGTTCGGGCTTCTCGGGCTCTGCGGGCTCTGCGGATGGGGTCATCCGGACACGCCGTACGTACGTCGGGATTCATGGATCAGCAGCCGGATCAGATACAGACCACCCAGGCATACGGTGATCAGACCGACCGGGACCGGCCGGTGGAACTCGGCGACGAGAACCGCGAGGAAGTGCGCCGCCGCCAGCAGCGCCGCCCCCGTCGCGGCCGCCGGGAGCACACCCACCCCGGGCGAGCGGGTCAGCCGCCGCGCCAGTTGCGGGGCGACCAGCGCGACGAAGCCGATCGGCCCCGCCGCCGCGGTCACCAGCGCCGTCGTCGCCACGCCCACCACCATCAACGCCGGACGTACGGCCGTTACCCTGGTGCCGTGGGCGACTGCCGCGTCGTCACCGAGCTCCAGACGGCGCAGCGACGGGGCGAGCAGGGCCGCCGCCAGCACGATCACCGCGGCGACGGCCAGCGAGGGAACCATGCTGTTCCACGACACGCGGGTCAGGGACCCGGCGCCCCAGAAGCCCACGGTCATCGCGTCGGTGAGGTCCGCGCGGGTGATCAGACAGGCGTTGACCGAGCCGAGCAGCGCGGACACCCCGATACCCACGACGATCAGCCGGAACCCCTGCACCCCGCGCCGGTAGGCCAGCACATACACCAGGAACGCCGTGGCCAGCCCGCCCCCGATCGCCGCGCCCGCGAGCGACCAGTAGTCGCCGTTGCCGAACACCAGGAGGGACAGCACCACGGCGGTGTAGGAACCGGCGTCGAAACCGATCACATCCGGCGAGCCCAGCGGATTGCGGGTCAGCGACTGGAAGATCGCCCCACCGATGCCCAGCAGCGCACCGAACACGATCGCGGCCACCACCACCGGCAGACGCCACTCCACCACGATCATCCGGTGGAACTCCGTGCCGGAACCGGTGAGCGCGGCGACGACCTCCCCGAGCGTCAGCGCGTACTCACCGAAGCGGATCGACACCACGGCCGACGCCAGCGCCACCAGGAACAGCACCAAGGTCACCGCCGCCGTACGCACACCCATCCGCGCGGAGAACCAGGGGACGCGGACAACGCGGAGCGCGTACCCGAAGTCGACGCCGTCCGCCCCGCGCACCTCGGTGCGCCGCCCCACGCCCGGTGGGCCGTCCGGGATTCCCGAGGTCACAGTCCGCTCACCTTCCGACGCCGTACGAGTGCGAGCAGCACGGGCGCGCCGATCACCGCGGTGAGCACGGCGACCTCGATCTCCCCGGGACGGGCGATCACCCTCCCGAGCGTGTCCGCCGCGAGGACCAGCACCGGACCGGCCAGCGCGCAGTGGACGGTGATCCACCGCTGGTCCGGTCCGACGAACCACCGCACCACGTGCGGCACCATCAGCCCGACGAACGCGATCCCCCCGGTCAGCGCCGTCGCGCCACCGGCCAGCAGGGTCACCGCGAGGACACCCAGGACCCGGGTGCGCAGCACCTTCGCCCCCAGCGACACCGCGAGGTCGTCGCCGAGGGCCATCGAGTTCAGCGATCCCGAGACCACCAGCGCGATCAGCAGTCCGACCGCGAGGAACGGAGCGACGGCGACCGTGTCGTCCAGGCTGGTACGGGCGATGGACCCGAGCCCCCAGGCGCGGACCGAACGGAAGGTCTCCGGGTCGATCAGGGTCAGGAAGGTGCTGAACCCGTTCAGCACCGCGCCCAGCGCGACCCCGGCCAGTACGAGCGTCACCGGCGAGGCCGTTCCCCGCCCAGCGGCACCGATCAGATACACCAGCACCGTCGCGGCGGCCGCCCCCACGAACGCGAACCACACGTAACCGGTGATCCCGGACAGCCCGAAGAACCCCGCCCCGAGGGTCACGGCGAAGCCCGCACCGGCGTTCACCCCGAGGATTCCGGAGTCGGCCAGCGGATTGCGCGTCAGCGCCTGGATCGACGCGCCCGCCACCCCAAGGGCCGCTCCCACCACGACCCCGGCGACCGTACGCGGCACCCGCAGGTCCCACACGATGACCGACTCCTGGGACCCGTCGCGCTGCCAGAACCCTGTCCACACCTGTCCGGCGGACAACTCGTTGGCACCGACGGCCAGACTCGCCGACGCCGTCACCACCAGCACGAACAGCGACAGCACCAGACCCGGGACGCGCCGGGCCGCGGCGCGGTCCTCGTCGGGACGGAGGACCGAGGAGCCAGGAGCGGGCTCATGAACGGTCGTCATACGCGCGCGACCACCGCACATGACGCGCGGCCGGTACGAGACGCGGGGCCGGAGCCGGAGCCGCGGATCAGGTTCGGGGGAGTGGCTGCCATGCACGGGCTGCCTCCCGACACGGCGTGCCTCAACGGATCGCCTTTCCACCCAGATCGGCGAGCTCGTCGATCAGCCACGGCACGCTCAGCACGCTCTGCACATTCAGTCCCCACGCGAAGTGGTTGGTGCCGGACTTCTTGTCCTGCGCGTTGACGACCGCTCGTCCGTCGGCCACCGCGGGCACGGCCTCGACCAGGGGCGCGTCCACGAAGTACCCGGGGTCGCCGGAGGTGCTGAGCAGCAGGAAGTCCGCGTCGATCAGTCCGACGAGCTCGTCGCTGATCGTGCCGTCCTTGGTGAACTTCTTGGCGGCTGCGGGCAGTACGAAGCCCAGCTGCTCGAAGAGCAGCGCGGTGTCGGAGCCGGGGGAGCTCGCGTAATAGGGACCGTACTTCTCGTCGTACACGATGACGTGCGTGGCGGTCCTGCCCTTGAACTCGGGGTGGTCGGCGCGGGTCTTCGCCACGCTCTTCTCCGCCGCTTCGACGGCGCTCCTTGCCGCGGCGGTCAGATCGAGGGTGTCGCCCAGCTTCCGCGTGAGTTCCTGCCAGGTCAGCTCGCCCGCGGGCGCGTGGAGCACGGGGGCGATGGCCTTGAGCTTGTCGAACCGTGCCTGGTCGAACGTCTCGTAGGCGGCGAGGGCGACGATGAGGTCCGGGGACGCGGCGGCGACCGCCTCGGCGGACACCTCCGTACCCGCCTCGGCGTCCCACAACTTGTCGATCTTCCCGATGTCGTCGGCGTCGAGCCAGGGATTGCGGTCGACGGTCGACGGCGCGAACACCGGTGTCCCGCCCAGCGCGACCAGCGCGTCGGTGTCCAGGGTGTTCGCGGTGACCACCGCGATCCGCTCGGGGCGCCGGTCGAGCCGGGTGTCACCGAACGGGGTCCGCAGGGTCAGCGGGTACTCGGTCACGCCCTCCCCGGCGGGAAGAGCGGCGGAGGCACCGGCCGAGGTCCCCGTGGCAGCGGGTTCACCGGTACCCGCGCCGCAGCCCGTGACCAGGATCAGCCCGGCGATGACGGCTCCGGCCAGACGTGCCGCGCGGGTTCGGGGTGTACGCAAGGCTTGCATGGGACCTCTCGGGTGGTGATGCCCCGGGCCGGACCCGTCTGATGACCTGGTCGGCAGGGCGCTATGTGCTGCCAACTATGGTTAGCCTTACCTATGTGATGGCTCCAGTGCGAAAAGTGACAACTTCGATGCGGATGATGACAATCGGAGCCGACGGATGACCCCACGCCGAAGGGACCCCGGAGCGCACGCGGCCCTCTCGTCACTCGACTTCCCGCTGCACATACCGGGCGTCGACATCCCCGAACGGGTCCACGACGACGAACACATGGCGCTCTGGCAGATCAGGGGCAGCACCCTCGTGCAGTGCGGGGAGACCTCCGTCGAGATCACCGAGGGCGAGGTCGTCTGGCTGCCCGCGGGGACCAGGCACGCGCTGGAGGTCCGGGCGAACTCCGTCCTGTTCCCGCTCTCCATCTCGGTGGACGAGATCGCGACCGTGCTCACCGACATCACGGTCGTCTCGATCCGCAACGACGAGAAGATCTACTTCCTGGCCCTCCACCAGAGCCAGAGCACCATCATCCGCCCCTCCGCGAACATCCAGCGGCAGGTGCTGTCCATCCTCGAACGCCGGGCACTGGCCTCCGACGACCTCCCGCTGCCCACCAGCCCCGGAGCGGCCGCGGTGGCGGGCGCCCTGCTGTTCAACCCGGGCGACGACCGGCGCATCCGCGACTGGGCGCTCGCGGTACGGACCAGCGGGCGCAGCCTGGAGCGGGCCTTCGTCGCGGAGACCGGACTGACGTTCGGCCAGTGGCGCACCAGAAGCCGTATGCACGCCGCGGCCCGGCTGCTGCGCGCGGGCTCGTCGGTGGTCTCGGTCACCCAGCGCGTGGGATACGAGGACCCCAGCAGCTTCGCCCGCGCCTTCCGCGACTTCTACGACATGAGCCCGACGGAGTACGTGGCCCCGGACCGGCGGACCTGACCGCCGGTCCACCGGCGGTGACGGCCCACCGGCCCATGCCCGGTGGGCCGTCGGCGTCCATCGACACATTCGGCATGGTTCGGTGAAGACGCGGACAGTCGGCCTCCGCAGCCGACGCGGGAGGAGCGCACGCCACGCGGCCCGGGTACCCCCTCCGGGAGCCCCGCCGATCGGGGGGTAACAGGAATGTGCGCTACCCGTTGTCCTGGGGGAGACCTGACGGGAAGCTTCGGCCAGTCACCGGAGTGACGTCTCCGGTACTCCGGGTGAAGAAGGAGTGCGTATCGCCATGTCCCTACGCAGAATGCTCTCCACCGCAACTGTGGCCGTGTCCCTGGTGGGCACCGGGCTGCTGGCCGCTCCGGCCGCGCAGGCCGCACCGCCGGCTTCCGCGGCGGGGGCCGCCCACTGGGTCTCGTACGGTCCGCACCAGTCCTACGAGCATTGCGAGAGGATCGCTAACCACCTGGTCGCCATCTGGCTCATCACCGAGTTCAGATGTGACCCCTACCCGCCCTACCACCTGAATGTCTGGAAGTAGTGGCCCGACCTGGCCGCACCGGCGACCCACGACCGCGTCCGTCTGACGGCTGAGAGCCGAACGCGTCGCGGAGCCGGTACACATCGTGGTCGTCGTCCGAGTGACCGCGGACGACGGCACCGCCCGCCCCGTCCGCCGCCCGCAACCCCGCGGTACGCGCCCGCCGGGCCCCGACGGGCACGCCGGAAAACCGGAGGAGCGGGGAAAGCCGCGCTGCTAGCATGATTGTCATGGCACGAGGTATCTGGTCGCAGAAGGTCCGCTCCGCCCGCTGACGGCGGCGCCTTCTCCCTTTCGAATCTGCGCTCGCCGTCCCGGTTCCCGCCGGGCGGCCACTTCCCGCTGCCCGGCTCCCACTGCGAGTCGCGGAGCCTCCGTTGAACCTCACTCCCACCCCCGAAGCCATGTCCCGCTCCGTCCCGGCCGACGGCAGCGCACACCTCCGCGCCGAGGGCGTCACCGTCACCCGCGGGTCCCGGCGGGTCCTGGCCGACGTCTCCGTCACCGTCTCCGCCCGGTCGCGGATCGCCGTCGTCGGCGAGAACGGCCGTGGCAAGACGACCCTGCTGCACGTCCTCGCCGGACTGCTCACGCCCGACAACGGCACCGTGCACCGGGCCGGCACGATCGGTCTGGCGCGCCAGGAACTGTCCGCACGGGACGGCGAGACCGTCGGCACCCTGACCTCCGAGGCGCTGGCCGCCTCGCTCGCGGCCCTCACCGCCCTGGACGAGGCGACCCGGGCCATGACCGAGGGCGACCCCTCGGCCGACGACCGCTACGCGTCCGCACTCGACGCCGCCACCCGGCTCGACGCGTGGGACGCCGAACGCCGCGTCGATGTCGCACTCGAAGCCCTCGGTGCCTGCGCCGACCGCGACCGCCCCCTGTCGACACTGTCGGTCGGGCAGCGCTACCGGGTCCGGCTCGCGTGCCTGCTCGGCGCGCGGCACGACATCCTGCTGCTCGACGAGCCGACCAACCATCTCGACGCGGGCGGGCTGGACTTCCTGACCCGCAGGCTGCGCGAGCACGACGGCGGGCTCGCCGTCGTCAGCCACGACCGCGCGCTGCTGCGCGACATCGCGAACCGCTTCCTCGACCTCGACCCGGCCCGCGACGGCAAGCCGCGTCTGTACGCCGGCGGCTACGACAGCTGGCAGGACGCCCGACGCCGTGAGCGTGACCGCTGGGAGCAGGACCACGAGGAGCAGCAGGCCGAGCACCGGCGGCTGAAGGACGCCGTGTCGAAGGCCCGTGACCGGCTCTCCACCGGCTGGCGGCCGGACAAGGGGACCGGCAAGCACCAGCGTCAGTCCCGGGCACCGGGCGTGGTGCAGGCCCTGAAGCGGCAGCAGGACGCCCTGGAGGCGCACCGGATCGATGTACCGGAGCCACCGGCGGCGCTCCGCTGGCCGGACCCCGGTGTCCGGCCGGGCGCTCCGCAGCTACGGGCGTTCGGCGTCGCGGTCCAGGGGCGGCTGGCCGGTCCGGTCGACCTCGTCCTCGACGGCGGCGACCGACTGCTCGTCACCGGACCCAACGGTGCCGGGAAGTCCACGCTGCTCGCGGTGCTGGCCGGTTCGCTCACGCCCACGGCCGGCCATGTCCGGACGGCGGAGGGGGCACGGGTCGTCCGGGTGACCCAGGAGACCGCAGGGCAGGAACCCGGACCGACCGCCCGCGAGGTGCACGGGCTTCATATGGGGCGGTTGGTGGCCCGCGGGACACTGCGTGACGCCGATGCCGTCCCGCTCAGGGCGATGGGTCTGCTGGACGCCGACGCGATGCGCACGCCGGTCGGGCGGATGTCGCAGGGGCAGCGCCGGCGCCTCGACCTGGCGCTGGCGCTGGCCGGGCGGCCCGGACTGATCCTGCTCGACGAGCCGACCAACCATCTGTCGTCGGCGCTGGTCGACGAACTGACCGAGGCGATCCGCGGCACGAGCGCCGCCGTGGTCGTCGCGACGCACGACCGGCAGCTCCTGCGGGACCTCGCGGACTGGCCGCGGCTGGAGTTGGACGAGCCCCCGGTACCGGGGGCCTGATCCGGCGTGACCGGTCCGTCGGGCGGGTGAAACGACCGGGCGGCACCGGGAGCACTGACCGGTAGCGCCCTGCGCCGCCTTGCGACGGGAGCACTGACCGGCACCGCCTGCACCGCCCAGCACCCGGAAGTGCCGACAGGTGCTCCCAAGCCGGGCGGGGCCCGTCGTCCCGTCCGGCCCGAGCGGGACGGTCACGTCCCGTCCGCAGCCGGGCAGTTCCCGGGACGGGACACCGGTGCTGACGCCGGCGCCGGACCTGGTGCCGGTGCCGGTGCGAAGAGGTCACCGAAACGGTTGGTGAGCTGGGAGGCGAGCCCGTCCCGGATCGACGACAGCCGTGCGATGCGCTGGTCGAGCTCCCCGAGGCGGTGCTGAGCGACCTCCGCGACATCGCAGCGGTCCGGTTCACCGGCCCCGGACGGGTCCCGGAGGGGCGCGCTGTCCAGGACGTGGGCGAAGCTCCGGACGTCCGAGACGGTCAGACCCGCCTGAAGCAGTTCGCTGACGGTCCGCAGCCGCCTGATGTCCGCCGAGGTGTAGGTCCGGTGACCGGAGGGCGTGCGCCCGGGGGACAGCAGGCCCTGCTCCTCGTAGTAGCGCACCGCACGCGTGGTGAGCCCCGTGGCCGCCGCCACATCGCCTATGCGCATCCCGTCTTCCCCCCCCGTGTGGCCGTCGTCAGAGCTCTATCAGTACCGCACCGATATGGCGTCCGGCGAGCAGGTCGCACAGGGCCTGCGGAGCGCGGTCGATGCCGTGCACCAGCGTATGAGGCACGGTGAGGGTCCCCGCCCGCAGCCCTCGGCCGAACTCCTCGGTCCACTGCCCCAGCGCGTCCAGATGCGCGTGGCCCGCGATACCGCGCAGGGTGATCCCCTGGTTCAGGACATGAGCGGTGTCGATGACGACCGGCGCCGTGGCGCTGCCCGCCGTCTGACTGGCGAGACTGCCCACCAGCGCGATCCGCGCCCCCTGACGGGCCTGCGCGAGCGCGGCACGCAACTGGTCCCCGCCCACCAGGTCGATGACCGCGTCCAGCCCGTCCGGGGCCAGCGCACGCAACTGGTCGTCGATGGGTCCCGCCGAACGGATCACGGCCGCGTCGTAGCCGAGCCGGTCGGTCAGCCGGTCGGCCTTCTGCCGGGAGCTCGTGCTGCCGATGACCCTGGCGGCGCCGTGCAGCCGGGCGAACTGACCGGCCATCGTGCCGACACCACCCGCGGCGCCGGTGACGAGGACGGTGTCCCCGGCCCGGATCTCCGCTCCGCGCACCACCGCGAGCCATGCCACGAAGCCTTGCGAGAGATGGGCGACGGGATCGGGCAGCGCCTCCAGGTCCAGGCGCTGCGCCTCGTCCTCGCCGAGAACCGCGTACTCCCGCCATCCCGCGTTGTGCTCGACCAGGTCCCCGCGCTTCAGGGAGCCCTCCGGAGCGGAGATCACTTCGCCCACCGCGGGACCCGACAGGACGGCGCCCGGCGCGTACCCGGGCATCGGCAGTTCCCCGTTCCCCGCCATCAGGGTGCGCATCACCGCGGTGACGCCCATGAGGCGGTTGCGCACCAGTATCCGCCGCGGTCCCGCGACCGGTACGGGTGCTTCGACCAGCCTGAAGTGGTCCGTGGTGAGGGGCCCTTCGGGGCGGGCCGCCAGATGGACCTCACGGTGGGTGGCGGGAACCGGAGCGGCGTTCATGTCGGTCTCTCCTCGGCGCGGGGAAAGCAGGCCGCACCGGCCCGCTGTCGTGCGGATGCGCGGGCACAGCCGCACGACAGCGACGCTAGGAGTTGACGTGCACGTCAAGTGCAAGTCGTGTACGCGACGGCCCGAGGGTCAGAAGGTCATCCGCCAGCCGCTGATGTGGCCCACACCTCCCGGGGTGGTGTCCTGCACCCGCAACCTCCAGGTGCCGTTGGGCGCCTCCGGGGAGAGGTCCACGGTGTAGGTGGCCGCGACCGGTGCTCCGTCGTAGATGTCCTTGAGCTTGTAGACGGTGCCGTCCGGTGCCACGAGGTCCACGTACAGCATGCCGCCGTGGACGATGTCCACCTCGATACGGGCGAGCGCGGGGTCGGTGACCCCACTGACGCCGATGGACGAGAAGGCCGGTGCGCCGGAGGTCCCGCCACCCGGGGCGTCGGGGATAGGGACATCGGTGAGGTTCTCGAAGGCGGGGCCCGGCGGGCGGGGCGCGGGATTGCCCGAGCGGGTACCGACGTTGACCGCTCCCCAGGCGTCCATGACGCGGGTGTAGGTGGGCGACGAGACGCCGTAGAGGTCGGCGGCCGCGGCCAGGGTGGCGGTGCGGGCGCCGGCGTAGTCGGTGTTGGACGTCATGTAGACGGTGAGGGCGCGGTACCAGATCCGTTCGGCGGCGGCCCGGCCGATCGCCGTGACCGGGAGTCCGTCGGCGGTGGGACTGTCGTAGGCGACACCGTTGATCGTCTTGGCGCCACTGCCTTCGGCGGCGAGATAGAACCAGTGGTTGGCCGGACCGGGGGTGGGGGCCGCCCGGACGTGACCCGGGGTGACGTTGCCGTACGCCGCGCCGAGACCGGGATACCAGTAGTTGGGTGACGCGCCGTCCCTGGCGGGCCGGTCCATGTAGCGCAGCGGGGTTCCGTTGCCATGGGCGTTGACCCTCTCACCCACGAGATAGTCGCCCACATCGGTGGTGTTCGCGGTGTGGAACTCCACCCCGGCGGCGAAGATGTCACTGGTCGCCTCGTTCAGCCCCTCCGCCTCCCGGCTGAGGTTCAGCCGGGCGGTCTCGGCGGTGAGACCGTGTGTCATCTCGTGTGCCGCGATGTCGACGCTTGTGTAGAACGTCGTCGTGCCGTGGCCGTCGCCGTAGGACACGCACTGACAGCGGTCCTGCCACAGCGCCCCGTTGAACCCGCCGCGGTTCACCCAGGACGATCCGCCGTCACCGTCGTTGCGGAGGCCGTTGCGGCCGTGCACACCCTTGTAGTAGTCCCAGGTGACCTGGGCCCCATGGGCGGCGTCCGCGGCCTGGGTCTGGAGGGTGGTTCCCACACCGTCGCCCCAGACGTTGTCGGCATCGGTGAAGACGGCCCTGGGCCGCTCCGACAGATGGTTCATGTCGAACGTCTTGTGCGCTCCGTGGTCGGTGGCGATCAGACTGTAGGTGGAGCCGTTCTGGAGGGAGTCCAGCGGGACCTGACCGCTGTACTGGGTGTTGCCGGAGCCGCGCTTGACCGCGTCGTAGCGGTGGAGCTCGGTGCCGTCGGCGGCGTCGGTGATGACATGGAGTTCGCTGGGACCTCCGTCGGACAGGACTCCGTCGACCACCGTCTCCCAGGCGAGGACCGGACGTCCGTCGGCGGCCCAGACCACCGCGCGGGGAGCCCCGGCGGCCCTGGCGCCCTTGCTCCCGTCCTTTCCGGCCCGTGCCAGTGCGTACGTCGTGGCGGTGGCGGGTCCGCGGCCGGGGACGGTGGTGGGCAGGGCGATCCGGGTGCCGGTGGCCCGGGTCACCCCCTTGACCGTGCCCCTGGCGGTGCGGGCCGGGCCGGTGTGGACGACGAGATCACCGCCGAGGACCGGTAATCCGCCGTAGGTGCGTTCATAGCGGGTGTGCAAGGTGCCGTCGGCGTCCTTGAGCACATTGCGCGCGACCAGCTTCTCCTTGCCGCCCAGACCGATCGCGCGGGCGGTCGCCGCCCGCGCGGCGGTGGCGTCGGCCAGCAGTCCGGCGTGCTGGGCGGGGCTGAGCTTCACCGGCAGCGCACCGGCCCGCGCGACGGGAGCGGGTACGGAGGGTGCGGCGGGCGCCGCACCCGCGGCCCCGGACGGGAGGGTTGCGGCGAGCACGGCACCGGTCGCGATCAGCGCTGCGGATGCCGACGTCCGGAACGTCCGGAAGGGGGATCGTCTCACTCGGAACTCCTTCTGCGGCGGCCGTGGATGACGGCCGGAACAGGACCCGCCCGACGGGGGTACGGGGCGGGCTGAGCTGCGCGACAGAGGTGCCGCCTGGGCAGGCGGAGGCCCGTGGCGCGGATGTTCCTCCCTCGCACCCACCTGCCTGATGAGGCGTGTGGTGCGACGGCAGAAGAAGCGTGACACCGAACAGCGGCGGGGTGTCCCCTGTGGGGAGAGCTGTCCGTAAGACGTCAGTCGGCCGCGGTCTTCAAGCCGGACGGTGTACGGCACGGAGTACCGGCGCGCCGCGCGGTCACCGCTCGTACCTGCGGAGTCCTGCCGACGCGCCGACCGGGGGACAGGCCACGGTCGGCGCGAACACATGGCACCCGGAGCCGATATCGCGCTGGAACAGCGGCGTCAGCGGCGGACAGCCGGTCTTCCCATGGACGTCACCCGGGTCCTGGCGCGTGCGGGCGGCAGGTGCCGTCAGGGGTCAGCGGGCCTCCGCGAGCAGATGGACGACACCGGCCGGGTTCTTGACCCAGTGGGTTCGGGAGCCGGTGTTCACCAGGGGTTCCACCTCGTCGCACGGATGGACACCCGTCTCGGCCAGCTTGCGCGTCGCCGCGTCCAGGTCATCGGTGTGGAGCTGAAGCCACAGGTCGGGATGGCTGTAGTTGTCGACCCGGTCGAGCCACAGCGTGGTGGGGCCGAACCGTACCGAGTGCGTCCGTGCGACGGTCGGTGCCTCGGGCGCGTCGTGCTCCTCGACCTCGAAACCCAGGGTGTCGCGGTAGAAGGCCACGGTGGCGTCGTACTGCGCCTTGGGGATCTTCATGGCGATGTTGAGACCGGCGGTGAACTCAGGTGTGCCCATGGTCGCGTGACTCCTTCGTGTCGGTGGTGTCCAGCGCGTTCTCCAGCGCGCTCAGCCGGTCGTCCCAGTTGCCGGCGAGCATCGCCAGCCATCTCTGCGCCGCCCGCACCGGTGCGGGCTCCAGCTGGTAGGGATGGCGTCGGCCGACCCGTTCGCCCGAGCTGATCAGACCCGCTTCGGCGAGCTGACCGAGGTGCTTGGCCACGGCTTGGCGGCTGATCGGCAACCGCCGTGCCAGATCGGTGACGGTCGCCGGTCCCGCGCGGCCGAGCTCGTCCAGCAGGGCCCGTCGCGTCGGATCCGTCAGCGCCGCGAACACCGCGACGGCCTGTGCCTCCGCATCAGCCGGCCGCATCGAGGTAGGCCCCCAGCTCGGCGAGCTCCGAGTCCCACCCATGGCTGTTGGCCTGGTGGGCGGCCCGGGCCGCTTCGTCGGAGACCTGGGCGAACCCGCTCTCCACGAGACGCAGTCTGGTGCCCTCGGGCACCGGCGCCAGGGTGAACTCCACGAGCGTCCGTGACGCGTCGTCCTCCGGCAGGAACATGATCCCCCACCGGAAGGCGAACCGGTGCGGAGGCTCGACGACCGCGACCGTGGCGACGGACTCCTGTCCGAGGTCGTCCCAGCGGAAGTACGCCCGCCCGCCGGGCCTCAAGTCGATCTCCGCCACCGAGCCGAACCACCGGGAGAGCCCTTCGGCGGTCGTCAGCGCGGCCCAGACCCGTTCCACGGGATGCCGCAGCACCATTTCGCGCTCGATCCTGTCCCTCACCATGATCCGCTCCCTTCGCAACCTTTGCGTTGCCACACAATGGCAACGTAAAGGTTGCGACACTACCGCGCAAGTCGAGCGCCGGTACGCCCCGGCACTTCCCGCCCCCGGTGGCCCCGGTGTCGCCGTCGCGTTGTCAGTGGTGGGTGGCAGCCTGGAGCGTATGAACGGCGATGACGAGCAGCTGCTGAACGGCCGGGTGTACGGCCGCGACCATGACGACCCCCGTCAAGGGCCGCAGCCGGGACGGACCTACGTCGAACTGACCGGCGGCCCCCTCGACGGGCTGTTCCTGGATGTCACGGGCTGGACGCGGGACGAGACCAGCGCGGGCGCCGTACTGGCCACGGAGCTGGGCCGGTTCGGCCCGGGTGGCCGGGCGCTGTACGACCCCCGGCCCGGCGACCCGGGCCGCTTCGACTGGACCGCCGACAGCCCCTGAGCGAGGTCCGGCCGACGCCCTGTCCCGGCCGCGCGCCAGGCCCTGTCCCGGTCGTGGCAGCCCGGTGGACCGGTTCGTGCGGCGGTCGTCGTACAGCGGTCGTCGTCGCCCGCCTGAGCACGCAGAAGAAACGGCGCCACGGGGCACGTCCGCTCCACGCGAACCTGGTAGGTCGGGACGCGGGGGAGCCGAGATTCGGAAGCTGCGATGAGTTTCCGGCCCGGGGGAGTCCTACCACCGTTGTTGTCCACCACAGGAGGAACGCATGGCTCAGCTGCTGAGGGTCCAGAACTTCAATGTCTCGCTCGACGGGATCGGTGCCGGTGAGGACCAGACCCTGGAGAGGCCGTTCGGGCATGTCGACCCCGAGAGGATGTTCGCCTGGGCCGGTGCCACGGCGAGCTGGCCCATGCGTACCGAACCCGGGGGGAGCCGGGGCCTGGACGACTATTTCACCCGGGACTACGGCCGCGGCATCGGCGCCGAGATCATGGGCCGCAACAAGTTCGGCCCCCAGCGCGGACCCTGGGAGAATCACGAGTGGCAGGGCTGGTGGGGTGACGAGCCCCCGTTCCGTACCCCGGTGTTCGTCATGACCCACCACAAGCGTCCTTCTTTCACCCTGTCCGACACCACGTTCCACTTCACCGACGGCGACCCGGCCACGGTCCTGGAGCAGGCCCGGCAGGCGGCGGAGGGCAAGGACGTGCGACTCGGCGGCGGTGCCACCACCATCCGGCAGTTCCTCGACGCCGACCTGGTCGACACCCTGCATGTGGTGGTCTCACCGGTGAAGCTCGGGTCCGGGGTACGGCTCTGGGAGTCCCCCGACGAACTGCTCGACCGGTTCCACCTGGAGGCCGTTCCCAGCCCGAGCGGGGTGACCCACCACCTGTTCTGGAGGAAGTGACCGCCCCGCGGGACCGGCTCCGGCCTCCCTGGGCCGCCATGAGACGAACCGTCGAGTCGTGTGCCCCGGGCGGACGTGCGGACATGTGCGGGGCCGGGGCCGTACCGCCGGTCACCGCGGCGGAGAGACCCGGAGCGGGGGCGAGCCGCCGCCCCCCGGGGGAGTGCGGGTGTCGGCGGCCGGCGGACCGGCTGCCCGAGTCGGACACCGCCGACGCCCGCAGCCACGAGGGGAACCGGCCACGCGGGGGCACCGGCTACGCGTCGCGTACGCGCAGCAGCAGGCCGCCGGTCACCAGGGCGGCGGCGGCCCACCCGGCGGTGACGCCCAGACCGGCCCAGGGGCTCAGGGGCAGGCTGCCGAGATCGGTGGTGGCCTGGATGGCGAGCCCGGCGCTCGTCGGGCTGATCTGCTGGAGCAGCCGCTGCCAGTACGGGTCGCCGATCGTCTGCGAGACGATCGGGACGATGTACAGCAGGCCGAGAACGACGCCGACGCTGGTGGCGGAGTCCCGCACCGCGGTCGCGACACCGAGGCTCAGAAGGCCGATCAGGACGAGGTAGAGGACCGTCCCGAGGACCGCGCGCAGCGTCGGCCCGTCGGACAGGGACAGTGCCCGGTCCCCGACGTCCGGCAGGAGAAGGCGCCCGGCGAGCACCGACCCGAGGACGGCGGCCGTCCCGCCGACGGACACGACACCGGAGAGGACCACGGCCTTGGCCGCGAGGACGGTCGCTCGCCTCGGCACCGCCGTCAGGGTGGTGCCGATCATGCCCGATCCGTACTCGCCGCTGATGACCAGCACGGCCAGGACGGCGACCAGCGCCTGGCCGAGGTGAACCCCCATGAGACCGACCCTGACCGTGTCGCCGCCGCAACCGTCGGCCGTGCAGTCGACCACGGAGATCGCCCCTGCGCCCAGGGCCGTCGTCGCCACGACGGTACCGATCAGCAGCCACAGCGGGCCGGGGACGGTCCGCGTCTTCGTCCATTCCGCGTGCAGGGCCGGCCTCACGCGTCCCTCCGGCGGAGCAGGACGGCGGCCACGACCAGGCCCGCCACCGCGTAGCCGGCCGGCACGGCCAACCCGGCCCAGGGCGCGAGCGGATAGTAGCCGTGATACGGCGTGTAATGACTCGCGACGTGCTCGTACCGCACCAGTGTCTGCTGGACGGCGAAGCCCGCCGCCGGAGTCACCCTGGCCAGCTGGTCCGCCACCCCCGCGGGCATGAACGGGACGGCGGTCAGGAGGTAGGGCACCACGATGACGACGACGGCGGTGGTGACCGCGGCGGCGCTGTGCCGCAGGACTGCGCCGAGGGCGAGCGCGAGGACCGAGGCGGCCGCGAGCAGCGCCGCGGTCCCGAACGCCACACGTATGCCGGTCGAGGACGCCACCGGGAAGAGGTACACGCCGTTGGCCCGGGCCAGCCGCTCCCCGAGCGGAACCGCGAGGAGCGCTCCCGCCAGTCCGGCGACGAAGGTGACACCTCCCAGCACGACCGCCTTGGCCACCAGCACCCGGGAACGCCTCGGGTCGGCCGCCAGGGTGAGGTGGATCATGTGGGTCCGGTACTCCGAGGTGATGAACAGCGCCCCCACGACGATCACCGCGATCAGCGCGGCGAACGTGCCCGTGAGGATGTCCCGGAGCGTGCCGCCGGTCGGCAGGGAATCGCGGACGGCGGGCGCGATGTCGCCCGCGCCGGTCACCGTGATCCGGCCGCCGGACCGGGTGAACGACCCCGACCCGTCGTCCGGGTATCCGGCGAAGGTGGGTGATCCGGCTCCCAGTTGCTCACCGCTCCACCCACCACCGGTGGTCCGCTCCCCCCGGAGCCGGAGGTCCGTGAACACGGCCGTCGACACACTGCCCGTCGTGCCCAGTCCCTCGACGGCGGGCGGGGAGGCGACGAAGAGCCCCACCCGCACGGTCGATCCGAGCCCGCTCACCCGCGCGGTACCCACCTCGGTCCAGTGCCTGCCGTCGCTGGAGGCGTAGCCGGTGACCTCGGTGCCCGAGCGGTCCAGCCGCAGCCATCGGGGGGACCCGGCGGAGACCGGCCCGGGGGGCCCGGCCGTGTCGTTGACGTAGTCGTCCTGCATCCGCACGCCGTGCTTGCCGGTGACCATCACCGCCGCGTAGGACGACCCCTGACGGGTGCTCTCCTTGACGATCAGCCCGGCCTTCGCCCACGGCACCACGCCGGGCCGCAGATCCCCGGGCCCCTTGGGCACATTGCTCCTGAGCGCGGAGACGGCGACGGTGACACTGCCGTCCCCGGTCAGCGGCTTGTGCACGAGGAAATAGCTGTCGGTCACCGGTTCCCCGCCCGGTCCGACCGGGACGGGCGGCGCGCCCTTCTGATCGCTGCTCGCCCCGGCGAGCAGGGCGACCAGCACCATCAGCAGCGCCGCCACCCCCATACCGGTCACCCAGCTCCTGACGGTGCGGAACTTCGTCCACTCCGCGCGCAGCAACGGCAGGAATCCGCCCCGCCCGCTCCTTCGGCCGGCCGCGCGGGGACTCGTCGTCGCGGTCACCGTGCGCCCTCCGGCCGGGCGGCGGCGCGGAACTCGACCGCGTCGCGCATGAGCTCCAGATAGGCCTCTTCGAGGGTCGCCCGATGCGCCGACACCTCGGAGAACGGCACCGCGGCCCGATTCAGCAGCGTCACGACGAGGTCCGGGGCGAGACCGGAGACGGTGACCGTGCCGTGCCCGTCGGCCGCCACGGTGGCCCCCGCCCCGGCGAGCACCCGCATCGTGTCCCGCGGGGCGGAGGTGCGCACGGCGACCCGGCTCCCGGACGCCGCCCCGATGAGGTCGGCCACACCGGTGTCGGCGATGACCTTGCCGCGCCCGACCGCGACCAACTGGTCGGCGGTGCCCTGCAACTCGCCCATCAGATGGCTGGACACCAGGACGGAGCGCCCTTGGGCGGCCAGCGCGCGCAGGAAGCCGCGCATCCAGATGATGCCGTCGGGGTCCATGCCGTTGAACGGTTCGTCGAGCATGACGACCGGCGGGTCCCCGAGCAGGGCCGCGGCGATCCCGAGCCGCTGGCGCATGCCGAGCGAGTAGCCCCCGGCCGCGCGCCGGGCCACCGAGGTCAGGCCGACCTGTTCGATCGTCCCGTCCACCCGCCGCGCGGCCAGTCCCTGCGAATGCGCCAGCCAGAGCAGGTGGTCACGGGCACTCCGCCCGGGGTGCGGCGCCGCCGCGTCGAGCAGCGAACCGATGTGGCGGAACGGAAAGCGAAGGTCGCGGTACGGCTTCCCCGCGACGAGCGCGGTGCCCTCGGCGACCGCGTCGAGACCCAGGATCACCCGCATCGTGGTGGACTTCCCGGCGCCGTTCGGCCCCACGAAGCCGGTCACCACACCCGGACGGACCGCGAAGGACATACCGTCGAGGGCCAGGGTGGCCCCGTAGCGCTTGCGCAGCCCGGCGACGACGATCCCTGGGGCGCTCATCGCGGCGACCTCGGAAGAGGAAATGGATTCATGCCGACGGTTGTACGCGGCACGAGGTTCCGGGCCGGTCGCGGCCGCCGCGACCGGGCTGAGACCTGGGGTCTGGCATCGTTGACGGCATGACACCCCGACCCGGCCGCCCCGTCCGCGCGACGACCGGCGGTGAACGGCGGTGAGGGTCCTCGTCGTCGAGGACTTCGAGGTCCTCGCCCGCTCGATCGGAACCGGACTGCGGCGCGAGGGCATGGCGGTCGATGTCGTCCTGGACGGGACCGCAGCCCTCGACCGACTGGCCGTCACCCGCTACGAGGTGGTCGTCCTCGACCGCGACCTGCCCGGCGTCCACGGGGACGAGATATGCCGACGGCTCGCCGCCGGCCGCTCCGACCCCCGGGTGCTGATGCTGACCGCGGCCGACACGATCGAGGACCGCGTCGACGGGCTCGGTCTCGGCGCGGACGACTACCTGCCCAAGCCCTTCGCCTTCGCCGAACTGGTCGCCCGCGTACGGGCCCTGGCCCGCCGGGCCAACCCGCCGCTTCCGCCCACCCTCTCCTGCGGGGACATCACCCTGGACCCGGCCCGCAGGGCGGCGTTCCGCGCCGGCCGGCGTCTGGAGCTCAGCCCGAAGGAGTTCGCGCTCCTGGAATGCCTGCTGGGCTCACCCGGCCTGGTCCTGCCCACCGAGGAACTGCTGGAACGGGTCTGGGACGAAGCGGCCGACCCCTTCACCTCCGCGGTCAAGCACACGATGCACCGGTTGCGGGCCAAACTCGGCGACCCGCCGGTGATCCGGACCATCCGCGAAGGCGGCTACCGGATCGGACCGGCATGACCGGCCCCCGGCCCCTGCCCGGACGGTCCTTGCGGACCCGGCTCGCCCTCTTCTACGCCGCGGGCGTCTTCCTCGCCGGGGTCGTGGTCCTCGCCGTCGTCACCCTGCCCCTGGTCGGCATCCAGTCGACCGTTCCCGCCCACCGTCCAGGGCCCAGCACGATCACCGGAACCGGGCACGGCATCGGACCGCACCAGCTCCTCACCGGCTCCGCCGTCGCCCTCGCCGTCCTCGTCCCCGTCGCCCTCGTCACCGGCTGGTTCGTCGCCGGCCGCTTCCTCGCCCCGCTGCGGGCCATCACCGCCACCGCCCGGGCCATCTCCGCCGGAAACCTCCACCAGCGACTCGGCCTCGGTGAACCCGCCGACGAACTGACCGAACTGGGCGGCATCCTCGACGACCTCTTCGCCCGCCTCCAAGCCTCCTTCGACGCCCACCGGCACTTCGTCGCCAACGCCTCCCACGAACTGCGCACCCCGCTCGCCGGTCTGCGTACCCTCCTCGAAGTGGCCCTCGCCGACCCGGACGCCGACGCCGGGACCCTGCGCTCGGCCTGCGAGGACGCACTCGCCCTCGGCGGCCACCAGGAGCGGCTCGTCCAAGCGCTGCTCGCCCTGGCGACCAGCGAGCGCGGAGTCACCCGCCGCGACACCCTCGACCTCGCCCACATCGCCCGACGGGTGCTCACCTCCCGCCTCGACCGGGCGACGGAGAAGGGCATCGATCTCGCCGAAGACCTGACGCCCGCGGTGACGACCGGGGACCCGCGACTGGTCGAGAGCCTCGTCGCCAACCTCGTCGAGAACGCGATCCGCCACAACCACCCGGACGGGCATGTGCGGATCACCACCCGGACCTCCGGCACCGGGGCGGCCCTGACGATCACCAACAGCGGGCCCGTCGTCCCCGGCGACCAGCTGGAGCGTCTTTTCCAGCCCTTCCAGAGGCTGGTGCCCGACCGCGACAGCCGCCACGACGGCTACGGCCTCGGCCTCGCCATCGTCAACGCCGTCACCCGGGCCCACCACGCCACCCTCACCACCAGCGCACCCCCCGAAGGCGGCCTCGCCATCACCGTACGGTTCGCACACCCGCCCCACCCGCACTCCCCGCACCAGCGGGAGGAACACGCGGAGCTCACGCCCTGAACGCATCTTCAGGCCGGGGCGGGGCGGCGGCCTGGACGCACACCTGCGGCAGCCGGGAGGAGCCGGGGCGCGGGGATGCCGCATTGTTTTTGAACCCGGGTGGCCGTGAAGCGGTGAGTTCCGGCCGGGACATCGGTCCTCACTACGGCACTGTGGCCGAGTGAAGGAGCGAACATGACGAATGCAGTCTGGACGATGGTGCACACGGAGCGCGCGGCGCTGATCCAGGACCTCGCGGGCCTCGATGACGCACAGTGGGAGGTGCCGTCCTTGTGCGCGGGGTGGACCGTGCACGATGTCGTCGCCCATCTGATCGACACGGCCAGGACCACGCGTCTGGGTTTCGTGGCCGGGATGGTCCGGGCGCGCTTCGACTTCGACCTCCAGAACGCACGCGGTGTGGAGCGCGAGCGGGGTACGTCGGCGCGGGAGACGCTGGAGCGGCTTCGCCAGGTCGCTGCGCGGACATCGACCCCTCCGGCACCTCTCGACAGCCGGCTTGTCGAGGAGGTCGTCCACGGCGAGGACATCCGCCGGCCGCTGGGGCTGGTGCGCTCGTATCCGCGGGACGCCGTGGAGAGATCGCTCCGTCTGCAACTGCGCACCCCGGCGTCGTTCGGCGGAGCCAAGGAACTCCTGGACCGCGTCCACCTGACGGCGACCGACACGGACCTCTCGCTGGGGAACGGCCCGGAGGTCACCGGAACCGCGCTCTCCCTGCTGCTGGCCGTCTCCGGCCGAAAGGCCGCCCTGGCCGACCTCGACGGACCGGGGGTCCCCGAACTGGCGGCGGCCTGATGAAACCCGCACCGATGGCGCCTCCGCCCGCCCCTGTGACTGTCAGCCCGCCCGCAAGGGCCGTCGCGGTGCCTGCGCCCCACAGGCATGATCCGCGCCGTTCCGTCGTCAGCCCGAGGCCCGGTCCGCCGCTTCTCGGGTGATGTCGGCGTAGCGGTGGAAGAGGGCCGGGCGGGTCTCACCCTGGTCGCGTGCGTACAGGGCCGCCCAGCACCGGGCGACGAGTTCCCTGGCCTGGGTGCCGGGCCAGGGCCGGGGCAGGAGTTCGGGCGGCAGCAGCGGGTCGGGCTCCATCGCGCGGGTGAGTTCGGCGGCCAGCTCCACAGCGATGGTGAGCAGTGCGGACGGGGAGAGTTCGGCGGGGCCGGTGAGCCGGGCGAGGCGCGGCCGGGCGATCCGGCTGAGAAGGTGGTAACGGTCGGCGATCTCCTGGAGGGGCCACAGCCGACCGGCGAGTTCGGCGGGCCTCCGGGCGTCGCCCCTGCGCAGGTCCGTCGTGGTGAGCAGGGTGAGTGCGCCGTGGGCGCCGAGGCGGTGAGCGGCTTCCTCGACGTACGGTTCCCAGGCGTTGGCGCAGACGTACAACCCGCCCTGGAGCGGGGCGCCACCGAGATGGACGAGCGTCTCGCGTAGGGAGTCCCGGGCGGTGCGCGCCGATTCGGGCACCGCGAAGGCGGCCAGGTGCCAGACACCGTCCCAGGGCGCGAGCCCGGCGTCCTGCTGGAACGCGTGCCGCAGGAAGTCCGCGTTGGGGGCGAGATCACGCCTGGTGTCCGTGCTCGCGTGCAGCTCCGCCTTGCGGCCTCGGCCGTGGTGGGTGAAGCGGCCTTCGGCCACGAGGCGTTTCACGCACAGCCGTACTTGCTGGTCGCTCATGCCCAGGGTGTTGGCGACGGTGTACAGCTCGTCCGCGCCGACGGTGCCGTCCTCGCGGATCAGCGCGTGGACGAGCATACGGGTGGGCACCTCGACGCGGTCGGTCTCGTCGCTCACAGTTCTCCCACCTCTGGTGTTCCGACCGGGCGGCGCATGGTGGTCACCGCGCCGAATCCGAGCAGCCTACGCAGGTAGGGCGTGCGTGCGGTCCGCAGGGCCGTGAAGCCGCGCCGCTCGTACAGGGCCCTGGCGCGCGGGTTGGTGTCGATCACATCCAGTCTGATCTCCCGGCACTCCCGCTCCGCCGCGACGGCGACCACTTCCTCGATGAGCAGGCTCCCGATGCCGCGACCGCGCATGTCCTGGTCCACGGCGATGCCGTCCATGACGAGTTGACCGGGGGCCGGGCGGCGTTCGAACAGGGCGAGGACCAGGAGTCGGCGCAGTCCTCGCAGATGCCCGTAGGCGCGCAGCACCGCGCGGGCTGATCCCCCGGCGCGGGCCTGCCCGCCGTGCTGGTAGCCGGCGAGGCCGACGAGCTGCCCGTCGACGAGTGCGCAGACCGTGCGATGGGTGCTCAGGTGCCCGGCGAGCAGGGGCACCGCCTTGCTCGCCGGGTTCAGGGCGGGGCCGAGCTTGCGGCCGAAGGCGCCCCAGTACAGCTCGGCCGCCCGCCGCTCCGCTCCCGCCGGAATGCCCCGCCGCACCGTCACGGGTCCGGCCCCCGGGCCTGTCGCGTCCAGTTCCATGCCATGCCCTTCCGCCCTGTACACGTGACTCAAATCTATCAGACGCGCTACGATCGTCTTCATAGTGATAGTTTCTCGGCGCCTGCTGAAACCCCGAACAGAGGTGGTCGTCCCATGGGTGCGAAGAGCCGGCCCCGACGGCGCGGACTCCGTATCGCCGCGTGGTCGCTCGTCATGGTCCTGGTCGTGGCCACCGGTCTCGTCGGTGTGGTGCTGTGGCAGCACTCCTACGACATGGACGAGCGGCGGGTCACGATCCGCCACGGCGGCCACACCCTCCACGGCGTACTGGCCCTCCCCAAGGACGGCCGCGAGCGCCACGGCCTGGTCGTGTACGTCCATGGCGACGGCCCCACCGACGCCACCCACGACGACGGCTACAAGCCCATGTGGGAGGCGAACGCCAAGGCCGGGTACGCGACCCTGTCCTGGAACAAGCCCGGCGTCGAGGGCGCACCCGGCAACTGGCTCCACCAGTCCATGGAGGACCGGGCCGACGAGGCGACCGCCGCCATCGCCTGGGCCCGCGCCCGCCCGGACATCGACGGTGACCGGATCGGGCTCTGGGGCGCCAGCCAGGCGGGCTGGGTCCTGCCGAAGATCGCCGCGAGGACGCCGGTGACCTTCGTCATCGCCGTCTCGCCCGCGATCAACTGGCTCCGGCAAGGCCGCTACAACCTTCTCGCCGAGCTGCGCGCCGACAGCGCGTCAGCGGCCCGGATCAAGGCGGAGGTGGCCAAGAGTGACACCATCCGCCGACTGCTGGGACGCCGCGCGACCTTCGAGGAGTACGTCAGGGCTATGGGCGGCGACACGGACGGCATGACCGCCCATCGCTGGGGCTTCATCTCCAGGAACCACACCTCGGACGTCACGCGGGACCTCCGCGCCCTGCGCGGCGTACCGGTGCTGTTGACCCTCGCGGGGCATGACATCAACGTGGACATCGCCGACACGGAACGCGGCTACCGCGAGGTGCTGGAAGCGAGTGGCGCGCTGACGGTCGAGAGTTACCCGGACGCGGCGCATTCACTGCTCAAGCAGTCCGTCGAGCAGTCGGACCTCAAGATCACGCTCACCGCGCTCTTCGTCCCCCGCTCCCTCTTCGCGGACGGATTCCTCGACGGCCAGCGACAGTTCCTCGAAGAACTCGGCAGGGGCGGCCACTTCACTCCATGACGCTCCCGCGAGCTCAGGTCGCCCGGAGCGTCCGGGGTGGTGTGACGGGCCGTCGGCCGAGGCGGTACGGGTGCTCGCCCCACCGGATGGCCGCGTGCTCGCCGTCCATGCCGACCTCGCCGGTATCGGCCACGCTCTCCATCCGGTCCCGGTCCCGGTCCCGGCCCAGGCGCCGAACCGCCGGTCGGTCGCCGCACGGTGGAACGCGGCCGTCCGAGCGTGCGGCTCTTGACAGCCGACCCGTCCGGAATGAATATTCATTCCGTGCCTCGATCTTCCGCCGATCTCGCTTCCCGGCTCCTCGACTCCGCCCTCGCGCTCTTCGCCGAACGCACCTACGAGGGCACCCAGATGCCCGCCGTGGCCGCCCACGCGCAGGTCGGGGTGGGCAGCATCTACCGCTACTTCCCCAGCAAGGAGGCCCTCGGCAATGCCGCGTTCCGGCAGGCCAAGGGCGGCCTGCTCGCCGAGCTGACCGCGGCCACCGCGCAACCCGCCGCCACACCCCGGGAAGAGTTCGCGCAGATATGGCGGGCCTTCACCCGCTTCGCCGGAGCCAACCCCGCGGCCTTCGTCTTCCTGGAGCACCAGCAGCACGACACCTTCCTCGACGCCGAGAGCCGCGTCCTGGCCGCCGAGATCGACACCTTCGCCGCGGACTTCATCGCACGAGGCCAGCGCGCGGGAGCGATCCGCGACGGAGACGCCGCCTTCCTGGTCGCGCTCGCCCTCGGCGCGTTCGGCGGCCTGCTCAAGAACATCCGCCCCCTGCCCGTCACCGAGCTGCCACCCCAAGCCCTCACCGGCGCCGAAGCCGCCGTCTGGGACCTCCTCCACCGGAAGACGTGAACCATGAGCCGAACGGCCCCCGTCCTCATCACCGGCTGCTCCTCCGGCATGGGACGCCAGACCGCCCTCGCCCTGCACCGGCGGGGCCACCCCGTCTACGCGACCGCCCGCCGCCCCGACGACCTCGCGGAACTGGCCGCCGAGGGGATCACCACCCTGGCGCTGGACGTCACCGACGAGGAGTCGATGGCCACCGCGGTCACCCGGGTCGAGCACGATCACGGCGCGGTCGGCATCCTGGTCAACAACGCCGCCTACGGACTCCACCTGCCCGTCGAACTCGCCCGCCCCGAAGAGATCCGGGCCCAGTTCGAGACCAACGTCTTCGGCCTTGTCCGCCTCACCCAACTCGTCCTGCCCGCCATGCGCGCAGCCGGTACCGGACGCATCGTCAACATCTCCTCCATGGGCGGCCGGTTCTCACCCCCGGGCGGCGGCTTCTACCACTCCACCAAGCACGCGCTGGAAGCGATCAGCGACTCACTGCGCCTGGAAGTCGCACCCTTCGGCATCAAGGTCGTGATCGTCCAGCCCGGCCCCACCATCACGGACTTCGCCGACACGGCCGTCGGCACCATGCACGGCTCCACCACCGACAATCCGTACGCGACGTTCCGCTCGGAACTGGCGGACATGTACGCCAACAAGGCATTCACCCGCCGCAACGGCGCGGTATCCGTCGAAACAGCGACCAAGGCGATCGTCCGAGCCGCCGTCACCCCCCGCCCCCGCGCCCGCTACGCGATCGGAGCCATGGCCCGGACCGTGATGACCGCACGCCGACTCCTGCCGGACGCGGCCTTCGACGCCGTACTGCGCCTCAGCTTCCCGCTCCCGACCGCCGGCCGGTAGAGCGGACGACCACCTCGTCCTCGGTCGACCGTCGAGACGCTCGCAGACCGCGGTGAGTTCCGCGCGTCACCTTTCTGGGCCGCGTACTCCGACGCGAGCCGCGCGAGGGCACCGGTCGGCACCTCCAGGCAGTCACGTCCACCACGGCGCTCCACCCCTCGGCCACCGGCGGGGCGTTCAGCGCAGGGGGATGACGACCTCGTCCTCGACCGGCGGATCGAGTTCCTGGGCCAGACCGCCGGTGGCCGCGTGACAGCGCAGCCTAATCGCCTCCGGGCTGACGTCCAGACGCAGGAAGGACTTGAAGAACGGTGGACTGTAGGTCGCCGAACCGGGCGGGAACACCTGGGCGTAGAAACCGCGCGTCAGCGATCGGGATCGCGCGTACTTCCTCGGGCGGCGCCCGGTCCCCAGCAGCGTGGCCACGATCCGGGCCCGCCGCGTCACCCGCACTGTTGTCCCGGGTGCGCGGACCGGGGTGACACCCAGCCGTTCGGCGACCACCGCTCCCGCCTCCGCCTCACTCAACCCGAGCAGCCGCCTCAGCCGCAGCCGCCGCCCGTACAGTCCGCTGTAGAACGCGAGGGAGTCACCGCGCAGCGGATAGCAGCGGAAATCCCGCTCGGTCAGGCCCGCGACACGCACCGGCGGGATGGTGTGGGTGGGGTGCGTGAACGCGCCGCCCCCGCCGCAGACCACGTACTGGATGGTCCGCCCGCCCACGCGCACCGGATAGCGCTGGTAGTTGTGGATGTTGCCGCCGACCGCCATGACGTACCGGTGGTCCGGGTCGCGGACGAGGTCATCGACGGTTCCGCCACCGTCGATGGGGCACGGACGGAGCTCCCCGTCCACGTACAGCGGCGAGCCGGTGACGAGGATCTTCGGGCGGGGCCCACGGGACACCTCGCGCAGCCAGGCACCCTGCTCGGCGTCGAGAGTGCCCAGCAGCCCGGTGTCGATGCCTATGATCCGGACCGTTCCGGTGTCGATCGCCCAATAGGGCCCCGGCTGCACGACCCGCTGCCCCGGGGCGGACCGCGACCTCATCGCCTCGGTCAGCCGACGACCGTCCGTGGGGGAGGGCCGGTGCCACAACAATGAGCGCAGCCAGGCGCGGCCGAGGGGGCGCGGCTCGGGGGCCGGCGGAGAAGCGTCGCCGCAGAAGACCCGCATGAACGCGCCGAGATCCTCGTACCAGTCATGGTTCCCGGGTATCGCGTAGATCGGCGCCGGATAGTCCCGGTAGGGGCGGAAGAACTTGTCGGGGTAGTCGTCGGCGCTGCCGACCGGGTAGATCACGTCGCTGGCGACGATCGCGAAGTCCGTGCCCTCACCGGCCTTCAGAAAGCCGGGCACGACGGCGTACTGGGGGTCTCCACCCTCCCCGGTGTCACCCAGCACCATGAAGGAGAACCGCTCCGCTTCGGTGCCCCGCATCACCTTGTCCTCCGGCGCTCCCGCGGCCCGGCGCTGCGCCACCCACCTGCTCCGGGTACGGGCCGTGGGGTCCCCGAACCAGCCGGCCAACACGCCGTTGCGGGCCGCCCACAGGGTCCGGGGGGCCAGCCAGAAGACCTTCCTCTTCTGCCGGAGCGGCAACAGCTTTGCGTAGGAACCCTGTTGAGCGGCATCCCACCCGGCGCCGGTCGCGCTGTCACGTGAGGACTCAGACATCGTCGCACCGTAACAACCTCCGCGTCCCCTGCCTACGGACCGATCGGTTTCGGGAACGCAGGTCCGCATACCGAACGGGCCGCACCGAGAATCCCGCTGGGGCGGTGCGAATTCATGGGAACGCCCGGGAACGGGAATCGCCCCGGCCGCCTCTTCCTCGTGGCGGCCCACGAGAGGGCCCCTGACCTGGGCCCCGACAGGTGGGCCCGGGTTCACGGGAGCCCATGAGGCTCCCCATGCACGAGAGGCATCATGCAGCGACGTACCTTCCTCACCGGCACCCTGCTCGGCACGGCCTTCGCCACCGCGCCGTTCGCGCTGACCACCACCAGCGCGTCCGCCGCCACGGTGACCGTGAGCTCCCTCGCCGACCTCCAGCGGGAGATCGACCGCGCCGCCCCCGGCGACCGGATCGTCCTGGCCGACGGCACCTACAACGTCCCCACCGGCGGCATCAGGATCTCGGGCAGGCACGGCACCGGCGCGCACATCACCATCGTCTCCCAGAGCCGGGGCGGCGCGGTGCTCCAGGGCGCCCGGAGCTTCGTCCTCAGCGACTCCACCGGCATCACCATCAGCGGCTTCGCCTTCCGGCAGACCCAGACCCTGATCATCCCGGCCGACTGCTCCGACATCCGGCTCACCCGCAACGACTTCAAGCTCGCCGACATCGCGGACGTCGACTGGGTCGTGGTGAAGGCGAACAGCGTCAAGATCGACCGCAACCACTTCCACGACCGCTCCACCCAGGGCGTGTTCCTCGTCGCCGACGGCCCCGACGCCCCCACCGACCCCGAGAAGAAGACGATGGCCAAGGGCCTCATCGTCCTGCGCAACCACTTCGCCCGCCACACCTACACCGGCACCAACGGCGGTGAGTCCATCCGGCTCGGCGTCAGCCACCGCGCACTCGACGACGCCGGGGCCGTGGTGGAGTACAACCTCTTCGAGCGGTGCGACGGTGACCCCGAGGCCATCTCCGTGAAGTCCTCCAAGAACCACATCCGCCACAACACCCTCCGCGACTGCGCCGGAGGCATCGTGCTGCGCCACGGCAACGGCACGCTCGTGCACGGCAACCACCTCGTCGGCGGAACCGAGGGCATCCGCCTCTACGGCAACGACCACAAGGTGTTCAACAACCATCTGACCGGACTGTCCGGACGCGCCTTTGTGATCGGCAGCGGCACGGCCCGCGACCACCTCCCCGGCGAGCCCCCCGCCCAGCAGCGGGGCAACGACGCCTGCGACCGCGCGCTGATCACGCACAACACCCTGGCCCGCAACGCCCGCACCCTCGTCGGCGAGAACCGTGCCCACGAGCCCCGGGACGTGGTCCTCAGCAACAACATCCTGGTCGCCGACTCGGGCACCCTGGTCGACCTGGGGCAGCACACCGGCTTCACCTGGCAGGGCAATCTGCTGTGGGGCGGGGCGGCCGACGGCACCATCCCCGCATCCGGCTTCGTCCGCACCGATCCCCGCCTTCAGCAGGGGACCGACGGGGTGTTCCGCCTCTCGTCGAGCAGCCCGGCCATCGGCGCGGCCGTACCGACGACCCCTGCCGTGACCGACGACCTCGACGGCCACCCGCGGGGCGGCAGCCGTGACATCGGCTCGGACCAGTACGCGACGGTCGCGCCGCTCCGTCGCCCGCTGACCACCGCGGACGTGGGCCCCAACGCCGCGTGAGTCCCGCGTGAACGCTGCTCCGGTACGGGCCACCGCCCGACGACCGGTACCGGAGCGGCGCCCGGAGCCCGGCCCCGATCAGGCCCGACCCCGTGGCTCGCCCCGGAGTTCCCGGCGGCGATAGCGGTGACCCCGCCGACGCCGCGAGGGCATCGGCAGGGCCACCACGGGGCCTAACCGGCCTTCGGCTGGTGGGCTGACGGTACGACCACGAGGCGCAGGTTCGGCTCGTCGTTGTGCCCGCTGATCGCGAAGAGGCGGGTGCCGTCCGGGGCCCAGGCAAGACCGCGGGGCCGCAGATAGCCCGCGTGGTAACCGGTGGCGGGGGCGAGGGACACCGTGCGGTAGGGGGAGCCGGCCCCGGACCGGTACAGGTAGACGTCCGGCGCGGGCTCGATGCTGTTCACCCCGGCCGCGACGTCGCCTCGCGCGGACACCGCGACGGAGTTCGGGTACGAGGTGCTCGGATAGGTGCGCCCCTCGGCCAGGTCCGGCAGTCGGAACGAGAGATGGCGGTAGGGCGCCCCGGACGCGGTCAGCAGCGTCTTGCCGTCCGGGGTGATGGCCAGGTCGCCGAAGCTGGAACTGCCGCCGGGCTGGCGCACCGTCTTGCGCAGCATGGGACTTGTCCCGGAGACATCGTACACCGAGAGATGGCCTGGCGTGGAGTTCTGTTCCCCGGCGACGAGAGTTCCCGGCGCGGCGGGGGAGGTGGCCAGCAGCGGCGCACCGCTGAAGTCGCCCTCGGGTATGAGTCCCAGACGCACCTTCGGGGTGGCGGTGCCGAGTGAGAGCGAGCCGATGCTCGCCTCCCACTGCTCTCCGTAGCCGAAGAACAGTGTCCGGCCGCTCAGCGCCGCGTGGAACGGCGCGCTGCCGGCGCCGGTGGCGTGGCGTGCTCGCTGCCGGGCGGTACCGGTGTCGATGACACTGATGGCGTCACCGAGGGCGAGCGGCGCGTAGAGCGTGCGGGAGTCGGCGGACAGCTCCAGGTCGCACACCCCCGGCAGGTTCTTGATCGTGCTGATCAGGCGGCCCTGGTAGTCGGCCACCAGGACACTGCCCGTCATGTAGTCGGAGATGAACACTCTCTTGTGCCGCGCGTCCACCGCCAGATCGCAGTGGTACGCGATCGGCAGTGCGGTGCCCCTGTCCGCGGGCGTGGCCTGCGTCGCGGGCGCGGCGCCGACCGACAGGCCGAGCAGGGCGGCGAGCGTCAGCAGCAGGCGGGTGCGGGGGAGTCGTCCTCGCATCGGTGTCCCTTCGGGAACGGGCAGGATCACTGGTCCGGTGCCTGCCCGTGTCACGGTCCATGGTCGCCTGGGTGTACCCCCACTTCGTCCCCGTACTCCACGCAGGTTCTCAACTCACCAGGGACCGGACGCGGATCACTTCGGGGACGAGCGGATCACGGTGCGCGAGCCGACCTGGTGCAGACCGGATGCCGGATTCGGGGACGGTGGCCCTGAGCCGACATCGCCATACCCTCGTGGTCACACGACCCCTGGCTTGCCGCCGTCCGCGGACGCGGCTCGGCGCAGCGAGCGGATCGCCGGGATCGCGAACAGCGCGGCGCAACCTGCCAGACAGGCGCCCGCCGACACCAGCAGCAGCCGCCCCGGGGAGGCCAGCGCGAGGGCCGGGCCCGCCAGTATCTGGCCGAGCGCGATACCGGAGACGGAGCCCGCCAGCTCGTACGCGGAGACCCGGTTGAGCACCGCGGGCGGGGTGTGGGTCTGCACGCTGGTCGCCCACATCACCGACCAGAACGCCATGGCACCGCCGCCGAGGACGTGACCCGCCAGCAGCACCGGCAGATCGGCGCCCAGCGCCACACACAGCGGCAGCACGGTGTACAGCCCCATCGCCACCGCGCCGGCGGCCAGCGGCCGGACCGGGCGCACCCGCAGCGCCAGCAGACCGCCGAGCACCGCCCCCGCACCGAGGAACGAGACCGCCAGGCCGTAGGCGTTCGGGCCGAGCCGGGCGCCGACCAGCGCCGAGCTGAGCGGTACCAGCGGGCCGAAGACCAGTACGCCGTAGCCCACCCAGATCAGGATCACCGCCCACATCCAGGTGCGGGCGCGGAACTCCTGCCAGCCCTGACGCAGATCGCGCCGTAGCGAACCGCCGGTGCGGGCGGAGCCGCCGGTGTCGCCCGCGGTGTCCGTGGGCGAGCCGTTCGGGGCGAGCCGGATGAGCGCCAGGCACAGGGCGCTGAGCGCGAAGGTGGCGGCGTCGATCGCGTACACGGTACCGGCGCTGGTCAGCGCGATCAGCAGCCCCGCGAAGGCCGGGCCGAGAAGATGGGCGAGCGCGTCGGCGACCTTGAGCGTGGCGTTGGCCCGCTGCGGTTCGCGGGCGACCAGCGGAACCATCCCGTTCGCCCCCGGCAGGAACATCGCGACGGCCGCACCGGCCAGCGACGCCATGGTCACCAGCAGCCAGAACGGCGGCGGCCCCGCGAAGAACGCCACCGCCAGCACACCCTGGCTGAGCACCCGGACGAGGTCCGCGACGACCATCAGCCGGCGCGCGCCGAACCGGTCGGCGAACACCCCGCCGAACAGGACCAGGAGGACGAACGTCCCGGTCCAGGTGCCGAGGACGTAGCCGACCCCGGAGATCCCGTACAGCGCGCCGACGGCGAGCGCGGCGGCCACCGGCATCATCGCGTCACCGAACATCGAGACCGTACGGGCGGCGAAGAAGAGCGTGAAGCGCCGGTCCCACAACGGCGGACGGGCGCGCGGCCGGACGGTGGACGGATCGCTCCGGACGGTCCGGGCGTGCGGCTGAGGCCGGGGCCCTGTCCGGGGCTGAGGTTGTGTGGGGGAATCGGGCTGGGGCTGCGAGGTGGTCACGGCACCGATCCTGGTTCGGACCAATCGGTCACCCCAGTGTCCTGACCGACATGATGGGGTACTTTCGCGCCATGACGCCTCGTCCGCCGTCGAAGCCCCCGACGCCGCATCGGGTGGTGGCCCTGCTGCGACCCCCTCAGTCGACCTTCACGTTGGCCTGCGCGGCCGAGGTGTTCGGCGATCACGGCCCGGTGATCCCCGCCCGCTACACGTTCGAGGTCTGCACCGAGCGCCCCGGCCCGGTGGCCACCCAGGCCGGTTACGACCTGCTGGTCACGGCGGGCCTGGACACGCTGGAGCGGGCGGACACCGTGCTGGTCCCCGGCTGGCGGCAGGAGCCCGGCACCGAGGTGCCGCCGCCGGTGGTCGAGGCGGTCCGCCGGGCGCACCGGCGCGGCGCGCGGGTCGTCGGCCTCTCCTCGGGCGCCTTCGTGCTCGCCGCCGCCGGGCTGCTGGACGGCCGACGGGCCACCACCCACTGGTCCCGTGCCGCCGAGCTGGGCACCTGGTTCCCCCGGGTCCGGGTCGACCCCGCGGTGCTCTACGTGGACCACGGTGATGTCGCCACCAGCGCGGGAGCGGCGGCCGGCGTGGACCTCTGCCTGCACCTGGTGAGCGCCGACCAGGGCGCCGCGTACGCGATGCGGATCGCCCGCCGGATGGTGATGCCACCGCACCGCGAGGGCTGCCAGCAGCAGTACGCCGAGCTGCCCACCTCCGGGCCGGTCGCCGACTCGCTGGCCCCGCTCCTGGAGTGGCTGGCCGGTCGGCTGGACCAGCCGGTCAGCGTCGCCGAGATGGCGGTCCGCTCCCAGGTCTCGGCCCGCACACTGACCCGGCGCTTCACCGAGCAACTGGGCATCAGCCCCGGACGCTGGCTGCTGGACCGGCGGATCGCCGCCACCCGGGCACTGCTGGAGGAGACCGACCTGCCGGTGGAGACCATCGCGCACCGGGTCGGCCTCTCCTCGGCCGTCAACCTGCGCCGCCGCTTCCACGAGGCCCTGCGCACCACACCCGCCGCCTACCGTCGCGCCTTCCGCGTGGACAAGGCCGGTTAGACCGTCAACACCTCGCCACGGTCAATACCTCGCCACGGTCACACCTAGCCCACCGCCAACGCCTCACCGGACGCCCCACATCCGCCACGGCGGGCATCGCGACCACCACGCGGACATCGCGCCAACCACGGCGACCGGCAACACAGCCGCCCGCCCTCCGTTCCGCTGGGTGTGCCGGACGGCCGCAGCATGATCGATCCGCTCGTCGTCGCGCTGTCGACGGCCGGGAGCCCTCCACGGACCAGCGGAGCACCGCTCACCGGAGGCCGCTCACCGAAGGCCGTGCGGCGATATCGCCAACAGGTGTTCAACAACGCCCTGATCCCCCTACATTCAGGCCATGCCTGATCACTCGGAGTCCTCGTCACGTCCTGTCGCTCCCGCCGCCTCTCCCGAGCCCTCCGGCCTCTCCCGCCGGGGTGTCCTCCGCGCCGCGGCGGCCACCGGAGCGTTAGGCATCCCGCTCGGTGCCGCGATAGCCGGGGCGTCCCCGGCCGCCGCGGCGCCCGGCCTCGTACCGGCCGCCGTACCCGACCTCCCCGCCGGGCTCGTGCCCTACCTCTCCCCGTACATCAACTGGGCCGGGGAGATCACCCACGGCGGCCTGTGGGCCTGCGCGCCCCGCACAGGACAGGACCTGGCCGATCTCGCCAACTGGGCACGTGCCAACGGCTGGCGGCTGCGGCCCCGGGGCAAGTCGCACAACTGGTCGCCCCTGACCATCACCCCGTCCACCGGGCACCACGCGAAAGTCCTCCTGCTCGACACCACCAAGCATCTGACGGCCATGGAACTCACCACCCCGCCCCCCGGCGCCCCCGGCGCGGTCCGGGCGCAGGCGGGAGTCACCCTGGACACGCTGATGGCCTTCCTCGCCGGCCACGGACTGGGCGTCACCAACACCCCCGCCCCGGGAGAGCTGACCCTGGGCGGCACGCTGGCCATCGACGCGCACGGCACCAGCGTCCCCGCCGACGGCGAGTCCGCCCGCCCCGGCCACACCTACGGAACCCTCAGCAATCTCGTCCTGGCCCTCACCGCCGTCGTCTGGGACGCCGGGCAGAACGCCTACGTCGTGAAGACCTTCCGCCGGGGAACCGACGAGGAGTGCGAGGCGCTGGCCACCCACCTCGGGCGCGGCCTCATCGTGGAGGCCGAGATCCAGGCCGGTGAGGACATCCCGCTGCGCTGTCGGAGCCGGGTCGACCTCACCGCCGACGAACTGTTCGCCGCCCCCGGCAGCGCGCTCGCCGCCCGGGGAAACACCTTCGCGGACTTCATGGCCGAGTCGGGACGGGTGGAGGCGATCTGGTTCGCCTTCACCGACCGGCCCTGGCTGAAGGTGTGGAGCCTCAGCCCGCAGCGGCCGGCCACCTCCAGGCCGGTGCACGCCCCGTACAACTACCCGTTCAGCGACCTCATCCCGACCCCGGTGTCCCGCCTGGCCGGGCTTCTCATCGGAGGGTCCTGGTTCCTCGCACCGGCGCTCGGCGCCGCGCAGTACACCGTGGCGGCGACCGGACTGACCGCCACCGTCGCGAAGGACCTGTGGGGTCCCTCGCACACCCTCCAGTTCTACCTGCGGCCCACCACACTCCGTGAGACGGCCAACGGGTACGGGATCCTCACCCGCCGCGCCGATGTCCAGCGCGTCGTCTCCGAGTTCGCCACTTCCTACCGGCGCCAGCTCGCGGACTGGGCCGCGGCGGGCAGGTACCCGATCAACGGCCAGGTGGAGATCAGGGTCAGCGGCCTCGACCAGCCGGGCGACTCCGCCGCGCCGGGTGCCCGCCCGCCGCTGCTGTCCGTCGTCCGGCCGCACCCCGACCACCCGGACTACGACTGCGTGGTGTGGGTGGACGTGCTGACCCAGCCGACCTCGCCCGGGGCCCATGAGTTCTACCGGGAGATGGAACGCTTCCTGATGAGCACCTTCGACGGCACGTACGCGCTGGCGCGCGTCGAGTGGTCCAAGGGCTGGGGGTACACGGACACGGCCGCGTGGGCCGACCAGCAGATCATCGAGTCGGCGGTACCCGCCTCGTACGGCACCGGGCAATGGGCCGAAGCCGTCTCCATCCTGGACCGGCTCGATCCCCACCGGATCTTCGGCAACGCCTTCACGGACCAACTGGTCCGCTGACGCGCGGGCCTTCACCCACCGGGCGCTGTCCGGCGGGTGAAGGCCGCCAGGTCCGCCGTCGGTGGCCGCCTCGGGCCGCTCGCTCCCCGGTGGCCACCGCGTGGTCCGGTCACTTCCGCGGCGTCGGGCCGGTCGGCACCGCGCAGTAGCCCTGCTGGAAGGCCGCCCAGAAGTCCTTGTCGATCCCGGTGCCGCCGAACGAGTTCCAGTTGGTGTGGGCGACGAGCTGGTCGCGCCCGTCACGGCTGTTGAGGGCGTAGGTCAGATACCCGAGCGTCTGGCCGCCATGGCCGTACGCACGGCCGCAGTCGGTGGCGTAGACGTAGACACCCAGGCCGTAGGCGACAGCGGGCGGGGCACTGCCGGTTGCCGGGACCGTGTCGGTGAGCATCCGGCGCAGCAGGTCCGGGGGCAGCAGACGTCCTCCCAGCAGGGCCCGGTAGAACCGCGCGACATCGCTCGCGGTCGTGACCAGGGCGCCCGACGCACCCGCCTCCGACGGACTGAACGCGGTCACGTCGAACCGGGTACGGTCCGGTGCGTCCGGCAGCAGGGGCGAGACATCGGCGTAGCCGTGCACATGGGCGCCGTCGATGGTGGTGCGCGCCAGCGGGTACGAGGTGTCGCGCAGCCCGAGCGGGGCGAACACGCGGCGTTCGAGGTTGGTGCGCAGATCGCGGTCGGTGATCCGCTCGACGATCAGGTCGAGCAGCGGATAGTTGGTGTTGGAGTACCGGAACCGGGTTCCAGGAACCGGGAAGTACCGGGGCCGGGCGAGACCGATGCCGATCAGCTGGTCGCGGGGCCAGTACTGGTCGAGGCTGCGGAAGTAGGGGAGCAGCCCGTCGAGGTAGTCGTACAGCCCGCTGGTGTGGTTGAGCAGCTGGCGGACGGTCACGGGCGCGCCGGACAGCGCGTTGTCGCTGTGGACCTGGTCGGGCAGCAGACTCTGCACGGTGTCGTCGAGCCGTAGGCGCCGCTCGGCGACGAGTTGCAGGACGACCGTCGCGGTGAAGGTCTTGGTCATGCTTCCGCTGCGGAACCTCAGGTCCGGTGCCATGGGTGTGCCGGCGGACCGGTCGGCGACGCCCGCCGCGCCGAAGCGGTCGCCCGAGCCATGGCGGCGGGCCAGCAGGAAGGCGCCGGGGTTGGGGTTCGGGTCGGCCACCACCTGCTCGGCCAGGGCCTGAAGGGCCGGGTCGCGGCGGCTTTCGGCGGCCCGTCCGTGACCGTCCTGATCGGCGGTGGCCATACCTGGTGGAAGCAGGAGAGCGAGAGCAAGCCCCAGCGTTGATAAGCGGGTTGACCGTCGCCGGACCATGGCAAAGACCCTCTCCCCTAGCAATATGACCGTACGGTTATAGCGCGCGATACCGTTCTCAGGTGCCGAGAGTCGCAGACCATGACGCCCGACAAGGGCAGATCACCGACGCCGTCCAACGCCTTGTCGTGCGGCACGGCCTCACCGCCGTGACCGTCGCGCGGACCGCCGCGGAAGCGGGCATGTCCGTCGGCCTGGTGCAGCACTACTTCACGGCGAAGGACGAGATGCTGCTGGCCACGTTCACCCGCGTCAACGCGCGCTTCACCGCACGGGTGGACGAGCTGGTGAACCGGGGCGAGGGCGAGGACCGCACCATCGCCGACATGCTGCGGCAGGCGCTGGCCGAACTCGTCCCGCTGGACGACGTCCGCCGCGCCGAGTTCCTGGTCCGTCTCGCCTTCGCGGACCAGGCCGCGCACAACGCCCGCCTCGCCACCGTCCAGCGGGAGACCCTCGTGGGCATCCGCTCACGCGTCGCCCAGGCCATCAGCAACGGCACGGCATGCGGCGAGGTCGCCCAGGGGATCGACGCCGCCGACCAGGCCCTGCGCGTCGTCGCGTTCACCGAAGGGCTCGCCCTGCACGCGCACATCGACCCCGACGGCACACCGAAACCGGCGATCCTCACCGCGCTGGACGAGCAACTCGGCCGCGTGTTCACCGGAACCTGCCGACGCGCCCGGCCCGGTCGGTGACCCACAAGGCGGCACTCCGCAACGCGAGGCTTGTGGCACGGCTCGCGGTACCGGTGGCCGGGCAGAGTGGTCCGGGGCGGTGGCGTCGCCGTCCATGCCATGCGTCCGACACCGCATAGGGCCGCCGTCCCTACCCGGCAGCAGCCCCGCCGACGCCGACGAAGACGGTGCCGGACCGGCGGTACACGGACGCACGGGCTGCCGCCGGAACCGTCCCCGCCGACGCCGACGAAGACGGGCTCAGTACGACGGGAACACCAGGCTCAGCACCTCCGCCAGCCGCCGCCTCAGCGCCTCGGCGTGCCGCGGCCGTACCACCGGCCCGCCCCGCTCCGTAACGACGCCGACATCTGCCAGGACATACAGCGTCCGAAGCGTCCTCATCGAGTTGGATGTGTGCGCCGCCGTGGTGGGCACACCCGGCATCCGGTCGGCGGCGAAGTCCGCCTCGATGGGTGCAAGTCAGTCCGTGGGCTGCGCCTCGGTCAGCTCCGGGCGGGTCAGGACACGCGCGATCGCCCGGGCCGGACGGTCGTCCTCCTGCTGGGCGAAGAACTGATCGGTGGGGGAGCCGGCCCTCGCCGCCGTGCCCCGGGAGGAATCCGACAAGGACCCGCGTCCTCAGGTTCCGCCCCCCGGATAACGGACAGGATGTCAGTCACCGGATATCCGTAAAAGGGTGCCCACGTCGGGATGTGCGTCCCCTCGGCGGTCGTCGTGCTGTCGCCGACGGCGTACCGAGGGACACACGGGCGGCCCCGGCCGCGATCCCGGGCCCGCAAGCGGTCGTGTGAGCAGGCCGCCCCGCCGAGCCCGATGCGCCCGCCCACCGAGGTACACGACAAGGACGCGACATGAGTGCCGATCTCTCCGACCTCCCTCCGGCCCCGGGCCGTCTGCCGCTGCTGGGACACACGGTCGCGCTGCTGCGGGACCCCCAGCGCTTCCTCGCCTCCGTGTCCGCGCAGGGGGGCCTCGTCCGGCTCCGGCTCGGCCCGCACCGGATGGTCCTGGTCTGCGACGCGACCCTGACCCAGGCGGTGTTCGCCGACGACCGTGTCTTCGACAAGGGGGGACCGTACTCGGACCGCGTCGGAGAGGTCGTCGGTGAGGGGCTGGGCACCTGCCCCCACAGCAGGCACCGGCGCCAGCGCCGGCTGTGCCAGCCCGCCTTCCACCACACCCGGCTCCCCGCCTACGTACCCGCCGTCACGACCGCGGTACGGGAGGTCTCGGCGCCGTGGAAGGACGGTCAGGTCATCGACGTCAAGCGGACGATGATGGCGATCACCTGCCAGGCCGTCGCCCGGACGATGTTCAGCGCCCGACTGCCCGCCGAAACCGCCCGCCAGGTCACCGAGGACGTCTCCCTCGTCGTCAACGGCCTGCTCCGCCGACTCCTCACGCCCCGGGCGCTGAGCCGTGTGCCCACCCCCGGCACCCCGCGCTACCACCGGGCCCTGACCCGGCTCCGGCGGACGGTGGACGATGTCGTCGCCGCCCGCCGCGCCGATCCGGCCGACCATCAGGACCTGCTCTCCGGGCTGCTGCTGGCCCCGGACCCCGACCCGGGGGGCGACGGACCCCGGCCGCTGACCGACCGGGAGGTCACCGACCAGGTGATCACCTTCTTCCTGGCCGGTACGGAGACCCTCGCCGGACTGCTCGCCTGGACGCTCTACGAACTCGCCCGCCACCCCGGGACCCAGCGGCGGCTCCACACCGACCTCGCCCAGGGGCTCCCGGCCGGTCCCCCGACGGCCGCCGACCGCGAGGAGCCTTCCCTGGCCGACCGGGTGGTCACCGAGACGCTCCGTCTCCACACCCCGATCTGGCTGCTGACCCGTGTCCTCACCACGGACGCCGACCTCGGCGGCACCCGTCTGCCCGCCGGGACGCAGCTTGCCATCAGCCCCTACACGCACCACTGGAACCCGGTTCACCACCCCGACCCGACCGCCTTCGACCCCGGCCGCTGGGCCGGTCGACGCCCGGACCGCACCACCTACATCCCCTACGGAGCGGGCCCGCGCCGATGCATCGGCGACCGCTACACCCAACAGGCCGCCACGGCCACCCTCGCCGCCCTCCTCACCGACTGGGAGATCAGCCCCGTCACCGAACGGCCCGCCCGCGCCGTGCTGGGCGGAGCGGTCGTCCCCCGACGCCTCCGACTGCGCGTCACCGCCCGGGAGCAGCCGTAGAGACAGGGGCCCCGCCGCGGAGCCCGGTGGCAGGGCTCAACGGCGGGGGACGGTCGTCATCGGCAGACGGTTCGGGGCGAGCGTCGTCCGGAAGCGCGGCCGGGGCGGACGGGCGGTCCTGACCGGCCGGAGGCTCCAGTGGGGGACGATCGCCGAAAGGGCGATCGTGATCTCGGCCAGCGCGAAGGTGTCGCCGACGCACTTGCGGCGACCCGCCCCGAAGGGGATGCACGCCTGACGCAGGGCCGGGGTGGCCGGGGCGGACCAGCGGTCCGGGTCGAAGGAATCGGGGCGGGCGAAGACAGCCGGATCGTGCTGGAGCTGATAGGGGCTGACCACGAAGTCCGAGCCGGCGGCGAAGCGGTGGCCGCCCAGCTCCACCTCGGTCGTGCTGCTGCGGGTCAGCAGCCAGACCACCGGCCGTACACGCATCGTCTCCAGGACGACATCACGGGTGAAGGGCAGGGCGGAGAAGTCGTCGGGGGTCGCGAGACGGCCGTGGAGCACACCGTCCAGCTCGTCGGCGAGGCGGCTTTCGACGGTCGGGTGGCGGGCGAGGAGGTGGAAGGCCCAGGCGAGGGTGTTCGCGGTGGTCTCGGTGCCACCGGCGAGCAGGATGACGACCTGGTCGCGCAGTTCGCCGTCGGTGAAGCCCTCGCCGTCGGCGTCGGGACCGAGCAGGGCGGTCATCAGCCTGCTGTGGTCCGGACGGGACCGGGCGGCGCGGACGGTGTCGTCGGCGGCGTCGAGGATCTGGCGGCGGGCGAGCCGGAAGCGCCGGTTCGCGGGGACGGGCAGGCGGTCGTACCAGGGGAACAGGGCGCGGGCGGCGATCCCGTCCGAGAGTGATCTGGTCTGCTCCGCGAGCCGTACGGGGTCGGTGATGTCGGCGCCGGGCAGCAGGACGCGGGTGAAGACGCCGACGGAGAGCCGATGCATCTCGGTCAGTGCGCAGATCCTGCCCCGGGCACTCCAGCGCGCGGTCAGCGCTGCGCTCTCCTCCCGCATGGCCTCGGTGTAGGCGGCGATGTGCGCCGGTGCGAAGGCCGGTTGGATCAGTCGGCGCTGACGGCGGTGCTCCTCGTGGGGGGCGGTGGCCAGACCGTTGCCACCGACCTCCCGGATCCGGTCGAACAGCGGACCGCCCTTGTCGAAGCGGGCGCCTTGGCCGACGAGCACCTCGTGGACGAGTTCGGGCGCGGAGAGCAGATAGGCGCGGCGTGACCCGAGGCGTACCTCGGTGACGGCACCGGTGGTGCGGCAGGCCGCGAGCCAGCGCGCGGGAGCGCGGACGAGTGCGGGGACATGGCCCACGAGAGGCAGACCCCAGGGCGCCACCGGTACGGGGGCGGTCGCACGCGTGACGGTCATGGGTCTCTCCTCCGGACGGTCGCCGGGCCGTCCTTCGCGGGGGCGTCCGGCGGGACGGGGTCGCACGGATCGTCCCCCGGCCCGGGCGGAGCGGGGTCCGCCGGTGCCGTGCTGTGGAACGGGGCTTCTCGTTGCCGCCACCACCAGGCGAGGGCGGCCGTCGGCGGGCGGTGATCTGTGACCGGGCAACGCTCGGTGAAGGAGGCGCTGAAGGTGACGGCGTGCGGGTGGCGGCCGTCGGGGTTGTGGTAGCGGCTGGAGGTGAGATGGTGACGGAGATTGCCGGCCACGAGCAGATCGAGTCCGCGCAGATACGCGGCGGTCGCGGGATCGGCGGCCGGCAGCAGTTCGGCGAGCAGATGCCGCCACAGGCACATCAGGCCGTTGCGGATCTCGGCGGTGCGGGCGAACGCGTCCTGAACGCTGTGACCGTTGAGCTCCAGGAAGCGGACGACGTTGGGGCCCGGCCACACCCCGGTCACCCGGGCGCGGAGGTGTTCCTTGCCGTAGGAGACCATGTCGTTGTCGAGCGCGGCGGTCATCATGGCCGCCCGCCCGGCGGCGACCGTCTTCGGATCGTGCCAGGCGGCCGCCGGAACGGCGGTGACGCAGGCGACGTTCGCGACGTCCAGCATCAGCTGGGCGGCGACGGCCCCGAAGCGGTACCGGAGGAAGTCGCCCAGACCGAGCCGGTCCCAGCGGGCGTCGTCGCGGAGCACACCCAGCAGCCACGCGCCGAACCCCGCGACATAACGGTCGGCCTGCATCGGGGTGGACAGCTCGTAGGCCCGGCGGGTGATGTCGTACACCCCGCGCAGAACGGGCGGATCGGCGTCGGTGGGACGGTGGCCGCGGTGGTCGGAGATGACGGGCCACAGCTCACCGATGAACGGTCCCACGACGGCCGGGGAACCGTCGCCCGCTTCGAGACGCTGATCGTCCAGCACCGCCCCCAGGCACCAGAAGTCGCTGACCCACTGCACCCGTTCCCGAGGCTGTCGGGGAGACCAGCGGGCGGCCATGTCCCCGGCCATGACATTGCCGACGGCGCGTTCCGCCTCCGGAGTGGCGCACAGGCCTGTCGTCCGCATCCACCGCGTCGTCCGGTCCTGGATCAGCTCGGCGTCCGGGTGGAGTTCGGGCCGGACCGGCGAGTACAGCGGAGGGAGGGTGTAGTGGGTCATCGAGTGCGCCTCCTCGGTCGCAGGGGTGGGGTTCGCCGGTCCGGGCCGCTCGGGGAGGTGAGCGGGCGCGTCGGCCGCGCCGCTTCACCAGGGCGGGCCGTCAGCGGTCGCGGTGCACGACCAGGTGGGCGAGGGAGCTGAGTTCGGCGGCCGGTACGGGGGAGGGGTCGGCGCGGTCGAGATGGCGCAGCGCGTCGGCGACATGGTCGAGGGCACGCCGCTCGGTCGCCTCCCGGGCGCCGGTCTGCTCGATCAGATCCGCGGCGCGTGCACAGTCGTCGTCGCCGAGCGGCGTGCGCGCCCGGTAGAGCTCCCGCAGGTGCCGGGCCGGTGGGGAGTCCTGAGCCATGGCGGCGGCGACCGGCAGCGACACCTTCCGGTGCCGCAGATCGGACCGGGCGGGCTTGCCCGTGGTCCCGGGGTCGCCCCAGATACCCAGGAGGTCGTCGGCGCACTGGAAGGCGATGCCCAGATGGTGACCGAAGGCCCGCAGATGCCGGACCCGTTCGGGGTCCGCCCCACCGGCCGCGGCGCCCAGTTCGCAGGCACAGGCCAGCAGGACGGCGGTCTTCCCGGCCGCGACCTGGAGTGCCTCGTGCTCCCGGTCGGCCCCCGTCTCCAGGAGTACGTCGCGGTACTCGCCCTCGATGAGCACCTGGACGGTGTCCAGCAGCACCGGGACGGAGACATCCGCCCCCGGGGCACCTACGAGGGCCTGCACGGCGGCGAAGAACAGGGCGTCGCCCGCGAGGATCGCCGCCGGGACACCCTGGGTGGCCCACAGAGCGGGCCGTCCCCGCCGCAGGGGGTCCTGGTCGATGATGTCGTCATGGAGCAGCCCGGCGTTGTGGATCAACTCGACGGCGACCGCCGCCGGATGCGCGGCCCGCGCCGGACCGCCGACAGCCTGGCACGCCAGCAGCGTCAGGGCCGGACGGAGCAGCTTGCGGGTCTCAGGGGCGTCACGGGCGGTACCGTGCTCGGTCCACCAACCGAAGTGCAATCCGCACACATGCCGGATGCGCTCAGGTAATCGGCAGACCCGGGAACGCAGCAGCGGTCCGACGGCGGTCGCGGTCTGGGCCAGTATCGTCGGGCAGTCACGAGCCTCGGTCATCGTCATCCTCTTCGCACGTAGGGGCCCCGCTCCGCCGGGCTGACACGGTCCGCGTCCCTCGGGAGCTGGGCACGACGAGCGGCGTCCATCCGCCGCTACGCCATATCCAACGCTGTTACCAGGCCGGTTGGATACTGGATCACCGAGATGCCAGGGCCGGACCGGGAAGCCGCTTCACCCCGCCCGGCACCCGGGTGCCCACCCCTTGCCACACCCCGCGCGCCGGTCCCTACCTGTCCGGCCTCGTTGCCGTCGAGCGAAATGCCGTGATTCCCACGGTACGCCGCCGAGTACCGACTCCGGCAGGGCGCGCGCGGACCGGCCGTACGCCCGGCATCGGCGCCGTGCGGGACGCGGCTGTGGGCGCACGTCAGGGCACACGCGGGCGGTGTGGACACCCGATGCCGCAGGGTCCGGTGGTCGGACGCGCCGACCGAGGGCATCGGTTCACCGTGTGCGGCGGCAGCGCGGCGCGGAACGACGTACGCGACCGTCCACGTGACGACCACCTGACGGGGTCGCGTGTGCGATCAAGCCCGAAGTCGTGGTCCGGGCTCAGCGCAGGGTGATCCGGGCGACGACCGGAAGATGGTCGCTCCCGGTGCGGGACAAGGCACGGATACGGCCGACGGTCGCTGACCGGGCCATGATCTGGTCGATCCGGGCCACGGGGAAGGAAGCGGGGAAACTGAAGGCGAATCCCCGCTTCGCCACGTTCATCCGCGAGGTCAGCGGGGCCAACCCGCGGTCGTCGACCGTGCTGTTCAGGTCACCCATCAGAATCACCCTGGTCTGCTCCTCGGCGGCGACGGCCTCGCCCAGCAGACCAGCGCTTTCGTCACGCCACGAGGACATGAGGCCCGCCGCCCGGACACGGACCGAGGGCAGATGCGCGACATACGCCGCGATGTCGCCGTGCGGCGTGCGGACCACAGCCCGCAACCCGCGACTCCAGTCCTCCGTGATCCCACGGGGCTTGATGTCCACCGGGCGAACACCCGCGAGCGGATGCTTCGACCAGAGCCCGACGGTGCCCTGGACCGTGCGGTACGGGTACCTCGGTGCGAGAGCCTCCTCGTAGACCGCCGTCACCGGAGGAACCAGCTCCTGCAACGCGATGAGATCAGCGTCGGCGGCGGCCAGCACGCGTGCCGTGCCGACCGGGTCACGGTTCGCGTCGCTCACATTGTGCTGCACCACGACCATGTCGTACGGGCCCGCCTCCGCCTCGGGCAGAAGCCGCCCGCCGAACAGACAGGTCCAGCCCACAGCCGGCAGCACCAAGGCCACCAGCGCGGTCACCGAACGGCGCAGCGCGGCCAGCACGAGCAACGCCACGACCACCAGGCCGAGCCAGGGCAGGAACGACTCCAGCAGACTTCCCGTCCGCCCGACCGAGTTGGGCACCGCCCGGTGGAACACCAGCAGCCCCGCCGTCAGCACCGCGAACGACGCGAGCACCCACCCCCGCGCCCGGACCGACCGGCCCTTCCCCTCTCGCTCCGCACCCGCACCCCGCTGTCCAGCCCGATACCGCACCCACCTGAGCACTGATGTCTTCACCACATATCTCACGCCGCCCGCCCGTTCCGCGTTCCCCGATGCGGCACCGGAAATCCTGACGCGATGTGGTCGCCGTCAGCGCTGCGCGTCCGTTGACCTCGTCGAGGGACGAGAAACCGGCTCAACGGCACCGGGGGACCGCCCTCGGCGCAGGTCAGCGGGTGGGACCGAAATGACAGGTGGGACCGGAATGAGAGGATCGAGGCCTGGCACGGCCTTCCCGTCACCCGCCTGAGTTCCGTCATTGTGCGGTGGGCGTGGTCGCCGCCGGGGAAACAGAGGTGGGCGAATGGCTCGGGAGAGCGTCATGCGCGTCGGTGTGGTCGGCTCGGGTGTGCTGGGAGCAGCGGTGGCGGACGAGCTCGTGCGCCGCGGCCTGTCCGTCGTGGTCTGCACGGCGGAGGAGTCGCTGCCGCCGGTGACGGATCTGGCGTTCGGATGGCTCAACTCGCACGGTTCGGCGGCGGAGCCGCCGTCGGGCGTACGCGACGGCGCCGAGTTCGCCCGGTCGCTCGACGCGCTCCGTCACGCGACGGCGACGCCACCGCTGCGTGACGTCATCACCTGGAACGGCGCCGTGAGCTGGGCACCGACCCCGACCGCGACCGCCCGGTTCGCCGAGCGGGCCGGGCCCGGTGTCGCGATCCTGGAGCCGGAGGCTCTGCGACAGATGCTTCCGGGCCTGCGGGTGCCGCCGCCGGCCGTCGCGTACGCGAGCGACGAGGGGATGGTCGAGCCGGACGAACTGCGCCGCGCGTTCCTCGCCCGCGCACGGGCCGGCGGGGCCACCGTCGTCGCCGCTCGGGTGGACCGCGTCCGGGCGCGTCGGGCGGGCGGCTACGAGCTGAGCGGCACCGGAGCGGCACTCGTCGTCGACCGGGTCGTACTCGCCTGCGGCACCGGCCTGCCCGCCCTCGCGGAACAGTTCGGCGAGCACATCGAAGTACCAGGTGTCCCCGCCGCGCGCTTCGTCTTCTCCGCGCCGGAACTACGCCTGGACCGGGTGGTCTCCACACCTGACTTCGAGATCCGGCCGTCCGCCCGGCACGGCTTCGTCGGCGCCGAGGACGTCGTCCCGGGCGAGCCGGAGACAGCGACGCGGGCACGGGCGCGCGCGTCCCTGAGCGCCGTGAGGGAGGCGTTCGGACTGCCGCGGGAACCGGTGCTGGGGGACGTGACCGTAGGGCTTCGCCCGATCCCGGCGGACGACGGCGTGCTCTGCGCACCGCTGGCGAGCGCTCCGGGAGTCGTCGCACTGGCCGCGCACCCCGGGGTGACGCTCGCCGCCTCACTGGCGCTGCGCGCGGCGGAACAACTCGGGAACCGATAGGGCGGGACGGCCCCCGTCAGTCCGCCCGCCGCGTCGTATCGACCGGCGGCGGATCGCCGCTGCCGCCCGCGACCGGTTCGACGGGTGTCAAGGCCCCGCCTCCCCAATCCCGGACGGGGACGGCCGCACTCCGCTCCGCCGTTGCGGTCACCGGTCGCCTCGGACGCGTGCGTGCAGATGCTCGTCGTGCCATCCGTCCGAGTGCAGAAGAGCGCTCCGCATGGTGCCCTCCAGAGGGAATCCGGCCTTCGTCGCGACCCGGCAGGACGCCGGGTTGCCCACGGAGTGGGTGATCCGGAGCCGGTGCAGGCCCAGCTCGTCCAGGGCCCACCGGCTGATCCGGACCGTCGCGTCGGTCATGGCTCCGTGTCCTCGGCCCGCAGGCAGCAGCCAGTACAGGATCTCGGCGCCACCACTTCGGAGGTCGATGTCGGCCAGTCCTATCAAGCCGACGGGCGTACCGCCGTCAGGGCGGGAGATCGCCCAGATCGCGGCCTCTTCCGCTTCCCAACGCCGCCGCCAGCGCGAGATCTTCTCGCGCGCCTCGTCCAACGACAGATATCCGGGCCGATTCCAGTGCTGAACCTCAGGATCGAGGCATGACTCCACCAGCACTTCGGCATCGTCGCGCTCCCACGGCCGCAACTCGAAGCCACTCGCAAGACCGAGAACGGGCTGAACACCGGCACTCATGCTGCCGACCGGGACCACGGGAGCTGTCGGATCCGTCATCGCACCATCATGACAAGCGCGACTCCGGACTACTTCGCACCTGCGTCGGCAGGTCCATCAGCGCGAGCTCGGCCGGGTCGGTCACGACCGCGATTACGGTGATCCGGCCTTCGACGACGGTGAACGTGACGACCAACCGCACGGTCCGGGAGCAGGCCGGCAAGACCTGGTGAGCCGTGCGGCGGCGTCCTCCCCCGGAAGGCACGCCAGCTCGCCGTACAGGGTGCGGGCCGATCCGGGTGCCAGAGGTCAGGCTGTCCAGGTGGGGCGACCGCCCAGCCAGGTTCCGGTGACGGACACCTGGTCGAGGAAGCGGTCGGGGTCGGCGGTGCGCGGGTCGCGGTCGAGGACCGTCAGGTCGGCCTGCATACCGGGGCGCAGGGAGCCGATGTCGTTCTCCAGGGAGAGCTGCCAAGCGGGATTCGCGGTGACGGTACGCAGCGCCTGGTCGATCGTCAGCCGTTCATCGGTTCCATGGACACGGCCGCTGGGATGGGCGCGGCGGGTGAGGGCGGTGGCGATGCTCGACAGCGGGTCGGTGGGTGAGCAGGCGCCGTCGTTGTGGAGGGAGAGCCGGTGTCCGGCGTCCCAGGCCGAGCGGGCCGCCATCCAGGTCTCGGCGGTCCGCGGGCCGAACAGATCGTCGGCCAGGACGTCACCCCACCAGCGGACGTGGTCCATGAACAGACTTACCGTGGCTCCGAGTTCGGCCGCGCGGCGGAACTGCGGGGGAGTGACGGCGCCGCAGTGCTCCATCCGGGGACGGAGTCGGCGCAGGAGATCAGGATCGGTCCGGGCGACGCGCGTGTAGGCCTCCAGGACGGCGTCGAAGGTCACGTCCCCGTGCACATGGCAGGCGACGGATATCCCTCGGGAGAGGAACGCCGCGGCCAGATCGGCCAATTGGTCGGGGGTGTAGTTCATGGGGCCGTGGGTGCAGTGGTTCATGCCGATGCGCAGCGTGGCCTCGTTGTCCTGGAAGGGAAAACTGGTGGCGATGCTGCCCTGCCAGGGGGTGCCGTCGGCCCACAGCTTCACACCCGAGACCGCGAAGAGCCGCTCGGCCCCGGGATCGGCCCCGAAGAGACTGCCGGGGTCGGCGGCGAGTTCGGGGGTGCCGATGAGGTAGGAGCGGACGCGCAGGGGGACGTGGGGACGCTCGGCCGCCGCGGTCAGCGCGGCGAGCAGATGGGGCGGGGTGGCCATGTCGGTCGCCGTGGTGATACCGGCCGAGGCGTGCTGGGCGTAGGCCCATTCCAGGGACGCCCTGAGGGTATGAGGTTCCAGTTTGTCGCCTGCCACGGTCCACATCAGCGCTTCGACGGCACCCGTTTCATGGGCCTCGCCGGTGGGTTCGCCGTGCTGGTCGCGGATGAACCGTGATCCGGCGGGGTCCGGGGTGTGGCGTGTGATGCCCGCCGTTCGCAGCGCAGCGGTGTTGGCGTACGCGGCGTGGCCACTGTTGGAGAACACGACCAGCGGCGCGTGGGGTGCCAGCTCATCGAGCAGGACGCGGTCGAGGAGAGGGAGATCGCGCTGGAGGAGCAGGTCGATGCCGTAGGCCGCGACCGGTTCGTGCGGCGCGGCCCGCACCGCCCGCCGGATGCGGCGCAGCACACCGTCGCCGGTCGGTTCGGTGAAGGGACGTACATCCAGGGCGGGCGGGGCCAGCGCGAGCGCCATGATGGTGGGATGCCCGTGCGCTTCGACGAACCCGGGCAGCAGGGTCTGCCCGCCCAGGTCGACCACCTCGGTGGTGGCGCCACGCAACGCCAGGACCTCCTGGCGGTCGCCGAGGTGTTGGATGCGGCGGCCGCGCACGGCCAGGGCCTGTGCATGCGGGCGGACCGGGTCCATGGTCAGGATGTCGGCATTGAGGAAAATGGTGTCCGGATGCTGGGTCACTGACGTCGCCGGTCCTTTCAGTTGCCGGGAGGGGTGAGCCATTCGGCGGCCGCGCCGAGCAGCAGGCGCACACCGGTGTCGAGGGCGGGTCCGGCCAGCGGGGCGAAGCGGGGTGAGTGATTGCCGGGGACACCTGAGGGGAGTCCCTGGTCGACGAGGTCCGCCGGCCGGAAGCCCGCGAAGCCCGCCGGGTCCAGGCCGCCGAAGTGCCAGAAGACCGAGGGGACGCCGAGGGCCGATCCGAACGTTCCGAAGTCCTCGCTGCCGGTCAGCGGCCCGGGCAGGGTGAAGGCCCGCTCCGGCCCGACCACCCGGGCCATCGCCGCGAGCACCTTGTCCGTCGCGTCGGGGTCGTTGACGGTGAGGGGGAAGTTCGGCAGGTCGGTGACGAGAGGTTCCCGGGGCGCGCCGGAGGCGTCCGCTTCGGCACGGATGATCCTCTTGACGGCCGTGAGGACCTTCTCGCGCACCGCGGGAGTGGCACTACGAATGTTGATCCTCAGTTCGGCGGTGTCGGGGATGATGTTCTCCTTCGTCCCCGCCTGGAGCGAGCCGACGGTGACCACCGCCAGCTGAGTGGCGGAGACCTCGCGGGAGACCACGGTCTGCAACCGCATGACGATCGCCGCGGCCATCACGACCGGGTCCACGGTGGTCTCCGGCGCCGATCCATGGCCACCGGAGCCGAACAGCCGGACATGCAGGCTGTCGGACGCCACCATCACCGTGCCGTGCCGGGTACCGGCGAATCCGACGGGAACGGGCGCCACATGCTGGCCCAGACAGACATCGGCCCGGGGGAAGCGGTCCAGGAAACCGTCCTCGATCATCGCCGGGGCGCCTCCGACCTCCTCGGCGGGCTGGAAGACCGCCACGACGGTGCCGCGCCAGGACTGCCGGTTGGCGGCAAGCAGCGCGGTGGCGCCCAGCAGACAGGTCACATGGACGTCGTGCCCGCACGCGTGCATGACCGGCACCGTCTCGCCCTGCTCGGTGACCGCGGTGACGTGCGACGCGTAGGGCAGGCCGGTCTCCTCCTTCACCGGCAGCCCGTCCATGTCCGCGCGCAGCAGTACGGTCGGCCCCTCGCCGGAGCGCAGGACACCGACCACGCCCGTCACACCGACACCTTCCGTGACGTCCCAGCCCTGGTCGCGCAGCCTGCCGGCGACGATCCCGGCGGTGCGCCTCTCCTGGAAGGACAGCTCGGGGTGGGCGTGCAGGTCTTCGTAAACGGCCCGCAGGTCCGGCAGGAGGGCTTCCAGTCCGGCCGTCAGGGCAGGGGAGGTGTGGGTCACGGGAGTTCCTTTTCCATGGAGGTTGAGGACTCCTTGACCGCGTCGGGGACTCGTCCCCGGGCATCGGCCAGCAGAGCCTCGGTGGTCTGGGGGGTGAGACAGGCCATGACAGCGGCGACGACCGCGCCCAGGACGAGGAAGGCGAAGGCGACCTGGAAGGAGAAGGCGTCGGCGAGCACCCCCATCACGCTGGGAGCCACCACACCGGCGAGCTGGCCGCCGAAGATGATGACACCCGTGGCCACACCCATCTGCCGGGCGGGAAGGCTCCGCATGGGGACCGCGAAGATCGGCATGTAGCTCAGGGACGTGGCGAAGATCGCGACGGTGCCGAAGACGACGAACGCGGCGAGGCCGGACGCGTAGGCCATGAGCAGCAGCGCGGCGGCGGCCACCGACATGCCAGGGACGATCACCTTCCAGTGCTGTCCCGCCAGCCGGTCCGACAGCTGTCCGCCGATGATGGTGCCGACGGTGGCCGCCAGCGCCGGGACGGCCAGCAGCGGCCCCGCCGCCTCGATCGGCACTCCCCGCTCGTCATTGAGATAGGTCGGCACCCAGCTGTTGAGGCCCCAGATGATGATGCTGTAGCCGAACATCATCGCGGCGAACCGCCACAGCGTCCCCCACCTCAGCAGAGCCCGCACATCGGACCTCGGCGCCGCGGCGGAGCCCTCTGCCACGGCGGAGTCCCCTTCCTCCCCGCCCGGAGTCTGCGGCAGCGGCTGTGGCAGACGCATACGGATCGCCGTGTAGACGAACACACCGATCGCGGCGACGGAGATGTAGGCCGAGCGCCAACCGAAGGCGGCCACCAGCGGTGCCACAGCCAGCGGCGTGAACACCGCGGCCAGCGAATTGGAACTGAGCACGAGCCCGTTGGCCCGCATCCGCTCCTCCTTGCCCGTCCGCTCCGCCAGCACCTTGGCGGCCGCCGGCGGAAAGACCCCCTGAGCCAGACCGAAGAGCACCCGCAGCACGAGCAGCGCGGCGAACGACCAGGCGAACCCGGTCAGAACGGTGAACACAGTCCAGGCCGCCAGCGCCCACAGCACCATCCTCCGCCCTCCGAACCGGTCGGCCAGCATGCCGCCAGGTATCTGGCAGAGCGCGTACGCGAGGAAGAAGACCGACAGCACCACACCCTGCTGGCTGCGGCTGAGATCGAACTCCTCGCCGATCGACGGCAGCACCAAGTTGATGATCAAACGGTCTGCGTAGTCGATGAACCAGGCCGCGAACAGCAAGGCCACGGTGAGACGCGCCGGACCACTCAGCCGAGGACGCGAACCGACGCGAGGACGAGAAGCAGTCATCGCTGCTCCTTCCAGCAGTGGCCGATAATCGACCGTGGCGGGGACTGCTCCATGGTCCGGTTACCGAAGGAAGAAGCATCGGATATGCAGGAAAGCCTCACTCCCGGATCCGCTGAGCCGGATTACCGGACCGCCTTCTCAGAAGTGGACCTGGCGCTCGTCGACGCCCTCCAGTCCTCCCCGCGCGCCACCTGGTCCCAACTGGGCCGGGTCCTGGGAATCGACGCGACGACCGTCGCCCGCCACTGGGAACGACTGCACACCCTCGGCCTGGCCTGGATCACCGCCTACGAGGCGCCGCACGCGGCCACCGTCGCCTATGTCGAAGTCCGCTGCCGGCCGGGCAGCTTCGAACAGGTCAGCCGCACGCTCGCCCGGATGCCCTGGATCTTCAGCGTCGACGAGACCGCCGACGACTTCGACCTCTTCCTCTCCGTCGCCGCCCCCGACCTCCACTCCCTGGGCACCGCCGTCCACGGCACCATCGGCGGTCTGCCGGGCGTCCACTCCACCCGGACCCGGCTCGGCATCACCGTCTTCGGCGAGGGCAGCGACTGGCGCACCCGCGCCATCGACTCCGCCGCACGCGCCCAGCTGCCGGAATCCCGCACCACCGTCCGCGACACCTACAGCTCCCATATGCGCACCCGCCTGACCCAGCAGGACCACGACCTGCGCGCCGCCCTCGGCCTCGACGGACGGCTCAGCTACAAGGCCCTCGGTGAAGCCGCGGGCCTGAGCGAGCACACCGCCCGCAGACGACTCCTCCAGATGCTCCGCGACCGTGACCTCACCCTGCGCTGCGACATCGCCCACCCCCTGGCCGGCTACCGCGCCATGGTCATCTACCGCGCCCGCGTCCCCCACCAGCATCTCGAACAGACCGGCATCGGCCTGGCCCACATGGAACAGGTCCGTCTCGCGGTCTCCGTGAGCGGACCCCGCAATCTGCTCCTCATGGCCTGGCTCCATGACCTGAACGGCATCGGCCCCTTCGAGAACCTTCTCGCCGACCGCTTCCCGCACCTCGAAGTCGAGGACCGCACCGTCGCACTCCACTCACCGAAACGCATGGGCCGACTCCTCGACCGCCACGGCCGCGCCACCCAGCACATCCCCCTGCCCCCGAACCTCTAGAAGAGCGCCGAACCGACCGTCGCGAAACCCGAACCCACTCCCGCGAAAGTCCGGGCCCCGCGAACCACTTACGACTGCTGGCCGACGAAGTGCGCGCGGCGGCCCGCCGTGAACGGGCGAGTGCGGCGGCCCCGTACTGGACGGGCGAGTGCGGAAACGCCGATGTCCCGCCCGGGTCGCACGCCCGGGCGGGACATCGCTCACCGCTCCCGAGCGAACTCGTGAACGGCCTCAGCTGATCAGCGGGTGCACCTGGTCAACGGGTGCACCTGATGGCGGCGTTGGCCGCGTAGTAACCGGGGGCGAGCCGATAGGACTCGGCGTAGAGCAGCACGCACTGCTCATGGAGGAATCCGTGGATCAGCGCGCCCCGGCGGGCCGAGTTCTCGGCTTCCCGCTTCGCTTCCTTGGGGCTGTTCTCGTACGCGGAGCCCGTGAAGGAGAGCGTCTCCTTGGCACCGGCGTCGGCGTGTGCGACCGTCGGCGCGAACAGGGCGAGGCCCGCGAAAGCAAGGGCGGCTGCGCTACTCCGGACGAACATCGAGGTCATATCGGTTTCCTCTTCTCTTGGTGGAGATCGGTGTGGTTCAGCGCTGGCAGAACAGATCGGCGACAGCGGTGTACATGCCACCGCTGACCGGCCTGACGTCGGTGGCGCGGACGTGACACTGGTTCGCCTGCCAGCCGGCCGACTGGGCGATCGTGAAGGCCATCCGGACCGCACCGTTCACCGCGTGGGAGGGGTAGACGCCCATCCCCGTACCGGTGAACGTCCTCACCTCAGGCACTGCCTTGCCGTACTGGTGGGTGCTTCCCGGGGCGGCCGCGGCGCCTGCCGGGGCCGCCTGGGTGGACGTGACACCTCCGACCAGGCACGCCGAGGCGGCAAGGGCCACGGCGGTGGAACGGAGCCATAGCGTGGACGAGCGGGTCACGGGGACACCTCGATGGTCGCTTCGTTCATGGAGTCGCTTCCCCCTGTTGAGCGGTCGACTTGACGATCAACAGCTTCGGCAGCCCGGCGAACGGCGGCAAGCACGGTGGCCACTGGTGGAACGGTGGAACCATTCCACCCCCACTGATGTGGGATTACCCGACAGGGGTGGAACGCCGCACTGGAACGCTGGGGAGCTGGAACGGTTGAGCGCGTGGGAGTCGGAGACCGAGGCGTTCGCACGCCGACTGGGCGAGATGCGGGAGGCGTCGGGGCGCAGCTACGGAGCTCTGGCCCGCCGGGTGGGAGTCAGCGCGTCCACCCTCCACCGCTACTGCTCCGGTCGCACCGTGCCGCTGGAGTTCGCCCCGATCGAACGGCTGGCGTCGCTGTGCGGGTGCCGGGGCGAGGCACTCGTCGCGCTGCACCGCCTCTGGGTACTGGCGGACGGGGAGCGCCGCAGACGTCAGGAGGCGGCGGCTGCCGGGACGCAGGAGCGGCGCGCGGCGACGGAAGCGGAGCGGAGTGCGGCCACCGAGCCGGAGCGGAGTACGGCCGAGGGGCCGGAGCAGCTGCCGGGACCGGGCCGCGGCGGGGCCGTCCCGGAAGGCGGCGACGGGTCGGTGTCTCCTGAAGCACCGGAGATCCCCGAAGTCCCCGAAGCACCCGAAGCACCCGAAGAGCCCGAAGAGCCCGAGGTCCTGGAGGGCGTCGGAACCGCCGCCGTCGGGGATTCCCCCGATCCCAGCGCCGCCTTGAAGGAACGGGTGGTCGACGGGTCACGACGGGAGTCGAGCAAGGCTGTCGTGCCACCGGAGTTACGACGGTGGCGGCGCCGGGCGGCCCGTACCACCGGGCTGGTCGCCTTCGCGACCACCCTCACCCTTATTGTCCTGCTGGCGTTCGAGCGCTCGCCGTTCACCTCGGAAGGTCCGGACGGCCAGGTCGGCAGGGAGCGCGCCACCGGCCCACGGCACGCGGGCGCCGGGGCCACTTCCGCGCTCGCCTCCGGCCCCACGGGTAGCTCGTCGACCTCGGCCTCCTCCTCCGCCCTGCCCTCCCTGTCCACCCGGCAGCCCCCTCCGCCCGCCCGGCCCTCCGGGTCCGCTTCGCCCCGGGCGACCACTTCCGGACCACCGGCCGGTCCTTCGACCTCTGCGGGCCCGAGCCGCACCGGCTCCCGTACGGCGTCCCCGGAACCCGTCGAGGACACAAAGCCTCGAAACGACGCCCTGCCGTTCACCTGGGGTGTCGACCAGCACATCTGGGCGAACGGATGCAGCCACTCCTACATCGTCGACCGCGCGCCGGCGGCGGTCCCCCCGCCGCCCTCCGTGTCCGACGCCGAGCCCTGGGCCCGCTCCCTGGGGGCGGTCCATGGGGGCGACACCCTGGTCAGGGTGACCGTCCAGGGCAGCGACGAGCAGGCGGTGGTGCTTCAGGCGCTCCGCGTCCGGGTGGCCGCCCAGCGTCCCCCGCGGCCCCGGAACGTCTACGGGATGAGCATGGGCTGCGGAGGGCTGATGACCCCCCGGACGTTCGATGCCGACCTCGACGCAGCCCGCCCGGCGGCGCGTTCCGTGCCCGGCAACGACTCAGGGGTGAAGATCCCGGCCGTCTCGTTCCCGTACCGGGTCTCGGTCCGGGACCCGGAGATCCTGCTCGTCACCGGCCGCACGGTGAAGTGTGACTGCGACTGGTATCTGGAGCTGGAGTGGAGCAGCGGCGACCGCTCGGGGAGCGTACGGATCGACGACGGCGGCCGACCGTTCCGTACGAGCGCGGTCCAAGGCGGGCCCGCCTATCTGTACGACACCAACACCCGGCGCTGGGTCCCGGTTGCGGGGGAGGACCCTGCCACCCGCTCCGGTGACGATCCCCACCCGGCCAGCCCGGCCAGCCCAGATGGACCGGCCAGCCCGGACGCCCCGGATGGACCGGATGGACCGGATGACCCGGCGAGTGCCGGACCCGGGGAGCTCAGGGACCTGATCCGGCCTCCTCGGGCATGAGGGCGAATGCCCCTTGTCCATCTGCGGTTGAGGTGGGATCAGCGCGAAGATCGGCACCGCCGAACCGGCTCCGTCCAAACGGGCTCTGTCCCAATCCGCCGTGGCCGGGCTCACCGACAGTTCGCCGGGGCCAACCGCTCCGGGCCGTTCGCCCAGGCGGCGGGTTCGCCGGGCGTGTGTCCGCGTATCCGCACGCGCGTGTCACAGGACAGCGACAGCGCCAACCGGGCAGCCCGGTTCCGCGCTCCTGAAGATCGAACGGACAGCCCGCCCGCTGCCCGCACCAACCGAGGAGACAACCGCCATGCCCGAGACCCCCACTTCCGCGATCCGGCGTCTTCGTGGCCCGGCCGCAGGACTCGCCGTGGCCGGTACGGTCCTCGCCCTCGCCGCCCCGGTCCCGTCGGCCGCCATGCCCGCCCAGGCGGCACCCGCCGCCGCGGCCGACCCGGTCTCCGTCCTGAAGTACACAGCCCAGGAGCGCAAGGCGGCTCTCGCCTACTGGAAGCCCGCCCGTATCAAGGCCGTCGGCAAGTCCGTGGACCTGGGACCGACCGGCCCGAATGCCAAGCCCTGGCGCGGCAGCACCCTCAAGACCGTGGGACGACTCTTCTTCGTCAACGCCACCGGAGCCGACACCTGGTGCTCGGGCACCGCCGTGAAGAGCGCCAACAAATCCGTCGTGATGACCGCGGCCCACTGCGTGCGCCGGGGTTCCTCTCCCTACAACACCAACACCGACATGGTGTTCGTCCCCGGCTACCACAAGGGCAAGCAGCCGTACGGCGCCTTCGCGGTCCGCGCCGCCGCCGCCCCGCGCGCCTGGCAGAACGATTCGGTCAACGACATGGCTGCCCTGGCCGTCGACGCCGACAAGAACGGCCGCAAGCTGACCGACGTCGTCGGCAGTCAGGCCATCGCGTTCAACCGCCCTGTGAGCGGCGCCATCTCCGCACTCGGCTACTCCGCCACCCGCCCGTACCTCGGGGAGGAACTCCTGCGCTGCACCGGCACGGCGAAGAAGGAGCACGGCTCGCAGGTGATCCGCTGCAACCTGTCCGGCGGTGCCAGCGGCGGCCCCTGGTTCGCCGACTTCAACACCACCACAGGCAAGGGCACCCTGGTCTCGGTCAATGCCTCCCTCGACTCCACGGAGCCGACCAAGATGTACGGAGAGATACTGCGCACCACGGCCAAGGCGGTGTACGACCGGGCCCAGCGCGCCTGAAGGTGATCCGCGCCCGGGGCCTGCCCCGAAGCGTGTCCCCGCACCAGCGTCCCCGCATCCGGCGACAGCAGGCGCTGACCGCTGTGCTCCGATGCCCCCTCAGAAAGGCACGCTCATGCCCGCTCGCAGCATGGAGGTGGCCCGCGTCCTCGCCGCGGCCGGTGTCGCGGGCCAGGTGCGTGAGCTGACGGAGTCGACGCGCACGGCCGTCGAAGCCGCCGAGGCCCTGGGCTGCGACGTGGGCGCGATCGCCAACAGCCTCGTCTTCCTCTCCGACGACCAGCCCGTTCCGGTCCTGACCAGCGGTCGGCACAAGGTGGACACCGAAGCGCTCGCCGCCCGGTGGGGCCGCGGCAAGCTCCGGCGTGCCACCCCCGAACAAGTACGCCAGGCCACCGGACAGGCGATCGGCGGCGTGGCCCCGGTCGGCCACCCCCAGGTGCTTCCCGCCGTGGTCGACGCGGCGCTGACCGAATACCCCCAGCTCTGGGCCGCCGCCGGGACACCCCGTACGGTCTTCCCCACCACCGCCGGTGAACTCCTCCGGCTCACGGGCGGGCTCCTGCTCCCCGTCGGCCCGTGACCGGGGACTCCGTCGGCCCGGGCACGGACCTCACCGGGCAGGTGGCGCTGGTCACCGGGGGCTCGACCGGGCTGGGCCGGGCCATCGCGCTGGGCCTGGCGTCCGCCGGTGCCGCCGTGGTGGTCGCCGGACGACGGGCGGAGGCGTGCGAGCGGACGGCGGCTGAAATCGCCGCCCGCACCGGCGCCACCGCTTCAGGTACGGCCTGCGACGTGACCGAGGACGACTCGGTCCGCGGCCTCGTCCGCGACATCGTCGACCGGCACGGCCGCCTGGACATACTGGTGACCAGCGCCGGGATCCAGGCCCGAGGCACCCTGGACGAGCTCGACGCCACCACGCTGCGCCGCTGCCTGGACGTCAACGTCGTCGGAACCTTCCTCGCCTGCCAGGCGGTCGTACCGGTGATGCGCGCAGCCGGGTACGGCCGCATCGTCACCATGGCCAGCGCTCTGGGACTGGTCGGTGCCGCGGGCCGGGCCGGATACGCGGCCAGCAAGGGCGCGGTGGTCCAGCTCACCCGCAGTCTCGGCGCCGAGCTCGCGGGCACCGGCATCTGCGTCAACGCGCTGGCTCCCGGGCCTTTTCGCACACCGCTGAACGAGGGCGCCGACGACGACCCGCGTGTCCGGGACTTCCTCGAACACCAGGTCCCCATGGGACGCTGGGCGGACCCCGGTGAACTCGTAGGCGCGGCACTCCTGTTGGCCGGTCCGGCGGCTTCCTACCTCACAGGTGCGGTGCTGCCTGTCGATGGCGGCTGGACCTCCCACTGACCGCACCGACGCCCGACGCCGTGTCCCGCCGTTGGCTGGTCCACCGCCTCCTGCGCCGGGGCGGGGGACCGGGGCCCGACGGCGCAGCACGGCGGGTGGACGCCGGGAACTGTATGAGGCGGCGCGCGGGCCCTGTCCGGTCGTCGGACAGGGCCCGCGCTGCTCCGGTCAACGGGTCAGTCGACCCGGTTTCCCCGGTAGCCCACCGGCCCTTCGTCCGGGAACTGGGCGGTTCCCTGGAACGAGCTGCCGTTGTCGAAGAAGGTGACGGTGCCGTTGCCCGCGTCGCCGGACCAGCTGACGGTGGTGCCGGTGGAGGGAGCACCGTTCTCGGGGACGACGTCCGTGCGGTTGGCGAGGGACAGGGTGAGTGGCTCGTCCGGCTGCCACCCTCCTCCGCCGGTGTGGATCTCGGTCTCGTACGTGGCCATGTCTTCTCCTTGCTCCGGATTCCGGAATGGGGCTTGGCTCGCGTGCTGGGAGAGGCTGGTGTGCCGCCCGGTCCAGGGTCGGGTGTTCGTGTACCGCTGTGCGGAGCAACCGGCCCCAAACCACACCTTCGGCTGGCTCCGGAGGCGGCAGGGTGATGGCTCCGGCCTCGCGGTACCGGCCGGCGGGATCCCTACGTCGGCTGGCGGGAGTCCTGCCCTGGCGGGGTGGGGTCCTGTGCTGGCGGACGGCGCGGTCGGCCTCGCTCCCGGTGTCCTTCCGGGGACGCCTGTTCCGGCCAGGACAGTCGTTTTGTGGCCGTTCCCTCCCGAGTCGGCCGTGGTGCCGTCCCTCGGTGAGTACACAGGAGGGCCGGGAGCGTCCGTACTGGGCGCAGTGGCGTACCGGGAACGGGTTCGGGTGCGTCGCTTGCCGTGCAACACAGGGGGGCAGCGTATGTCGGTGGCAGGCGGATTTGTCCGCGTGGCCGGTGGCGGTGGTCTGTGAGCCCGCGACGACCTGCTCGCCGAGCGGGACGTGGACAGGTCCGGCGGCCGGTCCGGCGACCGGTTCGGGGAACCGCCCGGGGAACGGGAGCGGCCCGGCGGCGTCGGGGCGGGAGTTCGGGCTGGGAACAGGCGGCTGTCGGCCTGTTCGCCGTGGCGGTGGTGTGGAGCGTGGTCGAGGGGGCGCTGCGGTGGCTGGCCGCGCATCCGGTTGTCGCCGCCCTGCTGCTGGCAGCCGTCGGGGGCGGGCTTGTCTTCTGGGGGGTGCGCCGACGGGAGCGGGCCCGGTGGGAACGCGTTCGACAGCGCGGACTGCGGTACGCGATGCCGCAGATCGACGCCCTGCATCACCGGCAGTTCGAGCATGCCGTGCGCGACCTGATGCGCCGTGACGGCTGCCCGGACGCCGTCCAGGTCGGGGGAGCGGGTGACAACGGCGCCGATGTGAAGGCCACTGATCCCTTCGGCCGCCGTTGGGTCGTCCAGTGCAAGCACCGTAAGGCGGGACTCGCCGGAGCCGCGGTCGGCACACCCGACCTCCACGTCCTGAACGGCACCGGCCGCCCCGTCCACCACGGCGACGTCGTCGTCCTCGTCACCAACGGACGCTTCACCGCCAACGCGGTGGACTTCGCCCGCGATCAGCGGCTCCACCTCGTCGACCGACATCTCCTCGCCCGATGGGCCGCCGGCCCGGCACCCCTGTGGGAACTCCTGCGGGCCGTCCCCCCGCCACGCCGCCCCACTCCCTTTTCCTGACCCTGGCCGGACTCCGCGCACCCCCGGCCCGGCAGCACGCCGCCCGGTGCGCCCCGGGGCCTTGCTGCCGGAGTTTCGGAGCTCACGGTGCCGAGGCGGTCGTGATCCTGCTCCCCGCAGTCCGGGGCGCCGCGGACGGCCCGCGAGCCGTGGTGCGCCCCTACGCCCGTTGATTCCACCGAACCCGCTGTCCCTCATCCGCCTTCCTCCGCCCCCACCGTCTTCATCGCCTTTCTGCGGCCGATTGCCTCCTTTGCCAACCCGCGAAAATCTATGTCGGCCGGAGTAGACATCGGGTGGCGGCGTGGTTATGGTTTCTCTTGTAGCCGAGATCAGCAGGGCCTGGCAGAGACGAACTGCCGGTCAGCAGTACATGCAGTCGCGGTACGGCGGTGGAGTTCCGAAGCCGGAGCAGACGCAGGACAGGCGACGGGACTGACAGCCGGACCGGGTGGGCCCGCAATGGTCAGGGGCCGCCATCAGTGGGACCGCGCTCGGCGCGGTGGCAGTAACACGCAGGTGAAGTACGTGGTGCCCAGCAGTGAAGTCAATGAGCAGCACCTCGGTGAAGGCGTCGGCTGCGGACGCGCGCACCGGGAGGTCCGGCAGTGGGGTTCCAAGCCAGGGAAGACGCAGGACAGGCGACGGGGCTGGCTTCCGGAAGGTGGCGCTCACCCAGGCCATCAGCGGTACGTACCACCAGCAGTGCAGAACAGTACGCGGTCCGCGATCGGCGGACTGCTGATCACCGAGGGAAGAACGGAGGAGCCGAGCGCCATCGGGATCGCCCGGGCGGAAGTGTTGGGCCCGGGTACCGCAGGACATCGATAGTGAGGTGGTCTCCGGTCGAGCAACCGCGATCCCCGCGTCTCCGACAGCAGTGTGGTCGGGCGTGCGGAAACAGAAGGCCGGCGCAGTATCCAGGCCGGCGGATGGTGTAGCAGTTCCTTCGGGGCCCTGGTGCCATATGGCACCAGGGCCCCTCCAGCGCGTTCCAGGAGAGGTGCAAATGACAGCAGACGACTCGTTCGGCCGTCTCGATGACGACGACTACCCCGCCTACACCATGGGCCGGGCCGCCGAGATGCTCGGCACCACCCAGGGCTTCCTCCGCGCCATCGGCGAGGCCCGCCTCATCACCCCGCTCCGCTCCGAGGGCGGCCATCGCCGCTACTCCCGCTACCAGCTGCGCATCGCCGCCCGCGCCCGCGAACTCGTCGACCAGGGGACCCCCGTCGAGGCCGCCTGCCGCATCATCGTTCTTGAGGACCAGCTCGAAGAAGCGCAGCGCATCAACGCCGAGTACCGCCGTGCCGCCGCCGATTCGGCGGACTCACCCGGCAACGGGGCGTAAGGCCCGGCGGCACTGGTGCGAAGGGCCGCGTGCAGCGCCGACGCGCCGGTGACGGCTGCCCGGACCGGCCGGAACCCGCCCGGCTGCGCCCCGTTTTCCCTGGGGCTGCGGGGCTGCGGGGCTGCGGGGCTGCGGGGCTGCGGGGTGGCGGCAGCTCGGCCAGGGGCCCTGACACGGGCGCCGTGTCCGTGGCCCTGGTTTTCGCGGGTCCCTCCCGTACGCGGTGGCCGGTGCCGCGCACGCAGGAAGGCCGGGTGAGGGCGTCCGTCCCGCCGGAGGCGTGGCGGGCATCAAGCTCACGGAATCCACGAGCGGCGGGCCGGCCGGCGCCCGTACCGGGTCGGACCTCCTCCGGGCAGGATCGGCCCGCCCGGCACGCCGGGCGGTCGGTTGGTGCGCCGCGCGAGGTTGCTCAGGACGACGCCTCGTAGCAGGTGACCATCGCGGCGGCGCGGCCGCGCAGGGAGTCGCGCAGCCACTGCGGTGCCAGGACCTCCGCGCTGGTGGCGAGCTGCCACAGTGCCCATTCGGCGTGTCTCGGATCCTGGAAGGTCGTCTCCAGCCGCAGCCGGCCGTCCGCGTCGGCTTCCTCGGTCTCCTCGACGCGGACGGACAACGCGGTGGCCACGAGATCCGCCTGCCGCGCCGGGTCCACCCGTACCAGCACGGTGACCTGGTCGCCGCTTGTCCGGAACCGTGTGCTGCGTTCCTGCCAGGCACGGTCGAGATCGACCCGGTCCGGTCGCTGGGCCGGTTCGCCGAGTTCCTCGGCGGCCAGGACGCGGGACAGCCGGTAGGTGCGGTCCGCGCCGGACCTCGTGGCCAGCAGGTAGCCCTGGCCGCCTACGGTGACCAGGCCGATCGGGTCCACCGTGCGCCACTTCGCGGCCTGGTCCACGGCCGCGTAGCGGATGCGCAGCTTGTGTCCGGCGAACACCGCACGCCGGACCTCGGCGACCACGTCGTCGGGTACTTCCTCGGCGGGCTGCCGTCGCGAGAGCAGGTCGGTCTGTGGGTCGATGAGCAGGCGCTGGGCCGCGCCGGCCGCGGTGACCCGATAGCTCTCGGGCAGTGCGTCGACCACCTTGCGCATCGCCGAGGCGAGTGCCGAGCCGAGTCCGAACGCCTGCGCGCCGCGCCGTGATCCGGCGACCAGCAGGGCGAGTGCTTCGTCGTGGTTCAGGCCGGTGAGCTCGGTCCGGAAACCGGGCAGCAACGCGAATCCGCCGTGCCGGCCGCGTTCGGCGTAGACAGGGACACCGGCTGCGGACAGCGCGTCGATGTCACGCAGGACGGTGCGGGTGGACACCTCCAGCTCGCGGGCCAGCGTGGCCGCGGACAGCCGGCCGTGCCGCCGCAGCAGCAGGACCAGTGATACCAACCGGTCGGCGCGCATACGAAAACCCTACAGGAATACATGACATGGGATGTCGTGATTCGTTGGGAGGCTTGCCGAGCAGGACGACACACCACCGCGCACGAGAGGTCATCGACATGGCACACACCATGGTCAATCCGGACGGTTTGCACGACCCGGTCCCGTTCGGCTACAGCCACACCGCCGCCGTTCCCGCAGGCAAGGAACTGGTGCTCATCGCGGGTCAGTACGGGTCGGGTCCGGACGGCGCGGTGGTCTCGGCCGACTTCGCCGGGCAGGTGAAGCGGACGTTCCACAACATCGGTGTCGCTCTTGCCGCCCATGGACTCGACCTCGGCCATGTCGTCCAGCTCAGGACGTATGTCGTGGACCATGACGTCACCAAGCTCGGGCCGATCGCGGGGGCCGTCCGTGAGGGCTGGGGTGCGAAGCCGCCCACGCAGACGCTGATCGGTGTCGCGAGCCTGGCCGCGCCGGACGTGCTGTTCGAGGTCGAGGCCCTCGCCGTCCGGCCCTGACCCGGGGGGCAGCCCGGACCAGGGGCGGTCACCGAGGGAGCAGCCCGGACCTGGGCGCAGTCCTGGACCTGGGGCAGTGCGGGACGCTCCTGGTATGGGTATGCCGCACGGACGGCTGAAGCCCGCGTCCCCCACCTGGAAGGGCGCGTACAAGCGGGCCGGGGACATCCGTTCACGGCTGTCCCCGGCCCGCGAAGGTCCACTTGCCGACGAATCGTGGAGTTCCGCTTGCTTGACACCCTCTACCTTCGGAGGAAGGTCTTCCTTCGCCACGGGGTGGCCGCGGTCGCGGCCACCCCGACGGACAGGGCGGTCGCGGCCACGGTCCAGCTGAAGGGGTCGGTCGCGGGGCTGGATGTCCAGTCCCACCAGCTGTGGGGGTACCAGATCAGGAAGAAGGCCGAAGCGAGCGGGACGACCCAGCCGAGTTGGTGGCCCAGCAGCCGTACCGACAGCAGGGCGAGACCGAGCCAGATCAGCAGGGACCGGACGAAGACGGCCCCTGCTCCCGGACCGACGGCGAGCGCCTCCGTGCTGAAGGAGACAGCGCAGGCTGCCAAGGTCAGCCCGGTGCAGTACAGGAGGCGGAGGCGGTGCATCGCGGACGCACCCATCTCGTTGTGGGCCGACATGGTGCCATCGAGGGCCGCGGTGAGGAAGACGGCCGACAGAAGCGGGAGTTCGTGCCGGAAGGGCACGCCCGTCGTGACCCCTCCGCTGCCGATCGAGGGCAGGGCGATATGGGTGCCGCCGAACAGGGCCGAGAGGAGGGCGACCGCGGCCGCGGCCGCCAGGACGGCTGCGCCCCGGTGGACTCTCGCATAACGGAGCAGATCAGAACCGGTCATCAGGCTCGCACCAGGAAGGGTCTCGAAGAATGTGACTGTGCTGTCGGGTGAGCCATGCCCGCTGCTCGGCCGCCGGCATCCGGACGGCTCTGGTCGCCTCGCGCTGCGCGGCGGAGACACCCACCATGTGGAGCCCCTCGTCGGCGACAGCCGGGTCCTGCCCCGTGGAGCGGTATTCGAGCCAGAGACGGATGTTGTCCATGGCCTGCCAGACACGCCTCTCCTGGCGGGGAGGTGTGCACAGGCCCAGCGACTCGGTGAACACCCGGTCGGCCATGGCGATCGCCGCGGTACGGACGTGACCTTCGGCGACGTCGAATCCGCGGTCACCCCACCTGCTCCGTTTCAGCCCGAATTCGTGGAACGCGTCGGGGGACCTCAGCCAGGGCTGGGCAGGCCGGTCCAGGCGCTGCGCCATGAGGGTCAGTTCGGGAAGGTACTTGCGGTGTTCGGGCCAGACGCACACCTGCGGCGCACTCATGTCGGCGCGCTCGCACAGCGGTGCCGTCGCCGACGCCGGGCGCTCCACACGCAGTTCGCCGGAGGCCGGCACCGCGGCCAGTGCGACGAGGGAGGCCGCTGCCGACCCGATGGCGACCACACGGATGTGCGGGGGCGTCTCCCGGCGGGGTGTGCGGCGTTCGGTGTTCCTGCGCACGGGTGGTGCTGTGACCGCCAGCACCGCCAGAGCGAGTGCGAACAGCAGCCGCACAGCAACCGGAAGAGGGCGCAGATGCTGATCCGGCGGTCCCGCGAGAACGTTGAACCTGAAGGGAAGTGCCAGCATGCTGATGAAGCACCCCAGCGCGCAGACCACAGGTGTGAAGGCGGCGGAAGGCCACCAGCGGCCGGCCAGATGACCCACGGACGCGAAGATGATCAGAGTGGAGGCGCCGAGCAGGAGGTAGGACGGCCAAAGGAAACCGGGGCCCGCCTCGCCGATCGAGACGGCCACGGCGGTCAGGCACCCGACCAGGTACGCGAGGAATCCGAGGGTGAGGGTCGCGGCCAGCCGTGCGGCCTCGATCCGCCAGAACGGCCGGGCCGCCGCGAGCACGGTCTCGGGCATTCCCGCGCGGGAGGAGCGTCCGGCCTGCCAGGCGGAGACGCCGGAGAGCACGGGCCCCAGGAACAGCGTGACGACCTGGGCCGCCACACTTGCTTCGGGCCACACGCCGATCCAGTACCGGGACCGGCCGAAGAGCACCAGCAGATCCAGGGCGATCATCACAGGAAACGCCGTCAGCAGGGGTGAGCGGCGCAGCTCGATGCGATACGCGTTCAGCACGCGGCTCCCTCGCCGGGCCGGTGGTTGCCGAGTGCAGTCATGTAGCCGCGTTCCAGGGGGCTGTCGCCGGGTGCGGTGGACGTGGCCAGCGCTGCGAGCCCCTGAGGCGGGCCGCTGTGGCGTACTCGGCCGTCGTCCAGGACGAGGACGGTGTCGCAGGCGGCTCCGACATCCTCGACCAGGTGTGTGCTGAGGACGACGGCCGTTCCGGCGCGGGCGAGGGAACGGATGAGCTCGCGGAAGTCGAGGCGCTGCGCGGGGTCGAGACCGACGGTCGGCTCGTCCAGCAGGAGCAGGGAGGGCGAGCCGACGATGGCCGCGGCGATCCCGGCCCGGCGGAGCATGCCGCCGGACAGCGACTTCATCCGGTCCCGGGCCCGGCCGGCCAGGCCCACGGCCGCGAGTGCTTCCCGGGTCGCGGAGTCGATGTTCCTGGAGGGGACTTCCCGCAGCCATGCGCAGTATCGGACGAAGTCCGTGAGGGAGAACGCCGGATAGTAGCCGAAGTCCTGCGGGAGGTAGCCGATACGACGGCGGACCCGCCGTGCTTGCCGTTCGCTGGTGACAGGCCCGCCGAACAGCTCCAGCCTGCCGCTCCGCGGTGGCGCGATGGTGGCCAGAGTGCGCAGGAGTGTGGTCTTTCCCGCCCCGTTGGGGCCCAGAAGGCCTGTGACGCCGGGCTGGAGGGAGAGGTCGAGATCCTCGATGACGCGACGGCCGCCGTAACCCTGTGCGAGGGCCGTCAATCGAGCGACAGGACATGTCGTCATTAGCAGAAAGTCCCCAAATGCGGTACGCGTCGCCCGAGTCGGCGGGCTCCTGGACGCTGGAGGGCTGGTCGGAGGCCGGCACGGGTCCGGTTGGTCCTGAGTGTGCGTTCACGTCTTCTCCGGATGATGCTTCACCGGTCCCGGCACGGACTCTTCACTGGTCCCGGCACGGACCTTTCGCCGGTCCCGGCGCGGGCTTGCGGAGGCCGTGGCGGGCGGTGCGGTGTTCACATCCCGCGTTCCGGTCCGCAGGCCTCCCGGACGGGCCGGCCCGGTACGGCGTGCGGGTACTCCATCCGGACGGGGCCGTCGAGCGCATTTCGGCACCCAGGTTCCACGAGCCGGACGCCGGATGGGCAAGGGAGAGGTGTCCGTTGATCTGCACGGGTGCGTAGGCGTCGACGATCCGTTTGTAGTCCGACGGAAGGGTTCTGCCGAGTTCCCCTTCCAGCTTGAGCCAGGCCGCAGGATCGGTGAGCCGTCCTTCCTCCGGGCCGAGCATGGCGAGGACGGCTTGCAGGTAGTCGGTCATGCTCGGCCTCTCATGGTGCGTGCTGGGACATCGTGCACGGCGCAGTCGCCCACAACTGTCGGCCGTGGTCAGCCGGGTTCCTCGTGGTCATGGCAGAGAACCGTCACCCGGCGGAGGCTGCTCGCCGGACACTCGCTGCCGCCGGTCCTGCCGCACCGGGCAAGCCGGACAGGCCCTCAAGTCCCGCTGATGACAACGTTATTCGCGATCGATACCCTACTGCGCCCGCTCTTCCGCGGAGCGGGCTGGGCGGGTTGCCGTCGGACGTGCTCTGGTGGCGCTGACCGCCTCCGGTGCGGTGCGGGCGGAGAGCGGCTGGAGAACCGTCCACGGCGGCCCGGCAGGGGTCGGGTCCGCCCGCGGTCCGTCGGCGGTCACGGATCTGGCGGTGTCCGCCGGCGCCCCGCGTGGCTCCTCGTACCGGCGGGCCGGAGCACGAACCCCCGGGGCGCTCCTGCCGGGTTACCTTGCCCCCTGGAGGAGTGCGCGCGCTGCCGCGGTCTGCTCCGCCGAGGCCTACGTATCCCCGGCCGGCACCCGGATTCCCCGGCCGGCATCCCGACAGCCGCAGGGGTCGACCGCGCAGCGAGGAACACTGCCCTGGCGCGCCGGCAGGGCAGGCCGGGCACCGGGAAGCGATGCACCGGGTCAGCCGTGGCGGCCACCGGTTCGTACGGCGTGGCGCCCGCGCTGCCGGGCGGGCCGTACCGGGCGGCGAACGCGGTCGTGTGCACGGACCCAGCCGTGTCGCGCAGGACCGCCGCCCGCAGGACCGCCGTCCCTCAGGAATTGGCTGATAGTGACTCAACTCCGCGGCGCCGGGCAACGGGACACGCCTGCCGGGGAGTCCTCCTCGCCGACACGGTCGACCGAGGGAGCCCGAAGATGTCAGCAGGTACGGTCCGCACAGCACTGGCCACGGCGGTGGCGGTACTCGCCACCGGCGTGCTGGCGGCGCCCGCCGCCGCGCACTCCGTCACGGCCGGAGAGACCGCCGACCGGCACGGAGCCACCCGGCGGGCCCTCGAACAGGCGGTACGGGACGGGGTCCCCGGCGCCGTCGCCCGGGCCCGGGACCGGGCCGGAAGCTGGAGCGGCACCGCGGGCGTCGGTGACCTGGACACCGGGAGGGAACGGACGGCGCAGGACCGCTACCGGATCGGCTCCGTCACCAAGACGTTCGTCGCCACCGTCCTGCTCCAGCTGGAGGCCGAGGAGCGCCTCGACCTCGACGACACCGTGGAACGGTGGCTCCCCGGCACCGTCCGCGGCAACGGCCACGACGGCCGGCACATCACCTTGCGCCAGCTCCTCAACCACACCAGCGGCGTCTTCAGCTACAGTGCCGACCCCGGCTACCAGGCGAAGATCTTCGGCGAGGGCTTCCTCCGGCACCGCTACGACACCTGGACCCCCGGGCAGCTGGTCGGCCTCGCGATGGGCCACAAGCCCCACTTCCCGCCCGGCACCGGCTGGCGGTACTCCAACACCAACTACACCCTCGCCGGAATGGTCGTCCAGAAGGTGACCGGCCGGGGCTACGAGGCCGAGATCGAACGCCGGATCCTGCGCCCGCTCCAGCTCCGCGCCACCTCCGTCCCCAGGACCGACCCCCGGGTGCCGGGCCCCGCGAGCCGCGCCTACTCCCCGCTCTCCTGGGACCCGGCCGCGAAGATCCGCGACGTGACCGAGCTGAACCCGTCGCTGGCCGGGGCGGGGGGCGGCATGATCTCCGACTCCAAGGACCTCCAGAAGTTCTTCCGCGCCCTGCTCAAGGGGGAACTGCTCCCGCCCGAGCAGCAGAACGCCCTGACCACGACCGTCCCGATCGACCCCCAGCGCCCGGAGTACCGCTACGGCCTCGGCGTCCAGTCCGTCCGCCTCAGCTGCGGCAAGGAGGTCTGGGGCCACGGCGGAGGCATCCACGGCTCCCAGTCCGAGGCATTCGTCACCCGGGACGCGAGCCATTCGCTGGCACTCAACTTCAACGGCGACTGGGCGGGGGACAGCGGGGCGGTGATCGAGGCGGAGTTCTGCGGGTAGCCGCCCTCCCGGTTCTTCGACTTCACGCGGCTGCCAAGTTGACCGGGTCAGGGTCTCCGCCGGGGCGGCGACGGCACGGTCGCGGTGTCCGTGGTGGGGCGGCGGCCCGCGGTGACGGTATGCGACTCGGGCGACGGCCTCGGCTCCTGACTCGCCCCGGCCCTCACGGGTTCGTTGCAGAGCGCGGACACCGTGGCCGTGCCGTTCGGCATCATCGCCTGGGCCACCCGGCGCAGCGACCGGATCGTTGCCTGCCTGGCCCAGCTGAAGCGCGAGTACGTCAGTGCCGTTGACGACGGCCGCTACCCGGTGTCCGCTGCCCGTGCCCCGAGCGGGCCCGTACCTGGGCTCTGAGCGGGTCCGTGCCGGGCTCGCCTGGGTGGCGGTCCGTCAGGCACGGCCGTTCAGGCCGAGGGAGGCCCGTTCGCTCGCCCAGTTGCGAGAGCGGTGGCGGGCGGGTGCGGTCCAGGTTCGGGGCGGACCCCATCGGTACGCAAGGCCGGCCTCGATGCGTGGCGGTGCCAGCAGCGGTTCCGTAGCCACCCCGGCCTGTCCGTCCTCGGCGCAGACCTGGACCACATCCGGCACCGTTTCTGACCGGGCCTCAACGGACCGGCCGCTCAGGCGGACGGTACGCTTCGCCGACTTCCGCCCGCGAAGGCGTGGGTGGCCCAGCCCGCCCACCCGGCCCACTGCGGGCGTTCTGCATCCAATGCTCGATGCCGGCACCGGGGCGGGGCACGATCGAGTGCGCTCCACCTCTGCGGGCACCACCCGGCGGTGCCTGCCACCCCTGCGTGCACGACGGTGTCGACGTGCCGTAGCGCTCACCACTCCCGGGTGCCTGCCGGGTCGGCTCTCGTGGCGGTATCCGGGGGGAGGGGTGGCTCAGGTCTGCTGGTCGGCCGGCATGGTGTGACGGGTTGCGGGCTCGGTGTCCTCCGGACAGTCCGGGGGCCGGAGCGCCGATCGTGTCCAGGGGCCCGGCTGCGGTCTCCCGTCCGGTATGAGGCCGCAGGTGCCGGCCGTCGGGCGGACCGGGTGCGGGTCCTGGTCCGGCAGGGAGGTCGAGTTGGGTTGGTGGTGGGTTGTCGCTTTCGGGTGTGGAACTGATCGTGTGGGCCGGGTGCCGGAGTCGGGTAATTGCGTCGGTAGCGGTCCGTTGCCGGCTGCTGCTGTGGCCTTTCACCGGTACCTGTCTCAGTGTCTGAGGGGTGCGGAGGGGGGCGCCGGGGACTGTTCCGTGTTCTGCGGTTCTGCGGTTCTGCGGTTGTGGGGTTGTGGGGTTGTGGGGGGTGGGGCCGTCAGGTGTGCCGTGGGGGATTCGCGGTCGTGGAGGCGGATGTCTGCGCCGCTCCGCGGGGCCGGCCGGGCGGGAAGTACTGGTAGGGGGTGTGGGTCGTCACGGTGACCATTCCGAGCCGCGCGAGGACCGGCCGGCTGGAAGGCAGCGCCTCGGTGTAGAGATAGCTGTGGCCGCGCCGGGCCGCGAGTGCCGCGCGGTGTCCGAGCAGCGAGCGGTACAGGCCCTGTCCTTCCCAGGCGGGATGAACGGAAGCCCCCCACAGCGAAGCGAAGCCGGTGCCGGTGTGGAAACGGACCAGCCCCGCCGCGACGACCTTGTGCCGCGGTGCTTCCACGACCGTGACCGCGCAGGGATCGTCCTCATCGGCGCTCCACCGCTCCAGGGCTGCGGGAAGCCAGTTCCAGGACCCGCCTCGGACGCGGACGGCCAGTTCCCGGACCTGTTCGAAGTCGGCGCCTGTCGCGGCCGGGCGGAGCCTGGTGCCGGCGGGGAGGGCGGGACGCGCGCCCGGTGCGCACGCCATCTCGGTGCTGCGGCCCACCATGATCTCCTCGCGGTCCTGAGGCGTGAACCCGGCGGCCCGCAGACGGGCCGTGAGCGCGTGGTGCGCGTCGTCGCAGTACCAGACCAACGGCAGCCCGAGCTCGTCACTGCGGGCGCACTGGGCCGTCACGACGGAATCCCAGTCCCACTGCCCGGGGCTGAACTCACCGGGCCACAGCAACAGCTGGCCGGCCTCCTGCTCCACCATCCGCACCACGGGCCCGGAGAGCTCCGCGTCCGGGGACAGCCGGCCCAGCAGATCACCCCGCCCGGGCAGGCCCCGGGGACGGATCTGCTCCGCGTAGAGCTTCAGCCACTCCACCGCCACCCGTTCACTCATGACGCGATTCCACCATGAACAGGTCCGCCCGCTGCCGCTCCGGGGCCAAGTGTGATGACCGGATCCGGCAACCCGCGCTGCTCGCGGTGAGGAGCTCTCGGCGCGGCAGGCCCACTGGCCCGCGGTGCCGGGGCGTGGTGCTGCCGGCCGGCCCGCACCGTGCAGCGCCGGATCCGCGGCGGATGGTGAGGAGCACGGCCAGGACCACGGCCCCGCCGCCGCGCCCGCACACGCGCTGCGGGTGACCCGGCGGCAGGACCCCGCGGCCGTCATCGGCTTGGCGGCCGGGCAGCACGACGGCCACCGCTTTCCGCGTCGTCTCTCCCGGCCCGCTGTCCTCCAGTGGCTCCACCCATCGGCTGCGAGGCCAGGGGGACTGGGGCCGGTCCCGGTCCCGGGCTCGGGACCCGGGCCGGGACCCGAGCGGGCCCTGCGCATGGTCCGCGGCACACAGACCCGGGCTCGGGACCCGGGCCGGGACCGGCACCCGGGCGGGGCGGCGGCGCGGGCCGGTCCCGGGGTCGGGGGCGGGGTCGGGCGGGTCGGGCGGGTCTTTCGGCGGCGGTGCGGGAGCGATCCCGTGTCACCTGGGGTTCGGGGGGTACCCGGATGTCGTCCGGGGTGCGGAAGGCGCGCTCCGCGGGAGCGGGAGGGGCTCGGGATGGCCGGCAGGGAGAGGGACCTCAGGTCGCAGAGACGGTGGATCGACACGTGGTGGGCTGTCGGCCTGATGGCGCTGGCCGTCGGTATCGGGGTACGGCTGCTCTTCCGTGATCTCGACAACTGGGTGGCCGCCGTGGCCGGCGCCGGGGCCTACGCGATCGTTTTCACCGTCCTGATGCGCCGCCGCCAACGGGGTGACGCGCGCGCGAGCGGTGTGGAGACCGATGACGTACCGGCCCTGGAGCGGCGGCTCCGCCGGGGGGACATCCCGGACGACCCGGCTCTGCGGCAGGCCATGCTCCAATTGATCCACCGCCGTCGGAAGACGATGCACAGCAAGCTGGTGTGGGCCTTCCCGGTGATGCTGCTGATGTTCGTCGCGCTGGGTGTGGTCCTTCTCGCGGGCGGCAGTGCCGTGGCGGGTGCTGCCTGGATCGTGGGCGGTGTCGTTGCCGTCGGCGGCATGTGGTGGATGCGCCGGACCAACCTCGACCGTTACCGGCGTGCCGAACGCCGGCTGAACGCGAGCCCGCCACAGGACCGGGCCCGGAGCCCGCAACGGGACCGGGAGCAGACGGACCGGGAGCAGACGGCCTGAGACGGATCCCACCGCTTCGCACGGCTGCCGGATCCGTCCCTGCCGTCGCCACGGTCCGGCGGCGGCCCGGAGGGGGTCGGGTTCACGGACGTGGAGCACTGTGAGTCCGTGCCGCGGCCACCGTGCCGCGGCCACCACCGTGCCGCGGACAGCCCGCGGGCCCCTGACCCCAGGCGGTCCGGGGCCCGCGCGTATCCCAGGCCCCGGGGCGCACACGGCGGTACGAGCGGCGGGGACCGAACGCGGCGGCACGGGGTCGCGGCCCCGTTCCGCCGCGTTCGGTCCGGGGCGGTCCGGGGCGGCCGTTGCGGACGGTGACCCAGCCGGGCCCGCCCGTTCGTACACTGACGAGGGTGGAAGACCATACGGCCACCAGCATCGATGCACGGCCGGCGCCCGCCTTGCGCAGGTACGTCGGCTCGTACGTCGGGTTCGACCTTCGCGGGTTCCCGGCGGGGGTGCACCGCGGTCCGCCGGGCCGCGTGCTCACCGCGGTGATCAGCCTGTCCGACCCTTTGGAGATGGCGGCGGGCGTCGACGACGGGTCACCGGTCACCCGGTTCGACAGCGTGGCCGGCGGTCTGATGTGCCGGTCCGTCGCGATCCACCACGACGGACACCAGCAAGGCGTGCAGGTGTCGCTGACACCGCTCGGGGCCCGGGCCCTCTACGGTATGCCCGCCGCCGCGCTCGCCCACCGGCTGGTCCCGCTCGACGAGCTTCTCGGAACGCTCGGCGCCGAGCTCGTCGACCGGCTCCGGGCGGCGACGACATGGGCCGCCCGGTTCACCGTGCTGGACCAGCTGCTCCTGCGCGCCGTCCGCCGCGGCGGCGACCGCCTGCCCCGGATGCGCCCCGAGGTGGCCGAGGCCTGGCGCCGCCTCGTCGCCGCACGGGGCCGCGTCCAGGTCGGGGCGGTCGCCGCGGACCTGGGCTGGAGCCGCCGCCACCTCACCGAGCAGTTCCGCGGTGAGGTGGGCCTGGCGCCGAAGACCTTCGCCCGGGTTCTGCGCTTCGAGCAGGCGCACGAACTGGCGACAGCGCACGACCCGCTCCCATGGGCCGCGGTGGCGACCGTCTCCGGTTACGCCGACCAGGCCCATCTCGTGCGGGAATGGCGCGAGTTCACGGGCCGGCCGCCGACGGCCTGGCGTCGCGGCGAAGTCCTCCCCGGGGCCGGGTAGCCGCCGACCGGCTGCCCCTCACGTCGGTTCCCGTTCCCATTCCTTCAAGACCACCCGGCCGCCGTCCTGTGACGATCGTCGGCATGAGACCCGCCGACCACGAACGCAACGCCATCGACCTGCGGACCACCCCCGTGCACCTCGGGCCGGGGCCGGGAGCGAAACCCGTCGAGGGCTTCGCCTGGGACCCGGAGGTGCTCCAGGCATACAGCGCCGCCGTCGAGGCGGACGGCGCCGAGGGCCGGATGGTGACGGTCTTCGACGGCGACGGCCCCGGCCCCGGCGGCCACGGGGAGCGCCACCCCGCCGGCGACGAACTGGTCGTCTGCCTCAGCGGATCGGTGACGGTCACCCGCGACGTGGACGGGGCCCCCGACCACGTCGTGCTCGCGCCGGGCGAGGCCACCGTCAACCCGGCCGGGGCATGGCACACGGGCGACATGGCGGGACCCGCGACCGTTCTCACCGTCACCGCCGGCCTCGGCACCGACCACCGTCCCCGGACCGGCACCCGCCCGGCCGGGCACGCCGGCACCCCCGGCACGCAAGCGCCGTGACGACCCGCGTCGCGTGCCTCGGCGACAGCCTCACCCGCGCGCAGCTCAGCGTCGACTACCTGGACCTTCTCGAACGACGCCGCCCTCCCGGCGACGTGCGGCTCGCCCGCTTCGGCGCCAACGGAGACTTCGCCTACCACCTTTCACAGCGCCTCGACGCCGTCGTCGCGGACCCACCCGACGTGATCACCGTGCTGATCGGGACCAACGACGCCCGGGCGAGCCTCGCCGGCTACCCCGTCGAGCGGGCCATGAAGCGCAGACAACTCCCCGGGCGCCCGTCGGCCGGCTGGTTCCAGCAGTGCCTGGGAGCCGTCGTCGAACGGCTCCGGACGGAGACCGACGCGACGATCGGGCTGCTGTCCCTCCCCGTCCTCGGCCAGCAACCCGACGAAGCGGCGGCGCAGGCATCACAGGCGTACAGCCGGATGATCGCCGAGGCCGCCACCACCCACAAGGCGACCTACCTCCCGCTCCACGAACGCCAGATCGAAGAACTACGCCGGGCGGACCCGCCGCCGGTCCCGTACCGGGAGCCGACGCCCGCGGCGGGCCTCGGAGTCCTCGTCCGGCACGCCGTGCTGCGCCGCAGCCTCGACACGATCTCGCAGCGCCGGGGTCTCGTGCTCACCACCGACCACATCCACCAGAACAGCCGCGGCGCCGCCCTCGTCGCCGAGGTCATCGACACCTGTCTGCTGACCCGGAGCACATAGCCGGTCCCGGTAGCGGGACATCGCCACCGGCTACTCGGAGCGGGTCTCGCCGTCCGGTTCACCGGCGACGCCCGCGCCGTCGCCTCCGGCGCACGGTGCCGCGCCGACCGGCTGCCCGAGGACACCGGCCCCGGATCGCCCGCCGGTATCGTCCCGCGCGGGGCGGAAGGCCGGCTGCCCACGATGGCCGGGGGCACCGTGCGCCGCGTCCGGAACCGCGCCCGCCCCGTCCGTGCCCTCTGCGACCGCCCGGACACCGCGCCCGCCACCCGCTCCGGTGACCGCTGCCGCCCGGCCCGGCCCGGCCCGGCGGGGCGGGTACGGGCCGCGGCGGGGTTCCGTTCCCGCCGGGCCGGCGATGTCATCGGCCGGCCGGTGCGCCGGCGCCGGTACGCCTGAAGGGGTGACACGGGACCCGTCTGCGCGGCACCGCGCCCACCAGCACGTGACGATGATCCTTTCCGCAACTCCGAGAACCTGTGAAGGATCACCACGATGGCCACCGCCGCACCCGACATCATCACCACGAAGCTGGAACGCTCCTTCGCCGCACTCGACACCGATCACGACGGCCACCTCGACCGGCAGGACTACCGGAGGCTCGCCGACCGCTACCTCGACGCCTACCACCTCGGCCCCGACGACCGCCGCGCCCGCGCCCTGCACGCCTTCCTCCAGACCTACTGGCTGGAGCTGCTGCGCCACGCGGACGTCCAGGAGGACCGGCTGAGCAGGGACGAGTACGTCGCCGCCGTCCGTCTGGCGAGCGCCGACACGAGCCGGCTGAACCTGGCCGACGGGCTCGGGCACGTGCTCTTCGACGTGATCGACGCCAACGGCGACAACCAGATCGCCCGGGAGGAGTTCACCCGCTTCCTGACCGACGTGTGGAACCTCGAAGAAGCCGACGCCCTGAAGGCGTTCAGGACCCTGGACACCGACGGCGACGACACGGTCTCCCGCCCGGAGTTCCTCCAGGCGATCCGCGGATACTTCCTGCTCAGCGACCCGGACGCCCCGGGCAGCCTCTTCTTCGGAACCCCCTGACCACCAGGCCCCCGACGACGCCGCCCGGCGCGCTCCCGGTCCACACGACCGGGCGCGCCCGGCGTGCCGCCCCGGTGCCGCCCCGGTCCTCGTGTCCGGTGCTGCCCCGGTGCTGCGCCCGGTCCTCGTGCCCGGCGCCAACGGGAGCGGCCTGATCCGTACGCCCAGCTCGACGACCATCGGCTCCGGCCGGCCGTCGGCATCCGCCCGGCGGTGGCCGGGCCCCGCACGGCCCGCCGGGGTGACCGGACCACGCCGGCGCGGCCGCCGGATCCTTCGCCGGGGGATACGTGCCCCGCGCCCGGCGCGAGGAGGCCCGGCAGGTCACCGTTCCCCTGCTGTTCCTGCCCCGGTGGGACGACGGAGTGGAACCCCCGGCAGCGGGCCCCGGATCTGTTCGGCACCTCCGGCACCAGGGAGAAGACGCTGCGCGCCGATCCGGGCGGGCGCACCGGCACCCCGTGGGTTCGGGGCGGAGGACGGGAACCGGTTCTTCGACCGGCATCTGAAGTGAGCGCGGGCTGCCAGGCCGACGGCACCCGGCAGCCGGTGACGCCGGGACACCACTGATCACTGATCGGGGGCAGGCCCCGGGCCTCCACGACGGCGCCCGGCAGATGCACAACCGCCGCCCCGGCCAATGCGGTAACGGCCGATGCGGTACCGGCAGGCCGCGGTACCGGCAGGCCGGGGCGGCGCGTCTCCGGATCGACGTCGGCAGGGTACCGGCCGGTCACCACCGGCCCGCCGCCGGTTGGTGACCGGGCAGCCTTCCCCGTGCGGCTTCGCGGCCCGCGCACAGCGGCCGGTGGCCCTCCCGGTCCCGCCGCCACCCGGCACCGGCGAGGTGCACACAGGAGTCAACGGCGAACTCGGGGGCACCCTGAACTCCGTGAACACCGGCGGCGCTTCCTGGTACGGCCTCACCGATGCCGGCAGCAGCGCCGTCCCGTTCGCCGACAGCATCGGTGAACGGTTGGCACCTGACTTCTGAGAGGTTGATCCAAGTGACCCTCGCCCGGGTAGGTATCGGATTCGAGGACAACCCGGCTGCCACACTCGTCCTGGGAGCCGTGGTGCTGGTGGTGTCATTCGTCTTGGGCTACTGGCGCTACAAGCGTGAAGGGAAGTAGCGGACTCCTCTGACAAGTGGGCGTGTGCGGCCTGACCGGATGTGAGCCAACGGCCCATTCGGGGTGCGGCTGGGCACATGAGGCAAGCTCCTTCCCACCGCCCGGACGATGCTGGACCTGGACCTGGGCGTAGCGCCGTGGTGGCGGGGTCGGCCCGGTCTCGTCGGTGGTCAGCCGCTCAGGGGCTGCCACCGGCCTGGAAGTGCTGTCCGTGGGGCCGACGCCGACCACCGGAATCCATGACGGCCTCCACACGGTGATCCGTTCGTCCTCGGTGCGGTCGGCGTCCAGCCGGTCCTGCCCGGCCTGGGAGCTCATCTTGAGCCGGTAGGTGGCGGCCACGGCGTCCAGGGTCATCTCTGCTCCTGGGGCGGCACCGACCCCGTCGAACAGCGCGACACCTCCACCGTCGCTTCGCTCACCTGGGAGTACGACGGCCGCGCACCCGTCGCCCAGCCCGGAGCGCCGCACACCCCCGAACCGGCCCGCAGCACCGGCCGACGCGGACACCGGCTCACGGGTCTTCGCCGTTGTCACCGACCTGATCGACGAGCACGGCACCATCGCCTGGTAGAGCCGTAGAGCCGTAGAGCCGTAGAGCCGTAGAGCCGTCTGGGGTACCACTTCGTGGAACCGCACCGCCCTCGCCTCCGCACCTCTGCGGTTTCCCGGCCGGTACGACGACCCGGAAACCGGCCTCTGCTGCCACCGTCACTGCGACCCCATGACCGGTCGGTGCGCCGGCCCCGAACCGCTCGGCCTGGAAGCAGCTCCCGACCCGGCGGCCTGCGTCATCAACCCCCGCCCGTAGACGGACCCCGGAGACCTCATCGCCCGGGGACGCACGGAGAACGGCGGCTGGTACGGGCATGACCCCGGCCGGCGTACGGGCCGTTCCCGGCGGCGGCAGCATCCTCACCGCACCGGCCGAGGACCTCTCGCGACGTGGAGGGCAGATCGTCATGGACGCGGTTCGACCGGTCCGGGAGAGGTACGGGTTCGGGCCCGTCCCCGGCCGGAGCCCTCCCGTCGGAGCTCATTTGCTGAGGAATGTTCTCAAAATCCTTCTCCGGCTTTCTATGTATTGGATTGTCCGTGTTCGCGTCGACTCGACCCGTTCCCTCTCGGCTGAGTTGACGAACCATCAGATCTTTGGTCTGTCGTTCCAGGGCTGTCCGGTGAGGCGCGGCCGGATTTATCGTTCAGTCGGCATTACGTCTGCGGGTGAACGCCGGAGGGTCTGGTGGCGTGATTGCGATTCGCGGGCGAGAACGGAAATGATCATGCATCTGAAAGGCTCTTCAGGCTTGCGTCGATAAGGGTTGCCACCGGAAAGGCGAATCGCCGGGCTGCGGCATGTTCGCCGGCGGGAAGTCGGTTGATCAGCCGTGAGTTCGGGCGGGGGTCCGGGTGTTGCGCGGCCCAGGCCGGCCGGGTTCAGGCAACCTGATGAGGCCGGTCCCGGCCGGTCGGTATGTGATCGTTATTCGTGCTGCAGGGGAGTTGCGTGACGAACAGGTGCCTGTTTGTGTCGCAGGAAACCGGCAAAAGAATCAAAAGCTGACAGAGGGGGTGGCGTGCCGGTGGCCGCCCCGGCCGCTCGGCGGCCGGTCGATCGGTCAGCCGAAATCCCTCAGGCTAGGGCGACTCGGGTGCCGCATCGGGTCGTGCCGGGGGTGTTGCGCCGGTGATGGTGTTTACTGGTGCACGGTCTGAGCCTTGGTGGGTCCAGGCCCCTTTCTGGAGGCTCCGGGGGTGGTTCCCTGGAGCCTCCTTCTTTCTTTTCCGCCTGCTTTGTTTTTCCTTGCCGGGTGCGGCTTGCCGGAATGAACTCATCCGGGTTCGTGATCGTGCGTGCGGCCCCGGTGGGCGGAAAGCAATCCCGGTCGGACGTGTGGCGTGAATCACAGTGGGCATTCTTCTTCGTGATATCCCCTGCTGGTTGATTGCCCTCTTGATAGGGATTCTCATTCCCTGTCGTCGTGGTCTGCGTGCCGTGCTGGGGCGACTGGGAATTGCAGGGACAACGGAGTACCGTGACCCGGCATAGACACCCTCCGTTGCGCATCGGCCTTACCAGCCGGGGACCACACATGCGGAACGGACGGGCGCTGGACCCACCAACCCCCTCCGCCTGTACCACTGAAGGAGATCGGACCAGATGGTCACCGCCGTCGACCGCGGCGTCGCGGTGCGGGACGCCCGGACATCCCGGGCACCGCACACGGCCGCGATACCCGCGATACCCAGTCATCAGGACCGGCCGCCGTCCAGGGCTGCCGCGAGCGCGCCCACGGGACACGGGGCGGGGGCATAGCCGCATGTCGCCGCGGGTCGACGCGTTCAACACGACCGCCGTTCTCCAGGGCACGCAGCCCATGCCTCCCGGCAGTTTCCTCAACTGCCTTCCCCTCGCCGAATGGTCCGCCTTCGTCCAGGCATGGGGCCCGGACGCCCGCACCTACACCCAGGGCGAACAGCTGCCCCTCGGCCCCCACGACGGACACGTCTACATCATGCTGGGCGGCTGTGTCGTCCAGGAGCGTTTCCCCCTGGGCGCCGTCAGGAACGCCCCCAGGGTCGCCCGCTTCCGCGGGGTCGGTGAACTCCTCGGCGAGGCCAAACTCCTCCACCCCGCCTCCGCGGTCACCACGGTCTGCCTCAGCACCACCTGGGTGATGCCTTGCCCTGTGCAGCGCGTCACCGCCCTCCTCAGGCGGCGGCACCTCGCCCAGACGGCCCTGCTCCAGAGCCTCGAAGCCCGGTTCCGCAGCGACGAGTTGATCTACTGCACCGCCTACCGGCCGCCCGTGCACCGCGTCGGCACGCTTCTGCTGCACCTCGCCGCGACCGCCGGCACGACGGACCCTGGCGAACCCGGGCCCGTCACCATCATGGGACCCCGTCAGAAAGACATCGCCGACGCTCTCCTCATGGGAACGTCCACCGTCGAGAAGGCCGTCAGGGAGCTCCGCGGCCATGGCGTGATCCACAGCAAGTACCGGCAGCTCGTCGTCACGGACGCCACCAGGCTCCAGCGCATCCTCGCGTCCGGGCCGAACCCGCCGGCCCCTGCCCCGCCGGCGTGACATCCCTCCCGAACCACCGAACGTGCACCGGCAGCGCCGCACGCCCGGCACCGCGCGCCCTACGAACGGAACACCCGCAATGCCCGCCAACCCCACCAGCCTGGCCGCAGGCGCCGACACCGCATCCCTCACCCTCGGTGCACTGATCGGAATCGTGACACTGACGATATCCGTCCTCACCTACCGCCATGGCCTCAGGCTCTACCGCTGGAACCGCGACAACCGGAGAGCCGACCAGAACGCACAAGACCTCACCGACGTCGACGCCTATCTCCGGCAAGCCCAGCAGAAGCTGTGTGAACTCGCCCAAACGCCCTCCAGCGTGGACGACTTCGCCCCCTTGCGCCCCTTACGTCATCTCATCAGCAACTCCGCGGACCAATTGGACGCGATCAGCGCAGAACTCAGAGAAGTGGTCCAACGCTTCGACTCCTACCTCGCGACAGAACTCACCGCTCCCGGTGTCGGGGATCAGCGGCTCCAGCTCCGGCGGGCGATGCAGCAGGAGTACGCCCGCACGCAACTCCAGGCCGTCATCACGAAGGCCCAGCAGACGAGCCGCACGCTCCGCCGCGTCTGACCGGCCGGAGCGGCCGGAGTGGCCGGTGCCCAGGCAGCACCTTCTGCGGGTCGGTCACAGGCCGGCAGTGATGCCGTGGTGCCGGTGATGTGCCGGGTGATGTGCCGGATGCCGCCGGGCCGGACCTGGGCCCGTACTCCCCGATGGCGCGTCCGTCGGGTGTCCGGATGGGTTCGTGGACGCTGTCCGGGCCGGCGGACCTGTTTCACCCTGAGAGCCGGGGCGGCGGTGTCCGGCGGGAAGGCCGGGGACGAAGGCCGTGCGCACCACCCGGCGGACGTGGGCGGGCTGTGCTGGGTGAGGTGGTCCAGGTCAGCGGCGAAGCGGGGCACAACCTCGTACGTGGGCACAGCGGTTCACCCCGGGGGAGGGGGAGCATGGAGTCCCCGGTCGCGGTGGCCGGGGGCGGTGGGTGTTCCGCTCGGGTCGGGGCGGGCGTCGGCGGCGTGGTCGGGGCGGGGTGCCTTCAGCCGCCTGGTGGGGGGTGGCGTGCGTGGGTGATCAGCCCGGAGATCGCCGGGGCCCTTGCCGTAGTGGTGGCTGCCACGGCTGACGCCCGCCGTCGGCCCGGTCTCCCCCTTGCCCCCGACCCAGCCCCGGCCCCCGGCCCCGCCGTCGGTACCGGACCGCGGACCGCCCCCGCATCCGATGCGCCGCCGCTGCCCCGGCCGCAGGGGCGGCGGCATGGTCCCGGGCCCGGCTGCCAGGACATCCGCACAGAACGCTGAACCCGGCGAACCGCCCTCTGCGGGCGGAGTCCGTGACGTGGGGCATCCGCTGCGGTTGGGGATGCCGCCGCCGCCGCCGGCGATGCGAAGCGGGCCGCCGGTCGGCGCGTTCCCCGCGCCGGGCAGGGGGGTCAGCTGAAGCGGCCCAGGTGTTCGTGGAGGAACGCGTCCAGGGTGCGGGGATCGCGGCCGAGGATCCGGGCGACCGTGTCGGTGGGTGACTCCGGGTGGGACACGGCCAGTTGCTGGATCTCCACGACATGTGCGGCGAGCCACGGGGGCATGTGTGCGTGGTGGACGAGGTTCTCCCGCAGTTCGTGCGGGGCCAGGTCCACGTAGCGGACCGGGCGGCCGAGCATGCGGGTCAGGGTCGCGGCGAGTCCGCCGTAGCCGACCGCCTCGTTCCCGGTGAGCACGTAGGTGCCGCCCGCGAGGTCGGCGCGCGTCAGTGCTGCGGCGGCGACGTCACCGATGTCGCGGCAGTCGATCCAGTTGCAGGGGGCGTCCCGCATCGCGCCCAGGATGATCCTCCGCGCGGCCACGGCCGGGGCCAGGAGCAGCAGGTTCTGCATGAACGCGTAGGGGCGGAGCAGGGTGTGGGTGAGGCCGGACGCGCGCAGGTGTTCCTCGACGGCGTGGTGGCCGCGGGAGAGGGTGACGGGGGAGTCCGCCGCGGCGACCGGGTCGGAGATCTTGACGATGTGTTCGATGCCGCTGCCGGCGGCCGTGTCGACGACACGCTTTTCGAGCTCGACCTGCGCCGGGCCGTTGGCCATGGCGAGGAAGAGCTGCCGGGCGCCCCTGAACGCGGCGCGCAGCGAGTCGGTGTCCGAGGCGTCGGCGGGCAGGACCTCGACCAGGTCTCCGGCCGGGGCGCCGAGGCGGGCCCGCAGCCGGTCCGGGTCGCGGGTCAGCGCCCTGCTCGGCACGCCCGAGGCGGCGAGGCTGCGCAGCAGTGCGCCGCCGGTGGTTCCGGACGCTCCCATGATGACGATCACTGTGTGCCTTTCGGTCGTCCCCCCCCCGGGCAACCGCGGGGGGTTGCCCGTCGGCGGGGGTCTGTCTGTCGATGTGTGTGCCGGCCGTCGATGTGCGCCAGCCGGCGGGCTGCTCCCCGGCGCGGGCAGTGCGCGGGTACCGGGAGTGCGGGCCGGGGCTGTCCTGGCTGCGGGCGCTAGGGCTGTCCTGGCTGTGATCGCCGGGCCCCGCGCCAGCGCCAGCTCACGACGGTCGCGGCGAGGGCCGCGGATACCGGCAGATCGAGCCGGAGCCGGGTGAGCCACCGGGTGTCGGGCACGCCGGTGTGCGCGGGCAGCCACCGGGAGGCGAACCATCCGACGAGGCCGGCGATCACGGCCGCGCCGACGGCGAGCAGCGCGGCCAGGACGACGCGGGGAAGGGCCACGGTCCACGGGCGCGGCCCCTCGCGGCGTTGCAGCCAGGTGCCGATCAGCAACGCCACCACGGCCGAGGTGCCGGCGATGGACGTGACCGCCGCCACCGCCAGCCCGGCCTGCCCGCCGGCGACCCCGCCGGCGCCGGCCGTCAGCGCGGGCGCCAGGTAGGCGACCAGCACCTCACGCCACAGGACGAAGGGACGAGCGCCGCGACGGCCGCCGCCGGTGCTGCTTCCTCGGGCGGTGACCTCTGTTCCGCTTGCGCATGGGACCGGCGGGCCGGGTCCGGACATGAGAGACCAACTCCCCATATTGATTAGGTGGCTAATTACTAGGTTGTGGAAAGGCGCCCGCGCACGGGCGGGGCAGCCGGCTCACGATGCGGAGCGGTTCTCCGGGGTGACGCACGAGGGAGCGCGGCCGGACATGTGGCCGGACACGCGGCCGGAGGGAACGGCTGCTCGGACTACTCCGCGGTCAAGGCGCTGATTCCGCGTACGACCCGCGAGAGGAGATCCAGGAACACCGCGCGCTCACCGACGGTGAGCTCACCCACCATCTCCTGAAGGCGGGCGAAATGTTCGGGCGCCATCTCGCGCAACCGCTGCGCACCGCGGGCGGTCAGGACCACCACGGCGCCCCGCCCGTCCTCCGCGGACGGACGCCGGGCGACCAGACCCTCCCGCTCCAGCCCGTCGACCAGGCCGGTCACCGTGGCGCGCGAGACGCCGAGATCGGCCGCCAGGCGGGAGGGTGATTTCTCCCCGTCGTGATCCTCCAGATCCGCGAGCAGCCGGTACCGCCCGGTCGACAGCCCGTACCTCGCGAAGTGGACCTCGGTCGCCCTGCCGAGCCGCGCCCCCGCCGAGATCAGCCGCACCGCCACGAGCACGGCCTGCGGGTCGGCCCCGAGACCGTAGTGCTCCAGCTGCCGCCGGGCCTGGTCCAGTGAGGGTGACTCGTGATCGGTCCCGTCCGCTGCCATGCAAGTAATATGGCAGCTAACTACATGACGGTCAAGCGACGGCCCCACCCACCGCCACATGACCACCGCAAGCCAACCCCGGCCCGCAGGCCGACCGACCCGCACCGGCACCGAACACCCCCGGCCCAGACCGTCCGCCGAGGACCCAGGCACCCCCACCCCGCCGGACGACCGCTCCGCCGACCAGGCCCCCGCCCCCCACTCCCGCCGGCCCACTGCTCCCAGGAAGACCCGCCGCACCCCGGCCCGGGCCCGGATCACCACCACCGCCGACTTCGCCCGGCCCGACCGCTGGTTCATCGCCGGGACCGACGGCGAACCCCTGCGGGAACCGACCCGCCAAGAACGCACCCGCATCACGGGCCTCGCCGTGCACAACGCGATCCGCACCGCCCGCACCGCACCCGCTCCCGCGCGGGGCGGAGCCCCGGCCGCGCCCACTCCGGCCACCGAGTGTTCCAGCTGGTCAGCATGCGCCCCGAACGACTACAGGGCCGTTTGGGAAAAGTGTTGGCCCACGGCATCCGCGCTCACCCCTCCTGACGCGTGCAGGAGGTGAGGGCGCAAGCCCTCATCCAACGAGTCGTCATGAGGGGAGGCCGGTCAGTGAGCTGGCTGGACTGGATGGGAGCGGGCGGGATGTCGGTCCCGGTTCTGCTCCTGGTGTACTACGTGCTGTGCTGTACCAGGAGTGCCGCAGGGATGTGCCTGAAGGCGTTCCTTGTGGCCCGCGCGGAGCGCGAGCAGCGCGCGACGATGATCGCGATGGCTGCGGCGCTGCCGCAGCCCGTTTCGAGGAAGGACAGCCGGTCTGGCTGTTCTGCAAGCACTCCGAGCCGGGCCACTGGGTGATCGCCTCTCGGGAGGCTGTGTGAGCGAGGCCGACCAGGGCACGGACTTCGAGGCGTTCGTCCTTGAGACCAGCGCGGTGTTCTTCCGCGTAGCCCGGGCCGAAGCGGGAGACCTGCACAGTGCCGAAGATGCTGTGCAGGTCGCCTATATGCGCATGTTCAGGTCGTGGGAAAAGATCGTCGCGCGGTCTGGCAGCCGGGCCGCGTACGGCAGCCTTGCGGTCAAGCATGCGGTCATCGACCAGTTCCGGCGCAACCAGCGTATGTTCCCTGCCCCGTTGCAGGAGCTGCCCGAACAGGAGTCCTGGATCGGCATTCCTGGTGCTCCGAGCTCTGCCTGGTGCCGCATAGGAAAAGGTTCGCCCCGTCGGCGGCCTTGCGTAGGTGTTCGGCGGTCCCGGTGCCTCATGGCCTTGGGGACGTTCCGGCGCAGCGACGGCCGCCGCTGTGTCATAGCTCCCGGCGCATGCAGCCCCGAGGCCATCGGTCCAAACCATGCGCCGCTTCGCGCTCACGGATCTTCCGCAGCCCAAGGGCGAGCCTGCCGTGGTCCAGGAGGTGGAAGCCGCAGCGCGCGTAGTAGGGGGCGTTCCACGGGACCTGGGTGAACGTGGTGAGGGTCAGGGCGGGTGCCCCCTCGCTCCTGGCGTGATTCGCCAGATGGTCCAGCAGTAGCCGACCGACCCCGCGGCGTGCGCTGTCCGGGTGCACCGAGACCTGTTCGACATGGAGGTTGCCGTCGACACGGTCGGCGATCAGGTAAGCGACCGGGATGTCGGTGTCGTTGACCGCAACCCAGGCAAGCCCGGCCTGCGGATATCGGGCGAGCTCTCCGAGCGGGAGCGGTTCGTCGTCGGCGATCTCCGGCATGCCGATGTCGCGGAAGCACTGACCGGCGGCCCGCTCGATGTCTTGCAGGTGAGGCAACTCGTCCAGACGCACGGCTCGAATATGCATGGGCGCATTTTCCAGGACCCGCCTGACGAGGTCATCGGAACAAGCTCGCACGCCGCCGCTCACCGCTCGACCTCGCACGTCACCACGTGGGCGAACGTTGTCTGATGCGGCACAGCCGGGGCCGGAGCCAGAGGAGGTCGCGGCCGAGCTGGAGCCCGAGAACGTCGGGCTCTTCCGGATGGACCTGGACGACCCGGAAGGCGAGGACGTCCGCTACGCCTCCGTCGGCCGGCTCTCCCTCACCTAACGGGCGAACAGACCCTGCGCCGTCTGTCGGTCCTCACCATCACCCGGCTCGGATAGCCACTCGTGACAACGCCCTGACCCCGGCATCGCGGGCCACCCGTTGCCCTCCGGGAGGCACGTCTCGCTGGTTGGCTCGGCTCCCTGGAGGAACCCCGAGCGGGGGTTGATCAGTACCATCGCCCGGTGGGTGCCGAGCGCAGGCCGTGGCCCCATGCGTCGGTGTCTGGGCCATCGTTGGGTAAAGGGATGTGGCCGTCGACGAACACGCGGCGCCGGGTGCGGGTCCAGGGTGTCCCGGTGGCGCAGGGGTCGCGAGCGATCGTCCCGGTCATCTCCGGATAGTGGCGCTGCCGTTCGGCGTCCGGCAGGTGGGCGTCCCTGGCGAGCGGGATGTTCCTGGCGCACAGACCAGCACCGGGTACGGAATGGGACAGGCGCGAGCGGGCTCTTCGCCAGCGGAGTGTGGCCGGCTCATGTTCCACCCGCGCTTCCTGGCGTTGCGGCAGCCATGCCACAGCAGGTGCCCGGGTCCTTCGGAATAGTGAATGTATGCAAGAAGTACGCTATTAGTGCGTGTAAAGTTCGATTCATGCTAGAATCTTGGACAAGGAGGTGTTTCATGTCCGAGTTGTTTGACGCGGTCGACGCCCTGATCGCCGGGCAGTCCCCGCTCCCCCCGCCGGGCGAGCGGGAGCGGCTACGCAAGGCGCACGGCCTCACCCAGGAGCAAGTGGCCAGCGCGCTGAAGGTGCGCAGGCCCACGATCGTGTCGTGGGAGTCCGGGAAGACCGAACCGCGCCCGCCGCAGCGGGAGGCATACGCGCGCCTGCTGGAGAAGCTGTCCGAGCTCTACCCCGCCACACCCGCGCCCGTTCCGGCCGCCGCTGCTCCGTCGCCGGTGCCCGGGACGTTCACCGGTTCCACCGCGCCGGTGCGGCGCGAGGCCGGGTCCGCCGGACCGCGGACCCTGTCCACAGGCGCGGCGCCGGATGCTGTGGCCATGACTGCTGAACAGAACAACCAGCAGCCTCCCGTCGTCCGCACCGCGACGTCCCACCCGGGAGTCACCACCAGGCCGTCGGCGTCGAGGCATCCGGCCGCGAAGAAGGCCACGGCCAGGCCCGCTGCCGCTCCGGCCGTGGCCGATCCGCGCTTCGGGAACGGCCCGCTCGCGGTCGTCGACGTCGACACCGGCGGACAGGTGTTCGCGTACTGCGTCGGGGGCCTGGTCCTCGATGTCCCCGCGAAGTCGATCCCGGCCGTGGTGGACTGGACCCTTCGCGAGGCGAAGCTCGGCGCGCCGAAGCTGTCCGGGCCGGGGAAGAGCGCGGACCCGCTGCTCGTGCTCACCGAGGCCGCGTGTGAGCGCTTCGGCCTCCCGGCCGCGCTCACCGGGGAGGAGGAGCTCGCCGGCAGGTTGCCGGAGGGCCACAAGGTCATCAAGCAGTTGGTCCGCGCGGAGTGGAAGCTGACGAAGAGGGGCTTCGGTCCGTGGGCGCGGATCTACCGCCCCGTGACCGGTTCGGAGCGGGCCTGCGTCCAGCTGTGCATCCCGTCGTGGCACGCGCTCGACGCCCGGCACTGGGGCGACGCCGCCCAGTTGCCGCCCGCCGAACTCGCCCGGCTCCTGGGCACGTACGCGGGCCGGGTGATGACGCCGCGCGGCTCTACCGCCGTGACCGGCCTGGAGCTGATGACCGCGCTGCACCCGCCGACGCGCGCCTCCGAGCCCGGCATCGACGGCAAGCGGCACTCCGAGCACAACCCCGGCAGCCTGGGCAAGGACCCGGTCGATCCGGCGCCGTGCGAGGCCCCCGACGGCCACCCCCTCCTCACGGACCTGCCGCGCTTCCATGTCCGCGGCCCTGCGGAGAAGCTGTTCGAGGAGGCGTACGACTGGGCGCGCCCGCTCACCGACGGTGAATGCACCAAGCGGCACCTGGTGGGCCTGGACGTGAACATGGCCTTCGCCGCCGGTGCGAACGGCGTGCCGGTGGGCCTGGGCGCGCCGACGCATGTCGTGGACCCGGTGTTCGATCCGAAGCTCCCGGGCTCGTGGCTGGTGGATCTGTCGCACGTCGATCTGTCGCGGGTGAAGGCCGGGAAGGAGTGGGTGGAGCTGGACGGCGGCCTGCTGCCGTCCCCGTTCACGCCGAAGGGCGAGCGCCCGGAAGGGCCGGCCTGGTATGCGACGCCGACGGTGGCGTACGCCCAGGAGCTCGGCTACGACGTCGCGCCAACCGAAGCGTGGGTGCGGTACGAGAACGGCCGCTACCTGGACGCCTGGTACCAGCGGCTGCGTGACGCCTACCTCGCCACGATGGCCGACCTCGGCGTCGACGCCGACCTCGCCCCGGGCGACTTCCTGACGGCGATGGACGGCTACAAGGCCCGCGACCCTCAGCTGGCGATCGTCGTCTCGGCGGTCAAGGCGACCGTCAAGGGCGGCCTGGGCAAGCTCCGCGAGCGCCCCCGCGGGGAGGGCTGGCGGCCGGGCGAGCCGTGGCGCGCCCTGTCCCGGCCGACGTGGCGCCCGGACATCCGGGCAGCGGTCATCTCCCGCACCCGGATCAACCTGCACCGCAAGATCGTGAAGCACGCGGCGTTCACCGGACAGTACCCGGTCGCGATCCTCTCCGACTGCGTCGTCTACGCCGCCGACGGCGAGAGCCCGCTCGACTTCCTGCCCTACCGGGAGGGCAAGCCGCTGCCCGGCGGCTTCAAGCTCGGCATCAACCCCGGCCTGGTCAAGCACGAGGGCACGCAGAGCGTGCTGTGGGGCGAGGGAGTCCGGGAGCAGTTCGACGCCCCGGAGCTCAACCTCGCCCGGTACATCAAGGACGGCACCGTCACCAACGCCGACAACGGGGAGTAGCGGGCGATGAGCATGTTCGGGGACAGTCTCGACAAGGCACTGGAGAAGACGTTCACCCGCCCCATGCCCAAGAGCGCGGGCGCGCGAATGCGGTACCTGGTCCGCCAGCACAAGGGCACCCGGGCTGTCGCCGCCCTGCTCGGCGTCTCCCAGCGCACCGTGGAGCGGTACGTGAACGACCAGATCAAAAAGCCCCGCAAGCAGCTCGCCGCCCGCCTGGAGCGCGAGGTGCGGTCCCGCTGGCAGCCGCAGATCAAGGAGAAGGCGAAGAAGACCGCGGCCACCACCGGGGGCATCGTCATCGACACCCGCGCCCGCCTCGGCTACACCGCACCGATCGGCTCCACCGACCAGGACCGCATCCGCCACCTCACCGTCGCCCTCCCCCCGCGGCACGCCGCGAAGATCTTCGAAGCCCGCGAACAAGGCGCCAGTGAGGACCGGCTGAAGGAGATCGCCGCCGAAGCACTCAAGGAGACCTACTTCCAGGACAACGGCCGCCGGGCCGGCGGCCTGGAGGAAGTCCGCTTCACCGACATCGAGCACCTCGACTTCCAGCTGTAGATCCCCCGACATCGCGACCGATGAGTCTGTGGTTCGCGGCCGGTCCAAGTTCGTGACACCTAAGGAAGGGACACGGTCATGTCGGAGCTTCTTGTCGACTTCATCACCTCTCTCGACGGCCATGCGTCGGGGGAGGGGTGGCCCGGGTTCTGGGGCCTGGAGGGCCCGGAGTACCTCGCATGGCTCGGGGAGCAGCCCGAGGCCACCTATCTGATGGGAGCGAACACCTACCGTCTGATGTCGGGTTTCGCCGCAGGCGAGGTCCCGGAGGGACAGGACGAGTTCAGGCCCGAGGAGGAGGCGTCCGTCGACGAGCTCACACGAGCGTCCAAGGTGGTGTTCTCCTCCTCGCTCGAGGTGCCACTGACGTGGGCCAACTCCTCGCTCGTCCGGGACGACGCCGTCGAGTCGGTCCGCGCCATGAAAGCGAGTGGCTCGGGGCTCCTGAGTACGATCGGCAGCCTCAGTCTGTGCCGGTCTCTGCTGAGTGCCGGACTTGTCGACCGCTTCCGTGTCGTGATGTTCCCGGTGATCACCGGGGCCACGGGCGAAGAACGCATCTACGACGGCTATCCGGACGTCGCCCTTGAGATGATCGAGCACCGTACTTTCGACGGCCGCATCCAGCTGGTCGAGTACAAACCTCGCGTACTTGAGCATCCGCCGCTCGGCACCCCTGTGTGATATCGCCCCGCCGGCACCGGCCTGGACGGCCGTCCGCCGACGTCGGCGGCCAGAACCCTGTCACCCCGCCCGCGTACGGCGTGACCTCCTTGCCGACCCTCCTGCTGTTCAAGGACGGAGCGGTGGTGGCCACCAGGATCGGAGCGGTCTCCCCAGGGCCGCTTCAGGAATTCCTGGACCTCAACCTCTGAACAGTCCTGCCCGGCAGAACCGTGCCCGTCAGCACGGCAGGGCCCGCCGGCTCCCCACCGTCGCCTGAGCGGGTGATCGAGCGGCGGTGGAGCTGAGGCGGAAGCCGGCCTGGCGAATGCCCGCCTCCCACTCCGGCCGCCCCTCCAGCGCCCCCGGACGGCGCAGGTTGGACAGCCACTGCCCCACTGGCCTGTCCAGCGCCGACGCCGACCGGGGAGCGCACGGAGTCCAGTGCTCCGCGAAGTACACCCGGGCCGCCGCCAGGTTCTCCTGGAACCGCTCATCCGCCAGCGACCACACCATGCCCAACTGTGCCAGCCGCCGGGCACGTTGGCCGGTCGTCCACCCGCCCCCGTACGCCCGCCGCTGCTCCGCCACCCACTGCCCCAGGGGAGTCGCGCCCGTCCGGTGTCCGTGTAGGTTCCCCCAGCATGAGCGAACGCAATCTGTGCCCTTCCTTCGTCTCCACCCGCCCCGAGGACTTGCAGCGATTCCGTGAGATGCCCACGGGGACCAACGAAGTGCCCGCCGTCATGGGTTGCGAGTACGAACCGGGTCACTCCGGCACGCACATCTACGGCGTTCAGGAGGAGATGTCTGCCTCAACCGATCAAGAAGGGGAGTTGGTAGCGGTCTACTGGTGGGCAGGATGGGGCGACGGGTCCGCGACTCCCTACACGATCAGCGTCATGGACCCCTGCCCTGAGTCGTACGGCTATGTTCCGGCCCTCGGGGAGGAAGGAATGTGCTGCCTGCCCCTCGATCACCCCGGCCCGCATAGCCCCGGGGGCGCTGCCTCCGAGTAGTTTCCCGTCACCCAACCGTCCCTGCCCCGGCCACGAACCGGGTGGGCACCCCCTCAGGGTTCCGGACGCGGAAGGCCCGATGTCGGTCCCGCTCCGTACTCTTGGCGCTCAGCCGTCTGGGCTACGGCCCGTGCTGGGTCTGGATCACGGGAAGCGGGACCCATAGTGACGTCGATCTACCTCGCCGCCGGTAGCCAGCCTGTCCCCGGGGCCTGCATCTCCGGGGGCGGCTTCCGTCTCCGGCCCTGGGCAGGCAGCCCTGGCAGAGGTGATGCGAACACCCCGGACACCGGCGCGAAGGAGGCGATCATTTCCGCCACCCGCGTCTTGACCCGGGTATGGGACTGAACGCGTCGGCCGCGCCCGGCGTCGAGCAGCGGGCCGAGCTGACGGTCGAAAGCGCCTGTCATCTTGCCGACGCCCTCACGCCCTCACGCCCACCGCCTGGAGCGCGGCGGCCGAGGACACGCTGGACGCGATCGACGTCCTCACGCCCACCGCCTGGAGCGCGGCGGCCGAGGACACGCTGGACGCGATCGACGTCCTCACCGCCGCCCTCTCCCAGATCAGCCCGGCCACCGCCGACGCGCGCCGTCGGCTCGGTCTCCCCCTCGACCCCGCCCCCCGAGCCTGCCGATGGGCTGGCCAGGCCCTTGCCGCACACCGGACTCCAGACCGCCCCCGCATCCGGGGCACCGCCGTTGCGCCGGCCGCAGGCGAGGCGGCCCAGCCTCCTACCGGCGCGGGGGTGTGCGGGACAGGCCCGGCCCCCGCCCGGTCGCCGACCCCACCTGCTGGCGGTATGGGCGGTGCGGACGTCGGAAATCCGGTCAAGAGTGGGCTCTCGGACGAATGCCCTCACTGTTCCGGTCACGGAAACCCGGCCGCCCTCGGGCTGTACTGCCGGAAGGTACACACGGGCCATGGACCGGGGATGCATCGGTATCTGGAGCCTGGCCTTCACCCACGGAGACCGCGGCGCGGCTCGTGAGGCGGCCGCAGAACTGGAGGAGCTGGGCTACGGCACGCTCTGGCTGGGCGGCAACCCGGGAGGCAATCCCCGCGGTGACCTCGTGACCACGGCCGAGCTGTTCGCCGCGACGAACCACGCCGTGGTGAGTCCCGCCTGTGTATCCATCTGGCACCAGCACGCCCTCGCTCTCGCGGCGGCGTATCACGCGCTGCCGGCGCGGACGCGGGACCGGCTGCTCCTCGGCCTCGGCGTGGGCCACCCCAGGGTCGACCAGGACTACCACCACCCGTACACGTCCCTCTACGACTACCTCGACGAGCTGGACGGCCTGCCCGCACCGGTTCCCCGGTCGGCCCGGCTGCTGTGCGCCCACGGCCCGCAGATGACGCGCCTGGCCGCCGCCCGTACCGCCGGTCTTCAGCCGCACCTCACGGACGCCGGCCACACCGCGTACACCCGCGAGGTCCTCGGCGACGGCCCGCTGCTGGCACCCTCGGTGTCGGTGGTGCTGGAGACGGACCCCGCCACGGCCCGCAACCCGACCCGCTCTGTGCTCGCTATGGGGAGTCTCGGCCAGAGCCCAGCAATCCCAGGGCCGAGCCCTCAAATCACGGGCCCCGGTGAGGATGTCGTGCCCGCCGATGCGTCGCCAGACGATGTGGGGCTGCCCGGGAACTATCGGCGGGCCGTACCCCCACGTCGCGCGCCCCGGACACCCGGTGCCCATGGACCAGGAGAATTCGTATACGCCCGGCGTGGTCCGTACGCGTTTCACGCGGAGCCCGGTACGGAAGGCGCGGCCGGTGTGGAGGTCGGGGACGAAGGCCGTGCGTACGACCCGGCGGAAGCGGTCGCGTTGGGCGGGGGTGTGCCGGTCCAGGTCGTGGGTGAAGCGGGTGGTGGTCTCGTACGTGGGCACGGTGTCCTCCGGGCAGCACGAAGCCCCCGGCGTTGCCGGGGGCCGTGGGTGTCTCGCTCGGGTCGGGGTTGGTGACGCTGTGGGGGCGGGGCTTCTTCAGCCCGTCGGGTGGGGGAGTGGCGCGTAGGCAAACGCGTGGTGGCGAAGGAATCTGATACTTGGCGTTTTAGAGGCTGGTGTGGCTGGTGTGGTGCTCGCCGCACAGCATTTGCATGGCCCGGCCGGTATCCGCCTGGCGGGCGTGACATGGCCGTCGGCTCCCGCCGGGCGGGATGGGCGGTGAAGTTCCGGTGAACTGTCCCGCCTCGCGGGATCGCGCTTTGGCGCAGGTCAGAGTGAGTGTTTCTGGGGGGATGTTGAGTGTCGCGAAGATTCAGAGGCGTAATGCGTGGCGGTACTTCGTGCGCGGAGTCGCGTTCGGGGATGGCCGCCTTCCGGTCGGTCAGTCGCTGAAGGACGCTCAGGAGCGGGCGGGGATCCCGCCGGGGGTGTGAGTGGGGGCGTGGCCTGGCGGGGTTGGGGCTGGCCGCGGGGGCGGTGGTGGGGGAGCGGGAGGTGGAGTTGGTGTTCGGGGGCTGCGGCATCCGGACGCGGACCGGCTGGAGCGGGAGGGCCTGGCCGGGGATGTCACCCCGGCCGCGGCGCGGTCTGCCACGGTTCTGGGCAGCCGGTCGAGGAGATCGAGCAGCGGGATCTGGTTCCGCTGCTCGGTTTGGAGTTCGTGTTCCGGCCGCAGGCGTCGCTGCTGCTGCTGCTGTGGGTGCTGGGCGACGAGGCGACGCGTCGGGTGATCGAGCGGGCGCACGAACGCGCGATCGCGAAGGTGTTGGAGTGGCTGGAGGATGAGGTCGCGGAGATCCGCTGGGCCTCCGGCAGGAAGCGGGCGAAGCCGCCGGGCCTGGTGGTGGTGGCATGGTGAGTCCGGCCCGCACGCCCTGGCGTGTGCGGGTTGGACCTGTCACCGATCCGGCCCGTGACCGCCGGAGGAACCCCGAGGATCCGATGACCACCACACCCACCACGCACACCCCGGCGGAGGCTGCCCGCGACAGCGAGCCCCACGGTGAGTCCTGCGGCGGACCCTGCTGCCGACCCCGCAGCCCCGGGCCGCCCCTTCACCGTTGCCGCTGGTCAGCCCACGTACTCACCCTCCCTGGCCGGTTGCAACTCCTCTTCTCCCCGCATGAATGTGCCGGGAGAAGCGTCCCGGCGTCGGAAGAAGACCGCGGCGAAGGCCGGAGCGGACATCCGCGGCCAAGCCCTGCTCACCCTCGCCCGGCTCCGCCTGGCCACACCCCTCCGACTCAAGACGCTGCTCCTGCCGCACCAGCAGGACACCGACTACATCCGTCTGGCGCTGCGGAACCTCCGCGCAGAATCCCCGGCCCTGGTCGGCCGGGCCCACCAGGCCCAGCAGAGCTACTGGTACTGCACCCCGGCAGGACTCGCCGAGGCCGCGGCCTCCGGTGAGCTCGCGCCGACGGCCGGCCGGGCGACGGGTAAGCGCGTCGCGTCCGGCAGGACGGGCCTGCGGGAGCACGGCCTCGCCCTGGTCGACACCGTCATCGACTTCCACCGGGCCGGGGCGGCCGGCCACGCCGACTGGCAGGCGGAAGTCGCCCACCCCACTCGCAGGCTGGTGAGAAGAGTCCAGGTCAGGGTATGAGAAGCTCCGCTCGACACGCCGTGGGGACGGCGTGAAGGGGAGGGACAGCATGTCGATCGATCCTGCGGATTTCGCGGCCCGTCTGCGGGCGGAACAGAACGCTCCGGACCGTGAGGAAAGGTTGCGCCGAGAGCGGGTAGCCCGTCGCCGCAAGACGCTGCTCGGAGCGGGCGCGGGGGTCCTGGCTCTCGGGGGCCTCGGTGTCTGGCTCGCAGACGCCACGGGTAAGCGGCCCGCGAACGAGCCCTACGCCCCCCGCATGCTGGCGGAGCACCTGTGGCCGGACGCGTGGCCGGCCACCACCAACATCCCCTTCCGGGGTTCACCCGCCGCCGCCTGGGAGCCCAGCTCCCACGGCATACGCATTCCCCAAGCCAAAGCCGTTGCCGGTCTGACTCTCCAAGAGGTCCACACCAGCCTCTGGTTGGTCAAGGACTTCCTTGTCGCCACCAACATCTCCAGCCGGACCCTCGCCGGCGCGAAGCCCGTCGAAGCACTGGACCTCCTGGCGCCGGGCGATCCGGTACGGCGGCAACTGGAAGCGGCGTACACCGACCCCGGCTCCGGACGGGAACCGCTCCGGTTCGTCACCCGGTTCGACCCGGACGAGGTGCGCTCACCGGAGGAAGAACTGATCAGGACCGACGGCACCATGACGTACGAGGCCGCACCGTCGGGCGAGCTGCTGGTGCGGGCCGACTACACCTTCGTCCACGCGCTGGTGAAGACGAGTGGAGCCAAGGAGATCAACGACCACGGCTACGAGGTCTCCAGGGTGATCGTCCACCGACAGCTCGACGTTCTCGTCCGAAACGGAAAGCTGCACCCGCAGACGCACTCGGCGGCGATAGTCAACGACGACTGCACCGCGCCGGCCGACGGATTCATCCACCCGCTCTTCCACGACGACCTCAAAAAGGCCGACAAGTGGGCAACGGTCGACCCCTATGCCGAGAAGAACCGCGTCGCCGCTGCGCCACCAGGCGCTTGTGTACGGCCGACCCGGACCTGACCTTCGGGCAGTGCACGACGCTCACGGCACGCCGTACGCCGTGAGAGCTGCTGAGCATTGAAGTCACCGCGTCGGCTCCCGGCCGCGTCCGGCCGCCTGCCCCGCGGTCGGCCGGGAGGGGCGATGGCGCGGGGGACACACGGCGCCGAAGGCGCCGTCGGTCGCCGCCGTTTCTCCCGGCAGTACCCGGTGGGCCACCTCACCCGTGGCACACCTCGCTCCTGCTCCGACGCCGTCGGCGGTGGGCGCTCAGGCAGGCGGTGTCTGCGGCGACGATGATTGCTCCGCGCATCGTTCTGGGGGGCGGCGTGGGCGTCTGAGCGGGTGGGTAGAGGGGGCGTACCGAGGGCTCTACGGCCAGGGGCGGCGCTCGCGAATCAGAAGACTCCGTCCAAGGGACGGCGACAGGCGAACATGCCACCTGGTGCTGACCGCTGTGGTGGCAAGTGATGTGGCCGTAGCATCGGCCTCATGACGGAAGCTGGCGCGGAAGCCTACTTACTGGTCTGGATGTACGAGCGCGTTATGGCAGGCGACGGAGACCTGGCCGGCACGGACGACATCCCCGAAGAATGGCGACGCGCCGCCCGTTTCAGGCTCCAGCGCGACCTGAACGAACTGGTCCGCCGGAGCCAGCTGGAACGGGTCTTCGTGCTACGCAAAGGCCACCTCTACCGGCTCACCCACGCCGGCCAGCTGGAGGCACGACGGCTCCTGCACCTGCGACGCGATCCCGAAGGGCGCCAGCAGCACGCCCGCAACGGTCTGATGTCAGTGGCCTCCCGCGCGTCCTACAGTCCCACCATCGAACTGGAGGCATTCCTCACGACACCCGAAGCGGTCATGCTCAGCGAGCACCTGTCACCCGACGAAGTCCGCGCAGCAGCGCTGTACATCGCGGAACAGGGCCTCGCTACCGTTCACGAAGGAGATGCTCAGCACCCCCTTCAAGCCCTCCTGACGCTGACTCAGGTAGGCATCCAATGTGCCGAGAGCCCACTGTCCGTGAAGGACTTCCTCATGCAGAACGGACACCATCCGACCTATACCACCAACATCCACGGCGGAACCGCCCAGGTCGGCTCCGGCAACACCCAGAACAACACCTTCGGCTTCGATCCCGCCCAGTTCGCCGACTTCGCCCGTCAGGTCCTCACCGCCGCACCTCGCGTCGACACCACCGACGAGCTCCGCGCACAGATCGTTCGCGACGCTGTGTTCCTCGAAGAGGAGAGCACCCGCCCAGCCCCTGAGCCAGGCCGTGTACGCCGCGCCCTGGAAGGGCTGACGGACACTCTTGTGCGACATTCCACCGACGGCCTCGCCCAGTACCTCTACGAAGCCGGACGCAACCTCCTTTCCTGACGGCTTGTCCCGTCCAGGACGTGGTGGCCCCGCTCTTGCCTGCCTGCTCCTGGACGCGGAGGGCTTGGATGTACAGAGGCTTGGCTGGTGGGCGGCGCGGAACGCCCAACCGGTCAGGAAGAGCCCCAAGCCACGGCGGCAACGGACCGGCGAGGTGGTGTGGGTTCGCACTTCTGACGTTCGGGAAGCGGCTCCTGGAGCGGTGCCGGGTTGGGGGGTGGGGTGGGTCCGACCGCCTCGACACCGTCCGCTGGCTCCTCACCGACCCCGCCTCGACCCGCCACCGCCCCACACTCGGCCCCGCCCCTGACTCCGAGTCCCAGCTCCCGGCCGACCCCGACGGCGCCGCGCACCGGCTCCCGCTGGACACGGGGGAGTGGGACATGCCCGGGTTCCGCTGCGCCACGACCGTGCCGATAGCGCCGTGTGGTGCCGGGCGCGTATCCACCCGGTCGTCGGACGAGGTGCGCGCCGCGGAGCACCCCGCCGAACTGATCCGGACCGCCCCTGTCGGAGGCAGCAGGGAAGGGGTTGCGCCGCCCGTCCGGGGCGGCGGCAGCGGGCCGCCCACCCCCCCTGAGATGCGGGGGAGGGCCCGGACGTTCACCGGGGCCGGGTGCTCCGGCCCGAATGTGCCCCTGGGCCCGCGCCTTCCGGCCAGCTTCGCCCCCGCGGCCAACCCGCACCACGGACTTCTCTGTTCTCCCAGAGTGAGTGGCGCCACACCGGCACCGTTCAACTCCCTTCAGGAGGACATGTGTTCAGCAGGAGACGGAACGCCGGGATCGCGGCGCTGACCGCCTCGGTCTCACTGGCGCTGGTCGCCGGGCTGACCGGTGCGGGGCCCGTGACCGCGTCCGTGCCGCCCGGCGAGGTCACCGCGCAGACACGCCCGGCGGGCGGCCCCGCCCATCAGGTCACTCTGATCACCGGGGACCGGGTCCGGGTCGACGCGAAGGGCCGGATGGCGGGCTTCGAGGCCGGCCGGGGGCGTGCGGATGTCCCCGTACGGACCTTCACCGAGGGCGGGCGCACCTTCGTGGTACCCCGTGACGCGCAGCGGCTGGTCGCCGAGGGGAAGCTGGACCGGCGGCTGTTCGATGTCACCGAGCTGAGCCGGGCGGAGAGCCGGGAGGCCTACCGGGACGGGCTGCGGCTGATCGTGGCCTACGGCGGCGGCGGCGCGAGTGCGCGCGGTGCGGTGCGGGCCGCGGACGGAACGGAGCTGAACCGCTCGCTGCAGGCGCTGAACGCGGACGCGGTCACAACGGCGGTGAAGAGCACGCCCGAGCTGTGGGAGACGCTGACCCGCGGCACGAACGGACAGACGCGTACCACCGCGTCCGGGATCAGCCGCATCTGGCTGGACGGCCTGCACAGGGCGACCCTGGAGACCAGCACCGGGCAGATCGGCGCGCCGAAGGCGTGGGAGACCGGCTACGAGGGCGAGGGAGTGAGGATCGCCGTCCTGGACACCGGGGTGGACGAGACCCACCCCGACCTCCAGGGCCGGGTGGTGGCGGCGCGGAACTTCAGCGGCGCCCCCGACGCCGCGGACCGGGACGGCCATGGCACCCATGTCGCCTCCACCGCGGCGGGCAGTGGTGCCGGGTCGAACGGCACGCACAGGGGTGTCGCGCCGAAGGCCGGGGTCATCAACGCCAAGGTCCTGGACGACGAGGGCGGCGGTTCCGACTCGGGGATCATCGCCGGGATCGACTGGGCCGTCGCCCAGGGCGCGGACATCGTCAACCTCAGCCTCGGCCGCGAGGACACCTCCGAGATCGATCCGCTGGAAGCGCAGATCAACAAGGTGACGGCCGAGAAGGGAGTCCTCTTCGCCGTCGCCGCGGGCAACTCGGGACCGAACTCGATCGGCTCGCCGGGCAGCGCGGACGAGGCCTTCACCGTCGGCGCCGTCGACCGTGCGGACAAGCTCGCCGACTTCTCCAGCACCGGACCCCGGATCAGGGGCGGCGCGGTCAAACCCGATGTGACCGCACCGGGTGTGGACATCGACGCCGCCGCACCGGGCGGCGGCCGGCGGACCATCTCGGGTACGTCGATGGCGGCCCCGCATGTCGCCGGTGCCGCGGCCCTGCTCAAACAGCGCCACCCCGGCTGGAAGGCCGCGGAACTGAAGTCCGCGTTGGCCTCCTCCGCGAAGGACGGCGGATACACCCCGCACGAGCAGGGCGCGGGACGGATCGCCGTCGACCGGGCGATCACCCAGAGCGTCGTCGGCCAGGAGACCTCGATCGCCTTCGGCAAGCTGCTGTGGCCGCACACCGACGACCAGCCGGTCACCAAGAAGATCACCTACCGCAACAGCGGCACCGCCGATGTCCCCCTCGGCCTCAAGGTCACCTCACACGGCCCCGGCGGCAAGCCCGTACCGGCCGGATTCTTCACCCTCGCCGCCGACCGCATCACCGTCCCCGCCGGCGGCACCGCCACCGTCGGCCTGACCGCCGACAGCCGCCTCGGCGGCGACACCCACGGCCACTACGCCGCCACCGTCGAAGCCACCGGCGACAACCAGACCATCCGCACCACCGCCGCCGTCGAACTCGAAGCCGAGTCCTACGACATCACCCTCAAACACATCGGACGCGACGGAAAACCCAGCAAGCACTTCGAATCATCCCTCAGCTCCCTGACCGACGGTCCGGGGATGATCCTGTCCGGGACACCCGAGACCGTCCAGCGTCTGCCCAAGGGCGAGTACGCGCTCGACGCCAGCGCCCCCATCGATCCCGCCGCCGACCCGACCGGCCGGACCAAGGGCTTCGACCTCGTGATCCAGCCCAAGCTGGCCGTCGACAGGACGATGACGGTCACCGTCGACGCCCGCAAGGCCAAACCCGCGAAGCTGACGCTGAGCGATGTGAAGGCCAAGTTCACCGGCGGGCAGATGGAGTACGTGCAAACAGCGCCCGACCGGCAGGACACCCTTGGCGTGCGCTTCCCGATGCGCTCACCCGGCGGGCTGAACATCGCCCACCTCGGGCCGCAGGTCACCGACGGAACCCTGCACCAGCAGTGGCACGCCAACTGGATCAAGGACGCTCGCAGTGAGTACCACGGCACCTCCGGCGGTCCGGTGACACGGATCGCCACCGGGTACAAGCGCACCTTCAATGCCGCGGAGTTCGCCGAGGTGAGGGTGGGACTCGCTGCCTCGGCCAAGGACAAACAGGGCCTGCTGCAAGCGTACGGGGTCCTCCCCAGCACCCTCTTCGGATTCGGGGGAGCCCCCGCCACGCGGAAGATACCCGCCGCGCACACGCTGCATCTGTCCACCGGCGACCGGGCCAAGTGGCAGCTCGCGCTGACCCAGACCCCGGCGGGCACCCCGGCAGACGATCCCGAGCCCGAGGTGCGCCACTACAGCGAACCGGCGTCCTACCCCAAGGGCAAGGTCCACCGGGAGACCCTCGGTACCGCTGCCGTCGCCCCGAAGGCCGGCAGCGCCTCGGGATTCTGGCGCTACGGCGAGATGCTGTACCCCGATGTGCCGATGTTCGCCGACGGCCAGGGCAACACCGGAACATCCCAGTTCGCCTCGGCCACGACCACGCTGTACCGCAACGGTACGAAGGTCGCCGAGAACAGTGACCCGGTCACCGGCCAGGAGGGGCTCCAGATCGGCCGCGAAGGGGGAGACTTCCTGCTCACCACCTCGGTCCGGCGAAGTCCCTCGACCGCTCTGGTGAGCAGCCGGATCGACTCCGCATGGGCCTTCCGCGCGAACGCGGCGCCCACGGACGGCGAGCTCCGGCTGCCGGTTTCCACCGTACGTTTCACGGGTGTGCGGTCCGGGCTCACCGGCACCGCCCCGGCGGGCGTCGGCCAGACCATCCCGCTGGAGGTGCACGGCGCGGCCAAGGACAAGGTCAAGTCGCTGACCGCGCGCGTCTCCTACGACGGCGGCAAGACCTGGAAGAAGCTGAGGGTCACCAAGAACAAGGTGACCCTCAAGAACCCGGCCAAGGGCAAGGGCATCACCCTGCGCGCCCAGGTCGTCGACAAGCAGGGCGGCTCCCACAAGGTGACCGTGTACAACGCCTTCTTCGGCAAGTAGACGAACGAGCCGCGCCCGGCACCGCGAGGGCGGTCCGCCGGTACATCCCGTACCGGCGGACCGCCCTTCCCCGCGCCAGGGGACCGCCTGTGAGCGCACGCGATATCGTCATCTTTGTAGCCTTTAGCCCGATAAGGGCGATGATCGCGTCGTGCCGGGCGCAGATGAAGAGAGACGGGCCTGATGGAGCGACACCTGATCACCGGGGCAACCGGGCTCGTCGGGGGGATGCTGACCCTGGACCTGCTCGAACACTATCCCGACGCCGAGTTGGTGTGCCTGGTGCGACCGCGCGGCGCAAGGCCCGCCCAGGAGCGCCTGGATGCCGCGCTCCGCGACGCGGCCACGGCATACCGGCGCGAGGCCGCGCTCAAACGCGCCGGGCAGCGCTGTCGGGCAGTGTCCGGGGATCTGACTCTGCCGCTGTGCGGCACCAGCGGCGCGCAGGTCGGCCCCGTCTCCCACGTCTGGCACTCCGCCGCCTCCCTCGCCTTCGAGGACGAGGCCAAGGACGCGATCATGCAGTGCAACGTGGAAGGCACCCGCCACGTGGCCGCCCTGGCCCAGCGGCTGGGAGTGGGCGTGTTCAACCACATCAGCACCGCCTTCGTGGTGGGTGACCGCGCTGGGGACATCCCCGCCGCGCCGGTGGACCCGCAGGTGCGCTCCAACAATTGGTACGAGCGCTCCAAGGTCCTGGGTGAGCGGATCGTCTCCTCCAGCGGGTTCCCCACCCTGCGGATCCTGCGTCCCAGCGGTGTGATCGGCCACGACACCACCTTCGGTGCCACCACCTTCAGCGGCCTGTACGGCATGGTCAAAACCCTGCTGGCACTGCGGCTCCGCAACCGCCAGGACTTCGCAGGGCAGCACCTGCGGATCAGAGCGGACGCGGACGCACTGGTCAACTTCGTCCCGGTCAACCTCGTCACACGCGGTGCCGTCACCCTCAGCGCCGCAGACGCCCCGTCAGGCGTCTACCACCTGTCCAACATCTCCCAGGCCACAGTGGCCGACACCCTGTCGGCCATCACCGAACGAGTGGGCATGCCCGAACCGGTACTCGTCGCCACCACCGACGGGTTCACCCCCGCCGAGCAGCGACTGGACCGTGCGTTCACCTTCTACCGGCCCTACCTGAGCGCCACCAGGCACTTCGGGCTGGCCGAGACCCTCCAGCACACCGCAACCTCCATGGACGCCCCCCTCTCGCGCGAGCGGCTGGTCGATTTCGTCGACTGGTACCTGGGAACCCTCAAACGGCGGCCCGCCGTGGCCGGTCCCACCGGCTGATTCCCCCACCATTGAGCTGGCCGAAGCGGACATCGCGCCGCTCGCCGCGTTCGCCGACGCCCTCGACCAAGCAGCCCGACGACCCCGGGAACGACGGCTGGGGGTCCCTGCTGGGAGGACCAGGACACCCCGTTCCGGCGCCGGCTCCACGCAAAGCTCGCCGCGGCCGGATTCGAGTGCGCGGCCGATGCCGCCATCATGTACGCGCCCGCCAACCGGTACCACGGCCTCGACGACACCCAGATGGGCCTGATCGCCACCCTCACCGGCGCCAGCTACGACACCGTACGGGCCGCCCACAAGGCCGACCTCGCCGCGTGGTCCCGCGAGCGGCAGCTCCGCGACCACCCCGACCTCGCCGTCCTCGACGCGGACCTGGACCGCATCCGGCACCGCATCTGACCACGCGCCGGGTGCTCGGTGCGCATCCGATGTGCGCGGAGCACCGGGAGTGCCGAGCTGAGATCGGTCAACCCCCGCCCGTCGCCGTCGCCGTCGCCGTCGCCGTCGCCGTCGTCGTTGCGCGGCGCAGCTGCCGCGCGGCCGGAATGCCGTTATCTCGGCGGGGGAGGAGGTGATCAGGATGTCGTTGCCGCGCCGGCGGACGCCGGGTGCTGCCTCCTCTTGGTGGTGTGGACCGCGATGCCGAACCACTTCGTGCCCGGTTCAGACGGCCTCGTCCGAACTCGCCGCCGTCGCGACCTGGTGGGCGGGGATGGTCAGGTGAGGAGCCAGTCGAGGAGGCCGGTCACGAGGAGAAGAGACAACGCGGCGGAGCTTGTGACGGCCATGACGGCGGCGTAGAGGCCGAGGCCCGCGAATCTGCCGCGCCGGGCGGACTTGCCGAGCCAGGCGGCCGTCGCGCCGTACAGGCCGGCCAGGAGCAGGGCCAGCGCGATGGTGAAAGCTACGGTGACGGCGGAGCGTTCGTAGGCGGTGGCTTCGGCCAGCCGGACCTCCACCTGTTCTCCTCCGGTGTACGGCTCCCGGGGCGAACCCAACTCCACCCCGTTTCGGTGTTCCGTGCCGTCGGCGGGGGCGAAGGAGCCCTCGCACCTGCGGTTCGTTTCGGTGGCGTAGCAGCGTGACACGGTGAACACGCCGTCGGCCGGCCCGATACCGGCCGCCGCGCCGACCGGGCCGACACTCGTCCACACCGCTCCGATCGCCATCATCGCGCACACCACCGCACCCGCGCCCCCCAGCACCCTCCACCTCCATACCCGTGCCCGGGTCCGTCCTGCGGTCCGAATCCGCGGTATCCGCTTCATCCCGCCCCACCTCCGGCGTCTGGAGTCCCCGCCACCCCCGGACGCCAAACCCCGCACGCACACGACCGGGAGCCGAAAAGCACCGCCGCGGCTGGGTTCCGTCGGCGGCCCTGACCGGAAACCCTCACCGGCGGCCGGGAAGCCATCGGACCGCGCAGCGGGACGGACCCCGAAGTCCCCGTGCCACCGCGCGGACCGATTCCGTTCTTGAGCGCCGGAGGCTCGCATGGCACGTCAGCGGTGAGTGCGGGACATCCCAGCCGGTGCCCGCAGTGACGATGCCGAGTACCCGCCCGTGCCGTGCCCGGCGATGTCGCGCACTCCCCGGTCCGGGTCCCCGGTGGCAGGGGCGGGTCGACGGCGTACCGGCTCAGTCCCTGCTTGGGATCTGCCAGATGCTGCGGCACGTCCGGTGCCTGCGCAGTGCCCGCACGCTCCGGCGAGATGGTCGCCGTAGACGCCGGACCCGGTCGCCACCGCTTGTCGGGCCAGGGTCACGAGCCCCGACGCGAGCCGTTCGTCCAGCGGGATCACACCGTCCGCCCATCCGACCGACACCGTCATGAACAGCGGCGCGAGACCGTCCAGTCCCCGGAAGGTCTCGGCCAGCCGTGGCAGGAGTGGTGCCAGCCGCTGCGCGAGGTGCGCCTCGCTCGGCCGGTTCCAGGGGATCGGGACCCGGGTCCGGAGCAGGACGTCGCTGGTGTCCTGGACGGACAGGAGCGCGACTGCGGTGTCCTCCCGCACCGGCCGTGGGGTGAGCGGGTGGGTGGGGACCGCCTCGCCCAGGGCCCGCCACAGCACATACGCCGTGGTGTCCGACTCGATCAGCATCTCCACCTCGGGGTCCAGCACGGGCGCACTCTCCTGAAGTCGCAGGGGGCTTCTCCGGCAGGGTCCCCGACCCGGCGGCCCCGCACAGGCCCCGGCAACGAACCTGTGTTCTTCCTCCCGCCCAGCGGGCAACAACCTTCTCCACGGCTCCATCCGGCGGGCCCGCGCGAGCGGTGGCGACGCGCGAGACCGCGCCGGGCGGCCCGGAGCCCGGCTACCGCCGCGGCGGTGCCCGGCCTTGCCGTCCGGCCCCGCCCACCAACCTCTGCGCCCGGTCCGGCGGCCCCCGGCAGGTCCCGGCGAGCTGGCTGCGTCCCGGCCTCCGGGCGGGGACGCGGGGGAGCGGGAAGAGCTGCGCACCAACTACTGGGCGTGCTCACCGGCCTTGAAGGATCTTGCTGCTGGGCTTGACCATCAGCAAGATCCCTTCACCGGACCGGCGGTCCGCCGAACACGAACCCTGTCTCGGCGACGGGGTCGCACAGAGAACCTGTCCGGCCCCAGGGACCGCAGAGCGAGACGAAGCCCGCCCGATGCTTCTCAGGCATCAGCGGTGAGGCGTATTCCGTTTCCGCCCCCGCGGACCGGTCTTGTTACCTTCTCCCGTCGGCACTCGTCATGAGAGCGACGACCGCACACGAACGGTCGCATCGACGAGTGGATCGAGAGCAGGATGCTGAACGAGATCATGTACGTGACGATCTACGTCACGGATCAGGACCGCGCGCTGGAGTTCTACACCGAGGGACTCGGTCTGGAGAAGCAGCTCGACTTCCCCGGGCCCGACGGACGTTTCCTTACCGTCGGGGTTCCCGACAGCCCGGTGCAGATCATCCTGTGGTCCCACGCGCCGGCCGCAGGACAGCCGGGAGGCACGGGCGCGCCCGGTCCGCTGATCCTCGAATCCAAGGACCTGCGGAAAGACTTCGAGATCATGCGCCGACGCGGCGTCGTCTTCGAAGAGCCCGAACCCGTGGACTATCCGTTCGGGGTCCGCATCGAGGCGGTGGATCCGGACGGCAACCGGGTCTCGCTCCGTCAGCAGCGGAAGTCGTGACCGCCCCCCCGTCCGCTCTCGTGGCTGAGGCGTTCGAAGCCCAGCGCGACCGGCTGCGCGCTGTCGCGTACCGGGTGCTGGGCTCGCACGCCGACGCCGAGGACGTGGTCCAGGAAGCCTGGATGCGCCTCGTCCGTCAGGACGCGGCGACCATCGGCAACCTGGCGGGCTGGCTGACCACGGTGGTCGGCCGAATCAGCCTGGACCTCCTGAGATCCCGCCGAGCCCACCCCGAAATCGCCTATGAGCAGGAGTTCGCGAACCTCGTGGTGATACCCGACGAGGACCCCGCGCCGGACGAACAGGCGGCGCTGGCCGATTCGGTCGGCCTCGCCCTGCTCGTCGTGCTCGACTCGCTCACCCCGAGCGAGCGCCTGGCGTTCGTCCTGCACGACATGTTCGCAGTCCCGTTCCACGAAATCGGCCGGATCCTTGGCAAGTCCACCGCCGCCACCAAGATGGTCGCCAGCCGCGCCCGCCGCAAGGTCCACGCCACGAACCGACCGGCGGGCTCCGGCCGCGAGCACCGAGAGGCCGTCCAGGCATTCGGCGCCGCCGCCCGCAGCGGCGACTTCGAAGGACTCTTGCGTGTCCTCGACCCGAACGTGGAGCTGACCGTCGACACATCCGACGGCATGGTCGTCACCCTCGGCGCCACCAAGGTCGCCTCCGGGGCCCGCATGTTCTCCGGCGAGGTCGCCCGCCATCGGCCCGTGCTGGTCAACGGCATCCCCGGCCACATGTCCTGGCACCCCGACGGAACCCCCCTCTCCCTCATCGCCTTCGCCGTCACCGAAGGACGGATCACCGGCATACACATCGTCGTCGACCCTGCCAAACTGGCCTCGATCCATCTGCCCGCCGAGACCTGAGCCGGTGTCGAGCACCCCGCACTCCGACAGGACGGTGTCCGGTGCGATGGCGAAACCACGCTCCGGCGTCGAGTCCACACGCCATCCGCCGTGGCCGGAGCCGCGCGGGCTGTGACCTGGCGTTATGCCTCCGAGACAGTACGACTCGTCCGCAGCGGACGACGGGAGACAGGATCGTGGGACCGAAGTGGGCTGGCCTAACCATGCAGAGAAACACTCCGGATCCCGACCTGTAATTCCGCAAGTCCGAATAGCCGCAGTTGCCAGTAGTGGGCGTCGAGGGCCTGGCGGAGGGCGGTGGCTCGGAGCTGCTGGAGGTGCAGGCCGGCGACCTCGAAGCCGCCGCCGCCCTCGCCACTGCCGAACCGCGGATGCCCGCGCTCCTGGTGAACGTCGCCACCCTGCCCGACCCGGACATCGACGCGGCGTGCGCGGACGCCTTCGCCCTCGATGCCCTCGGAGGCGTCTTCCTCAGCGCCCTGCGCACCTGGGAACAGGCGGGCCCGGACGCAGCCGAGGGCATCGCCCGCACCGTCATCCGCTTCACCGCCGACATCCTCACCGAGGACCACGAGGACATCGACGACCGTCGGTCCTGCCGGTCCGACGGCGGTGATCCGGCCGGGGCCGGGCCGCTCGCGAGGGACGCCAGTCCCGGCCCAACGCCAGCTTCCGCCGCCAGCTTCCGCAGGCTGCTCTACGAGTCGCCTCGACGGTCATGGGCAGGGCGGGGAGATCAGCAGGTCAGTGCCCTGTTCAAGGGGGTTCGGTTGCGCCGACTACTTCTCTCAGGGACCCCCAGGAGCGTTGAGGAGCCCAGTGAAGTCGACGGGGGCGGGGGCGGAAAGTGTCGGGGAAACAGTGCAGTGCCCAGTGGAGGTGGTACGGCGGGAGCGGTCAACAAGGGAAGAGGCGAGCAAGGGGAAGGCAGGGAAGGGATGAGCGACGAGAGGGGCGGTCGGCACGACGGCGGCTTCCGTCCCTGGACGGAGGTGTAGATGAACGCTGGTATCCGCGATGTGAGAGGCGCGAGATGCGCCCGGCTGCGTCGTTGAACGGCACATGGGACTGAACGTGCGGGCTGCACCCGGGGTCGAGCAGCGGGCCGAGCTGGCGGTCGAAAGCGCCTGTCATCTCGCTGACAGCGTGGAGCCCGGGCGCGGCGGAAGACGCGCTGGACGCGATCGACGTCCTGGCCGCCGCTCTCTCCCAGATCAGCCCGGAGACCGCCGGGCCGGACGGGTGACAGGGCACGGGCGGACCTGGAGCTGCGGGGTCCACATGTGGGAATGCCGCGCGGTCCGTGCTCAGGTGGTGGTTGTTTCGTTGCGGGTGGTGGCGGGGTGTCTGCCGCGTCGGTGGGCGAGGAGGGCGAGGGTGGTGCCGATGGCGAGCCAGAGGGTGAGGGTGAGGGTGGGGAGGGCTGCGCCTGAGCCGTCGAAGAAGGCGTTGGTGCGCAGGAGGCTGCCGGAGGCTCCTGGGGGGAGGAGCTGTCCCAGGGTGGCCCAGCCGGTGGGGAGCCAGTGGGGTCCGGTGGCCAGGCCGGCGAGTGGGTTGCCCAGGAGCATCATCAGCCCGGCTCCGAGGGCGAAGCCGGCCATGCCGAGGAGGGCTTGGAGGCCCAGGAGGGTGGTGGACAGGGCGGCTGTGCCGAGGGTGAGGCCGAGGGCGGTGAGCCAGTAGTTCCCGTCGATCGAGTGGGTGGCGAACTGGAGGACGGCGGTGATGGCGGCGCCTGCCGCCAGGGAGAACAGGAGGGCTCCCGTGATGCGGGTGCGCAGTGCGCGGTGTCCGGGGAAGACCCCGCTGAGGATGAGGGCGGGGAAGATCCCGCCGAGGATCATGGGTAGGAGTGCGGCGGTCAGTCCTGCCCCCAGGGGGTCGTCCTCGGTGAAGGGCGCCAGGTCGTGGACGGTGGCGGGGGTGGTCTGTTGTGCGGCGAGGTTGTCGCCCAGCGTGGTGAGGGCGCTGGTGGCGGAGGGGCTGCCCGCGGTGGCCGTGTAGACGTCGACGTGGTGAGCGGTGACGGCGAGGCCGCCGGCTATGTCCCGGTCCTTGACCGCGGTCTGCAGGGCGGTGGCGGTCGGGTAGGGGCGGACGTCCCAGGCAGCGTTGTCGGTGCTCTGCCGGAGGTCCTTCGTGATCTCTTCGGGGCCGGTGACGCCGATGGGGACGCGGTCGGGGCCGCTGTGGATCGAGGGCAGCGCGAAGGCGCACAGCATGATGGTGATCATCGCTGCCAGGCCGAGGACGACCAGGGTCAGCTTGCGTCCCGTGCCGGGCGGGGCGTGGTCCGGCATCGCGGGTTTTCCGTCGCCCCGGGGCGCGCGGAGATGGCTGCGTCCTTCCTCGGGCGTCATGGTGACGGGCGGGAGCGTCTGGTTGTCGGGCATGGTGGAACCTCCGATAGAATGTGAATGTGAATTCACGTTCGCATAGCGAGGGTATGCCGAGGAGTGCACCAGTTGTCAAAAGGGCCTGTCCGCCAAAAGCACCTGCCAGGAGCGCCGCCGATACCATGCGGGACATGACCGAGGAGCCGGAGCGTCCAGCGGCATACCGGCAACCCCGGCAGGCCCGCAGCGCCGCGACCCTGGCCCGCGTCCTGCGGGCGGCCGAGGAGATCGCCACCACCGACGGCCTGGAGGACCTGACAATGGCCGGCGTCGCCGCACGCGCCGGCGTCGCCGTCGGCACGATCTACCGCCGCTTCGACGACAAGGAACAGCTGATCACCGCCCTGTCCGAGCGAATGCTCGAACACCGCGAGGAATACGTGGCCCAGCGCCTGCGGGCAGCCGAGCCCTCACTCTCAGGCGTCATCGACGCCTACGCACAGGCCCTGCTGCAATCCTTCGCCGACAGCAGCGGCCTCTTCCAGGAGCTGCTGCGCGCACAGGGGGACAGGTCGCTGGACCGCGGGGCCCGCACCATCACCGCACTCCACCGCCTCCTCCTCGAAGCGGCATCCCCGTACACCGGCCAGATCCGCCGCTCCCAGCCGCAGAAGGCACTCGACACCGCTGCCCGCGCCGTCCTCGGCGCCTGCTACCACGACGCCGTACGCCCCGACCCCGCCACCGGAGAAACGGCCAGACGCCGCTACGCCGCCGAACTCACCGACATGGCGATCGCCTACCTCCTCACCCCCGACGGACACCGCTCCACCCACACCTGAGCCGAGCACACTGCCGGACAGTTCTGGCCCGGGTCCCGGCCGTGGTCGACGTCGCCCTGGCCGCCGCCGGCGTCGCCGCGGTGGTGTTCGTGATGAACAAGGACGGCATCTTCCAACGCCGTCACCTCCTCGCCGAAGCCCGACGCCACCTCGCCCTCGTCCTGAGGGGCCGCCCCCGGGAACCCGGCCTCGACGACCAGGTCGTGGACGCCGCCATCGCCACGCACTGCCTCGACATCACCGACTCCGGGACGCTGCACAGCGGCACCATGGCCCACCGCCTCTACACCACCCGCTGGACCGAGGCCGACCTCAAGCCCGCCCGCCGACGGCCGGCCATCCCGGATGCCGACCGCCAGCTCCCGCCCGACACGGGCACGCCGGCCACCCTCGGGCTCCCGGACGAGGTCCCGTCCGACACAGGTGCCCCGCACGTGCTCCGGCTCCCCGACCAGGTGGCGGGGAAGTGGGAGATCCCCAGGGTCCCGCTGCGCTACGACCGGGCCGTCCTCGCCGCCGGGGTGGTCCGCGAGAAACTCCGCACCACCCTCACCACGGCCGGGCGGGGGTACGACATCGCCGCGCACCAGCAGGCCGCCATGCCGGAACAGCTCCTCCCACCCCCGGCCACCGCCGAGCCCGACCGCGACGACGACCAGGAGCCGGAGGAGGCCGAACCCCGGGAAGCGGTCGACCTGACCGCGGTGCGCGCTCTGAAGAAGTCACGCACCGATGTCGAATCCCTCGACCTCACCGCCGAACAGCTGCGCCATATCCAGGAGGCGTACGAGCGGGCGAGGGATCAGGCCCGAGAGCGGGCAGCCCAGTACGTCGGTCAGGGGGATGCCGACGAGCCCTCGCGGCCGGTGCGCGCGGGCGACCAGCAGGCGCAGGCGCACCGCCCGCAGCAGCCCGGACCGCACCGCGGCCCGGGGGCCGGCTGCTGAGCGGACCCCGGCGAGTGGAGCCCACCGGCCGGTCGATGCCGCTGGGTCCACTGGACGGAGTGGTCTCCACCGGCAGGCGGGGGCCGTCGTGCGGGAGCGTCCGGCATCGCCGGACGATGCCGGACACTCCGGTTCCCGTGCATCCGGCGCGGACCGGATGCACGGGAACCGTCCCCCGCGATGCACGGCGTCGTCACCGGCGATGCCGGGCACTCCGGGCCGGTGCGCGGCCAAATGAGATGATCTCTTAGCCGCCTCGCAGCTTACCGAAGCCTCTCCCACCAGCAACGACGGGCAGCACACCTCGACCCGTTCGCATCCGCGTGCGATCCCCGAGAACCATCCGCCTCGCCCCCCGCCCTCAGGGTGCTTTTCCTAGCGGGCCTTTGTCTGGCCCGCCCCCTGGTTCGCCTGCCGGGGATCGTTCAACACGTTCACGCCCTTTTGGTTACCGAGACCTTCCCTTCCTGGGGTGGGACTGGCTCTCTTGAAAGGAAAGGAACCGGCGGGCCGCTGCCCCGCCACTGTCAGGACGAGGGCCAGGGAGTGCTCATGGATCTCGCAGTCCCTCGGCTCCGCGTCGATCTGCTGTCCGGGCTCCACCCCCATGAAGACCGTGCCCAGCAGCACACCCAGGCGTGGGTACAGGAAATGGGCATGATCGCCAACAGCCCGAAAGTGCGGGAGGTCCGCGACTCGTTCCTGCTCGGAAGGCCGGCCGCCCGGGTCTGTCCCCACGCCTCCGTCGGCCGTTTATACGTCCTGGCGGACTGGACGAGCGCCTACTTCATCCTGGACGACGTCCTGGACGACACGGTGGAGGCCCGCGACCCGGAGGTGGCCACCGAGATCGCCGACCAGTTCATCGCCCCCTTCCTCGGCACCGCCCCGCGAACCGGGCGCCACCGGGTGGGCGATGTCCTCGCGGTGTCGAGGATCCGGGAAGGACTGGCCGACCTGTGGGCCCGCACCCGGCCGGGCATGACCGCCGCGTGGACCAACCGCCTCGTCCACGACATGACCGCCTACCTCTACTCGCACGTCCGCCAGTCGGAGATCAACTCCTCCGAAACCCCCTTCGACGAGGACGCGTACTGCGCCCACCGGCTCCTGACCAGTGCCATGTACGTCTCCGCCGACCTCATCGAGGTCGCCACCGCCAGGCCGGTGCCCGAACACCTGATCCGCAACCCGGACGTCGCGACCATCCGCGAAGCCGCCTCCCACGTCGTGGCCTGGGTCAACGACCTGTACTCCGCGCCCAAGGAGATCCGCCTCAACGACCTCTGCAACTACGTCGTGGTCCTGACCAGCAAACTCGACGTCTCCTTGCAGGAAGCCGCCGATCTCGTCGCCCAGCGGGTCGACGTCCAGGTCGGACGGTTCCTCGCCGCCGAGAGCCGCGCCGAGGCCGTCCTCTACCCCCACCTGCAGCCCGACGACCGCCAAGCCCTCACCGAAATGGTCGAAGGACTCAAGACCTGGATGACCGGCAACGCCCTCTGGGCAGAGGAAACCGCCCGCTACACCGACCGCGCGACCCGGCGACCGGCCCCGTGCAGCACCTCGCCACACTCATCTGACGACCCCGGCAGCAACCGCGGCACAGGCCCCGCACAGAATCCCCGCCGGCCATGCCCGGCGCCGCCGAGGATGCCCCATGACGGACAGCGGGTCACCGGGCAGTGCCGTTCCACGCCCGCACGCGCCAAGCCCCAAGCATCCAGGGCGCACCGGGTTGAACCGGCGGGGTCGCGGGTTCCGCCTCCCCGGATCCGGCACCGGGCTCCACCCGCAGCAACCGGCCCCGCGCACCCCGCGTCCCCGCTTCATCCACCGCACCGCCGACCGGAGAGTGGACAGCTATGACAACGGACGTTCCGATCAGCCAGGCACCGGGAGCGCTGCCTCTCCTCGGCCACCTCCTGCCACTGGTACGCGACCCCCTGAAATTCCTCACCTCACTGCCCGCCCGCGGAGACCTGGTCCACATCCGAATCGGCCCCAAGAAGGCCCTTCTGGTGTGCGACCCGGGACTGACCCGCCACGTCCTGGTCAACGACCGCACCTTCGACAAAGGCGGCCCGGCATTCGACCAGGGCAGGGAAGTCCTGGGCAACGGCCTGCCCCTCTGCCCCCATACCGACCACCGCCGCCAGCGACGGCTGGTCCAGCCCGCCTTCCACCCTGCCCGCCTGCCCGCGTACGCCCGCCTGATGACCGAACAGACCGACACCGCCACCGGCTCGTGGACCGACGGCCAGACCATCGACGCCTATACCGAGATGCAGAACATCGTCGCCCAGGGCCTGGTGGCAACCATGTTCGCCGACACCCTCAACCCCACCGCCATCACCGAGGTACTGGAGGACCTCGGCGCCATCACGGACGGCATCTTCCGGCGCATGATCACACCACCGCGCCTGAACACGCTCCCCACCCCCGGCAACCGCCGCTACTACCAGGCCCGATCCCGCCTGCGCCGGACCATGGTCCGCGCCACCGCAGACCGCCGCTCCGCCGCCACCGGCCACGACGACCTGCTGTCCGTACTCCTCGGCAGCCCAGATCCCCCCGAAGACGGCCATGACCAGAACCTTTCCGACGCCGAGATCATCGACCAGCTGATGGCCTTCTTCTTCGCCGGCATCGAGACCGCGGCCGCCACCCTGGCATGGGCACTGCACGCACTGGCCCAGCATCCCCACATCGAAGAACAGCTCCACGCCGAGGCCGACAGCGTTCTCGCCGGCGCCGCAGCCACACTCGACGACGTGCCCAGGCTGGAATACACACGCCGCGTCCTCATGGAATCCCTGCGACGCTATCCGCCAGCCTGGCTCGTCAGCCGCACCACCACCACCGACACACACCTCGGCACGCACCCCGTCCGCGCCGGCACGGCCGTCTTCTACAGCCCCTATCTCATCCACCACCGAACCGACCAGTACGACAACCCCGAGCAATTCGACCCCGACCGGTGGAGCAGCTCCCGCCACCTCAACCCACCGGACGGCTCCTTCATCCCGTTCGGCGGAGGCGCCCGCAAGTGCGTCGGCGACCAGTTCGGCATCACCGAAGCCGTCATCATCCTGGCCACGATCGCCGCACGATGGCGCCTGGAACCCCTGCCCGGCCGCCCCGTCCGCCCCGCCCTGGCCCTCACACTCAGCCCGCAACGGCTGCACATGCGCCTCAGGCCCCGCACATAGCACCGCCCGGGTCCCGAACCCTGCACACCCCGCGTCGGCTTCACTCAGCCCACAGAGGACGAAGGCCCACCCGCCTGGGCGGTGCGGCGTGCTCGGCCCGGCCAAGCACGCCGTCGGATCATCGCTGCCCCGACGACTCCAGCACTCAACGGCTACACACTCGCCCCCCAAAAAAGGGTCACATCACCGTGCTGGCGCACCTGCTCAGCCTGTGCAACGGCTCGCCCGGCGCGACCAACCCCGCAGGCCAGCGAGTTGTGTGAACCACCCAGCGGGCCTTGACCCCTCCGCACCCGGCCGGGGATGCGCCCGCGTTCTGCACGATGCCGGGCCGTATCGGATGTGCACCGGCCAGTGTGGGATGTGCGTCGAGGGCCTGGCGGAGGGCGGTGGCGTGGAGCTGGCGGAGGATGTCGTCGATGTCCTCGTGGTCCTCGGTGAGGACGTCGGCGGTGAAGCGGATGACGGTGCGGGCGATGCCCCCGGCTGCGTCCGGGCCCGCCTGTTCCCAGGTGCGCAGGGCGCTGAGGAAGACGCCTCCGAGGGCATCGAGGGCGAAGGAGTCCGCGCACGCCGCGTCCATGTCCGGGCCGGGCAGGGCGGTGACGGGGGCGACGATCCGGGTGGCGACGTCCACCAGGATCGCGGACATCCGCGGTTCGGCGGCGGCGAGGGCGGCGGCGACTTCGAGTGCGCCGGCCTGCACCGCGCGGAGGTGGTCGAAGGCGGCCGTCACCGCGTGAGGAGTCATCGGAGTGAGCGATTCGGCGACGGTGGTGTCAGGCACAGGGGTACTCCTGTCGTCGGGCTGCCGTGCTGATCACGACGGCTTCGGACAGCCTCGGGCGCAGGCCCTGTGGACAGCGGCCGGAGATTTCTCCCCCTTTTCCGAACCGGTGCGAACCGTCCGGTCAATGGTCTAGCCGTCACATACCGGACCCCCCTTGACCAGTACCGTCCCTGGGGGCGACCGGCCCATGGCTCTGGTCCACCGAAACGACCGGCGTCCGACCGGCGGCCACCCGAGGAGCCGCTGGCCCTGCCAGTCCGATGGCGGTGAACTGGCCGGGACCGGGCCGCTCGCGACGGACACCGAGCCCGCCCCCACGTCCCTCTTCCGTAGGTTGCCCTACGACTTGCCTCGGCGTCATGGGCGGGACGAGGAAATCAGCAGGTCAGCGCCCTGGTCAAAGGGGTTCGGCTGCGCCGACTGCTTCTCTCAGAGACCCCCAGAGTAATGAGGAGCCCAGCGAAGTCGACAGGAGCGGGGACGGAAAGGGGCGGGGAGAGGCCGGTACGGACGGCAGCAGGCTGAGAACGGACATACGCCAGCTTCCGCAGGTCGCCTTACGAGTCGCCTTACGAATCGCCTCGATGTCATGGGGAGGGCGGGGAAATCGGCAGGTCAGTGCCTTGGCCAAGAGGGTTCGGCTGCGCCGACTACTTCTCTCAGGGACCCCCAGGAGCATTGAGGAGCCCGGTGAAGTCGACAGGAGCGGGGGTGGAAAGGGACGCGGGGAGAGGCCGGGACGGCCGGTATCCAGGCTGAGAACGAACAGACAGCGCAGTGCGGCAAGCGATACGGAGGGAGCGGCCGACAAGGGAAGAGGCGAGCAGGGGAGGGAGGGAAGGGATGAGCGACGAGAGGAGCGGCCGACGGGACGGCGGCTTCCGTTCCCGGATGGAGGTGTGGATGCCCTCGGGCCCGGGTACCGGGGCATCGGCACAGGACCCTGACTCCGCCTGCCTGGCGCTGCCGTGTGCTGCGCCCGGGGCCGGGTGCGCGCACGCTGGAAGGTATGGAGAGCGCGCCGATCGTCGTGCACCGGCCGTCGCCGTCGGGCGGCCGGCGGGTGAGCGTGCACCGGAACGGCCGGGACGAGATCCTGGGCCTCGCGTTCTCCGACCATGACCTCGTGGTCTTCCTGGAAGCCGCGGGCATCACCGAATCAGGCCTGGTTCTCGATGACCCTGGCTAGGTGGAGTGGCGGGGCGCGGACGCGCACCACTGGAACGCCGCCTGACGACCGGCACCCGCAGGCTGGCGCCGCACCCGGTGGCGGCAGCGCCGCGCCCTGGCCGCCTTCCTGGACGGCTGGGGCCGGGCCGGGGAACCCGCCAAGGCCAGCTGATCTCTGCCGGTCACACTCCGCCGGTCGGCCGTCCTCGCGGCCGACCGGCCCCGGTCCCGGCGTCCTTCAGGATGCCGATTCCTCCGACTCGGAAGACTTACGGCCGTGGGCACGTCGCAGAAGGCCCCATGCCCGCTGTGGCGGACCCGCTGGACCGTCACCGACGACGGGCCGGACCACCCGTATCCGCCGGTCCTGATCGTGTTCAACTACATCGGTGTCCGGGAACCAGACCCTCCTCCCTCGACGCGATCGGCAACCCCCGCCTCGACGCCGTCCTCACCCGCCAACGCCAGCAGATGAAGGCCAACCAGGAGGCGTACCAGGCGCAGCTCCGGGATATCAGTGAACGCCACGCCGAGCGCGTGGCCCGCCGCCCGGTCTGCACCGGCTGCGGGGCCAAGCTCACCGACGAACGGTGGAAGGCGGCCCGGGCGACGGGCCGGGGCACTCCGGAGGACACCCGCCCGCACCTGTGTGACACCTGTAGCCCCCAAGCCGCCGCCACCGAAGGCCGAACGGCGGACGAACAGGAACACCGTGAGCCGGTGCGCCGTGGGGCAGAGCAGGAGAATCTCCAGAGTGAGGCCCGCCCTGCCTGTACCGGATGCGGAACGAGGTTCAAGCTCATGTACGAGATGCCCACGTTCTACTCCGGAGGCGGCGTTACCAGCTTTGTGGCGCTCGGGTCGACGTCCGCTGCACAGGCCAGGGTCGGCAGGTCGCGGTCGAGCAGGCCGTTCATTTCGATGGCCACACGGCTGAGCAGGTGGGCGGCTTGGATGGATTGGCCGTCAGCGACGGCGGCGTAGAACCGGGCGGCATAGGTGATGGCGTCGGCATCGCCGATGGTGTCGGACATGCCGATGGCGAACGGCACGGTGCCGACCAGCTTCCCGGTCTGGGCTGCGGAGTGGCAGGAGTTCAGCAGGACCAGCAGCGGCTTGTCGTCCACGGCGGCGATGGCCCGGGCGAAGGCGTCGGCGCTGACGATGGCACCTTCGTGGAAGCCGTCCTCACCCTTCTCGAAAGCGATCAGGTCCTGTGCGCTGTGGCCGGAGAAGTGCACGACGTGGGGACGGAACCGGGTCAGCGCGTCCAGGAAGACGTCCGCTGTTGCAGCAGGGTGGACGTCCAGTTCGACAAGGTCGCGATGGGTGGCGCTCTGCACCGCAGCGCGGATCCTCTGTTGTTCCCGGCCGACTCGCAGGTCACCGGCGGAAGCAGCCGCCAGTAGCAGCACCCGCAGTTTCTCCGGCTTCGGGGCCCGCAATTCCCTCAGCACTGTGCGCACCTCGCCTTCCGCCGCCGACAGGCGGCTCTCGATCTTCTGCTGCTCAGCTGCGGCACGCCGCTCCGTCTTCTGCTGTTCACGCTGGCGAGCCTTCTCCGCGGCGGCCCGCTCAACCTGTTCCGCCTTCGCCAGCTTGACCGACAGGTCAGCTGCCTCCTTGGAGAGCTTGCCGACCTTGGCGCTCCACGTGCTGGCGTTCTGGCCAGCTTTGTTGGCCTCGTTCTCGTATCGCTGGGCAGCACGCTGCTTGCTGTTGACGGTACCCTGACTACTCGCCTTGGCGGCTGCTGCTTCCTCCTTCGTGGCCTTCGCGCGCTTGTCGGCTTCCTTCTTGCGGAACTCGCCGACCTTCTTCTCCGCGTCAGCGCGAGCCTTGTTCCTTCTGTCCAGCTGGCTCCGGTAGTAACTGGCGTTCATGGGCGTGCCTTTCTGCGGTTCCCGTCTCGCCAGGCTATGGCCGCCCACTGACAACGCCCCTTGCCGCTTCCCACAGTGTTCCTGCAGGTGTGGCGGCAAGACGGGCAGCCCTGTGCGGGTCCGCTGATGATCGTGGCGGACGGCTCACGTTCCTTGCGCCGAAGGCCATCTGCGCGCTGGTAGATACTGGCCGACATGGCAGAAGGCTCCGATCCGCAGCAGGACGTCACTTACCGAGCGCCGGTCGGCTCCGTCGACCTCAAGGCGTTCGACGACGACGGCAACTCGTACGAGATCCGTGCGTGCCATGACTGTCTGCCGTGGTACGCGGAGGTTGTGGTCGTGGCGGGGAAGTCCTCGTCAGGGAGTGGCATGCGGTGGGATGTCCGCAGTTCCAGGAGCTCATCCGGGACTGAGACGGGAATTCATCGCCCAGGGTCGGGACACATCTCCTATGGGTGATGATGTTGTGGTGAGTCTGGACCTAAGCAATTACGAACTTCTCTGGCCTGCATCGCTGTTCATATCCGAGGGTGAGCGCGTGCTCCGGTCCACAGGCTCCTGGCAGGACCGGGCTATCTGGCTCCTGACGGAGGCCCTGGCCGGCACAACCGCAGTCGCCGACTTCGAGGATCTGCCCAACCACACCGCGCCGACAGCCGATCCCTGGGCGACCACCGCCACCGGCTGGGGCACCAAACGGGCCGTGATGGACCAGCACGACTGGTTCACCGAACTCATCCGCCGGGCGCCCGAGCTCAGGCATGCGGCCGCGCCCCGGCCGTACTGGCCGCAGCGCCGCGGCAATGGACTCGCTCACGATGGCAGTACCGCGCGAGACACCCGAGGGGACATCGCGCGGCTCATCAGCGAGTTCGCCGACAACGGCTACCTGGCCGAAGTCTTCGGCGAGGAATGCATCGACGATCACAGCGAGCTGCCTGACCCCTCCGACGTGATCGACAGGCGACTTGGCATCCCTGATCTGTGGCCGCTGGCGCCGGAGGCGTGGGGCGAAGACACCTTCTACGGGCTGATCGAGGTGTTCCACGACCTGGTGAGCCGCCCCGTACGCGGCGTTTCCACTCCTACAGCGGCTGCGGATGGCACCACTCGGAGTTTCACAACGGCCCGGCACGCGTTCTGTACCGGTGGAAAGTCAACCAGCTGTTGCGCGAGGCAGGCATCGATTACGAACTGGCCGCCGAGGGTGAGGACCTCGGGCGCCTGGTCGCCGTCACCGACGACGCCCGAAGCCAGCTGGTGCACCGCGCCCTCAACGACAGCCCACCCGGCACCACCGCCGGAGTCCGCCATGCCATCGCCCTCTTCCGAGGGCGTGACACGTCAGCCGAGAGCAAGCGATCGGCCATCTTCAACCTCGCCCGCATCCTTGAGGAACGCCGTGCCCTGATCAAGCAGCACCTCGGGAAGGACGAAGGCGCGCTGTTCGAGATCGCCAACCGCTTCGACCTGCGCCACCGCCGGGCCGACCAGCGCGGCGAGTACGACGAAGCATTCCTCGACTGGATCTTCTGGTGGTACCTCGCCACGGTAGAGCTGACCAACCGGCTGATCGCGTCGCGGCGCCTCGCCTGAGCCGTGGCGCCGAACGTGCCTCCCGATCGGGTGACCGTCTCAGTAGTCGTCCCGATCGGAGGGCGCATCGTGCTCCTCGATGGTCGTAGGTGCAGGTACCGCAGTTGTACAGCGTCGTGTCGCACTCGTCGTGGTGATCCCACACCGGTCGGCGCTTCGGACGCCGCCGACTGCACGGAGCCGGCTTTCGCAGACCGGACCGAGGCGACCTGGGTGGCGGCCGCCGGTACCGCTCACGCCCATTCCACGCCGATGTCCCGCAGGACGGTGCGCTGGTGGTGGGTGAGCCGTGCCAGCCTCTGCTTGGTGTTGGTGGCGAACGCACCGAGTTTCACGGTGTGCTCGGCCCCGTCGATGACGACCTGTTCGGTATGGGGTCGGGGGACGGTGGTTTTGCCTTCCCTCGCGATGTACTGGGCGTAGGCGGCGACACCGCGTTGGAATGCCGCTGACAGCTTCTCCGCCCCGGCCTCCGTGTTCTTCCCGGCCGGGGCGGGGGCCGGCTGCTCGACGGGCTTGATTCCGAGCCCGGTCAGTCGCTCCCGCTGCTCCTCGGCCAGCAGCTTCCAGGCGGCGGGCTTCTGCTGCCGCTGGATCCACGCCCCCAGATCGTCGCCCTCGAACAGCACACCGGGCTCGATGTGAGGGAGGACTGCGCCGGGTTCCTCGGCTGCCAGGTCACGCAGGATTGCGTAGTGGCGCTGCCAGTCGAGGGGCCAGGGGCAGTTCCAGTCGGGGTCGATGGCGGTCATCTGCGCCGCTCTGGCCTCGGCCCGTTCGGTGTCCTTCCCCAGTCCGCCCTTGCGCCGGAGGTTGGCCATGTGCCGCCCCACCGGCTGCGCCTCGGTCTCGGTCTGACCCCAGAGGGCGTCCTGCCGGGGTGCGAGGTGTCCGTGGGCGCGGTGGTAGGAGCGGAAGAACGCGAGCTTCGTCTCCCACGCCTCATCTCCGGGTTCCCACACCATCCCCTCCTCGTCCAGCAGCACGCGCCGCCGTTCCTCCAGGTCCCCGGTACGGGCTGCACGGCGCTGCTCCGCCTCCCAGCGTCCGAGGGGGTAGTTGACGACGCCGACCGGGACTTCGGTGTCGTAGGGGGTGGCCACGAGCCCGGTGATCCCGTTCTCGAATCGCCAGCGGCGCCGGGCCTCGAAGCCCTCCAGCCACACCAGCGACTCCGGCCGGTAGACCCGGGTGCGCAGGAACGCGGCGATCGTCGCGGGGTCGCGCGGGCCGGAGAAGTGCAGCAGAGCCGACTCCACCGCCCCCTCGGTCCCGTTCTCTTCCTGCTCCTGCTCCTGCTCCTGCTCCTGCTCCTCGTTCTCGCCGGCCCGGATGATCTGGCCGTCCTCGTCCCGCTTCACGTGGGTGCGCTTGTCCTGCTTGCCGCGGGACAGCGTCCGGGATGCCAGCTGCTCGACGAGACGGGCGTCATGAGAGCGCAGGCCGTTGAGTACGGCGACCAGCGGCTTGTAACTGGCGGAGGCGATCATGCCGCCGGGGTCTTCCCCGGCCTCCAGGAACACCGGCACGATGATCCTGGCCACCTTCGTCGTGCCGTCCGGATTCGGCCGGAGCGCGCGGCCGATGTTCTGGACGATCTCGACCTGGGAGCCGCGGGTCTCGGCGAAGCAGATCGCCTCGACGCCTCGTTCGCCGACGATGTCGACGCCTTCGCCGAGGACCCGCACGGAGGCGAGGAACGCGCGGTGGACCCGCTTGTTCTCGGCGTTGATGCCGCCTGCGAACTGGCGGATGACCTCGCGCCGCTCGCTGACGAGGTGGTCGCCGCACAGCCATTGGGCCCAGACGCGGTCCGCAGGGACGTGGCGGCCGGCTTCCAGCTCGTACAGTTCGGCGTCGATCGACGACTTCGGCAGCGCCTCGGCGTCCTTCAGCGCCTTGTCGGACGCTTCGGTGCGGTAGAGCTCGGCGGCCGTGTGCGGCAGCTTGGCGGCGAACGCTTCGGCTTCCTCGACGCGCTGGTGGAATGTCATGACGGTGCGGAGGTTCTTCGCTGCGGCGTGCTCCAGGAGCGCGGTCTGCAACAGCGCGAGCCGCCGGCCCCGCAGCGCCTCCTCCGAGATGCCGAGGATGGGGTCGGGGTCGCGGATCTCCAGGACGTCGATCTCGAATCCTGCCAAAATCTGACGCTCGACCGCCTCCGAGAGCCCGAGATCGACGATCCGTTCCCCGTACGTCTCGGAGTCCCCGCTCATGGACGCGATCTCCAGCTCGCGCCCGTCCTTGCCCTTCTGCGGGCGCGGCGCGGCGAGGATCCGGGGCGTGGCGGTCAGGTAGAGCCGGAAGTCCGCGGGGATGCGCCGGTTGTCGTGGATCGCCGCCCATGCCCGCCCCATGTCCCCGGCCGTGCCGTGGGCCTCGTCCACGACGGCGAGGTCGAAGCCGTCCATCTGCTGCCCGTACAGCCGCTCCCCGCCCGCCAGGGCGGCTTCCAGCGGCCCCCGGACCCGAGTCTGTCCGGTTGGGTCGGCGGGGTCTTCCCGGTCCACGAGGGAGGCGTAAGTGGCTAGGACGATGACCGGCCCGGACCCGGCCCACAGCGCCAGCTGGATGGCGTTGGTCGTCGACCGGACCCCGAGCCCCTTCAGCACGGCGTCACCTTCGAGCGAGCACACGGCGACCATCGGCGCGGTGTGGCCGACCCGGCGCCACGCCTCGGCGGTCTGGACGAGGAGGTCGAGGGTGGGGACCATCACCAGGATCCGGCCGCTCCGGAAGCAGTCGTACGCGGCGGCGGCCACGGTGATCGTCTTCCCGGAGCCGGTCGCTGACACGACCATGGCACGGGCACCATGCTCCGTCACAGACGATCTTGCCGGGAATCCCACCCACCTGCGGATACGGGAATTCGCATCCACCTGATGTTCCCGGAGCTTTACACCAGACATTCCAGAGCCCTTTCCTTCTCGCTTCGGTGTGCGTTTTTGGGATGTCAGCGCGGATTGAAAGCGGGCACCGACACGGTGCCGTCCTCACCGGCGACGGCGTGCTTGGCGAGCTGCGCCACGACCTGGTCCGGGGAGACGCCGGCCCGGGCGGCAAGGGCCTGGATCCGCCGGCCCGCGGGCGCGGTGAGCCGCACCTCGGCCCGCAGTTCGTCCCTCTCGTCCCGCCGCCGCGCCTGGTGCGCGGCCTGCCGCTCCAGGAACCCCGCGCGCCAGGTCTCCCGCTCGCGCGCCCAGGCGGCGCCCTCGGCGCCCTTCTCCGGCTCGTAGACCGTCCAGCCGGACGACTCCATCAGGGCCTGAACCCGGTGCCACTCGACATGCTTGGCGGCCCACCGCTCGGCCAGCTCCTCCGGATCCCAGGCGAACGGCTCCTGCTCCAGGTCCCGGGGCGGAGACCGCAGCGCCGCCTGACGCTCGGCCTCCGTCTCGCGCTCCCGGACAGCGGCCTCAGCGACCGCCTCGTCCACCCCTCGGGCGGTCAGACCCGCACCGTTGCGCCGGACCGAGTCACGGGCCACATCCTCAGAAGTCCAGATCACCGCTGCTCCCCCTCTTCCGCTTCGTTCTTCAGGGCCAGGCCGTGGTTCTCCAGGTGGTTCAGGAGGAGCCGGGTGAGGTCGCGGGCGGGGTCGCTGATGTGGAGCCGGCCGTCCTCGGGGTCGAGCCGGCCGGGGAGGACGATGGTGCGGGTGAAGAAGTCGCAGAGCGCCCCGACTGTTTCCGGTGGGATGGTCACCGGGCCTTCCAGGTCGCTGTGTGTGAGGGCGGCGTTCATGACCGTGCCCAGGTGCCGCTGCCGGGCCAGTTCGTCCGCATCCTGCTCGTGCACCCGGCCCCCGGTCTCCGGGATCTCCTCGGACACCTCCACGACGCGGTACAGGCCCTTGGTGCCGTACAGGCCGGGGTCCCGCTCGTTGACCCTGCGGACGATGGCCACGGCCTCCTCGACCGACCGCACCACGGTGTGATTCGTCGTGGTCACGGCCCCGGGGTGGTTGTCGCCGGTGCGCTGCGCGACGACCCGGTAGCGGAACAGCTCCGGCTCGCCGGGGCCGTTCTGACGCCTGCGCTCCTCGTCCCGCCAGCGCTGCACCCCGGAGTCCTGTTCAGGGGTGTACTGGTCCATGTCCTGCTGGTCCATCAGCTGCCAGATCCGCCGGAGCTCGATCCTGCGGACGGCCGCCAGCCAGTCCGCGGCACTCCTCACGTCAGGGTGCTGCTCCAGCTCTCCCGCTGCGGTGAGCAGTTCGTGGACCTGGCCGCGCGTCAACCCGGTGACCTCACCCCAGATCCCCTCCCGCGCCGACAGCCGCTGCTCAAAGCTCAGCCGCTCCACAGTCGGCCCGGGGGCACCTTCCGCGGCCTCCTGGCCCTCCAGTTGCTCCTGCCACCGCAGGAAGTCCGCTCCCTGCTCCTCGGCCGCCTGGTAGTCCGGGCCGTACCTGTCCTCGCCATACGCGGACAAAGCCGCAGCTTCCCCGACCTCGGCGTGCTCCCACCGCTCTTCGGACGAGGAGAGCTGCCAGCGCCTGCCCTCCATCAGCGCCGGCAACAGGGCGCTCAGGGCGCGAGGCGCGGCGATGGAGGACACAGGGAGCGTGAACGTGCTCTCCACACAGTGCTCCACCACACTGCACGTCCAGCCTTGGTCCGCTGACGTCCACGTCAGAGTGAGCCCCGAGGGCCATTCCTCCGCATTGAGCCTGGGCGAGCCCACTGCCCAGTGCCAGGACGCGGTGCAGGACTCACGGTGAGCCTCGTCCCGAATCACCGAATGGGAGGCCCCGGCGAACCCTGCTCGAGCGAACTCCCGCTCCACTGCCTGCGCATATCGCTTCCACGTAAGGAAAGCACTCATCCGCCAATCCTTCCCCACCGATAAGGCCACCTCTTCACACTCTGGGGGTATGCCTTGTTTTCCCTAACTCTACATGCTGCCTACTCTACCAACCCCTGATATCCTGAAGCCCAACCCGATCGAGTCCCCGCCCCCTACTGCTGCTCCCCGCGAAGCGGGCCCAGGTCCCGGAGCGCAGTGGAGGGACCCTCACCCCCCGTCAGGTCCCGGAAGGAGCGCAGCGACCCGGGACCACCCCCATCCGGTCACCCCTAAACCCAATCCGCACAAGCCGATCCACGCGCGCAGCGCGCTGACCGGCCGTCAGCACGGCGCGAGCGCAGCGAGGGCCCGCCCCACCCCCAAGGGCCGCGCAGTGGCCGCCCCCGCTCCAGGGCCCCGAGAGCGCAGCGAAGGGGCCGTCCGAGCTCCGCCCGGACAAG